>NZ_JBSVZE010000002.1:0-687788 GCF_054052005.1 Salibacterium sp. K-3
ATGTATTAGGCACGCCGCCAGCGTTCGTCCTGAGCCAGGATCAAACTCTCCATTGAAAGTTTGATGCTGTACTGCTTTTATCTGTATGGTTCGTCGAACCATTTGAATTGACAGACGCTTGACTTTCATTCAATTTTCAAAGAGCAATGATTAACCCGCCTTAATAAGCGGCTTTTATAATTTATCATTTCCTCCAGACAAAGTCAACAACTTTTTTTAGAGGAAAATAAGGCGCTGTCTGTTGTTCCCTCAACAGCGACAGTAACTAATATACCACCCTGATTATAATGAGTCAACAATCTGCTTAAATTTTTTTCGACATGATCACATTTCCATGATCAGGCATTTTTATATTGGGACTTCTATAGATTAAACTTTCATTTAGGGCAGCCCTTTATTTTATGATATACTTTGCAGACAGGAGGGTATTATATGGCATCAAAAGGAATGAATAAGATCAACCGGATCAGGACATTTGCCCTTTCCCTTGTTTTTATCGGGATTCTGGTTATGTATATTGGAATCTTTTTTGATTCTTCTCCTCTTATCATGACAATCAGCATGATTATTGGTTTCATTTTTGTCATATCGAGCAGTGGAGTCTACTTCTGGATCGGAATGATTTCCACCAATACCGTAAAAGTGGAATGCCCGGGCTGCGGGAAAGTCACAAAGGTTCTCGGGCGGGTCGATGCGTGCATGTATTGTGATGAACCGTTAACCCTCGACCCTGACCTGGAAGGAAAAGAATTTGACCCGTCTTATAACCGCGGATCCAGCCGGAACAAATCCTGAACAGGCGAAAAAAAGGCTCTTTAGGAGGACAAACCTCGTAAAGAGCCTTTTTTAATGTGCAACACTTTTACAGTCCGGGCAGCTTCCGTAGATTTCCATACGATGATTCTTTACCTGGAAGCCGGTAACCTGTTCGGCCAGCGTCTCCACTTCATCCAGTCCGGGGTAATGAAAGTCTACAATCTTTCCACAGTCAGAACATATAACGTGATAATGATCCGTCGTCACGCAGTCAAACCTGCTTGACGAATCTCCGTATGTCAGCTCTTTGACAATACCGACGTTTTTAAATACCCGAAGATTATTATAAACCGTGGCAACGCTCATGTTTGGGAATTTGCTTTCCAGTGCCTTATAGATATCATCTGCTGTCGGATGATTCATTGTTTCATACAAATATTCCAAAATGGCATGACGCTGCGGGGTCATGCGAACCTTCGTATTTTTCAGCGCATTGACTGCCTCCTGAAGCTGTTCGTTCGCCATCGCCATGCACCTCGCTTTCTTCATAAACCAATTCTTACATAATAATTCTTATAAACTATTCTATAGGAAAAGCTGAAATAATGTCAATGAAGGTGTCTTTCAGGATTTTTCCACCGTGTTCCCGAAGAACGCAGCGTTTTCCGCGGACAGAACAAAATAGGTGAAGCGGCGCGGGGCTTCAGACTGCCTGCCTTTCTCCGCCTCCAGAGAGGTGCAGACCTCTTTCAGATCCGCTTTCAGCTTCTCTATGTTTTCTTCTTTCACCCCGAAAAGGAACGTTGTACTTCCCTTTTTGATAAAACCGCCGCTGCTGGACAGTTCCGTCATACGGTATTCTTTTTTCTTCATTTCTTTTTCAATTTCCGACGTGTAGTAATTATTCACAATGCAGATCATCAGCTTCATGCAGAAACCCTCCGGCCTTTCGTCTCTGTTCTGTCATTATATCATGCGGAATTGTTTCTGTAACATATGGTTATCCGCTGCTATCGGACAGCACAAGGGAACGTTAAAGATTGTTCTTGATATATTCCAGCGTTTCCTGTACGTGCTGGTCCACTTTTACGTTCCTCCACTCTTTCACAATCGTCCCTTCTTTATCAATAATAAATGTAGAACGGACAATTCCCATATACTCTTTGCCGAAATTCTTTTTCAACTGCCATACACCGTAGGCTTCTGCCACTTCCTTCTCTTCATCGGCCAAAAGCGGAAACGACAGCCCGTGTTTTTCAATAAACCTGCGGTGGGACTCCGGAGAATCTGGACTGATACCAAGAATCCGGGTGTCCACTTCATCAAAAGCTTCCGCATGATCCCGGAAATCGCAGGCTTCTGTCGTACATCCGGGAGTCATGTCTTTCGGATAAAAATAGAGTACGACATTTTTTCCCTTTACATCCGAGAGGCTGATTTCTTCCCCGGTGCTTGATGGGAGAGAAAAATCAGGAGCTTGTTTTCCAGTCATATCCGTCATTCATCATCATCCTTTTCCATATTAAATATTCACGGTCCGTTATTGGTTCTCTATTCTACATGGTACAATATGTTATGGAATTTTTCACTTTAGGAGGATCAACCATGAATATAGAACAGTCTGAACGCTTATATCAGGAAGCCTGCGAACATATTGTCGGCGGCGTGAACAGTCCGTCCCGTTCCTTTAAAGGAGTCGGGGGAGGCACCCCGGTCTTCATGGAAAAAGGAGAAGGAGCTTACTTTTATGATGTGGACGGCAATTCCTATATTGATTATCTCGGCGCATACGGCCCTATCATTACCGGCCACGCCCATCCGCATATTACAAAAGCCATCAGCAGCGCAGCCGAAAACGGTGTCCTTTACGGAACCCCGACTGTGCTTGAAAACAGGTTCGCAAAAATGCTGAAAGAGGCGATTCCTTCACTTGAAAAAGTCCGCTTCGTTAACTCCGGCACCGAAGCTGTCATGACCACAATCCGTGTAGCACGGGCCTATACCGGACGGACAAAAATCGTAAAGTTTTCCGGGTGCTACCACGGTCATTCCGACCTTGTGCTTGTCGCTGCAGGGTCCGGTCCGGCCACACTTGGTTCTCCGGACTCTGCCGGAGTAACGGCCAATATCGCGGAGGAAGTTATTACCGTTCCTTTCAATAATCCCGAAGCATTGCAGGAAGTGCTGGACCAATGGGGAGACGACATTGCAGCGGTTCTCGTCGAGCCGCTTGTCGGCAACTTCGGCATTGTCGAACCGGCGGAAGGATTTCTGGAGAAGGTGAACGAAGCTGCACATAATGCAGGAGCTTTAGTGATCTACGATGAAGTTATTACCGCTTTTCGTTTTACGTACGGAGGAGCGCAGAATCTTTATGGTGTCACGCCGGACATGACAGCCATGGGCAAAATTATAGGCGGCGGACTGCCTATCGGCGCGTACGGAGGAAGAGTGGATATTATGGAAAATGTCGCTCCGCTCGGCCCTGCCTACCAGGCAGGAACGATGTCCGGCAATCCGGCCTCCATCAGTGCAGGTATCGCCTGCCTGGAAATTCTCAAAGAGCCGGGGACGTATGAGCATCTTGATTATCTGGGAGAAAGACTGCAGAAAGGTCTCGAGACTGTTATCAGCGAACACAGCATAGATGCGGTAGTAAACCGGCGCTGCGGTGCCCTGACTCTGTATTTCACCTCAGAAAACGTAACCGACTACGACGGAGCGGAGCAAAGCGACGGCGAACTATTTCAGCAGTTCTTCCATCTTATGCTGGAGCAGGGCATAAATTTGGCCCCTTCGAAATATGAAGCATGGTTTCTGACCACCGCCCATACCAAAACCGATATCGATCAAACGATTGAAGCTGCGCGTTACGCATTTCAGCAGATCGAAAAAAATCAGCAGTAAAAGATTATACCTTTCCATGAATGGGAATAAAAAGAGGAAGAAAAAGGAGGGACAAGGCATGCAGAACGAAGAAACAAAACAATGGTTCCAGGAACCGGTCCGGTTAATGCGCAAAAAACTTCTGCCGAAAGTGCCCGGTCCTGTCAAAAAGCAGATCGAAGGAGAAATAGAGCGGCTTGAAGATATCTTTCTGGATAACCGCTCCCCCCGGTTTGTCATTGTCGGACGCCGCGGCGCGGGTAAATCAACGTTTATCAATGCCGTCTTTCAGGCGCCTGCGGCAGACGTCGGTTCCGTGAAAGCGCAGACCGGCCGCGGGATTTGGCACTCTTTTCAAAAAGATGACGCCGCCTCCGGTGCTATGGATATTCTTGATACAAGAGGGATCGGAGAAGGATCCCGCCCGGAAGAGACAGCGGAAACCGAAGATTCTCTCGCGGAAGTGAAGCACTCCCTGGACGAACAATGCCCGGATGTCTTTTTGTTTCTTGTGAAGGCCAAAGAAGTCGATGCCCGTATACAGGAAGATATCGACCAGCTTCAGGAACTGCGTGCCCATGTGGAACGTGTTCATCAATATGTCCCTCCGGTAATCGGCATCGTCACCCAGGTCGATGAGCTCGATCCTGTGTATGATACGGAACCTCCGTTTGAGAAGGAAAAAAGAACAAATATTGATCATGCCTCCTCCCACCTTGAAGATAAACTCAGGGATCAGATCGAAGGAGTTATCCAGGTATTTCCGGTGTGCGCCTACATTGCTTTTAAAGACGGGGAAATCGTCTATGACCGGCGCTGGAATATGGAAGAAACGCTTCATTATTTGTTGAATCATCTCCCGGGGAGCACCTGGCTGCAGTGGGCAAAAATCACCCAGGCTGCCGAAATTCAGCGGAGCATTGCACGCTCCATCGGGAAAAGCGCCGCTCTCATTAACGGAGGCTTCGGCGCGCAGCCGGTACCTGTCGCTGACATGCCGGTCATCACCGGGGTGCAGATATCGATGATTACAAGCATCGCCTATATTTCCGGACGTGATTTGAACCGGAAAAGCATCTTCGAATTCATCGGTGCTCTTGGAATCAACGTAGGCGCGGCTTATGCGTTCCGGCAGGCCGCGCGTTCCCTGAGCAAAGTGGTGTTTCCCGGCGCCGGCCATGTCATTTCCGGAACGGTCGCCTCAGCGGCAACGTGGTCTTTGTGCAGGGCTGCCATCGCGTACTTTATTGACAGAAAGTCGGCCGATCAAGCCAAACTGATTTTTGAACAGACAAGACAGGAAGAAGAACCCCCCCAGACTTGACGATACCCATTTTGAAGCAGGAAAGGAATTGGAACGTTTCATGAAACTTGGGGCTCGGATTTTCAAAACCGGACTTGCGATCATAGCTGCAATTTATGCTGCTTCCTGGGCGGGCCTGGAACCGTCGTTTTTCGCGGCCATTTCCGCCACGTTTGCGATTCAGCCTTCGATCTACCGGTCCTACCAGACGATTCTGGAACAGATCCAGGCAAATGTACTCGGCGCTGTCATTGCGACTGTATTTGCCCTTGCATTCGGCCATGAGCCGGTTGTTACAGGGGCGGCGGTTATGCTCGCCATCAGTATCATCCTGAAACTGAAGCTGGAAAGTTCTGCGATTTCTCTTGCCCTTGTTACCATCATTATTATCATGGGGCGGCCTGCAGAAAGCTTTCTTCTATTTGCACTGGAACGCTTTTCTCTTGTGATGCTCGGGGTACTGGCCGCCTTTCTCGTAAATCTCCTGTTTCTTCCTCCAAAATACGAAACCCGGCTGTACTATAAAATTTCGGATCTGACCGAAGAAGTCATCCGCTGGACGCGGCTTATCCTGCGTCATGAAACGAATCAGCATTCACTGAAAAAAGACATCCCCCGCATGAATGAATCGACTGTGGATGTCGAGAACCTATATCTTCTTTATAAAGAAGAACGCAGCTACTTTCTCCGGTACTCCCTTGCAAAAGCGCGGAAACTGGTCCTATTCAAACAGATGATTGCTGCATTAAAAAGAATATTTGCTATCCTTCAATCCATGGATAAGTATGAAAATGAATGGAATCACCTTCCGGCAGAAATGCAGAAACAGATCAAAACACAGCTTGACCACCTGATGAATTATCATGACCGGATTCTGCTTCGCTATATCGGCAAAGTGAACACACAGCTTCCTGAAGAAATGGAAGAGGAAATAACAAAAGGAAAAACACTGCTCACGGAAAACTTCATGCGGATATATGAGAACAATGAAATAAACAGGGATGAATGGTTTCATGTACTCCCGGTTATCGCCCACATCATGGAATACCACGATCACCTGGAACATCTCGACCGCCTCGTGGAGAGCTTTTTCAGCTATCACAAAGAAGACAACACCGTCCAGGTCGATCCAGAATAAAAAAAGATGCTCCGCCTGGTGCGGGCATCCTTTTTATATATGCTGCACATTATACAGTTTTTTGTAAGAACCATTTTGTTTCATCAGTTCCTGGTGGGAACCGTCTTCGACAATTTCTCCGTTTTCCACCACGACAATGCGGTCGGCGTGAGTGATGGTGGAAAGCCTGTGGGCGACAATGAAGGTCGTACGGTCCCGTGCCAGTGTTTCCATCGCTTCCTGGATCAGATGCTCGCTTTCCAGATCAAGCGCGGATGTAGCTTCATCAAAAATAAGCATCGGCGGGTTTTTCAGAAAAACACGGGCAATGGCTATCCGTTGTTTCTGGCCGCCGGAAAGCTTCACTCCCCGCTCGCCGACAGGAGTATCATACCCCTGGGAAAGCTCCTCTATAAAATCATGGGCGTTGGCGGCCTTTGCTGCCGCAGTCACTTCTTCGTCGGACGCATACGGATTTCCCATCCGGATATTCATCTCCACCGAATCGCTGAACAAGACGTTATCCTGCAGCACCATGCCGATTTTGTCACGCAGGGAGCGCACCTGATAATCCCGGATATCTTTGCCGTCCAGCTTGATACGTCCGGAGGTCACATCATAGAAACGGGGAATAAGACTGACCAGTGTGCTTTTACCTCCCCCGCTCATGCCGACAAGCGCCACCGTCTCGCCGGCTTTCACATTCATATTGATCGTTTGAAGCACGTCTTCGCTTTCATCTTCATACTGAAACGAGACATTTTCGAAGGCCACATCGCCCCTGGCATGCTCCAGCGGCACGGCCTCGTCTTTGTCCACGATATCATACTCTTCATCCACGAATTCAAATACGCGGTCCATCGATGCAATCGACTGGGTAAGGGTTGTCGAGGAATTAATCAACCTCCGCAGCGGCGCATACATCCGCTCCATATACGAAACAAACGCTACCATTTCCCCAACTGCCAAATCGGAAGTCAGTACAAACCAACCGGCTGTCAGTATGACAATCAATGGGGCAATATCGGTGATGGTATTAACGACAGCAAAGGTCTTGGCATTCCATCGCGTATGATCCACTGCTTTTTCCAGGAAGTTACTGTTCCGTTTGTCGAACTGTTCCTGTTCATAATCTTCCAGGGCAAAGCTTCGGATGACGTTCATTCCCTGCACCCGCTCGTGAAGATGCCCCTGCACATCTGCCAGAGCTGCCGAACGGCGGACGGTTAAATCACGCAGTCTCGTATAAAAATAATTAATGGAAATAATATAGAGCGGAAACAGGGATACAGCGACCAGCGTCAGCCATCCATTCATCGTGAGCATAATTACAAGCACGATAACAATCGTTGCCATATCAAGCCATATATTCATCAGCCCGGTAATGACAAAGTTTTTCGTCTGTTCCACATCATTGATAACCCGGGATATAATTTCCCCTGCCTTCCGGTTGGAATAAAACCGGAGGCTTAATTTCTGGATATGAGTGAAAAGCTGATCCCGTATATCGTACAGTACTTTACTTCCCGTCCACTGAGCAAAATACTGACGGTAGTATTCCACGGGCGGCCGCACCACCAGAAAGAGGAACACGGCTCCGCCCAGCAGCCAGAAAAGCCTCGACACTTTTTCATCTGCGGGCATTCCGTCCGCCAGTATTATTTCATCAATGACATGGGCGAGAATAAGAGGCGTGAGAAGCGGAATTCCGAACTTCAGCACACCTATGATAACGGTAAGTATAATAATTTTTTTATAAGGTTTTACAAACTGTAAATATCTTCGGATGCTGCCCATGATTCACCTCAATCTACCGAAAAAAAAGAAAACGCTCATACCACTTTTCCACAAACATTGGTTCAAACGGTCCTTTCCGTTGATAAATCCAGCTCTGCAGTTCTTCCAGTCCCTCTTCTATCTTCTCTTCAAGTTCCGGAGGATAACCCATCTGTCGTTTGTGCATATGGTACTCATCTTTATCAAGGATATGATAGGTCCTGTCCGGAAACACTTTTATATCCAGATCATAATCAATGTATTTCAATGCTTCTTCGTCCCATACGAACGGAGTGCCGACATTGCAGTAAAAGTGAATGCCGTCGGACCGCACCATTCCGATGGTGTTAAACCATTTCTCACTGTGAAAATAACAGATCGCTGGTTCTCTTGTCCGCCAGATCCGTCCGTCTGCTTCGCGGACGAGAATCCGGTCATTGCCGGCGATGATTTCTTTGGATGTTCCTTGAAGAATAAGGGTTTCTTCCCAGATCCGGTGAAGGGTTCCGTCATGTTTATAGCTTTGAATTTCAATGGTTCTGCCTGTTTCCGGGAAATCCATGCCTTTCTCCTTCCTGCTGCAACGTAAATACTCCTGCTCATCAATTATACATCCAGCCGGGTGTGAAGAAAACCAGAGAACATTTACAACCTTCGTCGATTGATACTGATTTGATGTTTATTGATTATTTGGGAAGGGAAAGTTTCCTTTTAAGAAGCCAAGAGAAGGAGGAAATTTCAATGCCAAGAAGAACACCGGATCACGAATACGAAGAACGCCATATTGAAAAAAAAGAAGACAAATCGAGTGTCGCCGCGACCTTCATTAAATATTTCGCTTATGTTCTTATCTTTTTCGGATTTTTATGGTTTCTTGTGCAGTATGTATTCCCCATGTTTCAGTAAAAGGTTAAAAAAGACCTCTCCGGGCGCATCTGCGCCGGAGAGGTCTTTTTTTGTGCGGTTATTGCTGTTGTTGATTCTGGGCTTTTTTCTGCTGGGACTGCTGGTTCTGTTTACGCACTTCCTGTGCGTCGGTTTCGCTGGCAAATTCCGTCTGCTGGCTCTGGTTCTGCGCAGAAGCCGCATTCTGACGGCGCACTTTTTGTGCATTGGTTTGTGAAGCGTTGTTTTGCTGCTGATTGTTAGCCATTCTTCATCACCTCCACATCGATTAATTTCCCCCGGTCGGGGTCATATTATCCATGCAGAGGAAGGGAATTTATGTCAGAAGCGAAATCCCGCCGTCAATTGTAATCGTCTGTCCCCGTATCATGGAAGCTTCATCGGATAATAAAAACATTACGCCGCCCGCGAGGTCTTCCATTTCCACCATCCTGCCGGCAGGCGTTCGTTCTTCGGCTTCACGAAGCAGTTCTTCCCGGTTCGGAAAATGGGTAAGTGCTTCTGTATCCACTGCTCCTCCGGAGACAGCGTTCACGATAATCCCTTTTTCGGCGAGTTCCACCGCCAGGTATCTCGTCAGTGCTTCCACCGCTGCTTTGGATACACCGACGGCTGTATAGTTTTTCAAATAACGCTGCGCACCGAGGGAACTGAGACTCACAATTTTCCCGCCGCCGCTTCTTTCCATCAGTGCCGCCGCTTCCTGCGCACAAAAAAGCAGTGCCTTGCTGTTGATATTCATCGTCCAGTCCCAGTGACTTTCTTCCAGTTCCATTGCCGGCCGCAGCACACCGGAAGCGGCGTTATTTACAAATACATCCAGACGCCCGAACTGTTCGTCAATGGCGGCGAACAATTCCTTTACCTTATCCGGTTTCCCAACATTTGCTTTCACCGTGAGGGCATTCACTCCATATGTTTCCATTTCTTCCGCTGTTTCCTCGGCAGCACTTTTGCTGCGCGCATAATTAATAACAATATTATACCCTTGTTCCGCTAATTTCTTTGCAATTTCCCTGCCAATACCACGGCTGCTGCCGGTGACGAGGGCTGTTTTCTGTTCCATTGTCTCCTCCTTTCGACCGCTACATTATTATAACGTATAAAGAAGCCCTGTCCTACAAAAACTATCCAAAAAAAGGTGATTTCATGTACCGGGATTTTTCCGAACTAAGCATGACCCCCAAGACAGAATGGAGCAGAGAGGAACTTCTTCACTTCCACGAAAGTTTTCAGCAGCTGCTTCCGTATTTAACCGCAGAGGGCGGTGTCATCTATAAAGAAATTCTGAAAGAACTCGCCTCCCGTGAACATTAGTGTAATGCTAAGCCCAGACGGGTATAGCTTTCCCAGAATATAATAAAAAGGAGAGATTCTGTGGAACGCCGTACCTATTATGTAGAACTTGATCAACCTATGATGGGCATTACCGATGTGAAAACCGATGAAAATACGATCCAGTATGAAATCCATGCCACCCCTGAGGAAAAACATGAGCTCGAAAAATTATTGAACCGCGTACAAAATGAAGGAATCAGCGGTTCTGATATTCTCGAACGCGTTCATGACGAAACGAAAGCCGAACGGGCAAAGCGGGAAATGAAGACGGAATTGAAAGACCTTTATGGGAAAATTTATGAACTCGGTGCACCGGAAACAAGAACATTTTTCCGGAGTCAGGGGCTGGCGTGAGGTACTGTTCTCCGTATAAAACTCCTCCTTTGAAACAAAATAAGACCAACCGTTTCAAAGGAGGAACACCCGTTGGAGAAAAAGACATATTATGTCAACCTGAACCCGATCAGCATGGACGATATCAGCCGTATGAAAATCCCGGACAGCAACCTGATTCAATATGAAATAGAAGCGGATGAAGAGGAACTCGAACAACTCGACTTTCTTCTGGGAGAAACCCAGGATCATGATCTGGAGTCCCGGAATCTGTTCACTTTCCGTCATTTCGATGAATCGATCGAAGAGACCGACCGGCATGAATTTCAGCGCGGGATGGACCACGTCCTCCAGAAAATTTACGACTTGGGCACACCGGAGACAAAACAAAAAATGAGGGAAGCTCATATTCTGAATGACGAACCGAAACGGAATATGAGACGCCCCCCTCATTAAGCTTCTCTTACATATTCATGTAGGACTGACCGCCGTCTACGTTGACGCTTGCACCTATCACCCAGGAAGCGCGTTCTGAGGCGATAAACGTAACAACATCCGCAATTTCCTCAACAGTACCGAAGCGGCCGGCCGGAATTTCATCTTTAACAAATTGATTGATTTTTTCCGGATTTTCGTCCAGTCGTTTCTGCCAGTTGCCGGTCGGATGCAGAACAGCTCCCGGCGCCACCGAATTCACCCGGATGCCGAATGGAGCCGCTTCATCGGCGAGTGCTTTTGTGAAGCTGATCATCGCCGCTTTGGCGTTGTTGTACGTCGGTTTGCCGCCTGACTCCCGTCCGAAGATCGACGAAATATTAACGATGCTGCCGCTTCCTTTTTCCTTCATTGCGGGAAGAACGGCTTTACTGAAATGAACCGCCGATAAATAATTAAGATGGAGTGCTTCTTCAAAGGAAGCAAGCGGTGTTTCTTCCACTTTTCCGCCACTGCTTCCGCCGACGTTATTGACTAAAATATCCACAGCTCCAAGGGACTCTTCTGCTTCTTGTAAAACAACTCGATCCCGCTCTTCTTCTCTACTGAGATCCGCCTGAATCGTATGGACACCGCCAAGCTCTTCCTGTGCCTGTTTCAGCCCTTCTTCCGATCGTGCCGCAACCGCTACTTCCGCTTTTTCCGCCAGAAAAGCAGCGGCAATTCCCTTGCCGATTCCTTTTGATCCCCCGGTCACCAGTACACGTTTTCCTTCCAGTCCTAAGTCCATGAAGGCGCCTCCTTTTCTTTTCTATCTTCGAGTATCTTCTGATGAGAGACAGGAAATGCATAGTCCTCCGTCTCCTCCATCGTCACCCACAGGCTGTCCGCGTTTCGGACTGCAGTGTCATCGGTCCACGCTTCAAACACGGTAATATACCAGATTAAATGAGAAAATACATGCTCCACTTTCTGCAGCGGCTCCCCAATTTCCGCCGTCACTCCGTATTCTTCGGCAAGGTATTGTTTCAACGCCTCTTCTCTCGCCTGCTGTCCCGGAACTTCCGTATTCGGAAATTCCCAGAGCCTCGCAAGAAGGCCCGATTCGCCGCGTTGATGGATGAGCATCCTGCCGTCTTTATTTTTCAGTACGACAGCAGCCATATCCTTTGCTTTCGGAGCTTTCTTTTTGGCCTTCACAGGAAGTTCCTCCGCTGTTCCCTGACGGCGTGCTTCGCAGAAGTCCTGCACCGGACAGAGCAGACACCCCGGGGATTTCGGAGTGCAGACAAGCGCCCCGAGTTCCATAACGGCCTGATTAAACGCGGACGGTTTCACGCCTTCGAGAAACGGGGCGACGAGGGCTTCAAACCGTTTTCTCGTTTTGGCCTTCCCGATGTCATCGCTGATATTAAAAATTCTCGAAAATACCCGCATGACGTTGCCGTCCACCGCCGGTTCCGGTTTTTCATAGGCTATGCTGAGCACCGCCCCCGCCGTATAAGGTCCAACTCCTTTCAGCGAGGAAAATTCGCTGCGTTCTTCCGGAACGGTACCTCCGTATTCTTCTACAACTTCTTTGACCGCAGTCTGGAGATTGCGGACTCTGGAATAGTATCCGAGGCCTTCCCACGCTTTCATTACCTGTTCTTCATCGGCATACGCGAGCGATTCTGGATCCGGAAACCATTCCATGAACCGGTGAAAGTAGGGGATGACGGTATCCACCTTTGTCTGCTGCAGCATGATTTCAGAAACCCAGACTCTGTACGGGTCCTGATTCTGCCGCCAGGGCAGCTCCCGTTTATGATGCTCGTACCACGACAACAACTGCTGCTGAAAATCATGGATAGTTGATTCGTCAGTGTTTTCGTGCATATCATGTCCCTCCCGGCAGTTCGTTAAGTTCTTCATTTTTAGACACAAACGCCCAGCAGTGCAGCTTTTCGAGGCCGCCTTCAAGACAGTCGTCCAGTTGCCCGAAAACGGGATGATTCTTTGAACGGCGTGCCTCTTTTACGGTATGATAGACAGACAAGCTTTCAACCTCAAACACTTCTACATATAAATGTTTTTGGTCCACGGCTTCAAACCATTGAAAAGAAGATGCACCAAAGGCGGCGAGCGCTTCAGCTGTTTCCTTCATGACCCGCGCGTACCGCTGCTTTTTATCCGGAGCGATTTTATATTCTATAAAGATATGTATTTTTTTCTTCATACGGTTTGGTTCCCCTTTTTATGAACTCTATAATCGGGTATAACTAAAACAACCGGAAAGATGCGGAGTATTCGGTTGATACAGCGTGCTGGAAGGAGGACACCGCGAATGGACACAGCCACACATGTTGTTATGGGAGTCGGTATCGGTGCACTCGCTGCATTCGATCCGGCTGCCGCCGAAACTCCCGCTTCCATGCAGACAGTGATGGCAGCTGTCATCATCGGCTCGCAGGCTCCGGATTTTGATACCGTTCTTAAATTGAAAAACAATGCCGTCTACATACGATACCACAGAGGGCCGACCCATTCCATTCCGGCTGTCCTTCTCTGGCCGCTTGCCGTAGCGGGCACGGTGTATGCTTTTTCTCCGGAAGTCTCTTTTCTGCACCTGTGGCTGTGGACGTTTCTGGCTGTGTTTCTGCACGTGTTTGTCGATATTTTCAACGCGTACGGAACCCAGGCCCTGTCTCCATTTACGAAACGGTGGGTGGCACTTGGCGTTATTAACATCTTTGACCCGCTGATCTTTTTTGCTCATATTTTTGCTTTTATCCTGTGGCGGTACGGGGCGCCGCCGGGAATCACGATGATTCTGCTGTATACCGGTCTGATTTTTTATTACATCTGGCGGGTTCTTGCCAGAAACAAGGTGTTGCAGCAGGCGGCACAGTTTCATCCAGGGGCGACCCATTTTTTTATTTCCCCCACATTTAACTGGTATAAATGGCACCTTGTCATCCGGACACAGGATAAACTTCATGTCACGGAAGTGCGCAACGCCAGAATCCGCTATCTGGAGAGTTATCCGTTTGAACCGATCCCGGACGATCCAGTGATCAACCAGGCACGGCAGGACAGAAACCTGGCTGCGTTTCTTTCGTTTTCCCCCACGTACCGCTGGATCGTTCATGAAACCGAAAGCGGCTGGGAAGTGAAATTCATAGACCTCCGCTACCGCAGTAAAGGCTATTATCCCTTTGTCGCCGTCGTGCGGATGGATAGGGATTTATCCATCCTCACCTCTTATACCGGCTGGATTTACAGCGATGACACCCTCGAAAAAAAATTGAAACAGGGAACGATTCAAAAAAGAGAAGGAACCCTTTATTCCTGATGAAAGTTTTTAAATTTCTTATTTGTCGGCTCGTATCGGTGCAGGTACGGGCCGTATTGCTGGAGCCATTTTTTTACGATGGTTTCCGTTACGTCCGGTCCTTTATACTCCCGCCCGGCTCTGGCACGGGTGGATTCAAAATCCTCCCAGAGGTGTTCAACCCAGGACCGTGCCTGTTCTTTATCCAGCTCCGGATTTTCCTTCATCAGCTGCTCGGTAAGCCTATCAAAAATTGGTTCCATCGGAATGCTCCTTTCTACAGCGAAGTGGGTTTAATGTCATCCAGCAGTGAAATCGGCACTGCTTCGAGCTTGTCCGAGCGCTCCCTGAATCCCCAGGCAAAAACGCCGTTATAGTATTTCACAAAGAACGTACCGGCTTCCTGTTTCAGGGAGTAACGCTGCCCGGACATGAAATCATCCGGATTTAGAAGATAGGCTTCGGCCATAATCCGGCGCTGTTCATGAACGGCGAATTCACTCGCATTGCCGAGCTGTTCCGCTTTTTTCGATTTTTCATTCAGTTCCCTGAGCTCGTCCCACAGTTCCTGTTCTGTCATCTGACTATATTTCTTCTTCATCGTGTTCCTTCCTTTCTTTAACGTCCTGGAGAAATTCCTGAATAGAGGGAAATGGAAAACCTTTGCGGTATAAATGTTCTTTCAGTTTCCTTTCAAGCGTGTAATCATCATATTTATGCTTCCATTTGCGCAGCGCCTTTTCCCCCTGCTGGAACACTGCTTCTCTTTCCTCTTCCACAGGCTGTTCAATATCTGCCCTGCTCCAGGCCTGTTCAGCGGTTTCCATGGAAAATCCTTTCCTTATTAAACTGTTCAGCAGCCTGATCTTCATAGCTTGCTTGGACTCATTTTTTTTCGGCTTTCCCTTTTTTTCAAGAAACGTCTCCGCTGCTTCCAGCTGCATGTCCGGCGTGTACTGCTCAAGTGCCTGTTCGGCCTGCTCTTTGGCCACCCCTTTCTGATGCAGTTGTTCCCGGATAACAGCAGGGCCCTTGTCCGATGTATTTATTTTCGTGCGGACAAAAGCCGAAGCATACTCCTCATCCTGCAGAAACTTGTACTCCTTCAGACGAGTAACCGCCGCATCCACCGCTTCCGGTTCGTATTCGCGGCGCATGAGATACTGTCTCACCTGATACTCGGTACGCATCGAATGGGTTAAGTAATGAAGGGCGTCATTCCAGCATTTGCGTTTCTGGTCGGTTGCTTTGATGGCTGTCACATCTGCGTCTGATAATGTCATGCCTTTTTGCAGCTGCCATTCCACCAGCACCTGCTCCTCTACACTGAAAGCATATTCTTCGGTTCCTTCCTGTTCGACAAAAACATTGAACCGGTCCTGCCGCTTTTTCTGCGTCGTCAGTTTAGAAATTTTCATCGTTGCCTCCTCGCTTCCCCGATGAGAATAAAAAGATGAAGAGATTAGTACGTGCCAGGCAAGGGTATAACAGAACGAGGACATCCTGTGCTGCCCCGCGCGGTATGGAAAGGGGTTATGTATTATGAATATATTGGCTGCCGGGGGAACCGGTTTGGTCGGATCGGCTTTGACCGGGTATCTCACCGGACTCGGACATCATGTTTTTATTTTAACAAGAAACGCCAGCAGCAAACAGAATAAAGATCTGGTTACTTTTGTTGAGTGGCTCCAGCCCGGGGCCCGTCCGGAGGATCATCTCCCGGATATCGATGCGGTTATCAATCTGGCGGGTGCTTCCATCAACAGCCGGTGGACCGAAAAACAGAAACAGAAGATTTTGCAGAGCCGGCTGGACGCAGCCGGAGAAATCAACCGGCTGATCGGGGCTCTCGACCGCAGCCCCGAGGTACTGATTAATGCTTCCGCCGTCGGCTGGTACGGAACATCAAAAACCGCAGAATTCACGGAGAAAAGTAGTCCTGCCAACAGCAACTTTCTCCAGCATGTCTGTGAACAATGGGAAAAAGAAGCCTCCCGCGCGGCTGACGCGGGAGTGCGCACCGTACTGGCGAGATTCGGGTTGATTCTCGACGACAGCGGCGGCGCCCTTCCAAAAATGATGTTTCCGTATAAATTATTTGCGGGTGGACCGATCGGCTCTGGAGACCAGTGGTATTCCTGGGTACACCTTCAGGATGTGATCCAGCTGATTTGCTTTGCCATTCATCACAAAAACATGGAAGGGCCGCTCAATGTCACAGCTCCGAACCCCGAACGCATGAGAGAATTCGGCAGAAAGCTCGGGAGCACGTTAAACCGTCCGCACTGGGCGCCCGTCCCCGCCTTTGTGATAAGAACAGCGCTCGGTGACATGAGTACGCTTATCCTCGAAGGGCAGAAAGTGATTCCGCAGAAAGCATTACAGCACGGGTTTTCCTTCACTTACCCAAACCTTGAAAAAGCCCTCCAAAACATCACGTCCCATTCCGGCAGATAGAATGTAAAAAGAGTCTGGGACAAAAGAATTTAGTTCATATAACTCTCTAAACGATGAATTGGAGTTTGGTTTTTCAGCATTTGTTATGGGTCGACGTGGAGCATGATGCATTTTCGATTGACAAATCCAGCGCCCGGCCGTTCGGAGGAACGGGAAAGAATATGTATCAGCCAAACGTCTTCACTTATCCGCCAAATACCGCCATTTACCCGTCAAATGAAGGGGAATACCAGTCCAATCGTTCGTTACCGGCCAATGATGCGCTTTCACCCGCCGAATAATGAGATTTACCCGCCAATCATGCATCAATACCAGCCAACGAGGTAAAAGAGGCAATCTGCAGAGGCAAAGTATTGAATAGGACAAGACGGAGCGGGATCATGTTCCCAAACTCCGTCTTTTTAGAATAAATGGCTTTGTTTTGTCCCAACCCCTTTTTTTCTTAAAATAATTTTCCGTGTTTATAAAGCAGGGAAGTCAGCCTGCGCAGGGCGATGGAGTAGCAGGTGAAGCGCATCGTGTGTTCATCTTCGTGAAAGTATTCGCCGAACACCTGCTTCAGTGTCGACTTCATCTGAGAACCCATTTCTTTTAAAATCTCTTCTTTGGAATACATCTCCGTGACACGGCTCTGCTTCCATTCCAGATAGGACACATGTACACCGCCGGCGTTGGCGAGAATATCCGGTATAATGATCTTTCCCTGTTCCTGCAGATGCAGGTCCGCTTCTACCGAAACCGGAGCGTTTGCCCCTTCCACCAGAATGTCGGCATGAATATCTTTCATATTTTCTTTGGTTACCTGATCTTCAATGGCAGCGAAGATCATCACATCCACATCTGTCGTAAGTACTGCTTCCGGAGAGGATATTTCTGCTGTAATATTATACTCCTGCAGCTGCTCGTCTGTACCAGGCAGTCTTTTATACTTGTCGGTGTACTCCTGCAGCTTCTTGATATTCAGCCCTTCTTCATTTTTCAACGTCACAAACTGATCCGACACAGCCGTTATCCGATGTTTTACCTCAGCGCAGTTATAGGCTTCAAGTGCAGCGACGCCGCCGACATTACCAAAACCCTGCACCGCGACATCGACCGGATCTTTCCGGTTAAGCTTATCATAAAGTGTTTCAAGTGTTTTCCATTGATTGCTTCTCACGTTCCGCTGCACTCCCCGGCTGTTTCGTTTTTCAGGAAACCATTCATTCAATAAATAGAAATAACTGAGAAAGGTGCCGATTCCGGTGGACTCACGTCGTCCCCTTGCCCCGTTGTTTTCGACGCTTTTTCCTGTGAACGCCCCGCTGTATGCCTGTCCCGGATGAATCGTTTTATACTCGCCCACCATCCAGTCGATGATACGTTCATTCGTTCCAAGGTCCGGCGCAGGAATGTCCTGGGTGGGCCCGATGTTGAGGGCGAAGCGCTGCACATATTTTTTACTGACCAGATTCAGCTCCCGCTCTGTGAAATCACGTGGATTAATGTTCACCCCGCCTTTTGCTCCGCCGAACGGAAGCCCGTGAAGCGCGTTCTTGAGCGTCATCAAAATCGCAAGGTTTTCCACTTCGCTTTCCTCGATATTGTCGCTGAAACGGATGCCTCCCTTGTAAAATCCGCTTATGTTATTATGCTGCACCCGGTAGGCCGGAATCCGTTCAATTGCTCCGTCCTCCCGGGACACACGGATGTAACTTTTAATAATCTTGTCCGTCGTTTTAAGTATTTCGCCGGCGGATTCCAGTGTTTTTTCCCGTTCCGCCGCATCGTCCATGTCGAGAAAGTCGTCCTTTTCCTTCAGGTCTTTCATCACTTCTTCAATTAATACTCTCGTCTGAGAGCGGTCCATAAAACAGCCTCCTTTAGTACGTAATATATTCCTCTCATTACCTCTTCACGCCCTTTCCAAACCTTTAAAACATCCGGCGCTTTCTGAAAAACCCCTATCTGCCGCGCTAAATCAGTGTATCCAGGATAAAATTCAGAACCGGGTTCTTCAAATCCGGTGTATATCCCATCATACGCAAGCATTATGCAAGCGAGACAGTTGTTATCAAATACAATCCTTAATAACGCTCATTAAGTACAATTAATGCCATTCAACCGCATTTGAATTTTTAATCTGTACATCCTATGATTAAACAAGGAAAGATGAGATAACAATCATTTCCTGCCGGTCCGGACCGCGTCCGGCGCCGCTTAGGCCGGGAATGAAAAAGTTTAAGTTTCATGCACAGGAGGAATAAGTTATTAAGGTACTTATTAATCAAAACGAAGGTGATCAGAAGATGGAGACGAAACAGAACGGCAGTACCGGTACGATGGATGCGTTAACGTTTGAAAAGCCGCAGGTGGAAGACGGCGCAGACATGTGGGAGCTCGTCAAGAATTCCACACTCGACTTGAATTCGTCTTACAAATACATCATGATGTGTGAATTTTTCGCCGAAACATGCGTAGTGGCTAAAGAAAAAGGAGAACTTGTAGGGTTTGTTACAGCCTTTATCCCTCCTGAAAAGCAGGACACTGTTTTTGTATGGCAGGTAGGGGTGGATCCTTCCCAGCGCGGCAAAGGCCTGGCTTCCCGTTTGATTAATGAACTGCTGAGACGGGTCGCCGAAAAAGATGTGAAATATTTGGAAGCTACTGTCACACCGTCCAATGAAGCTTCCCAGGCGCTGTTCAAAAAGACAGCCAGAACCCACGACACCAATTGTGAGGTTTCCGAATGTTTCGCAGAGGATCTGTTCCCCGGAGACGAACATGAAGCCGAGCTGACATTCCGCATCGGACCTATCAACCAATAATAAACTGTTTAATCTGTCATAAAGAGATCACTAAGGAGGATCTATCATTACGATGAATCAAAACGACCTGGGTATTTTCGAAAAGCACGAATCCGAAGTACGGAGTTATGTCCGCGGATTTCCGACCGTTTTTCATGAGGCAAAAGGATACAAACTATGGGATATGGACGGAAAGGAATATATTGACTTCTTTTCCGGCGCCGGCGCCCTGAACTATGGTCACAATGATGAAAACATGAAGCAGAAGCTCCTGGAATATATTCAGGAAGACGGCATCACTCACTCGCTTGACATGGCATCCAAGACGAAAGGGGAATTCCTCGAGAAATTCCATAACGTCATTCTGGAACCGCGCAATCTCAACTACAAAGTGATGTTTCCCGGACCTACAGGCACCAACGCTGTCGAAAGCGCCTTAAAGCTGGCCCGCAAAGTAACGGGACGTACAAATGTGGTAAGCTTTACTAACGGGTTCCACGGCATGACGATCGGTGCGCTGTCTGTAACGGGTAATGCATTCAAGCGTAACGGTGCCGGCATTCCGTTAAGCCACTCCTACACGATGCCGTTTGATAATTATATTGAAAACACGGAGCAGGAGATGGCGTTCATTGAACGTATTCTGGACGATAACGGCAGCGGTGTCGAACTTCCGGCTGCCTTTATCCTGGAAACAGTTCAGGGAGAAGGCGGGCTGAATGCCGCACGTATGGAATGGCTCCAGAAGATTGAGCAGATCTGCCGGGATCGCGGCATTCTTCTGATTATTGACGACGTCCAGGCAGGCGTCGGACGTACCGGCACATTCTTCAGCTTTGAGCCGGCCGGCATTAAACCGGATATTGTCTGCCTGTCCAAGTCGATCGGCGGGTACGGCCTTCCGCTTGCACTCACCCTGATTCATCCGGATTACGATAAGTTTGAACCGGGTGAGCATAACGGGACCTTCCGCGGCAACAACATGGCGTTTGTCACCGGAATGGAAGCCTTGAATTACTGGAAAGATGATACACTGAGCCGCAGCGTGCAGGAAAAATCCGAGCGGATTTACAAATTCCTGAATAACATGATCGACAAATATCCAAAACTAAAAGGAACCCACCGTGGACGCGGGTTCATGCAGGGCATTGCAACCCCTGTGGAAGGCCTTGCCGACAAGGTATCAGAAAAGTGCTTTGAACACGGCATGATTATGGAGACGGCCGGTGCAGATGACGAAGTATTTAAACTGTTCCCGCCGATCACCATTGATGATGAAGGCCTTGATAAAGGACTCGACATTCTTGAAAAAGCTATTGCAGAAGCAGTGGAGGATAAAAACGCTGTAACTTCTTAATATAAGACAAGACTTTAAAAGGCCTGGTCTTATGAAATACTTACGATCAGGCCTTTCTTTTATGCTGTACTTCTATTCATACCCATTGATGCACAACACAAGGAGGCATTTTTTCATGAAAGTAGTAAAACTCGAAGATATCATCGGCACCGACCAGGAAGTGGACGACGGCAACTGGGTAAGCAGACGCCTGATCCTCAAACAGGATCAAATGGGCTATTCCGTACATGATACGATCATCCGCGCCGGGACCGAAACACATATCTGGTACAAAAATCACCTCGAAACCGTGTACTGCATTGAAGGAGAAGGCGAAGTGGAGACACTGAGCGACAACAAAATCCACCCTATTTCCGCCGATACGGTATATGCTCTGGATCAGCATGATGAGCATATGCTCCGGGCGACAAAAGACATGAGAATGATCTGCGTCTTCAACCCGCCGCTGAGCGGACGCGAAACCCACGATGAAAACGGGGTCTATCCCGTCGACGATGAGTAATTGATATAAGAAAACCCTTCAGCTTTGACGGCTGAAGGGTTTTCTTTACATATTTCGACTGTGAGTGAAACGAAAAATCTCCCGTCTCCGTATAATGAAACATACTGTACTGCAGTCCAGAAAGGAGGACGAGATTGTTGGAATTTTTCGGTTTGTTTCTGATAGTTATTCTGTTTCTGCTCGGGCTCCTGCTGTTGAACATCTTCACCAGCATCTGGGCATATCATGATTCGATCCGGAAAGGGAACAGTAAGGAATATGCGCTTCTCATTCTGCTCGGAACATTATTTTTCCCCGTGATCGGACTGGTTATATATCTCATTATCCGCAATCGTTAATGCAGAAATTGATTCTTGAATTCTACTTTTTCCGCATCGATGCCTATTTTCTTTAAAAATTTCCGTACATCCTTAATCGATTTTGCCGGATATTGAAATTCACAAATAGACGGGCGGTTTTCCTGAAAATCCACCGTGGAGAAACAAAACGTTTCTTCTCCGGCATCATAATAAATCAAGAGCGGTAGATTGTGATCCGGATGGGTAATCTCGCCCTTATACACATAATAAGACATCGTTCCTGCCAACTCCTTACCAAAATTGGGGTATCGTACTGGTATTACTGTCATCTTATTTAGAGTGAAAAAAGATGGCAAGGCATTCAGCCAATTTTTATTTTATCACGGCCGCCGGCTTTCTTTCAGCAGAAGTCGTTTATCTTACTTCCACGGTTCTTTTTCTTCCGGGATGAACAACCGTAAAAAGAGGCTTCCCCCTGTAACGGAGAAGCCCTGTTTTATATCGTAACGCCCTTTTTGGAAGGTAACGCCGATATCCTGATCATTTCTTCTGGACGATGATCACTTCTATCCCGTTTTCCTGCAGCACCTGCTGTATGTCCGGAGGAGGTGCTGCATCTGTAATGACGGCATCCGCTTCCTCCAGCTCCATTCCCCGGTAGAAGTGTTTTTTGAAAAACTTGGTGTGGTCCGCCAATACATAAACACGGCCGGCACGCTCCGCCATTTTCTGTTTCACGGCGGCATCTTCTTCATGGGCGTAATAAAAACCGTCTTCGCATATGCCGATGACGCCGATAAAGGCACGGTCCGCGTAATACTGGCCCAGTTTCTCCAATGTTTGGGGCCCGTGCAGAAAGCGGTGTTGCGGATTCAGACGCCCGCCCAAGAGATAAATGTCGGTTTCTATCTGATTGGGAAGGCGTTCGGCATTCACTATTGAATTTGTAATAACCGTCAGCGGTGTAACCGAGATGGTTTCGGCAGCAAACTGAACGGTGGTGGAGGCATCCAGCATGATCGTTTCCCCCTGATGGATCCGCGAAACAGCTTCCGCGGCAATCTCCTGTTTTTCTTCAGAGGCGCGCTCCAGCCTTTCCTCGTACCCTTTCAGTGCTTCCTTGACGGCCGGCAGCATCACGCCGCCGTGGGTGCGCACAACGGCTCCCTGTTCCGCCAGCCTGACAACATCGCGGCGCGCCGTATCCCGGGAAATCCCGAACTGCCGGCACATCTCCTGAATACTCATACGCTGATACTGTTTTACATGCTGCAGGACCGCTTCCATTCTTTCTTCCTGATACATGCCACGGACTCCTTCTCTGTTTTTCTCTTTCATTATAAGTCAAACATGAACATTGTGCAATATGAATACTTAAAATTAATTAAACCTGCTGACAGTGTCAGCAGGTTTTTTCTACACATGCATTGCTTTTGCGACATCCATATAATCATAACCAAGGGCATCAGCGACAGCTTTGTAGGTAACGGCTCCATCTGCCGTATTGATTCCTTTTTCGAGAGCCGGATTGTCTGCAGCAGCCTGATGAATTCCTTTGTCTGCTATCTGCAGCGCATAAGGGAGCGTGACATTGGTTAACGCAATGGTAGACGTGCGCGGAACGGCGCCCGGCATATTGGCAACCGCATAGTGAAGCACCCCGTGTTTCGTGTACGTTGGATTGTCATGAGTAGTAATGGTGTCGGCGGTTTCGATGATACCCCCCTGATCAATGGCCACATCCACCACAACAGATCCTTCCGTCATCGACTGTATCATATCTTCGGTAACCAGTTTTGGGGCTTTTGCTCCCGGTATCAGCACAGCACCAATAACTAAATCGGAATGCTTCACTTCTTCGGCAATATTCATCGGATTCGACATCATCGTCCGGATGGCGCCGTGGTACAGGTTATCGATCTCGCGGAGTCGTTCCGGATTAACATCGACAATGGTCACATCCGCACCGAGCCCCTGCGCGATCACCGCTGCATTCGTACCTACGATGCCTCCTCCGATCACGGTTACTTTTCCTCTTTTTACGCCGGGTACTCCGGATAACAGAATACCTTTGCCGCCTTTTGATTTTTCGAGGAACTGGGCCCCGATCTGTGCCGACATCCGTCCTGCCACTTCACTCATTGGTGTCAGTAGCGGAAGGGTTCCGTTTATTTCCACCGTTTCATACGCGACCGACGTCATGCCGGATTCCACAAGTGCCTGTACAAGCTTAGGTTCGGCCGCCAGATGCAGATACGTGAACAGAAGAAGATCTTTCCGGAAGTAAGAAAATTCCGACTCAAGCGGCTCTTTCACTTTGAGAACCATATCCGCTTTATTCCAGACTTCCGCTGCTTTCCCTTCGATAACGGCTCCAGCTTCTTCATATTCCCAGTCTGAAAATCCGCTTCCTTCTCCGGCCGACGTTTCCACGAGGACCTCGTGCCCGGCTCCGGCAAAGGAATGAACCCCTGCAGGTGTCATGGCGATGCGGTTTTCGTTGTTTTTGATTTCTTTAGGAATTCCAATAATCAATGCATCCACCTCCGCTGAATGTATCTTTTCTTTAGTATAGACGAAATCACGGCGGATAAGCATCGTGAAGCTTGCAGAAATATACCGAGACTGTTTGTGAAATTTCACAAACGAAGACCTTTTACCTCATTTCCTCCATCGTAAGTTCAAGCAGCAAAGACAGTTTGTCGTACGCATTTTTCAGATCTTTTTTTGTAATGTCTTCGACCCGTTTCATTCGGTAGGACATCGTGTTCACATGCACATGCATGGTATCGGATGCATTTTTCATATTCCCGTCTTCATGCAGAAATACACGGAGACTCTCCAGCAGTTCCGTCCGGTTCTCGGTGTCATACTCCCGTAAAGCTTCCAGTGCCGGATCAAAAGAGGCATCGCGTTTTTTCTTTTCCTGAATTACATCAGCATACCGGTAGAAACCGAGATTTTCATACAACATAAAAGAAGAACGATGCTCAGGGAGTTTTCTGTTTACTTCCAGCACGTACAACGCTTCTTCGTAGCTCTCGGGGATGCGGGAAAACCGTCTGTACAGGTTTCCAGCTCCGGTTTGAATCCCTTCCATCTGAAAGCGTTCCTTCATCATCTGCGGAAAATCCTGCAAAAACAGCTGAAGCCCTTCCTCTTTGTAAGGATAGGCCGGCTCAGCCAGAAGCAGGACCGTATTACGGTCTCTTGTATGAAAATAGCTTTTAATTTTTCTCGATGTGCTGATGACATACGTTATCTTGTCATAAAGGGAATCATCAAGCATTTCTTCGGTCTCTATGACAAGAACAGCCGTCTGTGCCGGCAGCACCGTGAACCATTCCGACAGCTGCCGGGCAATCTTCTCCTCTTCTGTCACATCACCTGTCAACAGGCGCCAGAAATATTCTCTGCGTGTCTGCTGCTCGGCTTTGGATCTCGTCTGCACCTGCTGAAGTTGGACAACCGCTTTTGCCGCCGCTTCTTTTAACACGGCAGCGTCTTCCTCTCCAAAAGGGCGGCCGCCTTCAAGCACCCATATGTAACCGAGAATGTTTCCATTTTTCTTCACGGCAGCTGCCATTCTGCTCCCAAGTCCAATCTCGTTCATGCCGGGAATATACAGCGGTTCTTCCTGTTGGTGAAGCGCTGGTATAATCCCTTCTTTCCATAATGTATTAATGACATGTTCAGGTACGCGCCGGCTGATGATCGTGGATACTCTTGCCGTATCCGTATGATCCTGGTGTGTGCTGTACGCGAGCAGGCGGTGACTGCTGTCCTCAATCGTGACAGGCCCCTGCATATTTTCACTGATAACATCCGCAAATTCTTCCATGGAGGAAAAGTTCCGTGCAAACACTTTCGACTGTTTCCACAACCGGCTCCCTCCTTTCCAACATTCATACTTCTTACTTAAAACGCGATACAATGTCTTATTTTGTTTCGGGAAATTCCGTACTCAGCCATATATACAAGGCGGCATAACTTCCATACGGCGACCACATTTCCGCCTGCTCCCGGATTTCACCGGCAGCAGGCTTCTCCGTCCGGTTCCACAGCTTTTTCAGTCCGTTCTGGATACCAATGTCCCCTGACGGGAGCAGATCCTGCCGGCCGAGGCCGAACAATAGAAAGCACCGTGCCGTCCACGGACCGACGCCTCGTATTGCCGTCAATGTTTTCATCACTTCGTCATCCGGCTGGTCCTGCAAAGACTTGAGATCCAGTGTTCCTTCCACGATCAGCCGGGATGTACCGATAACGTACTCCGCTTTGCTGCGGCTGAACTGCAGTTTCTTTAAATCTTCCGGCTTCAATGCGGCGATACGCTCCGGCTCAGGATAAAACCAGACGTCGTCTACTTTATATCCATATGTCTGTACAAAACGGGATGACAGGGTATAAGCAAAAGACATATTCAACTGCTGGTGAATAATCGTTTTCATCAAACAGCCGTATAGATCAAATTCACAAACGAGCGGTGTGCCGGCGAACCGATCGAAAACCGGTTTCAGGTCCGTAGACATGAAATGCTCTTTGATCTCCTCAAGCGGCCGGTTCCATAAAAAGACGGCTTCCGCCTTCTTAACCGCTGCCTCCGGTGGAATACGATTTCCACTGATATTTACTTTGTTGTCTTTGTCCGACAGATGAAAACGGACTGTCACTGCTTCTGATATTCCCTGCCAAGAAACCGGGATTTTCACCATTTGTTCTTTTTCATCCACTACGTGCAGTGGATCTGTGCGTAAACGCCGCAGCATGACCGGTACATTATACTCCCGGGGGAGTTGAACCTCTTTGTTCCACATCAAGCGGTCCTCCCTGTTTTTGTTTCATTATACCACGCCTGTTGTGATTTCCTAAACTTACTAGTCCGGACAGACAGCGACGTTTGATAAAATGAACCTATTCCTGACAGAAAAAAGGGGGTACATATACTAGTGTCTATTGCTACAGATCTTGCAACCATCCGCATTCTCGGATCTTTTTATCAATCCGGAACGTCTTCTTCCCCACTGTCTCAGACGGTGGAATCGTTATGCAGGGACGTCGATTACATCAACTGGGCCGGGGTTTATTTTCACGAAGGAGAACATACAGTTCTTCACGCCTGGGCCGGAACGGACTCCGATGAGGCTGTCATGCAGAGCCAGCTCGCCTTTCCGATCCATGATCAGAACGGAACGGAAACCGGTGTGCTCATTGTAAAAAGCAAGCAGTGGATCGTGTTTGATGTGAACGATGTTCCGACACTTGAAACCGTCGCAGCTGAAATTGGAAAAACCCATTAAAAAGCAGCGGCTCCTTTTCGTTTGAAAAGGAGACCGCGCTTTTTTTATAAGGGACGCAGGAAATCGTCAGAAGTAAGAACCAGATGGTCCAGATCCCGAAACGTATAGCCTTCCTCCCGGCATGTATCAATCACCCGTGCCAGCGCTTCGGCGTTATCTTCAGAAACCGAATGCAAAAGCATGACGGCACCGGGATGCACTCTTTTCATAATGCTGTTATACGCGTAATCCGCTCCGTGCTGACTTCCGGTTTCCCAGTCTACGTAGGCAAACGACCAGAATATATTGGTATATCCCAGCTTCTCCGTTTCCGCCAGAGTCCGCTCACTGAATGTACCCTGTGGCGGACGGAGGTACTGCATCTCGGGGCCGTCTGTCAGATCCTGATACGTGTCGTTCACCCGCTGCAGTTCCTCTTTAAGTTCCTTCCTGCTCAGATTCGGAAGAGACGGATGGTTCCAGGAATGATTCCCGACAATATGACCTTCTTCTTCCATTCTTTTGATCATTTCCGGAGCCGATTCCAGGTAGTGCCCGGTCACAAAAAAAGCTGCGGGCACCTCCTTTTCCTCCAATACATCGAGAATGTCTTCGGTATACCCGTTCTCATACCCATTATCAAAGGTAAGATACAAGGTTTTGTTCTCCGGCTGTCCGATAAAATATCCGTGGTATTGACGAAGCAGTTCTTTATATTCCGGTTCCGTATCCGACGGTTCATTATTTTCGGCTGGTTTAAAGTTCCATTTGTATACTTCCTCGCCGTGCACCGTCTGCAAACTGAAAAAAACCCATAAAAAAATCATACCTGCAGCCGCTGTAACCCGCATTCCGATCCCCCATTTTTTCTTTAGCTTCTGCATTTTTGCAGGTGTTATTCGCCCCCCGCAATTTCTGGGATTTTTGTATTTTCTTTTAGTATTGAATTATTTACAATAGGGAATTGGCAAACTAATGGAAAGGGTTTTATATATGAAGGATTTACGAAATAAGAGTATGCTGCAACGCGTACTTGACTGGGTGGAACGTATCGGCAATAAACTTCCACACCCCGTTACTTTATTTGCAATACTCGCATTCCTTGTCGTGACAGCGTCCGCTGTACTCGCACCTCTGAATATACAGGTGGAAGATCCATCTGCAGAGGGAGAAACGGTTTCTGTGTTCAACCTGCTTTCAGGAAGCGGTATAGAGTACATGTTTACGAACATGGTCAGTAACTTTATCAACTTCGCTCCGCTCGGCGTCGTTCTCGTCACGATGATCGGAATCGGCCTTGCAGAGCGGACAGGACTTATCAGCGCGGCCCTCCGGGGATTTGTTCTGTCTATTCCGCCGAAGCTGCTTACTGCCGGTCTTATTTTTGCCGGTATCATGTCCAATGTGGCGACAGACGCGGGTTATGTTGTGCTTCCACCGCTTGGTGCGATGTTGTTCGCCGCACTAGGCCGTCATCCGCTGGCAGGGCTTGCGGCAGCATTTGCCGGAGTTTCCGCAGGGTTCAGCGCCAACCTGCTGTTGTCGGCTCTTGACCCGTTGCTTGGAGAGCTTACCTCCCAGGCTGCTGCCACAATTGATGAGTCATACGCTGAAGGAATGAATAATGCGATGAACTATTATTTCATGATCGCCTCTACCGTAGTGTTGACCATCATTGGAACAATCATCAGCGAAAAAATTGTCGAACCACGTCTCGGTTCCTATGAAGGAGAGGTGCAGCAGGAATCTGCAGAGCTCACCTCCCTCGAAAAGAAAGGGATGGTGTGGGCTGTCCTTTCGTTTATCGTGTCAGCCGTCCTGCTATCGCTGCTGATTATTCCGCCCGGAGCACCGCTTCGCGGAGAAGACGGAGCCATTGTTAATTCGCCTTTCATGAGCGAACTTGTTATAACTATCCTGATTCTCTTCTTTATTCCCGGGCTTGTATACGGCATCTCCACAAAATCGATCAAAAATGATAAAGATGTTGCCAATCAGCTGTCGGACACGATGGCATCTATGGGAATGTTTATCGTTCTTGCTTTTACGGCCGGTCAGTTTATCGCCTATTTTAAAGAAGCAAACCTGGACACAATCCTCGGTGTCGCCGGGGCGGATCTTCTTGACCGCTGGGATCCGGACGGCATTCTGTTAATTATAGGTTTTATTCTGATTACAGGGGTCATTAATCTGTTTATCGGCAGCTCTTCTGCTAAATGGGCCATGATGGCACCGGTTTTTGTGCCGATCATGATGCAGCAGGGCTACTCACCGGAACTCACGCAGATGGCATACAGGGTGGCGGACTCTGCGACCAATATTATCACACCGTTAATGACGTATTTTGCCATTATTATCGCGTTCGCCCAAAGATATGACAAAAATATAGGCATAGGCTCAATGATCTCTGTCATGCTTCCTTATTCGATCGGATTCTTCATTATCTGGTCCATACTATTGATTGCCTGGATGCTTCTCGGCATCGACCTCGGACCCGGATCCCCGATTCATTACAATCAATAAACGAAAGCCGCGCCCGGTATGATTATCCGAGGCGCGGCTTTTTATATCAGCCCTTTAAATGGTGGTATTGATTAATGTAATGGATGACGAGTTTCTCGTCTTTCCAGCTGATTTTACTGACGCCGGTGTTATCGATGCGGAACGGGCGGTGCAGGTTGTTCCAGTCCTCCCCTGCAAGAAGATACATGAGAAAAATCGTCAAAAAGCCGCCGTGGGACACGATTGCAGCGTTCTCCCCTTCTTTTATGCTTTTCACAAGATGATACAGCTTTTCACAGCGGATGGTAATCTCTTCATCCGTTTCCGTTCCTTCAAGGCCGGAACGAAGAATCGTCTTATGGCGGACCTGGGGATACATTTCATATATCTGGTCTCTTGTTTTGCCCTCGAGCGGCCCGAGATAGATTTCGCGGAAATCCTTGGACGGGATCGCTTTCTGCAGCTGACGCTTTTCAATCGCTGCCGCCGTTTCACGCGCACGCGTCAAATCACTGCAGTAAAAATGGTCCAAGGACAGATCAGCCATGGATTCCCCAAGCTTTTCCGCCTGCTCTTTTCCTTTTGTGGACAGATCATAATCTCCGGCCCCCTGTACTTTCGATGTACGGTTGCCTTCCGATTCTCCGTGCCGGATTAAATAAACAGCCATGCCTATCTGTCTTCCCTTCCATTCCAGTCTTGCTTAAACTGACGTATTTTCACTGAAGTATCTGTGAGCATCTTCTCGATACGTTCCATGTCATCCTGCTCCAGCTGACCTGCCTCTTCCATCTGCTCGAGCATCTCCTGAATCAGTGTCATTTTCTGTTTCAGGTAATGGATCTGCCTCTTTTTTTCATGTACCGGTGTGCCCATCATGTCGATCCTTTCTGTTTTTCATTCTCGAAAATATCAATGTTCCGCCATTTTCCAAACTTGAAATAGATAATTGCCGCTGCCGAGCTTAAAATAAAGCTGCAGCCGACCCCGATCCCGATGCCGGTTTCCCCGTAAAGGCTTGAAAACAGCCAGGCAAGCGGAAAACGAAGCGCCCAGAAAGAAATAATGTTCAGCACAAGCACCTGCACGACGGCGCCGGAGGAACGAACGATGCCGTTCAGAACAAAATTAATGCCGAGAAATGGATAAAAGAACGCTACGATACGCAAGTATTCAGCGCCGAACGCAATGGTTTCCGGATCATTTACAAACATTCCCATCAACAGTTCCGCGCCGAGAAAGACGAGTGTACTGATCGTGAGCGCTACACTGAAAATAAGGATCAACCCGCTCCTGGCGATATCATTAACCCTGTTCCAAAGGGATGCTCCGATATTCTGGCCGGACATGCTCGTAATCGCTGATCCAAGTGTCGTCGAGGGCAGCATGATCAAACTGTCGATCCGCTGGGCTGCGCCGTAGCCGGATACCACCGTTTCCCCGAAGGAGGTGACAACGGTCATGATGGCGAGAACACCGCCGGAGATTGCCATCATCGATATTCCGGACGGAAGACCAAGTTTAAAGATCCGCTGGAATTCCGAGGCCGGCGGCGGGCTCGGTATCGTAAAAGGAAGTCCTTTTTTGGCAATGGAATAGATGATCCCGAACAGGAATGCACTGCCCTGGGCAAGCACTGTAGCTGCAGCGGCTCCTTCCATCCCCCATCCGAACCCGGCGATAAACAGCGGATCCAGTACTGTATTCAAGAGGACGGCCAGCAGGATGAATCGAAGCGGTGTTTTGCTGTCTCCGACCGCCCTCAGAACGGTTCCAATAAAATTATAACCGAATAAAAACAGAATGCCGGTAAAATTGATGCGCAGGTAATTTGCCGCCATCGGCAGAATCGATTCCGGGGTCCCCATCCATGTCAGTATATATGGAGCCAGAATAAATCCGGCAACCCCGAGAATTACGGAAAGAATACCGAGTACAAAGACGAACGCGTTCAAGGACTGTTTCAGCCCGTCTTCATCGTCGGCTCCTTTCCGCTGGGAGAGAACCGTCAGGGTTGCGCTGTTAATGCCGATCACAAAGGACAGAATCGTAAATATAACGGTGGCCGATATCGATACCGCCCCCAGGGCTGTCGATCCCATCAAGTTACCGACCCATAAACTGTCGATAATCTGATACGAGCTTTGAAGCAGGTTCCCGATAAAGATAGGAAACGCAAAAAGGATCATTTTGCGCATAATGCTGCCTTCAGTAAAATCAAACTGCCTGTTGTCTCCTGCCATGTGTCTCGCTCTCCTGTACCGGCTTACGGTCTTTATTCACTTATTCAGCCGGCCTGTATTTCATATGTTTCAGTAATTTCGATGCTGTCTTTCACAGACTGTACCATGGAACAGTGTTTGCGCGTCCATTCCATGTTTTTTTCCATCTTTGACTCATTTATATTATCGGCCTTCACAATAAAATGAAGATGAATGCGCTGAATTTCATCAGCACCTTCTCCGCTTCTGGTCACATCCGTCTGTATTTGGATATCATGCACCGTCTGGCGCCGTTTCTCCATGATTTTTCTTAAAACACCGCCGCTGCAGACAGCAACCGATGATACCAGAAGTTGGTACGGCCGGTAACCATACGTCTCATCGGAACTTACCTGAAGTGTTCCGTACTCCGTTTCTGTCGAAAAACCCTGCTCCTTCATTTCAAATTCCATCATAACTCTCCTTTTTCATACCAATAGTTCTCAACGTTCTGAGTGTATCATGCCGCACCGCTGCGTGTCTTTTCCATCATATCAAATACACCGCCGATTTCCTTTGAAAATGCTCCAAAAAAAGAACCGGGCCTGGCGCCCGGTTGTCTGTTACCGTATTTCTTCATCGTAGACCGTATTCAGTATTTCGTGGGAAGGCTTTGAAATGAGGTTTTTCGGTATCTTGTTGATAATGGTCGTATTCAGATGTTCTTCCAGGTCCTCGATGGATTCTTTACTTCCAACGAGATAAACACCATGGAGATTGCGGTCCTTAACCTCTTTATCAAGCACAGGAGCCAGATTTTTATACCAGCGGTGTCTGTTTTCCTCAAAGCGGTGCTGCACTTCGTCCACCTGGGTCGATCCGGAAGATGTGCGGTCGGAAGAGGCATTTCCTTTGTACTGCCTCCAGTCTTCGGATTCCACTTCCCAGCTGAAGTGTTTCTCGTCACGGATTTCTCCGAGCGCTGCGTCAATGAGAACAACGTCACTTTTCTGAACGAGAAGGACACCGACGGCCGGGAATTCAGCCTGCATTTCCTCTAGCTGATCCAGCACCGGATATGTTTCCCAATGAAATTCTGTTTCGACCGGGACCTGGATGATTTTTTCAACGTGAAATTCCCCGTCAGCCGACGCCATGAAGACGAATCCCTTCTGCAGGTTCATCTGTTGATCGTAAATATGCTGGTTCGCTTTATCGGCGAGTTTTTTGTATGCTTTCTGTTCCTCTTTCGTTCCGCTTGTCTCCACATACTCTTTCAGCCGTTTCAGCCCGTTTTTCAGGCGGATCTTCCATTCTCCGCCGTGCTGCGATCCATCGCCGAAATCTGTATTTAAGTAAATGGTGAGTATTCCCGTTTCATCTTCCTGCTGTTTATAGGTTTTTAATTCATCTGCCAACGTCATATTCACAGCCTCCTTGCTATTGGTGAATAACTGTTTGCCTCACGATTAATATAACCTTTCCTTTCCGTGCATAAACTACGAATTTGGGAGAACGCAAAACGAAGTGCCGTTTTTTGGCATTACAGAAAAAACCAGCCCGGAACACCGGACTGGTTTCATTACGACTGGTCGTCTCTTGTTGGAAGTTTCTCTACGTTACCGGCTTCTTCAAGCTGTTTTTTTTCCGTCTGATCCTGATCCTGTTTCAGACCTTTAATTTCTCTTGCTGTTCGTTCCGTTGCAGCCTTCGCCGATAAAGTGGTATCCTTCAAATGGCCGGCACGGTCGGCTATATCCTGAACATCACCGGCGGCCGACTGGAGCAGATCGGACAATTCATTGGACGCCCCCTTCATTTTCGAAATGATCTCCTCCCGGTTTTCCGACAGGAAGGAACTGACCTCGTTAACGTTGGACGCCGTCTTTTTGGTGCCTTGTACAATCGTCGTTCTGCTCCGCTTATTTAGAGCGATTCCGGCGGCAGCTGCTGCTCCACCTGCTATTAAGCCGATTTTCCATCCTCTGCAGGATGTAGTTTTTTCTGTCTGCTGCATACATTCCTCCACCTTTCCAGATAACCCTTGTCGTCATACGGTTTACTACTTTCAATACCACAAATCCACAAAGATTATTCTTCAAATTTCATGTTGATTCAATGAAGTCTCCCTCTTATTATAAAGACTGTTCTGTCGTTTTCAACCTGTGCGGATTTATGTAAATTGAAAGTATTCAAAAAATAGTAACATTTTATATATTTTAAACGTTTTTTTATTCGTTATAATGGTTATGGTAGGGGAGAGAAAAAAATAAAGGGTGGTGGAGTATGAGAAAACCTATGCGCTCTTCCATGGAAGATTTGATTGCGGAGAACAAAGAGGAACTGCTGAGAGATCCATCCGCAATTAATGAAATAGAAAAGAAACTGGACGAAAAAAAAGCGAAGGAAGTTTACGTGGAAAACCAGGACAACAAGCAGAGGGTACAGTAAGAAAAGGACACACAGCCGTGCACATTATACGGCTGTGTGTCCTTTTCTTATTCCTCCCGGAGGATGTCACGTATCAGGCGGTAGATCATCTGTTTCCGGGCCTCTGTTTCATTTAGTAAGTGATGTCGGGCCTCATCGACCAGAATTCGTTTCGAATTTGGAAAAAGCCCGGCATAAGCTTTCAGATTATGTTTCCATTCCAGTGTCTGGTCACTCGTCCCCTGCAGGATATACACCGGTTTCCGGGACGGGGGTTGTTCCATCATTTCTCTCTCCCACTGAAACATGGACTGAACCCACGAGATCGGAATGGTGCTGCCTTCAAGCGGATCTTTTTTCAGCTGCGTCATAAAAGCTTCGGCGCCCGTGGATACACGGAAAGTGCGCGGCAGTTCGTTCCGGAAAAGAGAGACCAATGGTGCAGCAATTTTTGATATGTACCATTGGTTGGACCGGATTAACGGGGAAACAAGCACAATCTTTTCAAACATGGAATCATGCTCGGTGTGCAGCAGATAATCAGCAAGTACCGCTCCTCCTGTGCTGTGGCCGATGCCGTGCACGATCCCGGCTTCCTTCTTTTTCAGCTCGGAAACCACCAGCGCCAGTGCTTCCCTGTATTCGGTAAAAGCCTTTTCCTTCCGCACCGGTCCGCCGGAGCGGCCGTGGCCGGGGAGATCAAACGCAGCTACATGATACCCCTGCCTGGTTAAATACCGGATCCAGTCGGCATGCACCGCGGTATGGTCAAAGAAACCGTGAAGAAATAAAACAACGGGGGCTTCAAACGGCTGCTGGAAAAATTGATAAAACAAGTGATAATCATGAAATGGAAGAAACGAGGTGGTATGGGTCACCTGTTCTGCCGGAAGGTTGTACTGATTTCTGTATGAAGTTGGATCCATCGGGTGTTCCATGCCGGTTCTTCCTTTCTTTCCTTCCTATGGATTCAAAGAGCCGCCGCAGCATGACAGCGGCTCTTCAAAAAAGATGTTCACTTCAAATATGAAGTGAACAGCGGGTGTTTTACGTTTATTGCATTCTGGGATCGGAGAGCAGACGCTCCAGTTCTTCCATATGACCGGTTTCGTCTGTAATAAAGTCTTCGATCTGATTCTGAAGTTCTATCAACCCGAGTTCATCAGCCTGTTTAGCGCGTGTTTTGTAACGGGCTATCGTGTCTTCTTCGGACTTCCGGGCTGCTTCAAGCATCGTTTTTACATCGTCGGTCTGTTTCACGTCCGCAGGCTTTGTTGTCGGCTCGCCGCCGAGGGTTTTAATCTTTTCAGCCAGATACAGAGCGTGCGCCTGTTCATCCGTTACTTCCCCTTCGAAAAAGGGCTTCAGCACCTGGCGGTACATGCCGGACACAACCGCTGCGTAGTTATTGTACATAATAATCGCCGCATATTCGTGAGCCAGGTCTTCATTCAGTCCATCAATAAGTTCTTTCGTCTTGTTATCCATGATTCTGCCTCCTTTACTGCGTAATGAATGGATGTGAATGTTTCTTTAATGTCATGTTTTACATCTTCTGTTGTTCCCTTCCGTCGTTCAGGTTAAACCCAAGATTGTCCATTTCTCAATCCTCAAACCATTCGCAGTATTCGCCGTAACCTTCTTCTTCCAGCTTCTCTTTCGGGATGAAACGGAGAGCGGCGGAATTAATGCAGTAGCGGTTTCCTTCCGGCGGCGGACCGTCGGGAAAGACATGCCCGAGATGGGAATCCGAATTCCGGCTCCGCACTTCCGTCCGTCTCATTCCCATTGTCGTGTCGAGATGCTCGGTTACTTTCTCTTCTTTTAACGGTTTGGTGAAACTGGGCCAGCCGCAGTTTGAAGCGAATTTTTCCTTCGAGGAAAAAAGCGGCTCCCCGGAGATGATGTCCACATAAAGCCCTTCATCCATCAAGTCCCAATATTCGTTCTGAAACGGGCGTTCGGTGCCGTTTTTCTGGGTGACTTCGAATTGAATCGGGGTGAGGCGTTTTTTCAAATCTTCGCGGCTTTCCGTCATTCCTTTTCCCTCCAATACGTCTGGATAAATCCTGCCCGGCCGGAGCCTTTTTTATATAGGTTGTAGTGGGCCTGGTTCTTGCGGTGGTAATCCTGATGGTACTCCTCCGCCGGGTAAAACACTGCAGCAGGTAGAATCGGCGTGACAACGGGGTCCTGGAACGGTCCGTTCTCATCGATATCTTTTCTGGACTGTTCTGCTTTCTCTTTTTGTTCTTCATCGTGATAGAAAACGGCCGTCTGATAGGATTCTCCCCGGTCGTTGAACTGCCCGCCCGCATCTGTCGGATCAATCTGTCTCCAGAACACCTGAAGGAGTTCATCGTAAGACGTCCGGCCGGGGTCATATTCTATCTGGACCGCTTCCACGTGACCGGTTGTATCGGTACAGACTTCTTCGTATGTTGGATTCTCGGTATGCCCGCCGGTATATCCGGCTGTGACGGAATGGACACCGTCGAGTTCTTCAAACGGACCGACCATACACCAGAAACAGCCGCCGGCAAATGTCGCATGTTTTGTTTCGTCAGCCACACGGACCCCTCCTTCCTCTGCTTTCTGTTTATTATTATATCATGTCACAGGTTTCATTACTCCGTCCCTGCTCGCGGATGGAAAAGAAAGGACAACCGCTTCTGCCGGCTGTCCTTCGCTGCTTATTGAAGCTGTTTGAGTGATTCGCGGTTAAAGGCCGGCAGATCATCAGGTGTTCTGCTGGTCACGAGGTTGTGGCAGACGACAACCTCCTGGTCGTAAACGTTTGCTTTCGCGTATTCCAGGTCGGTCTGGATGGATGTGAATCCAGTCACATTGCGTCCTTCAAGCGCCTTTGCGGTAATCAGCAGCTGCGGGCCGTGGCAGATCGCAAAGACCGGCTTGTTTTCATCCATAAAATGCTTTGCGAACGTGACGAACCGCTCGTCGGCCCGGAGCATATCCGGTGAAAATCCGCCTGGTATAAAAAGGGCGTCATAATCAGATGGCTGCACATCATCAATGGAAGCATCCACCGTTTCTGAAGCTTCCTTGTTTTTTCCCTGCACCGTTTTTCCTTTTTCTTTTTCAATGACAGTGAGCGTGTGCCCTTCTTTTTCGAACGCTTCTTTCGGGCTTGTATATTCCGAATCCTCAAACATATCAGTCATCAGTACTGCTATGTGTTGACTCATAGGATAAAACCTCCTGATGTGTTATTTTCTGTGTCACGGGATTACTGTACCCCTGCTTCCGTACTGTTAAACATCAGAAAGTTATTTTCTTCCATAATCGGCTTTGATCTCTCCCCAGGCTTTCGTATCCCATTTGAGGATGCGGTTCCGTGGGTTGTTGTGCCGCAGCCAGGCTTCCGCTTTTTGGACCAGCTCCCATATTTCCTCCGTTTCTGCTGTACGGGCAAGACTGGAATTCGCTTTTCTCCGTTTCACCCACAGGATGGCTGTATCGGAATCAGAATAGACCGGCATATCACTGTCCTGCTCCTGAAGATATTGAAGAGCGTGGACGACAGCGAGAAATTCCCCCAAATTGTTCGTTCCTTTTTCAATACCCGGATGTTCGAACACAATCTCCCCGTTTTTTGTATAGACTCCTTTGTATTCTACAAAACCCGGATTGCCGTGCGAACCGACATCCACTGAAATGCTCTCTTCTATGTAGGAGGAGGCAGCGGATGACGGGGCAGCCGTCGGCTGGTCATCGCTGCCGCTGTTGAATGCCTTTTCTGCCTCCGCTTTGGAGGGAAACGATTTAAAGGAAGCCCCAGGATAGCCTTTCACCTGTTTTTCACACGCCGGCCAGCTCTCATAGATGCCCGGATTTCTGCCTTTCCATACAACATAATATTTTTTTTTCGAAGCCATTCAAATCTTTCTCCTTTCCGCGAGGAACTTACTCCTGGTAAAACTGTTGGAAAATAGTATCCTGTTCTACTGGATATACGTTATATCCGCAGATGTCGTTAATGATCGTCTGGTTTCTCATCACTGATAATGCAAGGTTCGTTGCGGCAGTGCCGTGGGAGTGATCGAGGCTGGTCAGCACATAAATGTGATGGTTCCGGTCATCCCGGAAAAGGAGCCGGTAGGAATCACTCACCTTATAGAGCTTTTCGTCTTCCCATTCGATTTTATCCCCGAGTTCATACACCCATTCCGGGACATTCGGCTTGTAACCGGTGGCAAATACCGCTTTGTCGGTCCGGTGCACAAAAGTCTGGTCTTTCTGCCACTGCCGGCACGAGAGGTCATACTGCCCATCCCGTTTTTCCATATCTATCACTTCCGTCATCGGCTGCAGAATGACACGCGGATCGTCCCTTTCGATCGCACGGTGATACAAAAGTTCATAAATGTTCATTAGCGTTTTCTGCTCAATGCCCTTCCTGCCTTTATCAAGCTGCGGGAGGGCTTCAAGCCTTGTTTCATAATCAAGAGTGCGGAAGTAGGAGACATAATCCGGCGAAAATACTTCACGGGCCAGTTTTGCCGCTTCTGACTGGAAGAACTCCGGTGAGCGTGTGAGCCAGGTCAAGCGGTACCCGTAGTGTTTCTGGTCCTGCAGCAGATCATGAAAGATTTCGGCAGCACTCTGTCCCGATCCTACAACCGTAATGTTGTCCGTATCTTTCAGTTCCGCTTTGCGCATCGCGTAGTCGCTGCTGTGGTAAATGCCTTGATCCGCTTTCTCTGCAAGACCCGGCGGCATTACCGGCTTGCTGCCGGTGCCTACGACAACATGGCGGGTGTAATACGTGCTTGTTTGATCCGTTTTTATTTCCCGCACCTCTACCTGATAGCAGCCGTCCGCGTCTATCACGTTCTCGACCCGGTAACCGAACCGGCAGGAAGACAGCTGGGACGCGGCCCATTTGCCGTACTCATTATACTCGCGGCGGGGGATGTGAAGGTCTTTATAAAAATAAAACTGGTAGAGGCGATTCTTTTTATGTAAGTAATTGAGAATTGTATAAGGACTCGTCGGGTCAGCGAACGTTACCAGGTCAGCCAGGAACGGAGAGTTTAACACCGTCCCTTCTAGCAGCATGCCCGGATGCCATTCAAAAGAGGGGCGCTGTTCAAAAAACACCGCTTCCACGTCCTTGACAGGATCAAGCAGCGCTGCCATTCCAAGATTAAAAGGCCCGATACCAATCCCGATGACATCGTACATAGAAGTGCCCGTCATGGTTCACCTTCCTTTCTGTCAACTGTCTATCATCCTATTATACCCATTTAGACCTTAAACGAACACTGCTTTCCGAAGAAAGCAGTGTATGGAATCTCGTTATAGTACTGCTGCGGCGATGATGCCGAACAGGAAGAGTGGAATGTTGTAATGGAGAAAGGTCGGCACGCACGTTTCCCAAATATGGTGATGCCTGCCGTCTGCATTCAGTCCGGATGTCGGGCCGAGCGTGCTGTCGGATGCCGGAGATCCGGCATCCCCCATTGCGCCGGCTGTTCCAATTAAAGCCGCCGTCGCAAGAGGAGAATAGCCGACACTGAGACAAAACGGGACAAACAGAGCGGCCAGAATGGGAATGGTGCCAAACGACGTCCCGATTCCCATCGTGACAACAAGACCGACAAGGAGCATCACGGCAGACGTTAAGAGGCCCGCCCCTCCTGGAGCCTCTACTGCTTTTTCTACCAGATTATCGACTGCTCCCGTCTCTTCAAGGACGTTTGCGAACCCGGAAGCCGTCAGCATAACAAATCCAATCATTCCCATCAGCTTGATGCCGTCGCCCGCCAGTTCATCGCCGTATCGAAAAGGAATCACCTGGAATACGAACAAAAGAATAATGCCGGTAAGCGCTCCGTATATGAGAGAGCCACCCATGACAAGCTGTACAATTAAAGCTCCAAGCACAGCGATAATGGTGAATGTATGCTTCAAACCAAACGATGGTTCCGGTGTTTCTTCCAGATCAGACGGAGCAGCAGCGGAACTCGATTGTGGATTCGGTTCTCTGGGCTTGCGGTATGAAATAAATACCGCCACCAGAAGACCGGCAACCATACCAAGGCCCGGAATGACCATCGCCTGCCAAATTTCCCCTTTCGGAATATTCATTCCTGCTGCATCCATCCCTTCTGCAATGGTTTGATGAAACTGAAGGCCAAAACCTGCCGGTATGACCATATACGGTGCTTTCAATCCGAATGTAAGTGCCGAGGCTACGGCGCGCCGGTCTACTTTCATGTCATCAAACACATGCAGCATCGGAGGAATTAAAATAGGAATAAATGCAATGTGAACCGGAAGTACGTTCTGCGACAAACACGCCACAGCAGCAATCGCCATGATCAGAAACCCACGCTTTCCTTTCAGGAAACGGAGCAGCGTCTTCACCAGCACTCCGGTAATGCCCGAATACCCGATCATAACGGCAAAAATACCGAGCAGGATATAACTCATTGCCGTTTCCGCCTGATCTCCCATTCCATTCAAAAGCATTTTCATTGCATCATTGGGGCTGAGCCCCGCCATCAATCCTGCGGTAATACCTGCCGCCAGAATAGCAAGAACCACGTTCACCCGAAGCAGGCTTAATATCATCATAATACTTACAGAAATAATAACTATTGCCATAAATAAAAAGACCCCTTTACTCTTTCAGCTCTCTACCAAAATAAAGTATAAGGGTCCACTTGGCGTGATGCAATCCTTATTTTTTTGTAAGTGTATCACGGAGCCAGTTCCACAGTTTCTGCTTGAACGCTTTCGCTGCAGTCGGAGAACGTCCTTCTGTGGAAACCGCTATGTGATAACCCTGCTCTTCAAACGATGCCGGAAAAGCCGCATTGCCGAGGTCCGGTTCGTCCGCGCCGTTGACAAGCTGGAGCGGGTGGACAGAGTCTTTGATGATGCGGCGTGCCCCCGGATCTCCTGATGCGGATATGATGAGAAAGGCCGAAGATAAATAATCCGCCCGGCATTCATCTTTCACCCAGTGGATCTCCCCTGTTTCGTAAAGATGCTGCACAGAATCATTAATGTCCGGAGCGACAACGACAATATTGGCACCGGCCTCCAGCAGCTTGCTTATTTTCCGGGACGCAATGGTTCCTCCTCCGATGACGACGACCGGTTTGCCGGTCAGATCCAAAAAAAGCGGAAAATTAAACATGTTCCCCGCTCCCTTCAAACAATGACGGCTGCTCCATGGTCTCCAGCGTCCGCTGCTTCAGCACTTCCTGCAGCTCTTCATCATAACCGAGGTAATCGCATAGCTTCATCTCCGGTCCTGCCATTTTATTCACCTGGTCTATTTTTTCCTGCATTTCCTGCATCAACAGTCCGGTGAACATCAGGTAGGGAACGACATAGACATGTTCGGCCCGGCTTTCTGCCACAGCCGCGAGCCCTTCATCAAAGGTGGGAGCGGCTGCGGCGAGAAACGCGCTTTTTACTTCTTCTACTCCCGTCTGCTCCTGAAGGGCTCCGGCGATGCTGTAAAAATCCTGCAGCGCGTTTTCATCGCTCGTGCCGCGTCCGACAAGAAGAATATCGGCATCCTGCCCTTTTGTCCACCCTCGCGATTTCAGCCGCAGCATCAGTACATCCAGCATTTTCGGGTGCAGGCCGAAAGGCGCCCCGTATTGAATCGTCAGACGGGGGTAGGTCTCCTTCACTTTCTGCAGTTCCTCCGGGATGTCTTCCTTGATATGGCCGGCGGAAAGCAGAAGAACCGGAACGACCGTGATGGTATCGGCTCCCTGCTCCACACACCGCTTTGCTCCTTCCAGAATATCCGGCTCGGACAATTCCAGAAAGCACGTTTCCTGCACCGTGCAGGGAACGGACTTTTTTGTTTCTTCCACAAAAGCTTTCAGCTGCCTGCTTCCTTCCGGCACTCTTGTTCCGTGTCCAACATAAAGTACAGCGCGCATGAGCGGCTCATCCTTTCACTCCGCAGGAGAAAGTTTCAGTAAGTGATCCAGCAGTGTGTCCGTATCCGGTGCGGGCAGTGTCACAAAAGACTCCAATCCTCCGGCTTTCAGCGCTTCTTCTGTTTTGGGACCGTAAGCAATCACCGTTCTATTATTCAACCATTTTACAGGAGCGACCCCGTTTCTGTCCAATTCCTTCCATAAGATGTGAACGGCTTTGGAGGAGGGCAGTACCACGGTGTTCAGCCAGTCTTCGTGGAGAAGGGCAGACGTTGTTTCTCTCGTCCTTTCCTGCGGGATAAGACGGTGGCTCACCCACTGCTGCGAAAAAGAACGGCCTTCCGCTTCTCTCTCTTCCGGTCCTATCCATAAACTCTCTTCTCCCGGCTCCCGTTCTGCCTGTTCCGCAAAAATCCCGTACGACGCCAGTTTTTCCAGCGTGCGGATGGAATTCGACGACATCTTTTCAGGGAGCGTGCGTACATCGATCTTTTTTTGTTTGAGTTCGTTGATGAACACATCGACACTCTCTTCGGATGCAATATGAAGATGATTCACCTGCTGCAGGGAGGCGGGCGGCTCCGTTGCCGACGTATCCACCGTAAAGACCGGTGCCTCCAGTACTTCAGCCCCCAGGGAACGAAGGGAGGCAGCGGTACTTCCCTCTGCAACTGTTGTTTTCACGAGCCATACAAAACGGCCGAAAAGGGGTTTCTTTTCGACCCATTTTAATGTACGGTGCAGCGCGGCCGTTTCTCCAACAAGGGTGATGGCTGGATTTTTAATCTGTTCCTGCTCCGCTTTTTCCTGTATTTGATCAAGCGGCGCTTCCACGACGCGCTGGGCGGCAGTTGCCGCCCATTCAATAACCGCTGCCGGGGTTCCGGGATCTTTCCCGTTTTCCATCAGGTGTCCGGCAATCGTACCGAGGTTTTTCATCCCCATATAAAACGCAATCGTATCCATCCCGCGGGCTAGAGACTTCCAGTCCACCACGGGCTGACCGTCTTTGGTCTTTGTGTGTCCTGTCACCGCCGCAAAATTACCGGAATAATCACGGTGTGTGACTGGAATCCCTGCATACAGCGGGGCTGCCATTCCAGCAGTAATGCCCGGTACCATTTCGTAGCGGATGCCGGCTTCTGCAAGTGCTTCTGCTTCTTCGCCGACTCTTCCGAACATGCCGGGATCGCCGCCTTTAAGGCGTGCGACGGTAAACCCGGCACGCGCTTTTTCCACAAGAATCTCCTGAATCGTTTCCTGGCGTAAATGATGGCGTTCCGGCAGCTTCCCGCAGTAAATACGCTCGGCATCCTCCCGCGCGAATTCGAGAATAAGCGGATGAACAAGCCGGTCGTAAAGCACAACGTCCGCGTTTTCCAGACACTCTCTGCCTTTTACAGTAATAAGGCCGGGTTCCCCCGGCCCTGCGCCTATGAGAAATACGTTCCCCGATGTCATGATTTCATCCTTTCTGAAACGCCTTTCTCATCTTATTATACCAGTCCTTTTTTCTGAAGCACGTCAACGATAACGTCCACCGCTTCTTCAATCGAATAATCTTCTGTGTTCACACGGACTTCCGGCTCTTCCGGTTCTTCATACGGAGAGCTGATGCCGGTAAAAGACGGGATCTCCCCGCTTCTTGCTTTGGCATAAAGGCCTTTGGGATCCCGGTCTTCGCAGGTGGAAAGGCTGCATTCCACGTGAATTTCGACAAATTTACCGTCATCGAGCAGATCGCGAACCTGCTGGCGGTCTTCCCGGTACGGGGAAATAAATGCCGTGCTGACAATCTGGCCGCTGTCGACAAACAGCTTGGCCACTTCACCGATACGGCGGATGTTCTCCTGACGCTCCTCCGGCGAAAAACCGAGATCCTTATTCAGCCCATGCCGGACATTGTCTCCGTCGAGCACATAGGTCTGTTTATCTTCTTCAAAAAGCTTCCGAGATACCGCGTTGGCAAGCGTTGATTTTCCGGAACCGGACAGGCCGGTAAACCAGAGGACAAAACTTTCATGCCCGTTTTTACGGTTTCTTTCCTCCCTGCTGACGGAAGCGTCATGCCATACGATATTTTTCGTTTCCGTAGATGCCATTCTTTTCTGCTCCTCTCTTTCGTCCGTTTTAGGACACCGTTTCCTGCATGCCTTTGATAAGAACGTCCACTACTTCCGGACGGCTGAATTCACGTGGCGGCTTTTCCCCGTTTTTCAGCATTTCGCGTACTTTCGTGCCGGATAAAATGACGTGGTCTTCCTTGCCGTGCGGGCATGTTTTTGCCGACGCCATGTTCTCGCACTTGGTGCAGTAGAAACTGTGCTCAAAGAAGAGCGGCTTGATGCCGAGCTCCTCGGCCGTGAATTCACGGAAAATGTATTGGGCATCATACGTGCCATAATAATCACCGACACCGGCGTGGTCCCGGCCGACGATGAAATGGGTGCAGCCGTAGTTTTTGCGGACCATGGCATGAAAGATTGCTTCCCGCGGTCCTGCATAGCGCATTGCTGCCGGAAATACAGCAAGAAAGGTGCGCTGCTCCGGGTAATAGTCTTTCAGCAGCACTTCATAACTTTCCATCCGCACATCCGCCGGGATATCCCCTGGTTTGGTCGCACCGACAAGCGGATTCAGAAAGAGACCGTCCACGGTTTCAAGCGCGGTTTTCTGAATGTATTCGTGGGCGCGGTGGACCGGATTTCTCGTCTGGAAGCCGACTACCGTTTCCCAGCCTTTTTCTTCGAACGTTTCCCGTGTTTTGGCCGGGTCGATATAATAAGCGTCAAACTGCTCATGCGGGATATCCTTTACAAGCGTGATATCTCCTGCCACGTAATAGTCCGGACGGGAATAGAGATTGTGCACGCCGGCATGATCGGAATCGGTCGTCCGGTAGACTTTTTCCGCTTCATTTTCTTTATCCGGGGTGAAAATCTCTTCGATATCAATGACGCCGTACGTCGTTCCCTGGTAGACGAGGCGGGCTTCCTTCTCGGAACGGAGTTCTTCTGCTTTTTCCGCGTCAACCGGGAGCGTAATCGGAATGCTCCACACCGTGCCGTCGCTAAGACGCATCGTCTCTACGACAGAACCGTACTCGCGCTTGTTCAGAAAGCCGGTAAGCGGACTGAACGCTCCGTTTGCTATTAATTCAAGATCTGATACTGCGATATCGTCCAGCTCAATCCCTGTTTCAATACCGCTTGTGTCTCTTGTGAAATCTTTTCTGTTAATCAGTGTACCTCCGTTGGGGATACTTGCCGTCATAGTTACAACAATCCTTTCCTGCGTGTAGTCGTTCGATTATTTATGGAGTCCGCACTCCGTCTTACCCTGACCGCTCCAGCGTCCGCTCCGGAGGTCGTCTCCCTCCAGTACTTTCGCTGTGCACTGCATGCAGCCGATGCTCGGATAGTTCTGGTCATGCAGTTCATTGTACGGAAGATTGAACGCTTCAATATACATCCACACATCTTCCCACGTCCAGTGGATAAGCGGACAGATCTTGACCGAGGAGAAACGGTTATCCTCATTGACAAACTGGGTATTCTTTCTGGACGGCGACTGTTCTCTACGAAGCCCCGACATCCAGGCGTGGTACCGGCTCAGTTCATTTTCCAGCGGTTCCAGCTTTCGGATCCCACAGCACCGGTCGGGATTGGTCTCCCAGAGGCGCGGCCCTTCCTGCTCCGCCTGTTCTTCCGGCGTCCATTTCGGCCGGAGCATGTTAATGTTCATCGATGGATAACGTTCTTTGACGCGGTCAATCAATTCATAGGTTTCCTTAAAATGAAAATCGGTATCCAGAAATACGACCGTCGCATCCGGCTTCACCTTGCTGATCAAGTCAATCAGCACCATGCCTTCCGCGCCGAAGCTGCAGGCATAAACGAGGTCGTCCCCGTAATTGTCATAACTCCAGCGTATCACATCGCGGGCGCTTTTTCCTTCCAAATATTCATTTACTTCTTCTATCTCCGTTGGTTTCAATGTTTCATAGGTAATCATTTAGTTTCCCCCAATCATCATTCCAGGTCAGCGTTGGGTCGATTTAATTCATAGTATGCCTATCGAGATTATCTGTTTACTTATTTATCGTTATTTTAGTTAGGAATTGAAAAAAAGTCAATGCTTTTGCGTGAATCTTTATAGATTCCACCTATACCCCGGGGCGGATTCATTGGCGCACGATGAACCGGTATGCAATAATAGTCACAAATGCTCACAATCCTGGAGGGAAAAACGATGCGCTTTATTGACAATGAAGGAATCACCGATCCCCGTATGAATCTTGCCATAGAAGAATTCGCCCTGTACCACATGGATCTCGACAAGGAAGACACATATCTGCTGTTTTATGTGAATGAGCCATCCATTATTATAGGAAAAAACCAGAATACGATCGAAGAAATCAATGTCGATTATGTGGAAGAACACGGCATCCACGTTGTTCGGAGATTATCCGGGGGCGGAGCGGTATATCACGACCTCGGCAACCTGAACTTCAGCTTTCTGACACGGGACGACGGTGACAGTTTTCACAATTTCAAAAAGTTCACCCAGCCCGTTGTTGACGCCCTAAACAGCATGGGCGTGCCAGCTGAATTGTCGGGCCGTAACGACCTGCAGGCCGACGGCAAAAAAATATCCGGCAATGCCCAGTTCTCTTCCAGAGGGCGGATGTTCAGCCACGGCACCTTAATGCTCGACGCCAGAACGGAAAATATCGTCTCCGCCTTAAATGTAAAAGACGAAAAGATTAAATCCAAGGGAATCAAGTCCATTAAAAGCCGCGTAGGCAATATCAATGACTACCTCGACGAGCCGTTGACAATTGACGCGTTCAGGAGCCTGCTGCTCCGCTATATCTTTCAAAACAGCCCGGAAATCCCGGTCTATACGTTATCTGCAGCCGACTGGGAGGAAGTCCGCCGGATTGCCGACGAACGGTACAATAACTGGGACTGGAACTACGGAAAATCCCCGGCCTTTGATATTCACCGCTCCCATAAATTTGACGCAGGCCTGATCGACATCCGTTTTAATGTAAAAAAAGGAATGATCCAGACGTGCAAAATTTACGGGGACTTCTTCGGGACGGCAGAAGTCGCAGATATCGAGCGCGCCCTCGAAGGAACCAGGTATGAGACGTCCGCCCTGAAAGAAGCACTGCACCCCTTTAACCTGCAGGAATATTTCGGACCCATCGAAGACGAAGAATTCTTTTCTCTCCTCTATTAAGCGTTGATATTAGGGCGAATGTATGTCTTTTATCCGACCCAGGTGCTGAATGTTGTCGATTTCTGCGGTTGATTCTAATCTATTCGACCCTTACCGGCCACGGCTCAGACTTCTACAATAGAAAAAGAGTCAAATAAACGTGCAAGAAGGGTGAAAGACATGCTGACAAACGCAGAAATTGGAATTGACTTAGGCACAGCCAATATCCTTGTTTATACAAAAGAGAAAGGCATTGTACTGAACGAACCATCGGTGGTGGCACTCAACTCGAACACAAACGAGGTGCTTGCCGTCGGCAGTGAAGCCAAAGACATGGTCGGCAAAACACCCGGCCAGATCGTTGCGGTTCGCCCATTGAAAATCGGGGTGATCGCTGATTATGACATCACCTCCACTATGCTCAGACATATCATGAAACGGATCAGTAAAGAAACGGGCTTCAATGTACGGAAGCCGAAAGTGATCGTCTGTACACCCTGCGGTTCGACATCCGTGGAACGCCGGGCTATCCGGGATGCGGTGATGAGCTGCGGTGCCAAATCCGTCCATTTAATTGAAGAACCGGTTGCAGCAGCAATCGGAGCCGATCTTCCGGTAGACGAGCCGACAGCCAACGTCGTTGTCGACATCGGCGGCGGCACCTCTGAAGTCGGCATTATCTCCTACGGCGGGATTGTTTCTTCCCAATCGATACGACGGGGTGGAGACAATCTGGATGAAGACATTATACAGTACGTGCGCAAAACCTATAATCTCTTGATCGGAGAGAGGACAGCCGAAGAAATCAAAATCAATATCGGCAATGCGAAACGGGATCATAACGAACAGTCAATGGAAATCCGTGGGCGTGACCTTGTCTCCGGACTTCCGAAACCGATCGTCCTTTATTCCAGTGAAATTCACCACGCCATTGCCGAGTCGCTCGATCATATACTGGAAACCATCCGCGAAACGCTGGAAACCTGTCCGCCGGAATTGAGCGGGGACATTGTCGACCATGGCATCATTCTGACCGGCGGCGGCGCCCTCTTAACAGGGCTTCAGGAATGGCTCAGCGAACGGATTATCGTTCCTGTTCACGTCGCCCCCAACCCACTCGAAGCCGTAGCGGCAGGTACCGGAAAATCGCTGAAGATCATCGACAAACTGCAGGAAGCGTCTGTCTGACAACCAGCACTTTTATGGACAAACTGTAAGGTTACGTGTCTGCCATTCTCCGATAACAGCCAAAATTCATACCCTGAAGGCAGAACTGTCCAGTAAGGAACGGTACCGGACAATATCACCACTTTTCTGTAAAAAATGTCCACCAAATCGATTTGGTGGACATTTTTCGTGCATATTGTTTCGTTTTTTACTTTATATTCTGTTCCTTTGCCATTTTCCGTGCCGTCCGCGGGGCGAGCCACAACATTGGCAGCAGCAGGATGGAAACCGGCACCGCCGTAACAACGATGAAATTCTGGAGAGCCTGCACACTTCCTTCTCCGATATAAAGCAGAATCGCTGCAATACATCCCATCAGAAGCGCCCAGAAAATCCGTATACTGCTGTCGGGATTTTCCTCCCCGGTAACCCCCATCGCAATGGTATAAGCCATGGAGTCTGTCGTCGTAACGACAAACAATATGGTTAGGAGCAGAAATAACGGCGTAATGACGGTGGACAGCGGAAACTGCTCCGTGATTGCAATCATGGCCGCGTGCATGCCCGTGTCCATTAACGCATCGGACACCGAACCCGGGTTCTGCTTTTCAAAAAAGATGCCGGAACCGCCGACGACGGTAAACCAGAACGTCGTAATGAGCGGAGCGATCACCGCAACGGCCGTCATGATTTCCCGGAGGGTACGCCCTCTTGAAATTCGGCTGATCAGCATCGCCATCATCGGCCCGTACCCGATGAACCAGCCCCAGAAAAATACCGTCCATAGTCCGAGCCAGTCGTTGTTTCCGCGGTACGTGCCCATAGAAATGAACTCCGTGACATAGGTGCCCATCGATACGAGATACTGATCCACAATAAATCCGCCCGGTCCCGCAAGCAGAAGCACTGCCATAAGAAGAAGTGCCAGACGCACATTAAATTTACTGAGCCATTGAATGCCTTTATACAGTCCGGTGACTGCGGAAATAGTGGATATGACGACAACACCGGCAATAATGGCAAGCCGGGTGGCAAACACATCCGGGATACCGAAAACAGCTTCAAGGCCGTAACTTGCCTGCAGCCCTAAAAATCCAATCGGGCCGATCGTACCGGCGGCCACAGCAATAATCGAAAACGCATCGATCAGTTTTCCCAGCATACTGTGATTCAGCTTTTCACCAAAAATCGGATAAAGCAGCGTTCTAGGTTTCATAGGCATCCCTTTATGGTAATGCCCGTACATTAAGACAACAGCGCTCAGCGTTCCAAGAATCGCCCAGGCCAGAAATCCCCAGTGCATGAAGCTCTGCGCAAGCGCCGGAGCAGCCTGGTCCCCCATGCCCTGCTGCTTGAAAAGCGGCGGTGCGTCCATGTAGTGATACATCGGCTCGGCGGCTGCCCAGAATACACCACCACCTGCAAGCAGCGTTGCCATAATCATCGAAATCCATTTAAAGGTTGGGATTTCCGGCTGTTTCATATTTCCCATTTTAATATTTCCATATTTCGAGACGGCAAGCCAGATGGCAGCAGCAAACGTGGCAAGCATTAATACCTGCCAGAATGCTCCAAAATACGTGACAGACCACCCAAACGTTGTGTTGACAAAGGCGGTCACACTTTCAAGATGAATAAATGATACGAGAACAAATAACAGTAACAGACCGCCGCTTATGCCTAAAACGGTCCAGTCTGTGCCTGGTTTTTCAGATTTGGATACCGGGATAAGTTTTTCTCTCCTTTATATCCTGCCCGCCTTCCACGCCGGTATGAAAAGCACACAGGTTCTGTTTCTTCGTGTTTGCACACGAAACGAAACCATAACACGCCGCGGCTGCCGGTGTAAAATACAAAAAAAAGAGGGAAACTGCTTGTTGGACAGTTTCCCTCTTTTCATATTGTTTTATTCAGAGATGCTGACGTCCTGGAGCTGGTAGATGCCGTTTGGATGTTTCCAGAAACCTTCGACATCATCGCTCACGCCGACAAGATAATCGTCATGGTGGGAATAAATCATCGGTGCATCTTCCACCAGAATTTCCATGACATCTTCATACAACGCTTTTCTTTCTTCCCGGTCACCTGCTCGCCGGGCTTTTTCAAGCAGGCTATCTACTTCTTCGTTTTCGTAAAAAGCGCGGTTACCCGCCGCTCCAAAGTTATCGGAATGGAAAAGCGGGTACATGCCGTAGTCTGCATCCCCTGTGACTGTACTCCAACCGAGAATGAACATGTCATGTTCGCCTTCGGCCGTGCTGTCGAGGTACGCGCCCCACTCGAGTACTTCCAGTTCAACTTCTACGCCGATTTCCTTAAGCTGCTGCTGGACGACTTCGGCAATGTCCTGGCGTTCCCGGTCGTCATTGGTCCAGAGTGTGGTGGAAAAGCCGTCTTCATAACCTGCTTCGGCGAGCAGTTCTTGGGCCTGTTCCGGGTCGTATGGAAGACCTTCCACTTCATCGCTGAATCCAAATACCTGCTCGCCGATTGGAGCAACAGCTTTCGTCGCGGCGCCTCCCATGATGCCTTCTACGATCGCTTCTTTATCTACAGCCATCGAAACCGCCTGGCGTACCCGCTTGTCATCAAACGGTTCTTTCTGTGTATTAAAGCTTATATATTCCAGACTGAGGCTCTCCTGGACATACATGCTTGCGTTTTCCATGTTTTCGACCTGTGAAGTGTCGCTCGGGCTCACAGGGAAAATTATATCCGCCGCTCCGGTTTCCAGCTCACCCACCCGTGTCAGGTCTTCCGGCGTCACCTGGAATGTCACTGTTTCAAGGTCCGGTGCTTCTCCCCAGTAGTCATCATTCTTTTCAAGAACCACTTCATTGCCGGTATCCCATTCCTGAAACTTGAACATGCCAGTTCCTACAGGATTTTCATTAATATATGTTCCCGGGTCTTCGCCTTTTTCCATCAAAGCGTAATCTTCTTCAATCGCTTTCGGACTGATGATTCCGCCGCCGTTATGAGCAAGGTGGGACGGAAGCGGTGAGAACGGGAATTCTGTTACAAATTCAACGGTATAATCGTCTTTGACATTCACTTCCGTTACCATTTCATATAGAAAGGCCCGCGGTGAGCCGATCTCTTCATCACGGATACGGTCGAAGGTCGCCTTCACTGCTTCTGCGTTGAATTCCGTTCCGTCATGGAAGGTTACATCTTCCCGCAGTGTGAATTCCCAGCTGGTATCACTGGTCTGTTCCCAGTCGGTCGCAAGGTTCGGCTGAATTTCCATATTTTCATCCTGCGTCACCAAAGTTTCGAAAATGTTGTGCTGTACATTACTCGAGGGTAGATCATTAGACCCCTGCGGATCCATCCCGGTGGCGTCCGCTTTCCTCGCAATGACAAGATCTTCGGAAGAACCACTTGATTCTCCTGCTTCTCCGCCTTCTTCTGTGCTCTCCCCGCTGTCTGACTCCCCGCCTTCATCCGGTTCACTGGCACAAGCTGTCAGAACAAGACTGAACAAAACAGCCAGAAAGAATGTTCTGAAAATATTCAGCGATAATTTCATTACTGCAACCCCTTTTCTTTTTTTCCATTAAAAACAATTATCAATATAACTTAAGTATAGTGATTATTCAAGGACTTTTACAAATAATTTTGTTAATTTTTCTACATTTATTTTCTGCTTTAAAGGCATTCAGTACTAAAATCTATATTGGCAACCGCTTTCATTAACCAGTTCGTATTTACAAACATTGGCTCTTTACTACTATTTTATTATAATATATTTATCATTGTAATATAATTCAATCGTGATATAATTCATTTTTGTAATATGTTAATAGAATCCTTGAAGTTTTTTATCTTTTGTGAATTTTACATAGGAAAGGAGTATTCATGTTGGCAGAATCCACCGTTCAGGATCAGACCGCCAAGCCATCCAACCCGCATATTGAAAATGTCAAGAACATTTTTAAAAGGCTTAAAAAGAATAAAGCCGCTATGGTCGGAGGCTTTCTTATTTTATTTTTTCTTTGGGTTGCCCTTATCGGACCTTCTCTTGTTCCTTACAGCGCAGATGAACAGAACTTGGTCAATAAACTGCAGGGGCCTTCTGCCGAGCACTGGTTCGGGACAGACCATCTCGGGCGGGATATTTTCAGCCGGATCATCCACGGCATGTCCATTACGCTCTACATCGGATTTTTCTCTGTTTTCATTGCAGCTGCTGCCGGTGTCGTCATCGGCATTACAGCCGGCTATTTTGGAGGAAAAACGGATTCGCTGCTGATGCGTTTGATGGATATTCTGCTTGCGTTTCCCGGCATCCTGCTTGCCCTCGGGGTTGTCACCATTCTCGGCCCGAGCCTGAATAACGTCATTCTCGCCGTCGGAGTGTTTTCCGTCCCGGCTTTTGCAAGGATTGTACGGGGCTCAACACTCGCGGTGAAAGAACTCGAGTATATTGATGCCGTGCGCGCGCTCGGGGCGGGTGATTTCCGTATCATTTTCCGCCACGTGCTGCCTAATGTGTTCTCTCCCATCATTGTTCAGGCTACGCTTCGTATTGCGACAGCGATACTGACAGCGGCCGGCCTGTCTTTTCTCGGGCTCGGGGCTCAGCCGCCAAAACCTGAATGGGGAGCGATGCTCAGCGACGGGCGGAACTACATTTTTGATGCCGGCCATGTCGCTTTCTTCCCGGGAATGGCCATCGTTGTCGTCGTGCTGGCCTTTAATATTTTCGGCGACGGTCTCCGTGACGCTCTTGATCCGAAAATGAAATCCTAAACGAGAGGAGAGAACCTGTTGTTTGTTTTTACGATTCGAAGAATTCTCCAAACCATACCCGTATTGATTGGTGTTTCCATATTAGTCTTTCTGATGATGCATCTCGTGCCGGGGGATCCGGCCCAGGTCATCGCAGGGGAGGCCGCCAGCCAGCAGACGATTGAACAGATCCGGGAACGTCTCGGTCTGAACGATCCGCTTCCGGCGCAGTATTTTAATTTTGTCATCAATGCCCTGCAGGGGGATCTCGGCACATCTATCCGAAGCGGACAGCCGGTGGCCTCCGAAGTATTCAGCCGCTTCTGGGTTACGCTGGAACTCACGTTTTACAGCATGATTCTCAGTACCTTTATCGGGCTGATCGCCGGCATCATTTCGGCGGTACGCCATTATACGCTGACCGATGTTATTGTCATGATTCTTGCGCTGTTCGGCTTGTCGATGCCCAACTTCTGGCTCGGCCTGATGCTGATGCAGTATTTTTCCATCAATCTTGAAATATTTCCTGTTTCCGGATGGGGAACACCGGAACAGCTTGTTCTTCCGGTTATCGCCCTGGGAACGGCAGGTGCTGCCATCATTGCACGGATGACCCGTTCAAGCATGCTGGAAGTCATCGGCCAGGATTATATCCGCACAGCCCGCGCCAAAGGGGTCAAGGAACGTTTTGTTATCTACAAACATGCTTTAAAAAACGCGATGATTCCTGTTGTTACCGTTATCGGACTGGAATTTGGAACGCTGTTGACCGGGGCGGTGCTGACCGAAACGGTATTTTCCATCAACGGTCTCGGCCGCTTTGTCGTGGAGTCCATCAGAGCGCGGGACTTTCCTGCCGTTCAGGGATCCGTGCTTGTCATAGCGTTGGTTTTCATTGTTGTCAACCTGCTTGTGGACCTGTCCTACCGTTTCCTGAATAAACGAATTGATTTGAATGGATAGATTACGATTGATGAAAGGCGGAATGAGAGATGACCAATGACGCCAGTGTGCTTCAAATAGACGACCTGCAGACGTCCTTCTTTATGGACGGCGGGGAAATTAAGGCCGTGGACGGTGTTAGCCTGCAGGTACCGAAAGGAAAAACCGTCGGTATTGTCGGCGAATCCGGCTCTGGAAAAAGTATCACGTCTATGTCGATCATGCGGTTGATCCGTACCCCCGGCCGTATTAAGAACGGCTCTATCCAGCTGCAGGGAGAAGATCTTCTTCAGAAAACCGAAAAAGACATGCAGAAGATCCGTGGAAACAAAATCTCGATGATTTTCCAGGAACCAATGACGTCTCTGAATCCTGTGTATACCGTCGGGCAGCAGATTTCCGAAGTCTTCCGCATTCACCAGGGTCTTTCCAAAAAGGACGCCCTCAACAAATCCGTGGACATGCTCAAGCTGGTAGGTATTCCTTCCCCGGAAGAGCGGGTGAAACAATATCCGCACGAATTGTCCGGAGGAATGCGGCAGCGGGTGATGATCGCGATCGCCCTCGCCTGTAATCCGGAGCTGCTCATTGCTGATGAGCCGACGACGGCGCTCGATGTAACGATTCAGGCCCAGATCCTAGAACTCATGAGAAACCTGCAGCAGGAACTCGGCATGTCGGTGATCCTTATCACCCATGACCTCGGGGTAGTAGCGGAAACGTGCGATTACGTGGCCGTGATGTATGCAGGTAAAATTGTCGAATACGCGGATGTCCAAACTCTTTTCAAGAGCCCCAAGCATCCTTATACGGTTGGTTTGATGCAGTCTCTGCCAAGACACGACATGGATCAGGATGAATTGAATGTTATAGAAGGCAACGTACCGAAACCCGATGAAATGCCGGAAGGATGCCGCTTTGCCCCCCGCTGCCCCTTTGCTTCCGATATCTGTACGAAAGAACTTCCTGACCTCATGGAAACAGAGGACGGCAATCAGGTACGGTGCTGGATTTACAGTGAAAAATGGGACGGAGACCCGGAGGTGAATGTGATCGATGACTACAAAACTGCTCGAAGTCAATAATCTAAAACAGTACTTCCCTATTAAGGGCGGTATTTTCGGCCGCACTGTCAACCATGTCAAAGCCGTCGATGATGTCAGTTTTTACGTCAACGAAGGAGAAACACTCAGCATCGTCGGCGAATCCGGCTGCGGCAAATCAACGACCGGGCGGGCGGTACTGCGCCTGGATGAACCTACGGACGGCGATATCCAGTTTAACGGAGAAAATCTACTCGATTTAAACAAACGGCAGATGAGAAAAAAACGAAAAGACCTGCAGATTATCTTTCAGGATCCGTATGCTTCGATCAATCCCCGTCAGACCGTACGTCAGGTTCTCGAAGAAGCGATGGCCATCCAGGATGTCGTTCCAAAATCCGAGCGTCCCGACAAAATGATGGAACTTCTCGATATTGTCGGACTGGGGTCCCATCAGCTCGACCGCTTTCCCCACGAATTCAGCGGCGGCCAGCGGCAGCGGGTCGGAATCGCCCGGGCGCTTGCGGTGGATCCGAAATTTATTATCTGCGACGAATCTGTCTCGGCGCTTGACGTGTCGATTCAGGCCCAGGTGCTCAACCTGCTGAAGGAACTGCAGCGGCAGTATCACCTGACTTATCTTTTCATTGCCCATGATCTCGGAGTGGTCCGTCATATTTCTGACCGTGTGGCAGTGATGTATCTAGGAAAAATCGTGGAAGTCGGGGAGAAAAAAGAAATTTTTGACAATCCAAAACACCCCTATACAAAATCCCTGCTTTCGGCCATCCCCGTTCCGGACCCTTCCCATAAACAGGAACGGATGGTGCTGAAAGGCGACGTGCCTTCCCCTATCGATCCGCCTTCGGGCTGCCGCTTTCATACACGCTGTCCGTTTGCCACGGATAAATGCAGGAACGAAAAGCCTGAACTTCGGAAAACGGAAACGATGACCGGCACCCACGAAGCCGCCTGCCATCATATCGAAGACATCGAAGCCGGCAGACATAAAGCAGCGGAATAGCACACAAAACGATTGTCCGGAAGAATAGTTTCCTTCTGACAATCGTTTTTCTTTTCTGTCATTATTTTTGATATAATATAAGAAAAGCAGAAGCGCCCGTCTTATCTGAATGTCACTAGTGTTCCGGAGGATCGTATGACTTGTTCCATGGCAAGACAACCAATTGTAACATCAGACCAGGCCATTTACGGCTATGAACTGCTGTACCGGGGTTCTCCGGGAGAAGATTTTCTGAAGGAGAATCCGGATCAGGCCACCTCCAGTGTCGCATTCCAAAGTTTTCTCGACATCGGACTGGATACGGTTACAGATCGTCACACCGCCTTTATCAATTTCACGGAGAATTCGCTGCTGCAGCGGGTGCCTCTTCTGCTTCCAGCATCCAAGATAACCGTGGAAATTCTTGAAGATATAAAAGGATCCGATGAGATGATTGAAGCTGTCCGTGAATTAAAAAACAAGGGCTACCGTATTGCCCTTGATGATTTTCTGCTGAACAGCAGCAATACAAAGTTTCTGCCGTACGCCGACATTGTCAAAGTCGATTGGCGTAAAAGCAGCACCGCCGACATCCAGCGGATTACAGAAGCATGGAGGCAACATGACTTCCGCCTGCTTGCCGAAAAGGTGGAAACAGCCGGGGAATTCGAGGATGCCAAATCCATGGGATTTTCATTGTTTCAGGGATATTACTTCGGCTGTCCGCTGCTTATCACATAACCCAGCCGGAAAGAAAGAAGGTGCCTGTCGTGTTTGAAATCAAAACGTACCCGGAATTTTCATGGTCGCTATCCCGCCATAAAACCTTTATGCACTGCGCGAGACAGTACGCCCATCAGTATTATACCTCCCATAACGGATGGCTCCGGGATGCGCCGGAGTTAAGCAGGCAGGCGTACCGGCTGAAAAACCTGACCAACCTGGAAATGTTTTTCGGCTCCATCGTCCACGATATGATCGAGAACGTGATCGACAATTATCTGAACACCGGATGGATTCCGGGCGAAGAGGAGCTGCGTGAACGAATCCGGACATCACTCAATGAAGGATTCCTTGACTCCACCCGGCGGATGGAACAATGGAGGCAGAAACCGAAAAAAACGACGATGTTTCACGAAATCTATTACGGACAATCGAACCAGCTTCCTGCCGGTAAAGTAGATAAAATCAGCGCACGCATGCAGTCGGCTGCCGGGCATTTTCTTGAGAGCCGGACGATGCAGGAACTTGCCTATAATGAGAATATTGAATTTCTCGAATCCGAAAAGTTCCGCATTCTATATGTCGGGAACCTGAAAGTTTTTGTCGTGCTGGATCTATTGTACAAAGACACGGAGCGGAACAAATGGATTATCGCGGACTGGAAAACCGGAAAAAAATCCGAGGAAGATCCTTACCAGCTCGCCCTCTATGCCCTGTATCTCCTGGAGAATTATGACGTGGAGAGGCTCGAGGATATTATTATACGAAATGAGTATCTGCTGGAAGGCGAAGCGGTGGAACATCAGCTGGACCCGGTCACCCTGGAAAAAGTCCAGGAGCTCATCGGGACCAGCGTGGAACAAATGACAGAATATCTCGAGAGTCCCCTGGAAAACCAGCCGCTTCCGCTGGAGCAGTTCCCGCAGACAACCGATGAGCGCGCCTGCCGGTTCTGCAATTTTTACGAACTGTGTTTTTCCTGAGAGGAATAACTATTGCGCACGGGTGCTTACAATCAGTTCAACGTTTCCATGTACCGCCCATTCTCCCGTGGTTCCAGGGATGATAAAGTGGTCACCTTTTTCCACAGATGCCGTCTTTCCGCCGGTTTCCACCGTTCCTCCGCCGCGTGTGACGGTAGCCAGAACATACGAAGCATTCAGGGAAGGCGCGAGGCTGTTTCTGCTGTGCAGCCGGTACACCTGAAAGTAAGGCGCAGATACGAGCTGTTCGATCACGCCGTCTTCATTCTGCTGCAGGACGATCCGGCTGTCCGAGGGATCCTTGTGTGGAACCATAGCGGCCTCCAGCGATTTCTCAAGATGCAGCTCCCGTTTCTCTCCGACGTCATTCGTCCGGTCATAGTCATACACCCGGTAGGTCGTGTCAGAGCTCTGCTGGGTTTCCAGAATCAGAGCGCCTCCACCGATAGCATGGATCGTACCGCTTGGCACATAAAAAAAGTCCCCTTCCTTTATCGGAACCGTACGCAGCAGCTCGTCCCAGGCGCCTTCCTTCATCATCTGTTCCAGCGCTTCTTTCGTACGGGCATGATGGCCCAGAATCAGGGAAGCTCCCGGTTCGGCCTGCACTACATACCAGCATTCCGTTTTCCCGTATGCTTCTCCTTCTTCCAGCTTACGTGCCTGTTCATCATCCGGATGCACCTGTACCGATAAGTCATCTGCTGCATCGAGCAGTTTCACAAGCAATGGAAACGCTTCTGTATCTTCATCTCCAAACAAGCCGGGATACTGTTCCCAGGCAGTGCGCAGCGTTTCTCCCCGGAGCGGTCCGTTCCTGATCACAGACGGTCCGTTCGGGTGGGCGGATATTCCCCAGCATTCTCCCGTCTGTTCCGACGGCAGCTCATAGCCGAATACATCTCTCAGTCTGGTTCCTCCCCAGATTCTTTCTTTACATACCGGTTCGAGAAATATTGGTTCTTGATACATCAGCTGTGCCTCCTGTTTTCGTTCTTTTCGTTCCATATTGTATCATAATAGCATCTAAAGAAGGAGGAACACCTGGATGAAACAACTGTGTATCATTCCATGCGGAAAAAAGAAAATATGGGACACCTTTCCCGGCACCGGGCCTGTCTATGCCAAAGATGCCTATATCGGCACCCTTCACAAAAAATGCCGGAAGTATGCCGAATCCGACAACTGTGCCTGGGTCATCCTTTCCGCCCGCCACGGCTTTCTGCTGCCTTACGATGTCGTTCCGGAAAACTACGATACCGGGTTCCATTTTCCAAAAGAACAGGTCATCCCTGATGAAACACTAACCCGGCAGTGGCAGGATAAAAACCTGCATCTGACTGATTCCATTGTTCTTTTAACAGGGAAGAAACATGAAAAGGTTCTGCTTAACGTCATCCCCCGCCCCGAACGGTTTGAATGGCAGAAACCGCTCGAGGGATGCCGAGGCATCGGGGAGATGCTCCAGCGCCTCGACCGGCTGTCCTGACCGCTCCCTGGTTATTGATTGTGCGGCATCCGCAGGGCCCCGTCGAGCCGGATCGTCTCGCCGTTCAGCATCGAATTCTCGATGATCTGCTTTGCCAGGGATGCATATTCCACAGGCTGCCCGAGCCGCTGCGGAAACGGGGTCATCGCGCCCAGTGTGTCCTTGGCGCTTTCGGGCAGCGATTCATACAACGGCGTTTCGAACAGACCGGGGGCGATGGTCATCACACGGATGCCGTACCTTGACAGCTCACGCGCTGCCGGCAGTGTCAGGCCTTGGATCCCCGCTTTCGATGCACTGTAGGCCGCCTGGCCCACCTGTCCTTCCATCCCTGCTATAGAGGACGTATTAATAATAACCCCGCGTTCGCCGTTCTGGTCCGGTTCATTGGTGCGGAGCTGATCCGCCGTTTGTTTCAGCATGTTAAACGTCCCCACCAGATTAATCTGAACAACTCTGGAAAAATGTTCGAGTGAATGCGTGCTTCGTTTGTTCAGAATTTTTTCCGCCACACCGAGCGCCGCACAGTTTATCAGACCGTCGAGTTTGCCGAAATGCTCCAGCGCATCCGCCACTGTTCGGGAAGCGTCCTCTTCCGATGTCACGTCCGTTTTCAGAAATATTGCATTCTCCCCTAGCTGCTCCGCTGTTTTTCTGCCTTTTTTAACATTGATATCAGCGATGACAACTTTTCCTTCATTATCGGTGATCATGCGGGCGCAGGCTCCTCCCATGCCGGAGGCAGCTCCTGTGACCACCCAAACTTTATCTCGTATTTCCATTATTGTTTCTCCTTCCTCATGTGTCAGAATTCTTGTGTTCTATATTCTATTTCCCATTCATTCGTAATTAAACCCGTTTTTCACGCAAGGATGGTTTTGTTCACGTTTTTCGACACTGGTAAAAAAGGGAATGAAAACGTAAAATAGAAGTAAACAGATGTTTCAACCGGCAAGGAGGATACGTGTGAAAAAAGATACCGCATGGATGATCGTTCGACTCCTGTTAACCATAGCTGCTGTGGCAGCTCTTCTCTGGCTTATTGCTGTTGTTTTTAAATTAACCTATCCTTTTTGGCTGGCAGCCTTTTTTACCTGGATGCTCAAACCGCTGTCATCCTTCCTTCACCATAAAGCCCGTTTCCCGCGTGGGATCGCGGCGTTGTCCGCACTGATTTTCGGTCTCTCCGTGGCCGGCGGTATTATTACGGGGATCACGTTTCTTGTGATCGATGCGATCCAGCGTTTTGCCGACAATGCCCCGAATTGGATGGAACAGGCATTCACCAATCTGCAGCGTTTTATTAATGAGACCATACTTCCGGCTTTACAGGAAATCCGGGGCGCAGCCGACACGCTGAGCGGCGGGCAGGGATTGTCCATTAACGATGGCATGTCTGAAATCGGCTCCCAGCTCGGCACAGCACTTGGACAATATGCCCAGCGCCTCGCTGATGGTCTGACACAGATTGTCTTAAACGTCCCCACCTTTTTTGTCGCCTTTCTGTTTGTCCTTTTGGCCATCTACTTTATCGGTAAAGACTGGGAAAAATTCACGCAATCAGCGCGCAACTATGTTCCATCCCCCGTTCTCTCAAGGCTGCATTCCTTCTATCATGCGCTTCGTGCCAGGGTATTCGGCTACATCCAAGCCCAGTTGATATTGATGCTTATCACAGGGATTATCGTTTTCATCGGGCTCTCTCTGCTCCAGGTGAACGGCAAGATTCTGCTTGCAGTCATCGTCGGAATTGCCGAGTTTCTTCCTTATCTTGGGACGGGCACTATTCTGCTGCCTTGGGCCCTGTATCTGCTTATTACCGGAAATATCGGCCTAAGTATCGGACTGACGGTATTATACGCGATCACCATGGTCGTCCGGCAGACGATTGAGCCGAAAGTGCTCTCCTCCAGCATGAATCTGAATCCAATCGCCGTTCTCGTGTCGCTTTTTGCGGGCCTTCAGATGTTCGGCGCCGTCGGTCTTCTCCTCGGACCTGTTCTGCTTGTATTGATCGTTATTCTTATAGACATAGGTGTCTTCGGCGATCTGAAACAGTTTGTCGTGTATGGGTTTAAAGAATAAGATCGGCCGGACTTCCCTCTTACAGCAGGAGCCAGCCAATCAGGGTACCGGTTCCGCCGTACAGCAGGGCAAACGGCATGTTACGGGCGGTGACTCGATAAGGATTCTGCCGTGTATTCTGTGCGGTCATGGTCACCGTTATGCCATAGGTACCGACCGCTCCCGTTGCAAGAGCGCCTGTCACAAGTACCATGCCGATACTCATCGGATTGATGACATCAAACAGCGGCGGAAGCACCTCAATCAACACTCCGACAGTGGCAATGGGGTGAACCCCGATCATCGACATCGCAAGATACGTGAACTGGATGAACAGAAGAATGACCACCGGATACTCCGAAACCGCCATGAACGGGGCCCGGATCATGTCGAGAAAAGGTGTTTCGTTTAAGCTGCTCGAAAAGAAACCCAGCGACAAAAACAGCACGACGAAATTCTGCATCCCGTTCGTTCTCCTTTTCCATACCGGCCAGCCGATTTTGCGAAACGTCTGGAAACGCCCGATGACAGCCGCCCAGATGAACGAAAACGGAATAATGACAAGCGTGACGGTCAGAATAAAATTCAGTCCGCTCCAGTTGCCGATCGTGATGACAACCGTCAGAAACAGAGCCAGCGCTGCAAAAAGCTGCATAATCTGTGAAACAAGACGGCCTGGATGTAAAGGGCGGGCTGTCCCTCCCCCGGCCGGTTCATATACTGTTGACTGAAAAACACGTTTCCCTCTCCATCCATCCACCAAAAGCACCAGAAAAGAACAGAGCAGAAGCCAGGGCAGATACGCGAGATAGCCGACACCGGTTGTGTCGACCGTGATCGCCACCATTATTTCCATCGGACTCCATGCCAGTGCCAGCGTGAAGGCACGCAGCGTCGTCCGGCTGATAAACGATTCCTGCACCCGCTTTTTCATCTTTCCGAGATTCTCCAGAAGCACGTGCTGTGATAATGGCAGGGCGGATAAGTTTAAAAAACATACAAGAATGTAGGTGGTTACAAGGCTCCGCGTATACAGGCTGCCAAGATCTTCTGCATTGGCCCGGAGCATCTCGTTCAGGCGACGGTCAAACCGTCCTGCCTTTACGACACTGCTGATCCATGGCAGTACGGCAAGAAACGAAAGCAGCTGCATGTTAGCCGTGAAAAATACCGGAATTTCGGCTGCCGGCATACCACTGAATAAAAATAAAAGCATCCCGGCCCCTGTAAATACGAGACCGAGAATGCGGAACAGTCTGGTGGCAGCAGCAAAGGAAAGAATAAAAACAGGCACCGCCAGACTCCCTGCCACATATATAAGGACTCCGTTGTCTATGAATATATGCATCAAATACAGACAAAGCATGACGGTATACAACACATACCGACGTTTATGTATCATCTTCAGCAATGTTCTCCATCTCCTTCAAACCCTGTCATAGAGGTATTTCCTCTTTTTCATTTCTATTTCATCCATATTAAAATCAAACAGCCGGATTATAGAAAGATTTCCCCGTTTACATTCATATTTCATTTTGTTTAAAACCCGTGATTTCCATTGATTTCCCATCGTTGTGCTTGATACGATGTGAATCGTTGAAGCGAAAAAATACTATCTTCAACGAAAAGGAGGTTTATATATTTTGAATATAAAACCACTCAACCATACATGGAAAATCATCGGTATCCCTGCTTTGGCAGCCGGCATTGCCATGGGTGCGGGACCGGCCGCGGCAGCCGCCCATGACACGGCGGATACGGACTTAACAAAAGGCGATTCGGGCAGCCAGGTGGAAGAACTGCAGAGCCTGCTCGAAGAACGCGGGTTTCTGGATGCCGATAACGTGAACGGAACATATGATGAGGCGACAGCTTCTGCTCTCAAAGACTATCAGGATAAACACGATTTGAATGAAGACGGCATCGCAGGGCCCGTTACAGTAGGTTCTCTTGAAATTCTGTCCGAAGGAGATGAAGGAGAATCCGTAGAATACCTTCAGGAAAACCTTGCTTCCCTCGGATTTTTTGATGGGGAAGTGGACGGTCACTTCAATGGTGACGTTCATGATGCCGTCGTTTCCTTTCAGCAGTCAGAGAACATTCTCGTAGACGGTCTTGCCGGTCCGCAGACGTTTGGTGCTCTCACAGCTGAAGTACGCGGAGCCGAGCAGAAGCAGGCCCAGGAGCAGCAGGAAGCAGAAACATCTGAGGAGCACAACGAATCGGTAGCGGCTGAATCAACCAGCTCTGAGCAGGAAGGACGCACCATCCAGGTCAGCGCAACCGCGTACACGGCTGACTGTGCCGGATGTTCCGGCGTCACCTCAACCGGTGTTAACCTGAATGCAAATCCAGATGCCAAAGTTATTGCCGTTGATCCAAATGTCATCCCGCTCGGATCCAAAGTCCACATTGAAGGATACGGCACCTACACTGCAGCCGACACCGGCGGCTCCATCCACGGCAACAAGATTGACGTTCATATGCCGAGCAAGAGCGCAGCCTACGACTTCGGCCGCAGAAACCTTGAAGTAACGATTCTTAACTAAAAAATTATTGGGGCAGCCCAGCCGGGGCTGCCCCGTTTTTATCCGTATACAGCGGACGCTGCTGTATACTCCTGAAGACAGCTTTTTATTTTCTCCATGTTGTGTGCCGTGGATGGCCCGTTGATGACGACGGCTTCTTTTTCATACTGCTCAAATGCTTTTTTATAACGCGGGTCATAATAATGCGTCAACAGATCCTCGACGACTTCTTCATACCGGCTCCGGGACAAAGCCTCGTGAAGATGGTTTCGGACATCTTCCGGCAGGTTCTTTTCGATTCGGCTCACTGCCGCGGCGATTTCTTCATGATGGGAAGCCGGGTCGTACGTGTCCATAATGACCTGGACTCTTTCCTTCATCGGAAGCTGAACATTCAGGCGCGTGCCGGCCGCTTTTCCTTCCATAATGAAGTCCGGCAGATTGATGTTTCCAATGCGCCTGCTCTCCCCTTCTATGATGACGTAGGAAGCCTCCTGCAGTTCCTCCAGCCGTTTCCACAGATCAAACTCAAACTGTTTCTGGCTTTTCCACTTCAGGCCGATATTTCCAAAGGCAGAACCGCGGTGATTGGCGAGACCTTCGAGATCAATCACGGGCCACCCTTCCTCCTGAAGCTTTCGCAGCATTTCTGTTTTCGCCGTGCCGGTTCCCCCGGTCAACACAATATAGTCCCGGGAGCTCTGTTTTTCTTCTTCAAGGGCTGCCATGACCTTTTTCCGCCAGGAGCGGATACCTTGTTCAAGCCGGGTACAGGAAATACCGAGCATCTGCATCGTGGATACAAACGAACGGCTTCTCATACCACCTCTCCAGCAGTACACGACAAGCTGTTTCCCACCTGCCGCTTCTTCGGCTTCTTTCATTTTTTCGTAATGATCATGCAGTTTCGGGCCGGTTATTTTCAAACCTTCCTTTATAGCTTCTTCTTTGCCCTGTTGTTTATATGTAGTGCCGACATGCGCCCGTTCGTCATCACTGAATAATGGAATATTCACCGCTCCCGGAAGCGCATATTCTTCAAACTCGGACGGGGAACGTACGTCTATAAATTGTGTATGTTCAAACATCAATCGTTCACTCCCTTATAGGACAAGTTTATGCTTCTGTGACGCTTTACACAAGGGGAAGACTGAACAAACAGGTTTAAGATCGCGGCAGGAAAGGAACGTAGATGGATGTATGACCGCTATACGAACAGAAAGGAGTATCCCCTTATGGTATTAAAAGCAGAAGCACCGGCGGACGGTACCGCGCTCGGCACGTTCGAGGAAACGCCCGTTTCCGAAGTCGAACACATCTTTGAGAGGAGCCGGAAGGCTCAAACGTCATGGGCGGATCTGTCCACCGTGCAGCGCTTGTCGTATCTGAAACGGTTCCGGCACGTGCTGGTTGATTTACAGGAAGAGATTGCAGGGATCATTGCCGCTTCCACCGGCAAAACAAAAACGGACGCCTTGACAACAGAAGTGATGGGAGCAGCCGATGCCATCAAGCATGTCGAGAAAGAAGCGCCCGCCCTGTTGTCGAATGAAAAAGTGAAAACCCCGATTCATTTTGCCGGCAAAGCATCTTATATCAACCGGAAACCAAGGGGGGCCGTCTTAATTATTTCGCCGTGGAATTTCCCTTTCCAACTGGCGGTATCCCCTGTCGCAGAAGCGCTGGCAGCTGGAAACAGTGTAATTCTGAAACCCTCTGAAGACACACCGATGGTCGGAGAACTGCTGCGTCGTCTCGCTGCATTATTCCCCGACAACGTCCTTCAGGTTGTCATGGGGGATGCGGATCTTGGTGAAGCTTTGACAAGCGGAGGTCCTGATTTCATTCATTTCACTGGTTCCGTCGTGACAGGACGAAAAATACAGGAGAAAGCAGCACAACACCTGACTCCGACCATCCTTGAACTCGGCGGCAATGACGCCATGACAGTGTTTGAAGATGCCAATCTTGACCGTGCAGCCAGGGCAGCTGTCTGGGGCGCCTTTCATAACAGCGGGCAGGTCTGTCTCTCCATTGAACGCGTGTTTGTCCAAAACGGAATCTATGATTCGTTTCTTTCCAATGTGAAACAGGAAGCGGCAAAACTCCGCCAGGGACAGGACACGGACGCCGACATCGGATCGATGACAACCCGGCGCCAGTATGAACATGTCAAAGAACAGGTGCAGGACGCCATGGACCAGGGAGCGATACTTGAAACGGGCAGAGCACCAGGCGACTGGGACGACAGCAACCTCTTCATCGAACCGATGATTCTCACCAATGTGAAACCTTCGATGGCACTGGTGAGCGGGGAAACATTCGGACCTGTGATGCCGATCATGGCCTTTGATACCGAAGAAGAAGCAGCAGCGCTTGCCAACGATACGGAATACGGCCTCGGCGGCAGTGTGTTCACGACCGACATTGTACGGGCAGAACGGTTCACCGGACGAGTAAAGACCGGTAACATGAATATCAATGAAGTCCTTCTCAGCGTTGCAAACTTCCACCTCCCTTACGGCGGAGTGAAAAACAGCGGCATCGGCACATACCACGGACGGGAAGGCATGCGCAGTTTTTCCATTGAAACATCCGTGCTGGCGGATAAAGGCACGGAAGACAACGAGATGATCTGGTACCCGAACGCTGGGAAGTATGAACTCTTCCAGGACATGATCGCCAACTTCTGGGGACGCCGCCGCAACTGGAAATCCTTTATCCAGTCCTATATGAAGTTGAATAAATTTTAAAAAATAAAGAGGAGATGCCCTTGTACGCCGGGCATCTCTTTTTCTATACTCTTCCAGTTGTATTTGGGATTTCGGATGGATTCGGTTTTTCGGTGCTGTGTGGTACACTTCGGGAAGATGATTGGTACAGGAGAGGAATACGATGCGGCTGAAATCTTTTATTCAACACCTACACCCCGATTCATTACGACGGAAATGGAGAGAGCTCACGGGCGCAACGGCGGATCCGATGGAAGCGCTGAGCCGGATGGAACGGAGACGCCAGCTGAAAGAGTCCAAAATGGATCATTACCTTTTCCGTTCTTCCCTATATGCGTTCGGTCTGATCTCAATTCTTCTAGCGGTCATGCCGTTCATTTATTTCCTGCCGTGGGAACAGGCCGCCGAATGGGTTGTCTTCTTTCTGCTGGGAGCACTATTTGTCTCTTTCAGCTTATCGGCTGTTACGATCAAAAAACAGTCCAAATATGTAAAGCTTCCTTATATGTGGGGGATTATGATTTTCTCCATCCTCCTGCTGCTGTTTTATTTATTTATTCTGATCTACTTCCGTCTGCTGCTTCCATAACGAATCATTTTCACCCTTGTAAATAATCACATCCCTCCACCGGTTCCACCGCTTGTCGGTGGACCATTCCTCCGGGATTTTTCTTTTTCCACCTGCCTTTCCACCTCTTTTTGTTCCTCGGTATATTCCCCGGGATGTACGCCGGTTTTATTTCTTCGTTTTTTTCTATCCAGATAGACCATGCCGATAATAATCAGAACAGCGGCTGCTATCCATAATAAATCAGAGACCAAACTTCCCCTCCTTTCTTTCGTGATTGATCAGCAGCTTTCTCTTTAGACACACGTGAGAGATTGGGACAAAATGAAATGAACCTGCCCAACATACAATTGGCCAAAAGAACCCGTTCTATCAGCTGCGTCCATCCGCAGGCTGAAAGAAAGAAATAGTATCCTCAGAACGCCGTCCCGGGGATACTATGGCTTTAAAACCGTGCAATAGCGGTTTCAAGTGGATGGCTTGGACCCATTAAGTGTCCGTGAAAGAGTTATAGTGTCCTCAAGAACATCCCTTGTGGTTACTAAAGGCACCGTGCGGACATCCAGTGTCCACCTCCAGCTCCCCTTCACTGCTGCTGTCCTTCAGCATCCCGGCGTCCGGTTGCTGCCGTACAAAAAAACCCGGACGATACCGGCTTCTTTAAGGAGCTTGGCAGACTTTCGTTCGGGTTTTTACATATCCCCTGTTTTTTTGTCCCACCTTCTTTTTCCTATCTGTCTTTGACGGAGGCCTGTTTCAACATCACTATAGCCATGACAACACTTGTGAAAATCAACCCGAAAGAAAGTCCGATAATAGCTGTCAATTCTGCAACCATGCCTATCCCTCCTTGGACATCTGCCCCTTTTGCGCAGGAGCGTTTAGTAATGATGTACCCTTTTTTCATACTATTCAAACAAAATACAGTCATTCCTGCCTCGGAGAAATCTTTACCGGGTCACTGCTTATCCGTTTCCGGTAGAACTTTCTATTGACCCAGACGGTTTTGCATAGTATCATTTTCTTTGAAATTGAGAATCTTTATCAATGCTGAAGGGTTGGGTATTTAAAATGAGCAGGTATTTTTATATAGTGATTCTTGCCTCCTTTGTCATGCTGGCTCTCGCTGCCTGCGGCGGCGGACAAGAAAATGCAGAAGAAACACCGGAGGAAGGCTCCGGCGCAGAGGAAGAGTCTTCTGACAATACAGAGGAAGACACCGGAGAAAGCAGCTCCGTGACGATTACGGATGCGACGGGTGAAAAAGAACTGGAAGGAACTCCGGAAAACATCGTCGTGCTGGAATGGGTTTACGCGGAAGACCTGCTTGCCCTCGGTGTACAGCCGACAGGGGTTGCCGATATTGAAGGGTATAACAGCTGGGTGAACATCGAACCGGAGCTCTCAGACAATGTCACCGATGTCGGCACCCGCCAGGAGCCGAGCCTGGAAAAAATCGCTCAGCTTGAACCGGATCTCATTATTACCGCGCAGTCCAGACATGAAGGCATCAGCGATGAGTTAAATGAGATCGCGCCGACATTGATGTTCGAGCCTTATCCTGAAAAAGGCGAAGGCAATCAGTACGAAGAAATGCAGACGACATTCCAGGAAATTGCAAAAGCAGTGGATAAAGAAGACCAGGCAGACCAGGTTCTTTCCGATCTTGAAGACAGTTACAGTGAGCTTGAATCGGAGTTAACTGAAGCAGGTATGGACGGTACCGAGATTCTCCTTTCCCAGGCGTTCAGTTCCAACGAAACAGCGACGCTGCGCCTCTTTACCGACAACTCCATGGTCATGCAGATCATGAACAGGATCGGGTTGAACAACGCCTATGACGGTTCTGATTTTGAAATCTACGGATACTCCCAGGCAAGTGTCGAAGACCTCGAACCTTATCAGGACGCCCATTTTATGCATATCGTTCAGAAAGATGACAATGTGTTTGAAAATCAGCTGGACGGGAATCCGGTTTGGGAAAATCTTAATTTTGTAGAAGAAGACCGCATCTATGCCCTGCCCGGTGATACTTGGACATTCGGTGGTCCGCTTGCTGCGGAAGTTTTTGCCGAAGAAACCGTGCAGGCTCTGACAGGAGAATAAATCATGAACCGATTGACACGTAACGGCAAGGCTGTCCCTCTTTTTGGTGGAGGGGCAGTTCTCTTGCTTTTGCTCATTTTTGTGCACTTATATCAAAGTACGGGAGAGGTGTTTCTAGAAACAGTCCGGGAAGCGCTGTTCCAGTCCGGCGGTGCCCTTGAACACCAGATTGTCCGGTCTGTCTACCTGCCGAGAATTGCGATCGGCATTCTGGCCGGCGCAGCACTGGCGGCTGCCGGCGTGATTTTTCAGACGTTGACGAGAAATCCTCTTGCCTCTCCGAGTACCCTTGGCGTACATTCCGGGGCGTATTTTTTTGTGATTCTTGGAACGGTGTCAGGCGCAGCCTGGCTTGAAGACAGCGGATTTCTGCTTGCTTTTCTCGGGGGTGCTTTTGCGGCTGTCCTCGTCTTCGTCATGTCGGGCGGACATACGGCCACTCCAGTCCGCATGGCGCTTGCAGGCATGGTACTGACAATGATGTTCACCTCCTTCACCTCCACACTGCAGATATTTTTTGAATACGAAACATCCGGCCTTTTTCTGTGGGGAAACGGCACGCTCGTGCAGCAGGACTGGAGCGGTGTTACCTTTACCCTTCCGTGGCTGGCCGTCTTGTTTCTCGTCATCATCTGGCTCAGCCGGAAAATGGATCTGCTCCTGCTCGGGGAGGACCAGGCCCGGACACTGGGGGAAAAAGTGCGCCTGATTCAGGTCTTTATGTTTTTTGCTGCCGTCGGGCTGACGGCGCTTCCTGTCAGTGTCGTCGGACCTGTCGCATTTATCGGTCTCATTGCCCCGCATATTATCCGGCTCGCCGGCTATCAGCTGCACGGGACGCTGATTGCAGCGTCGATGTTATGGGGAGCAAATCTGCTGATCGGCGCCGATATTCTCGGACGATTTCTTGACTCGTCGTTATCCGAACTGCCGGTGGGCTCCATTACAGCACTGATCGGCGGCCCCTGGCTTGTCCGTCTCATCCTGAAACACCGTCAGACGCTGTTCGGCGCGGGTTCCAAAGAGACCCTTTCACCAGGCCGCAACCTTTTTCCTGCTTCTTATCCGTTTGTCGTCGTCGGTGCTGCAGGACTGCTCGCGCTTTCCTTTTTTGCGGCCCTTGCCGGAGGCGGTGACGGCTTTGCTTTCATCGATACGTGGAATGCCTTGTGGAAAAACGACGCATCCGGGCAGCGCTATATTATTTTTGACCTGCGGCTCGGCCGAATTCTTGCCGCCATGGCGGCCGGCGTTCTTCTCACATTAAGCGGGCTTCTGTTTCAGGGGATTCTCCGAAACCCGCTTGCCGATCCTTCTATTATCGGTATTACATCCGGTGCCGGAGTGGGCGTGTTAATGGTCATGTTCGTGTTTACAGGCCTGTCGGCTGCCTGGTTTCCTGCCGGTGCGATAGTCGGAGCGTTTCTGACCGTTGCCATCGTACTGTTTTTCTCGTGGAAAACCAATTTTGAACCCGCGGTACTTGCCCTTACCGGCATTGCCGTTTCCGCTGCAGGAAGCGCGCTGACCCAGATTCTTATTACCCGTTCGAACATGAACGCCGCCTCTGCCCTGACCTGGCTGTCCGGAAGTACGTATGCGACCGGATACAGCGAACTGCAGCAGTTTCTGATCTGGCCGATGCTGACATTAATACCTATATCGGTCATGCTGTTAAATAAACTCAATATCCTTTCTCTTGGTGATCAGACAGCGGTGGGACTCGGGGTCCGGACCGGGGCCGTGCGCTGGATCACCGCTGTCACTGCTACATTCTCGGCGGCCATGGCGGTTGCTGCCGTCGGAACGATCGGTTTTATCGGCCTCGTGGCGCCCCACCTTGCCCGTCTGATGGTCGGACATGACCACCGCCGCATTCTGCCTGTGGCACTGCTGTTCGGGGCCTCGCTCCTTGTCATTGCCGATATGACCGGGCGCATGCTGCTGGCACCGAAAGAAATCCCGTCCGGCCTTGTCGCTGCCGTTATCGGTGCACCGTTCTTTTTATGGCTGATGAGCCGGACGTCAAAAAAATAAGGATGGAACCAGCACACTGCCAAGGTTCCATCCTTATTTTTGATTTTCTTTATATTGCTGATACAAGCGTTCCCTTTCACCAGGTTTCATGCGGGGGCAGCGGTAACAGCACTGAGATGATCGTTTGTAGGCAAGACAGCAGGTCGGTTTTGTGTATACCGGGTTCTCCTCATCAGCCGGATTCGGCACGGGAAGCCGTTTATATTGAAAAGGGTGCTTCTTTTCCTGAAAATCGCCGGGCTTCGTATGCTCCACGAGAAAGTTCCAGTCTTCATCCAGGCGGCGCTGTACATCCGGACTCTCTGTCACTTTTGCGAGATCAAGAAAGTACGGCACAGCATGAACGACCTGTCCCCACAACTCACGGGGGCGGACACCGGCGTAGGCGGCCGCCGATTGAAACAACGGAACGACGTGCTGCTGATAAAAGGAAAGGAGGCGCATCCGGCGTATGTTGTCATCAAGGGAGTGCCCGCTTTCATTCCAGGAGCAGGTGAATTCAAACACCGGTTCGCCGCCTTCCGGACGTTTCGTTAAAAATACGGTGACATCCTCCGGCGAAGCGTTCAGCATATATCCTTCTGCCAGAGCCCAGTGGACGAACGCAAAGAAACGGCTGTACCGGTTGGCCCAGAACATCACGGTCATATCGGGATCGGGAGCATGAACCGCCGCACCGTATCGTTCCATAAACGGTGCTGTTCCCTCCGGAGACCGCCATTTGGATGCAGAAAACGCCGCTTCACAGGCAGCAGGCGCATTCTCTCTTACAGAAAAAATGTCATAGATTTTAGAACCTGTTTTTTCCGCCGGGGCCGTCGTCATACGATCAGACCCTGGCCAGTGCCGAATCTGCTCCTTGATCCGGAACGGACTCCAGATGGCGGTCCACCAGGTCGTAGGTCATGCAGAGGGGTTTTCCGGTGCGCGGATCAGTGACAACATGGGCATCAATCCCGAATACTTTTCGGAGCACCGGTTTGCTGATGACTTCTGACGGATGTCCGATATGCTTGGCATCACCGTCTCTCATCGCAATAAGATGATCCGAAAAACGGGCGGCATGATTCAAATCGTGGAGCACCATGACGATGGTCCGTTCCTCCTGTTTATTAAGCGACTCGAGAAGTTCCAGCACTTCCAGCTGGTGAGCCATATCAAGATATGTCGTCGGTTCATCGAGCAGCATCACTTCCGTCTCCTGCGCGAGTGCCATTGCTATCCAGGCTCTCTGGCGCTGGCCGCCCGAAAGCGCGTCCAGTGTACGGTCTTTATATTCTATCATTCCGGTATCGACAATCGCCTTTTCCACCGCTTCTTTGTCCGCTGCTGTCATTCTGCCGGCTCCGCGACGGTGCGGATAGCGTCCGAACGAGACGAGCTGGGACACGGTAAGGGTCTGCGGAATATCAGGGGACTGCGCAAGAATCGCCATTTCCTTGGCAACGTCCTTTGTTTTCATTTCATGAATATTGCGGCCGTTCAGATAGACGGCGCCGCCGGACGGCTTCATAATCCTCGACATGGCTTTCAGGAGTGTCGATTTGCCGCATCCGTTCGGACCGATAATGGAGGTTATGACACCTTCAGGAACCTCAATATTCATATCATCAATGATCGTGTGATCGTTATAGGCGACTGCTATATGTTCGGTAGACAGTTTTGACATGTCTGATACCCCTTTCGATTTCCCGGTAAAAACAAGCTGTCATAACATTGATAATCATTTTCATTAAAAATTATAAAGCCTGATGCGATACTTTGCAAGACGTATTGAAAAATCTTATCATTTGAGTCCCTTCGATCCATATGATATGTTGCAGTCAGCGACAGCGAATGGAGGCTGAAACGATGGAAAAAAAGGAAATCGAAGAAAAAATCCAGCATCTGAAAATGGATTATATCCGCATCCAGGGCGACCTCGATAAGCTCGAGACAGTCGGGGGGAATGCAGCCGGCGCGATCCGTGAACTCGAGCTGATTGAAAATGAAATGAAGGAGCTTCACACAGCTCTTCAAAAAATGTAAAAAAACCGTGGGACATTCCCACGGTTTTTCTGTTACACAGGAAGGGCTCCGATGGTATAGCCCGGGCTGGTATCAAGCAGGTAATAGCCGATAAAGCACACGGCAATAAGAATCAGGGATAAAACAAGCAGCCGCTGAAACAAGGTGGACTCTCCTTCGAATACAGTTTCTCTTCCACTATTGTCTAAAAATACCTTTTCTGTTGTCAATGGAAAAAGAAACAAACGACGAAGGCAGCTGTACCTACGCCCTTACATGAACAAAGAGTCCTTTCCGCCCTTCCTTCCAGATGTTTTCTCCACGGTAATAAAGATACAGAGGTCGTCCAGTCTGCTTCAGTCTGTGTATTTCCGCCCTTACGTAATGAAAAGACGCCTCCCCCCTGTATGTCCCGTCAATATACAATCGACAGCGATTGTTTTTCATATAAAACAATACCACGAGATGTCCAAACAAATAAGTGTAATACGTACCGCCCCGAAGCCTGACCATGATACACCCTCTCTGTTCGTTTTATAGAATATAACAAAAATATATAACGAATAAATCCTGCTGAAAAGGTTTAAAATATGCCAATTAAACCATATATCGAACAAATTCTGTTCTATATAACGTATTTTCTCTTTCGTTCTCCTAATTTCAATTTTTGAAAATTCCTTTTTGTTTTATATAATGAACAAAACGAAGAAATAAGGGAGAAGGGCTTATGCTTGGTCAAAAATTAAAATTATACCGAAGGAAAAAAAGGCTCTCCCTGTCCGAACTTTCCAACCGTACCGGTATTTCCAAATCATATTTAAGTTATATTGAACGAGACGTAAAACAGAACCCCTCTATTGAAGTTTTGAAAAAAATCGCCTCGGTGATGGATATTTCGGTGGAGGAACTGATTGAAGATTCCATGACTGAACTCTACAGCGAAGAACAACTGCTCGATGAAGAGTGGATTCTTCTCGTCCAGGAGGCGATCCGGGAAGGAGTAAGCAAAGAACAGTTCAAGCATTTTCAGGAATATATCAAATATGATAATTGGGCGAAACGGAAAAAAAATGGAGGGAGCTTAAATGGGCAATAAGGAAGAGGGGCAATATCTGGACAAGGAATGGGTGGCTTTGATCGATGAAGCAAAAAATATCGGGCTCTCCCCGGAAGAGGTGCTGGTTTTTCTGGCGGACCAAAACCAGAATGATCATAAGTAGGACAAAGTCAAACGGGCAGCTGCAAAAAAGAGAGGCCGTATCAAGAGTTTAGTAACAGCCAAAAAATGTTTCACTAATATTGGGGCATGCGCTGCAGGCGGGCGCTTTCCGTGAATGGATTGTTCCAGTGCCGGCGATCAATGCAGCCGCCTTCCACTCCTGCCCGGGGTTGAATTCTCTTTGTCACAGAAAAAGAGCTGTTCCTTTTATACAGCTCCTCTCTCTTTGGTATCCGCTTTTTACTGGTTTTTGGACCGCCATTTATTGAATTCAAGAAACTCTTTAAATTGTTCTTTTGTCACTCCGGAATTCATGGCTTCCTGAACAATCGAAAGCCACTCATCATCCAGGTCCTTCTCTTCAAGATCACTTTCGTCTTTCAAGAGAGCATCCACCGGCACATCCAGTACAACGGACACTTTTTCAAGAAATTGCACGGAGGGGTTGGTCTGGATATTTCGTTCCATAGCACTCAGGTAAGATTTCGCGACACCGGCCTGTTCAGCCAGTTCGGTTAACGAAATGTTTTTTTCTTTACGGTACTTTTTCACTCGATCTCCTATCATCGTCATAGCCGGACTCCTTTATCATTACCTGTATGGTTGCATTATAACATATAACGAATAAAAGTTTGTTATATTGAACAACAAAAAGCGTTTGAAATATATGGGATAAAGCAGACCTGCGTTTCAGTACATCATCTTTATTATATACGCTTCGATAATGGAAAAAAAGCCAATCTTAGAAAGATGGCTTTTTTCCTATCAGGATTCCACATGTTGTTTTTCCAGAAAGGATTTTACTTCCTCGACACTCAAGCCGGCAGCTTTGGCTTCTTTTATCAGGATCACCCATTCCTGATCGAGTTTTGCCGGTATCTGCATAAGATTCAACCTCCTAAAGCCTATTGGATTGCCTTAGGCAGTCCAGCCGCCCTGGTCAAGGAAATTGACGACAGGCCTGTAACTTTGCGTCCCTGCCTTTCGACAGAGTTGCCTTTTTCTGAAGGTTGGTAAACGTAAAACCGTTTTACAGGACCGGTTACACTTCGGATTCCGGCACCAAAAACGGTATTTGGGCCGGCTTATTGTCAATGGTTACCGGTGTCTTCATGTACATTTCTCCGTCTGTGTCCGCTTTCATCGGTTCCGGAGTATCCAGCTTCACGTGCCGGGCCTGGTAATGCTTTATATCCGTCTGTTCCAGATCCCAGGCTAATGGATTTTTCGCTGTCAGATATTCCCGTAACAGCGAAGCCCCGCCCTGGCTTACGACAAAGATGTTAAACAAGCCGTCATCGGGAATGATACCCTGAAACGGAAGCTGTGACGCTCCGATGAAATTACCGTTCACAATAAGAACCATAACGGCCTCGTCCGACATTGTTTCGTCATCGAGCGTCAGTTCAAAGGAAAAGGGCTGCGGGTTCGTGAACGTCTGAAGCGCGCTGATGAAATAACTGACCTTTCCAAGCTTGTCCTTCCAGTCCCCGTTAATGTTCTCCGATGTCTGGGCTATCAGTCCAATACCATAAAAATTGGAAAAATAGCGTTCATTCATTTTCCCGATGTCCACATACCTCGTGGTGCCGTTCATGAGACTGGCTGCGGCCCTTTTTATATGCTGCGGAACGGCCAGCGTCCTCGAAAAGTCATTGCATGTACCTCCCGGTAGAATACAGACAGGTGGAGGATCATCCAGTGCCGCCAATCCGTTTATACATTCATGAACCGTACCGTCACCACCCATGACGATAATAACATGATAGGCGTCCCCCCTCTCTTTTAACAATTCTTCAGCATGACTTATATACTGCGTTTTTTGTACAACTAATTGTTCGATGTGGCTGGTTAAAATCCCTGCTGTGAGTTCCATATTTTTTTGAATGAATGACTGCCCTGCATTTCCATTTATCAGCATCAATGCTTTCTCGTACATTCGGTTCATCCTTCAGCTAAGTTATATTGTCTTTAATGTAACTTGATCTTTGGTTTTTGTAAACCAAATCGGGAAGACGAACAGAAAAACACCTCCGTCCCGCTGAAACAGAAACGAAGGTGCCTGATTGTGGAAAACATTCAGAGGCCGTATTTTTTTCTGCAGAACCGTTCCCCCGCGGCAGGATCAAGGGCAGTGAGCGTCCAGTACTGTTCCGGATACTGCTGCTCAAGCATCTGCACGGCGCGGTGCAGCAGGTACTGTTTTTGTTCATTGGTGCCGTGGAAAAACATCCACGCCTCTACTTCTTCACCGTCCGTCCTGTATCCGGTGACGACAGCGTCTCCCGCTTTACATCTGAAGTCTTTCTGCTGAAAGGAAAAGCCGGGGAGCATTTTCAGGCACTCGTCCATAATAACAGGTAACGTAATCACATATTGATAAACGTCTGGAAATTGATCGACAGCTACAAGTTTCCAACGCCTTTTTATCAAACGAAGCAGATCGGCGGATGTGTGAACCTTTCCTTCCGAGAGCTGTTCGAGCAGCATATTGAAATATTCCTGCATGGTGAGTTCGGAGTTTTTCTGGGTGATGTGCTGGATGTATTCCGGTTCCTGGTTCACGGTTATTCCTCCCCCTGGAGCATCGGGCATTTTCTGCACACTTCTTCGCAGTTGGCCAATGTTTTATAGATAGAACACCATGACCGTTTTGCGAAACAGACCGGCACATTCTGTTCTTTTGCTTTCTCCTTCACTTTGTCGGTCATATTGTGATTGATAAAGTCAGTAAGTATTAACACAAGATCTACATCTTCCGGGATATTTTTCTGCACCATTTTCACTTTCCGTCCGCTTACATGAGAAATATCCTGAAAACCCACTTCCTGCAGCCGTTTCGGGATCGAACCGAGCTTGTCCGCCCCTACAATCATTAACGTGTCCACCAGAAAGCACCTCCGACAATAATGATAATCATTCTCAATAAGTCTTACCTGTAGTCTATTGGATTTTTCTTCCGATGTCAATAAGAAAAGCGGAAGCGGCTGGACGCTGCAGCTGGATCTTAAAACATTTTGCATTCCTTCCAACAACAAAAACCCTCCCGGCATGTGGGAGGGTTTTGTCTGTTATTACGTTCATTCGGCGCCTTCCGGATCTTTCTCAACGGGATGCACAGGCGGCGCGAGACTGATAATGGTATCGCCTGCTTCCGGTTTCAATGGAGCTTCACTTGTAAAGAAATCAAATTTTCCGGTCGGCTTTAAGTTGAGAATGGGAAGCGTATCTTCCTGAATATCCTGCAGAAACGACTTATACGTATACTGTTTCGACAGCTTGGTCTGTACAAACTGATACCCTTCTTCGATTTTACGGTTCAGTTCGGCATAGGTCGCGCCTTTCTCAAACAGGATACGGCCGCCGATCCGCATGACAAGATCGTCCGGATGTTCCTTTTCCGGATCATGCCAGCTGAGCTGAAACAGATCATTCCGGCCGATATCCGGTACAAATGTCGTACAGACGAGGGAATTGTACGAATCTCTGTCGGTGGCAGCGATTAATTTCTCGTACGGTGTCAGATCCAGATAATATTCCGTCTGCTCCGACAGAATTTCGCCCCGGTAATAAGGAACCCCTTCGGTCCTCGCGTTAAAAAGCTGTTCGAAGGAAGTGTCTGTAATAAGAACAGGGATTTTCATCGATTTCAGCGTTTTCGCAAGCGCCGTGGTGAACGCACTTCCGCCCACGATGATCACTCCCGGCTTTCCTTCCAGCGACAGCCCCAGTTTCCGGGCAAGCGGTCCAATGGAAAACCCGTGTGCACAAACGGTTGAAAAGACAAGGGCAAATGTCAATGGGGTGACGATCGAAGCACCGGGATAACCTGCCTGCTCCAGCACATTCGCAAAATAGCCGGCAACGGTGAGTGCCACAATACCGCGGGGCGCTATCCAGCCGACGAGCGCTTTTTCCTTTAATGACAACTCCGTGTTAATGGTCGAAATCCATATAGACAACGGCCGCACGATGATCAGCATCAACAGAACATAGGCCATGATCCGCGGATCAAACACCTGGAGCAGAATTTCGCGGTCAAGAGATGCCGTGATCATAATAAAAATGCCGGAAAGAAGCAGCACCGATATATTTTCCTTGAAGTGCCTCATATCACTGAGGGAGGCAATGTGCATATTGGCCATGGTCATCCCCATCGCTGTCACGGCCAGAAGTCCGGTTTCATGCATGACTTCGTCGGCTGCCGAAAAGCAGGCGATCACAACCGTGAATACCATCGGGGATTTCAGAAACTCCGGAACAAATCCTGTTTCAAACATCCAGCCTATCCCCCGGCCGCATGCCCATCCGATCGCAATGGCAAACAGCGATGCCAGAAAGAATAGCAGAAGGGCGCCCGCTGTGACCGTATCAACGGTAAGAAACTGAATAATTTCAAAGGCAAAAACGGCCAGAAGGGCACCAAGCGGGTCGACGACGACCCCTTCCCATTTCAGGATTGCAGCCGGCCTTGCTTTCAATTTAGCCTGCCGGAGAAGCGGCAGAATTACGGTCGGCCCGGTCACAATAAAAAGTCCTCCGATAACGAAGGAGATCGCCCACGACAACCCGGCTATAAAAAAAGCGGTTAATGAACCGAGTATCCAGGCCAAAAGCGCACCCAGCGTAATAATCCGGTAGACCGACTTACCCAATCCGCGTATTTCACGGTAATCCAGATTCAGGCTGCCTTCAAAAAGAATGATGGCCACGGCAACAGATATAATCGGATTGAACAATGAACCGAAATCTTCACTCGGGGTCATAATGCCGAAAATCGGCCCGACGAGAAGACCTGCCACCGACATGACGACAATCGCCGGCATGCGGAAACGCCACGCAAACCACTGTGACCCTATCCCCAATACACCTATCATCATCAAGTGGGACAAAATTGAATCAAACATATCAGGTTCCTCTCTCTCTTCTTCGTGTGACATGAACACAACGCTTTTACCGGCAGAACTCCACTTCTCCCAAGCGCTGCAGATGCATCCGATATGCAGATAGCGGCATGCGCAAAACGTGATGAAAGTTTTATGCTATGAACTGTATACGTGTATGTCATTGTTCGTAAGATGATGCCCGAAACAAAACAATACAACATGATACGGGTTTTTTTCAATCCATTGGCTTTGATTTATAAAAACTTTATAATGGGGACAGAAGAAATGAGGAGGTTTGGTTTGTGGATACAGACTATATACTGAAAAAAACAGATGGATCAGACTGCCATCTGGAAAATAGAATTGCCGGAACACCGGCGTTCGTCATTTTTCTGCGGCACCCCGGCTGACCGTTCTGCAGAGAATTTCTCGCGCAGTTGCGTGAGCACGCGGATGAATTTCAGAACGATCGCGGTGTGAAACTGATCGCCGTGTTTCCGGCTTCTGTCAACCTTCTTTCTTCTTTTGAGGAAGCCTACGGGCCGCACCCGTTTCCTCTGTATGCCGATCCGGAGAAAGAAGCGTTCGAAGGTTTCGGTCATGAAAGCATGAGCAAGTGGAAGCTGCTCGGTAAGGCTGCTCTTGGAACAGTAACCGGTAAGGTCAAAGATATTCTTCCAAAAGAAGAAGAAAAACGAAAAGTTGTCAAAACATCCATGCAGAAATCCGATGTCTTTATCCAGGGAGGATCCTGGCTGTTTGATGGAAATCGAAAACTGCAGTGGAAACATCTTGATGATTCTCCGGAAGATCACGCTTCCATCGAACAGCTGAAGCAGGCTGCCGATACGTACATTACGTAACCCGGCAGCCTGCTGCTTAATACTCGTTAATCTGTTCTTCTATTTTTGTGCCGAGATGACGGCCGGGTTCATCGGCAAAACAACAGATCCGGTCGCCTTCCTGCAGTTCTCTCATCGAGACAGCTGTTCCGTCTTCCTTCAACAGAAAGACGCTCTCAGCGTCCTGCAGGGTGGCCGATACAGGGATGCCGCTGCAGTTCACTTCGACACGCTTCAGTTCCCGCTTTTCCATTTTCACCCGGCCGACGGGCACCTCTTTTGATTCTGCCCCGTTGTAAACGACAAGAGAATCACCTCCGCGCAGTTCTTCCAGATAGCGCGTCGTCCCCCGCTGATAAATGTATTGATGAAGCCCACCCGCATTGATGCGGAATGTCCTCGGCGGATAAGTTTCCGACGACCGGTTTTCTGAGAGAATCAGTAGGTAACCGTGCCCGGTATTTCCCGCCGGTACGCCTTCAGTGGGTGTAAGTATGTCCACAGTATCAATGCATACCCTCGTTCCGGTTCCGACCGGCGTGATCTTTTCCACGACTCCAAATGATAATCGTTCCTGTTCTTCCTGCACCTTGATCTTCCTTTCTGGTCTGCTCCTGCACCTTCACTGTCCGGAAGAGTCCTGTTCCAGTTCCCGGACGATCCCTCTTTTGAATTCACGAACAACAACCACGCCGAATCCCGTCATGAAAAGCACTGTGACATAATCCGGTACCTCGGCGAATGTGACGGCAAACGCGGACAATATCTGAAACATCAACAAAATAAACCATACCCCTGCCAGGATCTTCAATAGGTTTTCCAAACAGCATCACCTTCGTGACTATTATTTCAATCTGTACACAGTATAACGTACCTGCGTCTATTCTTCACCTGATGCCGGGATAAAAAAAGAAACGTTTGGCAAAGATGGGCGTGAAGGAGGACGATATATATGATAAAAAAATGCTTATGTATGGCTGCAGCTGCTGCCGCTCTGGGATTGGCAGCCGGTTGTGCGCCACCTGATGAAGAGGAAAGCCTTCCAAAAGAAGAGGCGGAGTATGTTCTTTCCGACAATGAAATCACTTCTACAGACCAAATAGCACAAGCCGGGATGATGAATACAGAAGGAGCAGCGATCGGAAGCGTCCGGTTTTTTGCAAAAGATAACGGCATTCTCATGCAGGCCGATTTCGATGAAGGAGTCCCAGGCGGTTTTCACGGGTTTCACATTCATGAAACCGGGCTCTGTGAAACGGATGCACCGGATGGACCGTTTACAACGGCCGGCGGGCACTTCAATCCCGCAGGAACCAGCCACGGAACCCACGCCGGTGATATGCCCTCCCTGTTCGGGATGGAAGACGGCTCGGCTTATCTCATAAGTACCCTGGACCAGATTCAGCCGGAGCAGTTGGTTAATGAAGATTTGGCCGTTATTCTTCATGACGGAGCGAACAATTTCGCCAACATTCCAGACCGTTATATCCAGGAAGAGACCGGAGAGCCGGGTCCTGATGAACAGACCCTGCAGACCGGTGACTCCGGAAACCGAATTTCATGCGGCGTCATCGAACCTGCTGAAGCGTAACCGTCCCCGTTTGCGGGCCAGATCCCGGGAGAAAGTGTCTCCTTTCCCGATTTTTGAGACACTTTTTCCCGAGGTGTTGTATTTTTGTCCAAAATATCGGTGTATTGGACACTTTGTTGCGATTTCCTATGAACATGTCGAGTATCCAAATATAATGGACACTTTGATCTCCGCATAACAAAAAGCTGTCACGGTCTAACATGACCGAAAAAACATCTTTATGCCGGGGATCCTTTTTTGTTGTTCTCGTCTTTTTTCCCCGACAGAAACCACCCGCCGAGCGCTATCAGAACGAGTACGGTATAAAACGTAATTTTCCACGGGGTGGATTCGGCGAATGCTTCCGGAAGCACTTCGAGCGCCGGGTGGGACAGCGTATAGACCGCCAGTTTTATGCCGACCCAGCCGACGATGATAAAAGCGGCGATTTCAAGACCCGGACGCTGTTTCAGCAGCTTCACAAACAGGTTGGCGGCAAAGCGCATAATGATCACCCCGATCAGTCCGCCTGTTAAAATGACGAGGAATTTACCGCCGTCGAGCCCGCCGATATTGCCGATCGGTGTATCAGGCAGGGTAACAGCAAGAGCAACAGCGGCGAGAATCGAGTCCACGGCAAACGCAATATCAGCGATTTCCACTTTCAGCACCGTGCCCCAGAACCCAGCCGCCCCTGCTTTTTTCTCTTCGGCTTTTTCTTCCGGAGATTTATCTTTTTTTAGCCATACTTTCCGGATGATATGATTACCTGCCATAAACAAAAGATACAGGGCGCCGACCGCCTGTACCTGCCAGACATCAACGAGAAAGGAAATCACAAACAAGGACGCAAACCGGAACACAAAAGCTCCGGCCAACCCGTAAAACAGGGCCTTTTTCCGCTGTTTTTCCGGAAGTCCTTTGACCATGATCGCAAGAACCAGTGCATTATCAGCGGCAAGGATGCCTTCCAGTACAACTAATACGAGAAACACCCAGCCGTATTCCATCAACATTCCCATTTCCATCGCTATCTTCCTTTGTTCAGACTCTTCTTAGCGTACCCTTCCCAAAGATAAGTTTATGCATGACATATGATTTAGTTCTTCATCTGCTCGAGTTCTTCGGCGATCATGGACAGTTCCGTCCACCGTTGTATCGCTTCATCCAGTTCCTGCTCGAGTTCCTTCTGTCTCTCCATCCATTCCTGAGCTTTTTCAAAATCGCTTCCCGCGTTTTCAATTTCCGCCTCCACGGATGCTTTTTCCTGCTCGAGCTGTTCGATTTTTTCCTCAATTCCTTCCCATTCCTGTTTTTCCTTATAGGACATCTTTTTGCGGGAAGGTTTCGGCGCTTCCGGTGCTTTGGCAGCCGTATCCGGCTTGGAAGCGGCTGCCTCCTGTTCTTTTCTTTCTTCCATCAAGTCTTTATAGCTTCCCTGGTACCGCTCGATCGTCCCGTTGTCCTGAAAAACAAGAAGGGAGTCGACAACCCGGTCGAGAAAATAGCGGTCGTGCGAGACGGTAATGACGACGCCGGGAAACTGCTCGAGATAATCTTCCAGTACACTCAATGTTTCTGTATCAAGATCGTTGGTCGGTTCGTCAAGAAAGAGCACATTCGGCTCTTCCATGAGTACACTTAAGAGATACAGTCTGCGGCGCTCCCCGCCGGACAGGCGGTAAATGTAGTTCCACTGCAGCGGACGCGGAAACAGGAACCGCTCCAGCATCTGTTCTGCCGTAATTTCTCTGCCGTCCACCGTTCGAACGAGCTCCGCCGTCTCCCGGATGAACTCAATTACGCGTTTGTTTTCGTCGAGGTCTTCATGTTCCTGGGAGTAATAGCCGATCTTCACCGTCGGTCCCCGCTCGATCCATCCTTCATCCGGTTCCGTCCGGCCGGCCAGCACGTTTAAAAGGGTCGTTTTTCCACTCCCGTTCGGGCCGACAATGCCGAGACGTTCACCAGGGGTGACAAGATAATCGAACTGGGAAAAAAGCGTCTGCGATCCGTACGTCTTTGCCAGACCTTCTGCTTCGATGACTTTTTTCCCGAGACGGGTGGATCCAATTGCAAAATCAACATTCTGTTTCTTCTCCGGCGCGGACCTGCTTTTCAGATCTTCCACGCGGTCGACACGGGCCTTCTGCTTCGTGCCTCTTGCCTTCGGCTGTTTTTTCAGCCAGGCGAGTTCTGTTCGGAGGATGTTCTGCCGTTTGACTTCCTCCTGTTCTTCACGAGCTTCCCGCTCTGCTTTCTTTTCCAGAAACAGTTCATAGTTTCCTTCGTACGTATAGAGGTTCCCTTTATCGAGTTCATAAATCCGGTTGGTGACCCGGTTTAGAAAATAACGGTCGTGCGTCACGAGTATCAGGGCACCGTGATAGGAAGCGAGGTAGTTCTCCAGCCATTCAATCGAGTCGTGATCGAGATGGTTCGTCGGCTCATCCATGATCAAAAGATCAGCAGGCTGAATCAAGGCTTTGGCGATGGCCACCCTTTTTTTCTGCCCGCCCGAAAGTTCTTTCACTTTTTTCCGAAAAGATGTGATCCCAAGGCGTGTGAGAACCTGCTTTGCTGTCGTGCTGGCTTCCCAGGCCTGCTGTTCATCCATGTCCTGCTGGGCTTTCATCAGTTTCTCCTGGGCCTCCGTGCTGCCGCTGTTTTCTTCCAGGTCGCCCAGCGCTTTCTCGTAACGGCGCATCGTTTTCATGATGCCGGCTTCGCCGTAGTATATCTGATCCAGGACGGTCAGTTCTTCCTCCAGTTCCGGTTCCTGGGGCAGGTATTCAACCTGAAGGTCATTGGCGTGAATCAGTTCCCCCTGTTCTGGTGATTCGATACCGGCGAGAATCTTTAACAGGGAGGATTTTCCCGTGCCGTTGACCCCGATCAGGCCGATCCGGTCCTGGTTTTCAATAACAAAGGAAATATGATCAAATAACGTCTTATCCCCGAACGATTGATACAGTTGTTCTGCTCTCAGTACACTCATTTTTCTTCCTCCTTATGCCGAGGAGACTCTGCGCTTTTTCCATCATAACATGCAGGACCAGTTTTTCCGAAGCAGAAGAGCGAGGCGTCTGCGAAAAAAAAACCGTTCGTTATGAACGGTTTTTCGGGCGTGGTTTGCGTTTGGAACGGTCCACCCGCTTTTTGTTGTTGGGCTTGCCACCCTTCTTTTGTTTCGGACGCAGTGGTGCCTCTTCGGTAAGCTGCACCTGCTTTTGATTCGGTTCACTGGTGTTCATACCGATCGCTGCAGCTGCAAGTGTAACCGCGTCATATTCTTCCAGCAGCGTCCGCGCGGATTGTTCCAGTTCATCCGATACGTCTTCTGCCGCCGCTTCCTTCAACCTGTTGACAGCCTGCTGGTAACGGCCGTATCTGGCTTCTTCGTGTGTCGGTATATCCTGTTTTTTCATCTGTTTATCGATGGTTTTTTCGATAAAACGGAGATGCCCGATTTCTTTCGGAGTGGAAAAGGTGACGGCGGAACCATCTTTGCCCGCCCTTCCTGTTCTGCCGATCCGGTGGACATAACTTTCCGGGTCCTGAGGAAGGTCAAAGTTGTAGACGTGCGTCACGTTCTGTACATCCAGCCCTCTGGCTGCGACGTCGGTCGCGACGAGAATATCGATGGTGCCTTTTTTAAAACTTCGGAGCACCTGATCGCGCTGCTGCTGCTTCAGATCCCCGTGGATCCCGGCAGCGGCATACCCTCTCTGTGTCAGGGCTTCAGACAGTTCGTCCACCCTCCGTTTGGTGCGCCCGAATACGATCGCCAGTTCCGGCGGGGTAATATCGAGCAGATGACAGAGCGTATCGAATTTCTGCTTTTCCGGTACTTCCATGTAATACTGATCAATATTCGATACCGTCATCCCTTTGCTTTTCACTTTCACTTCTTCGGGTTCATGCATGAATTTCTGTGTTACTTTCCGGAGACGATCCGGCATGGTTGCGGAGAACAGCAGGGTCTGCCGCTCGTCGGAAACCGAAGCCAGAATCGTCTCGATATCTTCGATAAAACCCATACTGAGCATTTCATCCGCTTCATCGAGGACTACCATTTTCATGTATTCCGGACGGATCGTTTTTCTTCTCATATGATCCATAAACCGTCCGGGGGTGGCCACAATAATCTGCGGCTGCCGCTTGAGCGCCTTAATCTGACGGCTGATATCCTGACCGCCGTAGACGGCCTGGGCATGCACCCCGATGAATTTACCCAGTCTGTTGAGCTCTTCAGATACCTGCACCGCAAGTTCTCTCGTTGGTGTCAAAACGAGTGCCTGTGGATATTTTTCATCCTGTTGGACTTTTTCAATCAACGGGATGCCGAATGCCGCTGTTTTTCCTGTTCCTGTCTGCGCCTGGCCGGCAATGTCTCTTTCCTGTTTGGCTTTTGGGATGACCTCGGCCTGAATCTGGGTGGCTTCTTCAAATCCCATATTGTGGACGGCCTGTAATATCCGGTCATCCAGTTGTAATTCTGCAAATAACGTCACGTTTTCATTTCTCCTTTTATTTAACGATACAGCTCTATTTTTAACATGATGCGTGCAAATGATGACAACTTACAATCAAAAAAACGGGACCGGTACATTTTTTTCCAGCAAAAAAGCTGCATCCCGTTTCCTTATAAGGGATACAGCCTTTTCATCTTGTCCGCTATCCTTACGTAAAAACATCGCTTCGTTTTATTATTTTATCATTATATCACAATGTTTTCCTTTCTGCTACACCGAGATTGTTGTAACACGAATGTAACTCCCTTATCGTTGAATTGTAAAAAAATTGCTTTTATACTGAAAATAGATTCATCGAAAGCATGTGTAAAGGAGGGCTGTCATGCCTGAAAAAAAGTATGCCTATCTTTATAATGGAGAAGAACGCCAGATTACCGTCGGCACATCAGAAACGATCGAACAATTACACGCAAGGACTGCTGACATTCATTATGCAGGAAGTGAAGAAGAACTGGCAGCGGACGTCCAGCCCTATTACAAACGGGAATACATCGTCACCATGGCCAGCCGGCTGCATACGTTTGAAGACAAATTATTTTTATAAACGAAGGCCTGTTTCCATGCATGCGGAAACAGGCCTTTTTTTATTCTTTGTTTTTCCATTTCTGCAGCGCGTCAGCGAGGGCAGGATTGGTGATGCCTTCATCCTGGTCGTTCAGATACTTTTTCACATCCTGTTTGGACGCTTTTTCCTGTTTTTCTTTATTGCGGCGTTCGATAAAGGAGGATTCCTTTTCTTTGTAACCGCAGCGGCAGACGAAAATTTTTCCATCCCCTTCCCCGCGCAGCTCCATTTTCTTCTTGCAGTTCGGGCAGCGCGCATTCGTCGATTTCGCGATGTTCTTCTTGTAGCCGCAGGAACGGTCCTGGCAGACTTTCATCTTTCCGTGTTTCCCTTTGACTTCCAGCATCAGCTTGCCGCACTCCGGACACGGCGTTCCGGTGACATTGTCATGCTTAAAGGATTTTGAACTTTTTTTGATGTCGTCGACGACTTCCGCAGCATAGGATTTCATCCGCTGTATAAAGTCCTTCTTGTTCAGGTTTCCTTTTTCGATCTCATCAAGCTGCTGTTCCCACTCCGCTGTCAACGTCGCTGATTTCAGTTCCTCCGGCACGAGATCGAGCAGCTGTTTTCCTTTCGACGTAAGATGGAATGTATTTCCTCTTTTTTCGAGTAGAAAGGTGTTCTGCAGTTTATCGATAATGTCCGCTCTTGTGGCCACTGTTCCGATACCGCCGGAGTTTTGGATCGTCTGAACAAGTTCTTTGTCTTCGCCCTTCATAAACCGCGCCGGGTTCTCCATCGCCGACAGCAGAGCTGATTCCGTCAGGGCGGACGGCGGCTTCGTTTCTCCTTGTTCGAGGCCACTTTTGACAAGGTTCAGCGTCTGCTGTTCCTGGATGCCGGCCGGTACCGTTTCTTTTGCCCCCGTATCTTCTTTTTCATAGAGGGCTTTCCATCCCGATTCTTTGATCATTTCCCCTTTGGCTGTGAACGTTTCGTCTCCGATATCCGCTTTGACGTCTGTTACTTCTTTTTTCTGCGGCGGAAAAAAGGAGGCCAGAAAACGAGTCACGACCATATCATAAACTTTCTTTTCCTTGTCGGACATATCGCTGAAACGAGGAGCTTCTTCGGTTGGAATAATGGCATGGTGGTCCGACACTTTCTTGTCATTAAACATCTGTTTGGATAGCTGCAGCTGCTGTTTATTAATGGTTAGAACATGCTGGGAAAACGGCCGCACGTCAATGGCCTTCAACCTTTCATTCATCGTGCCTTTCAGATCCGAGGAAAGGTATCTTGAATCCGTCCGCGGATAGGTCAGCACTTTGTGTGTTTCGTACAGGCGCTGCAGCACGCTCAGCGTCTCTTTGGCGGAATAGCCGAAACGCTGGCTGCATTCCCGCTGCAGTTCCGTTAAATCATACAGAAGCGGAGCGTCCTGCCGTTTTTCTTTTTTGGTTACCGATGTGACGACCGCTTTTCCGTCTTTTATTTTCTGTTCCAGCTCTTCGGCTTTATCTTTGGAAAACTGACGGTGATCACCGGATTTCGGATGCTTCCACCAGAAAACGGGACCGCCTTCTGCTTTGGCATAAATCTGGTAATACGGTTCCGGCGTGAAGTCTTTGATCTCTGCTTCACGGGAAGCGACCATCGCGAGTGTCGGGGTCTGCACCCGTCCGCAGGACAGGGACGCATTAAATTTGGTCGTCAAGGCCCGCGTGGCATTCATGCCGACGTACCAGTCGGCTTCCGCCCTTGCCTGGGCCGCCGCATACAGAGAGTTGAACCTGCGCCCGTCATGCAGCTTCTGAAATCCCTGTTTGATCGCCTGATCGGTAACCGAAGAAATCCAGAGACGTTTGATTTTTTTCTTTGCATTTGCTTTATCCAGAATCCAGCGCGCGACGAGCTCCCCTTCCCGCCCGGCGTCGGTGGCAATGATAACGTCGCCGACATCACTGCGCTCCAGCTGTTTTTTTACCGTATTGAACTGTTTGCCTGATTTATTGATAACGGATAGTTTCAGCCGTTCCGGCAGCATCGGAAGGTCCTCGAGGCGCCACGTTTTGTATTTCGCATCATAGGTCTCCGGTTCCGCCAGCGTGACGAGGTGCCCGAACGCCCACGTCACAATATAGCCGGCCCCTTCGATATACCCGTTTTTTTCCTGCCGGCATCCCAGCACTCTTGCAATATCTTTTCCTACAGACGGTTTTTCTGCAAGGACCAGTGATTTACTCATTACCGAAAATCCTTCCCCTTTTTATGATTTCCTTTCATATTATCATACTATATCTTGTTTCTGCCTCATCTGCATTTCCGGTCGCTGCACATAAATGGGGATATATGGCTTGCAAGCACGGACATTTGGGATGTATCCTCTGCCATCTACCGCTTTACTGCACTGTAGAGCACCCGGAACCGGGAAAAACAGAAAATTTAACAATCAACGAAAAAATCCGAACGAGGAAACGGGAAGCTGACTACAACACTCCCTACCATCATCCGGATGATCAATTGACCGTATTCGTTTGTCCATACTCTTTTGTTTTTCGTATCTTTATGATCTTTTCACCGTTCCCTCATGATATACAAATGTTCATTCATGTTTTCCAGCAATCCAAAAACTCATTGATGGGGTAATCAAGCAATTGTTCGTCTTTCGAAAATAAGCGGTATATACTTTCCTGCTTTTCTTGTGAAAACTTTGTTTCTATATTGTTTCTGAATTTTTTGTGTAATAGAGGAATACCTTCTTTTCTTCTAAAGCGGTGGCCTACCGGGTATTTTCTCTCTACTTTTTCAGTGAAAGTGCCGTCCTTAAAGTGGATTTGAACAGCGTTTGCAATCGCCCGGTTACCAGGTTCCAAATACTCCTTTGTATATTGTTCATTTTCCACCACTTCCATTTTACTTCGTAATTGATCAATGAGCGGGTTCGATGCTATATCATCTTCATAGTGAGAAGCCGTAATTTCTCCATAGATCAATCCAACTGCAATTATATATTGAAGACAATGATCACGATCAGCGGGGTTTTGCAATGGACCGGTTTTATTAATAATACGCATGGCAGATTCATGCGTATGAATAACAATGCGGTCGATTTCTTCCATACTACCCTTCACTTCTTTTGATAGTTCAAGTGCACATTCAGCAGCTGTCTGAGCGTGAAATTCAGCAGGAAACGAAATTTTAAATAAAATGTTTTTCATAACATAATGATCAAAAGGTCTTTGTAGATTTACCTTTTCTCCTCCAAGCACTACATCTTCAAATCCCCAATGCGGAGCCGTTAATGCCGTGGGATAACCCATTTCCCCTTTCAATACTAAAAATGCAAGCCAAACACCTCTACTCGTAGCATCACCTGCTGCCCATGACTTTCTTGAACCGGCATTTGGATAATGACGATATGTCCGAAGACTGGAATTATCGATCCAGGCATTGGAAACAGCATTTATTATTTCCTGTTTTGTACCGCCTAACATTGCTGCTGCCACAGCAGTTGTAGCTATTTTAACAAACAATGTGTGATCCAGTCCCCGGCGGTTCAAACTATTATCCAGTGCCAAAATTCCTTGAATTTCATGAGCCTTGATTGTTGCTGTAAGAACATCTTTCACTTTTAAAGGTGGTTCACCCTGCTTCACACTTTTTCTGCTGATATAATCTGCCACAGACAAAACTCCCCCTAAATTGTCAGAGGGGTGTCCCCATTCCTGCGCCAGCCAGCAGTCATTATAGTCCAGCCACCGAATCATTATTCCCGTGTTGAAAGCGGCCTGAACAGGATCTAATTCATAAGAAGTTCCCGGTACAACTGCGCCGTCCTTTACATATGTACCAGGAACTATAGGTCCAAGTAACTTTGTGCATTCCGGGAAATTTAAAGAGAGCATTGCACAACCTAAACTATCCATCAGCACATATTGAGCGGTTTCCAGAACTTCTTCTTCTTCAATTTGATCTTTAAGGACATAATCTCCAATAGCTTCCAGCACTTCATCCGTTTGCTTAATGCTGTCCTGAACATTTGCCATATTCTATTATCTCCTTTTCTCTTGTTCTGGTAAAACACTGCTGGAAATTTTATCATCCAAATTTTCATAATCATTTAAGTGGATTGATTCATATAGTTCTTCCCGTGTCTGCATGTTTTCCAATATATCTTTCTGAGTTCCTTTTTGATAAATTTCTCTGAACGCTTCTTTATACGCTTTAGCAGCAACTCGAAGAGAAGTAACCGGATAGATCACCATTTGATATCCCATATTCTCAAATTCCTCAGCTGTGTAGTAAGGTGTTTTCCCAAATTCTGTCATGTTTGCCAGCAGTGGTTTTGAAATGCAGCGGGTAAATGTTTCAAATTCTTCTTCTTTGCTTACCGCTTCCGGAAAAATTGCGTCCGCACCAGCTTCTTCATAAATTTGAGCCCTTTTTACAGCTTCATCCATCCCTTCGACACTATGGGCATCTGTACGGGCGACTACAACAAGGGAAGGTTCAATTTCTTTAGCCATTTTAATTTTTTGAACCATATCCTCTGAAGAGATTAACTGTTTCCCATTGAGATGACCGCATTTTTTGGGAAGACGTTGATCCTCAATCTGAATTGCTGCCACGTTTGCCTCCACCATTTCTTTAACCGTTCGGGCCACATTTAACGGACCGCCAAAACCTGTGTCTACATCCACCAACAATGGAAGGTTTGCAGCTCTAGTGATTTCTTTTGCTTTTTCAGCAACTTCCGTAGACTGTAATAACCCGATATCCGGAAGCCCCTTACTTGCTGTAAATGCAGCCCCTGATAAATATAGTGACTGAAAGCCTGCTTCCTTTGCAGCCACGCCTGCCATACCATCATGCACCCCCATCAGTTTAAGTATGGATTCCTCTTGCATGAAGGTTTTGAATTCTTCAGCCAGCTGTTTTTGTGATTTCTGATTTTGAATCAACCAAGTCACTCGATATAAACCTCCTTTATATAATAAGATTCCAATAAAAAAACATAGATATAAAAATAAGACTAACCCACACCACTAATGCCACAGATCCAACTTTCCATAAATCCCGGTCTGTAAAATAACCATAGGAATAACTGATTAAATGAACCGGGGATTGAGTAACAAGTATAAACCCCGGTACGCCTGTTAAATAGACTGCCATCCCCATGCTTAAAGCGGATATGCCGTTTATTTGTTCCCCTAAGGTTACAGAAAGCGGAAGCATGATCGTCAGAAAACCCAACACGTTAACAAATATAATTCTTATAAAAGCAGTGAAAATAATCAGCATGAAAACGAGAATCATAGAGGGGTAATGGTTGGAAAGAGAATTTAAATAAGAAGCAAAAATGTTAATCGTGTCCGTGCTGATCAGCATATTAGACAACATTAAAGTAGCAGCGAAAAAAATCATCAGATCCCAATTAATTCCTTCTTTCGCTTGTTCCCATGTTAGAACTCCTGAATAAGGCAGCACGGCAAGAACTGCTCCTAATAACCCTACTAAAGGAATTGAATAGTGATGTAAAGATTCAGTCAACCACAATGACAAAATGATTCCACTGATAATCACCATTTTTATTTCAGGCCATGTCCATCCTCCTAATTGACCAAATTTAGTGTTGATGAGCTGTTTCACCAATTCCTGATTCACTTTTTCAGTGGGAAAGAACAACTCGAATACACCCCACAACAGGAACACAAACACTAATATTGGAGCTCCTAGATATAACAACCAATGTATATAACTCATCCCATCTGAAACTTCTGAAAATATACCGAACGCGTATATCGTAGAGCTTGCACCAGTTGGAACAAAAGCAGCAGAAATGGCACTGACATACGAAATTCCAATAAACATCGACTTAGACAGCTGCATTGTGGACTGCACTTTTTTTAAACGTTGTGATATATCATCAAGGATAGAACTAACCAGGCTTCCTTTTCCAATATTAGATGGAATAAAAACAGTCAGCACAAACATTAAAACAAAAGATATAAATATTAATAGTCTGCCTGATCCCTTGCATAGTCGGAGAATGGATAACGACATACGAGCGGCAAGACCTGTCTGAATAAAAGCTTGGGCCAGAATAAAAGTAGAAAACAATAACCACACTAATTCTGAACCAAAGAAGCTTAGTGTTTCATTGTATGAAAAAAAATGGATAGACAGCAGCAGAACTAAAAGTATCGAACTGAAAGCAAGCGGAAACACTCTGCCTATCCACAAGATTTGTGTTATGACAAGCGCAGACACGGCTTGTATTTGTACACTCCAATCCAGCAACGGAGAGAAAAACATAACATAAAGTACAAGCACAACAGCTAATAAAACGTTATTTTTTTGTTTCATTGACCGTGTCCCCCTACGTTGTCAAAAGGGATATTATAATTTTTTCTGTTTTCTTTTTTGAATCCAGTCAATAAGAAATGGATACAGCACCGATAAAATTGTCATAGCGGTTAATACAATCGATACGGACGAAGCTGACAACATGTTAAAGGGATTATCATGGGCAACGAGACCTTTTCTGAAGTTTTGTTCCATATCAGTTCCTACAATTACCGCAAGTATTAAAGGGGCAATAGGAAAATCCATCAGTTTCATAATCAGACCAATCAGTCCAAATATAACTAGTATATAAAAATCAATCATGCTATAACTCAATGTGTACGTCCCTATGAACGCTAAAACCAGTATCAGCGGATACAAGATCTTCGGAGGTGTATTTAAAATTCTCACTAACACCCCTATTAAAAGGATGTTTATAATAACGAGAAATATATTGCCGATAAACATGCTGTTGACCATTGTCCATACCATATCAGGATTGTTTTCAAATAGAAGGGGGCCAGGACGTAATCCAAGCATGATTACAGCCCCTAAGATGACCGCTGTTGTTCCAGACCCTGGAACTCCCATTGTCAAAAGCGGTATAAAAGCTCCCACCGATCCTGCATTATTGGCCGATTCTGGTGCTGCTAATCCTGCCGGATCCCCTTTACCAAACGTTTCAGGTCTTTTAGCAAGCTGTCGTTCGGTTGTATAACCCAGCATGGACGCAATAGAACCACCAGCACCCGGGAGTACACCTACAAGAAAACCGAGCGGACCACTTCTGATGACCGGCCATTTTATCTTCTTCCACTGGTCTCTAGATATCCATTTTCTCCCTATTTTATTATTACTGGGAGTAATAGAATCTATATTGATAAAATTGAACAGCACCTCTCCAACAGCATATATTCCAATAATGACAACCAAAAAGTCTATTCCTTCACTCAGCTGCGGAATATCAAATGTAAAACGATAAACGCCGGTTTGAAGGTCGATTCCAACTGTACTAAGTATTAAACCAATAGACATAGAGATAAATCCCTTAACCATATTACCTTTGGAGAGCGATACAATCGCTGATAACGTAAAAAGCATAAGCATAAAGTATTCGGCAGGACCGAATCGTAAAGCAAAAGAAGCAAGGGGTTTAGCCAGCAGGATAAATCCGGCAATTGCAAACATTCCGCCTATCAGTGAAGAGATCGCAGATATTGTTAATGCTTGACCTGCCTGCCCTTTTTGCGTCATAGGGTATCCGTCAAATGTTGCAGCGATTGCTGAGCCATCCCCCGGAGTGTTTAAAAGGATGGAACTTCTGGATCCTCCGTACATAGCTCCATAATAAATGGCTGCCATTAATATCAAAGCGCTTACGGGATCCATTCCGAAAGTGATAGGAATTAATACAGCTACTGCAGTGGCCGGTCCCAACCCCGGAAGCATTCCAACGATTGTACCCAGCAGCCCACCAATAAACACCCATAACAGATTTATAGGCCGGATAGATACCATTAAACCTTCAAGGACATTTTGAAAATCCACTCCCATTTTGTTTCCTCCTTTCTAAGGCAGGCTCACCTGTAGTAGATGGGCGAAAGAATACCAGGACACAATGGAGAAAATAACACCGACGGCCACGTTTTTTATCCATTCATTTCTTCCATTTACCACAAAGAGCAGCGCAGTTAAAAATATCATCGTTGAAAATAAGAAACCTATTCGTTCAAACAAGAAGGTGTAAATAAGGATTAAAACTAAAGAAGATACAATGAGATAGGGAGTCCTTCCAGTCAGTAACCCTTTTAATTCTTCTAATTTTTCTTTACGCTTCTTCCATTCCTGTGCAAAGTAAACCAAACTGATTATTACTAAAAATATCCCTATTAATGCAGGAAAATATTGCGGGCCATGTGGATTTCCGGTCTTAGATAGGGGTAATTGCAACGTAAGAATCAAATAGACTATCCCTGCCGTAATCAAAATGGTGGGTAACACCAGCCTTGCCATAACCGTCTCCTCCTTATCAAGCGGTTTAGAAGGGAATGAATCCTTCCATATGGAAGGATTCATTCCAACGAACACTAATCCGTTAAACCTGCCTCACTAATTAACTCCTCATAGTTTTGAGTCTGTTCTTCAAGAAACTGGCGCGATTCCTCACTGTTTTTATAAAAAGACTGCCATTCATTGTTTTCAAGTACCGTCTTCCAGGCATCTGTTTCAATCATTCTACTGATTTTTTTATCCCAATACGCAATTTCCTCTTCAGTCATATCTGGAGGCCCCATTACACCTCTCCAGTGTGGAAATACCATATCCACACCTTGTTCCTGCCAAGTAGGCACTTCATCCAAACCATCAATTCTTTCTTCTGACGAAACCGCTATCATATTAATTTCTCCTGCCTGATGCTGTTCCTTAGCTTCTGAAACCGACATCGTAGCAACATCAATATGCCCTCCAAGTAAAGCTGTTACAACATCTCCTCCACTTTCATAAATCTGAAACTCCAATTTGGGCACATCGACGCCATATTCCTTCGCTGCCTGCACAAACGATAAGTGATCATTATTCCCTAAGCCTGGTGCTAGACCAATCGTTAACGATTTAGGGTCTTCTTTTAATTGCTCCATTACTTCTGAACCTTTTTCATACTCCGAATCGGGAGAAACCGCAACAGAGATCCACTCTGTTGTAAGAATGCCGAGTGGTGTGAAGTCTTCATAAGTCAGGTCACTTTGACCTAGTAGATTATTAGTAATAACTAAGCTGGAGTTAATGGCCAAACTATGTGCATCCTGATCCCCTAAATATTGCCAGCCAACTTCACCACTCCCACCAGGTTTATTAACAACGTTTATATTCTGCTCTATAATCCCTTCATCCGACATAATTTTCTGCATCGCCCTTGCTGTTCCATCCCATCCCCCACCAGGTGAAGCAGGTGCTACAAATTCAATATCATCTGTTGGGAAATCAGATCCCCCTTCCGAACCACTTGAATTTGAAGAACACCCGACAATAAGAAATAGCAACGATATAATTCCTATCCATTTACATTTCATTTTTTTCACTCCCCTTTTTATTTATGAATTAGCAATAACAATTGCTTAACCCACATCACAGGCTCCTTTTTGTGTTAAGCAATTGCTGTAAACTAATCTTATTATCCATATTTCATTATGTCAGCGTTTTCATTATTAGTTGCATTTATAATATAAAATGAATTTTGTTCATTTTGTTCATAGGAATTCACTTTACAATAGATAATATTTGCGTTCTGGTCTCCCTACCATTCCATATTCCTGCTCAATCCCTACTTTCTCAATTGATACCAGGTATTCTAAATACCGGCGCGCTGTTGTTCTTGAAGCTCCAATCTGATGTCCCATATCTTCAGCGGTCCAACCACTATCCTGTTTTTGCATTTTCCTGGCCACCTTGCTTAATGTTACACTATCTATCCCTTTGGGAAGATTCTCCGGCAGGTAGAGTTTACCGGAAGGTGTACTGAATAATTTATCCACAACGCCTTGATCAATGTAATCTTGATCTCCCAATAAATTCTGACGCTCTTTATATTCTGATATCACCTCAATAAATCGTTCCAGAGTAACGGGCTTAATTAAATAATTAAAGACACCTTTACGTAAACTTTCTTCCAGGAAACTTTTTTCTTGAGCTGCAGTGATAATAATGATGTCCAGCATTGGAGATATATCACGGACTTTCTGTATCAAATCAGTTCCTAAATAGTCAGGCATATAGATATCAAGCAGCAGTATATCCACGTTGTCATTATTTTTCAAAAATTGTATCGTATCTTCCCCATTTAGTGTTTTTCCTATGACTTGAACTCCTTCTACCTTTTCAACAAATTTTTCGTGAATGCCGGCCACTCGAAAATCATCTTCCGCTATTACTACTTTAACCATTTTATTTACCCCCTTGGTTCTTTTGGAATAAAAACGCTAAACGTGGTTCCGTTACTATTTGATGTTATTTCAATACTGCCGTTTAATTCACCTATAACCTCGTTCACATTAAAAAGGCCGAAACCTCGTTGTTTTTTCGGTTTTTTTGTAGAATATCCTGCTTCTGACAGTTGGTTAAGTGTCGAATTTTCCATACCGCTTCCGTTATCGGTTATTTCAAATATAATGTCCTGCCCTATGTCCAGCGTAAAAAACGTTACTCTTCGTTCTGTTTGATTCATAACTTCTTCAAATGCATTATCTATTAAATTACCTATAATGACTGTTACATGATAAATTTCAATATGAGGTGGTAACTCTTCCATATAGCTATTTTCATCGAGACTGAAATTAATTTTCTTTTCTGACGCTTTACTCATTTTCCCTAGTAAAATTGCCTGTACTTTTGTGTCGTTAATGAGTTCAAAAATCATACTGTTATTGTTCTTGATATCAATAGCTTCTTTTTGAACCATTTCCATAGCTTCCTCGTAACTTCCTAATTGTAATAGACCCGAGATGACATACATTTTGTTGGCAAATTCATGGGTCTGAGCTCGAAGATCTTCAGAATATTTTTTTACCTCAGAAAGTGTATCGATCATTTCTTTAATTTCCGTTTTATCCTTAAACGTCGCCACAGCACCCACGAGTTTTTCTTCTTCTACAATAGGAGTCAAATTTAAAATGATGACTTTATTGTTAATGTAAAGTTCTTCGTTTAATTGTGTTTTATTTTTGTTGATCGTTTTCGTCACATTCACCTCTGGAATTTTTTCGTTAATAGGATGATTAACAATATCATGAGACAGGTTCAAGAGCTTTCTCGCTGAGTGGTTTATCATTGTAATTCTTCCAGTCTCATCCGTTGCAATAACTCCTTCGTTAATGGAGGACAGTACTGAATTACGATCACGGTACAACGCTGCAATTTCACGTGGTTCAAGTCCCAGTGTTTCATTTCTTATGTGTCTGGCTAAAAATATACTGGCAAGGACACCTGCCAAAACAACTACAAGAGCGACATATAGTATATTTTTTACCCTGTCCCATATCTCCGCATAAATATTCTCTATTAAATAACCAACTGATACGACTCCTAATACTTCACCATCTTCAGATAGCACAGGGGCTTTTCCTACTACCGATTTTCCTAAAAATTCTTTAGAAACAATATTATAATAACCACCAAAGACTGTAGCCCGGTATCCATCATCAAATTCCTGGTAATCTCCTACACGTTCTGGAGAAGGGTGTGTTAACATGATGCCGCTTCGGTTTTGTATAATAATGAAATCTGCATTATTTTGTATGCTGAATTTTTCCGTGAGAGCTTGAAGTGATTCGGCAGAACCGTCCTCTTCTTCCTCGAGAACTTCACTTACTGCAGGTATAAATGAAATTGTTTTCGCTGTCTGTAAGCTAATCGTTTCTTTATTGGAAAAAATCTGTGTTGTCTCAAAGTACGTGAAAATACTGAGAAGTAAGACAATTAGCGTCACAATTAATCCAACAACCATCCCCGTAATTTTAGTTTTTAAAGAAACACGAAGTAATTTTTGAATCATAAATCTCCCCATTTTCTGCATCATGCAAAGCTTTTCATATCAATGTGCATCTGTGGATTCCTAGAAGCAACTATAGCATCTTTTATCAAACATATTGTAGAGAAAAGGCGTAGTAAAACTTGAATAAAAGAGAGGAAATATCACAACGAAGCAGATAATCACATCTCCCGGACGCATAGTTAAAGCTTTCAACAACAAAAAAATAATCCGAACGATGTTGGATGCTCCAAGAAGCCTCCTTTGCCATCGTCCGGATTATTTCAGACCTGTATTCTTTTATCCTAAACCATTTATCCCTGGGTTTTATTTATTTTGCTTCTGTTTTAATGGTCACTTCAATATTGCCGCGGGTTGCTTTTGAGTACGGGCAGACCTGATGGGCCGCGGCAGTCAGTTCTTCCGCCTCTTCCTGGGAGACACCGGAAACTTCCACGTTCAGGACAACGCCGATTTTAAAACCATTATCGTTCTCGTCTTTTAACAGGCTGACTTCGCCAGTCACTTTGGAATCAATGTCTTTGTTCTCGTTTTTGGCAACAAGGTTCAAAGCGCCGTCATAGCACGCCGCATACCCTGCCGCAAACAGCTGCTCCGGATTCGATCCGGTTTCAGAGCCGGAACCGGGAGTGACAAGATTCAGATCAATCAGACCGTCTTCAGATTTAACGTGACCGTCACGACCGCCCTGTGCTGTTGCTTGTGCTGTAAAAATTGCCATACTATCACCTTCACCTTTCTTATCTATCCTTTATTCAGTATCTTGGATGTCCACTATGTTACATTCACGAAAATGGAAGATTTTAAACATATATTTCCCTTTTTCTAAAAATAAACGGGGCGAAGGAAAGAAAAGTTTGGTATAATAGCCGGTATACACGGCAAAAAGGAGTCTACCAATGATGCGGAATCCCATTTCCTATCCAGCTTCCATGGACCTGCTCATGAAAGCACTCGATGCTGTCAGCGCAGGCGTCATCATCACCGATCCCGATCAGAAAGATAATCCGATTATTTATGCCAACGATGGATTTTCCCAGCTCACCGGCTATGAAGCCGACGGCATCATCGGCCGCAACTGCCGTTTTCTTCAGGGAGAGAAAACGTCGGAAACGGAACTCGATGTCATCCGCCGGGCCATTAAAGACCATACATCAGCCGGCGTTCAGCTGATCAATTACCGGAAAGACGGTTCCCCGTTCTGGAACGATCTCCATATCGATCCGGTTTACATAGAGGAAGAAAACAAGCATTATTTTGTCGGGGTCCAGAAAGATATTACGAAACAGCGGGCAGCCGAAGAAAAGGTCGATGACTACACAAAGGAAATCCAGCTGCTTTCCGCTCCGATCATACCGATAGCCGACGACATTTTTGCGCTTCCTATCATCGGCAATGTTACGGAAGAACGTCTGAACATTATATTTGACCAGACAACCGAAACGATTCACTCCGCCAAAGTCGGCGTGCTTATTCTGGATCTGTCCGGCCTGACCACCCTGAATGAGGAAACGATTAAGGGATTGTTTGATCTCAATCATCTCGTCCGTCTGCTCGGTTCCGAGCTCGTCCTCACCGGTATATCCCCGCAGATTGCCGCAAAATCAGGCACATTGGACGTAAAACTGGGTGACATCCGTATTTTTTCCACCATCAAAGAAGCCGTCAAATCCCTGCAGCAAAAGGAATAACGGGAAACATCCGACGGATAAATAAATTTTTTTGCCGATTTGCCCAAGACAGGTTGCATTTATTTGATGGGCATGGTAAGATGAACTTGCTATTTTGTCACCTAGGATTGATGGGATGAATAATCCGGTTGATCATAGCGTTTAGCAAGATAAGTAATTTATTTTGTGCGTGGAAAGCGCACACAGGAGGATCACATGGAACAAGGAACAGTTAAGTGGTTTAACGCAGAAAAAGGCTTTGGATTTATTGAGCGTGAAGGAGCAGACGACGTATTTGTTCACTTCTCCGCAATCCAGGAAGAAGGTTTCAAAACACTTGAAGAAGGCCAGCAGGTAAGCTTCGAAATCGTTGAAGGCGACCGCGGTCCACAAGCTGCTAACGTAAACAAACAATAATGACAACAAAGATATTAAAAGGAGCTGTCTCACGCGGGACAGCTCCTTTTCTATGCAGCAGAGAACGGCTGCATTCTACTTATAAAAAAACGGCCGGGGTTTTCCTTTGTGAAAAACTCCGGTCTTTTTCTTCATGTTGATACAACTGTTAATCTTTATGGAAGTAATCGGAAAATAAGGATATAAATGCCTGCGTGACTTCTACTGACTGAAACATCAAGAGACTGATTGCCGTTAACGAAAACAAGCCGGCCAGCACAGCTCTGAAATGCTGAAGTACATGTAATACGACCATTGCTGATCCCTCCTGTACCCTCCATTATATTCCTCTCCGCTGCGTTTGAAAAGCCATCAGGCCCACATTATCTTTGGTATTCCCTCCGCTTGTGCCGTGGAAATACTTTCGAATTTCTTCCTTTGTCAGCCCCTGCGCCCTGGCGTGTTTAATCAACTGCTCCCATTCCGGATCTACGTACGTGCCGGCGTGTTCCTTCCGTACGTTCCGCATGTCGTCTTCCCTCCTGTTTCGGTGATGTTTACCAGCATTATACAGCGGAAACAGGAAGACGTTCTGTAATCCAGTTCACATTTCAGACAAGGCAGCATGCTGCCGCACTTCAATAGTGCGGCGCCTGGTACTGCGGAGGAAGCGTTCGTTCCGCAGCTTCCGCATGTTATGGGAAACAGATTCCCTGGTTACTCCGAGCATATTGGCAATTTCCTGATGGGATAACGGAATAGGGATTTCAACATACCGGTATTCATGTTTACCATATGTATCCGCCAGCGAAACAAGCAGATGCATGATCTGCTCCTTTACCGTGCCGGTTGCAATCACCTGCAGCATTTTTTCCTTTTCCTCCAGACGTTTCGAGAGCATCTGCATGGCCCGGTACATCACATCGGGACACCGGCCGGCAAGCTCAGCGAACTGTTCTTCGGTGATCGAACAAAGGTAGACATCAGAAAGAGTTTCCACATATACTTCATCCGTGCCCATCGAAAAGGAGGAAATCCTGCCATAGGTGCTGTACGGCCCCATGATACTCAGGGTAAAAAGCTCTCCATCTTCATTTAAATCATAAATCCGGACCGCACCTTCTTTAACAAAATAAAGCTTCTGTTCCGCGTTTTCCGGCCGTTGCAGCAGCGTATGCTTTTTCACCCGCTGATGATGGATGATGGCTGCAACATATTCCAGATCTTCCGGGGAAAGAAATTCGAAAAAACCGATGTTGGATAAATACCACATTTTGTCCAGCGCCGTTGGAGTTTCCATCCTGTTCCTCCTTTAGAAGGCATTCTGCTTTGCATCCGGAGCAGTTCGCTGCAGCACTTCCAAAAAATGATTTCCATAGGTTTCCATCTTCTGTCTGCCGACTCCTTTGATGTCCAGCATATCAGCTTCCTTTTGGGGCAGATTCCGGCAGAATTCTTTTAAGGTCTGATCGGAAAACACCATATACGGCGCAACGCTGTGCTGTTTTGCCAGCTCCAGCCGAAGCTGCCTTAGTTCTTCAAACAATGGGTCCTCCCGGCTCACTGTTTCAGCGGCCAGTGTTTCTTTTCTCATGACCGTGCTGGTGCCTCTAAGCACCTCGAGCGCCGGATTTGTCAGTCGAAGCACCGGATAAGCGCCGTCCGAAAGAGACAGATAGGCGTGAGCTGCCAGAAAATCAATAAACGCTGATACTTCTTTCTGCGTTTTGTTTTTCATCAGGCCGTAGGTAGGCAGGGTGTTCAGCTGATGCGAGCGGATTTTCTCATTGGATGACCCGGCCAGCACCTGGGCAATCATCGTTTTTCCGTACCGCTCTCTCATGCGTTTTATACAGGAAAAGACCATCTGGGCTTCTTCCGTTACGTCTTCGAGCGTCCGTTCATCGGTACAGTTCAGACATCTGCCGCATGGTTTTTCCGGCTCTTCGCCGAAATAACAGAGCATCTGGTTCTGAAGGCAGTCTTCGGTATGGCAGTAATGCATCATCTGCCGCAGTTTACGGTATTCCTTCTCTTTTCGGTCTTCGTCGAGGCGGGACTGCTCAATCAAAAACTGATGGGTCTGCATGTCCTGCGGCGAAAAAAGCAGGGTACAGTCTCCCGGTTCGCCGTCTCTTCCGGCTCTGCCGGCTTCCTGATAATACGATTCAATGTTTCTCGGCATACGGGCGTGCAGCACAAACCGGACATTCGATTTGTTGATTCCCATACCAAATGCGGTCGTGGCGGTCATCACCGTCACTTCATCATAGACAAAGCGTTCCTGCGCGGCTTCACGTTCGGCAGATTCCATTCCTCCGTGGTATTTTTCCACTGCAATTCCCTGCTTTTCGAGCATCTCCCACAGTTTTTCGACTTCTTTTCTCGTATTCGCGTAAATAATACCCGGCTGCTGTTTTCTTTTTTTTACATAGTCCAGAATATAGGCTTCTCGATTCTGCCCTTTCACTACGGAAAATGTCAGATTCTCCCGGGCAAAGCCTGTTTTCACAATATGTTCACCCGGGATACGGAGGGCGCGGGTGATATCTTCGGCCACCTGAGGTGTCGCAGTGGCGGTCAGTGCCAGCACACCCGTATCTTCTCCTAAATAAGACAGAAACCGGGGAATCTCCATATAAGCCGGCCGGAAATCATGCCCCCACTGCGACAGGCAGTGAGCTTCATCCACCGCCGTCAGGGATACCGGGATCGACTGAAGCTCCTTCAGAAAATCCTGATTCGACAGCCGTTCCGGCGCCACATAAAGAAGCCGGCAGTCTCCCCGGCGCAGCGCATCCATCCGCTCCCGCATCTCCTCCGGAGACAGGGAACTGTTGATAAATGCCGCCTGAATACCGGCTTCCCGAGCTTCATCGACCTGGTCTTTCATTAATGAAATCAAGGGAGAGATGACAATCGTAATCCCGGGCAGAAGCAGCGATGGGATCTGGTAACAGACCGACTTCCCACCACCAGTTGGCATGATGCCGAGCGCCGGCTGCTGATTCAGAACGTGACGGATGATGGTTTCCTGGCCGTTCAAAAATGTCTCATATCCAAAATGGTGTTCTAATCGTTCTTTTGCTTGCTCGAGCATAACCGTCCTCCTGTTCTTTATCTATTATACCCCTCTCTCCGCTGTCCGGAAAGTCCCTGCCGGCGATTAAAAAGAGAGGCTTCCGGGAACAAAGGAAACAGAGTTTATTTCAGCTGTAAGGAGGCAGAATGATGATACGGCTGTTGACAACGGGACTTTTTGTCACATTACTTGCTGCATGCAGCCCTTCCGGTGACGAAGGAGAACAGGAACAGGAACAGGAACAGGAATCTTCCGGACAGACAGAGGAAAGCATCCCGGAGACGACAGAACAGGAAAACGTCAACGGAACCCCTCTTTCCTTCACAGCCGAAACAGTAACGACCGGCCTGAACGTTCCATGGGAAGTGCAGGTTCATAATGATTCCTTTTATATCTCCGAGCGGAATGGAAAGATTGTTCATGTGAATGAAGAAGGGGACAAACAGCGGCAGGAACTTGAGCTGAATGAGCCGGTGGCGGCCTCCGGAGAAGGCGGGCTTCTCGGAATGCAGCTGGCTCCGGATTTCGAACAGTCGCAGGAGGCATGGGTGTATCACACCTATAAACAAAACCAGTCGCTTTTTAACCGTATCGTTTCGGTAACTTTGGAGGATGGAACGTGGCAGGAGAATGACGTCCTGATCGAAAACATCCCGGGAGGTTCCATTCATAACGGCGGGCGCCTCAAACTCGGCCCGGATGGTATGCTGTACGCCACAGCAGGAGATACAGGAAACGAAAATACCGCCCAGAACAGGGAATCAAAAGCAGGCAGTATTCTCCGAATGACGCAGGAAGGGGAAATACCGGAAGATAATCCGTTCGATGGATCCTACATTTATTCCTACGGCCACCGGAACCCTCAGGGTATCTCCTGGAATGAAAACGGCAGTATGTTCAGTTCCGAACACGGATCCAGCGCACGAGACGAAATCAACCTGATTAAAGAAGGCGCGAACTACGGCTGGCCTGAGATTACCGGGGATGAACACGCTGAAAACATGCGGACACCGCTCATTCACTCCGGTTCGGACACGTGGGCTCCGTCCGGAACAACGTTTGGGAAGTCCGGTGCGTTTTATGTCACCGGCCTGCGCGGCACCCAGCTGATGCGTTTTGATGTGAAAAATGAAACGATGGAGGTCGTCTTCAGCGGCGAAGGCCGGCTGCGTGACGTGCTTCAGTACGACGGCTCATTTTATGTAATCACCAATAACCGCGACGGACGCGGGAACCCGGATGAACAGGACGATCTGCTGCTGAAACTCGACGGCGGATCCTGATCGTGCAGCTGCTTGAATCATAACGATGTTTAGTCCGGATGGTGGAGCATGCTGTTCCACCATCCGGATTTTTTAATGGCTTACCAGCCAAATTTCTTCGTTTACAAGCCGAATGCCCTTCATTACATGCCAAATGAAGGGCAATACAGTCCGAAACATGCATTACAGGCAAACGGACCTTGATACATGCCGAAAAAACAGCAGCGCAGCCAAAAAAGGCGCCGGGTTCTACACCCTGGCGCAACTTTTTTTCGTATTAAAATATTTTCTGGCGGTCCCGTTCTTCTTTCAGCATTTCTACGGCTTCACGGAAACGCTGGGAATGTACGACTTCCCGTTCGCGCAGGAATTTCAGGCCGTCGTTCAGGTCCGGATCATCACTCATATCAATAATCCATTGATATGTAGCCCGTGCCTTTTCTTCTGCCGCAATATCTTCATACAAGTCCGCAATAGGATCTCCTTTAGCCTGGATATAGGTCGCTGTCCACGGCGTGCCGGCAGCATTATGATAAAAAAGGGCGTTATCATGGTTCGCATAATGAGCGCCGAGTCCCGCCTTCTCCATCTCTTCAGCAGTGGCATCTTTTGTCAGCTTGTAAACCATCGTCGCGATCATTTCCAAATGGGCGAATTCTTCGGTGCCGATGTCGGTCAACAGCCCGATCACCCGGTCCGGAATCGAATAACGCTGGTTCAGATACCGCAGCGCCGCGGACAATTCCCCGTCCGCCCCGCCGTACTGCTCGATTAAATACTTGGCGAGCATCGGATTGCAGGTGCTCACTTTCACCGGATACTGCAGCTTTTTTTCATAAATCCACATACACAGCCTCCTCCATTATATCTGCCAGGGCCACGGGGCCTGATTCCAGTTCCACGGATAGCCGCTGTAGCTGTTGCCGAACTGCTGCAGCGGGCCGAGGTACTGCTCCACCTTCGGCACGAGCTGCCTGCGGTGGTAAGAGGCTTCATTGAACTGCTGAATCGCGGCGGTATCATTGGGATGCGTATCCAGATAGAGCTGCAGTTCGACAATCACAAAATCCACCACCTGCAGTTCTTCCATCAATGGATAAAACTCTTTCGGAAGCTGCACCTGACTGCTCATGCCTGATCCCTCCCCCAGTATCTGCCGTCATACGGTGAAAACAGGGCCGGCCACAGTGTCCCGCAGTACAGTGCCTGCTGCGGAGGGTACTGCGGCAAATTGTACGGTTGATAACCGAGATAAAGTTCAGGCGGTGTTTCATAGGATTTGACACGGATCGGCGGGCATGGATCAAACGGACTGACATACGGCCTGTAATACTTCCGCTGGGTAAACTCCTTCATGCGCATACCTGCCTTTTTAAACGGATTACTGTCACTCTATGCCGGATCAGCCGCGGTTAGAACGCTTTTTCCATGTTTCTTTCCCTTTTTTCACCCATTTTTGGACAACCTGAGACTGATAAAAGCTGTCAAATATCGTACTGATGATCAGGCCGTACAGCACCACTCCGAGAATACTTAAAAGAACGAGCAGAAAGCGCCCGATACCGGTCATCGGATCAAAATTCGAACGACCGAAGAAGATAAGAGACAGCAGGCTGCTCGAAAACGCGTCCCAGTAACTGGCCAGGGCCGGTTCCAGATGATAAAGCGGAATGATCGTAATGAACAGAAAACCAAACGCAGCGGAGGCAACAAGGGCCAGATTCTGTTTTTTCAAAAACCGAATAAACGGCATCGTGTAGTATTTCGTTATTGTTTTGAGACGGAGCAGGTGGAGAATTCTCGCGAAGCGGGCAAACTGAAACACAGCATCCAGTGGGATGACAGCAATCACGAGAAATGGATTCGATTTAATGAAGCCCCATTTGTCGTCTGTCCGCCATAAGCGGTAGAGAAAATCGGCCAAAAACACGCCCCACGTCCCCCATATCAGGTAATTGTCCACCCCCGTCTCATACCAAAGCGTTCCGATAGACAACGCCGCCAGCGTCACCATAATGATTTCATATGTAATATCCAATGTGGAACGGTCGATATCCGCTCTTCCCATAGCCAGCCACTACTTTCTAATGAATTGTTTCTCAAAACAAAAACCGGAGCATGGCAGCCCCGGTTTTCTTTACCCCGGAATTACGCAAGGTATTCCGCAAGTTCCTGAAGAAGCTGTGTATACACTTTCTGTCCTTTTTCAAACTGCTGAAGCCGGTAAAATTCGTTCGGGGCATGCATGCCTTCATCAAAGACGGAAAACCCGAGCTGGATCGTGTGGACATCCAGAAGCTGCTGCAGCAGTCCGGTAATAGGGATCGATCCGCCGATTCGGAGGCGGGCCGCATGTTTTTGTTCCACTTTCCAGACGGCCTGTTCCACCGCCTCCAGTCCGGGATGATCTTCCGGCAGCATGTAGGGGAACGCTCTTCCTTCCAGCGGTATAACAACCGCTTCCACTTCCTCCGGCGTGTGCTTTTCGACGTGGCGGCGGAGTTTCCCCGTCACCTCGTCCGGGTCCTGATCCGGGACAAGGCGGCATGTCACTTTCGCATGGGCTTCAGCAGGAATAACCGTTTTTACGCCAATTCCCTGATATCCTCCCCAGAGCCCGTTGATATCAAGCGTCGGACGGACAAGCGTCTGTTCTCCAGGGGTATAACCCGGCTCCCCATGCAGTTTGCGGGCTCCTGCTTTCTGCTGAAACACTTCGGCACCGCTGTGATTTGCATTGATCCGCGATTTTTCTTCGTCACTACGCTCGATGACATCATCATAAAAGCCTTCCACCGCAATCGTTCCATCCGCGTGTTTCAGGGAGTCGAGTATACGGGAGAGAGCCTGGGCGCTGTTGGGGACAGCACCTCCGTAAAGTCCGGAATGAAGGTCCCCTTCTGCGCCGCGCACATCAATCTGAATGCCTGTAAGGCCGCGGAGACTGACCATCGCCGCCGGCTGCTCTTCTTCCATCTGCCCGGAATCGGCGCTTATCGCCGCGTCCGCCCGCAGCAGTTCCTTGTTTTGTTCCATAAATGCAGCGAGCGATGGGCTTCCGATTTCTTCTTCTCCTTCAAACAGGAATTTCACATTTACCGGAAGTGCCTCCGCTTCCTTCAGCCACGATTCACATGCTATAATGGGAAGCAGAACATTTGCTTTCATGTCCGTCGCACCCCGGGCGTAAATCCGTCCGTTTTCCACGACCGGCTCAAACGGGTTCGTATGCCAGAGTTCAAGCGGTTCCGCCGGCTGCACATCATAATGGCCGTAAAACAGAATCGTCGGTGCCCCGTCAGCATGGAGCCAGTCTCCGTATACAACCGGCTGCCCGTTCGTCTGCATGACCGTAACGTGTTCCAGGCCGGCATGCTGCAGCCGGGATGCCGTCCAGTCCGCTGCCTGTTCCACTTTTTCTTTATACTCCGGCAGCGTGGAAATACTCGGAATGCGCAGGAATTCCACCAGTTCATCAATAAAACGTTTCTGATGTGTTGTTATATACGAAAAATCCATCGATTCGCCCTCCTTTTTTTCTTAGTGCATTATACCATTTGAGTGCATAAAAAAAATTATGAATTACCCCTTGCATTATTAAAAGGATTCTTATAGAATAGAATTTGTCTTGCGGTTGTGGCGGAACTGGCAGACGCGCACGGTTCAGGTCCGTGTGGGCATAGCGCCCTTGGAGGTTCGAGTCCTCTCAACCGCACCAACTCCCTTTCTTAATATGAATATCAAGTAACGATAAGCAGCGCTGTCTTCCGAGTCAGCGCTGCTGTTTTTTATGATACCTCTTTTCTGTTTTCTTCGATGGACATCTATGCCGCTATTTCTGGATTTTTCCACCCGGGAGGAGCTGATTCGGACATTGATGCCGTTATTTACTAAAAGAAGCACCGGATTTCCTTTAATAACTAATAATAACGGAATGGATGTCCAGATCTCCCTTTAAAAAGCTTTTTTTAAAAAAATAACGGAACAAATGTCCGCCATTTTTTCCTTGTTTGAAAACAACCGGTTTCCTCCTTCATAATAAAATCAGCTTACCATCGATACAGGAGGATGTACGCGTATGAACCAATTGTCAGAACTTATCCGGGAGTCCGGTCACACCGTCGTCATGACGGGAGCGGGCATGTCCACTGAAAGCGGCCTCCCTGATTTTCGTTCCAACACCGGGCTGTGGAAAGATCGTAATCCTGCTGCACTGGCGAGCATTGACGCAATGGAAAACAATCGTGATGAATTTTTCAGCTTTTACCGGTCCCGAATCGAATCACTGGTCGGTGTCAAACCGAATGACGGTCATCACCTTCTAGCGGAATGGGAAAATAAGGGAATTATCGACAGCATTATTACACAAAATGTCGACGGACTGCATCAGCAGGCGGGAAGCAGCAAGGTGGCAGAACTTCACGGCTCGATTGCCGCCCTGCACTGCCATTCCTGCGGGGAAACCGCCGAAAACCGCCGTTACCTGGAAAATGAAACAACCTGCTCCTTCTGCGGCGGATTTCTACGACCAAACATCGTCCTGTTCGGGGAAATGCTTCCGGAAGAAGCAATCACCAAGGCACAGCAGGAAGCCGCGCGGGCTGATCTGTTTATCGTGCTCGCCTCCAGCCTGACTGTGGCCCCGGCCTCTCATTTTCCCCTCGAGGCCAAACAGCAGGGTGCCCGGCTTGTGATTGTCAATCAGACAGAAACAGAGATGGACAGTGAAGCCGACCTGCTCGTGCAGGGAGAAAATATCAGCTCTGTGCTGAAAGAAGCCGATACTGATCTTAACGACTGAATCCGGAGTTATTCCAGAGCTGGATACCACTGCCGACAAAGAATTCTTGTACAATGCCCTCTAATTCCATGTTACAGAACACCCCCCCGTCCATTTCTGACTCTACTGTCCTCTACCCATTCGTTCGGAGACAGCAGCCGTCCGACTTTTCCAAAATACTCTCCTCTGGAATCCAAAAAAAAAAGCGCAGATCCAAACCAGGATCTGCGCTGCTGCTGTCAGCAGAAGGAATCTTTTGATTTTGGCACGGACAAGCCGAATAACGGCCGGATGAACAGTGCCACGAATGTCCCGGCGAGGGCGAGAACGCCCCATAGATAGCCGTGCAGACTGAAGGACGCAATGCCGGTGAAATAAGCGCCGATATTGCATCCGAACGCAAGCCGCGCACCGTAGCCCATCAGCAGGCCGCCGAGGACAGCGGCGGATACGTTTTTCACGTTGAGACTGGTGAAACGGAACAGTCCCCCTGCCGCAGATGCGGTAAAGGCGCCGAGAATGACACCGAAGTTCAATACGCTCGTGCCGTGGGCGAAAACACTGGACTGCAGCGTTTCGGCGCTGCTGCCCTGCCAGTATCCCCAGCTGGCCACGTCGATGCCCATCGTTTGAAGGACCTGGGAACCCCAGAGTGTGAACCCTGACGTGACGCCCCATCCGCTTCCGCGGGTCAACAGCGTCAGTGCGTTAAGGACAGCGAGTACGACAGCCGCGGTAATGAGCGGCCATGAACCGCGGAATAGCCGCTTCCAGCCGGACGCTGTCGGAAGAGCTGCCATACGGGGCGGCTGTGTCTTTTTCTCCCGACGTAGGGTCCACCAGATGATGAACCCGAAAAAGAGAACCGAAACGACCCATGCACCGAAGTAACCGAGTCCGGTTGATGTGGCGAGCGATACAGAGCCGAACGACGGCATCTCTTCCGACCAGAACGGCAGATGATAAGCGCCGATGGTCGCGCCGACGATGAAAAAGAAAAGAGTCACGAACATGACCGTGCGCCCGCCGCCTACTGCGTACAGCGTACCGGATGCGCACCCGCCTCCGAGCTGCATGCCAAGACCAAATAGAAACGCGCCGACAACCAGACTGACTCCGATTGGCGCGATGTTACCTGTGGCTGCTCCGCCGAAAAAGGTTGTGCCGATGGCAAGAATCGGAGCGAACAGCGTAACAGCAACCGCGAGCATAACCATGTGCGCCCGCAGCGCCTGCCCGTTGCCGACGGAGGCAAATCTACGGAACGCCGATGTGAATCCGAATCTGGCATGAAATAACGTATAGCCTAGTAAAAGTCCGAGAATTAAAAGAATCGGCTGAGCTGGCTGCTGTGTCACGGCCAGAAAGACCGTTAATACAGCAGCGACAATGAGTGCTCCGACAACAAGTGGTGTCTGGGCTTGATTCAGCGAAGGCTCTTTGGCGCCTTCACGTTGATGACCGGTAACAGCTTCTGCTTGAACCGCCATATTATTCACCTCTTTCTTATAATACCTATATTATTAGTAGGGATTTAGAACAATCATATTATATACCGCTGTGAATTATTTTGTAAAGCTATATGCTGAGTTTCATCGTTTCCCCGAAGTTCCGGGACATTCACCCGGATTTTATATGTTAAAAAAACCGGCGGGCATCATCCCGCCGGTTGCTGATCATTAATTCCGTATCAAGTAGTCAAAGGCGCCAAGGGCCGCGGAGGCTCCGGATCCCATGGACGTAATAATCTGCTTATACGGCATATCCGTGCAGTCGCCTGCCGCAAAGACGCCGGGAACATCGGTGGCGCCTGTCTTATCAACGACGATTTCACCGAATTTGTTCTTTTCTACGGTGTCTTCGAGCCACGCGGTATTTGGATCAAGGCCGATCTGGACAAACACACCGGCAAGTTCGATGCTGTGCTCCTCATCGGATCCGCGGTCGACATAACTCAGACCCTGTACCTTACTGTCCCCGTAAATTTCAGACGTGCGTGCATTGGTAATGACCGTCACGTTGGAAAGACTGTGCACCCGTTCCTGCAGCACGCTGTCCGCGTTCAATTCAGGAAGGAATTCAAGGATCGTGACATGCTTGACGATACCGGCCAAATCGATGGCAGCTTCAATGCCGGAATTTCCTCCGCCGATAACAGCCACGTCTTTTCCTTCAAACATCGGGCCGTCGCAGTGCGGACAGTAGGCAACGCCTTTATTTGTGAATTCCGCTTCACCGGGTATGCCTATCGTTTTCCAGCTGGCGCCGGTGGAAAGAACGATGGTTTTACTGTGCAGCGTGGCCCCGTTCTCAAGCTCCAGCTCGAAGTCGTCTTTTTTCTCGAGCGACTTGGCGAGCATGGAATCCATAATGTCGACGTCATAATCGCGGACGTGTTCTTCAAGACTCGCTGTCAGCTGCGGTCCTTCGGTATACTTGGTCGAGACGAAGTTCTCAATACCTTTCGTATCGGCTACCTGTCCGCCGAAACGGTCGGCTACGATGCCGGTACGGATCCCTTTTCTCGCCGCGTAAATGGCGGCGCTGGCGCCGGCGGGACCGCCGCCGACAATAAGCATATCAAAAGGATCTTTATCATTGAGAGCGTCCACATCCACAGCGGTGTTCCCGAGTTTTTCGAGAATGCTTTTCAGGGTCTGGCGGCCGTCCACGAAGGAACTGCCATTCAGGTAGACAGAAGGTACAGCCATGACGTCCCTATCTTCCGCTTCGTCTTTGAAGGCCGATCCTTCAATCATCGTGTGGGTGATATCCGGATGGATCACACTCATGAGGTTCAAGGCCTGTACAACATCCGGGCAGTTGTGGCAGGAAAGGCTGACAAATGTTTCAAAATGAAGCGGCCCCTGCAGCTGCCTGATTTGTTCCAGCACGTTTTCCTCTTCTTTCGGGGCGCGTCCGCTCACCTGCAGCAAGGCAAGAACCAGGGACGTGAATTCATGGCCCAGCGGTACGCCGGAAAACACCACGCCTGTATCTTCCCCGGAACGGTTGACACTGAAGCTTGGAATTCTCGGGAACTGACCCTCTTCCATAGTGATTTTATCGGACATTCCCGTGATTTCCCGGACCAGTTCCTCTACTTCTTTGGAAACATCATCGGATCCAAAATGCGCTTTAAGAACAATATCGTTTTCGAGCAGTTTCAAATACTCTTTAAGCTGTGATTTAATCTCTTGATCGAGCATAGGGGAACCTCTCTTTCGTTTTATCTCAACAGTAAGGAAGTTCGACGCCGTCCAGGCGTCGAACCCCCAAAATAACTATCATGTTTTTGTTTTGCTCCGAGTAACAGCGCTTCTCTTAAATTTTACCTACCAAATCAAGGCTCGGCTTCAGTGTTTCTCCGCTTTCATCCCATTTGGCCGGGCACACTTCGTCCGGATTTTCACGGACATACTGCGCAGCTTTGATTTTGCTGATAATGGTGCTTGCGTCACGGCCGATGCCGTCCGCGTTGATTTCAACGGTCTGGATGACACCGTCCGGATCAATGATGAACGTGCCGCGGTCCGCCAATCCTTCTTCTTCGCGCAGCACCTCAAAGTTACGGGAAATCTGCTGCGACGGATCGCCGATCATGGTATACTCGATTTTGTTGATGGATTCCGAGGCTTCATGCCATGCTTTATGCACAAAATGGGTATCCGTGGAAACAGAGTACACCTCTGTTCCGAGGTTTTTCAGTTCTTCATACTGCTCCTGCATGTCTTCAAGTTCCGTCGGGCAGACAAAGGAGAAATCCGCTGGATAAAAAACCACCACGCTCCACTGCCCTTTCAAATCTTCTTCAGATACGTTGACAAATTCACCTTGACGGAAGGCGGTAGCCTGAAACGGTTCTACTTCTTTACCTATTAATGACATAATGCATGTCCCCTTTTTGAAAATATGGATGTATACACACACACTAATTATAGTGTCATCATCATTGCGAACAATCATGATGTAATGTTTTTTTTCTAATAAAAATTATCAATAGTAATCAATAATTTGTCAACACATTCAATATACAAAACCTTCTTTGTCCCGCGAATTGTTAACAAAATATGAACAAATAAGGCGTTACGGCTTTCTGTTTACATTATTAATTGAACTCTGTAATTGATAATGGTATCCGCTTACATGACTGGCAGAGGCCGGTGATAACGCTTTATCTCGAGACATACCGATTCCCGTTTTCCCAAAATCTGTAGGGATAATCTCTAGCTTCCCCCGTATTCTCAATTCCTATCCGGGGACCGGAGGAAATATCTCCGGCGTCCCACCCCTTTGCGATATACAGCGTTTCTTCGGAAAAACGGCGGCCGTAGTCTTCCATTGTAATGCCCAGCGCTTTTGTTAACTTTCCGGGGCCGTTGGTTAGTTCCACATCTTTTCCCCGTTTCCGCCGGCATCTCATTAAATCGATGCCCTCCACCGGCTCAAGCGCCCGTATTAACACCGCCTGCGGCACCCCGGCCGGCGCGCTGACTACATTAACAAGGCAGTGCGTATGCATCTCAAACACATAGACATGTCCCGGTTCGTCAAACATTATGGCTGTCCGCTTGGTTTTTTTGTTTCCAAAACTGTGCGCCGCTTTGTCTTCCTTTCCTAAATAGGCTTCCGTTTCCACAATTCTTCCCGCTGCGGTACCCTGCTCTGTTTTTTTCACTAAAATAGAACCGAGCAGCTGAGAAGCCAATTCCAGGGTGGGCTGATAAAAAAATTTTTCTGGCAACGGATCTTTCATTTTGTGCTTCACCTCGTACATATTGGGCTTATATCAGTTATAAAATACAATATATGCTGTTTGAGCGCTCTTGACAGAATCACAGTACAAGCGATATAGTTTGTCTACAATCAACGGGATATGACGGAAACAGGCACCCTGAAAATTCCAGTTTTCAGGGTTTAAAAGGGAAGCCGGTGAAATTCCGGGGCGGTCCCGCCACTGTAACAGAAGAGCGTCATGAGAAAGCCACTGAATGTTTTCGGGAAGGCCATGACAGCGATAATACTAAAGCCAGAAGACCTGCCTGTTTTAACAGCACCGCGCGACCTACGGGAGATAGGAAGGTGTTTACGTTATATATATATCCATCCGGGTATTTTTACATGCGCCTCTCCCGTCCGCAGCATCGTAAAAATACCTTTTTTCACGGTCATCATTCATTTTATCAAGGAGGCAGCGATATGGGAACTACCTGGACAAACAGCAGCCCCGGCTACCCGCGGCTCGGGGAAAATCGTGAATGGAAGCGGACACTGGAACAGTACTGGTCGGAGAAAATCGACAGGGAGGAATTCCTGGAGACGATGAAAGAACTCCGGCTCCAATATCTTAAAAAGCAGAAAGACAAAGGCATTTCCCTTGTGCCGTCCGGAGACTTTTCCTATTATGACCACATTCTGGATACCGCCGTGATGTTCGGATTTATCCCGGAACGTTTCCAGGGCGGCGGCGATACGCTGCAGACATATTTTAACATGGCCCGCGGCACCGATGAGGCGCCTGCGTGCGAAATGACAAAATGGTTCAATACGAACTATCATTACATCGTACCCGAAATCGGCGGGATCACGCCGGAATTAAAACAAAACAAACCGCTTCAGGACTACCGGGAAGCCAAAGAGGAGCTCGGCATCGAAACAAAGCCTGCGCTCATCGGTCCCTTCACCTTTGTAAAATTGTCCAAAGGCTATGACGCCGCAGACTTTGAAACAAAGGTTGAGGAACTCCTTCCGCTTTATACGACCGTCCTGCAGCAGCTGCAGGAAGCCGGCGTCTCCTGGGTGCAGATCGATGAGCCTTCTCTCGTTCCGTCGATAACCGAAGAAGAAATCCGGGTGGTACAGAACATCTACGACACGTTCGCCAAGCACATTCCGGACCTTTCCATTTTGCTGCAGACATACTTTGAAGGTGTCCATTTTTACGAAAAGGTAACCGCCCTTCCGGTGGCCGGCATTGGTCTGGATTTTGTCCACGGGTATGACAAAAACATGGCCGCTCTCAAGCAGCACGGATTCCCGGCAGACAAAACGATCGGCATCGGGCTGATTGACGGACGCAACATCTGGCGCGCCGACCTGAAGGCAAAAGAGAATCTGCTTCAGGAGATCGATAAACTGACGCCGGAATCGGACAAAATCATTCAGCCGTCCTGCAGTCTGCTGCATGTACCGGTGACGAAAACACTGGAAACAAAATTGGATAACGTCCTTTACGGCGCGCTTTCCTTTGCCGATGAAAAACTGGAGGAAATCACTGTTCTCACCGACCGGATGAACGGACGGGCGGTCGATGAGGCGTTTGATGAAAACCAAAAAGCGCTGGAGACTTTTGCGGGCACCTTCCGGCAGCAGTCCGCGGACCTGACGAAAAAACGGGAATCCCTTCCGTCGAAGCGGGAACTTCCATTTGCCGAACGGAAAAAATACCAGGACGACAAATGGAACCTGCCGCTTCTGCCGACGACAACGATCGGCAGCTTCCCGCAGACCAAAGAAGTCCGGGTTGCGCGCCAGCAGTTCCGCAAAGGGGAAAAATCGCCGGAAGCCTATCAGGAATTTATCCGCGGCAAAATCAAGGAATGGATCGATCTTCAGGAAGACGTGGGGCTTGACGTGCTCGTTCACGGCGAATTCGAACGCAATGACATGGTTGAATTTTTCGGGGAAAAGCTGAACGGGTTTGCCTTCACAAGCTTCGGCTGGGTGCAGTCCTACGGTTCCCGGTGCGTGAAACCGCCGGTTATTTACGATGATGTCACTTTCGAGGAGCCGATGACGGTGGAAGAGTCCCGTTACGCACAGTCCCTGACCGATAAACCGGTAAAAGGCATGCTGACCGGTCCGGTGACGATTCTGAACTGGTCGTTCGAGCGCGATGACATCCCGAGAAAGGAGACCGCCTTCCAGATCGCTGTAGCTCTGAGTGAGGAAGTGCAGGCGCTGGAAGAGGCAGGCATTGACATGATTCAGGTCGACGAACCGGCCGTGCGGGAAGGACTGCCGCTGAAGCGGGAAGAATGGGACGAATACCTGGACTGGTCCGTGACTGCTTTTCGTCTCGCCACGTCCAATGTGAAGCCTTCGACCCAGATTCACACCCATATGTGCTACAGCGAGTTCCAGGACATGATCGAATCGATCCGCGCGCTCGATGCCGATGTGATTTCCATCGAAACGTCCCGCAGCCACGGCGAACTGATCGAATCCTTTGAAACCGCGGTATATGACAAGGGCATCGGTCTCGGCGTCTATGATATCCACAGCCCACGTGTTCCTTCTGTAGAAGAGATGAAAGACATGATTGACCGCGCGCTGCGCGTACTGCCTTCGGATCTGTTCTGGATTAATCCGGACTGCGGCCTGAAAACAAGAAATACGCCGGAAACGGTGGATTCGCTGAAAAACATGGTCCAGGCAGCAGAAGAAAGCAGGAAAGCAAGACAGACCTCAACCACGTAAGACGATGGAGGAACAATGTAAGACGATGGAGGAATGAAAGTGACAGTAATTACGAAAGACAACGGCAACCGGGAACTCACCTTTGACAGGGAGCGCCTCAGCCGTTTTATCGACGACGTAACAGCCGGGTTCTCCAATTTATCCGTCCTCGATTACAAAAATGAAGTGCTGACTAATATTGAATTCAAGGATTCCTATGCTTCCGAACAGATTACGCATCTTCTTGCACTGAATGCGTCGGAGCGGATCGACCGCAATGAACCGGACTGGACGTATGTCGCTGCGGGAATCTACCTGCGGCGTCTCTATAAAGAAGCATCAAAAAACCGGGCGTACGACACCGATCAGAAGTATGGCTCCCTCTACGGCCTGCTCAAAGTTCTCGGCTCCAAAGGCGTCTATGACCAGACTCTCCTTCGGGATTATTCCAAGGAAGAAATCATGGAGCTGGAAAAAGCAATCGAGCCGGAGCGGGACAAGCTGTTCACGTATGTCGGGATTCTGACACTTGCCCACAAATACCTTGCCACCGACAAAAACAGCCAGGTCTTTGAACTGCCGCAGGAGCGTTTCATGATTATTGCCATGAAACTGATGATCAATGAGCCGTCCTCCCAGCGGCTGGAACTGGTTAAAGAAGCATATTGGGCGCTGTCGAACCTGTACATGACCGTGGCCACCCCGACGCTTACCAATGCCGGCAAAAATACCGGCCAGCTCAGTTCCTGCTTTATCGATACCGTCGATGACAGCCTGCGTAACATTTTCGATTCCAACACAGATGTCGCCAACCTCTCCAAAAACGGCGGCGGCGTCGGCATCTACTTTGGCAAACTGCGCAGCCGCGGCTCGGACATTAAAGGCTACACAGGAGTGGCCGGCGGTATTATGGGCTGGATGAAACAGCTGAATAACACCGCTGTCTCCGTCGATCAGCTCGGTCAGCGTCAGGGGGCTTTCGCGGTCTACCTTGACGTGTGGCATAAAGATATTTTTGAATTTCTCGACGCGAAGCTGAACACCGGTGACGAACGCCTGCGCACCCATGATATATTCACCGGCGCCTGCATTCCGGACCTTTTCATGGAAAAAGTGGAAAACCGCGAAGACTGGTACCTGTTTGACCCTCATGAGGTAAAAACCGTTATGGGCTGGGCACTTGAGGATTTCTATGATGAAAAGGAAGGTGCCGGCTCTTTCCGGGAAAAATACCAGGAATGCATCGACCATCCGGAGTTAAGCCGTGAACGGGTTCCCGCCATCGAAATCATGAAACGAATCATGAAGTCACAGCTGGAGACCGGTACCCCGTACATGTTCTACCGGGATACAGTCAACCGGGACAATCCAAACAAACACGCCGGCATCGTCTACAGTTCCAACCTCTGCACCGAAATCATGCAGAACATGAGCCCGACGACGGTGAAAGAGGAATACCTGACCGAAGAAGGAACCATCATCACCGAGAAATCGCCTGGGGATATGGTCGTCTGCAACCTTTCCTCAATTTCACTTGCCAAGGCGGTCCGCGAAGATGTTCTGGAACGTCTCGTTCCGATTCAGGTACGTATGCTCGATAATGTCATCGACCTGAATACCATCGACGTCCTGCAGGCCCGCTGGACAAACGAGCGGTACCGCGCGGTCGGTCTCGGCACGTTTGGCTGGCATCACCTTCTCGCACTCGAAGGAATAACCTGGGAGTCGGATGAAGCAGTCGCTCTGGCAGACCGGCTGTACGAAAAAATCAACTACCTGACACTGAAAGCATCCCGTGATCTGGCAGTGGAAAAAGGGTCCTACCCGCTGTTTGAAGGCAGCGAATGGCAGACCGGTGCGTATCTTGAGCGTACATACGGGCCGGATGACAGCCAGTCCGCAGGCTGGACGGATGACGCTTGGCGGGAGCTGTCTGAATCCATTCAGGAAAACGGACTACGCAACGGCTATCTGATCGCGGTGGCCCCGAACGCCACTACATCCCTGATTGCCGGTTCCACCGCCAGCATTGACCCGGTCTTCCGGCAGGAGCACGTTGAAGAGAAAAAAGACTTCCGCTCTCCTGTCACCGCGCCGGACATCAGTGCCGAAACCATCTGGTACTACAAGTCCGCGTTCAACCTTGATCAGTCGTGGAGCATCAAGCAGAACGCTGCCCGCCAGAAGCATATTGACCAGGCTGTCAGCTTCAACCTGTACATCCACCGCAGCATTAAAGCCAAAGAGCTGCTGGATCTGCATACGCAGGCCTGGAAGTCCGGTTTGAAAACAACGTATTACACGAGATCCACTTCAACGCTAGTGGAAGACTGCGAAAGCTGCTCAAGCTGATTTTACCGGAAAGGGGTTTAAGACATGTCCACCATTCACAAACGCAAATTATATGACACCGAAGCTCCCAACCAGTCTACCGGGATTATTAACGGACGCAGCTCCAATATCCTCAACTGGGACGATACCGCCCGGAAATGGGCCTATCCGATGTACAAAAACATGCTCCGTAATTTCTGGATTCCGGATGAAGTCCCTCTGGGAAGTGACAGAAGCCAGTATGAAACCCTGACTGACGATGAACGGGACGCCTTTAACAAAATCATCGGCCTGCTCGCTTTTCTCGACAGCGTCCAGACCGACTTTTCCTCCAAAGTCGCCGATTATCTGACGGATTCCAGTCTGTCGGCGCTCATGTCCGTTCTGGCGTTTCAGGAAGTCGTCCACAACGAATCCTACACGTATGTGCTGTCGAGCGTGACCGACAGCCAGACTCAGGAAAAGATCTTTGAATACTGGAAAACCGATGAAGTGCTGCTTGAGCGCAACAAATTTATTGCTGACGGCTACACGGCGTTTACGGAAAATCCGACAAAAGAAAACTTCGTCCGCGCCATCGTCTATGACGTCATTCTTGAAGGATTATTCTTCTATTCCGGCTTTGCGTTTTTCTACAACCTCGCCCGGAATGAAAAAATGCTCGGCACCGCCAAGATGATCAACTTCATCAACCGCGATGAACAGCTTCACGTGCGGTTGTTCTGCAACATTCTGAAAGAGACGCTGGAAGAAAATCCGGAACTCAACACCGAGGAATTTGCCCAGTTCGTGCATGATACGTTCTATGAAGCAGCTGAACTCGAAATCAAGTGGGGCAATTACATCATCGGTAACAAGATTGAAGGCATCAACTCCAATGAGCTGGAGAGCTACATCAAGTTTATGGCTAACAAGCGTATCAAAGAGCTCGGATTTGAACATGTATTTGAAGGCCATAAAAAGAATCCGATGCGCTGGATTTCGGTGTATAATGACAATACGACCGGCAAAGCGGACTTCTTTGAAACGACCGTGACCGACTACAACCTCGTCGACTCCGACAATGATTTTGATTCTCTGTAAACAGTAACATCTGATATAATACAGAAAGAGGCCGGGCAGCTGCCGGCCTCTTTCTTTTTTTTTGAAAAGGGATGATACATATGACAGAACAAAGAAACCCATGGACCACGCCGAAAAACCTGATGCTGATCCTTGGCATTATTTTTGTAGCTTTTAATCTTCGTCCGGCCATCACGTCGGTCGGCCCATTAATCGGAATCATCCGGGAAGATACCGGGATCTCCAATGGAGCAGCGGGTCTGCTGAACACGCTGCCGCTGCTTGCGTTTGCTGCACTTTCACCGCTTGCTCCGGCTGCCGGGCTGCGTGTTGGGAAGGAAAAAATGATTTTTGCAGGGCTTTTGCTGCTGGCTTCCGGGATCGTAATGCGCGCAGCCGGGCTGCTGCCCTTGGTATACGCCGGAACGGCGCTCGCCGGCGGCGGAATCGCCATCTGCAATGTGCTGCTTCCCGGTGTCGTGAAAGAACGGTTTCCCCGTCATGTCGGAACGATGACCGGACTTTACACGACATCAATGGTGCTTCTCGCCAGCGCCGCCTCAGGGGTAAGCCTTCCTGTCACAAACGCTTTTTCTCTGGACTGGAATATATCTCTTGGCACGTGGGGACTTCTATGTGTGCCTGCCCTAACGCTTTGGCTGCCGCAACTCCGACAACAGACAGAACGCACCGGCAGCACAGAGCAGCACGAACACAGAACCTCGGTCTGGCGTTCTCCCCTTGCCTGGCAGGTAACATTCTTTATGGGCCTGCAGTCTTTTCTGTTTTACTGCCTGATCACCTGGATTCCGGAAATTCTGCAGGCACGGGGGATTGATCCGGCCACAGCGGGATGGCTTCTTTCCATCATGCAGTTCATCGGGTTTCCGCTGTCGTTTCTCATCCCTGTGTTTGCCGCCCGTCTTCCCCATCAAAAGGGAATTGTGGCAGGCATCAGCGGACTTTATCTGATCGGATTTGCCGGTCTTTTTATCCACGGGTCTTTTCTAGTACTTACCATCTGCGTCCTGTTATTTGGACTGGCCCAGGGAGCGGCGCTCAGCCTTTCCTTGACGCTGCTCGGGCTTCGGGCCCGCACGGCTGAACAGGCGTCCCGGCTTTCCGGCATGGCCCAGTCTTTCGGATATCTGCTGGCTGCCTTCGGTCCGTTTTCCACAGGGCTGCTGTACGACTGGTACCAGAGCTGGACCCCCGCTGTTATCATTTTTCTCATCGTCACGGCGGCGATGTTCTGGGCTGGAACCGGCGCAGGACGGGACCGTTATATATTGTCGTGACCGCTTTTGTTATTTCTTTTGAAGCAGCACCACCCGTTCCAGCTTATTTAAACCAAAGCAGTATTCGCCTGTCATATCAAAATGATAAGGGATGCGGGGCGTGCGCACATAACGCATCACATCTGTGGAGACAAACCAGTCTTTCCGCTGCACACTGCCGGGCTCCCGGTCTCTCCATACCATGTCGAGGCGGGGACTGTACAAGAGCGGCGCCTCTTTATTCATTTTTTCCGACACGATCCGCTCCTTCCGGTAAGGTACGCGGCCGGTACTTGTAAACAGTCCGGGCCAGTAATCCCGGCGCGATCCAGTATGAGACACGCCGCCGGCAAACGCCGCCGCGCCCTGAGAGACCGATTCAATACCGAAAAGCATGGCATACATCTGCCTGCCGGCTTCGATACGTTCCGAAAGCGCCGCAAAGTGTTCGAGAATCAGACCAGCCAGGCGGATCCCATTCTGCTCCCGGTACGGAAACACGACCTGCGTCAACTGCAGGAGCTCCTGCGCGATAAATGGAAGCGTGTGAAATACATCCTGCTGAAACGATTCGTCCTGAATGACCCGTTTTTCAATATAATGCTGTTCGTTGATGATCAGTGCCGTCGTTAACAGAACAGGCCGCCGGTGGTTCCAGAAGTGATCCCAGAACGGCCGCATAAACCTAGAGACGTGGAAGGCCGGAAGCAGATGGAACAGATTCCGCCCCTGCCGTCTGCTCTCCTCGTACAGCAGCAATTGCGGAAAGGCATCCTGAAAAATAAGGAAATTTGCCCTTTCATACATATCAAACAACCGCTCCCTCCGCTTTTCCGGGAGCAGGCGCGGCAGCCACTCCCCTTCCAGATCCGTCATGCACCATCCGCTGTTTCTCGATACCATATGTGCGAGAAACGCCCAGTGCAGCTCCGGATGCCTGAAATAGAAGCTCCGGTAACTTTCCGTCCGTGTCACATTATTCCGGGCTCCCTTCCTTGTCCGGTCTTTGATGGAAGCGACAATTTTCCTTTCCTCCGGCTGTATATTCAGCGGCTCTGTTTTCTGGTACCGAAGGCTTTGCCGGACGGCAGACACGTCTTTTTCCTCCATCCTGAATAAACCGGGATGCCTGAGAGCTTTGATATGCCGGAGCCTGCTTTGGGATTTTGATTCCATATGATAAGACAGACGATCCAATACCTTCATGGCTCCGCCTCCTTTTTCTATTTCTACCGGGATAAAGGACGGCCGGGCTGCAGAAACTACCAGGATGGAGGTGACAGGAGTGCTCTCTCTACGCAGTCTGTTTCACAACATCCGGTCCAATTTTCTCTATGTTCCTTCCCTTTATGGAATCGCTGCATTTGTCGTGGCAATAGCCAGCGTATACGTCGACACCCGCTTCCTCACGAATGCGGATACCGCAGGCTGGCTCCCCGCTTCTCTGTTTATGTCCATCGATCTGGCACGAACCATTCTCGGTTCGATTTCGGCGGCTTTATTGACGATGACAACGATAACGTTCTCTACGATTCTCGTCGTGTTAACAACATATCTATCCGAATTCTCTCCGCGCACCCTGCAAAATTTCATCAGTGATGCGAAAACACAGCGCGTGCTCGGTTTTTTTACAGCGGGTATTATTTACTCCATCCTGCTGCTGCTTTTTCTTCGCCCAAACGGGGAAGCGGTCTTTATTTCCCCGTCTCTCGCCGTATTTTTTGCGATTCTCTGTGTGTTTATGTTTGTTTTTTTTATTCATCATGTATCGAGCTGGATTCAGGTAAGCAGCCTGCTGCATTACATTACAAAAAATACGTTGGAAAAAATCGAGAAAGAGCTTCCGGACAAGCAGCATCCGGCCCCGCCGCCGGTTCCCTGGGAGGATTGGGAAGGAGAAGACATCAAACCGATAGAACCGGTTCCGGTGCGCGCCGCAGAGTCCGGTTATATTCAGCATATGGATATGAAAGGGTTGATAAGGCAGGCAGAACGGGATGACTGCATTATCCGGATTAATGCCCAAATCAGTGATTATATCGAGAAAGGTGCCCCGTTTCTTTCCGTCTGGGAACAGGGAAAAACGATCCAACCTCATCTGTACCTGCCGTTTATTACCCTCGGGGCGGAAAAATCGTCGAGTGACACGATAGAACTGGCACTCGTGAAAATTGTGGAAATTGCGCTGCGGTCTCTGTCTTCGGGTATTAATGACCCTAATACCGCAGTAGCCTGCATCAAGAGCCTCGGCAGCATTCTTGCCCGTCTCGGGGGAAAAGAACTGCCTCGGGCGTATCATTATGATGCAGAGCGAAACCTCCGCCTGATTCTCGCGCAGCCTGACTTTTCCGATTACCTGTACACGTCCTTTCATCAGATCCGCAAGTATGGATTTCAAGATCTGGAGGTGCTGGGAGCCGCAGTCGACGCTTTTATTCTTATTGCCCACTCCAATTCGGGTGACGTGAAACACACCGTATGGGAATTCACCGAATATGTGTTGGAAGGCCTTCACCGGGAACAGCTCCTGACCCTGGACCGGAAAAACCTCAACCGCAAATTCCACTCCCTCGCTTCCATCTGCGGCCGGAGCCGGGAGTTCCATCCGTTATAAAAAAGGAATCGACACAGTCTGTCCATAAACGAGGGTTTACAGCCAAAATCCCACGTTTGGCTTTGAAAAAGTCTCGAAAAAAAGAAAACGGGACATTTCAACCTTCATGCTGCAAAAACTGTCCACCAAACAGCGTTGGTGGACAGTTTTAGATACACAAGGTCTTTTATTTCACTTCCACCTCTACGGTGCCGAGGGTGGTCATGGTGTCTTTGTTTTTCTCATTCAGGTAGATCTTTGCCGCTCCCTCAGACTCTGCGAAGACGCTGATTTCGTGGGCGGCAGCCGGACCCTCAGGGGTTATGGTTTTTTCGGCCGTTTTTTCCCCTTCATCAAGGCTGGCTGTTTCCGGGTTGCTGACGCTGAGTACCAGTTCGCCTGACGCGTCATTGATATAGGATGGATCTTCCACATCGAACATTTCTTCCACCGTATAGGTGAGCGATGCCCTCTCGTCGTCAAATCCTTTGCTGCCTTCCAATGTATTCAATCCAATGTTCAGTGTTTCTGTCTCTTCGGAAGCTGTGTACTCGGTATCGGCGTAATAATTCTGGATAATGTGATTCATGGAAAACGATTCGGTACCGGTCTCTGCTGCGGCGGGGCTTCCACCTGCTGCCGCTGTAAGCAGGACTGCTGTTCCGATGAGAGTGTGTTTCATCTTAGTAAACATGATGGAATCCTCCTTATGATAACTGCGATCTCTCTCGTTCTATTCATCCCTTTCCTGTTCACTATCGTTCTCAAACGTAAAAATTAAAAAATATTACACTTTAAATACATTTATATTACAAAAGGAATGGAATAATGAAAGCAGGAAGGAGAAAGCTATATCAAAAAGGGGGAAAGGTTGTGGACACCATCGTTGAGTTGCTTATTGTAGCCGGACGCATCATTACCATCCTGCCTCTGCTGCTTCTGATGGCCCTCTTTATGGGCAAACGGGCGATCGGAGAACTGCCCGTCTTTGATTTCTTAATCGTATTGACGCTTGGATCCGTCGTCGGGGCGGATATCGCCGATCCCAAAGTTCAGCACCTGCATACGGCTGTTGCCGTGATTCTGATCGCTCTGCTGCAGCGCGGTGTGGCTTTGCTCAAAATGAAAAACCGAACAATCGGGAAGTATATTACGTTTGAGCCGACGGTTGTTGTTCAAAACGGCACCATTATCCGGCAGAACCTGAAAAAAATCCGCTATTCCGTCGATAATGTACTGGAAGCCCTGCGTGAAAAAGATATTTTCAACGTAGAGGACGTGGAAACCGCGGTCGTCGAAGCAAACGGCAGCCTGAGTGTATTGAAAAAGCCTGCCAAATCTACGGTGACGATCGAAGATACACCGTATATCAAGACGTCCTCTTCAATTGCTTTTCCGGTCATTATCGAAGGGGTTATCCAGCATCCAGTACTTCACAGTCAGAATGTCGATGAAGCCTGGCTGAACTCTGAACTTGCCGCACAGGGAATTACAGATATCGATCAGGTATTCTTTGCTTCCCTCAATCGGCAGAAGCAGATCCATGTTTCGTTAAAAGAGGCGGATACTCTCTTTTTACCCCCGATCACCCATTAAAAAACCACCTGCTTTACGCAGGCGGCGTCATTCTTCTTACTTTTCAATAAACATCTGTGTCCAGTATCTCCCATTTTCTTCATACCCGATGCCGATATGGGTCAGATCCTCATTTAAAATGTTTTTCCGGTGTCCTTCGCTGTTCATCCAGCCTTCCACCGCCTGTTCCGGCGTTGCCTGCCCTGCGGCTATATTTTCAGCTGCCGAGCGGAAGTCGGCCCCGTATTCTTTCAGCATGTTAAACGGCGATCCATAGGTGGGCGACTGATGGGCAAAATAATTATTCTCCGCCATATCCTCCGACTTCGCCTGTGCCGCTTTGGCCACTGTCTCGTCTTCTTTCAGGGAGTTAAGCCCCTGTTTTTCCCGTTCCTCATTTGTCAGTGCAATGACTTCCGCTTTCACACTTCTATTTTGCGTCTGTTGTCCGCCGCCGCTTTCCTGCTGCTTATCATTACCTTCCATCTCCGCTTTCGGACGAGGCTCCGCTTCTCTATCTGCATCAGGCTCCCGGTTCATTTCTTCATCAGGTTCCTGATCTGTTTCCGGCAGCAGGGAAAATGGAAAGCCCGTTCCTTCCTCTCCTTCTTCTTCATCGACAACCTTTAACGGTTCCTGCCTTCCCGCTCCCTGCTCTTCCTGCTGCTGGCAGCCGGTGTTCAACAGTAGAAGAACCGCCGCTGCACCGCCTAAAAAACCTTTCATGTTTGCCCTCCTTGTCTCATATCTTTAATGAACTACTATTACTATGGACCAGCCTGCCGATTTTTACTCGTGCAGGCCGGCAAAGGAGTGTTTTTTTTGAAATCATGTGATTTTCCAATTTCTGTACAGACATACCGGCTGATGGAGGAACCGGTTTTTTTTCCATGGCTCCTGCACCCCGGCACGGATGCGGTCAATCAAAAGATCTTCGGCCGGGTCTACGGGATGTTCAGGAAGCTGCAGGAAGACGGGTATTACGAGCCCGGGGTCACACAGCTGGACGGTTCCTACGCGATGAAGAACAATCAGCGCTGCATGGTGAGTTTTACTTTTTCCCTTTTTGCCAATGCCCCCGGCCTCGCGCATCCCGTCGAATACATGGAGTCGCTCACCGCAGATGCATCCCGTGATAAGACGTACACGCTCTCCGAACAGTTTAAGCCGGGAAGCGGCTGGAAAAAGAAAATCGAGGGCATGATTGAAGCACAGATCAAAGAGCGGGACATTCCGCTGCTGAACAGCTTTCCGGAGATTGGGACGGATCAGAAATATTACCTTGCCGATAAAAGCCTTGTGATCTATTTTGATAAATACGACATCACCCCGGGATACGTTGGATTTCCGATGTTTCCGATATCCGGGTACGCGCTTGGGGAAGATGTTGCACCATCATCTCCTCTCGGCGTGATGTTAAGCGGTGGATGACGTGATATAATAAGACGACACATCAACTATTACTTGGAGGTTCTATGCTTACATTCGAAGAAAAAATCGAAATACTTGATACGTTCCCGGAACTGACGCAAAAAGAAGTATCGCTCGGCCGGGTGAATTACCACTATGAAGACAGCGTGATTGATAAAAAGAATGTCGTCTATCACCTCCATCCGAACGGAAACGGCTTCGTCTATGCAGGACAGATCAAAGGCGTGAAGACGGATGAAAAAGGGATGGTCAACATCCGCGAATACAGTGCCGATGAGCTTCGGAATATTGTCAGAGAAGCGATTGATTCCATGTCACCGCAGGAAGATCCGGAAGAGATGACGATGGAAGAATGGATCAATTCAAATGACCAGATTCTTGTCATAATGAAAGAAGGGGATGGGTGGAACATCTATGCCGGCCTTGAACTCGAAGGGGCCTTCACGACATACCCTGAAGCGGCGGACTTTCTCGAAAAAGAAGGGTTTTCACGGGCATAAAGACCGGGCAGGAAGATTGGAGACGGACCTCTGTTCCGTTAACATACTAAATGGGCGGGATAATGGAGGGTGGGCGGACATTGGTGCCGTTAACCGGTGATTTTAACGCTCATTTTCTCTCCAGACAGCAGAATAACGGAATACAGGTCCGGAACCTCTGCGTAGTAAGGCGATTTTTCGACTATAACGGACCAGATGTCCGGCTGCTTTTCTTCCAGACAAAAAGAGGTACCGCACGCAGGCGGCACCTCTTTTTTATGCACGCACCTCTTTCATCCGGCGTACATTTTTCTCGCGGTCGTAAGATTTTCTGTTCACCACGAGACAGCAGGCACTGACGACCGCCAGCAAAACGAAGCCGATGGCGTAAGCCCCGGTCATGTCGCGCACGACACCGAGAATAATCGGCGGAAAAAAACCTCCGAGCCCCCCGGCCGCGCCGACTATACCGGTGACGGTCCCCGTTGCCCCCGGAAAGATGCTTGGCACGAGCTTAAAGACAGCACCGTTGCCGATTCCGGAGGCGGCAGCAAGCAGGAGACTGGCCCCGGTCATCATGATCATGCTTTCCCCGCCGATGGCAATCGCTGCTCCCCCCGCCGTAATGGCGAGAAAAACGGCTGTCAGAATCCGGCCGGGAGCGATTTTATCCGCGGCGTACCCTCCGAGCGGCCGGATGAATGTCGCCAGTATAATAAACCCGGCCGTCCGAAGTCCGGCGTCAACCGCCGAGAGCTCAAACAGATCGGTCAAGAGCGTCGGCAGATACACGCTGAACGCTACAAAGATGCCGAACGTGACAAAGTAAAACAGTGACAGCATCCACGTGTGCTTATAGGCGAGGACGGACAGTTCCCCTTTGACAGTGCGGGTCGTATCCGCGCTCGGCGTTTCCGGCGTAAAGAACCAAAGAAGGGCTGCCATCGACCCAATCGGAAGAATCAGCGACCAGAATACCCATTCCATCCCGGCCGCGAGTGCAATCGTCGGAAGCACCAGACTCGCCGCTGCCGTTCCCGCGTTCCCGAGCGCGTTAATGCCGAGCGCTGTGCCCTGTTTTTCTTTCGGTGTCCATTTCGATACGAACGTCATCGACACCGCAAACGATGTACCGGCCATCCCGAGGAAAAACGCACAGACGAGAAGGGCCGCATACGAATCGGCAAAACCAGCCGCCGTCAATGGCAGAATCAGAAACAAAAGCAGCAGCGTGTACACTTTTCGGCCCCCGTATTTTTCGGTTAGAATACCGAGCGGCACCCGCATGATGGAACCAAGCAGCACCGGCACCGCCGCAAGCACGCTTTTTTCGGTTGCTGAGAGGTTATACATCTCTCCAAACTGGTTAATGAGCGGAGAAAACGCCCCCCACACCATAAAGGCGGCCACCATACCAATCGTCGTCAGAAGCAGCAGACTGTTCCCTGCAGGTTTGTGTTCCAATTTCGTAAACCTCCTCGATTTGCTTTGTTTACCTGTAGAGTCTGCCACAGTCTGCGCAGGCTGTAAGGAAATGCGGAAGGTTTTCTATCATGAAAATATGTGCCGGCTCTGCTTATTTTAAACACGGACTGCTGAAAAAAGCCTGCCGGACATCCGGCAGGCTTTCCTTTACTGAAGCTGGGATACTATCTCTTCGGGCAGATCGTCTTCTTCCAGCACCCCAAACACTCTGTTTCCATTTGTCGTTTCCATCTGAACCATATAGGGGCCCTGTTCCTGGTGCGGCTGATAACTTTCAAAATGCTTCAGGACAGTGTCCATCTGTCCTTCTTCCGTTATGCTCACCTCTTGATCCTGCGCCGCTTCGGAATATACATCCTCCAGGAAGGCCTCCGGATTTCTAATTTCCGGAATCGTCGTCATCTTCATTGTCTCAATTTCCCCTGTAGTGAGGCGCGCCTGCTCGAGGTAGCCGTTATTCTCCAGCCACGTGTCGAGTTCCTCGAACGATTTCAGCCACGGAATATCAAATCCTAATTGTTCATCCCGGGGCTGCCCTTCTTCAGGCAGCTTCGAGAAAACGAGGTCCCCCCACGTTCTGTTTTGATGCTGGATCTCTTCATAGCTCAAGGAAGTAATTTCATAACTTAAGATATCTTTCAACTCTTCCAGTTCTTCCGGATCGGTAATAGAAAACGGCTCGGAATACCCCGGCTGCCGGTAAATATCAAACCGAACACGATCCACGTCTTTATTCAACTCCTCAAGATGAAATTGGCTGAGTTTATACGGTTCAGACTCCATGACTGCTGCGGCTTCTTCCTGCAGCTCTGCCGTAGAAATATTTTCATAGTTTCGTACTTTCATGGAGCCGTCCTCCATTTTATAGGCAAACACCATGTTCTGAGCCGCTCCAGTGACCGTCCGCTCCTCGGGCTGGACTTCCGTGACGGCTTCATGAAACTCCCGGACCTTCGCCTTATAACTGTCCGATTCATGGAACAACGAAGACTCATTATTTTCCGGACTGTTCAATTGATGCACATGATGGCCGAAATGGACACCTTGAATGTCCTCTTCCTCCGGTACAGACGTTTCATATCCGAATACGTCCATATTCACTGCCACTCCGGCAATCAGAATAACCACCGCATAGACGGCGTAGCCGACAGCCCGTTTCGGCTGAAAAATCCGCCACGTTTTGGCGAGAATCATTTCCGCCGCGCAGTATCCTGCCAGGGAACCAACCAGGTATCCGAACAACAGCCAGCTGATATCGTTGTACTGATAAAAATACAGTCCGCCGACCAGCATAAAGCAGAACGTGACGCCGTATTTGAAGATCGGCTGAAGCGGTTTAAAGGTGACCGCCTGGGTGGCGCTTTCCACGTGCCGGTACCGGTAAAGGAGAAAGGCAAGGGCCCCGCTCACAACCGCTCCGGCGAAAAATCCAATCACCTGGCCGGCAGACAGCTCTTCCCGCATCACTTCTTCTGCCATGACAAGCGGCGACCAATGGGCAATCTGTTCTGTGCTGGATGCATAGTTTGGGGCAAAACCGTACAGAAACACAGCCAGATTCTCATTGATCAGCGTAATAAGCCCAAGCGGAAGCATCAAGAGAATAAACGCCAGAATGCCCGCGGCAACAGAGATGCCGGTCATCATTCCGGTAAACACGGTGAATAGAAAGAAAAACAGCGCCATCAGCGTATGAAGTCCGGCCCAGCTCCAGATATCACCGGCACTGAGGTTCTCATACAGAGGATAGGACTCCGCTGCCAGCCAGGTGAGAAGCGCTGTCACGACCATCGGGATGACAAGCATGACCACACCGCTGATCATCTGGTTGGCGAGCAGATGATGACGTTTAATCGGAAGACTGTGCATCATATCCGCCGCATCCGGCAGCTGCAGATAACGCAGCAGAAAAATACCGGCTATAACCGGAATACCGACCGTGACAAACAACTGCGGGGTCTGAACGACATCATAGATATCCTTAATACGGGCCGCGTCCAGCTGGTCTTCCCCATCTACAAGCAGCAGCATCCGCAGCGGTACAATAAACAACCAGCTTAATAGAAAAATCATTCCGATCCAGCCGTGCTGCTTGGCGTTCTGTTTCTGGATGCCGGCATTAAAGAAGGACACTTTCGATTTCATAGCCGATGCCTCCCATCTCATAAATGAAAATTTCTTCGAGGGTCAGCGGCAGTAAGTCGAAAACGAGCGGTTCGTACGGTCTTATGTGCTTTTCGATCTCTCTGCGGTTTCCACGGACAATCAATAGATACACGCTGCCCCGTTTCTCTTCGTGCAGTATGTTCAAGCCGGCGGTCATACTCTCTTTCGTTTCTTCCGAATCAAAGGCGGTCTGGATTTTGTGGGTATCGGATTTCAGTTCATCCAGCTCTTTTTCGATCCGCAGGGTGCCTTCGTGCATGATCCCGACATGATCGCAAATATCTTCTATTTCTCTCAGATTATGGGAGGAAATAATAACCGTCACCTCCCGTTCCGCGATATCCTGAAACAGCAGATTTTTGATTTTCTGGCGCATCACCGGATCGAGTCCGTCGATCGGTTCATCGAGAATCAGCACGTCCGGCATCACAGACAGAGAGAGCCAGAATGCCACCTGTCGTTTCATTCCTTTGGACAGGCGCTGGATTTTACGTTTCGGATCGATCTGAAACACCTGCTGCAGCTTCGCGTAACGCTGCTCGTTCCAGTTCGGATAAAAGGAACGGTAATAGTCGGCCATCTGTTTAATCGAGGCCTGCGGAAGAAAATACGGCGTATCCGGAATGAACACAATGTCCTGTTTCAGCGGAACGTTTTCATAGACCGGCTCCCCTTTTATATGGACGTTCCCTTCATCCTGCCGGTAAATGCCGGCCAGCATTTTAAGTAGCGTCGTCTTGCCGGCTCCGTTCGACCCGAGCAGCCCGTAAATGGAGCCCTGTTTGACGGAAAGGTTCAGATCATGAACCGCCGTCTCGTTTTCAAATGTTTTTGTCAGATTCTGTACGTCAATCACCGCTGTCTCCCCCTTCCTCTTCTGCTTCTTCAAACCAGCGCATCAATTCGTCTTTCGTCAGTCCCATATAGATTGCTTCTTTCAAAAGCGGCTGGAACTGTTCTTTCATTTCCTCCAGTTTTCCCTCATTGGAAATCCAGTCAATGGGCGCCACAAAATACCCCTTTCTGCTTGCCGAATAGAGAAATCCCTGCCGTTCCAATTCGCGGTAGGCTTTCTGAATCGTATTCGGATTGATCGTCAGGTCTTTGGATACATGCCGCACCGACGGCAGCTTTTCATCCGGCTGCAGCACACGTGTCACGATCAGTTCCTTGATATTGTCGATCAGCTGTTCATAAATCGGCTTCCGGCTCCGCACATCAAGCTCAAACAAAACATCCCCTCCTCCGCTTGACCGCTTTCTGTATCATCTGTATTACATTTACTAATACAATATTCAGTGTAAAGAATCATTCAGTTGTTGTAAAGAGCAAAATAAAAATTCCCGACCGGAACGTTCCGATCGGGGGTGGGACTAGGCGTTGGCTTTCTGCATTTTTCTGTAAAGATCCTGGTATGCTTTTGATTCTTCGTCCCTGCCGAGGTCGAGGTAAATTTTTGAAAGCCAGCGTACCGGTTCGGGGTCGGTCGTGTTCATCTCCATTTCCCAGCTGAAGCAGTCAATGGCCTGATCGAGCTGGTTAAAGTCATACAGCATTTCACCAAGCTCCCGCTGTTTTTCCGGATCTTCGCGGTAGGTTTTCATTTTTTCGATCTGCTGAATGACCGGAGAGGCCTGTGTTTTCTCCCGTATCGGAGCAAGCCATGCCAGCACCTCCGGCAGCGGGCGCTCGGCCAGAAGTTCATTCACGCAGGTGTGAAGCACTTTTTCCGCTTTGCGGGGAGCCGTCTCATACATCGACGCGATATAGAAAGAAAGGTCATCAAGGGAGATATCCGCTGTTTTCAGGTCCACCGTATCAAGCATCTCCTCCAGCGCGTTCTCCTGTTTTTCAGTGAGCGTCAGTTCGTGCCGCTGCAGCAGCCGAAGGGTTTTTTCCAGGTCGTGGCGGCCAAGATAAAGGTGAAGCAGATCCTCGCGGAGACGCTCCGCCGACCCGCATTTTTCATATATATCTTCCAGAATCAGCTGCTGTTCCTCTTTATCATAATACAGGTTCAGCCACTGCATCAGCTCGTCGTAAGAAGCGCCGCCGTCTCCTTCCCGCCGGATCTGGTCGATCATAAGAGAAAAGGCGTCGACCCAGCGTTTTTCTTCTTTCAGAAAGCGGAGCAGCTGCGCCGCCTTATCCGGATCTTTGCGTTCATAATAGCAGGCCTTCTCCATAAAAAGGGGGTCCTTTTCCCATAATTCCGGCGCCATCCGCTGGTACATGTCTTTAAAGGTGGAAAACTCCATGTCGTTGGCGAGTTGTTTGACCCAGCTGTGTTTCGGAGTGAAGTCGAGCAGGACACGGAGTATCCGGTATCCCAGGAACAACTGGCCGCTGCGGCGGTGTTGATAGTAGTACGACTGAATATCCTGAAACAGGTCTTTCTTGGACGTGAACGTATCGAAAAAGGTGAGCATGCGGGCGGTTTCCTGGTAGGTATGCTGGCTCTGGAACTTGCCGCGGAGCTGGCTCAGGCTTCGTTTCGGAAAAGACGTCCGGCCGGACAAAATCTCATGGATGAAGGGATGGGGGGCCTTATATACAGCGCCATACCGGCTCCCTTTTTCCAGAAAGGAACGCCGCCGCACGCTCTCCGCCTTCATCGTAGTCAAGTATTCATCCTTGAAAAACATCATGTAGTAGACGTTTCCCGCTTTATCCCAGGCTTCCACCATCTTTCCCTGCAAAAATATCGTCATGGCTGACGGCTGCACGGTGATCTGCTTTTTTCCGTCGGTGATGGTACATTCGGTTTTTCTCATGAGTGAAGCCTCCTTGTATTTAGTAAAAACACGTACAAAAAGAAGCAGCCACGCGCTGGACTGCTTCTTTTTCCGTCACGCAAACGCCTGGTCCGCCTCAAACACGACACCCAGGTCCTTACGGATCCGGTCTGTCTGACGCATTACCATCTGCGAATCGTGATCATTTATTGCTGTTGTGTCCCTGTTTTCACAGGCTTCGATAAAATGTGCCGCTTCATAATACATGTCCGGGTGCTTCTGATCAACCGTTGTTGTTTCCATCTCCCCTTTTACCGGGACGAACGTCAGCTGCTGCATCTCATGGATCGTTTCGATATAAAGGGTTCCGGTTTCGCCCTGAATTTCACTTGTGCTCTGTGAGGCGGTGATTTTTGAGTACGAAACGACCGCATCCATGCCGTTATACGAAAGAAGGACATTCGTTTCCCCGTCCACGCCGCTTTCAAGCACGTGGCCGGACGCTTTCACCTCATTCGGTTCGCCGAAAAGGCGCTGCAGCGGATGCAGGCAGTACACGCCGATATCCATCGTTGCGCCGTTGGATAGGGAAGGCTTGAACGCATTCAGCACCTCTCCGTTTAAATAGGCGTCATAACGGCTGGAATACTGGCAGAAACTGAAGACTGCTTTTCTTATGGTTCCTGCTTTCGGCAGCCATTCCTTCACCTTTTGAAAACCGGGGGTGTAAAGATTTTTCACCGCTTCCATCAGCACCACGTTGTTGCGGCGGGCCGTCTCAAACAGGCGCCTGGCTTCGGTTTCATTACTGCAGAGCGGTTTCTCACAGAGAACATGTTTGCCCTGCTCCATCGCCGCTTCCGCCTGTTCGGCATGATAGCGGGTCGGACTTGCGATGTAGACGGCGTCAATCTGTTCATCGGCAAACATTGCATCGAGGCAGGAGTAATATGTATCGGCTTCATTTTTGGCCGCAAACGCCCGCGCACGCTCTTCATCCCTGGAGTAAACCGCATACAGCCGGAACGATGCCACACCACGGGCTGCTTCAATAAAAGCCTCTGTAATCCAGTTTGTTCCAATCGTTGCCATGTTCACCAGCAGCTTCCTCCTTTCCTCTGTTATTACGTATTATACTATATTCCCGATTAATTATCACTTTTCCTTCTTTATTCAGCGTAACGTATTTAAGGAAAAAATAAAATACGTAATATACAGCACCACTCCGGTGAGAAGAATCTGCACGAAGAGAAGCGGCACCAGAAAGAGTATCGAATAGGAGGCACTGCCCCACAGTACGAGCACCGCTGTCCATTTCGTTTTCATCGGAAGCGCCCGGTGCGATCGGTACTGCTCGATATAGGTACCGAGCCATTTGGTGCCAAGCAGCCGGTCGTACAGTTTCTGCGACGATTTCGCGTAACACCAGGCGGCGAGCAGCAGAAACGGCGTCGTCGGGAGCAGCGGCAGTACAATGCCTATAAACCCCAGGATCACTGATACCGTACCGCCGATCAAGAGCAATGCTTTTTTTGTCTGCCGGATCATGAGATCGGTCTCCTTTACTATGTATATGCATGACATAGTATAGAACGGGGGCTTCGATTCGTAAATGCATCCTCCTTAAGCGGAAACGGGACATTTTGGTTTTTAAGATGTCCATTACTATTTGATATTGGACCGTTTACAGCGCCGGCGCCGGTCATGTGGCTGGTATTTTCTTTTTCTTCCCACTTTCCCCGGATCCCGCTCTCAAATGTCCCGTATCCTCTGATTATGGACATTTTCAATGACAAAATGATCCGTAAAAAAACCTGCTGCGCTCAGGCAGCAGGTTAGAGGGATGCCAGGAGGTCACCGAGTGTCGCGTCTTCCATCGAAGCAAGGCGGCGGTCGACGCGGCCAAACTCCAGGCTTTCGGTCACTTTATTGGGTACAATCACGCAGCGCATGCCGGCACGTTCCGCGGCAAGCGCTCCGTTCGCGGAATCCTCAAAGACGAGGCATTCCGCCGGTTCCACCCCGAGACAGGCGGCGGTCTGATCGTACAGCGCCGGGTCCGGTTTTACGTGCTCCACATCATCAGAGGTCCGGATGCAGGTGAAATACTCAAACAGCCCCAGATGCTTCAGATGCCTCGAGACCCAGTCGTAATCGGAACTCGAGGCCAGACCAACCGCAAGACCCATATCCCGGGCCTCGCGAAGTCGGTCGTGCACGCCCGGCCGTGCCGCTTCGTGGGTGAGGCGTTCCAGAAAGCGCTCTTCCAGCAGTTTCAGAAACGGTTCCTGCTCCACGAGCTTCCCGGTGCGCGCAGCCAGATAGTCGGCCGGGGTAAGACCGGTGGAGGTGCCGATCTCCTGCTGCCACACCTCAAGCGGCAGGTCACTTCCGTGCTCGATAAACAATTCCTGCAGCACGTCGTACTGTCTCGTTTCGGTGTCCATAATCAGTCCGTCAAAGTCGAAGATTACAGCTTTCACAGCGTGCTCCATATTACACCGACTGCGGATGGCTGCCGCTGACCATCTCAAGATCCGCTGCCGCTGCGTTGGAAGCCACCTGGTCCGGGTTCTTGCAGCCTGGGATGACGGTTGTCACGGCTTCGTGTTTCAGGCACCAGGCGAGCGCCCACTGTGCCATCGGAACGCCTTCCGGCACTTCATTTTCCGCCAGTTCTTCGACCTTTTCAAGCGTCCGGCGCGTCTCGTCCTTGTCATGGCGGTGGCGCACATCATTGTCCGCAAATATAGCCCCCGGTTTGTATTTGCCGCTCAAATAGCCGCTTGCCATTGGAACGCGGGCCATCACCCCGAGATTCTGTTCTTCGCAGGACGGCAGCACTTCTTCTTCGGGCGAACGGTCCAGCCGGTTGTACACGACCTGAATGGTTTCGCCCCCCACCTCGGAAGCTTTTTTCGTCTGATAGCTGTCTTCTTTTTTTCCGATGGAAAGCCCGATGTGGCGGATTTTGCCTTCCTGCTTCTGCTTGTCAAGCATTGTCCAGAGTTCGTCGTTGTCAAACTCCTCCCCGACACCGGAATGAAGCTGATACAGATCGATGTAGTCGGTACGGAGCGCGCGCAGCGAATCCTCGAGCTGCTGCCGAACCTCATCCGCCGCGAAATGACGGGTCCGCTCATACAGATGATGAAACTTATGTCCGAATTTCGTCGCGAGCACCCAGTTTTCCCGGTCTCTTTCAATCGCGCGTCCGATAAATTCCTCCGACAGGTGATCCCCGTAGCATTCCGCTGTGTCAATCAGGTTGATCCCTGTCTCTCTTGCCTTATCAAAGATGGCGTCCACTTCGGGCTGGGTATAGTCCTTGCCCCACTCTCCGCCGAACTGCCACGTTCCCATACCGATAACCGAAACATCCATGCCTGTTTTTCCTAATGTGCGATATTTCATGCATAGTTCCTCCTTTTTACACTCTTACGGTTCCTATTATAAGGGAAAGCGATACGAAACGACAGTCACGGCTTCTGTCGTTATACCTATGAACAACTGCCAGCCGTTGGTGACGTTTGATCCCTGCGATAGATGCGAAATGGTACTATAAGCGCTGATTCGGTCTTCTCATCCGCCACCTCGCGTTTCCAGCGTATGCAGCAGCGAATACATGGAACTTTTATCGAACAGGCACAAAAAACGCTCCTCACATCCTTTCCACCGTGACATACGATGAATAGCGAAGGAACGTAAAGGAGCGCTGCACTTATGACTTCTCCCTTGATATCGGTTATATTCCCTGCGAAAAACGAGGGCCGGCATGTGAAGGATACGCTGGATTCGCTGGCTGCCTGCCGGACCCGGCAGACATATGAAGTGATTGTTGTCGATGACGGCTCCAGCGACGGCTGTTGTGATTTCCTTGCAGAAAAACCGGATCATGACCGGGTGAAAAGGATCCGCACCCGCGGGATCGGAGCAGCCAATGCCCGCAATCTCGGGGCGGACCATGCGTCGGGTACCTATCTCGCCTTCTGCGATGCCCATCTTTTTTTCCATGATTACTGGATTGATAAACTGCTTTTCCCACTGCAAAATGGGGAAACGGATGTCGTCTGCCCGGCGATTGCCGACACGGCCAACCTACGGTCTATTGGATACGGACAGACATTGAAACCCGATCTTTCCATCCAGTGGCTGACGAAAAAAGCAAAACTCACCGACATCCCCGTCGTTCCGGGCGGCTGCTTTCTTCTTTCCCGGCACGTGTTCGAGGATGTCAGCGGTTTCGATGAGGGATTAAAACGGTGGGGACTGGAGGACATTGAACTCTCCATCAAACTCTGGCTTTTCGGGTGGCGGTGCAGTGTGCTGCCTTCGGTCACCGTACAGCACGTATTCCGTAACACCCACCCCTACCAGGTGGAAGAAACAGATATTTCCTATAACCTTCTGCGCACCGCCTGCCTCCACTTTAATACGCGCCGTGTTCACCGCTGCAGAAAGCTGGCAGGGGGCGACGCCTATTCACTCGAAAAGAAAGTCCGGCAGGACGGAGCGGATGCGCTGAGAAAGGAATACAACGCACGCCGGACCTATGATGACAACTGGTATTTCCGGCGTTTTGCGATTCCTTTCTGATCAACGCCTTCGGGTGACACAGCTTTTCCAGCCGGTATGGCAGCGCACGCGGCGGGTTACCCGGAACAGATCGTGGTCCGCCACCTGCCACGTGTGATCACGGGGATTGCTGCTGCGGATAATCACATGATTCCAGCGGTCGGTGGAAAACAGACGGATCCCTTTTTTCCGGGCTTCCTGCTGAAATACTTGATCCGTGCCGGCGTCCTTTTCCCGAAACGGGATGCGTTTCCAAACGTCTTTCGTGAAAACAAGCGTCGAATCAGCCGTCCATTCCGTCCATCTGTTTTCGTTTCCGGTATCAAACAGCCTCAGTTTACCGGATGCAGCAAAATAGTAATAGACGGAGCTTTTGCCGATAATGTCCGGCTTCTTTTTCCGGTAAGCCCGCCACATATCCGGCAGATAATAGGGGCTGTAATAGTCATCATCATCCATTTTCGCAAGGAGTGGATAGGCAGCGTGGTCGATGGCGGTATTTTTGCACTCTCCGACTGTTGCCTTCTCCGGCAGCTGCAAAAGTTTCACCCCGGGATACTGTGCAGCTTTTTTCTTCCATTTCCTTACGTCCATATTGTCTTTATTCAGAACAATAATCAGTTCTTTGTGCTTCAGCTTCTGACCGGCGTAATTCTGAAACACCTGCTCCATCATGTGATCCCGGATCGTGCATGTGATAACAGAAATCAAGGCATACCCCCTCCTCCTAGAACCACCACTTCCGCGGTACCGTCCATGCCTTGCACGGCATTTCTTGTATCATAGACGAGCGGTACGCTATCCAGAATTTTTTTCAGCGGCAGGGTGGAATGTGGCTGCACAATGACCGCACAGTCGATGGCGGACAGGTTTTGACGGGTGAGTTCCATGCTCCGGCAGCTGTTGCTGTCTATGGTGACAGACGGCACGTAGGAATCCGTGTACGCCACCTCGGCACCAGTCTCTTTCAGGTGCTGAAACAATTGGATCCCGGGGGAGTGTCTGACGTCGGTCGAATCTTTTTTGTAGGAGATGCCGCAAATCAGGATGGAAGCTTCCGCCACCGGCTTACGTTTTTTGATATGCTGCTGGATGGACCGGCTGATGTAATCTGTGATCGAATCGTTGGTTTGTTCAGAAAGGGTGATAAACCGGCTCGGCAGCCCGTGATGGCGGCAGGCCCACTGCAGATACACCGGATCCACCGGAATACAGTGTCCGCCCGCTCCCGGCCCTGGATAAAACGGCTGGAATCCGTACGGTTTTGTACCTGCGGCATGAAGCGCGTCCCAAATGTTGATATTCATGCGGTCACACAGCACAGCCATTTCATTCATAAAAGAAATATTCAGGTACCGGTAGCTGTTTTCGAGCAGTTTGGACAGTTCCGCGGTTTCTACCGCTGTGACAGGGACAATCGTTTCAAAGATCGTCTCATAGAACGCCTCTGTTTTCTTGCGGCATGCTTCGGTCACGCCGCTGATGACTTTTGGTATCTCCTCGATTTTCATGTCTTTGTTTCCCGGATCCACCCGTTCCGGCGAATAACCGACATAAAAATCCGTCCCGGCACGCCGGTTCTTGTTCTCCAGGAGCGGTGTCAGAATATCCCGTGTCGTCCCCGGGTACGTAGAGCTCTCCAGAATCACGAGTTGGTTGTTCTGCAACCTGCTGCCGAGGGCGCGGCCGACATCCTTAATATAGCGAAGCTCCGGTTCCCCCGTTTCTGTTAACGGAGTGGGAACACAGATGATGACAACGTTGGTCTGTTTCAATGCATCATAATAATTGGATAATTGCAGCCTCCCGGACGTTACCGCCTTTTTCACTTCAGCGTCCGTAATGTCGGGAATATAGCTTTTATAACGGGACAAGGACGCGGTCTTTCCCTGGTCAATATCCACCCCGGTGACCATGCACCCTTTTTCTATCAGCAGCATCGCCAGGGGCAGGCCGACATATCCCAGCCCGATAATACCTGCATGTATCGTCATGATTGTTTTCTCCTCTCTCCTTTCTCCTGTTCCAAAAACAGGATCCATTCCCTTTCATCCTATGGCCCGCCGACTTCCCCGGAAACGGCTTTTATCCTGCGGGAAACGTTTAAGCTGCGGTCTGCATATCTATGAAGGAACACTTTTTAAAAAAAGGAGACCGCTATGAGTGCCTCCCTATCCATCATTCTTCCTTTCCAAACTGACAACGGCCCGAGAGAACGGGTGTTTCAGTGGGTAAGGTCCTTTTACCAACATCAGATAAAACATGCCGACGTCTGCATCGGCGAAAGTCAGGGATCTCCTTTCTGCAAAGCCGCTGCCGTGAATGACGGAGCGGACAAAGCCGGAGGGGATGTGCTGGCCATTATCGATTCCGACATCATCTGCCCTCCGGCTGTGCTTCAGAAAGCCGTCCGGCTGCTCACGCAGCATCCGTGGGTCATTCCCTATACCGAAGTCAGAAATTTGACCAGACCCCAGACCGATGCGCTGCTGAAGCGCCCCTCTTCCCGCCCGTTTCCAGTGCAGATGCGGGGCGGTTCCGTTCAGGATGGCAAGCAGCTCCCTTATGGCGGAATCAACGTGCTTTTAAGATCCTGCTTTTTTCAGGCGGGCGGATTTGATGAACGATTCATCGGCTGGGGCGGGGAGGATGATGCGTTCGCCTGCGCTGTCGACACCCTCTGCGGACCGCATGAACGAATCCCCGGAGCTGTCTTTCATCTTCACCATCCTTCCAGCAAAGGCGGCCGGCCGCTCCACTACAGGCGTAACGCCAAACTCGCCCACAGGTACTGCAGCGCGTACGGCAATACACATGAAATGAAAAAAATCCTCAACGAAAAAAGCTCAGGGAAACCGCAGTGATCACCCTGAGTTATTTTCTTTATACCATTCGACTGTTCGTTTTAAGCCCTCCTGAAACGATACGGTTGGCTGATAGCCAAGAAGCGACGATGCCGCATTCGTATCTGCAAGCGAATGCTTCACGTCACCGGGGCGGGCCGGTTCATAGCGGGGCGCTGTATTTTTCCCCAGGCAGGCGTTGACCGCTTCCGCCAGTTCATTCACCGTAATTCTCTCTCCGGTGCCGATATTAACGACCTGCCCTTTCAGTCCGTCAGCTTCAGCTGCCAAGAGATTTGCCAACACGACGTTGTCGACATACGTGAAATCTCTGGACTGCGTGCCGTCTCCATAAATGACGGGCCGGCGGTCGTTCAGCACTGCCTCTATGAAACCTGGAATCACCGCGGCATATTCGGAATGTGGATCCTGGGAAGGACCGAATACATTAAAATAACGAAGTGATATCGTCTGCAGACCGAATACCGCATGATACGCCCTGCAGTAGTGCTCTCCTGCATATTTCGCGACACCGTACGGCGATAACGGCTCTGTTTTCATTTCTTCGCGTTTCGGCAGCACTTCACTGTCTCCGTACGCCGATGAAGACGCTGCATAGATGACCCGATCGGCCTTGTTTTCAACGGCCGTCTGCAACACGTTCAGTGTGCCTGTAATGTTCACTTCATTTGTCCGAAGCGGGGCTTTGACCGATTTTGGCACGGAAGGAAGCGCCGCTTCGTGAAAGATGACATCTCCCTTCTGGATGACCGCTTCCAGGGTGCTTTTATCCGTAATATCACCCTCGATACATTCCACCTTTCCACGTAACTCTTTCCATCTATTTTTGTTTCCGGTACTGAAGTTATCCAACGCAGCAACATGGTCTCCCCTGTGTGCCAGCGCTTTTACGATATGAGAGCCGACAAATCCGGCTCCTCCTGTTACAAGATACCGTGTCATATTCTTCTACCTCCTGAACAAGGTTTCATGTTCACGGCATTCTATGTAAAAAAAAACTGCCGGCACCGGACAACTGCCGGCCGTACCGGAAAATTGGCGGCTGCACCGGCAGGTAAATGCCGTTTCCTTTTCTGCGGTTGAACATATTTCTGCTCATGAGGGGTCTGTCACCCCACGACAGCCCCGCATGAAAAAAAAGAGGTGGTATGACATGTCACGGTCCATTTCTCTCCTGATTCCCTACGAACCGGATAACGGGCCAAGGGATCAGGCATTTCAATGGATACTGGCGTTTTATCATAAATACCTTCCGGAGGCACAAATCTGTATCGGCCGGAGCCGCTCCTCCCTGTTTTCAAGGGCACAGGCGGTGAATGATGCTGCACGGAAAGCAACGCGGCCGATTTATTTCATTATTGATGCCGATCTAGTCTTTGATCCTTCGATCGCGGCATCAGCTGAAAAATTATTGAACAAGCACCCATGGGTCATCCCATACGACAACGTCTGTTATCTCAGCCGCACGGCCTCCGAACGTGTACGGAGCAGGGAACCTGTGCTGCCGCATCCCGGTCATGGAGACTGTGAAAGAATCAAGCAGCCGGCTCCCCGCACTCCATGTGTCGGGGGATTCAACATCGTCCCGCGGAAACATTTCGAAAGGATCCACGGATTTGATGAACGTTTCATCGGCTGGGGCGGGGAAGACCGTGCCTTTATGAGCGCGATGAACACGTTGTGCGGCCCTTACAAACGAATGAAAAAAACACTGTATCATTTATGGCATCCGCATGTCGGCGGCAAACGAAACCCTAATTATAAAAACAACAAAAAACGAAGAGATCTTTATCTGCAGGCAGAAGGCGATAAGAAACGAATCCAGCATTTGATCTCCCGTAACCGAAAGGAGGGACAGAAATGACCAAATTACCTGAAGGATTTGATTCGTTTCAGGAAGGGCTGGAGACAAGCAGAAAAAAACTGCGCCGGCAACTGGAGACAGCGGAGGATCTTACGTTCGTCAATCCCGGCGGCAATCTCGGGGATCATCTTATATGGGCCGGACTGCGCCGCTTATTATCAGGAATACCTTACCGGGAAATCCCCCGCAGCAGTATCGACAAGGCCGAGGGGGAGACCGCCGTCGTCGCAGGTCCGGGCGGCTGGTGCCGCGCCCACCATGCGATGCCGGAATTGCTGCCGATGATTGAAGAACGATTCGAGCACGTGATCCTGATTCCGTCGTCGTTTGATATCACGCTTCCTGCTGTCAAAAAAGCACTGGCCCGGACAAAAGCGCTGGTATTTGCACGCGAACTCCTTTCCTATAAAAAGATAAAAGATCTCTGCCGTTCGGATCTTGCCTATGACTGTGCCTTTTTTTACGACTATTCCAGCCATCTGAAAAAAGGAAAGGGAACATTGACGGCCTACCGCACCGACCGGGAACGTATTAAAAATGAAGAATTTAAAAGCAGGAAAAACAGGGACATCTCAAGAACCGCCGGAGATCTGGACAGTTTTCTGCGCGTGATCGCAGACCATGACACGGTTTACACGGACAGAGCCCATGTGATGATCGCCGGCGCCATGCTGAAAAAGACCGTGTACTACCAGCCGTCGAATTATCACAAACTGCCCGGTATTGCCGACTTCACGCTCCGCGGATTTCCAGTTTATCCGCTGGAAAAGAAGAAATAGAGAGGAGGGATGTTATGAAAGTGCTGCTCGTTCCCGCCATCCCGAAGTGGGCATTTGACAACCGCGCCCGGGACCTGGCCGGACTGGAATTCAAGCATGTACAGCTGCAACGGAAATACCTCCAGGACGTCACCGCCCGCGATCAGAAGCGTTACGACCTGATTTATCCGATGTCACTGAGTATTGCCCGGAAGCTTTACAGCAAAGGGATTCCGTACGACAAGATGGCCAGTGCCATTACCTCCGAACGGTTATATGATGGACAGAGAAATCCCGATGGATCGTTCAAAACCAGTTTCCACACGTACCTGAACCAGTTCCGCGGCATCAACGCCTGGTCCGGAGACATTATCCAGACACTGGCGCCCGTCCGCTCCATCTATAAAACTCGAATCGGCATCCATCATAAAAAGTTCCGGCCGGATCCGGTGAAAAAGAATAACACCTTCACTGTCGGATGGGCCGGCCGCATCGACAAGCCGAATTACCGGGAACTCAAAGGCTATGACATCGTGCGCAAGGCATTGAAAGACCTTCCTGTAAAGCTCGACATCCGGACCTTCAAAGAGCGGTTCGTGCCTCATGCACAAATGGTGCCGTTCTATCAGCAGCTGGACTGTTTCATCTGTTCCAGCCGCTCGGAAGGGCTTCCCAATCCAGTCCTTGAAGCAGCCTCCTGTGGTGTTCCGATCATATCCACCAAAGTGGGCTTCGTTCCGGAACTGATACAACATCAGCAGAACGGCATCATCGTGCCGAGAAACGCCGTGGCCATCCGGCGCGCGGTGCAGCAGCTACTGAACCATCCGGAAAAAAAGCAGGCCATGACAGAAAACATCCGCCGGACGGTGCTGCAAAACTGGACGTGGCGCATCTGTAAACACGACTGGGAACGTTTTTTCCTGTCATTACGCTGAAAGGAGGACACATCTCATCATGAAAAAACATCTGCTCGTCTACGATTACGACTGGTGGGTACTCGGCACGAAAGCTCGTATTCTCCAGAGTCGGCATCCTTCCCTGGAGATTGCCTCCAACCGGAAAATCAAAGAGCTGGTCAAGAAAAAAGGCGCTGCTTTCATCAACCGCACGTATACGGTCATAGCGACGCTGAGCCTGGGGCTGGCGCAGCTTTTGTACCGGCTCCGCGTCCGGGTCGATGCGTCCCAGATCGGATCGTACAACTATTTTATGAAAAACCATGACACATTCCGGGAGTGGAAGGATGCCGTCCTTCCCGATTCCCGGTTTATTCAGACGGTAATGAAGCCGATCCGGCGTTTCGGCGCGATCAATCCGAAATTGGCTCAGGAAGTCCAACGCCTTGTTCCTGACAGGAAGGTGGCCTATATCCGCCAGTTCGTGGATACGAACCGGTTTTATCCAGCTGCTTTTCGGGCATCTTCGGGCAATAAACTTGTCATCGGCTGGGCCGGTAACAATACAAGAGGCGTGAAAAACTATGAGACGCTGTATCAGCCGGTGAAGGCTTTTTTTCAGAAAGATCCCCGGGTGAAGTTCCGGGAAGCATCCCGCACCTCACGGGTATCTCCGGAAAAGATGCCGTCGTTCTACAGAAGTCTGGATCTCCTTATGATTACGTCTTCCAATGAGGGCGGTCCCGCACCAGCCATGGAAGCAAACGCCTGCGGCGTTCCCGTCCTTTCCACGAATGTCGGCTACGTGAAAAAAATTACGCCGCCACGCGGGAAGCCGTTTGTTCTGGATTCGCATCACCCGAAAGATTTCATTAACAAAATCAGGTGGCTCGAGCAGCATCCACAAACACTCGCCGCGATGAAACAGGACGCCGCCCGGAACATTCTCGAGCACTGGACTGTGGAACAGACGATCAACGATTGGCTTTATACCCTGTTCCGGTTAAAACATTAATACTTGGAAAGGAGGAGCAGTCATTGGATCCTTTATGTGTTTCCGTTACCGTTTTCGGGAGTTATACGAAGTATATTCCTTATTTCATTTACAGTGTGCTTAAAAGCTATCCATCCTACTACGTGAAAGTTTTTACCAACACCACGCTGTCTCCTTCGGAGCAACGCTGCCTCATGAAAGTGAGACAGAAATTATCCGGCCGCTTCACTGTCTATGAAAACTATTTTGCCCGGATCGATACGGATAACCGGCAGGTCGGTAAGATGATGAGATTTCTCGTGCCGTTCCACCAGTATAAAAACTTTGAATCTGTGTATATCGGCGATGTCGATTTTTTGATCGTGAACGAAACCCCGGGTCTCTTCGAAAGCCATAAACGACACTGCAAAAAGATCAATCTGCCTTACAGCAATCAGATCCGTTCCGGGGCGCAGCGTCTCAGCGGCCTGCATTTCTTTCAGACGAAACCTTATTACAAAAAAATGAACGAGGTTCTCAATTACTACCGGGAACATCCCCGCAAGCTGGCAGTACAAATTGAAAAGGGTGGAGGTAATGAACAGGTTTTGTATCAATGGATCAAAAAGCATATCGGTTTCGGGCGTATTGAAAAGTATCCTTACCGCCCTCATCACGGCTTTCATCTCGGCATCATCCGAAACGGCACCGAACGGTTTGACTCCTATGTCACGCACGGACCGCACAATCCGGTTCACCGGCTTCCGCCCTATCCTTCTTTGAAAAAGAAGCTGATGGTGTACTACAACGATCCGCTTTTCAAGACAATGATGCGCATCCACCCCGTCCGTGAGATTCAGCGGCTGCAGCAGCTGCTGCAGACAAACTGAATCATACGCGCCGGAAGTTTCGGCTCATTTTCCGGCCATTTACCATTCTTACCTGTCCACCAACATGATTTGGTGGACATTTTTCTTGAGGACGGCAAAATAGTGTCCCGTATCATAACGTTGTAGACATTTTTACTACCGAGGCCGAATAGGATGGTCGTTATCCTATCATTGCAGACAGACTGCACCGGGGTTTGTCTCTAAAAAAAGACCCCTCCAACACGGAAAAAGCAGCCTGCTCCTTCGAACAGGCTGCACTCATGATCAGCTTCCGCAGCCGCAGCCGCGGCGCTTGGTTCTCGTCTTTTTCAACGGCAGCTGTGCAGCGGCGGATTTCTTTTTTCGGTACAGACGTTTAACCTGATCCGGACTCATTTGGACTCATCCCCCCCTTTTGGCGTGATCTGCGTATTTGTAAGGATTAAACACCGTCGATCTCGATGTGGAAGACATCGGAACGCGGTACGCCTGTTCCTCTTGCGGAGCCGGCTGCTCAGAGGGAGCTGGCTGCCTGCTTCGGTCTTTTTTCTGCCGAAGGGCCTGCAGCATCTTTTCCTGTTCCGCTGTTTTTTTCTGGAGCATGCGGTTTTCTTTCTCCTGCTTTTTCAATGTTTCCTGCAGGGTTGGATCGACGTTCTTTTCTTTCTGCGATCGTTCCGCTCGAAGCCGTTCATTTTCCTTTTTCAGCTGCTCCCACTCTTTCTTTTCGTGAGCAGGCTGATCGTTCTGCTGCAGTTCCCGGATGATGCCGGTTCCTTCCTGCAGCAGTTCCCGCAGTTCCGCTTCTTTTTCTTTGTTGTCGTAAAGTTTCTTCTGCAGCTCATCGATTTTTTTATGCCATTCTTCGGTGTCGGCCTGCAGCCGTTTCACATCTTCTCCGAGCTTCTCCATTCGTTCCTGAGCCGCTTCCCATGTTTCAGGATCCATCAGCATCCGCAGCTGCTTCCACCAGCTTTTTTGTTCCTTCATGGCCTCTTCCCACCTTTCTTCCAGTTCTTCTGCCCGGTGACACATGTTCTGCGATTCAGTTTCCAGCCGTAACAGCGTCATACCGGATTCCAGGCCTTCATTTTTCACTGTTTCTGCTTCAGCAGTCAGCTGGTACTGCCTCCCGATACCATTCGACCGCTCCAGCGCTTTCTGTTCTGCAAGGAGGCCGGCCTGCATACCGCGGATATGTTCCTGAAGCAGCCGGCGCACCCGTTTATTTTCCTGATGAAGATGTCCGGTCATTTTCCGGGACGCATCCCATTTCCGGTGATAGCGGTCACGCTCGGCCTGCAGACGGGAGCGGTCCCTCCGGAGCATGGACTCCTTTTCTTCCAGGCTTCGAATCAGCCGGTGCTGCTCCTTCTTCTCCTGCTGCATCCCCTGGAGCGCTTCTTCGATATGCAAAAAGAGATCCGCAAGTTCTTTTGGCGGCTCCTTTTGAACCGAGGCGGCGTTTTCTACCGGATCCTGCCTGACAGCCTGCAGGCGCGGCAGCCGTGAACCAATCTTCTTTTCCACATGAACCAAGGTGTAAAATGGAAGCCTGCTCTCCTCCTGTCCAGTCGTCATACCAAGTCCCCTCTTTCTATACGTAATAATTTTTTATGTAAAAAGCTGTTCCAGACGTTGCTTTTTATATTGAAAATGATGGGCAGAAGCGGAAGGCGGCGACTCCAGCGGGAACAGCACGAGTCTCGAGACCCCGCAGAACGGGGACCGTTCGAGGAGGCTCGAGCCGTGCCCGCGGAAAGCGTCCGCCTGCAGCCAATGCCCTCTCTGCATTATCTAATTTGAAACAATTTTTTCGATTCAGCCGTTATTATTGTCATTGTTATTCAAAAGGTCGGCAAATGTGTCACATTCTGAATAACGGACCAGCGCATCCACGATGCCGCTGTCAAACACCTGCGTTCCGGCGCCGTTCCGGAGGATCAGCTGGAAGCTTTCCGGACTGTTAAAGATGCGCAGTTCATAGAACACATGCTCCGGAATACCGTTAAAGAACCGCTGTCCTTCCCCGAAGACCGTGACCGATTCCCCTTCAATATCACATTCAGCGGATTCAATTGAAGTCGGGTCAAAGGTGAAACTGAAATCGTTCGGCGACGGTGTCGGTGTCGGGCCGTTCTCATCATCATCCGTGTCCTTGAAGGAGTAGGAAAACTCACTGTCCGCGAGCGCACATTCCTGACAGATTTCTGCTTCAAGGGTCGATAGACCGGTGATCATCGTGCCGTCTGTACCAAACGTGGCGAGGGTTTCTTCCTTCTTCGCCAGCGCCGTGGCCTGGCATTCACAGTTATTCGGCGGGAAAATGTCCGGACACTGCGGCGGGAATTCAAACGCATCAAGCGGACATTCGAGCATATCAGGCGGCTTTGGAATATCATCAGGACGCGGGAAGCAGAACTTCGCCAGCACTTCCAGCTTAACCGGGAATTCCACCTGAACCTCTTTACAGAGCAGTACTTTCAGCGGAACCATTGGTCCGAACGGATCCGGTCCCATCAACGGACGGTTGCTGCGGCACAGCACATCCGTTGCACGGCAGTTGATGTTGTCATCGGTAATACCTTCCGGAACACAGAGCATGATTTCATCATCGAACTGTGTACGGACGGTAAAGGTACATACGTTACTGCCGTTGATACGCACCGTCACCTGGACGGGAACGGTCCAGACAATCGCCACCTTGCCGGGGTTCCCGTTTTTAACAATTGTGGCATTGCAGATTACATCTTTCGAATCGGGCGGCGTGCATGTTACATCCACATCCTCGCCGGCGATCAGTGCTTCATTGACAGCTGTACGGCATCCTTCATCCGGAATGAAGTTTTTGTTTTCATACCGGTTCGAGAAAAAGACCCAGTCATAGACTTTATCCACGCGGATACATTCAGGCGCCAGATCATTGGGATCAAGCGGGATCGGCTTTGGCGTCGGAGTACCCTTGATAGGCCTGCGTTTTTTCACTTCTATCCTTCCTTCCCCATGAGTATAGTGCTTTACACACTACAGAATATGGAGGCAGGTTCCTTTTGGTATAGGCAGGCAGTGTAGTTTTGCCGAAATCAGCAATCGTCCTGCCTGTAGTGGTTCTTGCCGCCCCCTTATCTTTCATATGCTGAAAAAGAATCCCATGGACGAAAGAAAGGTGGCAGGGCCATGAAACTGGACGTAAAGTTCCATCAGGAAAAAATAGGAGAGATCGAAGAATCGCAGCTTCTTCCCTTTCTGCATCACTGCCGGGACGCTGGATTTGAAACCCGGTGGAATCTGGAGGAAAAATCAATAGATATACAGGGAGGGTTAAGCGGAGGACATCTATCCGTGGTCCGGGAAGAAGAGAACCGTCCTTATGAACAGGATTTACGCAGACAGCTGAAGAAATGGTCCGCCTCTACGGGGCTCACCGTACATGAAACCGACCGGGAAACGCTCGGGCAGAACGACCATCTGCATCTGTTCCCGTTTTCGACGGAGTTCAGCGAAGACACGAATGAACCGCACGTCACGATTTTCTATTATCTGCCGAACGAAATGAAAGACATCAAGGCAAGAATCGAGAAACAAAACTCTCCCCTGCCCTTTCACGTAACCTGGAAGCGTGAAAAACAGCGCCTGCCCGCGCCGCTGCTGCGCATCGTCTGCCACCTGCCGGAAGATAACAGCCAAACCCAATGGCAGACGTTCAGCTCATCACTCAGTATATTTCTCGTCATGGGGATCAGCCGGTATTTTATGGAACGAAAACGAGTCACAGCCACTTCTCTCTCTGATGTGCACCTGGGTGGATTTTTTCGAAAGGAACCGGCTCCTCCAGAAAAAAAGAAAACCCCGGCCCCTGCAGAAAAAAAAGCGGCGCCTGCTCCGTCCAAGCAGCAGGCACAGGCCGATGTCTTTTTTGACTATACCGTGCACACCTCCAAAGAGAGCAGCTCGTTTCTCGTGACCGGCGAACTGATCATAAAAAATGCCGGAGACACGCCTCTCGACCAGCCTCGTTTCTGCCTGAAAACCAATCCGGTGGCGGGAGTGCAGATCGGCGGACAGATTCTTCCGCCGCAGCAGACGGAGGTTCTCGGCGTGCAGTCCGAAGCGGGGACAAAAGGATGGCAGTTTATGGAGGAGAACTGGCTCGAAACGGCCGAAGAACGCGGAGAATATTGGATCCGTCCCATTGACCGTGTCCGTATTCCCCCCGCCGGGTCCCTTGCGCTTCCCAAACTGCAGCTCATCATGGACCACCCCGCCGATTCCGACACGACGGTCATTCAAGCCGCAGCATATTTTGAAAATCACAATCAGTCTTTTCCCTCTAGCAATGCCATCCGCCTCTCGTTTGCAGACAAGGCATGAGCACGTTTTCCGGCGGCTTGGGTGAAACGATTGGCACCTCTTCTCCTGCTGCCATATGCTGATCGTGAAAGGAGGGATAACTCACGACCTCACGACCTGACTGACAAAAGCAACTGATTTTTCCATGGAACCCATGAGGTTCCCTGTTATCATATATGTTTTTTACCCCTCAACGTCCGTCCGTTCGTTCCCCCCATGAGTATGTTTCGGAATGGCCCGTGAACCCCGCCGGTTCACGGGCTTTTTTTCACGCCGCCCATCCTTTATTCATACATATACCAGAGACAGGAGGGATAAGGATGGAGGACAGACAACGCCCGTCTGCGGACACAGCGTCGGATGAACACTTCCACCTGCAGCAGCAGATCATTTATTACAAAGCGGAAGCGGCGAAGTACAGAAGCCGCCTGCAGGCGTTCGACAAAGACCCCGCCTATCACCAGATCAATACATTGACGTCGGAAAACAGCCATCTGAATGATAAGGTGGATCGTCTGACCCGGCATATGGAAGACCTGGAAAAAAGGCAGGTGAAAGACTTGCAGCACGCCAACCGCCGCCTCGCTGAAGATGTAAAGGAAGCCGTTACCGCCCGGGAAGAGTACCGTACGTCTCTGGATACAGCTAAGGCCGAAAACGCATCCCTGCAACGGCAGGTCGACCGGCTGAGAACCATATTAAAGGAAGAAGCAGAGAAGAAAGAACAGCTGCGGAAAGAGAAAGAACAATACAAGGAAGAACTCCAGTATGAACGCCGTTGGAGGGAAGAAACGACCGCGCTGATTGAAGAATGGAAACAGCACCTCAAACCGTATCTTCCGGATAGAAAAGAGGGCCGGCATACCGACCCTCTCGAGGACCCACAGACGGACATCTGATGCGCTATTTTTTCTTTTTCTGCGGTTTCAAAGGGCCGATCGGACATTCAGTACGCTATATCCTCTTTTTCAAGCAGTTTTAGAAGGAAAAGGCTATGATAACGAAACCAATGTCCGATTGACCACCATAAACGAAGATATAACAGCATATAACGGAACAGATGTCCGTGATGTATGTATGTTCGTCATCGCAATTGATAAAAAAAACTCCGCTTCCTGCTGGAAACGAAGGATTTTACCGCTGTTCTGCCGGAGTGGATGCTAAGGTATCATACAATGTCAAGATCGTTTCTTCACCCAGTAATGGTCTTTGATGCTGAAACCGTGTGATAAACATTTTGCGCTGGATATATTCGGATAGTTCTTTGTGATGCATCAGAATCCGGCTGGAACTGCTTTTCCGCCAAACCGGCGCGGTCTCAAAGGTAGAGGGGGCTAGAAAGGAAACGATGGAGATAAAATACTCATGATACTGCGGAGGGATCCTCGTCTGGATCGTCTCCCTCCATTCGTTCAGCCGGCAGAAGGGGTTCGCTATTGCCACCGTGTCATTTACGTACCAGGTTTTTTGTTCCATGTCCGCCTGAATGTGTCCGGTTTCGGTGCGCTGGTTTACTACAAATATACCGCAGGGGGACAGGATAATATAATCGATGGCTGCCGCACCGGAGGCGCTGTGTACAGGGACATCGCGCACATACTGTATCGGATGCGGGAGCTGCCGCAGTTCGTCTTCTATTTCCTTTATCATCGCGCGGCGTGCATCTTTCTTTTTTTTCTGAAAAATATCCCTGAACATCATCGTTAACCTTCCCCCTATGAGTTTCTTACTATTTACATCGTCACTTTTCTGCAATATTTTAGGGGAGGTTCGGCAGAAAACGTCATATTTTTTGTTGAAGCAGTTCTTTAAGCTGCTGGAGTTCTTCGTTTGTGAGGGTGACGCCTTTTCCCATTTTCTCCCGTCCGGGTGCCCAGTCTCTCAAATCGTATTTCGGCTCCCGGTTGTTCCAGGTGACCCGGTTCAATTCTTTCGTCCAGCCTTTCGGGGATTCCGACACCACTCCGATATGTTCCACGATTTCATACGTAAGATCTGCCATGTTTCTTCCTCCTTTTTTCTTCTATTATACTTGCTGGCGGAAGTTGTCGCTATATCGGCGGAAAACGAAATATTTCGGCGGAATGCTGGTTTTTATCGGCGGTTTCGGGTGAAATATCGGCGGGATTTCTATTTTATCGGCGAAACGGCCTGTCTTCCTTCATAAAAAGGACTGCTCCAACAGAGCAGTCCCATGTTGATCTATTTGATCCGGATTTCGGCGTTCACATTTCCGGCATTTTTTGATTTTACAGAGAGGCCTTTTCCTCCCTTAGTCTGTATCGCTTCAAATACGACTTTTCTCTTCACACCTGTTACATCAATAGTATACAGCTTCCCCTGTTCCGGTGTCAGAACGACAGATTTTGTTTTTTTCCCGTTGTGGTAGATGGGCAGTGGTTCTTTTTGATCATCATCTTTGTCATAAGCATTGACACGGAGCTGTCTCGTTTGATGATTGACACTATCATTCCGTAATTTTACTGTCATTTCATTTTTCCCGGGTTTTACAGGGATAGAGCTGCGCGACACATTTCTTTTTGCCACGTTATCCCTCCTGCTTATGGTTTAAAGCTTCCATCACATCGGATAGAACCTGGCTTTTGTTATTGTCTTCCCTGCTTAATACATGCAGCGTCTCTGTTAATCGATTGATCATGCTGTTCAGATCCGTTTCGTTTCCGCTCATCGCTTCCAGCAGAGCCAATGTTGAAATGGCAGTGGCTATGGTTGTAACTCCGCTGTTTGAAACATTCACCATCGTATTATTGCCGGTTTTCAGCGTATTGCCGCCGGCTTCTGCTTTTATCTCGTTATCATCAAAACTCGTTTGGGATTCGGACTCAGATTCTGCTTCCGCCTCGGCTTCTGCCTCTGCTTCCGCTTCGGCTTCTGCCTCCGCTTCGGCTTCTGCCTCAGCCTCTGCTTCTGCCTCGGCCTCTGCTTCTGCCTCGGCCTCTGCTTCTGCCTCGGCCTCTGCTTCCGCCTCAGCCTCTGCTTCCGCCTCGGCCTCTGCTTCTGCCTCGGCTTCTGCTTCTGCCTCCGCTTCGGCTTCGGCTTCCGCCTCAGCCTCTGCTTCCGCCTCGGCCTCTGCTTCCGCCTCGGCCTCTGCTTCTCCATCGATATCTGCTGCTGCATCAGCATCGGATTCTGCATCTGATTCCGCTTCAGATTCTGCCTCGGCTTCGGCTTCTGCCTCAGCCTCTGCTTCCGCCTCGGCCTCTGCTTCCGCCTCGGCTTCGGCTTCTGCTTCTGCCTCGGCTTCGGCTTCTGCCTCGGCTTCTGCTTCTGCCTCAGCCTCGGCTTCTGCCTCGGCCTCTGCTTCCGCTTCGGCTTCTGCTTCTGCCTCGGCTTCGGCTTCCGCTTCGGCTTCTGCTTCTGCCTCGGCTTCGGCTTCCGCTTCGGCTTCCGCCTCGGCTTCTGCTTCTGCCTCGGCCTCTGCTTCTGCCTCGGCTTCGGCTTCCGCTTCGGCTTCTGCTTCTGCCTCGGCTTCGGCTTCCGCCTCGGCTTCGGCTTCTGCCTCGGCTTCTGCTTCTGCCTCGGCTTCGGCTTCCGCTTCAGCTTCTGCTTCTGCCTCGGCTTCTGCTTCCGCTTCAGCTTCTGCTTCTGCCTCGGCTTCCGCTTCGGCTTCAGCTTCTGCTTCTGCCTCGGCTTCCGCTTCGGCTTCTGCCTCCGCCTCAGCAAATCCTATGATTTTGGAATCGACTTCGGATTCAGATTCTGCCTCGGACTCGGACTCCGCTTCAGATTCGGATTCTGCCTCAGCTTCCGACTCCGATTCACTTTCAGATTCCGCTTCTGCCTTTGACTCGGACTCTGCTTCAGATTCGGATTCTGCCTCAGCTTCCGACTCCGACTCACTTTCGGATTCCGCTTCTGCCTTTGACTCGGACTCTGCTTCAGATTCGGATTCTGCCTCAGCTTCCGACTCTGATTCACTTTCAGATTCCGCTTCTGCCTCGGATTCGGACTCCGCTTCAGATTCCGCCTCAGCTTCCGACTCCGATTCACTTTCAGATTCCGCTTCTGCCTCGGATTCGGACTCCGCTTCGGATTCCGCCTCAGCTTCCGACTCTGATTCACTTTCAGATTCCGCTTCTGCCTCAGACTCGGATTCAGATTCACTCTCTGCTTCAGCCTCTGCTTCGGCTTTAGCTATATTCTGAATAAGCAATTCCAATTCTGCTAATTTTTCCAATAAATCTTTTTTTCGTTTTTTTAAATGCTTCATATTTTTTTCATGCCGTGACATGAATTCAGACATACACGCTCTCCCTTTCTTACAATTTAATAAAAAAAACTACCGATTGGATTTGGATTCTTCTTCAGCAATCCTCTGTTCAATTTTTTTCAGCTTTTTACGCAAACTTTCCAGTTCCTTTTTCTTGCGTTCCAGCTTCCTGCTGTTCATTTAAAGCATCACTCCTTTCCAAGTGATACTTCATTATAATGAATACAGGTGTTTTTGTTGTGGGAGGTTACATCAAGCAATTCGTGGAATTATGGAGACGAATAGGAGAAAGAGGGAATCGTTATACTAAAAAGCATCAGAGGAGGTGATAAGCCATGGATGTGTTACGCGCCCAAGATATTGCCGCTTCTCCAGTCATGGCAGAGGTTACTTATGGCGGCACGTCTGTCTACATTCAGCATGTCGATGAAGACAGCCGTACCGCCCGTATTTATTCGCTTGAATATCCGGATGAAGAATTAACCGTCCCGCTCGATCAATTAGTGGAACACTAAGGGACAGGTTCAAAGAAAGGATCCTTCCATATGAAAATAATCATCTATGTAGTGGCTGCTGTGTTTTGTTTTTCCGTACCGGTATCAACCATGAAAGCCGCTGTCATATATACCGTAAACGAAAACGACAGCTTGTGGGAGATTTCCCGTAATTATGGGACATCCATGGAGCTCCTTCAGCGGATCAACGGCATCCGGGATCCTGACGTAGTCGTTCCAGGACAATCGTTACTGCTCCCCGGACAGGAATACATCGTCAGAGAAGGGGATTCCCTCTGGACCATCGCCAACCTGCATCAGACTTCCACAGACCGGTTGCAGCAGATCAACGGGCTGTCCTCTTCTGTCCTGCATCCCGGACAGACATTAACCATTCCAGAAAGCCGCCGCCAACGGATCCGCACAGGTGCTTTTTTCGAACCTTCCACTCCGGCGGAAAATGAACAGGCCTTGACCTTTTACCGCCGCTATTTAAGCTCGGTCGGTTTTTTTGAATACCGTCCGGACGAAAATGGTCAGTTAAGCCGCCTAAGCGGAGACGAGGCTGTGACCACCGCATGGAAAAAAGGAATGACACCATATGCCACCATCACAAATCTAACGGAAGAAGGTTTTGATGCCGCCCTTGCGCACACCCTTCTTTCCCATCCTGAAAAACGGCAGCATTTGATCGGTCAGATTGCCCATCTGGTGGATGAGAAACAGTATAAGGGTGTCATTATTGATTTTGAAAGCCTGGACGTTCAGGATCGTCGTTCCTACCAGACGTTTGTACGGGAATTGGGAAAGCGGATGGATGCGGTCGGGGGAAAAACAGGTCTTGCGCTGCCGCCCATGCAGGGAGCCCGGGAGCCGTCCCATCATGCTGCCTACGATTATGAAGGGCTGGGTACCCATGCTGACTTTGTTTTTTTAATGACCTATGACTGGAGCTGGCCCGGAGGTAAAGCAGGGCCGATTGCCCCGATAAACAAAGTAGATGAAACCATTCAATATGCTTCATCAGTTATTCCAGCGGATAAAATATATCTCGGATTTGCAATGTATGCCTACGACTGGCTCGTGTCGGGAGAAGATGGACAAAACACGGCCTATTCCCAGCAGGAGGCGTTAAATAAGGCATCCAAAAATTTCAGCACTATTACGTATCACGTGAACCGGGCCACACCGTCTTTCCGGTACCGGGACAATAACGGAGCCGTTCATGAAGTATGGTTTGAAGACGCCCGTTCGCTTCTCGCTAAATACCGTCTCGTCAAAAAGTACGATCTCAAAGGGCTCGGCGGCTGGAAAACCGGTCTCCGCTTTCCTCAGGCCGGCTATCTGCTCAAAGACGAATTCATGATCGAATAAACAGGTTGCCGATCAAAAAAAGGCCCCGCTGCAGCAGCGGAACCCTTTATTGAAGAAACAGTTGGACATGTGATCCGTTATATTTTCTATTTTGGCGTAAAAGGGGGAGCCGGCGGACATCCGGTACGTTATAATCCCCTTTTCGAGTAAATTCAGAAGAAATTTTATCGATTAACGGAACCAATGTCCGTCCCTCTAAATAGCTGTATTGCCGGCGTTTAGCGGAACAGATGTCCGCAAGCGGCGGCAGGCGGACCTTATTCCTGGGCGGATGCGTCAAATTTACGCTTGCCGAGCTCTTCTTCGAGCATGAAGAACGCATTGCTGTCGCTGTCAATGCGTTCCAGTTTCTGAATGAGATCGTCAAACAGCGACTCTTCTTCAATCTGTTCTTCAATAAACCAGTTCAAAAAGTTCATCGTCGCGTGTTCGCGCTCGTCAAGCGCCATATCAGCAAGCTTGTAAATCCGCTGGGTGACGTCTTTTTCCTGCTCCAGTCCTTTTTGAAACGTATCCAGGACGGAGAAAAATTCATTATTCGGGCTGTCAAAGCCGTGCACGTACGCACGCGCGCCCATGTCATTCAGAAAGTGATAGAATTTCATACCGTGAAAGCGTTCCTCTTCAGCCTGCACTAAAAAGAAATTCGCAAACCCGTCGAGGCTTTCCGCCGAGCAGTAAGCCGCTGCTGCCATATAGGCGTGGGCCGAATAAAACTCATAGTTCATCTGCTCAATTAATCCATCTTTCAGTTTCTCACTCATCATCGCGTATCCCGCCTTTCGATATGTTTCCACAATTTTCTCTTCTCTTTATTCATCATACCACGGCATTTCCTGCCTGTATAATCATATGGTACGTCTTGGATCAGTCCCGGGAGCGTTCTGCCTGCACTTCCATTTTGGCTTCTTCATGAATTTCTTTTTCCTCTTCTTCCCGGTAGTCCCAGAGAGTGTTATAGACCTCTACCAGGCTCTCTTCGGGGAGGCTGTCAATTAAAGCATGAATGTCGTCCCTTAGTGACATGTAAATGCTCCTTCCTGCTGCTGTCTTGAACTCCTGATTGTACTGTTACCTGCATCTTTCTACTCTAAACCAACAAGTACCATGTCACATGATTTTCATATTTCATGTGAAACATTTCACAACCGACATGTTATGATGTAAATGTGAAATCATTCACATGTTAAGAGGAGGGAGACGACATGAAACAAAGAGAACGCGTTGTTATTATAGGAGCCGGTGCCGTGGGGTGCAGCTACGCTTACTCCCTTCTGCATCAAGGCAACGCCGGAGAAATAGTGCTTATCGATGTGGATACGGATAAGGCGGATGGCGAAGCGATGGACCTTCGGCACGGCATGCCGTTTGCTCCTGCTCCCGTGACCATACGGACCGGAGATTATACGGACTGCCGCGACGCGTATCTGATAGTGATAACAGCCGGAGCTTCCCAGAAACCGGGCGAAACACGTCTCGATCTGGTCACCAAAAATGCGGGCATCTTCCGAACGATCGTTGGCGATGTCATGGCCCATGACTTTGACGGGATATTTCTTATCGCGACCAACCCCGTCGACATTTTAACGCAGGTGACGCGAGATGTTTCCGGGCTTCCGGCAGAAAGAGTGATAGGCTCCGGCACCGTCCTCGATTCCGTGCGGCTGCGGACGATGCTCGGGGAATATTTCAACATCGATGCCCGGAATATTCATGCCACTGTCATCGGCGAGCACGGAGATACGGCACTTCCGGTATGGAGCCGGGCCGCCGCGGGAATGAAAGACATCCAGACCATGGCCGAGGAAAAAGCGGAATCAGAAGATGAGCCGCTCGAGGCCATCTTTGAAAAAGTACGCACCGCGGCTTATGACATGATACAACGGAAAGGTTCCACCCACTTCGGCATCGGGATGGCGCTCGCCCGGATCACAAGCGCCATTCTTCGGGATGAGCAGGCCGTCCTGCCTGTATCCGCCTGCCTGAACGGGGAATACGGGGAAAAAGATCTTTATATCGGTGTTCCCGCCGTGATCGGACGAAGCGGCATCCGCGACATTGTCGAAATCAACCTGAATGACACCGAGCAGCAGCAGTTTGCCGACTCCGTCCTTACCCTTAAGGAAACCATGAACGCTCTGTCGTAAAGCTTCTTAAAAAATGCAGTGCCTGATACTCATGGTTACGTTTATAGGCTCGCTTCACTGCGCAAACGTAACCATGGATGCACCATAATTACGTTTGTTCTGCTTTTCAACGGCGTTTTGGCCGCATGAACCTTCCTATGTTACGTTTGCACCCATTTCCGATTACGAAAACGTAACATAAGCAAGCCTCCCAAACGTTCCCACAAAAAAATCCGGACGAGGACGTGCGCGCTGCTGGTCAGCGGACTTCCCATCCGGATATATGTTAGTTTCTTTATCAGTCGCTGGTCCGGCTGTGCTCCAGCTTCTTTTTCATTTCATATATGTCCTGTTCGTGGTGCCATCCTTTCATCGCAAGCAGGTCGACACCACTTTCCACTTTAGAGAGACGCTCCTTGATTTCGTCCTGGCCTTTATCCAGCTTATCTACTTTGACTTCCAGCTTGTCTACTTTGACATCCAACTTGTCAAACCGGTTTTCCATTCTTGTCATGCGGTCAACCAGTGATTTGACGCCGGCGGTGATTTCTTTCTGACCTTCCAGAAGAGCGTGCAGCAGCTGTGTCGTTTCTTCCGGCATAGCCATCGTTCCTTTCTTCGTGGTACAGCTATTATATCACAGAGCTGGTTTCCTCCCTACTATTTTTCACTCTCTGCCCTCCGGCATGCTTACCTGAATACCCTGTTCGATGCGGCGGCCGGCCAGGTACAGAAACGTCACACATGTGCCGGCGGTGAGAAAAAGAAACACGAGAATGCTGAGCGCCATCACGAGCGCGCCGTTTGCCAGTTTCAGCTGCAGAAGCGACGCGGCTACGGACGCACTGCCTCCTATGATACCACCGCCTGCAACCTGTTCAAACAGCCCGGCGCTTTCCGCGGGTACAACGACAAGCAGCACGGGGATCAGCGTCAGCAGCACGTACACATAGGACGAAACCATCATCAGGATGGATGGGGCTGTCTGCACGCGGTTCTGTGGATTAGCCGGATTATACTTTCCACCGACAGCGCCGATCCAGAGACCCATCGCACTAAGCGCCGGGCTGATGACAGCGTTTAGCAGAAGGCCGAAAAGGAAGAGATGGAAAGGCCAGTCGAGAAAAAGGCCTGCCGCGATCTGTATGAAAGATACAGGAAGATATGGCAGCAGCCAGCTCATCCACAGCTTTCCGCAAGCCGTCTGGATCCCTGTGACAGGGAGAACCTGCAGCATCCAGCTTGACACTCCTTCTCTGGCCACGAAGGACGCGGACAGACTTCCGTTAATAAAGGCAAAAACAGCAAGCGCCACCGCCTGCACGGCCGTCCAGGAAATTAGCGGATCGAGTTCCCGCAGGCCGGAAATTCCGGCACCGCTCGTTGAAGAACCAACGCCGAAGAAGATAAACAGAAACACAAACGGCATGAAAATGAGCCATTCTCGGACATCCCGCTTCATATAGCGCCATTCCTTCAACCCAATTTCGGTAACGGGACGCCGCACCTTGAATGTCCCGCCTTTCGCGCCGGCTGTCTTTTTCTTGTTTTTCCCTTCATTCAGTTGAATCCAGCCGCTCCGGAACCCTTTTTCCACAAGAGTGGAAGCAGCAAGAGACAACCCGGCGGCCGCGGCGGCGAGCAGCAGCATCGGCAGCAGAAACGATACGTTTCCTTCCATCGCATCGGTTAGAGCCGAGGCGCCCCAGCTCATCGGGAGCCAACCGGGGATCTCCGGAAGCATGCCTGCCTGAAAACCGCTCTCTGTTTCTCTGTCCATCATCAGATTAGGAAGCTGGATCATGGCGTAGACGAGCAGTCCGGACACCGCGCTCATGACTGTCATTAATTCATTGGCCCGTTTGGCCGGTATGATATGCACGAGCCCCATGTTGATAAAATACGCAAACGCCACACCGAGTGCTGGAATCGACAGCAGCACCACCAACAGGGCCGGGTAAAAATACCAATGCGCACCGACCTGGAAGCCGTAAAACAGACCCGGCAGAAAGGTAAATAGAAACAGGACGGCCGGAATGCCGATGAAACTCTGAATATATTTTACCCAGTAAATATGGCGCACCTTAATCGGAAGGGTGAACAAAAAGGCGAGATCCCCGGACGCATAAAGGTGTTTGAAAACCTGGGGAACGCCCATCAACAGAAGCAGTCCGAGCATCATCATGAATAAATAGGAAAAAATAAGATCAAGCCAGTTCAGCGCATATGTCTCCGGCAGCGATGTTACGATATTTAATGCAAGCAGCAGGAACCCTGCGAGTGCCAGCCCTGTAAACCCGTAGGCCAGGTTTGTACCGGTACGGTTCGTTTCGATTGTATGCTTCCATATCTTCCACTGCACCTGCAAAAGAATCCGGATCATGAGGATTCCGACCTCCCGCCGGAGAGCTCCCGGATTAATTCCTGCTGCTCCTCATCCCCGGTTAGCTCGAGGAAAATATCCTCCAGACTCGCGCTGCTTTCCCCTCGCAGTTCTTCCATCGTCCCAAGGGCCGCGATCCGGCCGTCGCGGATGATGCCGATCCGGTCACACATCTCTTGTGCGATCTCAAGAATATGCGTCGAGACGAACACGGTTGTTCCATCGTCACATAACTGCCGCAGCAGGTCTTTCAGCGTCTTGGCACTCTTTGGATCAAGCCCCACCGTCGGTTCATCGAGAAAAATAACATCCGGGTCGTGCAGCAAAGCGCCGGTGAGCGCCATCTTCTGCTTCATCCCGTGGGAATACCCTTCGATCAGTTCATCCACCCGCTGTTCAAGGGAAAACAGCTCAAACAGGCGTCCCGCTTTTCGCTCCGCTTCCCGTGCTGACAGCCCGAACACCGAGGCGATGAACCGTATGTACTCCCATCCGGTCAATTTCTCATACAATGCGGGCTGATCCGGAACATAGGCGATTTTCTTTTTGGCCTCGAGCGGCTGCTTCCATATGTCGACACCGTCGACCTCAATCGTGCCGCTGCTTGGTTCCAATAGTCCCGTCATCATTTTAATCGTCGTCGTTTTGCCGGCTCCGTTCGGTCCGAGAAAGCCGAACAGTTCCCCTTTTGGAATATCCAGTGTGATGTCCTCGGCAGCCGAAAACGAACCGAACTGTTTCGACACGTCTTCCAGTTTTAACGCTGATGATGTCACCTTACCACTCCTTTCTTCCTTTCTTCCTACGGATGCCTCGCAACCTCCGTTTCAGAAAGCATCAAAATCCGCCCGGTCAAAGCCGGGCGGAAGAGGGTTATCTCCTTATCTCCTGTTATTCAATGTGTACCGCGGCAGCTTTGGTTTCCAGTTCTTCCTGCAGTTTTTCCTTCACCGCATTTATATGCTCCGTGGACACCTCAAGTTTCTTTTCCGTATCTTTCAGCATTTTCAGCCAGTCCCTTATGTCATTAATGTCCCCGAACTGCCGCTGGTACTGTTTATACGCTTTTGCCTCTGAGGCGTAAACGGAACTGTAAATGCCGCTGACGTACGCGTATATATAGCGGAGCTTTTTGGATTCGATGCGGACGTCATGGAGTGCTTTCAGTGCAGCTTTGGATGCTGCACCTTTTTCGGCAGCAGCGGTCTGATATTGTTCCTTTTTCTCCTGAAACGCCCGTTCATGCGTCTGGAGTCGTTCTTCGAGCGTCATGGAGCGGACCAGGGCAGGGAGTTCCCTGCTGCAGAATGTCTCCCAGTGCTCCTGGAATTTCTGATTGATGATTTTCGGGAGGTTTTTCGCGAGCTTTTCCTGTTCTTTTTCCCGTTTCCTGTGAACCACTGCGGCCGCGTCGCGAAAGACAGCGGCCTCCTCGTCTATTGCTTCCTGTTCCGCCCGTTTCAAAAATGCGTCAATCAGCACATCCCGTTCCCGCACGCGCCCGAGCCGTTTGTGCGCATCGTCGAGTCTGTCCATCAGTTTATGATCCTCCGGGATGCCGAGAAAGGAAAGCAGCGTCTGGAGGCGGCGTCCTTTCACACGGGCCTGGTGGAGGTCTTCGATATCGGTGAACGAGACCGCTTTTTCACAGAACTCCACATACTCCTGAACGATCTCCTCGAGCACTGTCTGCCAGCGCTCTGTCCAAGCCGCGCCTGCGTTTTCCATACAGTCCCGGCATAGAAACAATCCTTTGACTTTCACGATCGAATCACGGGAGCCGCAGATGCTGCAGGAGGCGCCGGCGGCCTGAAGCCGGATGATGTCGTTCTCCACTTCGACTTCTATCTTGTCCCCCTGCTTCCAGTCAAACTCCTGCCGGAGCGCGGCCGGGATAAGGAGCCGCCCCTGATCGTCGAGGATTTTACAGTTTTCCTCGTTTTCGTTTGTTTTGGAAACAATCACAGCCAGGCGGTTGGTCTCATGATCCAATGTAAGCGGATGTTCCGTCAACGCCAGTTCTTCGCGGATATCTTTCGGGACGACCACCCGTCCCATCGCATCAACCTGTCTCGTCTGCGTCTTTCCTGCCATTTCACATTCCCCGCCTTTTCACCCTTTTTGTTCCTTATTCCCTTCTGTTTCGATTCCAAACCCCGTGACTCCTTCTTCTGCTTAGACAAATCATTTGGGCAGGTGCGGCATGATTGGTAAAATATAAATGATCTATTTTCTACAGAAAGAAGTGGAACATATATGAGTCATTTATTCGAAAACGTCCGCTATTCCGTCCTGGATCTTTCTCCGATCGTCGAAGGCGGATCACCGGCGGACTCCTACCGGAACACCGTCGATCTCGCCCGTTTCGCCGAAAACCGCGGGTATGAACGCTTCTGGCTCGCAGAACACCATAACATGCCGTTTATCGGAAGTTCTGCGACGTCCGTATTAATCGGCCATGTGGCGGGTGCCACGTCTTCGATCCGCGTCGGCTCCGGCGGCATCATGCTTCCAAACCATGCGCCGCTTGTGATCGCCGAACAGTTCGGCACACTGGATACCCTTTATCCGAACCGGATTGACCTCGGCCTCGGCCGCGCTCCCGGCACCGATCAGCCGACGATGCAGGCGCTGCGACGCAGCAGCAAGAGCGACGGCCATGATTTCCCGCAGATGCTCTCAGAACTCCGCCAGTACCTGGATTCCCATCTCGGCTCGGACAACCAGCGGATCCGTGCCGTACCGGGCCAGGGTTCGGATATCCCGATCTGGCTCCTCGGCTCGAGCGGCTTCAGCGCCCAGCTTGCCGGACAGCTCGGGCTGCCGTTTGCGTTTGCAAGCCATTTCTCCCCGGACAACACGATCCCGGCGATGAACCTGTACCGCGAATCGTTCCAGCCGTCGCACGTGCTGGATGAACCGTACGGCATGGTGTGCGCAAACGTCATCGCCGCCGATACCGATGAGGAAGCGGAATACTTGAGCTCGACGATGAAACAGCAGTTTCTCAATCTCGTCCGCGGCACGGAAATGAAAGTACAGCCGCCGGTGGCGGACATGGACCAGATCTGGACCGAGCATGAGAAATATTCGCTCCAGCGCCAGCTCGGCTCCTCCATCATCGGTGGTCCCGACACCGTGAAAACCGGTCTGCAGCGTTTTCTGAATGATACGAAGGCCGATGAAATCATGATCAACGCCCAGATTTACGATCATAACGCCCGTCTGCATTCCTATGACATCGCCGCCGACATTATGAACGGAAAGATGTAGTTGCAAAAGAAAGCTGCCGGCAATCGGCGGCTTCTTTTTTCATATGTAGCAGGCAGGCGGCTGGTTGGTTGGTTGACGGATAAGCCTGCTGTTTTGACGGATAAAAGGCTGAATTCGGCGTATAAAACGCTCTACTTGACGGATAACGCCGCATTGGGCGGATATTTCTTTCTTTTCGACGGATATTTGATGGGATTTGGCGGATAAACACTCATTCCGTTTCACCACCGGCATTCTGTGATGAAATGAGAAAAATATATGCAGTAAAAATTAAAGTTTTCACCCAAAAGAAGCGGTGCACAATCAACCCCCTTTGTAACTTCTCATCTCAGGATGTGGTTGACTACGACGCTCTTTCTACACCGTGACTCTCCTGCCGCGCTCTGCTTGGCTGCCTCGTCAGATAGCCCATTGCTGTAGAATGAGCGGTGTGCAATGCTATGGTTCCGGATGTCACCCGGCTGGTTTCTCAGATCGGATCTCGAAGAATGCCGGTCATCCGCACCATGTTGGCAAATTGACGTTGCTGCCTCACGGATCACGGCTGATCCCGATTCAGATCAGCTGCCCGCAGGGTTGAATCAGATCGCGGCTACCTGACGTGACACTTCTTGGTAATAAGGAAAAAGAGTCGGAACATATTCGTCCGACTCCTTTCTATTACCCTTGACTGTCTTTTAATAATTCCTTGTCTTAATAGGAAAATTCTTTTTTCAGTTCCTTTTCAATGTGACTGTGGAGAAGGTGAAGCTTTAATCCGTATACTTCTTCGGCCACTAACTTAGCAATCTTGACAGCACCTTTTTCTTGGAAATGGGTATTATCTTTTGATCCATCTGGATAGTTCGGGTGTTCTCCTGGTTCAAGCCACATGAATAAATCCTTGCTGTCTTCCGGACCGACCTCATTATACAATGCCATGCTTTTCTCCGTCATATCGATTACAGGGACATCTTCCTCTAATCCCAGTTCCTTCATTGCGCCTGGATACTTGCCATGGGAACGTTTTGCCTCACCATCAACTGTGAACCCTCTTCGTTCCACCGGTGTAAGCAGCACTGGAGTTGCTCCCTTCTCACGTGCTCCATCAATATACTCTTTCAAGTAACTTTTATATGTCGTATCTGGATCGGTATAACGGTCCGGGTCATCTGATTTAGAGTCATTGTGCCCGAATTGAATAAATAGATAGTCTCTCTTTTCAATCTCCGCAAGAATCTCATCTAAGCGGCCTTCATCTATAAAACTCTTCGAACTTCTGCCAGAGGCTGCTTCATTATGGACCTCGATTTTTTTATCAAACATACGATCAAGAACTTGTGCCCAACCCATACGCGGAGCGCGATCTTTTCCGTAGTAAGAAGCCGTAGAATCCCCTGCTACGTAAATCGATACGGTATTTTGGTTATGGTCCTTTCCTTTTTCGAAGGATGAATCAGAAGCCATGGCAGAATGACTGCCAAATACCATGCAGATAGAGATCAATGCGGTCATGAATAACCTTTCTTTTTGTGTTTTTTTCATTATATTCCTCCTTATTTTTTAAAATGATAAGGCCCTATCCTCTTTTCTCTTTAACACGTGTTACATTACAATATAGCATAATAAATGAACGAAATATTTTGTTTTCTTGTCTTATTTTTTTGTTTCTATGCTTTTCGTTCATTTTCTAAGAATAGTCTCAATGTACTAGTAAAAGGTGTTAAATTCGCAGCATGTACATGCAAGGTTTTTGTTTTATAATTCAAATGAGTATCTGAATTTTCTGACTTAAAACTTATTCTTTTATAAAGGATGGGACCTTCTCATGCCAGAGATCGAAGTGAAGAAATACGTGCTTGAGAATGAAGCTTTTTTCATTCAATATATGAATTTAAAAGGGTACTTTCAAATGAACAACAGCCATCAACATGACTGTTATGAGATTTTTTATTTATTAGAGGGAGAAAGGGTTTATTTTATCAATGGCCGGGAATTTACAGCTCAAAAAGGCGATATGGTAATTATCAACCCGTATGACCGGCATCACACAGCAAGTTCAGAAGCCGCGGGATTTAAACGTATTTTAATTTACTTCAAACCAGAATTTATATTTCCCTGCGACAAAGGCAGGATCCCATCTATTCTTCCGTTTACCCAGGGGTCACAATTATTAAAGTTTTCCGCCAAAGAGCAATATGCGATCGAACAGCATATTCATAAAATGTATAAAGAGTGTACCGAACAGTGGACGGGCTATGAAATTTGTGTTCAGTCTTTAATGGCCCAGCTTTTGGTTCATATCCACCGCCATCTCACTTTGAGAAAACAGTCTTCGGTTGAACATACTCATCCGATGTTCGGAAAAATAAAGGAAGTTATCGAGTATCTACATCAGCATTATGACGAAGACATTACCTTGGAAAAAACCGCAAAACAATTCTACATAAGCCCTTCCTATTTAAGTCGGTCCTTTAAAAGGGTGACAGGAGTTCCTTTCCGGGAATACTTGCTGGAGAAAAGAATAAAAGAAGCACAGCACCTGCTACGGGTAAAAGAGGAGAAGATCATTACAGTGGCTGACACCGTGGGATTTTCAAACATTTCCCATTTTCAGACGATGTTTAAAAAAGTCGTGGGAATGACTCCGCTTCAGTACCGGTTCAGTAGTGAACCTTGCTGATTCTCTACAAGCGTACCGTAAGGACTTTATTTAAAACAATGTATGACACCTCCATTTACAGGGTTCGGTATCAACTTTCCGGTTCCTGTGCCTTTCTTTTTTCATCACTCCTCCTCCTTCTTATGCCGGTTCCCGTTTCACCACCGGCATTCTGTGATAAAATGAAGAAAAACGCTTGAAAGGATACATAGACATGCTTCTCATCGAACCACAACTATACAACCTGCTGGCGGGCACCCCTCTGCCGGAGGAGGTGGACATGCCGGAGAGTGATCGTCTTCCCGGGACCTACGTGCAGCAGGCGGCTGCCAACCTTCACACGATGCCCCGCTTTTTCCGGCGCAATCGTCACACGCTGACGTGCCGGGCGTGCGGCCACCGGGCGAAATATAACATCGGCCAGCCCCTGCTCGTGCATGCATCCGTCGATACCGCCACCATCATTCAACAGGATATCAGCAACCTCGACGTGCAGTTCCCGCTTTATTTCCGGTGTGAGCACTGCAATGCCGCCGAAGGCTGGGAATGGGGAGAGCGGCTCGAACGCGCTCTCACGGAAGGATTGCTCGGGAATACGGCCAGTAAAAATGATCCGTCCATGCCCGTGAACGGCGAATCCCGCCTGTTTGACGGGTACAAGCCGGAATGGGCCGCCGACGGGGAAAAACGGCTTCTCGCCTACCTCGAAGAAGAGCCGGACAGCGCCTTTCTATGGTACAAACTCGCTGTGCTGTACTACCGGGGCCACCGCGCCGATCTCGCGGCCGCGGCGCTCGAGAAGGCGGTCGCTCTGGACCCGGCGCATACCGAAGCGCTGTATACCCTCGCCCAGCTCCTCGACACCGTAAACGCCGAAGCGTCGCATGACTTCTTCCAGCAGACGCTTTTCAGCATTGCGCATTACAGCGGCCTCGACGCGGAAACGCTGCGCGACGTCGCGGCGCACAGCCTGTGGGAGCTCGAAACGCTGCAGAACGACAGCAGCGCGGCCTGGCTTCCGTCCGCTGAAGCATCCCCAAAAGACGCGGACGCGGCCCTGCGTGACTTTCTAGCTCTGCCGGAAGACCAGCAGAAAGAACAGCTTCGCCTCGTACAGGGAGATGAAGAAAAGGATCTTTCTTCCTTTTATCCGATCGCGGAACTGTTTCTCGGGCGTCATACCGAAGAGCTGGATGAACTGGAAAAAACAAGCCATCACCTGCTGCAGCCCGAAGTGGTCAAGCAACGCAGGGAGCAGCGGGAGCGCTACCAGGAGCTCCGTCAGACCGGGGTGCAGCTGCACGGCGATATGTTTTCCTACTTAATCGAACAGCGCGGACCGCGGACGATGCGCGATATCGGAGACAGACTCGGAGTGCCGTTTGAAGACGATGCCGTGTTTGATAAAGACACGATCGCCGATACCGGCATTTATGACGAAGTGCTCGACGGCAAACCGGTCATCCGGCAGTACGACGCGCAGCATGGGGAAGACGGAGACCGGCGCGTTGTCCTCGAGGCGGGACTGCGGAGCCACGCATCGCTGTATGAAGTGGTCGGCGGCAGCCGTATCGACGGACTCGTCCGGCTCCGCGACCTCCTGGGTGAGGAAGAATGGACCATTATCGATACGAACTTCAGCGCCAGCGCCATCAAAGGAGACATACTGTTTGCACGCCTCTTGCCGTTTGACGATTTTTCGATGACCTCCGGGGTGTTCTTTCTGTTTCCGGCAGCCCACCGAAGCGTCATCGAACGCCGGATTGCGAGACACAACAGTACAGCGAAGGCATTTCAGGAAGCGTACCGGTTATACCGGAACGAAGGATACGGAGGGAACAGCAATGGCAGGTAACGGACAACACCGCGCCGATCTGAAGGCAGGCATGGAAGTCGATATCGTTCTAAAACGCGACCAGCGCTCCGGAAAGCGGACACGAGGTGTGATTCAAACGTTTCTAACCAACTCCCCGTCCCACCCGCACGGCATCAAAGTCCGGCTCGAAGACGGAAGCGTCGGCCGGGTGAAGGAGATTATCCGCTGATGAACACCGAAAGCCAGGCCCTTGAACAATGGAGCGCCGTGCAGGAATCGCTGCAGCATGCCCGCGCCCACAGTACGCCGCTGATGGAGTTGTGTGAAGAGGGCATGGCGCTCCTTCCGGATGTCCTGCCCCGCTTTCCCGAAACACCGCGTTCCATTGCCTGCCGCGACCTGTTGATTCAAGCTATGGCGGCCCGGGATGATTTTGAACGGGCACGCCGCGTCGTGGAGCGGGCCGCAGAAGCAGGCGCGTACCGGCCGGAACGGAAACAGGCGGCGCTCCACCGCATTGATGAGATGGAAAAAGCATGTGACGCCGTCCACACCGCCGTAGAACAGAACCCCGGTCTTTCCAGCCTGGAGGCGGCCGAGGAAGCCGCCCGGTTCAGCGACGCCGGTGCGGTGGATTGGTATATCCGGCACTCCCGCACGATCCGTAAAATTCCGGGGGTTTCTGGTTATACGCTGTCCTTTCCGTCTTCGTCAGGCAGCCGCACCGTGAAAGCAGCCGTCGTCGATGTGGAAACGACCGGGATGTCAAAGTCCAGCGATGAAATTGTAGAAATCGGCGTCATACTCTGCCGCGTGGACGAACAGACCGGAGAAATCGTGGAAGTGCTCGAAGAAGTAAACAATCTCCATGAGCCATCGTTTTCCATCCCGCCTGGTGTCATCAAAGTCCACGGCATCCGCGACCACGATGTCGCCGGCAAAGAAATGGACAGGACCCGGGTCCGCCGACTATTCGCCGAAACCGATATGCTGATCGCCCACAACGCCTCGTTTGACCGCGGCTTCGTGCAGAAGTATTTCCCGGAAACCGGCCGTATGACGTGGCGCTGTTCCGTGAAAAACATAGCCTGGAAACAGTACGGCTTCCCCACGAAAAAACTGCTCGACCTCTGCCGCCGCCACGGCCTCAGCAACTCCCAGAACCACCGCGCCCTCGACGACGTCAAACTCACCGTCCGACTGCTGCAGGAGCAGAATCCGGAAGGTGAGTATTACCTAAAAGAATTGCTGCAGCCCTGAGTCGTCCGGACCTAAGACAAAAACTCACTTTTTCAAAAGACGGAGCCTGGCGTGCTCCGTCTTTGTCTTGGCTGTCCTGGGGGTAGAGCACTTTGGCGGGTAAAGTCCCACTTTTGGCTTGTAAATTCCAAATGACATTCACTAGGATTTAAAGATAGCACCTTAAGTCCGTTCGTTATTGACTAGAAAATAAATAGAATAAGAAATTATTAAAATCACTCCTATGATCAAAGCGATGAAAAAGCCAAAGATGCCTTGTAAACCGCCCCATCCTATCGTAAATGTAAGAAAAGATAATGCATAACACAAACCTGTGAGAATGATGGCAACAGGAACATTAAACGGGAATATACGTTTCCATCCTATTGCTAAAAAAACGGAAAGGGTCAGTATAGCAGCCGAGATAATAATATGGAGTGTTCCCCAACGGAATGCTGGACGGGACTGTGCCTCTTCACCAAAGGCAGGAACAGGTGTATTGTATAGGTCACCCAGCGTGCTCTTTGCAGTAAAAATCGCCGTCAATAAAACGATAATGAAAATAATCCAGTTTATAGTTTTCAGGCTATGTTTATTCTTCATTTCATTCCTCCCATCCCCGTAATTTAAATTCATCCTTTTCTATGTCCCAACCTTCATTATTAAGAATCACAAACATTTGTAATTTATCAGTTTTTATATCGTGGATCTTGATACCTTAAGTCTATCATATGTTCCATATTCTATTTTAAATGGTCTTTCATGATGATCCCAATACTTGGAACGATAGTAATCAATGATTCGGGAGTTGGCTATCTTATAGAGCCATGTTCGAAAAGATGCCCTGCCATCATACCGGTAAATACTTCTCAGCATACTAACAAAAATTTCCTTGGTCAGATCTTTGGCCAACTCCGGATCATAGGTTTGTTTATATACGAATTCATATATTTCTGTGTAGTATTTGTGCACTAGGTGATTGGCAGCACCTTCGCTTGACCTTTTTTGTATCGCTTTAATCCTTGTTCATAACCCTCGTCCATTCACAACGAACTTTGGGTGGCCCCTCAGCTTCTTCATAAGCGCCATTGCCCGTATGAAGCGATCTTCGGCTGCTGCTTCGACGAACAGGTTCCTCCGTAGATGCAGACGATCACGAAAAAAGCGCGGGAAATTGGCGCTTTTTTTCTTATTTTATATGTACTTTTGGATGATCTGGTAAAAATATATGGTAAGAAAAAAATGTCGGTCATACAACACAGGAGGAACGTGATGGAGGAGCTGGATTTACACCATATCTTTTCACTGGGTCTGATTTTAGTGATGATTGCGGCGGGAACCACCGCCATCGCGAAAAAATTTAAACAGCCGTACCCGATTGTACTGGTTATTGTCGGGACTGTTATCGGTCTTATCCATATACCGGTTATGGAACCTTTAATTACCTTTATCACCGAGGGGGAGGTCTTTCACTTTATCGTGATCACCTTGTTTCTGCCGGCCTTACTCGGTGAAGCAGCGCTGAAGCTTCCCTCTTCCCAGTTAAATGAAAATAAAAAACCGATTATCGCGTTAGTACTTATTGGCATTCTGGTGTCCTTTGGAGTTATTGGGTTTTCTACCATGTGGGTGTTGCAGTTGTCGATTCCCGCTGCGTTTGTGTTTGCTGCTGTGATGAGCGCCACCGATCCAGTCAGTGTGCTTTCCATTTTCAAAACCGTTGGCGTGAACGAACGGCTGTCGACGGTGATTGAGGGAGAAAGTTTATTCAATGACGGGGTGGCTGTGGTTCTTTTTAATATATCCGCCTTTTCCCTGCTCACGTATACGGAACTGGGGATAGAAGGAGCGGCTCATGGATTGTGGGAATTTGTTAAAGTGGTGTCACTTGGTTTCATCATCGGCGGTGCCTTGGGATATGTTGTTTCCCTCCTAACCAAATATTTTGATGACTATCCGTTAGAGATACTATTCAGTCTCATTCTTTTTTACGGTTCCTTTATACTGGCGGAAACGATTCATGCCTCCGGTGTCATTGCCGTCGTGACGGCAGCGCTTATTCTGGGAAATTACGGGGCCGAAATCGGGATGAGCCCGGCCACCAAATTAAACATCAGCAGCTTTTGGGACGTGGCTGCCCTCCTTGCCAACTCGCTTGTCTTCTTAATGGTGGGACTCGAAATTACCCGAATCGACATCACGGACAAATGGGGCCTGATGTTTGCCGCGATTGTCATCGTCCTTCTTGCCAGAAGTGCTGCGGTGTACTCCAGCTTATTCTTTGTGAAAGAAGCCCCGCCGCGGTGGATGCACATTCTGAACTGGGGTGGTTTAAAAGGTTCGCTGTCCATCGCCCTGGTGCTCAGCCTTCCGCGGGATTTCACAGGCCGGGAAGAGCTGTTAATCATGGCGTTCAGCGTCGTTTTATTTTCCCTTGTCGGACAGGGGCTGACGATTAAACCGCTGATATCCCGGCTCGGAGTGAATAAAAAAGCGGAAGGCAACAAGGAGTTTGAAGCACTCCTCGCCCGTGTCTACCGGTATAAAAATGCCGCTGCCGAAATAACCAGAGTGAAGGAAAACTTGTTTCTGACCGACGCCGCAACGAGAGAAATTTTAGATGAATACGAAAATACACTGGAAACATTACAGGAAAAAATGGAACACCTTTTTCAAACACATCCCAACCTGAAAGAAAAGCAGCAAGGCACCCTGCTGAGGCATTCTTTGTATGCGCAGCATGAGGCAGTGGAGCGTTTGTTAAAAGAAGATATCATTTCAAATGAAGCCGCGGAACAGGAACTGGATATTATCACTAATAAGCTCGTGGAATTAGAAAGTGATTAGGACACTGAGACGCCGGTGGAACAGGTTCTGTCCTAAAAAAAAGCGCAGGCAGAAGGGGTAGTGCTGCCCGCGCCAAAGAGCGGTTACTGCGTGTCCATCATGAGGCGGTTGTTCGAAGGAAGAACGTGGGTGGCAAGATACATATGAAAATAATATTCGCAGAAGGCCAGAACGGCAGCAGCGATGGCAGCTCCTGCTACGGGGACGTCAACCCCGGGGAGAACAGCCCCTGCCCCCCACAACAGTATAAAAGCAAGAACGAAATCCGCCAGCACCGCGGGAACATTCTGGATTTTCGGCAGAATGAATATATCTCCAGGGTAGGACACAGCCCCGACAATGACGGTGAGAAAGAGTACTGGTAAGAACGAAACTCCGTATATAATGCCAAGGATCAGAAACAGCACAATAAGAGTGGTTATTCCTTTTATCAAAAGAGCCTTCGTATGCTTCATAGGAACCTCCTTTCGTCCTTTATAGTTTCCTTTTCCCATATCCTGTATTCGTTCAAACCGGGCGGCACGGATCTGGGTTACCCGTAATGTCTCACTCAATAATAAATTCTTCTTTTAAAAGGTGTCCTGCCTGAGGGAACCGCAGGCCGGTTTTCCAGCCGCCGAGTCCTTTCAAATCGTATTTTTGCCTATCCATTATTCTTTTCTTCCACCTTTTGGATCCCGCCCAGTAAAAAAAAAGACATTTCGCTGAAGAAATGCCTTTAATCTTCAATCAAATCGTGCAGGGGCACGGTCAGCTCATAGTCGGGATCATCCAGGGAATAGATCCTTGCTGTATTATCTTCATCATGGACGCGCTGAATATAGACCGGCGTACCGTCATAGGTGACGCCTGCCATAACGGGTGACTCTGAAATTTCCTTTGCACGTAATATATCCATCGTAGGCCCCTCCTTTATTCTTTCTGTCATTAGGATAAGCAGGCCTGGACAATTTATACGGCAGACTGATGTGAAGCATGATCACTCTCTGTTTTGAACCAAAAAACATGCGTATATTTATGGTACTTACAATTATGATTGTTTAAACAATCATAATATTCTTCTCCCATCAATACAAGAAATACTAACCCTTTCATGGCGGTCATAACGGACCCAGGAAAAACACTATGCAGCCATCATCAAAAAAGGATGAAATCCACACCGGATTCCATCCTATGTTCTATTAAGACTGTCCGATACTTTCTTCCACGCGCTGGATGCGGCCGCCGTCCATTTCGTACACCTCATCGCTCACTTCGTCGATATCCTCCTGGATATGGCTGGAAATCAGAACAGCGGCGTCTTGCCTAACGAATATTTTTCACCTGTTTGGTTTCCGCTCCTTCCAGGCCAACCAGAGAAAGGGTCTGCATATTTCCCTTCTGCTGGATATCCGCGAGAAACTTGAGGTTCTTGTAGCCGGAGTTTCTTGGGAGAAATCCCGAATTTTAATCAGGCAGCCGAGTCTTCCGGGAAGGTTCTTCTAAAAAAGAAAGAAAACTTACGTTTCGATTTATTGTTTTGATGTTATCATCATAATATGGTACAGAAAGGCAGGGACAGCGGAAACTGCCCCTGCCTCTTGAACGATGCAGACGGTCCTTCAAAGAGGGCAACAATTTTAGCGGGTATTTTAAAACCCCATCCTTTTTAGAGTTGCCGCTCTAATTTAAGGATGGGGTTATACTTTCTGCCTGAGACCATGATAAGCAATACCGTCAAGAGTATCATGATGATCTGAAAATCAGACATAGCCCCCCTTTTCTGCGGGGAGTGGCTGTGGCTGCCCATCCTTAAAGGGACATCCCGTCGCGAACCAGCTGATCAGCAGCCTCTTCACTTGAGCGTTTTTGTATCGCTTTGATCCATTTTTTCTCCTGATTCATAACCCCTTCGACCACTTCCATTCCCCGCGGACTTTCCTTGTCTGTGTATATATTCGTAAAACACCCGGTTTTAGTTTTGGTTATCCCAATTTTTTTGACAGTCGTACCATTTCTGCGTACAAGATGCCCGTTAGGGTCTTGCAGCGTTCCGAACGAAATTGGAGCCTCTGATACAAACTCTGCCCATCAGCTATATTGTCAAAACTAACCGATGCTTCGGAAAGGGGGTTTTGATTTTGCACCAAATCCACAGCAATACTCCCTCTCAGCTGCTCTTTCGTTAACCATACGGCTGTGGCTTGATATACAGATTTATTGTTTTTATAACGAGAAGGTAGCACGACGCTATTGGCATAAAGACTTTTATCCCTTAAGATGAAAACAATAAAAATGGGGGTGAAGAGATTGAGCCAAAAAGCGAAGGTTCTAATCGGCATTACCATAGCCATTGTTGATTTATCGCACCGCAGATTTAAAGATTCTGTATTTATATACACATTCATGGAATTTTTTCTATGGATTATGCAACTTCAGAGCAAATACACAAAGAGCAGTGTATATTGGGATTAATGTTATAATAATACAGCTGGGCATGTTCAGGGATGGAACTTTATGATGAACCAACTCTGCAACGAAACAGACGAACTTGACATGCCGATGAATGATAAACTGCAGAACCTGGGTTCATACCTTCTAACGTCTCCTTTGAGGTATAACGTTGACATCATTTTTTGAAGATTATTATTAATTGAAACCAGCTGCAACGAGGGATGATTATGTTAAGAACTACACAAAAAGTATTCATTATATCAACGATTATCATATCAGCGATTATCTTGTTTATTGATGTATTAACAAACTTGAATCTACATTTTTTCTTTCATACGTTACTGATTTCATACATAAGTATCGCATTCGGGGTTATTACGTTAAAGGAAGATTCAAAAATCCAGGGGTACATCTTTATGGGTATGGGTGGAATAGTGTTCATTGTATCTATTTTAGATATGATTAGTCAGGGGGGCTGAATCAACAATGTCTGCTGATACTGCAAGGATTTTGAGCTCTTATGTCGAACATAGATGCAGGGAATTTGCAGGGCATGATACCAAACCCCTTGCACGTGGCGGGGGCAGGAGCGGAAGGCGGCTTTTACAGCGGGAAGAGCAGCAGCCGAAAATCCTAACAGAACCAGTTTATCTGCATTACTTTAATCGATACTAATTTCACACCTCAAAGGCAACTCGAAGAAAAAATAACATTTATACCGATCTTTTTTTTCGGATATAATAATAAACTATCCAAAACATAACGACTACTGAAAATGAATATAGTTTATATTCTTCTGGAAGGGAAAAGAATAATACTAGCGTAATTAATAAAAATATCGGCATCATAAACCAATAAACCTTATCTTTTAACATAATGACTCTCCTTTTAAAATGCAGCCTCAATAAGTTTGTGTAAACCAGCGCAGGTATCACTCAGCACTGGAGGGGTGGAATTGACAACTTATCGTACATTACAAACCATCGCTGTAACTGTTTTAGTTCTTATGGCCATTGTACATTTCACTGGTATTTTTGTAATTCCCGGGTTGGTAATAACATTTGTAACTACTATCACGATACTCGGGTTTGGCGGTTACAGATTCTATCAATTAAAAAAAGAAGAAACGACTAAAAAATAAATTAGTAACGTTTAAGCCTTCTTGTGTTGTCATTGGGAGCACGACAGGATCCAATTTCTCCGTCAGGGTGGAAACAAATCACGGATTCCAAATCGGAATTCCTCACTTTGTCTTTTAGGTCGTCCAGATTTAGGCTAAGCTGTAAGTGGGACATTTTGCATTTCTCCTTTGTGTTTTTAATGAGTGTTAAAAACATTGTAGACGAAATGGAGATGTCCCATCTCTTTTTACACAAATGCTATGGACTTTATCCCTATCCATCACTTAGTGCCCCCTCCCCTGCTCTCCCTTCCTGCCGCAAAAAAAAGATGGAAAACCAACAGGCTTCCATCCTTTCTCATCTTATCTCTGCACCGGCGCGCTGTTCATGACTTCCACCAATCGTTTCATGCCTTCTTCGATCAACTCCGGTTCCGCGTTGGTGAAGTTGAGACGCATCGTGTTCTGCTGGGGCTGGTTCACGTAGAACGGAGCACCCGGTACGAAGGCGACACCGTTATCGACGGCGTCGTCGAGGAGTGCTTTCGTGTTCACGTATTTCGACATGGATACCCAGAAGAACATGCCGCCCTTCGGCTCATTATACTGTATGTCGATATCGTCGGCGCGGTCGAAAATGTCTTTCATGACGTGCATCCGCTCTTTGTAGGACTGGCGAAGCGTGCGGATGTGGGCGTCGAGGTCAAAGTCCTCGAGCAGCTTCACAAGCGCATGCTGGGAGAGCGAGTTCGTGTGCAGGTCGGTGGCCTGTTTGGCCTGTGCCATCATACGGATGATCTGGTACGGGCCGGTGATCCAGCCGGTCCGCATCGCCGGCACCACCGTTTTGGAAAACGTGCTCGTGTAGACCACGTATTTGTTTTCATCGAGCGAGGCAAGCGGCGGTACGTTCTGTGTTTCATCGAACTGGATGTCGCCGTACGGGTCATCCTCAAACACGATCGTGTGGTACTTTTCGGCAAGCCGGAGCAGTTCCTTCCTCCGTTCGAGCGACCAGACTTTGCCGTCCGGATTGGAATACGTAGGAACGATGTAGATACATTTCGGCTTCAGCTGCTGGATTTTCGTTTCGAGATCTTCTTTTGTCATGCCGTCGTCGTCCGCGTCCACCGGCACCACGTTGACTTCATAGGACTGGAACACCTGCAGCGCGGCGAGATACGTCGGGTTTTCGGTCAGAACGATGTCTCCCGGGTTGAACATGACGCGCGCGAACAGGTCAATCGCCTGCTGGGAGCCGGAGGTGACAAGCACGTTTTCCGGCATCCGGTGGATTCCCTTGTCCGCCATGCGTTCTGTCAGCTTCTTCCGCAGTTCGGGCACTCCTTCCGTTTCTCCGTACTGAAGTGCCTTCGCGTCGGTGTCGAGCGCCTTATTAAACGCTTCCCGCACTTCCTCAACCGGAAACAGTTTCTCGTCCGGCAGGCCGCCGGCAAAGGAAATGACGTCTCCGCGGTTCACCACTTTCAGAATATCGCGCACCGCCGAAGACTGCATATGATGGACCCGTTTTGCAAAACCGTATTTCATGAGCGTTAGCCCCTTTTTCATGGATTGTTACGCTCATTTATTATAACACAGCTTTCGGCCGAATCCGAGATGAAGACAGAATCTTCAGCCTTTAGGATAAAGCATGACTTTACTGAAAAATTCTTCCTGATTGATGATCCGTTCAAAAACGGCGGGGCCTTCTTCAAGAGGAAGGCGGTGCGAGATCATCGGGTTCATCTGCAGCGTGCCGCTTTCAAGGGCATCGATGGAAGCACTCCATTCGCGTCCCGGGAACGGCGACGATACGGCGTTCCAGCCGCCGAGTACGCGGAGCTCGTTGCGTACGATGCGTTCAAAGTAATAGCGTTCGAGGGTGATATCTTTGTAGGGAATGCCCATATAGATCACGTCTCCGCCTTTTTTCGGAAGGGCGAGGACCTGGGCGGATGTCACCGGAGAACCGGCGGATTCGATGGCTGCGTCCACCCCTTCCCCGTTGTCTTCCAAAACGGCTTCCTCCACGTCTGTCTCTTTTGGATTCAGGCAGACATCGGCCCCCAGCTGTCCGGCAAGTTCCAGTTTCGCCGGGTCGATATCGATGGCATAGACAGTAGAAGCACCGAATAGTTTCGCCCATTGGATAGCAAGCAGCCCGATATTGCCGCAGCCGAATACAGCAGCGGAGGCGCCGGGCTCAAGGGAAGAACGGTAGAGAGCGTGAAGGGCAACGGCCGACGGCTCGACCAGGGCGGCTTCTTCCATCGTGACTCCCTCCGGCACCGGCACAACATTGGCTGCCGGAAGTTTCGTCCGTTCGGCAAACGCTCCCGGCTGAAAAGCGCCGAGCACTGTTAATGTCGTACAGCGGGCCGGATTTCCTTTTTCACACTCGCGACACTGCCCGCACGGAAACGCCGGGCATCCGGACACGCGGTCACCCGGCTGCACATGTCTCACCTCTGTTCCGGTTTCCAGCACCGTGCCGGAAAATTCATGGCCAAACGTCATGCCTTTCACATAAGGACCGAGCTTAGCATAGCGGGACAGGTCCGATCCACAGATACCCGCGGCTTCCACTTCGATGATGACGTCATCTGCTGCTGTGACTTCCGGCACCGGCGCGGTTTCCATACGGAGATCTTTCTGTCCATGCAGATTCAGGGCCTGCATCATCATGACGACGATTCCTCCGTCTTTTCCCGCCCGAAGCGGCGCCGGAAGATACCGACGGAAGCCGCCGCCACAAGAATGGTGTTAATCCATGTCTGATTGGCGGTATACATATCCCGGAGCGGGCTCAACGGTCCGAGCATCATTTCCACCATGGCATCAATCATACGGTGTCACCTCTTTTGTCATTCTCCACCGGCGTTAAGGATACTTTGATCCCGCCGCCGTTTTTTATGGCATCGTAGGCTTCGTCCCACTGGGTAATATCAAATTCGTGGGTGATCAGGGCTTTCGTATCCACTTCTCCGTTCCGGATGAGCGCAAGGCTCGGCTCCCAGTCCGCCGCTTTCTGACTGCGGGTGCCGGTGAAGCGGATTTCTTTCTGGATGATATCGCTGACGTTCAGGGATACCTTTTCTTCCGGAAAAATACCGACCTGGACGTACTCCCCTTTTTTCGTCAGCAGATCCAGCCCCATGTTGGCTGCCGGAGGGGCTCCTGTACATTCAAAAACAAGATCGGCACCGTATCCGGACGTATGGGAATGAACCATCTCTTTGACATCCTGTTCTTCAATGTTGACGATCTCATCGATGCCGATCTCTTCCGCTTTGGCAAGACGCGCCGAATCGTGGCTCAACCCGGTGATGATAACGGAGGCGCCTCTACTTTTGAGCACCTGCGCGGTTAACAGACCGATCGGGCCGGGTCCGAGCACGACAGCGGTATCTCCATTGTTCACTTCCGCTTTTTCGACCGCATGGTACGCACAGGCGAGCGGTTCGGTCAACGACGCCGCTTCATAATCGACCTCTTCGGGCAGCACGTGGATGCTTTCTTTTCTTGCGATGAGATAGTTGGTCCATCCGCCGTCCTGCTTCGAGCCGAGACCGATGCGGCGGGGACAGAGGTTATAGTCCTCGGACAAGCAGTAACGGCATTCTCCGCAGACATCGTAGGTCGTCTCCGACGTTACGCGGTCTCCCGGGCTGCATTCGGTCACGTTCCTGCCGGTTTCCACAACGACCCCGGAAAATTCATGCCCGAGAATGACCGGGGTTTTTACTTTATAATGACCTTCGTACGCATGCAGATCCGACCCGCAGATACCGGCGTACTTCACTTCAATCTTTACCTGGTCCGGACCCGGGGAAGGCTCCGCCACCTCCTTTACATGGAGATGGCCGTACCCCTCTTCCTCTTTCACTAATGCCTTCATCTAAAGATGCCTCCTTTTTCGTTAATTAAAAAGGGCAAAGAATTTGTAAATCACGTAGTTGATCAAGTTGCCGCCCTGGTCGAGACTGGAGATCAGGCTCGTTCCTTCCGGCATGTCGAACTGCGCCGCCTGCCCCATCTGGGTGTGTACCTGGGCTACGTCGGTTGCCATATAAAGCGTGAGAGCAACCATGACGGTGCCGACAATGACGGAATGAATGATGTTTCCGCGGGCCGCTCCGACAATGAAAGCAACGATAAACGGAATGGTGGCAAGGTCGCCGAACGGAAGCACGGCGTTACCCGGCAGCAGGATCGCAAGCGCCACCGTGATCGGAACAAGGATGAGGGCGGTCGCAATAACGGCCGGATGACCGATCGCAACGGCGGCGTCCAGTCCGATGTAGATATCTTTAGCGCCAAACTTTTTCTGTAAAAGTTCCCGCGCCGACTGCGAAATCGGCATCAGGCCTTCCATCAGAATTTTTACCATCCGCGGCATCAAAAGCATCACCGCAGCCATCGTAATCCCGATATTGAAGACTTCTCCGAATGGGTAGCCGGCCAGAATTCCTAGGACGATGCCAAGAAACAGTCCGATGAAAATCGATTCACCGAATACACCGAAGCGGCGCTGGATCGTATCCGGATCGGCATGAAGATTCTTGATTCCAGGTATTCTCTGGACGAGCCATACGAGCGGAATGCCGATTGGTGCATAGGACGCGGTACTTCCTGTCGCGACGGAAACGCCCGGAAGCTCAAACTCCCGTTCCAGAATCGGCGCGGTCCAGTCGGCAATTTTCAGGCAGGCGATTTCAAATAGAATCGCTGCGATCAGGCCCTGGATAATGCTGTCGGTTGCAACATACACCATGCCGGCCATAAACGCGAAGTGCCAGAAATTCCAGATGTCCACGTTCATCGTCTTTGTTGTTTTCGTTACGAGCATGATAACGTTCACAAGTAATCCGAGCGGAATAATAAATGCCGCAATTGGAATGCCCCATGCAATCGTGGAAGCGGCCGGCCAGCCGATATCAATGACGTTCAATTCAACGCCGAGCCTTTCCACCATCGCTTCCGCCGCCGGGCCGAGATTATCGACGAGAAGCCCGACAACCAGGTTAATCCCGACAAAGGCCACCCCGATCGTCAACCCGGATCGAAAGGCTTTCCCAGGCTTCTGCCCAAATCCGAGACCTATTAGAAATATAACAACGGGAAGAATTACGGTTGGTCCGATATCCAAAAACGCCTGAAAACCATCTATAACTCCCTGCACGCTTGTTTCCCCCTTAAAATTGATTGATTATTCCAAAAATAGTAAAAAATGTATGTCGAACAAGCTAATATACACCCCTCCCGGATGAAACGGGTTTCCGGGAGGTTTCTATTTTCTATTATTTATTCCCCTTTATTGCTTTAGGGCATCGAGAATTTCCTGCTCCGTCTCCTCCGTGCCGATACCGGTTAAAAAGGAACGAGCATTGATGACAGGAAACGGATAATCTTTTTTCGTCACCGTTGTGGTGACAAGAAGATCGGCCGAATCTTCATACCCTGAAATTTCCGAGATTTTGCACTGAATGACTTCCGCCTCGATGTCATTGTTTTTGCACATCGTTTCAATAGCGTCGTTGACGACTGTTGATGTCGCGATTCCTGTGCCGCAGGCAACCAGTACTCTTTTTTTCATGTTGTTTCACCTCCTTGACGGGATAATGAGAGCGCCTCTATTAAGGCTTGTTTGCGCTCGGTCTTGTCTTTCGTATTTTTATAGAAAGCAAGCTGCGTTTCGTCCTGAAAAATTTTCATCAGCTGCTGCAGCATCGATAACTGCGAATGCTCATCATCCATAGCCAGCATGAAGACGAGTTCCACCGGGACAGTTTCTTCTTCCTCCCCCATGATGCCAAAGTCCACCGGCTCCTTTAACACGCCGATACTGAGTGTTTTCTGACGGACATGTTCTTTATTGGTGTGGGGGATTGCCACGGCCGGCCCCTTTGTCGGAAGCCCTGTAGCGTATTCTTTTTCGCGGTCGATTACGGCCTGAATATAACTTTCTTTCACCAGATCATGCTGGTATAGATTGTCTGCCATATTCCGGAGTACATCTTCCGCGTCTGAAGCTTGGATATCATCCAGTATTAAGGTTTCATCGATGTATAGATCACTCACGGCCGGCACTCCTTCTGCTATTATTCTTTGAAGGCATACTGCTTAAGAATGGATTGGATATCTTCGGTTGTTGCTGCATGCCTTAGTTTTTCGATATCTTTCGGGGTCTGGGACAGTTTCATAATCTGGCGGAGCGCCTGAAGATGATCATGTTTATCCAGAGCAGCGATGACAAAGATAAACTGAACGTGGTGGTCTTCATCAAACGGCACGCTCTGATCCAGTTTCAGAAGGCTCATCCCCAGCTGCTGCACGCCGTTTTCCGGGCTTGCATGCGGAATGGCCACCTGATTTCCCAGCACAAAGTACGGATCTTCCTGTCCCTGCGCGAGCATCGCGTCCACGTAATCCGGGGTGATGCTTCCGTCATCGAGCAGCGGCCTGGCGGCAGCCTGCAGCGCTTCCTGCCAGTCTCCGGCATCCGGAAGTATCCGGATCCGGTCCGGGCTTACCATTTCATATAACTGGGGCTTGCGCTGCACGGCTGGATCCGACGCCGCCTGCCCGGCATCCCGGTGCACGTATTTTTCCAGCTCCTGCTGCAGGGCGTCTTCGTTGTCGATGCGGGCGTATTTCTGCACGATCTCCATCATGGCATCCACGCTTAAATGTTCCGGCGTATACCCGTGCAGCTCGGACATGACCTGCTGGCGCAGCCGTTTTTTCTCATCCGGCCCCAGAATTTTGCTCACTAGAAACAGGGTGGCGTTCGTTTTGACAAATACCGGGGAGAACACGACATCATAATCGAGTTCATAATCACCGAAGTCGCGGACGCTCAATGCATCCAGAAAGACCAGTTCCGGAAACAGATCCCGCAGCTCCCCGAACAGAAGCCTTGACACCGATACACCGTGCGGGCAGACGACGAGCGCCTTCGTTTTGTCGTGGATGCTGTCTCCCTGCTTGGTAAGCCAGCCTCCGATCAGCATCGTTAAATACGTCGTTTCGCTGTCCGGCATTTTCTCCCCGATCAGGTTTTCAAGAGGCCCCGTCGACTGCTTCACGAGGTGATGCAGCTCCTGGAATTCTTCACTGATCCCATACTGCCATTCATTGATCTCGGTCAATTTGTATTTCACCCGGTAATAGGCGGGTTTGACATGAAGCATGAGCCGGTGGAGCAGCTGTTCTTTGTGGTGCAGGTGGATACAAGAATACTTTTCAAACAGCTGCAGCATATCCTCGAGCGCCTCCAGCAGATCCGGAATGGCATCTTCGGTCAGGTCTTCGGCCCAGTACACATTCGCGGTCAATAAATGGAGGGTGATAAACAGGCGTTCCTCCACCGGAACCTCCGTCCTGCCTTCGAGAATCAGTTCGGTGGCTTTCCATTCCTTCGTGTCCATCACTTCTTCATAATGAATATAAAATGGATCAATATAATGCGCCTGGCTGATTCTTCGTAAAAGAAGGGACAGCACATAAGGCATGGATTCGATTTTTTCATCGGTGAACTTCAGCTGCAGGGTTTCCTCGATTTCGTGAATCATGTTCTGAAAAAAGGTAATCTCCTCTTCCGGGATCTCCGTTGTTTCCAGAAACCGTCCCCGCGAGCCGGCATGCTCCATCATTCGCGATACGGTATGAAGCAGAATCTTGCGGATGGCGAATTCTTTTCCTTCAAGCTCATAGCCGGACCGCCTTGTGTAGGTGATCGTGATACCAAATGGAGCGAGCCGCTCCTGCACTTTTTTCAGATCATTTAACACGGTGTTCTTGCTGACATCAAGCGCGCTCGTGAAATGGATAAGCGACAGTTCCTCTGTTCCGCTGAGCAAAAGAAGCAGCAGAATGTCTTCTCTTTCTTTTTCTGAAAGAATGCTGTCTTCGCCCTGGTCTTCGGTGTCACTGCCAAGAAGCGTCGAGGAGACTACCGGATCGACAAGGAACAGGCCCTGCTTGGTGCGTTCAATCTTCGGCAGGTTTTTCGTTTTCAGCCAGCCGTTGATCTTGTCAAAACTGTATTTCAGCTGCCGGCGGTTGAGGTTGTATTTGATCTCGAGGTCTTTGCTTTTCAGCCCCGGATTGGCAGCCAGTTCATTCAGTAAATCACTGCTCCGCTGATCAAGCTGCATCGTCTCCCCCCCTTTCCACATTTTCATTCTATCACCGCACCAACCCATTTTGTATGCGTTTTCATCCCATTCTCTTGCCTGTCCCATTGTCACACGCTGTGATGCCCCCCTTACAAATCCCTGTATGGCGGCGCACAAAAAAACAGCAGAGCATGTCTGCTGTCTGTGCCGAAGTCATTCTTCCATATTTTCATCCTGATGGTTGTTGATCTCGACAATCTGGCCTGTTTTGGCTGATTTGAGCGCGGCGGCGGAGATTTTCTGGGTTTTCAGAGCGTCGCTGTAATCAGACTGGATTTCCGAGGTGTCGCCCGTTTTCACCGCTTCAATAAAGGTTTCGTTTTCCTTTTCGTATGGGTTGTCGCGGTCGTTGTACTCTTCCATCACCGTACCGCTGTCATGCTCGACGCGGTCCGGATGCCAGCTCAAGATGCCGTCATCGGTGTAAAACGTAATGCCGATATCATGCACATGCGGCGGCAGGACGCACGTGTTCGAGATGTTGGCGATAAGGCCGTTTTCAAGCGTTAAGGTTACCGTACCGACATCGGCGATCGTCAGGTTGTCTTCATTTTTGTCAAGTACCGTATTAGCAAATTTCGCATAGACTTCCTTCACTTCACCGGCGGTAAAACGGAGCAGGTCGACGAGATGGACCGTCTGTTCATTGAACTGCCCTCCGGATTTTTCCTGGTCGGCCCACCACGACGTCTGCGGGAGGCCGCTCATCCAGCGTCCGGTAATCATCCCGATCTCCTGAAGCTCGAGAAAGTTTTTCAGCGTCTGGGTGTTCTGCTTGTACCGGAAATGATAGCCGACGGAGGTAATAAGCGACTTTTCCTCAATCTGCCGGGCAAAATCGGCAGGCATGTCCGCCTCGTTGCTAAGCGGTTTTTCCACGAAAAACGGGATGCTGCGGTCGATCAGCTCCTGTTCAATCGATCCGTGCGCCATCGGAGGTACGCAGATATAGGCGGCATCGAGCTCTTCGGCATCCAGCATCTCCGCCAGATCCCCGTAACCGTGGGCGTCATACTGTTTTGCCATCCGCTCCGCTTTCTCCCGGCTCGTGCCGAAAAACGCAGCAATGTTCACGTCCCGGCGCTCGGACAGAATATCGGCGTGTCTTTTACTGAAGTTCCCGGTTCCCATGAAACCAATATTTATCGTCATGACCATTCTCCTTTACGTGCTTTATTCTCATTCTACCACTTCTTCACCCTTCCCTTCATCTCCTTTCCTGAACCTGTTTTTTTCATGTTGCGGGATGTGCGGGCTGGGTGATGGACATGTTTCTGTTCGAAATGTCCCGTATATTTGGTTTATGGATATTTTACACGCCGCCGGCTGCTGAAATGGGTCGAACGGGAACATAGCAGCCACCTTTGTCTCTTTTTTCGCTGAACCTGTCCCTTATATTCTGGTTATAGACAACTTTTCCATTGAAATGTCAAATAAGGGTGCTTCCCCGCTCAAAAAAAGCAGCGGACCGCCTGATCCGTTGCTTTTCCCATACATCCTTATTCTGCTGCCAGTGTCCAGCTTCCCGCTTCGGTTATATCTTCCGCTGCGGCTGCAGCATAACTCTCACAGAGAAAACCGGGTACAGACCCTCCGGATTCCAGTTCAAGAGTTCCGATCGTAAGCGGTGCGGGAACAGTGGCGGTAAACGGGCCCAGCTGATCCAGGGGTATTTCCCAGATTTCAACGTGGATGGAAGCGCCGCCTTCCTGCCGTCGCACCAGTCCCGGCTTGGCCGGCGGTCCCGGAAGTTTCAGCATTTGATAAACCGGGGCGGTCCGGTCTTCCCGGAGAAAAGAAGCCCCATGTTCTCTCATCTGGTATTCGAGCTCAAAACCCCGCATGTGAAGACCGCAAACCGCAACAGGCGTGCCCGGGCGCCGGTTCTGTGTCCGTTCCGGCAGCGAATATCCGCTGAAAAGCGCTGCTGCACCGGCAGCCAGTCCTTCCTGATCCGACCGGGCGAAAATGGTAATGCCAAACGGCAGATCTTTTGCCGCATCTCCCGCCGGAACGGCCGCGGCACTTAGATCGAGCAGGTTGCAGTGATTGGTGAAACGACCCATATCGCTGTTCGTCTGAACCGGATCTTCACGTACGTCTTCGCGGTACCAGGTGCCGCCGCATGTCGGCAGGACGAGCACGGCCTGTTCCAGAAGCTGCGCGGCCTGCTTTTTCAACCGTTGCAGACGGTGCATGGCGTGAAACACAGATGCCGCGTCATAGCTGGATCCGGCACCGGAACGAAGCACATCTTCCGTTACAGGAAACGTACTCCCTGGGTTTGATTCCACAAAATCTCCAAGCGCTGCCCATCGTTCAACAATCCACGGCCCTCCGTAAAGAATGGCGGCAGCTTCGGAAAACAGGGAGGTGTCGATATAGGATACAGGAACGCCGCTTTTCTTCCATTGTTCCACCGCCGTATTCCAGGCCTGGCGGTAGTCGTCGGCAAAGGGGCCGTAGAAGGCCGGTTCTTCCTCGGGGAGCAGTATCGTCTCCGGTGTTTCAGGCACCGGCAGCCCGCTTGTTTTCGACCAGGGATCTTCCGCTTCTTCGCCGCGCACCGCCTGATCTACGACCAATGCCTCCGAAAGCGTGCGGGCAAAGACCGTAACGCAGTCCAGGCTCTCGCACGCCGGAACAACACCTTTGACGGGCCAGGCTCCACAACTTGGTTTCCAGCCGGTGAGTCCATTTAAAGCCGCGGGAACCCGCCCGGACCCTGCCGTGTCGGTACCAAGAGCAAACACAACCTGTCCTCGTCCGACAGCTGCCGCAGACCCGGCACTGGACCCGCCGCTGATCAATTCCGGACGCAGGCTGTTATGTGTGTCCCCGTAAGGACTGCGCGTACCGACAAGTCCGGTCGCGAATTGATCCAGATTGGTCTTGCCGACCGGTACCGCCCCGGCCCGGATTAAACGCTCCACGACCGGTGCGTGTTTCTCCGGCATATAGGCGTAATCAGGGCAGCCGGCAGTTGTTGTCATACCGGCAGCGTCTATATTGTCTTTGATGGCAAAAGGAATGCCCCACAGCGGGAGCTCTTCCTGCCCCATCTCATTAAGCTTATCGAGATACGGACGGATCCTTTCCATTTTCGGCGGCGTGATCCAGATATTTTTTTCTTCTTCAGCCTTTGCCTGTCCGACCAGGTTTTCCATGACTTCTTCCAGGGTTGTGCGGCCGTCCCGGTACGCGGCTTGAAGCGATTCCACCGTCCATGCCTCCATCAGACCGACACCCCGCTCTGCTTTGATTCCTGCACCCCGGCAACCAACTGCCCGGCCTGAACTTCATCACCTGGTTCCACCTGCACCGACGTAATATAACCGGTACACGGCGCATGCTGCGGGAATTCCATTTTCATGCTTTCTTCGATGAGAATGGTTTCGCCTTCTTCGACGAACTGTCCCGGCTCGACAAGCACTTTCCAAACGCTTCCCGGCATCGAGGTACGAGCTGCGGTTTCTCCTTCCGGCAGTTCCTCTTCCATCACCGAAGCACCGCTGTTTTCTTCGCCGATGTGTTCGGCGATGCCTTGTTCTTTCCACCGTTCGCGCTCCGCGTTGAACGCGGCCAGCTGATTTTCTCTGAACTCGCGGGCGCTGTCTGTAATGGATTCCTGAAATTCAAGATAATCTCCTAGTTTAAATGTCGTTTCTTCCATGTCCGCTTCAAACCGTCCTCGCAGAAAGTCTTCCCGTAACTCATTCAATTCTTTATGGGATACCGGGTAAAACTGAATCTGGTCAAAAAAGCGGAGCAGCCATGGTTTGCCGGGTTCGAAGCTTTCGGTGGACTGCAGTTTATTCCACATCTGAATCGTACGTCCGACAAACTGGTAGCCCCCCGGGCCTTCCATGCCGTACACGCACATGTACGATCCCCCGATACCAACCGCGTTTTCCGGTGTCCACGTCCGGGCCGGGTTATATTTTGTTGTTACCAGCCGGTGGCGCGGATCGGTTGGCACGGCAAGCGGCGCACCGAGGTACACATCACCGAGACCAAGCACAAGATAGTTCGCGTCAAAGACAATCTTTTTTACATCTTCTATACTATCCAGTCCATTGATACGCCGGATGAATTCAAGGTTATCCGGGCACCACGGGGCATCCGGACGGACATTTTGCTGATAGCGCTCGGTGGCAAGCTGGACTGTCGGATCGTTCCACGAGAGCGGCAGCTTCACAATCCGCGACGGCACCTCAATCGACTCCAGCGGCGGCAGCTGTTCATCAATCCGGAGCACGATGGTGCCGGCTTCATGGACCGTCATCTCGAGCGGATCGATATGAATCTGCAGGGAACGCACCCCAGGTGTCATTTCAATGACCGGGATCGTCCCGTCCTTTTCCACCGCTTCCATCAGTACCTGTACCTGGAACCGGTACATTAAGTCGAGGGACATCTCCCCGTACTCCACGAGAAGATATTCATCACCGCTGCTGCGGACCGCAATGGGAAAACGTCGTCCGGTTTCTTCATATATAAATAGTGGATAGTCCGTATCAAAGGGTTGTTGTATCTGTGGCAGCCGCAGCGGTTCAAGGCGCTCATGGTCTCCGGCCGCGGCAGCTTTCAGATTCTCTTCCTGGCGGCTCCGCATGGCTTCGGCTTCTTCAATGGTCAAGAGCTGAAAACGAACGGTATCCCCCGGATGAAGCTGCCCGATTTTCCAGAATTCCGCCGAGGCCGTCGTCACCGGGCAGACAAAGCCGCCGAGACTCGGGCCGTCGGGGCCGAGCAGAATCGGCATATCCCCGGTTAGGTCAAGTGTCCCTACCGCATAGGCATTATCATGAATATTGGATGGATGAAGTCCGGCTTCCCCGCCGTCTTCCCTCGTCCAGTTCGGCGCCGGACCATTCAGACGTACACCAGTGCGGGAGCTGTTGAAATGAACATCCCAGTCGGTGCCGGTGAGCTGATCAAGATAATCCTGCTGCAGAAACTCCTCTGTGCAGTGAGGTCCCGGAATCACGCCGATTGTCCACGTATTTGATATGCCGGGACGCACCGACTGCGGAACCGGTGCGGCATTTTCCGGGACTGCTCCTTTCCGCACTCTCAGCACATCGCCCGGACGAAGCTCCCGGCCGCCGTGTCCTCCGAAACCACCCAGTGTGAATGTAGCGGAACTGTCCAGAATCGTCGGCATATCGAGGCCGCCGTCCAGAAGGAAATACGTCCGAATCCCTTCCGAAGCCTGCCCGAACGTAAGCACCTGATCTTTTTCCGCTTTTACCGGCGTATACAGCGGCACCACTTCTCCATCGAGCTCTGCTTTCATATCGGCACCAGTGAGACAGAAATACATGTTATCCCGGAAAAGGTACGACCCGCCGCGCAGCGTCAACTCCAGCCCCGCCGCATCGCTGTCATTGCCGAGAATGGCATTGCCGAACCGGAACGAGTACGGATCCATCGCTCCGCACGGCGGCACCCCGACATCCCAGTGGCCGGTACGGCCGGGCCAGTCCTGCACCGTCGTCTGCACTCCTGCCTCGATCACTTCCAGCGCCTGCTCCGGCGGGGAGAACTCTTTCAGCAGCTGCGTGTACACATCACCACGTGCGACTTCATCATCATAAAGCAGCAGTTCCAGATACTGAAGGTTCGTCGTTATGTCGTAAAAGCGGGTGGTGGACAGAGCGTCCGCCAGATTCCGGCGCGCCTCATCGCGGCTGCTGCCGTGGACAATGACCTTTGCCAGCATCGGATCATACAACGTGGTGACAGAAACACCATCCTTCACCCACGTCTCATTGCGGGCATCATCCGCCAGACGGACATGATCAACCGCGCCGGCACTCGGACGGAAATCATGCCGGCAGTCTTCGGCATACACCCGCGCCTGCATGCTGTGTCCCCGCGCTTCGGGAACAAGAGCGGACAGGTGATGAAGTTCTCCGGCTGCCTCCTTCACCATCCATTCCACCAGATCAATGCCGAGCACCTCTTCGGTCACCCCGTGCTCCACCTGCAGACGCGTATTTACTTCAAGAAAATAATAGGCTTCGGTATCCGGGTCATATAGAAATTCCACGGTGCCCGCGCTCCGGTATCCAGCTTCAGCCGCGAGGCGTTCGGCAGCCGCAGCCATTCCTGTGCGGACCGATTCACGAAGGTTCGGGGCTGGTGATTCTTCGATGACTTTCTGGTTGCGGCGTTGAATCGAACAGTCCCGTTCGCCGAGTGCCGTAACTTCTCCTACCGCATTGCCGAATATCTGCACTTCCACGTGCCGGGCTTTACCGATGTATTTTTCAATAAAGAGCCCGCCGTCGTTAAAGTTTGATTCGGCCAGATGTTTCACACTGTCATACGCTTCGTTAAGTGCTTCTTCGTCTTCACAGACGCGCATGCCGATGCCGCCGCCTCCGGCTGTGCTTTTCAAAATAACCGGATACCCGATGCGGAACGCTTCCTCTACCGCCTCCTGCCGACTGGTGACCAGATCCGTTCCGGGAAGGAGGGGAACATCTGCGTTCTCTGCCATCTCTCTAGCGGAATGCTTCAATCCAAACACTTCCATCTGCTCCGGGTCCGGACCAATGAAGGTGATGCCCTGCTCCGCGCAGGCTCTGGCAAAGTCTGCGTTCTCACTGAGAAATCCATACCCCGGATGGATCGCGTCAGCTCCGGTGTCGAGCGCGGTCTGCAGAATTTTTTCGGTATTCAGATAACTTTCCTGCGCCGGTCCTTCGCCGATCAACACCGCCTCATCCGCGTGATCGACGTGAAGGCTGTCCTGGTCGGCTTTCGTGTATACCACTGCCGACGCAATGCCCATCCGCCGCAGCGTTCGCTCGATCCGGACGGCAATGGCTCCGCGGTTGGCAATAAGTACTTTCCTGAACATAACAATCTCTCCTTCTTCTTTATTTATTCGTCCCAGATCAGCACGCGGAGCGGTGTTGGATTAAACCCGCTGCACGGATTATTCAGCTGCGGGCAGTTGCTGATGAGCGCCATCGTACGGGTGCGGGCTTTCATTTCCACGTAATGTCCCGGCCCGGAAATTCCGTCGTCAAACTCCAGACCGCCTTCCGGGCTGAGGGGCACATTCATAAAAAAATTGAGATTCGGGGAAATATCCCGCTTGGTGCCAAAACCATGGGTCGCCAGCTGCATCATGAATGTATCCCGGCAGTTGTGCATCGGCAGCCGGTCATGTGCATAACGAACGGTGTTACTCTGGGCCGAACACGCACCGCCGAGGGTGTCATGGCGTCCGACTGTATCGGCAGTCACTTCAAGCAGATCTTTTCCGGATTCGGCTTTCAGCACCGTACCTGTCGTGACGTATACATTCTGCTGGGCATTGATGGTCTGAACGGCACTGTAGTGATCCTCGGGATGCTCCGCGTCAAAGAACAAGGTATCGGCTGCTTCATTGCCTTCCACATCCTCTATCCGGAACACCTGGCCTTCCCTGATTTCACGCATCCAGCCTTCGCCGGCGGGAATCCATTCTTCATACACGGCATCTTCTTTACGGCGCGGGCTTTTGACTGTTGATATGGTTGTCATGATTTCGTCCTCCTTCTATGATTTAGACTGTTAAGGCATGATAGTTCCATGTATTTTCAAAGGCTCGTTTGTTTTCCGGCCGGAAGGTCACGCAGTAATCCGTTTCATCCGGCGCCCGGGTTTCAGACACTTCCATCTTTACCGGCACAGACGGATACAACAGCGCGGGGTCCTGCGGGTTTGGAGTGTTGGAAAGAATCAGCAGGGTATCCATTTCCATGCGCAGGGTGACGCTGTCTCCTTCTTTGGCATGCCCCTGTTCAAACTGCATCGTTCCGTCGGGAGCGGCGGCAATTTTCGAGAAAAAATTCACGTTCGGTACGATATCGCGCATCGTCAAACCGTTTCGGACCAGTTCCTTGATGATATTTTCCTCCCCGCTGCGGAGATAGTCATTCAATACTTCCTGAAAGCTCGTTTTTCCGAACTGCTCATCGACCTGGCCGCGCGATATCGCACCGCCGACGGGATCATGCCATCCGAGGGAGTCCTCCACGATACTGGCAAGGACCCTTCCGTTATCGCTCATTAATACGTTTCCTTTTGTCAGTTTTGATGTGTGCTGGGCTTTGAGAGTGTCCGGCATGTTGTACCGGTCCGTCGTATTACGGCTGTTATACAGGAGGGCAGACAGATTCGCCCCGTCCCCGAGTGCCGTAAAGCGGACCGCTTTTCCTTTCGCAATCACATTCGACCATTTCGCTCCAGGTTCGAGTATCGTTTCAAACATGAAAACTCCTCCTTCAATTCCTTGATAATAAAAGCCCGGGAGATTATCTCCCGGGCTTTTGTCCCTCCGTGTATACAGCCTCAGCTGCATGCTTTCTCTTGGACCAGACCCGGCTTATGCCGGCGGAACCCTAGAAAGCTTTGCGTTTCCGGTGAACGGAAAACCGTTATGAAGTTGTGCTGCTGTTAATTCACAGTCTAATCGGGAGGGAAGCTCCCCGGCAACACTTATGTTATGTTTTCTTACATACTTTCTCGCCATTTATTTTGATATCCTGGACTTCCTCCATTAATCCCCGCCAATACGGGATCTTAAGGTTAACAGTAAATAGTATGTTAGATTCGTTAACATCTTTGTTGCAATTCCAGATGTTTTCTCAACACAATGAACACTATCAAACACCAACGACAGAAGCCATTGTCTGAATGAAACAAATCATTATCCCAGAATAATAAAAAGGAGCTGTTTTGTATGAATGGTAGTGGACAGTTAAAGAAGACTTTAACGCTTCCCCAGGTGGTTTTTCTCGGCCTCGCCTGGAACACACCAATGATTTATTTTTCTGTATTCGGCGTGGCATATGATGGATCGAACGGATTCCTGACATCCGCCTATGCCATCGCCGTTCTGGCCGTACTTTTTACCGGGGGAAGTTACGCGGTAATGGCAAAGAAACTTCCGATTTCCGGGTCCGCCTATACGTTTGCCAAAAAAGCGATTCACCCGAACGTCGGATTTCTCGTAGGCTGGGTTCTGCTTTTAAACTACCTGTTTGCCCCGATCATCGCCGCGATCACATTCGGGACATTCATGCACGCGGAGTTCCCGGCGGTCCCCGCCTTTGCATGGATTATCGGATTGATTCTCCTGCTGGCAGTGATTTCCTCCATAGGCGTGAATTCCTCTGCTAACATCAGCAGCTTTTTCGTTATGCTTCAAATTATTTTCATAATCGGATTTACGGCGTTTCTGGCTTATGCCCTTGCCACCGGCGGCGGAGCAGCAGCACTTGTGTCGCCGGCTCCATTTCTCGCTGTCGACCTGGACCTGTCTGTAGCGCTGGCCGGTGCTTCCGTCGTTGTGTTTTCTTTTCTTGGGTTTGACACGATGACCACCTTATCGGAAGAAACGAAAAATGCTACCAGGACGATTCCAAGGGCGATTTTCATCATGATCGCGGTAGTCGGTGTGCTCCATGTCACAATGTCCTATTTTATTGAGCTTTCCTATCCCGGATTTACAATTCAGAATCCGGATTCCGCTGCCCTTGAGCTGATGGGACTGGTCGGCGGCAGCCTGCTCCGCGCCCTTTTCATGACTGTCCTCATCGCCGCTATCTTTACGCAGGGGCTGGCTTCTGTAACAAGTGTCTCCCGATTGATGTTTGTGATGGGGCGCGATGCGATTCTGCCGAAGAAAATTTTCAGCTACGTCCATCCGCGTTTCCATACACCAGTGCTCAATATCGGCATCGCTTCCGTTCTCTCGCTTGCTGCCATTTTCATTACCGTCGACGATGCAATCCGTTTCGTGAACTTCGGCGCACTGAGTGCTTTTTTCTTCGTAAATCTTTGTGTGATCAGTCTTTATTTTAAAAACGGCGGTGTAAAAACCATCTGCTATACCATGACAAACCTGCTTTCTCCTTTTATCGGAGCCGGATTTATTATCTGGCTGATCGTGCTGCTGGATGTCCCGACCTTAATCGGCGGATCCATCTGGGTAACCGGCGGCGGCCTTTACCTTCTATATTTGACGAACGTCTTCCAGCGTCCGCTTCCCGATTACAATGCAGAACAAAAAGCCGCCTGAATTATTATATTATTAAAACAAAAACACGGCATCTTCAATACGCGGGCGCCGTGTTTTTTTATAATCCGGACAAGCTCCTATTTAAATAGTCCAATATATTTGGTTTATGGACATTTTACACGCCGCCGGCTGCTGAAATGGGTCGAACAGGACAATAGCAACCATTTTCAGCGCTGTTCTCCACAAAAATGTCCCGTATTCTGACTTATGGGACACTTTCGGCACCGAATGGGACGATAGGAAGGTGAGAAAAAAGCACTACCCCTACATCGAATTTCCTGTTTTTATCTTTTTTTCCATTCCCTCTTTCCTCTTCCTTTTTCTTTTTGTATTCTTAATACCGTGTGGAAAATCGTAACAGAAGCAGCAGGAGGGATTACTATGAAACAGGTATTTTTCTTGGTTTTATGTACACTAACGGTAACCGTCATGGCTGCGTGCGGCAGTGATGGGGAAGATGCAGAGTCTTCGGCAGGTGCCGAAGAGAGCGGAGAAGCTGAAGAACAGCAGGAAGAAAACAAGGCGGAGGAAACAGCGGCATCAGCAGAAAAGGACAACGGTTCTGAAAGCACTGATTCGGAAGGAACCGGAGAAGACGAGGCTGGTGGAAGCGCCGACGGGGAAGATTACGAACCGTATGAATATGAGGAAGTGTGGGCGGATGTGGGGCTCGAAGTGGAGTCCTCCAAAGAAGCTCTGCAAAGCGATTATGATAAACTGCTCGAAGCCATAACAAGTGATAGCGGACTGCAGTATGATTCATATGTAAGTTTTTTTCAAACCGCCATTGATACTCAAACAACCATTGAATATCATTATAATAGTTTCATGGATGAAGTTACAGATATGGTTATGGACACAAAACGCGTGGAACTGGAAACAAAAGAGATCGATTTTGTCCGGCAGCAGTTTATTAAAGGAATGGAAAATATGATAGACACGATTGAGCCGATGGACACCGAAATGGAAGGGAAGACTGTGCAGGAAGTGTTGGACGAATTGAACAGCGCGGTCGACGAATCCAATCATTATCAGGCCTTAGGCCATGTCCAGCTTCAGCGCATTCTGGAGGAAACCGGCGCCCTTAAACCTGAAAACGAAGATGATTACCTTGATTTAATTGACGAACAACTGAATGAGGATAAACTGTAAACATAAAAAGGAGCTGCCCCGCATGGCACAGGGCAGCTCCTTTACGTGTTTTCTTCTTACCGCGTCATCTGTTCTGCATCCCTTAGTAATGAATCAGCGGCCTCTTTGGAAATATGCTTTCCCCGCTGCGCGTGAACATGATTGAGGAAAGGCTGCAGGTTATCCTGTTTCAGTTTCGCCTGTAAGCTGTCTGCTATTCCATTGTTTTTGATCAAGCCTTCGTCCGCAAATGTCGTTACATCTCGGCGGAGGGTGTCGAGGGTGATGGATCTGGTGAGGGAGATATAGTCTAGTTCGGCATAGCTGCTGCCTTTTTCGAACGTAATCGTATTATCCCCTTCGTTTAACTCGATTTCGGTCGTTTTCAGGTTTCTTGTACCGAAATTGGGAACATCGCTCATCCATCCACCCGAGTTCTCGTACGTTATCTCCGACGTTTGCCCGTCGTTCACCGAAAGAGAATGGGTGCTTTCAGCATCTGCTCCGTCGGCATAGCCGATTTCCATCGTGTACGCGCCGCCCGCCGGCACTTCGACATCAAAGGTCACGCTGCTGTTATCATAATCAATATTGCCGACGAACGCTCCATCTGAGGCATAGCTGGAATGATGTGTAACAGCATTTTCTATCTCAGCATCTTCTGCCTCCGCGCGGAGATGGAACGGCCCCTCCGGCTTCGTGCCAATCTGAAGGTAATCGACGTCCACCGCGCCGTCCGCCGATAGACGTATGGTGTTACTGCCAGCATCTAAATGAGCTGTCGTCCGGTACGTCTCGTAGCTGGAAGACCCTGTTTCCGAAAAAACCACATCCCGGGTGTCTCCATTTATCTCCAGCAGCTGGTTTCCGTTGTCCGTCGTTACGTTGGCGTACCGCAGCTCTATTTCATACTCTCCATCTTCTGGAGCATTCACCTGAAAATCAAGACTCTCATCCTGCAGCGCCACGTATTTGTTATTGGACGCATGGGCATCAGCATCTGCGTCCTGACCCGGATGTTCAACGGCATGTTCTGCTTCATAGCGTGACATACCGTCTCCAGAGGCAGTGATGGTCAGATTGTAGCCGGATGACTCTTCCATATCCGTCACCGGAATAGTCAGGCTGTCATCGGTGATCGTAAATTCTCCCTCAAACACGGTCGCCGGTTCGCTTAGCGGCGTGTCCACTCCGTGCCATGACGTTTCTTCCACCTTCACATGGGCGGTATCATCCAGAAACGCAGCCTCTTCCAACCCATCTATGGAAAGCACGCCGTCTCCGTCATGACCACCGAAGATTCCCTTTATTTCTTCTTTGTCCCAACTGATACTCACCGTCCCGTCGAGTCCGGCTTCGTCTGTGGCGGCAGGTTCAGTCATCACCATGTTTCCTGACATTTCCCCGTACCATTTGTACGTCCACCATGCACCGTTTGGTTCCATGTCACTGGTTAATAAATTACTGAGACGTCCGGGCCGGTACCAGAAAGCCATATTGGCCGTATCCACGCCAGCTCTTTCAAATGGTGCAATGTACTGGATCATCGCACCCGGCACCGCCTGCTCGGACTGGACACCGTACTCATTTATACTAATGCGGAGCGGCTCGATACCAAGCTCTTTCTCAAGCGCCCTGTAGTCCTCTACGTGCGATTCAATCGCCCATGGCGCCGGTCCGTTTTCATGATTCCCTTCCGGATTCCCGAGCTCATGCCAGCTCATTATATCGGGCAGGGTATTCGTATCTCTTGCATGAATTAAAAATTCCCGGAGCAGCGGTTCATCATACTGGGTGAAACTGGGGCCGATAATGTCTGTTTCTGTGTCCATTTCTTTTATCAGATTGTATGTCCGTTCCCAGCCTTCCAAAAAGGGCCCCGCCGCTTCTTCTTCCCACGTCCATTCCGGTTCATTCCATATTTCGTATCCATAAATATTTTCTGCTCCGGATTCCTTCGTATCCTGAACAATTTCTCTTACTTTCGTCTCCCAGTCCTTCCACCCTTCCCATTGATAAGGAAAGTCCGGGTAGATATCAGGCATCCGGATCGTGACAGATGCCCCGGCCTCTTCAGCAATAGGGGCTATTTCCAGCGCATCCCCCAATACCCTCGTTTCCCCGTTAGGAAAATGAGTGCCTCCCGGAGCCATCTGTGTAAACATTTTAGGCTTGGTCGGATTCACGAGCTCCTGCGGCGGATATCCTTCTTCGCCCAACCCGTAAAGAGCACCCGATGCCACCTGGGTAACCGGCCGGTATTCATGGCCGACATCCACCTGCAGCGTTTCTACATCACTGTTTTCGTTCTCCTCTGCCTGCACGTCTTCGGAATGCATCGGAACGCCTGCTCCTGTTCCACCGACTATAAAAAGTCCCGCTGCTGCCAACCTCAATTTTTCTTTCATTCAGCATTCCTCCCTAACAAAAATAAATTAGAATGATCGGCCTTTCCACTTACTGAAAAAAGTTAAATCCCCCTCACCTCCCTTTAATATTTTCATAATATTTAGAATATTAATTTTCTATTATAATTTTTTCTTTTATAGTAAAAGATTAACATCCTCCGCACACAAAGTCGGTAGTTATACCAAAAGAATAGGTGTAACATTCTTACGTCATTCCGTATGTATTACAAAAAAACATGTCCGGCTCGTATCGTGTCCTCCAGATGCAGGACTCCGAAGGAACAGTTCGGAACCCGGCGCCGGTAAAAGAGCGAGCCGGGATTAAACAGCAGTGTTTTTCCGCTGTACCGCAGCAGCGGCAGGTGGGAATGGCCGAAAACGAGAATATCGGGGAGCTCCGCGAAAGCTTCCAGCGCACGTTTTTCGGTTGTTTTTTTCTCTCCGTGGCCGTGAACAACGCCGATCGTCCATCCGTTTTTTTCCATCCATTGTGTTTCCGGCACAAGCTCCCGGACATCCTCCCCGTCTACATTTCCATAGACCCCTGTCACCGGTGCGTACTGCTTCAACGAGGGAAAAACGTCCGGAATCTGAAAGTCTCCCGTATGAATGATATGATCGGTGTCCGCAAGCTCCTGCAGCAGTCTCTCAGGAAGCGGTGTCCCTTCCTTTTTGATATGAGTGTCTCCAAGGACTGTTATTTTCACCGGAAACGCTCCTTTCCTATGTTTATCACCAGCCGGTAAGAGGATTAATTGGAGTGGATCCCGGGCCGTGAGCAATACTTTTTACATCCCCGGAAACGATAAGGTACGATAAATCCGCACATTGATAAAGGAGGCCGATTACCATGGCAGATAAAAAAGTATTGATGGTTGTAACCAACCATACCACCATCACCGACGATCACAAAACAGGATTATGGCTCGAGGAGTTTGCCGTACCGTACAATGTATTTAAAGATAACGGCTACGACATAAAAGTAACCAGTATCGAAGGCGGTGAGGTTCCACTCGATCCTAACAGCATCGAAGACCGCGCCGAATGGAAAGACGCGGAAGCTGTTCTGAAAAACACCGCACGTTTGAGTGAAGAAGACAAACACGGCTATGACGCCATCTTCCTTCCCGGCGGCCACGGCACGATGTTTGATTTCCCGGATAGTGAGGTTCTGCAGAACGTACTGCAGCATTTCGCCGAAGAAGGCAATGTCATAAGTGCGGTCTGCCACGGTCCGGCAGGTCTTGTGAACGCTACGTACGCCGATGGCACACCGGTCGTGAAAGACAAGCGCGTCGCAGCGTTCACCGACGATGAAGAAATCGAAATGCAGCTTGATACGCACATGCCGTTCATGCTCGAATCCAGGCTCCGCGAAAAAGGAGCCAACTTCGAGCGGGGCGAAAGCTGGAGTGATTTCTCCATCGCCGACGGCAAACTCGTCACCGGCCAGAACCCGCAGTCCAGTAAAAGCACCGCCGAAAAAGTCGTCGAAGTCCTCGAATCATAAAACACTTTCTCACCACGAACGAATCTGTTCCTCCCGCGGGAGGGACAGTTTTTTTATTCTTTCACGGCTCCGGCAGTTAATCCGCTGATAATATAGCGCTGCAAAATCACCGATATGAGAACAATCGGGATGGTTGCGATCACGGCGGCGGCTGTCATCTGACCCCAGTCGAGGGAGTGGACGCCCTGAAACTGCGAGATCGCAACCGGCACGGTTCTCGCCGATTCCGATGAGGTGAAAATCAAAGCAAACAGGAATTCATTCCATGCGAGCGTGAAGGCAATGATTCCCACCGTCAAAATACTTGGGATGGAAAGCGGCAGAAATATTTTCACAATCATTCTGAAAACCCCGCAACCATCCATAATCGCCACTTCTTCAATAGAAGGATGAATTGTTTTGAAAAAGCCGGTCAAAATCCATACGACAAGCGGCGTAAAATAAGCGACATACGGAAGAATCAACGCAAAGTACGTATCAATCGCACCAATGCTCCGCAAAAAATCAAACAAAGGACTTATAATAAATATCCCCGGAAAGATGGTAATAAACAGAACCAGCATAAACAAAGAATTTCTGAAACAGAAGCTCAGTCTTGCAAAAGAATAAGCAGCCGGTACGCCTATAAGAAGACAGATGATGGATGTCACACCAGACACGACAAAGCTGTTCCATATATTCGACAAAAATCCGCTCTCCAGAATGACTTGAACGTAATTATCTATGATGAAAGGATCCGGGAAAATAGCGGCGTCAAAAATCTGGTTTTGAGATTTGAATGAAGTCAGTACCGTCCATAAATACGGAGTAAGATTGATCAGCACAATGAGGATGAAAAAGATCCAGAATAACGGTCCCAATTTCTTGTTCATGTTTCCCCTCCTTTCAGGCATCCATGTTTTTGCTCATGCCACGGACATAAAACCCTATCAATATACCGACGACCACAACTCCAACCACAGCCATCGCTCCGCCTAATCCGAAGTCCAAATATTGAAAAAACACTTTGTAGTTATACAAGGTGAAAATTTCCGTCGCTTCTCCCGGTCCTCCACCGGTCATGACATAAACAATATCAATCACATTGATCGTCTGCAGCGTCGTAAAGATGAGTCCCAGCATGATAAACGGCTTGATCAGAGGCAGCGTAATATGAACATACTTCTGCCATGCACTCGAACCATCCATATCCGCGCTTTCATATAAGTCTTTTGATATAGTCTGCAGCCCTGATATGACGATTAACGTTAATAAAGGAGTGGTTTTCCAGATATTTGTCGTTACAACACTGAGCATCGCAAAATTATCCGAAACCAGCCATGGAATATTCCTCTCAATAAGACCGAGTGCCGATAACACCTGGTTTATAATTCCAAAATCAGCGTCATACATGAACTTCCAGGCCTGTGCTGCCACAACAGGAGCAACAGCCCACGGCAGCAGAATGGATGCCCGGAACAGGGACCGCCCTTTAAACGACTGATTCGCCAGCTGTGACGTGATAAGGGCGAGTAAAAGCATCCCTGCCACACTCCCCAGTATATATATCAGACTTGTCAAAACCGAAGAACGGAACCTTTCACTCTGAAACAGCGACATATAGTTTTCCAGTCCGGCAAAACCGCTGTCCGCATTCGGATCCGACAACTGATAAGACTGAAAACTGTACATCACCGTCGTCAGCAGTGGTATAAATACAATAACGATAATCATGACGAACATAGGTATCAATAAGATGTAGGGTAGATACTTATACCGCATGTTGCAACCCCCTTTCCCGCCGGATGCCGGACACCCGGCGATTTATTTTTCCCTTAGTTCAACTCTTTCAGTTCCGCAGCCAGTGCATCCAATGCTTCTTTTGGCGGCACATCTCCATTCAACGCTTCATGAATATGGGACTGCGCAATATCAGAAACCTGGGCATGGCATACTGTGGATGGGTCGGTCTTGTCGATGCATCTTCAAACACAGTCAGGTATTCTTCCAGATAAGGATTCGCTTCCAGAACCTCTTCATCTTCATACAAATCAAGGTGAGTGCCGACCTGACCGCCTCCCATTAAGACTTGTTTTTGATTTTCAAAGGTGGTAAACCATTTGATAACCTGCCAGGCTTCTTCTGCATGTTCGGTATGATCGGCAATCGCGAAATTCCATCCGCCTACAGCGTTGGCTTTCCGCCCTCCTTCAAAGCCGGGATTGCTCGCGACCCATGTTTTATCTTTAACCGGGGAATCATCCGCCTGGTTCACGCTGTACACATACCCCCAGTTCGGGTGGAAGACGGACTGTCCCTGTGTGAACGGAATGCGGGCGTCATCCGGCGTGGAATTACCTATCGCGGAAGGGGAAACCACTTCGTATTCCTCGATCATATCCACCATAAACTGAAGGGCTTCGACCGCTTCCGCACTGTTTACCGTTACATTCCCCTGATCATCAAAAAAGCTGCCGCCTTTGGCATGAAGAAATTCGGTGAAACTGACAATCAATTGCTCGGAACGTCCCCAGTGCATGGAGAATCCCTGTACTCCTTCTTCCTCTTGAATCAACTGTGCAGTTTCCACCGCTTCTTCATACGTCTCCGGCACATCGCGATCGTATTTTTCCAATAAGTCCTGCCTGTACCATAAAGGGTGGAGATCATTAAACCAGGGAACAGCCCAGATATTACCGTCATATTTCATCGCTTCCACCTGGCGTTCGATATAGTTGGACTGCATCTCCTCTGTGAATAATTCATCCAACGGTTTCAGCCAGCCTGCCTCGGCGAATTCCGCCACCCAGACAACATCAAGGTTCACAATATCCAGATTGTCGGACTTTGCTGTCAGCTGCGTGACGGTCTGGTCGTGCATTTCGGACGCATTGTTCGACATTTCCACGTATTCTACCTGAATATCGTCATGCTCTTCGTTGAACCGCTGCCGAGCTTCTTCCATCATGCCATTAGGATCGCTTTCCAATTTAGCCATGTGCAGCGTCACTGCGTTACTGCCGCTTTCTCCTCCTTCACTTCCTCCTTCGTTTCCTGCACTCGACGAACATGCTCCCGCCACCAAAACAATCGCAAGAATCAGGACAAGACCTTTCATTCGCTGCATGCTGAATCCTCCTTTTTAATAGTCCTTTGCTTCGCGGAGCCAGACTTTCATTTCGCCCGGTGTACGATTTGCCCATGAAAAATACGGAACAGCTTTAAATGTAATCGCCTCTTTCTCCGGTTGACGTGTGGTGTACAATTCATCCCCATGCAGCTTTTCCCGGTACGCTTCGCCGGTGATCACGGTGACGCCATCCAGCTCATCTTTTTCAAACGTCACGTCACACGGGCTTTGATCCGAAATAAGAACCTCCTGAAGTTCTTTGCCGTTGTCATGTTCTTCAAGGCAGTAAACGATCGGTCCCCTCTGCAGCGCTACTTTCCCGATATTTTCCCGCACCCTTGTGTCTGCGCGGATTCGTTCCACTTCCATTGGCAGAATAAGCGTAACCTCATCTTCTTTCCTCCAGAATCTGTTTACCTTGGCATACCCTTTTTCTGTGATATCCTGAAGCACAACCGATTCTCCGTTCACTTTTAATTCTGGATTCCGGCACCATCCGGGCAGACGTAAGGCAAGTGTCAGTTCAACACCCCCTTTGTCCGAATCTATCGTAAACGATACGTTTTCCTCCCAGGGATATTCGGTCGTCTGTTTAACACGGATGTTCTGATCATCCACTCGATATTCTGCCTCACCGGCGGCAAACAGATTGACCTGAAGTTCTTTTTTGGCTTCTTTCCAAGCGTAGACATAGTCCCCGAATGAACTGATAAAACGGGCAATATTAGGAGGACAGCACGCACAGACAAACCAGCCCTGCCGTTGTACCTCTGTGTCCGATAGGTCATTCCTTTTGGCTGCCGCTTCCGGCCATACTTCCACCGGATTCACATAAAAATATTTGGTTCCATCCAGGGACATGCCGGACAAGAGACCGTTATACATCGTCTTTTCCATGACATCCGCATAGGACGCATCCTCTGTCAGTTTCAGCATCCGATCCGCCCAGAAGACCAGTCCCACAGATGCGCACGTTTCTGTATAAGCCCTGTCGTTAGGCAGGTCATAATCAAACGAAAATGCTTCATGATAATGAGAAGAACCGATGCCTCCGGTAACGTACATCCGCTTATCCGTCATATTTCTCCAGACACGTTCACTTGCTTCAGCCAAATCTGAATCTCCCGTTTCCGCCGCCATTTCCGCAACAGCCGTATAGAGGTAAACCGCCCGTACAGCGTGTCCTTCTATGCTGGTCTGCTCTCTGACAGGCAGATGGGCCTGGGAATAAGAAGGCGGGGTCCCTTTTGTGTCTTTCCGCTGTTCGGCTTCCCATTCAAAGTAGTGCGGCTGCTTGCCTCTTTCATTAATAAAAAATTTGCTAATATTCAAATATTTATGGTTGTCCGTTATGTTGTACAGCTTTAACAAGGCCAACTCTATTTCAGGATGACCTGGATACCCTCGCACCTGGTGCGGATCAGGACCGAATATATCTGATATAAGATCTGCGAATCGACATGCAACGTTCAGCAGGACTGTTTTTCCGGTCGCGTTAAAGTAGGCGGCGGCGGCTTCTATCAAATGGCCGGCGCAGTACAGCTCGTGATCATCCCGGAGATTCGTCCACTTTTTATCAGGCTTCACGCACTGATGGTACGTATGAATATAGCCATTCTCCTCCTGCGCCGCTGCGATGAGATCTATTGCTTCATCTGCCTTACGTTCCAGTTCCTCCACCCTTTGTAAAGATAAAGAATATCCTACTGTTTCCAGCCATTTGTATAAATCGCTGTCCTGAAAAACCATACCGTAATATGTTTTATCAGAAAGACCCGCTGCAATTCTGAAGTTTTCCAGTGTATGGCTCGGTTCCACTCCAGGAACATTGTCATTCAGCGTATCCCACTGATAGGGAATAACAGATTCTCTTATAAGCTGCTGACGCTTCTTCCATAAATTATCTGAAAATGTTATATTTGATATTGATAGCGCTGTCATTTCGCTGATCTCCTTTCTATTATAGGTAAAAGAATAAGTGGAATATAATGACCCGGTTATTCATAACGTTCCACCTTCCCCCTTCAACGTTTTATTCCTGAAAGTACAACACAATACACTTGTACCGGCTTACGTGTCATTAAAAACTTATCCTTTAACGGAATCATATCACTACCCCGTGATGATGTCGGTAGTTAATATAAAAGAATAGGTGTATTTTTCTTACTATATACGAAAGGAGAATGCTGGTGCATATCAAAACAAGCACAAAAGAGCCCTTGGAGTTCATTTCTGCCGGACAGTTTATTGCAAGTAAACCGTGGACACATGAAAAAAGAGTCATAGACAGTTATGAGCTGATTATCGGTGTGAACGATACGTTATATATGGAACAGTCGGAACAGAAATACAGCATCGAACCCGGGCAGACGATGCTCGTTCTGCCGGAACTGGTCCATGGAGGTTTTTCCCCCTGCTCTCCCGGCCTCTCCTTTTACTGGGTTCACTTTTTATCTCCTTCTCCTGTTTATCACATCAGTAATGAAGAAATGGATCAGGAGATATCCCCCTTACGAAAGAATCCCCATACACAGAGTGCGATTTCCGATATTTACCTGCCGCGGTATTTTAACGGCGCAGTATCGGACCGCGTCAATATTCTCTTTCAACAGCTGCTTCACATTGATAATTCCAATTATTACACATCCACGAGCGTAAATTATTTACTGACTTCCCTGTTGATTGAACTATCCGAGCAGAATATAACGAATTTTTATTACGACCTGAACGAAAATCAATTGGATCATCACTTAGTGAGAATAATGGAATGGACAAGAATTCATGCATTTGAAGATATTACGGTAGGGAAGGTGGCGGAACAATTCAATTATAATAAGAATTATTTATCCAGGCTCTTCAAATCAAAAATAGGAATGAATTTAAGCGAGTACATTCATTTACTTAAAATGTCTAAAGCAAAAGAACTGCTCAGCCGTACAAACAGCAGTTTGAAAGAAGTCGCAGCAGCACTTGGCATGGAGGACGAAAAATATTTCATGAAAATGTTCAAAAAATATGAAAACATGACACCTACCGAATTCAGAAAAGCGTTTTACCGCACCCACATGAATAATAAATAATAATGAAGTTTTCGTTCATACAGAGAGCAGGGACGTGTTACAATTTAGTGGAATCTTTTCACCAGAAAGAAGGAATAGCCATGAGCACTCATTCACATCAGCCGCCTTTCCGCGCCGATCACGTCGGCAGCCTGCTTCGTTCGGAAGGCATCAAAGACGCAAGAGCGCGTTTTGAAAACAACGACATCGACAAACAGACGCTGCGTGACATCGAAGATAAAGAAATCACAGCGCTCGTCGAAAAACAGAAAGAAGCCGGTCTCCAGGCCGTGACCGACGGAGAGTTCCGCCGGGGCTGGTGGCACTTCGACTTTTTGACGGAGCTCGATGGGGTGGAGGAATATGAAGCCGACGCCGGCATTCAGTTTGAAGGTGTCGAAACAAAAGCCCGCGCCATCCGTATCACGGACAAGCTGGACTTCAGTACTCATTCCATGATCGATGATTTCCGTTTTCTGAAGAGTATTGCCGGGGATCACACCGCGAAAATGACGATTCCAAGCCCGAGCATGCTGCACTTCCGCACGGAATTCGCCGACGGTGTCTATGAGGACCGGGCGTCGTTTTTCCGCGATCTCGCCGAAACATACAAAAAAGCCATCCACGCTTTTTACGAGGAAGGCTGCCGCTACCTGCAGCTTGATGACACGTCATGGGCATATTTCTGCTCCGAAGAACAGCCCGAAGAAGTACTCGGCATCGGCGTGGACCCCGAGGAAATCAAAGGCTGGTACGCCAAAACCATTAATGACGCCATCGCGGACAAGCCCGATGACATGACGATCACGATGCACATCTGCCGCGGCAACTTCCGCTCCACCTGGATCGCGTCCGGCGGTTATGAGAAAGTCGCCGAAACCATTTTTCAGAAGCTGAACGTGGACGGGCTTTTTCTCGAGTATGATACGGACCGCGCCGGCGGATTTGAACCGCTCCGCTACGTAAACCGGCCGGACCTTACGATCGTGCTCGGCCTGATCACATCGAAGTTCGGCGAACTCGAAGACGCCGAAGATGTGAAGAAACGTATCCATGAAGCGGCGGAATACGTCAACCTGGACCAGCTCTGCCTCAGCCCGCAGTGCGGCTTTGCCTCGACCGAGGAAGGCAATATCCTGAGTGAAGAAGAGCAATGGGAAAAACTGCGCCATGTCGCGCGCATCGCGGATGAGGTATGGGGCAGCAAGTAAAGCACATAAATAGGGCAGGAGAAAGCACCGCGCTTTCCCTGCCCTTTTTTTATGCATTGGCCGTCGCGCGTGCGGCATGCGCTCTACGTTACGTTTGCCCGTTCATTTTTCCGCTGAACGTAACATAGAATCGTTCATGATGACGTTTAGGGGGGCGAGGGACACGCAAAAGTGCTTCATGAGCCATTCATAACGACGTTTGACCGCTTCCACAACGTTCTAAACGTAACGAACCCCTGCATTTTCCATTTTCTTCTTCCTTTCAGTTATCGTTCTTCTTCTACAATGCCTCTGCCTATACCAAATAGATTGATAAGTATTAAAATGATTGGGGAAAAAGCGAATACTCCAATTATAAGAAATCCAGCACCCGGCCCAGGATCAAGTCCTTCATTCGTAATTGGAAATACCAAACCAAAGATCCAGAGAATGATAAGACAATAGGGAAACCATAGAAGAACAGTACAGAAACTGATGACCCGGCCCTTAAGCCATATATCTGTAAGGTTTGTTCCTAAGACAGCTCCTAAAATAAATACAACCAAGGTAACTGCAATAAAAATGAGGTATATGTTAGAGCCCAATCCCATTAATCTATTAATCCGGGATATATTGAATATAAGAAGACTTGGTATTGCTATCATACAGCCATAAAGCAGGCTTAAGATATTTAATTTCAAAAAAGTCCGCATCCGCTGACATCCTTTCCAGCTTCGCTCCCCTCTAAGTCGAGGTGTTTACTGCTTAGGCGTCATTATTTAAATGTTCGATTTGTATCGAGCCGTTCCTGCCTTTTTTCACTACCAGCCATACAACTATTTTACCGCTTTTCCACCGGGATAAATCGACGGTCGTTTCTTTCTTCGTCATATGTACCTTTTGAATGTCACTTTCTATTAGATCGCCCTGGGTGATTTTCACCCACACATCTCCACTATCTATCGTGCGATGTATCCGTAAGCTGTCGTCCGGGGTAATAGTAAACGTTTGGGAAGCCGTGCTGTTCATATAACTGAAGTCTGTCGTCCAGAGCCCTTTATTCAAAGTCCTTTCATAGTTCTTCACAGCACCATGCGGGTCCTCTGTTCCTATTTCATTCTCTTCCATCACCGTGTACTCCACACCGATTCTTTCGTTACCAAGTTCCGCGTAGCTGATGATGTCTGAACAGCCAGCAAGAAAAAGTACCGTCAGCAGCATAATAGTAATAGGCAGGATTTTCACCATCACCATCCCCTCCCTGCTTCAGGTTATCTAACTTTCAATCATTTGCTAATAAATACAGTAATTAGTATCTCAACCGGGGTGACATTTGTAAAGAAATTCTTATGTGCACCAAAAAACAGCATGCCGATCACGATACGATTTGGCATGCTGTTTCGTTCGTCGATTGAGTTTTAACTTAAAAAGCTGCTTTATCCAGCGGCGTGCGCTCTATGTTACGTTTATCCGTGCGTTTTCAGCCTAAACGTAACTTAGAATCATTCATGATGACGTTTATGGAAGCACGGAACCACTAAAGTGCTTCATGAGCCATTCATAACGACGTTTGACCGCTCCCCTAGCGGCCTAAACGTAACGAACCCCGCGCCTATCCTGGCCTTTATAGAAAAAATGTATCCGAAAACAGGAGGGCTTCCTAATCTTGTGACTCGAGAACATCATTCAACGCCTTTTTCATCACCACCGTCATAACGACCGAAACAAAGGAGGCTCCATCGTGGTGAGCCTGCTGCACACCTTCCCGGCTCCCTGCAATCGTTCCGATTTTCACTCCAAGCTTGCGGCCTTTCTCATACAGCCCCCTTATCACCTGCTGCACTTCCGGGTGAGCCGGCCCTTCTTCTTTATAGCCCATGTTCACAGATAAATCCGCAGGGCCGATAAAAGCTATGTCCACCCCGGGAACCTGTACGATGTCTTCAAAATTATCCACAGCTTCCGGGGTTTCAATATGAACCGCAACCAGAGTGTTTGCATCCGCAGCATCCATATATTCTTTTCCCCCAAAAAAGCTGTATCCTGCCGCCCGCATCGAATAAGCTGTTCCCCGTTTTCCTCGCGGCGGATATTTCGCACGCTGCACGACTTGTTCTGCATCTTTTCTTGTATTCACCATCGGCACCTGCACTCCAAGAGCCCCGCGGTCCAGCACTTTCTGAATACTGGAGGCATTGTAATCCGTCCGGACGATCGGTACAAGATCAACGAGCAATGCGGTTTTGATCATTTCTTCCATATCCCGCCAACTATAGGCTCCATGCTCGTCATCAATGATTAAAAAGTCATAACCGGCATGCCCGATCATCTCAACGAATGCCGGAGAATGAATGCCCATGATCATTCCAGTCGTATTTTTTCCATGTACCAGCTTTTCTTTCACCTTATTGTCCAGCATGTCTGCCCTCCTCCTGCAGCCAGTACATGAGTACCGCTGTGACCGCTTCCGGCTGATCCACCGTGCTTAAATGCCCGCAGTTGTCAATATAGATCAACTTGGAATCCGGTATGAGATCCGCCATTTCCCGATGACTTTCCATGGAACTCAGCGCATCTTCCCGTCCCGCGAGAATTAAAACCGGACACTCTGCATAAGGGAGCATCTTTTTTGCATTGGGACGAGTCATATTTGCATGTACTTGATACATAAATCCTTCAGCCCCGACTCTTTCGGTCATTTTCCTGAGGTTATCCACGACATCGGCTGCGTATTTATGATGATGCAGAAGGGCAGGGATGAATTGTTCTTCCACCACATCATGAAAGCGTCCCTCTTCTACCAGTCTGAGCTGCTCCTGCCATGTGCTGATCTGTTGCGGAGACGCTTCCCCTGCGCTTGTATCAAGAAGTGCTGCTTTTGTAACTCGATGAGGTGCCCGTCTCATGATCTCCATCGCCGTGATCGCCCCTTGCGATATGCCGGCCAGAGCAAAGGTATCCGGCGCTGTCTGCAATACAGTCGAAGCCATATGTTCAATCGATGAGTCTTTAGTGATGTCAGCAACATATACTTCGGTATAGGTGGACAAGTGTTCTTTCTGGTGTTTCCAGACCCATTCATCACAGAGGGTGCCTGGGATCAAAACAACCGGCTCCATGTTTTCCGCTCCTTTCGCCCGTTTCTACAATACCCTGTCATTATTCCTTTACACGCACGGCCGCGGATAAACGATGTCCTTCCAGCCCCTCGATTTCCGATTGTCTTGAGGCATGCTCCGCCAACGTTTGCACTCCGTTTCCTGTAATCTCCTGATGGGTTACGACTTTCACGTAATTTCCCGCCCAAAGACCTCCGGTATAACGGGCCGCTTTCTGTGTCGGGAGGGTATGATTGGTACCTGATACTTTGTCGGAAAATACAACCGAACTGTCCGGGTTGATAAATATGGACCCGTAGTGGCGGAAAGATTCCATCCAATCACGGCTGTTTCTCACATGGACATGGAGATGTTCCATCGCATAGTCGTTGCAAATCTCTATTCCTTCTTCGAGACTGTCTGCTACGACGACTTCGCCCATTTTCTCCCAGGACTCATGAGCCGGGGAGGTGCTGCTGAATTCCTGTAACACCGTTTCTATTTCCCTTACGGTTTCTTCTGCATTCTGTTTTGATGTCGAAACAAGGATCGGGCGGGCTCCTGGATCATGTTCAGCCTGTGCCAGTAAATCAGCAGCACACGCTTTCGGATCGGAGAATTCATCAGAAAACACGAGCACCTCGCTCGGTCCTGCGATCAAATCAATCCCCACCCTGCCGAACACCTGCCGCTTCGCTTCGGCAACAAATCGATTACCAGGGCCTCCAATCACATCCACCTCCGGCACCGATTCCGTTCCACAGGCCATGGCAGCTACCGCCTGGGCACCTCCGATTGCAAAAATATCGGTAACTCCTGACTGCTTTAATCCATACAAAACAGCCGGGTGGATGCCGCCGTTATAATTGGCGGGACTGCAGGCCACAATACGTTCGGCTCCGGCTGCTTTGGCCGGCGCCGCTACCATCGGCCCTGATGATAGTAATGGGAACCTTCCGCCGGGGACGTATGCGCCGACTTTTTCAATCGGTACAATCCGGTGGCCCATACGAATACCCTCTCCGAATTCCTGATCCAAGGGGGAAAGACAATCCAGTTGAGCCTTGGCAAATCTCGTAACACGGTCCACCACTCTATCAATCATTGTTTTTACTTCTTCAGAGAGTGTATCAATGCTTTCCTTCAATTCCTGTTCTGTCACCCTGAGCGCACGGCTGGACTTACTGAAACGTTCTTCATATTTTTTGACAGCCGTATCCCCGTTCGTTTTCACATCCTGAATAACACCTTTCACGACATGTCCCACATCTTCTGACTGTTGATCATCTATTTGTTCTGCCCGTTTTACGTATTCCACTGCTTCCTCTCCTTCCTGTTCATTTAAGTCCGCCGGAGCTCATGCCGAGTACAAACTGCTTCCGCACAGCAAGCATAAAGATGATGGTCGGGAGAACATACACCAGCCCCGCGGCTGACATCTGGTTCCAGATGACGCCTTCCTGGCCGACAAAATACTGCAGCGCGACCGGCAGTGTGACGGCATCCTGATTCGTTAAAATCAAGGCGAACATGTATTCATTCCACGTGATAACAAAACAGAATACGGTGGCCGTGATGATCCCGGGCCTTGCCATTGGCAGCAGAACATGCCATATTACCCGCATTCTTCCTGCTCCATCAATATATCCGGCTTCTTCAATATCAATCGGGATACTGTCAATAAACCCTTTAATAAGCCATATCGCATAGGGAATGGTATGTCCCAGGTTTACGATAATGAGCGCGAGCGTGGTATCAAGAATACCCCAGCTGCGGAACATGATGAAAAATGGAATCACGTTCACTATCAAGGGGATAAACTGTGTTGCCAGAATCGTGAACATAAACATCTGTTTCCCTGGAATCCGGAAGCGGGAGATGCTGTAGGCAGCCAATACACTGACCGGAAGGGTGATGGACAGTGTTACAATTACAACAATCGCGCTGTTGGAGTAATATTTTCCGAAATTGTAACCGGAGCTGAAAACGGCTTTGAAGTTTTCAAGTGTCGGTTCAAATAGTAAACTTAAGGAGTAAATGTCCTGCTCCGGTTTGAATGCTGTGATAACAATCCAGAAAATCGGCAGGAACAGAAACACCACGATAAGGAGCACACCCATATTTTCCAGCACGCGGGGAGCATAGCGGGAGATGAGATTGTTTCCTGCTGCTTTCTCGTTGCGTTGATTTGAATCCGCTGATTGATTCATTAGTTCCACTCATCTCCTTTCACAAGCTTCCGCATGTAGATTAATACAAATCCGATCGTGATCATGGCAAGAATATAGCCGAGTGCCGCTCCGTAGCCCATATCAAAGTACCGGAACGATGTCTGATACACGAAAAAGTTCAACACTTCCGTAGCATCTCCGGGACCTCCCTGCGTCAGGGTAACAATCGGGTCAAACTGTTTAAGAGCAAACATGGTCATCAGAATGGAAGCAATCAGTATAATAGGCTGCAGCATCGGCAGTGTGATCCGGAATAATGTCTGCACCGCGGAAGCGCCGTCAATTTTCGCGGCTTCAAATACTTCCCGAGGCATCCCCATCACGCCGCTGATAAACATCAAACTCATGAACGGCAGCCAAATCCATACCGCGACCGATATCAGCGCCGCCATAGCAGTCGGCGCATTGCCGAGCCACACCATGTCCGACAGCGGCGGAATGAAAAAACCGATAATTTTATCGAATAAGCCATAATCCGGATTCAGCATAAAACGCCACGTATACCCTACCAACGCCGGACTTAGCGCAAATGGGATAATAAGCACCGCCCTCAGGTACTGAAGGTGTTTTTTCTCTTTGCTGAGCAGCAACGCAACAGCAATACCGCAGGCGACTGTAATAAATACCGTGCAGACAGTGAACACAAGGGTGACCTGAACACTGTTCCAGAATACTTTATCATTAAATGCCTTAAGGAAATTTCCAAGTCCCACAAATTCGCCGATTTCAATCGATTCGGTCAAATTCCATTCATGCAGACTGATCCAGAAGGACCGTATGAGTGGGTAAAGCGTTGTGGTCCCTACGAGAAGAAGGGCGGGAGCCAATAATATATATTTAAAATATTTACTTTCCATTGATGTTCCCCCTAAGACGTTGGGAGTATTGCTCCTCATTTCCTGCAACACTCAGGAAATGAGGAGACGGTACTATAAAGACTTAATCGTAGTAGCCTTCTTCTTCCAACAAGGCTTCTACATCTTCAGCTGCCTCATCCAGGTTTTCTTCAACCGATCCCCCGGTTGCCATATCATTGATTGCTGTGCTGAGGATGTCTGAAACCTGCGGCCATTCCGGAATGATCGGCAGCGGCTGCGCGTCTTCCAGGCCGTCAGCGGCTACATTGTAGAAATCATCCGAGAGCTCATTTAATTCATCATCACGCAGGTTTTCGCTCTGACTGATCACCGGCGAGTGCTGATCAGCAGGACTCTCCTCCTGCAGCGAATCTTTTACAATATCCAATTCAAGCTCCGGCTCGGTCAGCCATTTAAGAAATTCCCAGGCCGCTTCCTTGTTGTTCGACCCTTTCATCATGCCGATCGGGAACGTAGACACATTGGTTGCCCGCTCCTGTCCTTCCCAGGTCGGAACGGTGGAAAATCCAACGTTGCCGGCTACCTCTTCAGCGGAAGATTCGGTACTGTTGAATTCGGCGTAGACCCACCACCAGCCGATCCACATGGCCGAGTTTCCTTCCCGGAAGTCGGTTCGCGCATCCTGCTCTCCAAATGTTACCGACCCTTCCGGAGCCAGGTCGTCTCTCAATAAATCAATATAGCGTTCTGTCGCTGCGATGCCTTCTTCGCTGTTGAATACAGGCTTCATGTTATCATCGAAAATATTCCCGCCATTACTCCACAAATAAGATGTCCACATATAGAGGTTCTGTCCGTTGTTCCCACCCTGGTAATACGGTGTTATCGCTTTCAAATCTGTGTTCTGCGTAATTTCCTGACCGGCTTCTTCTAAATCAGCCCATGTTTTTGGTGGTTCAAGGCCCAGGTCTTCAAATACATCTTCCCGGTAGAATAACGTCTGAACGTTGGCACGGGCCGGAATGCTGCGAATCTTTCCGTCAAACGTGGACAGCTCCATCGATGCTTCGGGAAAACGGTCGAAACTGTAATCATCCGCTTCCGCGTATTTATCCAGTGGTTCAAGAAACTGCTGAATCGACGGCCCCATCGAATCCAGATAAGTCACCAGGTCAAATGTGCCGTCCCCTGAGATTCCTTCTGCTGTTATCCGATCCAATAGATTATTATAAGGAATACCGATAAACTCTACTTCAATTCCCGTTTCTTCAGTGAATTCTTCGCTTCTGGCTTCCCAGGCATTAAATTGACCAATATCGCCTTCTGTTACAGCCACGGTTACTGTCTGCCCTTCCGCAGACTCTGTGTTATTATTCCCTGGATCTTCTTCCGTGGAATCGGAAGAACCGCCGCATCCTGCTATCAACATGGTCAATCCTGCCGTTAATAGTGAGAGAGACCAGCCGGCTTTCACTTTCATTTTTTCATCCCCCTATTTTTTCATGTCATGAATCAAAAATATGCTGCATGGAGTTCCTGTTATTGTCTTCCGGGTGCTGCCGTGTAAAACGGAATGCCTCCTCCCTTTTATTTTGTATACGTATTCAAAAACCGAATAAAAATAAACGAAACCGGGAGAACATCTTCTTCATTTTCTTGCATACGTATTCAGTTGATAGTTTAAGGATATACCGTTCCTTTTCTATTGTCAATGAAAAATGATAACATTGACAATTTTCAGTTAAAATCTTACAGACCGTAATGTTCTATAGCATAAGCTTTATTGAGAAGCAGGTCTTCACGGTAACGACCAGCAATCAACTGTATTCCAAGTGGATGTTGAAACTTGTCTGTCCTGTATGGCACATTTACCGCTGGATGACCTGTCATGTTAAATAAACTTGTGTGCTGGATATAGGCGTCCGCTGTATTTTTTTCTTCCTTTGGCAGCTGCACCTTCTGTCCTGCTGTTTTATCCGGTAAGACCGGAATCGTGGGCATAGCAATAACATCTACCATGTTTAATACCCGCGATACGTGGGTGGTCAGGTGATCTTTTTTTTCCAAAGCCTGAATATAGTCATGCGCGCTCATCGTTTCACTGCGTTTTAAGGATGCTTTGACCGCGTCTCCATAATCTTCCCATCTATTTTTTCTGTTGGTTTTATGAACGCACCCCATTTCAGATGTCACAATGGTTTGTACGGTGTGGAGGATCTCCTCCATGGAAGGCAGCTCAATGTCAACAATGACCGCTCCCCACGCCTCTAAATCGTAAACCGCCTGATAAAATTGGTTCTCCACTTCTTCCTGGAGCTGTGCTTCTAAATAGGATACAGGCACCCCGATCTTCGTTCCTTTTAGATGGCATGGAGGATGAATGGAAATATTTCTATCCTGCGGTGTCAAAGCATTCAGAAAAGCCGCCGTGTCAGCGGTGGTGCGTGCGATCGGCCCAACATGGTCTAAAGAGTACGACAGCGGCGTGACGCCTTTTCGTGGTATTACATCGTAAGTTGGTTTTAAACCGACTACATTGCAGCACGAAGAAGGTACACGGATGGAACCGGCGGTATCCGTACCTATGGAGCCCACACACATTTTTGCCGCCACGCCGGCTGCCGAACCGCTGCTGGAGCCGCCGGCACTCCACGCTGCATTGGCAGGATTTTTCACATTTCCATAGTGAGGATTTTCCGGAAATATTCCTGCCGCGTATTCGTATAAATTTGCTTTCCCTAACGTGATGGCCCCCGCTTGTTCCAACATTTTGACAACCACCGCATTGTTTTCCGGGACGTTGTATTCATCTATTTTGGACCCGTTGGTCGTGCGGATGTCTTTTGTTTCTATGATGTCTTTATAGGAAACGGGGATTCCTTCAAGTGCGCCGAGTTCGAGCCGGGCCATCATTTTTCGTTCCGAAATGGCTGCCTGTTCAAGCGCATGCTCTGCAGCGACGGTAATGAAAGCATGGCAGTCATCGTTCATGCGCTCGATCTGTTCCAGATACGTCTGTGTCACTTCAACAGGGGAAAACTCTTTCTTCTTGTAACCATCATGCAGCCGCTCTATCGTCATATCCAACATACCGCTGCTCTCCCCTCATGACCTTAGTTGTTATGAAACCCCGGTGAAGTTGCCGTCATCACTCGTGAATCCTTCTTCCTCATGTTCCTGCTTTTCCTGTTCATGGGCATATATCTGTCTCAATACCTCTATTCCGTCAAACAGCATCCATTCTTCGCTGATCTTTTCATTCCGGATTTTAAAGTGATTCATGCCGTTAATTTCGATAGGATGTCCGCTCGGCTGACCGAAATACCCTATTCCTCCATGAATTCCCTGAATACGCCAACGCACAGCAACGTCCCAATTTTTATCGGAATCGCGCTTATTGCAGGTAACACGATCGACCATGACTTTCGCATTCGGGACAGATGCGAACAAATTGATCAGCATGCCCTGAATTTCACTGTGACCGACAAGGTCTTTGTTGCAGACATAGTGAACCACAGCATTCTCTTCATAAAACTCTTTCACATAATTGAAGGAGCGACGTTCCCAGATTTTATTAAACATCTCGAGCATGAAATCGCCTATTTCAAAACCTTGAAACTTAGGTGTGTATTGTTTCGGCGGCAGCCCCTCTTCTGCTGTCTCCGAAGCACCAAAGTGGATGGATGGAGCCAGTTTTGCGGTTTGCTTCGCGGTGCGTTTCGCTACTTCCACCGGATCAAATCCTAGCTGCTGAACGAGGTGATACGTATCCATCACCAGCCATTCTTCATAAATTTTATTGGCATGTATCAAACAGTCCGCGGTGGTTCTAAATACCACTCTTTTTCCCGTGGCCGGACCGTATAGTGTATCACCCAGGTTGGTGGCGACAGAACGGCCGCGGTGGGACGTGAAAAATCCGTCTTTATCATTTCCGGACCAAATGATGCTCCAGCCAAGACCCGTTCGGTCTGGAAATCCCTGCAGCGTCTGAAGGGTACCGGCAATCACTTCGTTTACTCCGTGACTATTGATCAGGCCGCGGTGGATCTGGATACCGTGACTGTACGTATCATAAATAAGTCCAATGTCTTTTTCTTTCCAGATCTGCCGGGTGATTTTCACAATATAATCCACAATATTTTTATAATCGCCGAACCCGTCCATGCTTTGCTTTTTCATTTGATGTTCCGGAATGTTTAAATAATCGTTATCATCTTTTGCATCCACCGGTGTTACTTCTTTTGAATCCGCATAAAAAACAACATGATCATGTGGATGCTTTTCTGCTGCAGACGATGATAGAGCGGGTGCCGCCTGTTGATTTTCCGGTGCTGGTTCCACGTGGTCTTCTTTTTTTGTTTTTTTGTTATTATTTTCGTCTGTCATGGAAATACCTCCTCTATTTCGGCCGGCGTCGGAGCCGTTATCTTTTTCTTCTCCGCCTGAATCAGGTTTCTCCCATTTTCATTTTCTCGGCCAGTTGTTTTTCCAGTTCTTTAAAATTGTCCGGGGGAACCATTTTGCCTTTTTCATCTGCATCAAAACCATGCTGTTCTGCTTTTTTCACGACTTCAGGCGCCCAGTAGGGATCTTTTCCTTCAAATACTTTATGCTGCTCAAGTACTGCAAACAGCCAGGCATCTTCTTCATCGACATTTTCGAATCCACGGTACAGTCCCGGCGGCAGGGTAATTAAATCCCACTCTTCGAGAATAGTCTCCCCATCAATTTCTTCAGGACTGTCCCCCCAGTAAAACCGCCATTTCCCACTCATAATAAAAAACGATTCAATATAGTCGTGCGTGTGATATGCCGGGCCGTTATAAGGTGGTGCTTTCACCATCCCGATCTGAAAATCGTGCGGTTCTGTTATGAGAGGGTTATAATCCGGGTTTTCACTTGCTGTATCGCCGATCACCGCATAATTGATCCGTTGATGACCGGGAAGAATACTGTCAATAAACATCAATGGAATTCCGTGTGCTTTCATGTCTTTAAACCGTACAATTCTATCTTCCATGTCGAAATCCTGCTTTTTTTCAGCCATTTACTCTGACTCCTTTCGAACTTCCTGCATAATTGTGTTCACTACCATATCGTCCATCCGCCATCGACCGGGATCGTCTGACCTGTCACCATATCGGACGATGAAGAAGCAAGAAACAGAACGGCTCCGTGAAGGTCTTCTGTTTTAGCAAGCCTGCCCAGTGGAATCCGGGACAGGACTTCCTGTCTGAATGCCTCATCTTCAAACATGGGTGCAGTCATCGGTGTTTCAATAAACGTCGGTGCCACGGCATTGACATGAACATTGTCAGCTGCCCATTCCACTGCAAGGGATTTTGTCAGCTGGGATACCCCTCCTTTACTGGCACTGTAGGCAGAACGATTATAATAACCGACAAGAGCCATTTGAGAAGACATATTAATAATTTTGCCGCTTTTCTGCTCTCTCATATATTTTCCGGCTTCCTGACTCATGAAGAACAGACTTTTCAGGTTTAAATCCAGTACCTTGTCCCATTCTTCAACTGTTATTTCCGAGGCGGGTTTGGCGATATTGATGCCTGCGTTATTAACGAGAATGTCTATACTGCCGAACGTTTTATGAATGCTTTCGAAAAGCGGATGAATGTTATCGGTTTCATATAAATCGAAAGAAAATACAGCTGCCCGGCGGCCCATGTCTCTGATTTCTTCTGCCGTTTCTTCCAGTTCGGACGAGGTTCTCGCAACAAGTGCCGTATCTGCCCCGGCTTCTGCCAACAGAAGGGCAGTGCTTCTGCCAATGCCTTTGTTTGCTCCTGTAACCACCGCTGTCTTTCCGTTGAGATTGAACAAACTGTTTATTATCAGTCCGTCCCCCCTTCCACAATTGAATGCGTATGCAAAATTGCTGAAAAAAATATTATTAGAAACGCAAAAGATTGTTTTTGAATACGTATACAAAAAGTATCACATTTTTTGAGCATTGTAAACACGGGTGTTAATTTTTTCTGTCTGCTGTCGTTCCGCGTACAATAAGCTCCGGCTCCAGCATGATCTGATCGGATAGCTGCTGTTTCCCGGCGGTCCCTTCCATTAAAGCCGCCAATTTCATCACAGCGGTGGATGACATACGGATGTGCTGCTGGGAAATGGTGGTCAAGTTAATAAAAGGGCTGGCCGACAAGGCGATATCATCAAATCCTATGATGGATAAATCTTCAGGAACACGAATAGTGTTGGTCCGGCAGTATTCCATCACTGACACCGCGAGCTGGTCTGAAGCAGCAAACACAGCGGTCGGCGGGTCCGGACTTTGCATTACCCTGTCCATAAACTGGGCTGTGGAGAATCTGGAAAATTCGCCTGTTAACACAATATCAGCATCAAAAGATATGTGATGGTGGTCAAGTGCCTCTTTATACCCTTTCATCCGGTCATTCATAGTGGAGTGTTTTAAGGGCAGGGTCAAGTAAGCGATCCTGCGGTGGTTCAGGTGAATTAAATGTTCCACAGCCATGGCAGCACCCTTTACATTATTGAGAACGACACTGTGCCCTGTGTTATCATCCACTTTTGTATTGTAAAGAACGACAGGAAAATCGGCTTTATAGAGTTTGTGTATTTCATCGTCAAACCGTTCCACGGAGCCGACGATAATCCCTTCCACTCTTTTGCCGACAAGGGTATCGATAGATTTTTCGAGATTTAAACTTTCATGATCCGTATTTGATAAAATGACATCATAGCCCCGTTCTCTTGCCTCGCTGATAATAACCTTGGCTGTTTCTGCAAAAAAGGAATTGGCAATATCACCGACGATCAGGCCGATCGTCGCCGTTTTCCGCTTATTTAAACTCCGGGCTACCTGATCCGGCGTAAATCCCATTTCCTCAATGGCATGCAGCACCTTATCCCGCGTCGACTGCCGGATGTAAGGATAATTATTAATGACTCTTGATACCGTAGCCTGTGAGACCCCTGCGTGCTTTGCTACATCATTGGATGTCACACGTTCTCTCATTTTTCTGCCTCATTTCACTTCCGTTCTGAATACGAATTCAATTCAGTTAAAACGTAGCACATATTTCCTGCTCTTTCAATGATAAACACGGAAAATCCAGACAGATAGAGCTGCGTGTGAAACCGTAGCATAAACAAAAGTTACCTGCTGTACCTGTTCACCCGCAGGGATGCCTGCTTTTTATGTCCCATGAATCCTTCCAACTCGCACAGGCGCTCCGCATAGTTGCCGATCTCAACACTCGCCTCTTCTGTCACCCTTTGATACGTGCAGTTTTTTAGAAACTTTCCGACCCACAGCCCTCCTGTGTAGCGTGCCGCTTTTTTCGTCGGGAGGGTATGATTGGTTCCTATCACTTTGTCTCCATATGCGACATTCGTTTCCGGACCTAAAAAGAGCGCACCGTAATTGGTTAGATGTTGGAGGAAGTACCCGGTATCTTCTGTCAATACTTCCACATGTTCATAGGCCAGTTTATCGGCTTCTTTCACAGCTTCCTCGTAACTATCCACGAGAATGATAGAGCCGTTGTCCCGCCAGGCTTGTCCGGCAACTTCTGCTGTAGAGAGGGTCTGCAGCTGCCTTGCGATTTCTTCTTCCAGACCTTCCGCCAACGGGCGCGATGTTGTAATCAAGGACCCAGGTGAGGTTGGCCCGTGTTCTGCCTGACCCAGAATGTCTGTTGCTATCATCTCCATGTCCGCACTTTCGTCCGCAATCACGAGCGTTTCCGTCGGTCCGGCGAATAGATCAATGCCCACTCTGCCAAATAACTGCCTTTTTGCTTCCGCCACAAATGGATTGCCCGGTCCGACGATCATGTCTACGTTATCAATCGTCTCCGTCCCGAGTGCCATCGCCCCCATCGCCTGAACACCACCAAGCACATAAATTTCATCTGCCCCGCCGAGGTGCATGGCAGCTACAGTGGCAGCGGGAATCTCTCCCTCTGACGGCGGTGTGCAGGCAATCACACGGTCCACCCCAGCCACTTTAGCTGTGACGATACTCATGTGAGCGGAAGCAACCATTGGATAACGTCCTCCCGGTACATAACAGCCGACACTGTTTACTGGAATATTTTTATGTCCAAGGATAACGCCGGGTCTCGTTTCCACTTCTATATCTGTAATAGATTCTCTCTGTTTCTCAGCAAAATACCGAATCTGCTCCTGAGCAAATTGAATATCAGACAGCACTTCATCCGACAGCGAATTCATGACATCTTTAATTTGTTCCGGAGATAAACGAAAATGTCCCGGCGTCCATTTGTCAAAATGATCGGACAATTCACGCACTGCTTCATCCCCTCGTTTTTCAACGTCCGAGAGGGCATTTCTTACGGCTTCCTGCACTTTCACATCCGCTTCCTGTAGTTCTTCTTCACTTTTCCCGCTTTTCAATACCTCAGCCATATCATTTACTCTCCTTTTCAATTAAGAATACGTATTCAAAAATCATTTTATCCCATCTTTTAAAAAAAGTAAATCTTAATTATTGAAAAACCCTCCCTACCAGTGATCATATGAATTGACAAATAAACCATCCGCAACGTAAAGTTTTTATTGATAAAGAATACGAATGCAAAGGAGATTGTATGGTATCTTCCATTGATGTAGCAAACAAAGCCGGTGTTTCCCAATCCACCGTATCACGGGTGTTGAACAACTCACCGGGTGTCAGTAAAACCAATATGGAAAAAGTAACCCGGGCCATGAAAGAACTGAATTACCGGCCCAATGCCATTGCCCGTTCTCTAGTAAATAAACAGACCAACACGATTGCTCTGATTTCCGGACCTCTGCATAATCCGTATTTTGCAGAAACGACGACGTCGATCGTCAACGAAGCAAATGCCCGAGGATATAATATCAATGTGTTTTTTGAAAATGACGGTGACAACATGTCTATTTATGAATCTGTCCTGTCGATGCAGCTAGACGGCATCATTCTATCTTCCATCTATATGAATGACCCGATCTTTGAAGAATTGCAGCAATTGGACCTGCCTTTCATGATGTTCAACCGCAGACATAACAAAGGCGGGCATTATGTAGAAATTGACAACGACAAAGCAGGAAGAATGGCAGCCCGGCATTTTCTTGAACTGGGACACCGGCACGCGGGATTTATAGGCGGACCTTTGTATACATCCACGTTTTACGGACGGTACAAGGGTTTTACAGAAGAAATGAATATCCAGGATTCGTCTCTTATACAGGAAACGGATACGAGTGAGGAAGAGGTAAGAAACGCTGTTCTTTTCATGATGGGACGAAAACATAAGCCTACGGCTGTCTTTGCTGCTACCGATTCTATTGCTTTTTTTGCTCTGGATGCTCTTATTGAGCTCGGCTACAGCATTCCGGAGGATGTCAGTGTCTGCGGGATGGATGACGTGAGAATGGCCGGCCACCGCTCGCTCGAATTAACAACGATCGGACATGACACGACCGAAAACCTTGGGGAAATCGGCATCAAGCGTTTAATCGACATCATTGAATCTGATACAGAGCAGCAGAGCCCCGTACAGCTTACGATAGACCCACTGCTCCATGAACGAAAAACAACAACGTCCCTGCAGCCGCATGACAACATCACGTGAATCTATGTTCTCATGCCGTAAAAGCGCTTGGCATTTGCCGAGGTTTTCTTTTTGAAAACTGCGCTGGAATCTTGATTCGTTTCGGAGAGTACAGGAAACATTTTCTCAAGTAAAAGAGGGGAGGTTTCTGTGTCTTTAAACGGCCCCTGAAACGGCCACGGGCCGTCGGTTTCCACTAGCAGCTGATCCTCCGGAACCATCGCCGCGAGCCGCTGATCCCGCTTTCGGTAACAGACTTCCGGGGTAACCGACACCATGTACCCTGCCTCCGTGATGCGCACAGCCACGTCCGGCGGTGCTTTCAGCCAATGAAAATGGACAGGAAGATCCGGCACCTTTTCCTGCAGAAGGTCAAAAACCAGCCCGGCTTTGTCATGAACGGCGTGAATCGCCGCAGGAAGCTCCATCTCCGCCGCCGTCGTGAGACATTCCGCCAAAAACTCCTGATACGCTTGAAGCGGGGATGACAGATTCTCCAGCTCATAATGCGGCAGACCGATTTCGCCGATACAGGAAATGTGCTCTCTTTCCAGTTTCACAAGCCGTTTCCATTCCTCCCAATCCGACATCTCCGGCAGCGGCTGTTCCGGATGAAAACCGCAGCCCGCCATCACAAAATCGGGATAACGCTCCTTGATTTCCAGCGTCCGGTAGGAAGAAGCGAGATCATTCGACACCGCCGTCACCTTTTCCACTCCCGCTTTCCACCACTTTGCAACCCGCTTGTCCAGATCATCGTACTGCTCCAGGTGAATGTGGGCATCAATCATATCCGGCGTCTCCTCTCGTTATTAGAAGGATGAGAAAAAATCATGCAGAAAGTTGAAGAAAATCCTTTCGGTCGGCAGAAGTTCCCGTTCCGTCGGTGTGATCAGGCCAACAGTGCGTGTAACATCCGGGTTCCGGATTTTCTTTTTCACAGTGTAGCGCGGGGTCGTATCCACCAGGGTAACCTCCGGGATCAGTGCAATACCGAGACCCGCCGACACAAGTCCTTTTAACGCATCCACGTCATCTCCTTCAAATGCCGTCCTCGGTTCGTATCCCTGCTTCCGGCAGGCTTCAATTACCAATTCCCGGAAATGCATCCCTTCCGGAAGCAGGATAAACGATTCTTCCCGGAGCTGATGCAGCGTGACATACGGTTCGTCGGCAAGCGCATGGTCCTGAGGAAGCAGCGCAATCACATTTTCGGTGAACAGCACGTGCCCGTATACTTTGTCGTGATCTTCGGGAACCGGAGCAAGCAGCCCCATATTGAATTCACCGCTGATGACTTCTTCAATCACATCATAGTAAATATTCTGTTTTAAATGAAAGTTTGCATTCGGATAGGTTTGGCGGAACGAGGAGATCGCGGTCGGCAGCGTATACGCCGCCATGCTGATCGGATACGTGATCCGGATGGTCCCGCGTTCCGGCTGCAGATACTCCTGCACTTCCTGGGTCGCGTTTTCCAGCATCTGAAGAGACTTTCTGGAGCTTTCCAGAAAAACTCTTCCCACCGGTGTTAAGCGCACCCGTCTTCCCTGCCGGACAAACAAATCGACGCCGAGTTCGGCTTCAAGATTGCCGATCTGGCGGCTCACCGCAGACTGCGCCACGTGCAGTTCTTCGGCTGCTTCTGTAATATGTTCCCGTTTGGCTACTTCCATAAAATATTTCAACTGTCGTATTTCCACGTTGGACTCTCCGTTCATCGCAGTTTGATATAGGTTCTATCTTTTATTTATATTGATTAGAACAATCCTACTCTTTTACAATACACCTGTATCGCCTGCTTTACAACGATTCAACATAGGACAGCACAGGAAAGGAGGAATCCTCGTGAACGAAGCAGCCTGGAAGTTATGGCAGAAACAGGTGATACGAGAAGATTACACCAAACCGGAAATGTCGGAGACCCTCCGCAGAAAACGGATGGAACAGGTGAACCGGAAATACCGGTCCAACCGTCTGCGTCCTGTGGTCCAACCGGCATCTGACAACCAGTAACCCATTCCCTCAAAGCCGGCCGGCTGTCTATTACATAAATACCCCACTCCCTTTATTCCACCCTTATCTCATAACGGCATGAAACCATTCTCTACTTCGTATTGTTTTGTTCAAGCTATCAATTATAAAATACGTCATAACAGATTTTTCAGAATCCACACACAATACTGCCTGTGTTGAAGAGAGGTTGGGATAGCGACATGGTGACTGCCGTAAATACGACGCAGACTGACATAAACCGTGCACAACAATACGTAGACAATGTATTTGAAACCGTGACAAACCGTAATCCGAATGAAGATGAATTCCACCAGGCCGTGCGTGAAATCGTTGATTCCCTCGTTCCGGTCCTTGCTGCTCATCCGTCATACATGGACCATGGAATCCTCGAACGAATGGTGGAACCCGAACGTACGATTTCTTTTCAGGTTCCCTGGGTCGATGATCAGGGGAATGTGATGGTCAACCGCGGGTTCCGGGTGCAGTTCAACAGCGCGATCGGTCCTTACAAAGGCGGACTGCGCTTCCATCCGACCGTAAACCCAAGTATTATTAAGTTTCTCGGCTTCGAACAGATTTTCAAAAATGCCCTGACATCTCAGCCAATCGGCGGTGGCAAAGGCGGATCTGATTTTAATCCGAAAGGAAAATCGGACGCCGAAATCATGCGCTTCTGCCAAAGCTTCATGACCGAACTGTCCCGTCATATCGGGCCGGATACAGACGTGCCGGCCGGCGATATCGGCGTCGGTCCCAAAGAAATCGGGTATATGTTCGGACAGTACAAAAAGCTCCGCGGACGTTTTGAAGCCGGTGCCCTAACCGGAAAAGGACTGCCGTACGGTGGGAGTCTCGGGCGAACGGAAGCCACCGGCTACGGTACGGTCTATTTCATGGAGGAGATGCTGAAAGATAACGGATTGTCCTTTGAGGGACAGACCGTCGTAGTATCCGGTTCGGGAAATGTATCCATCTATGCGATGGAAAAAGCAGCCCAGCTCGGAGCAGACGTTGTGTCATGCAGCGATTCGAAAGGGTATATTTATGATCCCCGCGGCATTAATCTGCAGACTGTCCGCGACATCAAAGAAGTCCGGAAAGAAAGCCTCGCCGAATATGTGAACGAACATCCCGATGCCGAGTACGGGGAAACAGTGTCCGACATATGGTGTATTCCCTGTGACATCGCCCTTCCGTGTGCGACCCAGAATGAACTGGATGAAGCATCGGCGAAGCTTTTGGCCGCCAACAACGTGAAAGCGGTAGGAGAAGGGGCAAACATGCCCTGCACCCTGAATGCCATTCATGTCTTCCAGGATAATCATGTATTGTACGGACCAGCCAAAGCCGTAAACGCAGGCGGCGTCGCCGTATCCGCACTAGAAATGGCGCAGAACAGCACAAGGCTTTCCTGGACATTTGAAGAAGTGGATGAAAAGTTACAGGATATTATGAAAACCATCTATCAGAACAGCGTAGAAGCTGCGGAAAAATACGGTCAATACGGAAATCTGGCCACCGGTGCCAACATCGCCGGTTTTCTCAAAGTCGCCGACGCCATGGTCGACCAAGGCGTGGTGTGATATTCAAAAGCATATAAAAAGCCGGCTGTCTATCAAAATGACAGCCGGCTTTTTTATGTATGTCAGGAATAGGCGGATTATTCTTTCATAGAATGGGAACAAAAAGGAGGGGACAAACCATGTCGGAATCACGATCGCTGCTTGATGTACCCCGTTTTCTCACAGCCTTTGTTTTCATCGTTTCCGGATGCATGAAACTCCTTAACCCCGGTATGCTGAGCAGCATGGAGCTTCCGTTTCCAACAGCTGTCATGATAGCTGCCGCATGGGTGGAAATCGGATCCGGGGTGCTTCTCGTACTCAACAAGCAGGTGAAAAACGCCTGTATTCCGCTGCTGGTCATTATCATAGGAGCCATTATTCTGACAAAAGTCCCTTTGATCGAATCCGGTTTTCTCCCTTTTTTATTTGAAGCCCGTCTCGACATCGTGATGCTCAGTCTTCTTGTGCTGCTTTTCTACAAACATCCAGGATGAGGCCCATCCTTATAAGACATAGGACTTTTCATAAAACACCTTTCCCTCTTGATCAATGTGCGCCTTCAGTGCAGATTCTACGATCATCTCATAATGAAGAACATCGACATAATAAGGGATTGGGATCTCTTCATTCAATACCGTACTCAACCGCCCTCTCACCGTTTCTGTCACCGCTTCGCCCGCCACAGCCAAATCAATATCCGATCCTTTTCTGTAATGGCCCATAGCGCGGCTCCCGAATATATAAACGGTTTCTATTTCCGGGAACTGATGCAGGGCATTCTGAATAAGAGTATAACTTTTGTCTGTAATGCCGAACGAATTATTCATCATATTTCTCCTCCAACATTCGAAATGTTTGAGTAATGGCAGGCGAAAATTCATTTTTAATTTTTTCTACAGCTAAATAAAATCGTTCTTCATTATACGTATGTGCCAGAATATTTCTGCTTTCCAGCATTTCCAGCCAAATTTCACCGTCATCAATCAAATTATATTGATAAGCCGTTTTCAGTACTTCTCTAGGAAATGGAACGTCTACTCCCTGCGCTTCTAAAAAGTCCTTCAGTGTTTTCCAGGCTAATTCAAATGTATATTCGAACCGTTGAATCATCCCTTCTTTTTCCAGAGTGCTTAACGCGGGATACTGTTCTACTGCCTCCATAAGCGTGCGATAAGCCCTGCTGAAATTTTCGAAACGCTGGCGCCATCTTACGTCCTTTCCTCTCATCATCATTCTCCTTCACGTTTTTCTGTTTCTTTTATTATAGACGAAATATCGTACAGAAAAAACGCCCCCTTCCGGACGGAACGGAAAGGGGGCGTTCTTATGCTGCTTTTCTATAAACATCCGGGATGAGGTCCTTCCCTGTAGTTGTTTTTTTCATATGCTCGGCTGCGCCCATCGTCATGGAATGAGGCCTAGGTTACGTTTGCCTGTTCATTTCCCCCGTAAACGTAACGTAGAACTCTTCATGATGACGTTTAGAAGGATACGGGACATGCAAAAGTGCTTCATGCGCCGTGCATAACGACTTTAGCCGCTTCCCGGCGGCCTGAACGTAACAATCTTCACCCGGCAGAAGGTTGTCCATTTCGTCTGTGTCCAATAACAGCTTGACATGAGTCAAGTCTTAATCTTGTGTAAAATACAATCTACCGTTTTTAACAAACACTTATGTTAAAAGCTGTATCAGAAACAGCCAAAACGTTTTACGCTGCGATTGGGGGCATGCGCTGCAGGCGGACGCTTTCCGCGGGCAGCGCCTCAGCTTCCTCAAAGGGGGTGAATCCCCCTTTGAGGTGATCTTCGGCTGCTGCTCTTCCCGCTGGAGTCGCCGCCTTCCGCTCCTGCCCCCAGGGTTGAAAGCTCTTCGCATAGAGAAGAAGCTGTATCTTTTGATACAGGGCTGATTCATAGATATCACAGTTTATCAATCAGCCGCCGTTTTTTATGATAGATGCCTGCGTCATCCATCAAAACAGCACCCAATAAACGAAATGCCGATTGACTGTTGGGAAAAATCCGGATGATCCGTTCCCGGCGGCGGAGTTCCTGGTTCAACCGTTCCAGCGAATTGGTGCTTCGAACATAAACATGGTACTTCAGCGGCTCGTTCATATACTGAATGGCGTCGTCAAAGCCGTCTTCCAGTTTATTAATAACGGTTTGAAGGTTGGGATGATCGTCATACTGTTTCACAAAGGCTTCTTTAAGCTGCTCCCTTGCTTTCTCGGGTGTATCGACATCAAAGATGTGTTTGAGTTCGTTTTTCACTTCCCCTGTAAGGGTGTCGGTCGGATTCGGAAAGATATCATAGGCAAGGGCATATTGACCTTCGGTCGCCAGTTGAAGGTTGTAGCCGGGTTTAAGCTGCCCATTTTTCATATAGTCTTCTTTCATCCGCATAAATGTGGCGTCGTGGTCCGTTTTAGAGTAACTATTTCGCTCCCCCGAAAATTTCCACATCCTGCCTGTATTTCTCTTTGCGGGCGATCATATCATCGAACTGTTTGCGGTAGTGTTTCGGTTCTTTCCTCGCTGCACGCAGGTCTTTGCGTTCTGTGCTACTGGAGCTTTCCTCAATGTGCTGATCGTACGTCTCCACTTCTTTATTCAATTGTTCCCGGACAGCTGTGAGCTCCTCGGTCGAAAGTTCGTCCGAACTTTCCCGGTCGATACCTGGAATGATTTCCTTTTCCAACAGTTCCTCGTACATACGATTGGACTTTTCAACCAGCTGTCGGCTATATCGTTCGGTGACTTTGCGCCAGACGAAGGTAAATTTATTGGCATTGGCCTCCAATTTCGTTCCATCAATGAAAATCGCTTCTTCTTCGATCAAATCTTCTTCCACAAGCTTCATTTATCATCTTCTGAAATCAGGAAAGTCTTCTTTTTAAAGAACAGTAACAGCTTGTTCCAGAAGCATAGTGGGTGTAAGCCATACACACTTACGACAATATCATCGCAAAACCTTCGTCCAGTAGTTTTTAACTGCTTTTTACGGCCACTATACATTCATTTTCGTCCTATATTATCCTTTAAATCATGTTTAAATCCATTTTCGTAAAAAAGTCCGTTACTGAAAAGAGCTTGTTCTTGCCAGGCCATCATACAGCCATATCTTTGGCGTATTTTATATTTAATCATAAAGCATACTTGGCAGGAAGGTGGACATTCCCGGTGTAAATGTAATCACCATTAGAGCAATAATCAGCACACATACAAACGGCAACGTTCCTTTAATTACCTGGGTAAGCGGCATTTCACTAATTCCCGATGCCACAAATAGATTGAGACCGAATGGTGGTGTTAGCATGCCTATCGCGAGGTTCACTATCATGATAATACCAAAATGAACCGGACTTATTCCAATTTCCATGACCATTGGTAGAAATAGCGGTGCCATTACAAGCACAGCAGCACTTGGATCCATAAACATACCTATGACTAATAACATCGCTGTAATTAATAATACGATCAAAATAGGATTGGACACTGTGTCCAGTATGCTTGAAGCTATTTGGTTAGGTATCTGTTCCATCGTTAAGTACCAGCTGAATACCTTAGCGCTGGATATAACAAGCATCACCATCGACGCAATAATGACAGAACGCTTTGTCACATCAAAAAGTACTTTCACCGTGAGTTCTCTATATACAAAAAAACCAATGATTATACTATACACAATTGCAATAACAGCTGCTTCTGTTGGTGTGAAGACACCGAAATAAATACCACCCAGCACAATAACCGGCATAAATATTCCCCAAACCGCATCTTTAGAGGCGAGAAGAACATCTTTGAAATACGGTTTTTTGTCAGGGGTGTGACCTTCTTTTCTTGCTATAAAATAGCTGACGACCATCAAGCTTAATCCAATAAACAAACCGGGAATAACCCCTGCCATAAACAACTCACTGATGGAAACTTCCGCTATTACTCCATACACGAGAAGTGTGATACTAGGCGGTATAATGATACCAAGAGATCCTGCTGCACACATGAGTCCAGCTGAAAATCTGCCGGAATATCCGGATTCACGCAATGATGGAATCATAATCCCTCCAATAGCGGCAACAGTGGCTGGACTTGATCCGGATAATGCCGCAAAAAACATGGAAGAGATCACCCCTGCTATCGGCAGTCCTCCCGTCGTCCATCCTACAAGCTTTCTTGCCATCTCAATCAACCGCTTCGATGTGCCTCCTGCCAGCATTAAATCACCGGCAAATATGAAAAAAGGAATGGCCATGAGGGAGAACGAATCTATTCCCGCAAACATAGTGCGTGCTACATTATCAAGAGAATTCCCTGACTGCAGAATGGCATAAATGCTGGTTAATCCCAAAGCCGCCGCAATGGGCGTGCTTATAAGCAGCAGTGCCACAAATACAATTACAATGATCACAATCGCTCTCCTCCTTTGACCGCCTGATTCGTACCATCAGAATGATCTTTTTTATAATCTTCAATAATCAGCTGTATGAAACGAACAGCCATCAATGTGCCTCCAATTGGAATAGCAAGATATGGAACATACATAGGGATCTGCAAGGCCGGCGTCACATTAGAATACTGTGTAACATTCTGAATCGTCTGCCACCCGGAAATTACAATAAGTATACAAAATAAGAGACCCATCATAGAAGCTGCAATAGACAAGATTCGTTTCGTATTTGCAGAGGCAATAGTAAACAGAACATCTACTTTTGCGTGAGCCCGTTCCCTGACCGCTATACTGCTGCCTATAAAAATAAACCATATAATTAAATACCTTGCCAGTTCTTCCGTCCATATCAAGGAAAAATTAAAAATATACCGCAGAACGACCTGCAGGAACACAAAGAATGTTGCTCCCATCAAAGTAATGGATCCAAAATATTCTTCCGTATGATTTAAAAAATGACTTACCTTACGCATCTTAAACGCTCCTATTCCTTTGCGTTGAATAAAAGGGAGCCTTTAGTCAGCTCCCTTTTTCTTTCACTCTACTAATTCAAGAATTTCATCAGCATCTTCCACTTCTTCCTTGTACACATCATATACACTTTGTGTGGCTTCCTTGAACTGCTGCTTCTGATCTTCACTTAGTTCCGTTACCTGCATATCAGAGTTTTCAACAACTTTACGATATTCTTCTTCATCTTCTGCTGCTTTTTCCCACTGCCATTCTGTTGTTTCAGCCGCAGCTTCATCTACAGCAGACTGGTATTCCGAAGGAAGATCTTGATAGAATTGATCGCTTATCATCAACACATAACCCATGTACGCATGTGCGCTGTAAGTCATATAATCCTGAACTTCATAGAATTTTTTTGTCACAATATTGGATAGTGGATTTTCCTGTCCATCTACGGTGCCTTGTTGCAGTGCGGTGTACAATTCTGAAAAATCTATAGATATCCCTCCGGCATTTAATGTTTCAAACTGTGCCGAAATTAACGGACTCTGCGATGCTCTCATTTTCAACCCATCCATATCTTCCGGCGTTTCTATCGGACGCTCCGAGTTGGTGAAATGCTTAAAACCACCGTCCCAGTAACCAAGTACCTTAACTCCGGACTCTTCCAGATAACTATTCAATTTGTCACCTAACTCACCGTTCATTGAGTTATAGGCATGATCCTTATCTTCAAATAAATAAGGCAGGTCAAATACCTGATATTCCGGAGCAAAAGAAGGAAGTACCCCTGTGAAAGGAGCGTTCATCTGCACCGTTCCACTTTGCATCTGTTCTATAATTTCTCTGTCACTGCCAAGTTGTGAGTCTGGAAGAACTTCCACTGATATTCCGCCATCGGTCTTTTCCTCAAGTAGTTCTCCAAAATGCTCTGCAGCTTTCCCTTTGGCTGTGTCTGCTGAAACAACATGACCGAATGTAATTTCATACTCACTATCCTCCGATGTCGATGAACCACCTTCATTCCCAGAAGCGGTGTCCCTGCTCCCTCCTTCTTCCGTACTTTGATCAAGTCCACATGCCGTCATGCCTGTCATCAATAAAGCACTAACAGTAAAAAGTTTAATTTTTTCCATGTTAACCCACCCTTTATAAAATCGCTTTCAAAAAACTATATTGCATGTAGATCATATAACTAAAAAATACGAGTGTCTTATCAATTATAGAAAATGTTTCTCATTTTTTGAAATTGTTTAAAAAATAGAGGTGTACCACTTAAATTTAAACAAAACTGAAATAAATTATGATTCAACATCCCCCCGCACGGACTTGTACTGCTTTTCTATAGGGGGTTGATGAGGAGACACCCCCTCCTGTTCAGACATGTAAGAAGTAGTGTCCTCCAGCCGTCGTTACGAGGACACTAGAGGACAAAAACAGTACATTAGTTGTTTCAAATGGACCCTGGAGAACTCTATCGACGTCTAATCGTGCGATAGTGTCTTTAAGAACACAAGTAGTAGACGTTACGAACCTCATTTCGGGCACCTACTGTCTACCACCGGCGCTGGAAGCCAAAACGACGCTGCCCTCCTATGAAAAAACCGCCCCTGCCTGCTACGCAGAAAGGGGCGGTTTTCGTTAGTCCATCACTTTGCACATGTCGTTCGTGAAGGCGACAGGATCTTCGACCGGCAGTCCTTCGATGAGAAGCGCCTGGTTGTACAGAAGGTTCGTGTACAGCTCCAGCTTATTCTGATCGTTGTCGTATGCTTCTTTTAGGGACTGATAGACGTCATGGTTGACGTTGATTTCAAGCACCTTGTCCGCCTTGATGTTCTGGTTGTCCGGCATCTGCTGCAGGATTTTTTCCATTTCAATGGAAACTTCACCGTCGGCGGCGAGGCAGACCGGATGGCTCTTCAGACGCTTGGAAGCGCGCACGTCTTTCACTTTGCCGTCGAGCTGGCTCTTAATTGCTTCAAACAGATTCTGGTTTTCTTCCTGTTCGTTCTTTTCCTGTTCTTCCTCTTCCGCGTCTTCAATGCCGAGATCGCCGCTCGCGACGGACTTGAATTCCTTCTCATCATACGACATCAGAGTCTTGATGGCGAATTCATCGATATCCTCGGTGAAATAGAGGATTTCATAACCTTTGTCGCGGACCATTTCGGTCTGCGGCAGTTTTTCGATGCGGTCGACCGAATCGCCGGTGGCGTAATAGATGTACTGCTGGTCTTCTTTCATGCGCTCCACGTATTCGGCGAGGCTGACCATTTTCTTTTCCTTCGAAGAATAGAACAGCAGCAGGTCTTTCAGGTCATCTTTATGGCTGCCAAAATCCATCTGCACGCCGAATTTCAGCTGGCGCCCGAAGGATTGGAAAAATTTCTCGTAGTTTTCGCGCTCGTTTTTCACCATGCTCTGCAGCTGGTTGCGGATCTTGCTTTTAATGTTCTTCGCGATCAGGCGGAGCTGGCGGTCATGCTGGAGCATTTCCCGGGAAATATTCAGCGACAGGTCTTCGGAGTCGACGATTCCTTTGACGAAGCTGAAATAGTCCGGCAGGAGATCCCCGCATTTTTCCATAATGAGAACACCGTTGGAGTACAGCTCCAGCCCTTTTTCATATTCGGCGGAATAATAGTCAAACGGCGGCTGTTCCGGGATATACAGAAGCGCCTGGTAGCGGACCTGACCGTCGACATCGAGATGAATATGCTTCAGCGGCTTATCAAAACCGTAGCGGCGTTCCGAATAGAACGCTTCATAATCTTCATCGGAAAGCTCGTCCTTGTTCTTTTTCCAGAGCGGGATCATGCTGTTGATCGTCTGCTCTTCGGTCACTTCCACCGTTTCTTCTTCGTTGTCTTCCTGCGGCTGTTTCTCGGTGACATCCATCTTGATCGGATAGCGGATGTAGTCCGAGTATTTCTTGATGATTGACTGAAGATGGGACTCATCCAGGTAGTCATCATAGCTTTCTTCTTCCGAACTTTCTTTCACCTGGATATAAATCTCGGTGCCGTGATTCTCTTTGTCCGCCGCCTCGATCGTGTAGCCTTCCGCGCCGTTGGACTCCCACTTGAACGCTTCGCTGCTGTCGGCGGACTTCGTGTAGACTGTCACCTTGTCGGCAACCATAAAGGCGGAATAAAAGCCTACGCCGAACTGACCGATGATGTCATGGCCGTCCTCGATCTCATTTTCATTTTTAAAATCCAGCGACCCGCTTCTTGCGATAGTTCCAAGGTTTTCCTCGAGCTCCTCACGGGTCATGCCGACGCCGGTATCCTCAATTTTCAGGATACGGTTGTCCGCATCGGTGCTCACTTTAATGTAGAAATCATCCGGGTTGAACGTGATGGAGTCATCGGTGAGCGCTTTGTAGTACATCTTATCAATCGCGTCACTGGCGTTGGAGATCAATTCCCTTAAGAATATTTCTTTCTGGGAATAAATCGAGTTGATCATGATATCAAGAAGTCGTTTCGATTCGGCTTCAAACTGCTTCGTAGCGGTCATTCGTACATTCCCTCCTGACAAATTCCGTCATTTTTTTAGCACTCTTTTCTTCCGAGTGCTAATTCATCCATTTTATATTGTAACGATTCACACGAACATGTCAAGCCGGATAAACAGCGTCAGAAGCCAGAATATTAACAGGAATATAACAATTCCTTCATACTGCCTTTATGTTCACAAATTAGAATGAAAGGTGATTATACATAAAAGGGTGGAATGATGATGAAAAAGACAGTACATGCACTGTTTGGAACAGGACTGCTGTTCAGCGCGGTCCTTCCGTACCAGGCTGCAGCAGAACAGCCTCCGTTTATCCAGCACGAAGGGGAACAGGTATTGAACGCCACGCAAATTGCCCAGTATGACAGCATGTCCGGGGAAGCCGGCACCGAAATTATGTCATACGACGCGGCTTCGGAAAAAGCGTTTGTCACCAACGGAGCTGAAAGCAGCATGGATATCGTTGATGTCAGTAAGTTGGGAGAGCAGGATTTTCAGGAGCTGGAAACGTCCAAACGCGTAGCGATGAGTGACTTCGGACTGAATAGCGTATCAGCTATCACGAGCATTGCCGCTCACCCAACCGACAATCTGGTTGCTGTGGCAGTGGTCAGTGATCCCAAAACCGAGCCCGGTCACGTCGTTTTTCTGACAAAAGACGGAGAATACGTCAATGACGTGCAGGTCGGCGCACAGCCGGATATGGTCACCTTCACGCCGGACGGTACCAAGGCGCTTACCGCCAATGAAGGCGAGCCTGCCTCCGATTACAACGTGGATCCGGAAGGCTCGGTATCCATGATTCATGTGGCGGACGGCGCCGCAGCGGAAGGTCTCGAGGCAGAGACATTGACTTTCTCCGAAGACATGCTCGATGACAAGGTCCGGACCGCTTCCGAAGGCACCGCGCTGCAGCAGCTCGAACCAGAGTATCTCAGCGTTTCCGAGGACAGCAGCACAGCCTATGCCGCCATGCAGGAAAACAACGCCATCGCTGAAATTAACCTGGAAACTGCTGAAATCACAAGCGTACAGGGGCTCGGCGTGAAAGACTATTCCGTGCAAGGCAATGAACTCGACGGAGTGGAAAACGGCGAGACAGAAATTGAAAAACTGCCGCTGCTCGGCCTTTATATGCCGGACGCGATTGACACGTACACCGTAGAAGGGCAGACTTACATCGTCACGCCGAACGAGGGAGATTCCCGCGACTACGATGCCTACTCGGAAGAAGCTGAGGTCGGGGATGTTGTAGATAACATAAACTTGAACGCTGATCATTATGAAGGCTATACTCAGGAAGAACTGGATAACCTTGTTGATAACGGCATACTGGATAAACTGGCAGAAACCAATATCACGACAGAAAACGGGCAGGTCGACGGCACATATGAATCTCTCTATACCTTCGGCGGCCGCAGTTTCTCGATTTTCAACGCAGATACGATGGAACGCGTGTATGACAGCGGCTCTGACATGGAAGAGATCACCGCGGAAGCCGTTCCGGAACAATTCAACACCGATAACGAAGAACTCGCGTACGACGGCCGCAGCGACTCAAAAGGGCCGGAGCCGGAATCATCGATCATCGGAGAAATCAATGGCAAAACGTACGCTTTCACCGGTATGGAGCGTTTCAGCGGAGTGATGGTGTATGATGTAACCAACCCGGCGCAGGCATCATTTGTGACGATGATCTCCAGCCGTGACTTCACGCAGGATATCGGTGGAGATGTGGCACCGGAAGGTCTTGCTTTCATCCATGCTGATGACAGCCCGACCGGCAACGCCATCCTCGGCGCGACCCATGAAATGACAGGCACTATCGCTTTCTATGAGTTCACCGCAGCGCCCGGCGAAGAGAACAATGAAAATGAAGACAACAATGAAGAAAATTACCAGGTATTCGACGATGTAAACAGTGACTACTGGGCGCAGCCGTACATCAAGAATCTTCATGACGCAGGGATCGTACAGGGTCACACCGACGGAACATTCGGACCATCCGAAGACGTGACAAGAGCCCAGTTTGCCGTCATGCTGAGCCGGATGCTCGGCCTCGACACGGCAGACGCCGAGCAGGCATTTGAAGACGTTCCGGCATGGGCCGCAGACGAGGTGAATGCCCTGCATGAAGCAGGCATTACCACCGGCAAAGAAGACGGCAGCTTTAACCCGCAGGCATCCATCACAAGAGAACAGATGGCAGCCATGGCGGTGCGCGCCTACGAGCATGAAACAGGCAGCGTGGAAACAGCCGCTGTCTCCTACGAAGACAGCGAAAGCATCAGTCACTATGCTCAAAACGCGGTCGAAAAGGCAGCGGCGCTGGAACTCATGACCGGTACCGAAAATAACCTCTTCCAGCCAAAAAAAGACAGCACCCGGGCGCATGCAGCCAAAGTCGTCTCCATGCTGCATGACACTCTGAAGCAATAAAAAACGATCTATCCCCCCCTTCCTTCTTGAGAGGGGGGGTTCATTCAGCTTCAGAAGATCCGGGTTATCCATGCTGCAAGACTTTCCGGACAAATCCCTCCAGATGTGATATATCGCTGATATTGTGGTTGCACTGTTCACTGTCAATGCAGATATGATGCCCGACCGCCTGGTAAAATTCCGGGTTGTTGTCATCGGAGGCATTCGTTTCGAACGTTACAAGCATGACCGGGGCCAGTTCCCTGCAGAAATAGCAGTAGTCCTGTCTTTTCGACGGGGTATAGCGTCCTTCCAGTCCGACCAGCTCCCCGTCAAGCTCATAGACAATGAATTTTTTCCGGTGGCCGGCGTCATTCCAGCCCAGATACGTTTTGTGGGTGAAATCCACCGCTTCAAGATCCGGGAGTTCCATTTTTTTGTGGTGGGAAAACAATCGCCTGATCTGGTCTTTGTCGATGGGAGGAAAGGACTGTACATAGGGGTAAACGGATCCGATGAAAGCTTCCACGCCGATACTGGTCGTCACATCGGAGATCGGATCAATGATGGCAGCTTCGTCTTCCTTCAACCGAGGAAAGGCCTGTTTCACGTGCTCTGCCGCCTGGCCTTTGACTGCCTGGACGACACTGGAATCCTGTACATCGCGGAAGCAGTACTGGATATACCTTGCCTGATTTTTTATGACATTTAAGTGATGATTTTGAATAAAAGGTTCTGTCATATCTTTGTCTCCTTCCTCATCCTCGTAAATTTATCGATTTCCTTCTGTATGCTTTCATAATCAATGATTAGGACCAGACATAATCTCCATTGCTTTTTGTTATGGATACCTGTAAGGTTAAGAGGCAGTATTTAAAAAGAAGGGGGCTTTCCCATGAGTGATCTGGAGAAGTTCGCCGTTTATGCCAAAGAACTGAAAAAACATTTACCGAAACAAGCTTTCAAACCAGCACCTGCCCGTTTATTGGGCGGTTTAGCATATCTAAGTGTCGTAACGGCCTGTTTCTTTATGATCAGCCTGTTTACGATTCATCCTTTCGTTAACCTTATTTTTTCCTTCATTATCGGCGCCAGTTTTGCCGCGCTGGGATTTCTGGGACATGAAATTCTGCACGGCACCGTGGTACGCAGAGCATGGCTGCGTGATATTCTTGGCGCCATCGCCTTTTGGCCGCTGAGTGTCAGTCCAAAAACCTGGAGAAAATGGCACAACCTCACGCATCACGTCCATACTCAGCACGAGGATCATGATCCGGATGCCTGGCCGACATTGGAGAAAATTTCAAAAATGAAAGGGTTCCGAAACGTTTACCGCCTCCCTTTATCCATGAGAGCTTTTTTTGCGTTTGCTTCATTAACGATTCAGTTCTCTGTCCACTCCCTGAAAATGGCGGTTATTTATCTGAAAGAATTCAAACCTCGTAAGCGGCCGGAAGTCTTATTACAAACGATTGTACCATGGGCAAGCTGGATCAGTTTACTGTTTTTCATTGGTTTTGAAAATTGGTTATTTTCCTTTCTTCTTCCGCTTCTCATCGCTAATTTCATCGTCATGGCCTATATTTCAACAAATCATCGTCTTAACCCTCTCGTTCCCGTAAATGACCCGCTCGCAAACAGTCTTACGGTGACTGTGCCGAAATGGGTGGATGTGCTGCATTTCAACTTTTCCTATCATACCGAGCATCATATATTTCCCGGTATGAGTTCTAAATATTATCCGCTTGTCAAAGCGCGGATTAAGCAGTTGTGGCCTGAACGATATCACGAAATGCCGATGGGGCGGGCGTTAAAAGCATTATGGCAGACTCCGCGCGTTTATTTCAACCAGAACGAATTAGTGGAACCTTACGGAAATGATTCATACGGCTCGCTCGGAAACGGACTGGACCCCAAAAACGTGAAAAGCCGTTTCTGGAGGAAAAAATAAAAACAAGCGGAAGAAAGAGAGGCTCTCTTATCTTCCGCTTGTTTTTTTATTGCATCATCTGTTTAACAAGCTGCTTGTTTTTCTCTTTGAACTTTTCGTTGTGCGAAGAAATCATGCCCGCAGCCGGAGCTTCCGGTTCAATGTACTGTTTCGCTTTGTTCACGGCGTTCGCCGCATCCTGGAAAGCACCGGCGATCAGGTTCAGTTTGCCGTCGTGTTTGAGGATATCACCGGCGGCGTAGAGACCGTCGACGGACGCTTCACTGTTTACCGACCCGGCGATAAACATCTCGTCTGCCATTTCGATGTTCAGCCGGCTGTTTTCGAGCAGCTCGGCGTCGCGCTCGAACCCATGGTTAACCACCACGTCATCCACGGCAAGTTCCGAAACGTCCCCTGTTTCGTGATTGGTCAATTCCACTTTCTCAATCGCTTCCTGCGCCCCGTCGGCGTGAAGCCTGCTGATGGATGTATGGAAGAAGCATTCGGCGGAACTGTTCAAGAGCTGGGACACCTGTGCTTCATGTCCTTTCAGATCGCCTTTGCGGTAGGTCAGATACACTTTTTCCGCCACCGGCTCCAGTTCATTCGCCCAGTCCACCGCCGAGTTGCCGCCGCCTGAAATGATAACGGTTTTTCCTTTGAAGCGCTCGAGCGATTTAATTGTATAATGCAGATTGGACATTTCAAACGTTTCCGCGCCTTCGACATCGAGTTTCTGCGGATTCAGAATACCGCTTCCGACAGCAGTAATGACCGTTTTGGAATAATGTTTGCGCCCGGATGCGGTATGAAGCACGAAATGTCCGTGACGGTTCTTCGTCATCGATTCCACTTTTTCTCCCAATACCGTTTCAGGAGAAAACGTCGCCGCCTGCTCCACCATCTGTTCGATGAGCTTGGCGCCCGGCGTCGGAAGCATGCCGCCGACGTCCCATATCATTTTTTCAGGGTACACATGAACTTTTCCGCCGAGATATGGCTGGTATTCAATAATTTTTGTCTTCATTTCCCGCAGCCCGCTGTAAAACGCTGAATACAGCCCGGCAGGTCCGCCTCCGATGATCGTTACGTCATATAGTTCGTCGTCATTCATGCGTGGTCCCTCCCGATCCATTCATTTCCTGTCTTCATTCTATCGCAATTGAAAATCATTATCAACAATTGATTGGGAATCAATATCAGGTGGGCATGAATCGGACATGTTCTGCTGTGATCTGTCCATATCCTGCGAAAACGAGACATTTTTTGACGCGTCACGGTTTCAACTGTCTACTACCTATATTTACCGGCCACTTTCACCCCCGGGGTGCCTTTTTCTGTCCCGTATCTTCCGATTACAGCCATTTGCAGCAGCAACATGTCCACAAAAAAGTGCCCCCTGTCTCCAGAGAACACCTCCGTCATTACGCTTTATCCGGTCCATCGTTCGTTTCCTTGTAGACGCGTTCCTCTTCCGGCACGTCCGACGGTGTCTGCGATGTGCCGTGACCGCTCACCGCTTCCCATGTATCTTCTTTGTCATAGCGGTCATCCTCTTCCCCTGATTCGGGGCTCACCGCCGTATCGAGCACCTCTTCTTCCGCCGTCGTCACATCGTTTTCAAGCTCGGTATCGGCATGCCTTGCACAACGCAGAGTTTCCGGAACGATCTCGAGCCGTTCATACGGAATTTCTTCCCCGGACACTTCACAGATACCATACGTGCCGTTTTTCATCGCTTCGAGCGCTTTGTCGATCTGCTCGTTCTGCTCTTCCGCCTGCTTGTTCAGCGCGGCGTCCGTTTCACGTTCAGCCATCTCCGTCGCTTCATCGGCGGGGTGATTGTCGACGCTGGACAACTCCCCTCTTCCATCGGGTCCCGCCGCTTCCCTGTTCTCTCCGCGCAGGACTTTATTATTTTCTTCCTTCTGCTTCAGCAGTTTGTTTTTTAATGTATGGAGTTGAGCTTCTGTCAGCATAGAGTATCCTCCTCGTTTTCATCCTCCCTCTTTTCATTCACAAATTCAGCCAAAACTAAACATAAGAGATGAAAGGAGAAACGGCTGCGCCTTTTTGCTGTCGAACTCACAAAAAAGCCCGGAATGGTTGCATCCCGGGGAAATGTTACAGCGTATGGTATTTCGGGCAGACCGAGCAGCAGGAGCGGCCGCCGCCGGTATCGTACAGAAAACAGCACGTTTTTCGGACACGGACGTCCTTGCCGTTCCTGGTTTCGGTGTCCGTTGTATAAAACGGACGGAGCGGATTGAACGAGCTGTCGAAAACATCTCCGGACGCTTCCTTTACGATGTAGAAAAAATCGGCTTCCAGCCGCGCGGCGTCCTCGGCGGAAGCGGATTTCGGCAGTTTTTTCTCATAAAGGGAAAAGACACGGACGGCTGTGTTTTCCCAGAGGATAGGCAATGGCACCCGGCTTATGCGGTTCATCGCGCGCCACATCGGAGCCAGATGCCCGGCAAAGACTTCACGCAAAACGGCTTTTCTGCCGCCCGCATATCCGCTTCGTTCTTGTATGTCAAACGACGGACTCCATTTTTCCGCGCTCCAGTCCGTCACCAGTTCCGCGTCATCCAGCGTGATGAGCGGATACCGCTTTTCGAGCGTCATCGGCGAAAACGCAGCTTCGGTCACAAACCGGGCGTAACGCTTGGAGAACTGGGAGGCCGCGACGAAGAGGGATGGCGCCTGCAGTTTTTTCTGTACGTTTTTCAGGTACTCCAGGCAGTACGTATCATCGGTTAACATCCTGGCGCTGATACGTTCATTCTGCGCGGACAGCAGAAACGGCTGCATGAGCTTTTCTCCCCTTTCCATGCGGAATCACCATCGGCGTACCGAACAACGGATCCACCGAGACGTGGCAGTTCATCTGAAACACATGCTTCACAAGAGACTCGGTCATAATATCTTCGGGACGCCCTTCGGCGTAAACGGTCCTATCCTGCATGGCCACCAGATGATGGGCGTATCGGCATGCCATGTTCATATCATGAAGCACCATCACAATCGTACGCCCTTCGTTTTCATTTAATTCATATAACAAATCCAGTACATCGATCTGATGGGCCATATCAAGGTACGTCGTCGGTTCATCGAGAAGCAGCGTATCCGACCCCTGCGCGAGTGTCATCGCGATCCAGGCGCGCTGCCGCTGGCCGCCGGAGAGAGCGTCCACCGATTGTGCAGCGAGGTCCTGCATCGAGGTGGCCGCAAGCGCTTCGCGGACCATCTTTTCATCGTCTTTGGACCACTGCTTCAGCCAGCTCTGATGCGGATACCGGCCCTGCCGCACGAGCTGTTCGACCGTTAACCCTTCCGGCGCGGACGGCCCCTGCGGCAGAATCGACATCTTTTTGGCGACCTCTTTCGTTTTCAATTGGGAAATTTCGGCCCCGTCGAGCAGCACCGTTCCCCGGTCCGGCTGCAGAATCCGCGCCATCGAGCGCAGAAGGGTGGACTTGCCGCAGCCGTTTCCTCCGATAAACACGGTGATTTCTCCTTCCGGCACAGCCACGGACAAATTATTCAGAATCGCTTCGTCCTCATAGGAAAACGTCAACTCTCTCGCTTCAAGCGTCCCCATGGACAACAACTCCTTTTAGAAATGGTTTCGGTTCCGGTACAAGAGAAACAGGAAAAACGGCGCGCCCACCGCGGCGGTAAACACACCAGCCGGTACATCGACCGGATAAAAGATCGTACGGGCGGCCAGGTCCGCTCCGAATAAGAGCAGGCCGCCGACCAGCGCCGATGCAGCAATGACAGGACCGAACGTGCGCCCGATCAACGTCCGCGCAATGTGCGGCGCGATCAATCCGACAAACCCAATCGCACCGGCGGCAGCAACCGCCGCGCCGGCAAGGACAACGCTGATAAACAGCAGAATAAACCGGTGGACCTGGATTCTTACGCCAAGGCCTGCCGCCGTATCGTCTCCGAACTGCTGCGCATTCAGGCTGCGGGAGAATACCAGCGCCGCCGGCGTCAGCAGCAGCACGACCGGAAGCATCGCAGTGATATCCTCCCAGGAAGCGCCGTAAATACTGCCGGTCAGCCATAAGTACGCCGACGAGGCGGTAACCTTGGAACTGACAACAATCATAAAAGTCGTAAGCGCGTTCATCACCGCCGCAATGCCGATACCGATCAAGACAAGGCGGATCGGTGTCACTCCTTTTTTCCAGGCGAGCGAGTACGTGAGCATCGCAACAAGCAGTGCTCCCGTCACCGCTGCAGCCGGAAGCCAGCCGATGCTGACACTGCCGGAAACGTACGTTAAAAACGCAACCGCTGCCACCGAGGCACCGCCGGTCACACCGATAATGTCGGGAGCTGCCAGCGGATTGCGGACTACCCCCTGCAGAAGCGCGCCGGACACGCCAAGGGCCGCACCGACGAGAAGCGACACGAGGGTGCGCGGCAGCCGGGAGTTCATCACAATAAATTCATTTGCCCCTTCTCCTTCACCGGCTATCGTCCGGATCACCTCAAGCGGCGAAAGCATCGTATTGCCAAGCGACGGTCCAACCATACAGGCGGCAGCAACAGCCAGAAAGAGGAGCAGAAGCACCCTGTTCGTCCTCGTCTTCAGAGAAAACGGACGCAGGGGAGCGTTCCCAACTGTTTTCATACGCTGGACACCCCTTTTCTGGCGATGAATACGAAGAATGGCCCGCCGATAATGGCGGTCATCACCCCGATCGGCACTTCCTGCGGCATGATCAGAAGCCGCGCCACGACATCCGCCGACGTCAGGAGCACAGCTCCGAGCAGGGCGGCGAACGGAAGCAGCCAGCGGTAGTCGTTGCCCGCAAAAAAGCGGGCGACATGCGGAATCACGAGGCCGATGAAACCGACCGCGCCGATGACAGCGACCGAACTTCCAGCAAGCAGCACAATTAAAATACCCATAAACGCTTTCAGCGCTCCCACATGCTGCCCCATGCCTTTAGCAATGTCGTCCCCCGTCACAAGCAGGTTCACCGCTCTGCCTATCAACATACTGGCAGCAAGGGCCGTCCCGATAAAAGGAAGCAGCGGCAGCAGCATCTCCAGTGTCCTTCCGCTGACAGAGCCGGCAAGCCAGAACAGCACATCCTGCAGCCCTGCTTCGTCCAGCACGAGAATACCCTGGGTGTAGGACTGAAACAACGCGCTGATCGCCGCGCCGGCCAGAACGATCTTCACCGGTGTGAGGCCGTCGCGCCCAAGCGACCCGAGAAAATAGACGATGACCGCTGCCGCAGCTGCTCCGGCAAATGCAAGCCCCATGAGAGGCAGAAGCGAAGAGACGGAGAAAAAAACGACTCCGATGACGACCGTGAAAATCGCCCCCTGATTGATGCCGAAAATACTCGGGGAAGCCAGCGGGTTTCTCGTGAGCGCCTGCATGAGCGCTCCCGCCACCGCAAGGGAAGCCCCGGTAACAGAAGCAATCACCGCCCGTGGCAGCCGGTCCGACCTTACGACGATGTGCTCCGTCGAATCTTCATTATAAGACAGAAAGGGCTGTGCCGCCTGTTCCATCGTTATCGGCGTCTGTCCAAACACCAGACTGGCCGCAAATGCCAGCAGAAACCCCATAAACAGGAGCAGTAAAACGAATCCCTTTCTGTCTTTTAAAACCGCCATCGCACGTCATCCTTTTTTCATCCTTACTCTTCTTCCACGTCAAAGATCTCGTACAGATCATCCACCATCCGGTTCGCTGCAATTACTCCGCCGCCGGCGTTCCATGTTTCTTCTTTCACCATGTGCACCTGGTCATTCTGAACGGCTTCGAGCTCCTGCCAGAGCGGGTGGCTGGTCCATTCTTCATACGTCTGTTCAATCTGTTCGGTCTCCGTGCCGGAATTGAAGTTGAAAATCACTTCGGCGTCGGCCTCAGGAATGCTTTCTTTGGAGGACAGTTTTACGCCCCACTCATCCGGGTTATCGTGTCCTTCCGGCCGTTCAAAGCCGGCATCTTTCAGCACCCGTCCGGCAAAACCCATGTAGAAAATCCGGGCATGATCGGCGCGGAAGTTCGTGATAGAGGCTTCAATCGGCAGTCTGTCCCCCATTTTTTCCTTAAAGGTATCAATGCGCTCGTTATAATCAGCGAGAAGCTGGTCGGCTTCTTCCTGCATATTCAGCGTCCGCCCCATCAAATCGAGCGTCTCTTTCCATTCGTACACTTCTTCTCCCACTACCGTTGGAGCAATGGCCGACAGATCTTCGTAAATGTCCTCATGACGGGTGGTTGTCGCAACAATCACGTCCGGATCCATCTCGGCGATTTTTTCCAGATTCGGCTGTGTTTCCTGGCCTACAATTTCCGTGCCTTCCAGGTCATCGCGTAAGTATTTATAAACCGGCTGCTCCGTCCAGGACTCGACGATGCCGATTGGTTCTATGTCAAGCGCGGCCGCGGTGTCATTGGCTCCCTGATAAAGGGTGACGACTTTTTCCGGTGTCCCTTCAATCTCTGTTTCGCCCATGGCGTGTTCCACCGTTCTGGTTTCTTCGGCTTCGGACCCGCTTTCCCCTTCAGCGTCCGATGCGTCACCTGACGTTTCTTCCTCCTCGGTCCCGCACGCTGCCGCCAGCAGCAGGAATAATAACGGAATCACCCGTATCATTGTTTTCATGATGTATCCCCCTCTAATAATTGATAATGATTTTCATTACTGTTTGTATTGTATAATTGATAATCATTCTCGTCAATAACATTCTGAAAAATATAGGCTGATCGCAGCACGGGATGAGATGCCGGGCGTTCTGATTCGATTCTCCGGATTTCTGCTTCGATCCGGGAGTTTCTGCATTGATTCTCCCCCTTTTTTCCGTTTTCTCTATCGATTCTCTAGATTTCTCTATCGATTCTCCGCATTTATCAATCGATCTGTTTCAGGATTGCCTCCATTAAAAAAACCGGACCTCAACGAAAAGGTCCGGTGCTTGCGGTTCAGATTTGTTTTTCTTTCAGCAGAGCCGGGATACCGGCAAATTCATCGACGAGTTCATCGGAAGCGGAGATTTCTTCTTCGCTTCCAAAACCAAACCGGCAGCCGATGACGGGAAGTCCGTTTTCTTTTCCGGCTTCGATATCGGAGGAACGGTCGCCGATCATGACCGCGTCTGTGCCGGCATCATCAAGAATGATCCGCACCAGGTTGATCTTGCTGCCGGCCTGATACTGCTGCACCGAGTAAACTCCCTCAAACAGCGCTGTCAATCCTTCGCGCTCAATCGCCGACGGAACATATTCGGCATTCCCGTTGCTTGCCACATACAGACGGTAGCCCTCGTCTTTCAGGTGCTGCAGCGTTTCGGGCACCCCTTCATACAAACTGCCGGCGCCGTTATCCATTTCATGCAGAATAAAACGGTCCAGCACCGCCTCCAGCATCTGCAGGTTTTCCTCGGAAGCGTCCGGCAGCAGCCAGCGGAACGCGTCATAGAACGGCAGGCCGATGACCGCCACGCGGTCGGCTTCCGTCCAGCCTTTATCCTCATGCATGCCCTGCTCCACCGCATACTGCAGGGTGTTCGCAATCGCCCGACTGAGCAGGTCTTTACTGTCAAACAATGTTCCATCCATATCAAAAATCAAAGCGTCTCTCATGTCCACTCCACTCCTCTTTTTACCCTGATTTTACCATAGTTTCGGTCAAAAAGAATTCCCCCGATAAAAGACTTTTTGTACCATTCCCTTTCATGTTCTCATCGATGCTGGTGTGTTACGATCAAAATAAAGGAGGAGCTATTACTATGACACAATCGATCCAGGAAATGGAACAGTTTCAGTCGACGATTTCATCTTCCGACAATGTAGTAATTAAGTTTTCCGCCGACTGGTGCCCGGACTGCAGGCGTATGGACGCGTTTTTCCCGGAAGTGGAGGAAGAATACAACCATCTACCGGTGTATGAAATCGACAAGGATCAATTCCCCTCGCTCGCCGAGCAGTATGAAGTCATGGGCATTCCAAGCCTTTTGGTATTCAAGGACGGCGAGAAAATCGGGCATCTTCACAGCGCGGATGCCAAAACACCGGAACAGACGAGCGAATTCTTATCCAACTACTTCAGCTGAAAAGATGCGCTCGGTATGTCTCTTCGTCATACCGGGCGCTTTTCTTCAGCGTGAATGAACGTTTTTATCGAAGGAAGCATCCGTCCGGACCGCATACCAGGCCCTGCTGCCTGCGCTGTTGTTCTTCTTCTTTTTCCTTCTGTAACTGTTTGTCCTGCCATTCAAAATCAATATCTCCTTCAAACTTTTCAGGAAAACGTATATACCAGCGCTGTTTGCGGATGGTAAAGTTATCAGGATCCAGCAGCACAGCATCATCCAGTTCGTTTAACGCTTCTTCTGTTCTGTCCTGCTTCACATATTCCATGCCGAGCTTGAATTTTGTCTGCGCAAGCTGCAGCTGCATATCGGACTCTGTGCTTCCCGTGTTCCCGTCATCAAATTCGACTTTTTCCACTTCTTTATTCAGCAGCTGGTGTACGGCTTTTACATGATCCGGATTATCCACCTTAAATCCTTCCTTGATCATCCGGACTGTCCCTTCTTCATCCACAAAAATTCCATTAGGAATCTTTTTAAACCCGAACATATTAACAAGCTTATTGTCTTCATCCACAACAGTCGAAAACGTTGTTCCTTCCGTGTAGGGTTTTACAACGTCAGGTCCCTGCCCGTCAACCGCTATGGAAAGAATATTAAAGTTATGCTGCTTGTTTTTTTCATACACTTCCTGCCAGCCTGGCAGTTGGTCACGGCAGCTTCACCAGGAAGCCCACATAAACAGCAACGTATTTGTCCCGCGGAAGTCTTGAATAGAAACGGTGTCCCCATTCAGGTCCCGCAACTCAAAATCGCTGATTTGTTCTAATAACATGTTTATCTTTCCTCCTTATCTCCATTGATTACCCTTATTATAACTCGGTTGGATTACCCTTATTATAACGCGGTCGTTATGGATGTGTCTGTAAAATGGCTTTCTTTTCGCGCGCGGATATATTACGATTTTCATAGAAACCGGGCACGAAGGAGAGAAGCGAGATGGAACGATTGGCGGTATTTGATATCGGTACGACGGCGGTGAAAGGAATGCTGATGACACAGGACGGCGCGGTCGAGGCCGAACATACTGTGCCTGTAACGACGTGGGAGACCGGGGACGGGTGTGTCGAGCAGAACCCGGAGGAATGGTGGTCCGGAGTGAAAACCATCACCGATGACTGGTTCGGCCGGTTTAAGATCCAGCCGGAAGAAATAAACGCTGTCACGATGACCGGACAGATGGAAGATGTCATTCTGATCCGTCCGCATCAGAAAACGGAGCTCGCGATTTTGTACTCGGATATGCGCGCCGCGGAGGAAGCAGCCTGGATTCGGGAACAGCTGCCGGAACTCGAAGAAATCACCTCAAACGCACCGGTCTCCTCGACCCCGGCTGCGAAACTGCGCCGGCTTGCTCTGCAGGAAGAAGCCGCAGCAGCGGTCGTGTTCAGCGCCAAAGACTATATTATCTACAAACTGACCGGAGCGATCTGCACCGATCCGGTCACCGGTGCCACCACCGGGTTGATGGACATCCGGAACAAATCGTGGCATCCCGGCGTGCTTCACGCCCTTGGTGCGGACCGTTTCACCCTGCCGGAACTGTATGCTCCGGAGGAAGCGGCGGGCCGGGTGACAGAAGAAGGGCCGGCCGGATTCTCACCCGGCACCCCAGTCCTGTGCGGCGCCGGGGATGCCGGAGCTGGAACGATGGGTGCGGCGGCCATTCAGGAAGGCGACGGCTATTTCTATATCGGAACGACCGGATGGACTGCGGTGCCCGCAACGGAACCTGCTACAACAACCACCGGCGTATTCACCCTGCCCCATCTCGTACCGGACCGCTATATTTCCATCGCCCCGCTTCTGAACGCCGGGAATGTGTACGATTGGGCAAAACAAACGTACATGCCGGATGCCTCCTATGACACGTTTGATGAAAGGATCGAAGCTGCGCGTCCCGGTGCCGGCGGCGTGCTGTTTCTGCCGTATCTGCACGGCGAACGGTTTCCAGTGCAGAACACGGAGATTTCCGGTGCCTATCGGGGCATCCGACCGGGTACGACATCAGAGGATATGGCGCGGGCCGTCGTGGAAGGACTCTGCTACTCGCTCCGCCATATCGCCGAAACACTTATCGGAAACAGCCGGGGACAATTCACCCTGATCGGAGGCGGTTCCCGCAGCGGCGCCTGGTGCCAAATACTCGCCGACGTCACCGGGCGAGCCGTCCGCGTGCCGGAACAGGGTGAATACCTGACCGCACTCGGCATCGCGGCATCAGGCTTCTGCTATCTCGGCTGGACCAGCGGATATGAAGCGTTCGCCGCGGATCAGCTGCGTCCCCGCCCCGCCGCTGTCTACGAGCCGGACCCGGCCGTGCGGACGCTCTATGACGATGCGTATGCACAATTTCTGAAGATCTCACCAGCCGCGCATTTCAGCTTTCTTTCTTAAACGACCGCATACTCAGCATTGTAATCGTCAGTAAAATGATGAACATTCCAACGACCTGCACAGGCGTCAGAAGCTGGCCGAGAATCAGATATCCGAACAGCGAGGCCGTGATCGGCTCCATCATCGCGACAAGAGAAGCATTGGTCGGAGACGTCCGGCTGATGCCGAACGTATAGAGAATAAAGGAAATACCGGCCCCGCATAACCCCAGAAGAATAAACCAAACGACATCCCCTGAAAAGGGAACAGCAATCAGTGCGCTGCGGTCCGTAAAGAAAAACAACAGCACACTCAGCGTCAAAAACGCGATAGGCAGAATGATTTGAGGGCGCCCATACGAACCGGCGTTTTTAAATCCAAAAATAAACAGAGAATAGGAAAGACCCGCCATCAATCCTGCAAGGAGTCCTATCACACTTATGCTTTCTGCCCCGGTGTCATAGACTTTCGTTAATAACACGATCCCTGTAATAACAAAAAGAACGGCCGTCATCTTGGAAAACGTAAATCGTTCGAGGCCGAATAAGAACGATACAATAAAAACAAATACCGGAGCCGTATACATGAGCGTGACGGCGACCGCTACACTCGATTGTTCAATACTGACTGCGTAAAACGTGAAATTCCCGGCCACCCCGATTCCAGCCGCTATGGCCCATATCACAAGCTTACGGTTCACGTTACGATTTTTTTCCGTACGGAAGATATACCAGAAAAAGAAACAGATAAATCCAATAAACCCACGGTAAAACGAAATCACCAGAGGATCCCAGCCTCGTTGCATCAACATGTCGGAAAGCCCTCCGGAAATTCCCCATAAAATAGAAGCTGAAATGATCAGAAATATACCAAGCATGACATTCTCCTTCATCGTCTACATTTTTTCTTCTTTTATCCCTTTATTCATCCTTATGCCTGGCATAATAACGTCTGGCTTTCGCGCGGTTTCCGCAGATTTCCGGTGAACACCAGCGTCTGCTTTTATTTTTCGTTAAGTCGAGAAACAGCCAGTCGCAATGTTGATTCCGGCATTGTTTGATCCTTTCCAGTTTTCCTTCGAGCAATAGGGTTTGGAAATGGTGCAGGATCGGCCAGAGCAAGGTATCAGCATCCGTATCATACATCTGCATAAATGCTGTCGGCGCCGTCTGCTTCAGGGTGAGATGCTGGTTGGCTTTTTTCAGTTCCTCATTCACAATGTCCATGCTTTCCTGGTCTTTTTTGCCCGCTATGGCTCTTGTGCAGATATCATACATCGCCTCCCGCAGCGTAAGGATTTTCTGCAATGCTTGTTCGTGTTCTTCGTGACCCCGGGGAGCCCTTTGTTGATCATCCACCCTCTCCAACAGCCCCGCATGCGCGGCCCAGTGAAGAAAATCGTCGTAACGTTGCAGCCATTCCTGCTGATTCGCCGCACCTTTACGATTCGACGTATTCACAAAATCCAGACTGACATCTCCTCCCCGCAGTCTCAACTCTTCAAAGGATTTCTTTGGACCGGTCATGTTCATCCCTCTTTCATTATAACTATCTAAACAAAAAATACCCGTTAAAATTATAACTGTCAATGAGAATGTTGAAACTTATTACGTCGTAACGGGGATCATCGTAATGTTTACGAAAAAAAGGTACAGGGAAGAATAGTCCCACCTTAGGAAGAAAGGATGGTCGTTACTTATGGGACGTCTGCAAGATAAAAAAGCGCTTATTACCGGCGGAAGCGGTGCCATCGGGAAGAAGACGGCGGAGTTTTTTCTGAAAGAAGGCGCCGACGTGGCGATTGTCGATGTGAATGAAGACGCGCTAAAGAAAGCGAAAGACGAACTGAAAGACGACGGCGATATCCTGACGATTGCCGCCGATGTATCCAACGAGAACGACGTATTGCATTACGTACAGAAAACCGTGGACACATTCGGCCGGATTGATGTTTTCTTTAATAATGCCGGTATTGAAGGCAAGGTCGCCCCGATTACCGAACAGTCCGTGGAAGATTTTGATAAAGTGATGGGCGTCAACGTCCGCGGCGTGTTCCTCGGGCTGAAGCATGTCATGCCGCACATGACCAAAGAGGAGAGCGGCAGCATTATCAACATGTCATCGGTCGCCGGCTTGATGGGGTCCCCGGGTGTGGCGCCGTACGTCACATCGAAACACGGCGTCGTCGGTATCACAAAAGTGGCCGCGCTAGAAGGGGCCTCTTCCGGCATCCGTGTTAACTCCGTTCATCCGTCCCCGGTGAATACACGGATGATGCGCTCGCTCGAGCAGGGATTCAATCCCGAAGACGCGGAAGCCGCGAAAGAAGAACAGACCCAGGCGATCCCGCTCGCCCGCTACGGCGAAAGCGAGGATATCGCCAATCTCTTGCTTTTTCTCGCTTCCGACGAAAGCAAATTCATCAGCGGCAGCCAGTACCGCATCGACGGCGGCATGGCAGCCACTTAATCGGAAAACCCCGATGCACACGCGAGCACGCGGCATCGGGGTTTTTTCTATCGATTCTCCCGATTTCTGCATCGATTCTTTCCTTTCTCTATCAATTCTGGAGACATTTCTTCGTTTCTCCATCGATTCTCCCGATTTCTCTATTGATTCTCCTCATTTCTGAATGGATTCTCCATAAAAATATTTACAAGGAACGTTTTTGTGTTATACTTATATACATAACTATATAACCATAATACAACAGGCTCTATAAAGGCGGTGAGTGTCGAGTGAGCAAAGGGCTTGAGGGCGGCAAACCGATTTTTCAGCAGATACGGGACCGCATCGAAGACCAGATTGTGAATGATCAACTTCAGGAAGAAGATCAGATTCCTTCCACCAATGAACTTGTCCACTTTTACAAAATCAATCATCTGACGGCAGCCAAGGGCATTAATTTACTGGTGGACGATGAGATTATCTACAAAAAAAGAGGGGTCGGGATGTTTGTGGCAGAAGGAGCCAAAACGAAAGTAACAGAAAAACGAAAGACAGCGTTTTTTGATGATTATGTTCTTCCGATGGTAGAAGAATCACGCAAACTGCAGCTCTCGGAAGAAGAAATAAATATCCTGATCCAGAAAGCGAAAGGAAGGAATACTGATGACATTTGATGTATTGCTCAACCATGTTTCCCTGAATTATAAAAGGACAGAGGCGCTGCAGGATATATCGTTTCATTTGGAAGGAGGAAAAATTTACGGGCTGATAGGAAGAAACGGAGCCGGAAAAACGTCGCTATTATCCCTGCTGGCGTCTTTCCAGCAACCAACGTCCGGAACGGTTCGGATAAATGGAGAAAACCCTTTTGACAATCCGCGGATCATGCCTTATGTCTCCTATATTTTTGATGAAGATGACAAGGAGAAAAAGGATAAAGCGAAACATCTTATAGAGCTGACCGCTCGTTACCGCCCTTATTTTGACAAGGACTACGCGCAGCACCTGGCTGCACGTTTTCAGCTCCCGCTGGATGCTTCGGTGCATCAGCTCTCGAAAGGGATGAAGGCTGCACTGCAGGTAATTCTCGGCCTTGCTGCGAGATCGCCGGTAACTATTTTTGATGAGGCCTATCTCGGCATGGATGCCCCGGCCCGGGAAATTTTTTACGAAGAAGTGCTGGAAGATCAGGCCCGGTTCCCGCGGACCATCATTCTTTCCACCCATCTCGTATCGGAAATGGACTATTTATTCGATGACATCGTGATGATTCACCGGGGCCGGCTGCTTTTACAGGAAACGAATGAGGAACTGCTTAACAGGGGTGCTTCGATTACCGGCGGCGCCGAATTGGTGGACGCGTTCACCCGGGACATGACGCAGCTGAACGCCCAGCGCCTCGGCGGGACAAAATCAGTCATGATCTACGGAGCACTCTCCGAGGAAAAACAACGGCAGGCGCAGGAACAAGGTCTCGACATCGGGCCGGTCTCCCTGCAGGATCTCTTTATCCATTTAACAAAGGAGGAAAACGATGAGAAAGGAAACCAATCAGTCGAAACTAATCGTTGATACGTTCGTGCAGCAGGGAAAATGGGCCCTTTGGCTGCTCGGTACTGTCGTTGCGTTGTATATCGCGGTAACAATCTTTGCCGCTCAAGGGGGTACCCTCGCAGCCTTCCTTACGTTTTCCTACGAGCCGGGTAAACTATTTATGCTGGTGATTGCGATTTTTCTCCCTTACTCGTTTCTGGATAAGTACATCAAGCTCGGCATCACACGCAAACAGTTTCTCACCGCCAACGGGATGACGGCTGTTTTCCTCGCGGCTGTGCTGACTGCTGCGGCCGGCATTCTTACGAGCGTTCAGCATGCTGTCATGGGACTGTCTTCCATTACAGAAACCGATACGATTGCAGGCCTGGATGTCAGCATAGCTGCCTTCCTCCCTATCTGTTTTCTCAGCTTGCTCACGTACCATTTCATCGGCTGGATGATCGGAGCAGGATTTCACCGGTACGGATGGCTTCCCGGCTTGGGATTTATTGTGCTGGGCATCTTTTTGATCGCCGTCTCTGATCTGTTATGGGGATTCGAAACCATCGAGCCGGCGGCCTTATTCCTGCCGAGGGAAGGGGGAACGATGCCGAATATCCTTTCGAGTACAGCCGCCGTACTGCTGCTCCCGCTTACTTTTTACCTCATCTGGCAGATTACCAGAAAAGCAGCGGTTCGTTCTTAGGAGAAAAATACAGAAAACCCCGAAGCACGCATATGACGCTGCGGCATCGGGGTTTTTTATATGGTTTCAGGGCGTGCTGCATCGATGGCGGGGATTTCTCGATCGATTCTCGGAATTTCTTGATCGATTCTATCATTTCTGCATCAATTCCCGGGCGATTTCTAATTTTCTCGATTAATTCTCCTGATTTCTCGATCAATTCTCCGCTTTTCCCGATCGATTCTCTGTCATTATGATTCAACCCCCGACTATACCTACCTTGATATCAGCCTGCTCTTCATAAAAGGAAAGCAGGTTTTCTTCTCCAAGTTATGATTATTTGGTTCCCCCGGGGTCAGGTTCGGGGTCCGTCTGTTCCGGTTGCTTTTTTTCTTCCGATCCTTCAATACCCTGTTCCACTGCCATCTGCTTTGCCACCCTTGGAGCCAGCCACAGCACAGGCAGCATAATGATCGATACCGGAATCGCAGCAATAACGACGAACGACTGCAGCGCATCAATCCCGCCTTCTCCGATATTAATCAGAATAACCGCTATGACTCCCATAATGAGGGCCCAAAAAACACGAACTGATTTCGGCGGATTTTCCTCCCCGGTCACTCCCATGGACATCGAGTACGACATCGAGTCGGCCGTTGTGACCACGAATAAAATCGTCATAACCAGAAAGACCGTCGGCATCAGCCACGCCAGCGGCATCTGCTGGGTCACCGCGATCATGGCAGCAGGGAGGCCGGCTTCATTTAACGGGCCGCTGACAGAACCGGGATTCTCCATTTCATAATGAATGCCGGAGCCTCCGACGACGGTGAACCAGAAGTTTGAAGTGACCGCTGTCAAAATAGATACAGCCACAAACACCTGACGGATCGTTCTTCCTCTTGAAATCCGCGCCACCAGAATCGCGACAAGCGGGCCGAAACCGATAAACCAGCCGAAGAAAAACAACATCCAGAAGCCGAGCCATCCCTGATCCTGCCGGTGGGTATGGATATTCATAAACTCGGTCAGATACGTGCCGTACGACGAAACAAAAGAATTAATGATAAATCCTCCAGCACCGAACACGAGCAGAAAGCCTGCGACAATAATGGCGGTCCATACATTCAGACGGCTCAGACGCTGAATTCCTTTATGAATCCCCGTCACCGCCGACATAATGACAATCGCGATCAACGCACCAATAACGATCATCTGGGTCATAAACACATCCGGAATCCCGTACAGTGCATTCAGGCCGTAACTGACCTGAAGGCCGAGAAATCCAATCGGTCCGATGGTTCCGGCGGCCGCTGCAATGATACAGAACGCGTCAATGACCGATCCCCATTTGCTCGTCTCAAGCTTATCGCCAAAAATCGGGTAAAGCATTGTCCGCGGCTTCAGGGACATTCCTTTATTGTAGTGGGCGTACATGATGATTAAAGCACTTACCGCCCCGTACAGGGCCCATGCCGTGAAACCCCAGGACATGTAGCTCTGCGCCAGCGCCGGTGCGATGGCATCCGGTGTTTTGGCCTCAATACCACTGTGCATCGGCGGTACTTCCATGAAATAATACATCGGCTCAGCTGCCGCCCAGAAGACGCCGCCCGCGCCCAGCCCCGATACGACAATAATAGACGTCCACTTAAACATGCTCATTTCAGGGGTCATTCTGTTCCCCAGTTTCACTTTGCCATACTTGGATATCGCCAGAGATACCCCAACGAAAAATGTAGCCAGCAGAAGAACCTGCCAGTACGCACCAAAATAATTAACAGAAAAATTAAACCCGGATGATACAAATTGCGCTACGGCGTCAACGTTAATGAGTGCAACAAGCACAAATACCATTAACAAACCCCCGCTGATTGAAAGAACGGACCAGTCTATCCGCTCTTTGACATGCTGCCAGGAATGATTGCTCATCTTTTCCTACTCCTTTATTTCACAATTATTTCGAACGGTTCTTTCACACGAAGAAACATTCTTTATGTTCAAACAATCCTGCATATATACCACTTCCCCGGCAGGATCACTTCATCTTGTCAGAATCTCTTCATCTACCAGCTCCTTTTTTCATTAAAATGGGAGTCATGCCTAAAGACATATCCCGGTGCAACATCGGCCCGGAAATAGCCTGCGATCGGTTTTAACTGATTTGCAATAACCAGGTAATGATGAAACAATCCCCCTATTGCGATAAATCCTATAACTTTGTGTAAGTTCAGAAATTCCACCTCGATATCCGAATCATGACATTTTACCAATTCCAATGTTTTCTGTACAGAAATTTCTGTTTCAGAGCCGGTAATCGTTCCCGAAATACCCAGCCGTTTCATATGGTTGCCATCTTTCTTCATCTCCATTTAGTAAGCTTTTTCAAAAAGAACGAAATAAAAAGATCGTAGGCATTTTTTGTTGATTTTTACCATGTTGCATGTACAGCGTAAGCGCTCTGGGCAGCCACGAGTGGTTCTGCGACGCACAAAAAATCTCAGCGCCTCTGTTCGTTCTTAGGTGAGAAATAAAGAAAACCCCGATGCCGCGATTGTCATGTGCGTACATCGGGGTTTTTCTCGATTGATTCTCCGGATTTCCTGATTGATTCTATTATTTCTGCATCGATTCCCGGGTGATTTCTGTTTTTCCCGATCGATTCTCTCGATTTCTCTATCGATTCTCCGAATTTCCTGATCGATTCTAATTCTTTTTGCATCACTTCCCCCCTTTTTGCCTGGGTCTCCTTATATAACAGGTAAAGGGGGAACCGCTATGGAACAGATTCAATCCGAGGCCCACATGGAAACAGCCGTACATTATTCTTATTTTTCCTCGATCGACCAAATGGACCGTCACGTCAAACAGCATCGCCGCACACTTACCTGGCAGTCGACGGAGGACGCCGTGCTCTGCCTGCTCGCCCGGCGCTCGCTCTCCTACCCCGGCACGAGTTGGATGAAAGTGAAAACGATTGCCGCCGCGGTCGGCAAAAGCCCGCGCACCGTAAACTACGCCCTCGCCGCCCTGGAAGAAAAAAAGATTATCCGCCGCATTCCGGTGATGCGCGAAAAAAACGGCGGAAGCAGCAGCAATGTCATCGCCATCCGTCCTTATACGGCGGATTGCAGTCCGTCTCCTGCAGACCGTCCAATCGCTGACACCCCTTCCCGCACAGGGGATGAGCATACGGAAACGTCCGGGGAATCTGTTTCTTTAGAATCACTTAAACAAGAAAAATATAAATATATGAGCTATTTGAATTTCTCCTGGTTAATTCATCACAAATGGAAAGACAACTGCGTGAAACACGGATCGGCATACATGGAAAAAGTCGTGGAATCATTGATCCGGGAATATGAATACCGACAGATCAAAGAACGGCTCCGACAACCCCGCCCGCGCCGCGTGCCACGACCTGCGTTTCTCGACTATAACTGGCTCGAGGATTAAAGCGGTGTGTATGGTTTGTGCAACATGTCCAGTACCAAGCGTCATGCTTACGTTTGCCGTCTTTTTTTCCCGACAAACGTAACCATTTGCGCCGTCATGATGACGTTTCTTCATCAAAAGCTGCTTCTAAACGTAAGTATGACACGTTCATGATTACGTTTAGACGTTAACGGACAGGCACAAACGTCACTTAAGAAGACGTCTGCTTGACCAAGATCCAGATTTCACTGCGGAAGTTAGCGGACGTCGTGTCACTGCTTTCATTCCAAAGAATCTCCGGCCCCTCTGCCGCTTCACTTATTATAAAAGTGCGGTATCCGTCGATCCGGACTATAATTCGCTCGAGGATTAAGGCAGCGGAACTTTATCCAATGATCACCCGTTCTTTTGGATAATGGTATCTGTCGCTTTCCACGCGGCCTCTTATAATAAACAAGAAAGAGAAAATCCCGATCCGCCCGATGAACATGAGAAAAATAAGAACTAATTTCCCCCCAGTACTTAAGTCAGCTGTGATGCCCATCGATAAACCGGTCGTTCCAAATGCCGATGAAACTTCAAAGATAATGGGCATCAATGGGAACGGCTCGATCGCGGATAAAAGAATGACGGCGCTGCTCGTCAGTGCAACGGATACTCCCAGTACGATAAAGGAGCGTTGGATATCATACGGATCCAGTTCCCGGCCGAATACTTTAGTCGAGCTCTTCCCTCTCGCGAAACTAATCGTGCTGAGCAGCATCATCGCAAAGGTAGTCGTACGTATCCCTCCCCCGACACTGCTTGGCGAGGCTCCGATGAACATCAGAATACACAAAAACAGCTGCGTCGGCGTCTGAAACGCGGCCACATCCATCGTCGCCAGGCCGCCGTTTCTCGTTGTCACCGATTGAAACAAGGCATAAAAAAGACTCTCGTGCCACGACTTATCCGCAAAAAAATGATTGTGTTCAAACATGAGGATGACCAAAAACCCAACCACTATTAAGCTGAAAAAGGTCGTTGTGGTCAGCTTCGTAAACAGTGAAAACTTGTAATAAGCCGGCGTCCGTTTTAACAGGAAGTTTTTCACCTCAATTAAAACCGGGAATCCGACCGCCCCTAAAATAAGTAAAAGCATATTAATAAACTGGACAAAATAGTCTGAAGCGAAAGGCTGCAGTGAACTTCCCGTTATATCAAAGCCTGCATTTGTCGTCGCACTGACAGATGCGAAAAAGCCCTGAAGAAACGCTTCCTGCCAGGTGTCAAAATACGTAAGAAAGTAAAGACTCAATACCAGAGCGCCAGCGGCTTCTATAAATAAAATCAGGATCAGTATCTGTTTCAGCAGTTGCACCAAACCGGAAAGGCTGCTCTGGTTCTGGTCCGTCATAATTAACTGGCGGTCCCGCAACCCGATCTTTTTACCCGCGATCATCCAGAAGAACGTGCCAAGTGTCATAATCCCGATCCCGCCGAACTGCAGGACAAATGCCAGCAGAATCGAACCGACGGGTGTAAAAGTGTCGGCTGTATTAACCACCGTCAGTCCGGTCACACTCACGGCGCTGACTGACGTAAACAGCGCTTCCATCACGCCCCATTCTACATCGGGATTTCTGGAAATAGGAAGACTGAGCAGCAACATCGCCACTATAACGGCGGATAAATAAAAGATAACGATTAACTGAACAGCGGATAGATTGTGAAAAAAAACGGAAATGCGCTTCATTCTCCAGGACTCCCTCTACACCAAACCTTTACATGAACGTCTATTTCTCCCTCTTGGCGTGCAATGGAAAGGTGCATATTTTCATTATGTATCGATCAATGTACGCTTACGGCACGGGTTTGTCAATATGCTTTTTTACGATGAGGAGTGGAGAAAGATGTATCATACCTTTTTCCACTTTTGACATACAATAAGCCGTTTTGATCCAGCCATAACTGCCTATTACGGGAATATATCCAGGAGGCACACGGGCACGATCATAACGGCTGTTTATAGGCGTCAGAACGATGGAGCGGGAACAACCGGAATCCAGATTTCACTGCGGAAGTCGGCGGATGTCGTGTCGCTGCTTTCATTCCAGAGAATCTCCGGACCTTCCGCCGCTTCATAGCCGGAGCCGGGAAACCATTCGGAATAAATCCGGCCCCAGACGTCCTGCAGCGCGTCCGGAAACGCGCCGGCGGCTTCAAACACCGCCCACGTGGTTGCCGGAACATGCAGTGTCTCCCATTTCGCGGGCACGTCGTTTGTCGTCGCCGCGCCGATGTAGTGATCAAACGTCCCGTTTTCCTCCATCCGTCCTTCGGAAAAATGGGTGGAAGCGCTGATCAGGCCGGAAGGTTCGGTGTTGGACAAGGCTTTCAGCTCCTGGATGTTCGTTGTATCAAGCGACTGCCACATCTCCTCAATCTCCGGGCTCACCCCGTGGAACTGCACAGCCACGATGACCTCCTTTCTCCTGTATCGTATCAACAACAGCGCCCGGCTTCCCGACTTTTTCTGCCCATTTCAGCAGGGTCATCCCATGGAGAAAAAGCCGTACAACCCCGTGCCCGTTAAAAACAGGGCACAGGGAACGGCGCTCAAGAGATACGTCTGCCGTCCTCCCGGGGTGTAACACCACATGACCGTGCGGAATGCAAACAGGAGAACGGGTACAATAAATATCACTATGCGGTAGGAATAAAAGTCATTTATGGTAGCAATGACAACGAAGAGCCACAGCACATAAAATGATTTATCCATATATCGGTGGAATTTGTTTATGTAGCCGGGATCAGTTTCCGGCAGCACCACGATGCCTTTGTCGGCGCAGTATATAGGTTATGACTTTACTTCCAATTACAATACTGAAGATAAGGATAATAGGCAGCAGCATGGTATTGATACTCCTCTTTTATCTATCGATTCTCCGGCTTTATGAATCGATTCTCAGACATCAACGAGTTTTCTGCATCGATTCCAGAAGTTTCTGCATGGATCCTATCATTTCTGCATCGATTCTCCTGATTTCTATCTCGATTCTTACTCCGTGTAAGGCACACTTCGCGCGTCGCACCACTGCCGCATAAAGGTTCGGTATCCCTCCAGCCAGTACGCATTCCAGTCATCCTGCAGGCCGAGTTCCACGACGCGGTCCTGAAAGCGGCGGAACATGCCGCTTCCCGACAGCTCCCGCTCCAGCATCGTCCGCATCATGGGATGGGAGAGATCACGGACAAACGCCTCCATCAGCTGCCGTTCATCGACCTCGAGCCGGTCCGGGAGCGGGAGATAGCTGTCCGCGCCGGCCGACACGACCGCATCCGCCGCTTCCCGCTGCCGCGCGTCCTCAGTGCTGTGCGGCGCCTGCATCTGCGCCCGCCGCAGCACAGCATCATCGATCTGTATCACCTCTCCGGATTCCCGGTGCAGAAACGATGTCACCCCGTCCGGCGAATAACGGACGGCTTCCATTAATGAATCAAGCTCCACAGGCTGTACCATCTGCATGCTCCTCTCTTATGATTCCCGCAGCAAAAAACGCGGAACGACGCGTATATAAACGAGTTCACTTAACAGTTCTATCATTGTCTGCGTGATGACAATGGCCGCCACCATGCTTCCTATCTCGGGCAAAGCCAGCGCAAGCGGCAGCACCACGAGGGAATTCCGCGTCGAGCAGCTGAAAATGAGCGCCCGTCCTTCCCCCGTTCCGAGGCGGAACCACCGCGCGGCGTATGCCGTCAGGATCGGCATCACCACCAAAAATACGATATATAAAGGAATCACCTTGACGATGTGCCCTCCATACTCCGGCAGTTTCGTGATTTGAGAAGCCACGACGACAAAAAGGGTAAGCGCCATAAACGGAACCGGCAGCCACGCAGAGCCGTCCAGCACCTTTTTTCCAACCGTCCTCCGCTTCGCCGCGAATTGCAGCAGTAAGGCCGCGGCCAGAGGAAGCCCGATCAACCCGAAAAACGCTTCAAAAAAGGGAGCCGGCTCCACGATGCCCGCCGCCTCCCGTCCCATAAACAGCCACAAATACACGGGAAGCAGAACCATCTGCACGACAAACAACAAAGGGGTGGAGGTTAAAACAAGCGATTCATCCCCTTTTCCAAGCGACGTAAACGCGATTACATAATCAATGCACGGCGTTAACAGCACCAGATAGAACCCGAGCAGCAGCACCGGATCTTCCGGAAGCAGCCGCGCCAGCAGCCAAGCCACCACCGGCACCACGATAAAATTAACCAAAAGCAGCGCCTTGATATACGTTCTGTTCCGGAAAGCCTGTTTCAACGCGCGAAAGGGAATCTGAGAGAACATGCTGTACATTAAGAGGGCAATTATGATGAAAATGAGAGCCCCCAGGCGTTCCGCGTATCCCGGAAGCAGCAAACCGAATCCCGCCGCTATGATGAAACTGATAATATAAATGCCCACCTGCTTCGTTTCCAGCTGTTCCTTCGTGACCAATATCCTTCCCTCCTCTACCGGGAATCAAAAGCCGTGCTTGAACCAGGCAAAAGACACCGCATTCAAACGTTTCTCTTTACATAAATCATAGAGAAAAAAATCCCTTTTTTCAGCCGGCAGCCAAGGAGCGTTACCCACATTTTAGTCTCTAGTACTATTCATGGTATAAAGAGAAAGTCATCTGACCATCAACCACTCTTGCAACATTTCCACAATGTTTTTTTATCTCAATAAATAATCAGCAGTATTGTACTCTGTGTCCTCATTATATCATCACGGAGAATAGCAGGTATGCTGCTCTTTTTTCCAATTGTTTATGGTTAGACTTGGCAGGAAGAGATTTGTAATTATCACAAACTTCGTTATACGAATGTAGCCGTCGAAGGCAAAAATAATAAAATAAAAGCTCTGCAGCGTCGGCTTCACTCGCAACCCCTAAGGATACAAACAACGCATTTTGCTGGAGTGCAATGTAGAGAAAGTTCAGTATTAAGCAGTCAAGAACATATTCTGATTTAGACCCGTTTAGACCCAAATAGATAAATGAATTGGGTGTTAAAGGCTTTCTGAATTAACAACTTTTAATAAATCTCTTTGTTTTTTCTATTGCGAAATATTCTTATAGCACTGTCTAGAATTATTATTAAACCAAGTATTCTATACATAACTACACTGCGACCAGCAAAAAAGGAAAAGAAAGTACTCATGAAAATGAATAAACCAATTATAATTAACGCCGTACTAAAAACATAAATGAAAGTTTTCATAGCCTCAACACCTACAAATTAGATTTAGATTTAATCAAAGCGGGGGTGGGAGAGCCCCAGCGGATGCTTGAGGCCCACCCCCAACCTGTTGGACCACTCCTTTAATCACTTTTAGGCCTCTATTAAATACCGATACAACTGATCATCGATGCTTTCCTTCAACTGCAAGTTCATGTGAACTACGGGGAGTTGCTTGCCTTTATCATCCTCCATCGTTGTTTGCGCGGCTTGATTCGTATCCGGCAGTGCTTGGCCGACATAGTAAAAGTCACTTCCTTCATCGTCATCTTTTTTCACAAAGATGGGAAGAAAGGTGTTATTTTCACGAGCTCGAAGAATCGCCTTCACTTCTGGAGACTCAAACGTCCGCTGGCTACGCGTAAACCAACGAATCACGTCTTTGCTGAGAAACTCATCATGATAGTTCACACTGGCTTCCACGTCATCGTCTTTATGGTACGTGATAAAAATCGGGCACGTATTATACTTCACTTTGTACCCAAATACCGTGGCTTTCTCATCATTCTCCCAATTCAGCAGCTTCATCGTGTCTTTGCGGGAGTATTTTTCGTGGAGCTGAAAGGGTTCTACACAAGAGTAATGCTGCATTTTCTGAAAGCCTACCGTTACGACATCTTGCACGAATGCGCGGAAGTTCTCATTTTGCTCCAACTGCCGTTTCACTTCGGCGGTCCACCGGTACGTACCGTTTTCTTTTACCACGATTGGCTTTTCCCCGTACTTCTTCTGGTCCTGCATCGTGAAAAATTCTAAGTTAAAGATGCGCTCCATTGATGTCAGCGTCGCTTCATCTGTACGGCACCCAGAAGCTTTTAACCGATCTATAAAGGCAGCATGCGTTACCGTTCCATATTGCAGCACCATGTCTAATAGCAACACTTCATGCCTGCGTTTTCCTGGCAGAACTTCTTGAGAAAGCATCGTCAGCACTTGACTTTCATGCTTTGTGTATAACTGGATTTCCTCTTTCATTTTCACCAAAAATTCATGGTAATTAAGCGTTTTGCCAACAATGACTTCTGGATCTATAGAGTAATGAGCCTGAAAATCAGCAAGATAAGGAATGCGACCCAATCTATTTTTCAATTCCTGATAAGCGTCTTTTAAAATAGACATCTGCATCAGGTTTTCTGTATTAATAGACTCAAAGATTTTCTTTTTCGCTACTTCTTCAAAATGAATCGACGACACACCGTGAATATAGCTCGTATCTTTCATACGCCGCCGGATGTTGTCTTTGTTTTGCGACTTATCTCCGGATAACGCGATAGGAATCAGATAGTTCTTTTTATAGTTGCCGATAAAATCAATCACCGTTAGAAAATCTTTGGAATCGTGTTTACGCAAACCACGTCCTAGCTGCTGAATAAAGATGATGCTAGATTCAGTTTGCCGTAGCATGACAACTTGGTTAATGCTTGGAATGTCGACACCTTCATTGAATATATCGACGGATAAGATGTATTCCAGCTCGCCGTTTTCCAACTCGTCAATCCTGCGCAGCCGTTCTTCCTGAGAATCCTCGCCTGTCAGAGCTACAGTACGGTATCCTTTGTCATTCATCGCAGCAGACAAATGATGGGCTTCTTCTTTTTGACTACAAAAGATAAGACCGCGCACGTAATCCCCCGACCATCCATAGTAATTGATTTTTTCCATAAGATGTTGAACTCGTTCTTCCGTCACTAAATCCGTCAGGCTGGTCGTATCATCAATGAGGCGACCGTTTTGTTCAAATTCGGTCACGCCAAAATACTGAAACGAGCAGAGCATGTCTTCCTCTAACGCTTCCTGCAAGCGAATCTCGTACGCTATTGTGTAATCAAATAGCTCATAAATGTTCACATCATCTGTCCGTTCAGGCGTTGCAGTCATACCCATAAAAAAGTTCGGCGTAAAATAATCCATGACTTTCTGGTAAGACGGCGCTCCTGCTTTATGTACTTCATCGATTAAAATGTAATCAAAGGCTTCGCGCGAAAAGTTCTGCAACTGTTCCTCTTTTGATAATGTTTGAATGGTCGCAAAAACATATCGCGCTTCTATGTCTCTATGATTGCCGGACAACAAACCGTAATCGTAATCTGGGCCACCTAGCACACGCTGAAAATCGTCTTTCGCCTTTTTCAAAATTTGTTCTCGGTGCGCGATAAAAAGCATACGTTTTGGCGCGTAGCGGCGCACATCAAACGCAGCTAAATACGTTTTTCCTGTCCCTGTTGCAGAAATAATAAGGGCCTTATCGTTTCCTTCGGCCCGCACCGTTTCAAGTTGCTGCATAGCATTTTGCTGCATCGTATTCGGTTCAATCGTGACAGCTTGCTGCCACGGGTTTGTCTCATAGGAGGTCGGAAGCTCCGCAACCTGTTCAGGTAGAGATTTGGCTTGATCATACGCTTTAGCATATTCTTCAATCCACGACGCTGTCACCGGTGTCGCTGTCTGCCACATCTCTTCAAATTGGTTGTAAAAATGGTGAATGATCTCTCCATTTTCATGAGAGGTCAACTTCACATTCCACTCATGATTTACTTGCAGCGCTGACGCTGTTAAATTCGAACTTCCAACAATAAGAGTATAGTGGGTCGGCTGCTCGAAAATATAGCCCTTCGCGTGAAATCCTTGAACATCTGTGACACGAACGTCCAAGTTGTCCATCTTCAATAACTCCCGAAAGACAGCAGGCTGGTTAAACGTTAAAAAGGTAGATGTAAGAAGGCGTCCGGAAACGCCTTTATGTTTCAAATCCAACAAGTGAGATTTCAACGTAGCTAATCCCTGTTCCGTAATAAAAGCTACCGAGAACAAAAACGACTCACAGTGATCCAATTCTTCGGTTATGGTCGATAGAACTTCTTGTTTCGCTTGTTTACTGTTCAATAATAATTGAGGTTGATGGTTCCCTTTATTCGGATGGGTTTGATCAATAAATCCGCGTTGTAGCGAGCTTTCTAAATCCTTGATGAAATCTTGCAAAAAAGCACCACCTATGTAAAATTAACCGTTAAATGTTGCTGCAATTTTTTCAATAGCTGGAATGTCGGCAGGTGCCCAGTCTAACGTGTGAAGGTCAGATGGCGTTAACCAACGGATGGCGACGTGCTCCGTCAATGATGGAGTTCCTTCAAGCACGTGGCAATAAAAAGTCGTCAAATGAACAATGCCAAAATCATAGTCATAGACCGTATGTTCAATTTGTTCACCAATCTCTATACGGCACTGCATTTCTTCGTCTATTTCGCGGCGCAGCGCTTCCTGTGGTGTTTCATCCTGTTCAATCTTGCCCCCAGGAAACTCCCATTTGTATGGAAGGGATTTCGAATCACCACGTTGCGCGCATAAAATTTGATCTTCTTCTACGATAACCGCTCCAACGACGTGTATATTTTTTTTCATGTCACCACTCCCAACTTTTCATTTTTTCAAATACTAGTCTTTTCTCTTCTCCTTCTTTATAACTAGCACTACACTCTATGCGACCACTCCTGTCAGATAAGCTGGTGCGGGCGGTAACGGCTGATATCGGCGAGATTCATTCGCTTCAGCCACCATGTAAAAATCGGTATCATACACATCTTACCAAATCACATGATTTGTGGCGATTCTTTTAAAAAAGATGTTTTAACTATGACAAAAGAGGGTATATTTAATTTGTTAAGTTTGGTTTCATACCTATTACCCTTATGTTGGAGTGACAGAAATGGATGTTGTATATCAGGAAGGACAGAATATTAAGGCATTTCTGGAGACTAACCAGAATATTTTTGAAGAGCAGCTGCTGCAGGAGGCGGTGAATGTCCGGGAAAAGATTAAGGAAATTCAGCGGATCGGCAATATTGATCTGATCGCGAACGCGCATAGACTCGTGTCCTATATTATCGATCAGCGCGAAGACGATTTGATTGCGTTTTCGGAGCAGGAAGGTGAGGCGTGGGCGAAGTATTCGTTGACGCTGACGTTCAAGCTGGAATGGGTGCAGGCGATCCGGCGCACGTTGTGGCGTTTTTTGGAGCGGTATGAAGAATTACTGCCGGAGCAGCGGGAGACGAAGGATTTTTTCGCGCTGGAGAAGCGGATCAATGATTTTGTGGACAAGTTCCTGAATTCGTTTTTCCTGACGTATTCGAGATACAAGGATCGGCTGCTGGAATCGCAGCAGAAACTCGTCGAAAACCTGTCGGTGCCGTTCATTCCGGTGAGCTCGTCGATGTGTGTGCTGCCGCTCATCGGCTCGCTGGATCTGGAACGGATGAATGTGATTGAAGAAAAGGCGCTGACCCAGATCGGCGACAAGGGCATCAAGACGCTCATTGTGGACCTTTCCGGCATTTCCGATATCGAAGCGGATGTGGCTCAGCGCCTCATCCGGTTGATTGACGGCATTCACATTATGGGAAGTCGGCCGGTCATCACCGGCGTCCGTCCGGAAGCGGCCCGGAAGATGGTGGAGATGGGAATCGACCTGGAAGACAAGGTCGAAACGAAAGGAGACCTGCAGCAGGCACTGTCTGCCTATTTCGCCGCTTCCTCTTCAGAAGAGTAATCCACATCAGACGGGATGGGCAGACAGCTCATCCTGCTTTTTTATCGATTACAGGAAGAAAACGACGAAGTATGTTATTAAAATAATCTTTGGTATTTGACGCGGAAGTGTAAAAACAGAAGAATGATGTGATATATATGCGACAAAAAATGGATAGGATTGTCGGTCGGTGATGACTGTGCTACAGTAAACGTACGACAGAACGCCTCTCTGTGCGTGTTTAGAACAGATGGAGTCGTTCTATTTTTTATATTCATACATGGAATTTTTTCTGCAAATTCATCAATTGAATCAGGCTTGCGGACATAGGTGCAAAACGTTAGATAGTTTATTATATTGGATGTGAAAAAGATATGAAGAATACCCCCATTTATGTTGAGATACCTATACATACGAACATGGACGCGTTATGGGAGGCCAGCCAGAATCCGGCTTTGCATACGCAGTGGGATCTTCGATTTTCTTCTATCACTTATTTGCCCAAAAAAGAATCGGAGCCGCAGTTATTTTCCTATAGAACAGGGATAGGTTTTGCAGCCGTAGAAGGATGGGGGAAGAGTGTCGGACGTTTTGACGGGGAAGATGGTTCACGGACATCGTCTTTGCATTTTGGAACGGACCAGACCCTTTCCCCTATCCGTGAAGGAAAGGGGTATTGGAAGTACCACCCCGAACACGATGATACGATCACTTTTTTAACGCAATATGATTATACCCCTGGATTCGGCCGCATCGGTGACTGGCTGGACCGTTTGATGTTCCGGCCGTTGATGGGACGTGGAACCGCCCTTAGTTTTGATGTGTTAAAAAAGTGGCTGGAAAAAGGAGAGACACCGGGCTCTCAATATGTACGGTTCTTTAGTCACTGGATTCTGACGTTCTTTTTCTTCTTTCTATGGATGTATCATGGCCTTCTTCCTAAGCTCCTTTACAGGCACCCGGATGAAATAGCGATGGTCCAGGCCTCCCTCCCCCTTTCGAACACGCAGGCACTATGGGTGGTGCTGATCATGGGCATGGGGGAAGTTGTATTTGGATTGATATGGCTGTTTTATAGAAAGAAACGGCAGTTATTTTTACTTCAACTGATTCTGCTGCCTTTCCTCACTGTTTCGGCCGCGCTGGCGGACCCGCGTTCTCTCGTTGATCCTTTTAACCCTTTCACCTTCAATCTGGCGTTGTTTGTTCTATCAGTGATCGGGTATGTCATCAGTACGACAGAACTGCCGACTGCAGCCAACTGTAAAAGAAAGAAATAAGGAGATTTTGATGACAATTTTCAAGCAGGTCCTGGGAAACGCATTTCATCGATTACATCCGGCACTGCAGAGAAGGTATGAGTCAGCAGACGGCGGTCGTTTTGAAGGAAAAGGCGTGATGCAGAAGATAGAGGGAGGTCCAACATGGTTACTTCCCCTGCTTAAACTGGGAGCCAGACGGAAGCTGCTGTTCCCGGAACGCGGGGAAAACATTCCTTTTACGATAAGGAACACCCGTAGAACAGGCGGTAATGGGCAGGAGGAAATCTATTGGGAAAGAATCTTTCATTTTGAGAAAAACAAAAGGTACTTCCATGCTGTCATGAGCCTTGATAAGAAAAGAAATATCATTAAGGATTATCTGGGGGAACCACCGATCGTCTACTCCGATTTGTCCTTTTCTGTTTCACAAGACGGTGGCTTACATATCACATCAGAGCGGCAGCGTTTGATACTCGGGAAAATGGAAATCCCTGTTCCAACACCCTTCCAAGGCTTAGCCGCCGTAACCGAAACATTTAATGAAGACCATCAAGCGTTTGAAATAAAAGTCGTGGTGAAAAACCCTGTCATCGGCAGGCTTTTCTCGTATGAAGGAGAGTTCACAAGTGATGACATTCCGCACAGTCGGCTGCTTTAATGTTTTATTATTTCTCATTATCATCCTATTTTCGGCCCACCCTCAATATTTTTTGATGTTAACAGCCGCTCAGCTCTTATTCGTTCCCTTTACGCTCCATGTGATCACGAAAAAGGATAAGAGCTGGATGGCAAAATATCTGCCGTTTCTTTGTGTTCCTGCATCTTTGGCGGTCTTTCTATTACATATAACAGATCAAACGGTACCCGGACACTATCTCCTGTGATTATCGATTTTTATGAAAATACCAATGATTACAGGTTATTTGCTGAGGTGACATGGCATACATGGTTCAAACCATTTGCCGTCGTGTACCGGTTGATCAGCCGATACGTTAAACAAATCAATCTTCCCCTGTCACGAAAACAGGTAGAAATGACCGGCGACATATTTTCAGTGAAGGATGCGTTAGACGGAAGATATCGTACAAGGGCATGGGTCCGCAAAATAAACGAAGACGTAACGTTTGTCGCTTTATATTCTTCGCATCAGGAAGAAGGCCTGACGTTTATGAACATTTCCCTTCCGCTTCCTTTTTCTGCAATGACGGGGATTTTAGAACTTAACCAATCGGGAAACGAATTAATGTTAACCAGTGAAAGCCAACAAAGAAAATCTGGTCCGGGTATTTATCTGGCTGTGAAACATCACTTAGTTGCATTGCCTATACACGAACGTTTTCATCTCAAAGAAAGGGAAAAAGGAACATTACTGGCCCATCACCGCATGACGATATTTCACCTGCCCTTCTTAACCATTGACTACCACATTTACAAAAAGGAACGAACGATAAAAGAAAGATAATGCCGGCAGGGTCAAGTTTTTGAACACAACACAAAGTCCCATTCCGCCGTTACAGCAGGGATGGGGCTTCATTCTGTATGCTGGATATCGTCTACAGCACAAAAAACTGAATGTACAACAGACCGATGGCAAGTGTCAGCAGGGAGGCTATGTAATATTTCGGCTCCTGGAGATAGATCCGCTCCATGGCCGCCTGATACAAAAGCAGGGCGATAAGAAACAGCGTCCAGAAGACGGGATCATCCATTTTTTCCAGCGAAACGTGGATGAAAAAGCTCGTCACCAATAACACCGTGAGTCCTGTATAATAAATCCGCTTTCCGGACGTATCCCCAACCGTTTGCCGTTCTTTCCCTGCCAACACACGGCCCATACCCTGGTGCACCGCCGTCATGACCGTCAGCATCAGTGTCAGATTCATACGTTTCATCCTTTTCCAGATGGTATCTACTTCCAATTGTTTCAACCCTCCTGGAAAAAGTCAATGACCTTTCTGAAGCTGCATAACTGCTGATGGGAAAGGGTATGGAGATATATTTATTGAAAAAAAGCCGCTATATCTCTATATCGTATTCCATTCTCTTGGCTGTTTTTTCCGCAGCCGGTTTCCCGTGAAGGCGGGAAAGGACGTGGAAGGACATATCCATTCCTGCTGAAATACCGCCGGACGTAATAACGGCCCCTTCATCCACGTACTTCACGTCACGCACGACCGATACGGCAGGAAACTCTTTTTCCATCCTGTGCGCGTCCATCCAGTGTGTAACGGCCCTTTTCCCATCCAGGATTCCCGCTTTGGCAAGGAGAAGGGCGCCTGTGCAGACAGATATCATCATTTCTGCCTTGGATTGCTGCTTCTGGATCCACTCGATAACGCTGGGGTTATCGATTTCAACGGCTTCCGCCCCGTATCCTCCCGGCACAATGACAATATCGAAGGCGGGGTGATTATCAAAACTGTAATCCGGCATCACCTTCAGCCCATTTCTGGTGGAAATCATGCTGCCATCTTCCGAAACGGTTTTCACATCAAATGCGTTACGGTCAGAATCAGGGAAAGCTGCCAATGAAAAAACTTCAAACGGTCCGGCAAAATCCAGGACTTCCACTTCGTTAAACAGGAAAATTCCCACTGTACGTATCGACATCCTCATCCTCCCCTTCGGCGTCTTTATCACGCAGATGTTTCTATAACGTCGTAATAACCGGACCTTCCTTTGTAAGGATAATGGTGTGTTCGTATTGTGCCACAAAGCTTTCATCTGTTAAAAAAGTCCATCCATCATCTGATTGATATACTTCTTCTTCATGGGTGGAAATAAAAGGCTCAAACGCGATAACCATACCGTCCGTCAGCAGTTCGTCATCCCAGCGCGAGAAGAAGTTAAATATGTGTTCCGGTTCTTCGTGAATCGATCGTCCGACCCCGTGTCCCGTCAGATTTTTAATAACAGTGAAGCCCTGCTGTCTCGCTGTTTTGTTGACCACTCTTCCGATTCCGTTTTTTTTCGACCCTGGTTTTGCTTTTTCCAGTCCCGCGTCAAAAGCTTCCCGGGCCGTGTCACATAACCTCTGCAGCATCTCTTCCCCGTCCCCTACAACAAAAGAGACGCCGGTATCCGCGAAATACCCGTTTTTTGAGCCTGAAATATCGACATTCACGAGATCGCCTTCCTGAATTACGCGTTCGGACGGGATGCCGTGCGCCACTTCTTCGTTCACACTGATGCACCCGTACCCCGGAAAATCGTATTCGTCTTTCGGCGCCGACAGCGCTCCTGCTTTTTTGAAAAGATCTCCGGCTATATCATCCAGCTCTTTGGTCGTGATGCCGGGTTGGGCGCGGGAAACCAATTCATCGCGGATCCCCCCGCAGATTTTACCGATCTCTTTCAGTCCATTAAAATCCTCTTCCGTCTTAGCAATCATTTGTTACCCCCACTTTTTCACACCATTGATTTTTACGAGTCGACCTCTCCCCTCAGTGTAACTCACCTGTGACATGGAATCATTTCATCCTGTTCATGAACGCGAACGTTCCGATCACGCAAGGTGTGGAAGCACTGAACAACGAGCAGCTATCATTCTGATTGGCACCCTGTTCCATCAAATAAAATCCATTTCATTTCTATGTCTGAACGAAATTGCATAACACACAGAACGATCTAATCATTAATGTTTAATATACATAGTAATTATTATTCTCTAAAAATTCAATTCAAATCCAAAATCCATCCCCGTACCACTTACTATATATGTAAACAAGAAGACACTTGGCCACCGCCCCCAGTGCTTCAGCCTCCGATCAACAGTACCCATGAGATCCATGCGTCCACCCGCCGGAGGTCACCGGGTGCGGAGCGGTCTCTCTACGGTGCACAATCACAGGAGGCGGACGAAATTTTGCATATCAGCTGGTGTGTAAAGAGTACAATCCAGTTCTGGAATGCCAAAAGAGCATTTTAGAATGACGCTGGAGGGCACATTTTACCATGTGGGCAGAAAGTGTACAGGTTAGAGACATTGTCGCCGGCATAATGTCTCTAAAATGGGGTTTGCAGACACTTTTATCGGTTTTCTATACGATATGTCCGGTAACATTTTTTACTGGACACTTCAGCCGTATCAGCCAGCAATATGTCTGTAAAACTCCGGTTCGAGACATTTCTCAGTAAAAAATGTCCCGAACCGCCGGAAAAAGACAAGACAAGACAAGAAAAGCAGCATCGAAGTTCTTGAATGGAAGAGATCATTTTAGAGAGCTGGAGAGCCCCCTTCCTGTTAACCATTTAAAAGATTGAGATAATTACATTGATACCAAATGCGACAAGGGATGAAACCTAAAAAAACTGAAGATTATAAAGGATAATCCGGTTGGTTAATAAAACAACTCCATATACAGTTCTCCGGCTAAGATAAGGAGAAACACGATCGCGTTTATTACTAGAAATATACTGTTTACCACTAATAAAATAGTACCGAACACGCGCTTTCCCTTTTTTATACTCACCACACTAAAAACAACCCCTGCCACCATAACCGGCAGTGACCAGATTGTATCCACGATGGTTAATAGAACAACACCAGCAATGGCACAAAATATTGCTACATAGTTATACAACTCTCTTCACTCCCGGCAGGATAGACTATGGCGGCTCAGCCTGTTCTTATCCCACTTTTATTTCTACAGAATTCACTCGTAATACAGTCGTTACATTAATTGCAATGTTCATTTACATATTTCTCCTTATTCACCATTTTTGATAGGCCTGGTGTTGCTTCATTGTTTTTAATATAACTATCTATGATTTTCTTTTCTGTATGGAGAACACCTGCTGATAATTCATTCTGAAAGTTAAAAGAAGTACATTGAAATGTTACCTCGTAGCGACTTATCGATATATCTTCCATTGAATAACCATCGAAGTTAAAACCAACTGCTTCAAAACCATCCTGTAATTCCTCATGTTTTTCAAAATTTGAAGGTTCATTCTCGGCAAGGGTTTTTTTGACTTCCCATCCATGTGACTCTATGGATTCTACATACCTATTAGAAGCTTCATCATTATTACAAGCAACAAATAACAAAATAAATATTGAAGCTGTAAAAACTTTAAATGAATGCATGATGAGTTTCTCCTTCTTCTAGATGCAATCTGCCTGTTTTTATCGCGCTTCTAATTCTACAGCCTCCACCCGCAATTTACTTTGGGCGGCGTTTTCAGGTATCTCTCCCATATCATCTGTTACAGCCTCTTCATTCCCTTTTCCTTCTATATATTCACCATTTACCTTGAGAGAGGTCGTGGAGGCGGAGACCTCCCCCGTTACCGTTTTTTCGACGTCAAAGGTTTCTTTTACTACCTTTTTATCGCCAGGCTGCCAAGTAGATTGTACGCCTACATCATTTCTTTCTTTTTTTCCCTGCTCCCCGGAATAAGACAACTCTATAATAGGTTCTCCGTAATAAAGGTCGATCTCCTCGTTGCCATGATACGTTAACACGGCTTTCACCTGCATCGTTTCTCCTGCTTCTACGGAGACGGGAGCATTCACTTCCAATGAGAAACCAGAAGCTTCCACGCTGCTCGTTTTCATTTCTTGAACGTTTTCCGTTTCCTTACCGCAGCCGGCAATAAGAAGCCCCATGCATAGGTATATGATATACGTTTTACTCTTCATGTTTTCTCCTTTTTCTATAGAAGAAAGCAACACCTGCTGCGAGAAGCAGCAGCGGCACGAGCACCGGTGACAGGCCGATGAGAAAGACGGCGATGCCGGATGCGGCGGAGACGATTCCGTTCAGGGTCCGCGTGAAGAGCTGCGTGGATCGTTCCCATGTGTTCAGGTCTTCCCCGCTCGGCAGCGATGAAGATCCGCGTTCCTGCAGGGTGATGTCGACGGTGGCGTTGGCGGTGTGGTTTTCCAGGTAATTCATCCGCCCTTTCAGCTGTTCGATTTCCTCCTGCACCGCGGACAGGTCTTCCGAGATCTGCAGGAGGGCGTCGGTGTTCCCGGCTTCTTCCATAAATGCCGTCAGCCGCTCTTCCTGGGTTTCTTTGGAGCGCAGCCGTGATTCGAGATCGACGTATTCTTCGGTGACGTCTTCGCCCTGGGTGGAACGATGCAGCACCGTGGTGCCGACTCCTTCCATATCCGTCATGAAAGTGGAGAACTGCTCCTGGGGAATCCGTACCGACATCGATCCCTCCCGTGCCCCGTCTCCGGAGCTCTGTACGCTGGATTCGACGATGTAGCCGCCCATCTCCTCCACCTGCGTCTCAATATCCGACCGGGCCGCGTCGTATTCTTCCACTTCAAGCGTCAAACTTCCACTGTGAATCACCATCCGCTCCGACGCGGCGTCTTCCTGCGCCGTGTCTTCCTGTGCACTATTGGACGCTTGATCCGATGCCTGATCGGCCGTAGACTGCTCCGTGTCCGCCGTTCCTCCCGCCGAACCTTCCGACGAGCGCTGCGCCTGACTGTCAGTAGATTCTTCATTGCTGCAGGCAGACGCCAAAAGCAGGACAACGCCAAGCAGGACCAGACCTGTCTTTTTTACCATGTCTTCTCCCCCTCTTTTCGTACTTTTTTTTGTTCTACACCTTTGGACGGGAGGAACGGGATTTTGTTTCAGGACAAAACCAACGAATGATACCCCGGCAACAACAGTAGAATGGGAAACACGAGCCCGCACGTTTGAAACCAAAAACGCGGAGCTGGAAGCGAAAGTGGCCTGGTATGAAAAACAATTCCGGCTCACCCGGCAGCAGCACACACATCCGGTTCTGGGTCCAGCGGTTAAAGACGGTTATCCAGCACATGATTTTATTTGCTTCACGCATGGTTCAGCATACACGTGAACAACGTCTTTCCCTATTTCACGGCCACCTCTGGAAAGCAACAATAACCCTCTTTATCACGGATTCAGGTTGATATTACTGAGGAAGATTATGACAGATTATTTACCATCAATACAAAGGGTGCATTTTTCACGATACAAGAGGCCCCAAACACGTGGGGCTTTGTACAGCAGCAGTAAACTGGAGCCGATATATCTGGTAGAGGTACTTGCAAAGGAAATTGGACAATACAAACAACTTGAAGAAATAGGAATGGATATCCAGCCCCTCCATCTACGAATCGTTTCCGTGACTCTTTTATCATCCTGTTGATCCTGAAACATCTTTGGAACGGCTATTTGTCTTCCCTATTCCCTTTTTCACTTTGTAACGGATTGGTTTTTCAACAAATCGCCAGGAAACGGCAGCAATCACGATAACAGCGGCCAGTTGTATAATGATCTGAAGTATGGACAGATTTTCCGCTGCTGTAGCCGAGAAAGTCAACACTAGAATCGGGTAATGCCAGATATAGATGCCATATGAACGAACACCCAGCCAACGAAGCGGCCCAAATCCCAGCACACGACCGATCCAAGTCGAAGGATGAACCGCAGCGGCGATGATGGCTGTTGTTGCGATACACTGAATCACCATTCCGCCCCTGTAAAGAAAAGTTTCATATTGATTAATCTGCCCAAACATCCAAATCAAGCACACGACGCCAGCAATCCCAACGATGTCCAAAGCGAAGCGCAAAGGTTTGTAATTAGCTATATGTCCCGTAAGTTTGTGGCTGGGCAAGCATAATGCCAGAGCTGCCCCAATCAATAAGGAAAACGCACGCGTGTCGGTACCGTAATAAACCCGGCTTGTATCCATTAATCCCGGTTGGTGAAGAAGAGCCATATTTAGGGCAGAAGCAAAGGCCAAAAGAACAATTGTCCCAATTAACCACTTACGCTTTGGCATAAAGGTGAACCCTAATATAAGGATAAATGGCCATAATAGATAAAACTGCTCCTCTACAGCCAGAGACCAAAGATGTAACAAAGGAGTAGGCTCACTGAATTGAGCAAAATAACCAACATCCGTGCCAATGTACCACCAATTCGATACATAAAGAAACGAAGCCAACCAATGCCCCCAAATATCGACAAATCGGGAAAAGTGAAAGACGACCATCCATCCTCCTACCACGATTAATAAAAGAAACAACCCCGGCAGCAGGCGGCGAGCACGGCGCAGCCAAAAATCTTTCAGATCGATTTTCCCTTTGTTTTTCCATTGCCTCATCAAAATGTCCGTAATCAAGTACCCGGATAAAACAAAAAATACGCCAACACCCAAAAATCCGCCAGGTGCCCATGCAAAACCAAAATGGAAAGCAATCACTGCACATACAGCAATTGCTCTTATCCCATCTAATCCCGGCATATAACGACCTTTTATCTCTTCGGGAGGGTTGTTAACCATTGGTTGTTTATGCCTCATGATAATGCACCCCCTTCATTGTTTTTGGATATAGCTTAATAAAAGAGAATCAAATTTCGATTTGTAATGCACACCATTTTCAGCATGTAAATTCTGGTGCTTTTCAGTTAGTGGAGATAAATCAATGTAATCAACCTTTACCTGTGATGCCATCTTTTGAAGTCTTTTATTATATTTCGGGATATTTTTATAACGCGGTTCATTCTCTAAAGCAGCTTGGGTCACGGGCGTTACCGATAAAACATGAATCTTCGTATCCGGCAATTTCTTCTTTATTTTTTTGATGAATTTCTTGTAATACTTCATCGAATGTTCCACAGGATGGTCAACAGGCATGAGGAGGTCATTCGATCCCAGCAGAATATAGATACTTTCAGGTGCTTGGTCTACAATTTTATTGACATTTTCCATGGCAAATTGAGTGGTGCCCCCCGCACTACTAATCACATGGTCATCATCTAAGTCATCGGATAGCCCTTTAAAAATGGAATCTCCATAAAACAAGCTGTTATCGTAAAACGATAAATCCTGGTTCTCCCCTTGCGAAGAATCGTTTTGACTTTCATTTTGACTTTCATTTTGATTTTCACCTTGACTTACGTTGTTCTTTTCATTTTGTTGATCACCACAGGCTGCAGCAGATATAGCAAAAATGATCATAAGCAAACTAAGAAATATTTTTTTCTTCATATCGATAGATACCTCCTGTATGTTGATTAAGACTTGCTGGTTTTCCCTACTCTTCGCAAAATAGATAGTTAACAAACATGGATTATGGCTCAGAGCTCAAGGCGTAAACTCCCCTTTCTGTAATGATCTCAATAAAATATGGTCCTAAGGGAATCCAAAGATCCCTTTCACTACAAAGGTTAAAAGAGGGGAATAAAGATTAGGTGAAGAAGAGATTGATATGAAATAAAGAATGAGAAAAATTATAAAGGAGCTTTTACGTCGCTAATATTTGAATTGGATTTTGACTCAAGTTGGTACCGCTAATGTTAATCTAATTTTTGTTTCAAAACTACGGTTTGCAGCAAACGGGAGCTGTTCTGGAATAAAGACAGCATCCGAATTGCCATCTTAGGGACATTTGTGGAATAAGGACAGCAGGCGCTTTCTTGGAAAAGCCATGAAAAAAGCTTAGACTACATTTCAGAAGAATAGCCTAAGCCTTTTTGTTTTGATACCTATAAACATTTCAAACGTTTGTTACAGACAGGAGGTGTTCAGGAGGACGGATGAACTAAAAACACTGTGTAACATGCTGCAACTTGCTCATCTACAAGAATGGATCGATCGAGTTCCCTTTGACAATTCACCCGGCATCTGAGATAACCACTATTAACAACAAATCATAGACCAGCGAGGGGAGCATAGATTCCTTTTTTCACACGAAACAGCGAAAAGCCGCATCTTTATCTAATCTTTACATCACTATGCTATCTTTTTAGGTAGTAATCATTTAGGTATTGTGGGGGAGACAAATGCAAAAAACAATATTAATTGTAGAAGATGAAGCCATTTTACGTGAAATAGTTAAGGATTATTTATTGAATGAAGGATATGAAGTATTAGAAGCAGCAGATGGGAATGAAGCTTTAGCTATTTTTGAAGAACATGATGTCCATTTAATTATTTTGGATATTATGCTGCCGGAGGTAGATGGATGGTCCGTTTGCAGAAAAATCCGCAAAACTTCCGATGTGGCGATTATTATGCTGACAGCACGTACGGATGAAGATGATACACTGCTGGGTTTTGAATTAGGCGCTGATGATTATGTCACAAAGCCATACAGTCCGCCAATATTACTGGCAAGAGTGAAACGATTAATGGATAGCCGGTATGCCCGGGCAGGTAAATTACCTGATGAAGAAACTTTAATCAGTAATGGTATCCATGTCCACTTTTCTACACGGATAGTGACTGTAGATGGAGAAAGAATCAGTCTGACATACACGGAATTTGAAATATTAACCTATTTAATGCAAAATCAAGGGATTATTATTACTAGGGAACAACTTATCACTAAAATCTGGGGCTATGAGTTTGACGGTGATGATCGTACAATCAATAGTCACATCCGCAATTTGAGGCATAAAATAGGCGCTAAAGCAAATTGTATTGTCACCGTTATTCGGGCTGGCTATAAATTCGAGGGAAAAACATGAAAAAAGGCATTGTATTAAAATTATTTTTGCTGACAACATTATTGTGTATGCTTATTCTTGCAACGATATATATTGGACAAACGGTATTTTTCAAGCAATATTATGCAGCACAAGAGGTAAATGACATTAAAACGAGTATTGAATCTTTTAAGAAGAAATACTTGAAGGCCGGGGAAAATGTACAGGAAATTAAAAGGCTGGAACAGAATTTCTATCAGGAACATTCGACGTGGATTACAACGTTAGATAGTGCAGGAAATATGAAATACACAAATGATTTTTCTGTGACAATTCATACAGATGCTTCTCTGAATAAGAACCTCGCTAATCGTGATATTACTATCCCTTTGTACAGTTTTATCGGCTTAGAGGACTTAGAAAGGATAAAGTTTCATTTAGAACAGGGAAAGCGTATTACGATAGATGGGATAATAGCAGATAATACAGTAGTTCCTACCATAATAACTAGACGGAACGGGAATTTTGGATTAGAGAATAAGCTGCTCTCGGAAGAGTTATATGGAAACAATACTGAAACAGACCCCGTTGGAGCAAGAGACTCGCAGGTATATTTAACGGGAAACATTAAGAAATTACAATCACCTGTAGGAACCGTACGTTCAACTATTTACACAAATCGTGTGTTTATCGAACAAATCAAACAATTTCAAGTAAAGCTGCTATTTAATGATAATTATAATAACCGTGCGAAAACAATGGATTATGAGAAAAATGATATTCAGTACAAAATATTCATCGAGCCGATGAAAGATGCGAATGGTGAAACTTCTTATATTTTTGCTATGACATCATTACAGCCAATTGATGAAGCTGTGCAAATGTTGGAAGATTATTATATATACCTAATTATATTTGTATTGCTCCTTATTATTCTGGCGTCCTTTTATTATTCGAAAAAAATCGCCAAACCATTGCTGCAGATCAACGATACGACAAGCCGAATTGCCAATTTGGATTTTTCCGAGACCATACCTGTCAAGTCAAAGGATGAAATTGGTACGTTATCACACAATATTAACAGCCTCTCTACCACGCTGCATTCGCATATTAATCAATTGCAGGAGGATATAGAGAAGGAAAAACAACTGGAACATACACGTAAAGAATTTATTTCCGGTGTGTCACATGAATTAAAGACACCTTTAAGTATATTGAAGAGCTGTATCTCTATTTTAGAAGATGATGTCGCTAAGGATAAAAAAGATTATTATTTTAACGCAATGGCAAACGAAGTCGATAAAATGGACATGCTTATTGTCGAAATGCTCGAATTGGCAAAATTTGAATCCGGCACGTACAAAATGGAAATGGATGTCTTCTATATTGATCAAGTCATCGAGTATATTTGCGAACAATTATCTTTAGATATCGCTGACAAGCAATTACATGTGCATAAACACCTTTCCGGGACAAGGGTCGTTGCAAATCAGCATCGCATAGAACAGGTTGTTACGAATTTCATTACCAATGCGATTCGCCACACCCCGGAAGATAAAAACATTATTATTTCTACTAAGAGTGAACGGGAACTTGTTAAAGTATGTGTCGAAAACAACGGGGCTCCTATTGCAGAAGAACATGTAGAAAAAATATGGGATCGTTTTTATCGTGGAGATACGTCTCGTCTCCGTTCAGAAGGCAGTACGGGATTGGGGCTTGCTATTTCAAAAAATATCTTGGAATTGCATGGTGTGCAATATGGTGTAACGAATACAGAAAAAGGCGTGCTGTTTTACTTCTATTTGAATAAAAAAGAGTAGCAAATTTTATTAAGCATATAAGCCGTCCGTTCAATAGAATTGAACGGACGGCTTTTTTGTATGGAGTGACCACAAAACCGATTCCATCAGGTTACAAATTTTTTATAAGGTATTGACCTTATATGCACCTAATCTTTACATCTATCTATTAATCTTTAAAACGCAGCTTTGAAAAAGAAAGGATAGATGAAAGATGGTATTTCAACAGAAAAATAGGATAAATCACAGGACACGAAATATGTTGGTTGTTACATTGCTTTTATTTCCCGTTCTATTATTATCGGCTTGCTCCGGCAATTCGGACAACGATAATAATATTAATGCCAATGGCAGCAATAACAGTGAAGACAAAAACACAGCCTTTAAGGTGGTAATCGATCCGGGACATGGCGGGAGAGATAGCGGGGCAACCGGCGCCAGCGGCCAATATGAAAAGAGTTTTACGTTAAGTTTATCGAAAAAAGTGGAAAAACGGCTGGAACAGGAACCGGAAATGGAAGTTTTCATGACGAGAACAAATGACAGCTTTATTTCCCAAGAAAGCCGAGAAAGGCCCAAATACGCCAATAGAAAAAACGCGGATGTATTTATATCTATTCACGGTAACACTTTTTCCGATCCCAATGTTTCAGGTACCGAAACGTATCATTATCACAAGACTTCCCGGCAGTTTGCTCAGATTTTACAGAAACATGTGGTTAAAGCTACCGAATTCAGGGATAGAGGAATCAAGAAGAAAGATCTTTTTGTCGTAAGGGATACAGAAATGCCGGCAGCTTTGCTTGAAGTAGGTTTTCTGACGAATTCCGCGAACGAATCCAAAATGCGTACGGACGATTTTCAATCACGTGTTGCCGCTTCCATTGTGAAAGGGATTAAAGAATACAAAGAAGAATCAGAAAAACAAGGTATTTTTAGCTGAATGTTTTAGGGGCCCGCCCAAAGATCTCTACGAAATGCAGGCTATCCAATTTTCTGACTTTATAAGTCAATAAATTGGATGGCTTTTTTCATTTTATCAAATCTTTAGCTCAAATCCATTTCATTTTCATTTCGTCTTTATCCCACGTTATTAATCTGTCTACAAGATTAATAAATGAAATAGAGGTCTTTATATGAAAAAGCTCATACTATTTATTTTCCTCGGCTGTTTGGTTATTTTTAATGCCTGTAGTACGGAGACAGAACCTGATAACGAATCATCTAAGATATATTCGGAATATAAAGGCTCATCCGATTCACAAAGAACTGAATCTGATAGGTCACAGGAAAAAAATATAGAAAAAAAGACTGTCTACTTAACCTTTGATGACGGTCCTACTTCAGCAACCACAGATATTTTAGATACTTTACACCAATTTAACGCCAAGGCAACCTTTTTTATGCTGGAACCTTCTATGAGGGAATTACCAGAAGTTGTAGACAAAATCGTAGAGCAAGATCATGCTGTGGGTTTACACGGTGTGACCCACGACATAAACCACTTTTATAAATCTGAACAATCTGCTCTTAAAGAAATAACTGCCGCACAGAAGACACTTCAACAAATTACAGGAGTCAGGTCCAATCTGATTCGGACACCTTATGGCAGTGTTCCGTATTTAACTAAATCATATCGGGAGGTTTTAGTCAGCAATGGTTTTAAATTGTGGGATTGGAATGTTGACAGCAGAGATTGGTCCTTATCCAGTGAGCAATATTTAGATAAAGTTATTGGACAAATAGAAGAATTAGTAAATGCAGGAGTGACACCAATTATTCTTATGCATGATAAACAAAATACAGCTGACCATTTGCCTAGTCTATTAACTTATCTATCGAAACATGGATTTCAGACTGAAAAAATTGAAGAAAACACAAAACCATATAACTTTAACTGTTATCAACGTTGTCATCGAATATCCACACAGGAATAGAGTAAACAAGAATTGAAGGAGAGCGTTAATGAGTCTTCCCCTGCCAGCAGTTAATTTGCAAGAACGCCCAAAATGGCACCAGTCCCCACTTCAATGTACCGAGACGTCGAATCCGGCCGTCTGAAATAACAGCAGCAATATTCTGGCCAGGGGCAATATTGTAACCGAGGTGATAATTCTGGATGGTCGTCGAATCGATATGAAACCGCTGCTCGATGTCCTGCAGGGGAAGTGTTAACGTAAAGCGACCGCACATGAAACTTGCACCTCTTCCACGGTTTTATTTCTCTCCGCTTGAGAAAATGCGCTTTCTGTTTCGTTTTTTCATTTTATAAAAAAGGTTGTGACATTTCCTATCGAAAAGATGGATGGCTGGTGCATTTTTCGTAAAAATGGAGACAGAGAGGAGGAAGAGCATGAGACAGCGTTTGATTGTGATTGGAACCGGGATGAGCAGCCTGCGCTTGATGGAGACCGTGGTGTCCGAGGCGCCGGGTGCGTTTGAGATTCACTCGTTCGGAGAGGAGCCGTTTCTGCCGTACAATCGGATCAAGCTGTCGAGCTACCTCCAGCAGGAGCACGAGGAGACGGCGCTGTACCCTCATACTCGCACGTGGTACGACGAAAACGGGATCACCCTTCACACCGGAGCGCACGTCACTAAGATTGATCCGAAGCAGAAAATTGTTTTTACCGAAAACGGGGATGCCTGTCATTATGATAAAGCAGTGCTTGCCACCGGGGCGTCCCCGGTGCGTTTGAACATACCAGGGGATGAAAAGGAAAACGTGCATACGTTCCGGAGCCTTGAGGATGCGCGGCTGCTGAAAAAGACCGCCTCCCGCGACGGACGGGCGGCGATAGTCGGAGGCGGTTTTCTCGGACTGGAAGCGGCGTACGGCATGGCAAAGGCGGGAACGGCCGTTGAGGTCGTGCAGCGCGGCGGGACCCTGTTGACGCCGCAGCTCGACGAGACGGCCTCCCTTTATCTGCAGCGGGAACTGGAGAATCACGGGATCTCGTTTCATTTTAACACGTCTGTTCAGGAAGTGACGGGAGGCAGTGAGGCCGATGGCGTGATTCTGGAAAACGGTACAGCGCTGCAGGCTGAAACCGTGCTGTTTGCCGCGGGGATCCGGCCGAACACCGGACCTTCCGAAAAAAGCGGCATCGCTGCCGGGCGCGGAATCCTTGTCGATGATTTCATGCAGACGAGCGCTCCGGGGGTGTATGCCGTCGGAGAATGCGCCGAGCATAACGGCATGACGTACGGGCTCGTGCCGCCGGTATACGAGCAGGCAGAGACCGCCGCCCTTCATCTTGTGGGAAAAAATCCCGCCCCCTACCAGGGTTCCGCGTCGTACAGCCATCTCAAAATCGCCGGCATCGATCTGTTCACCGCCGGTTCGATGGAGGAAACCGTGGACAGCCACGCGCTTGTGCAGGCGGACAGCACCCGGCCGCTGTACCAGAAAGTCGTCATGACACGCGACGCAATCCAGGGCGCGGTGCTTTTCGGCGACACCGCCACGGCCGACGACATCTCGGACAGGATCCGGAATCAGAAGCCCCTTTCTGCGAACGAAAAAAAGCACCTCTTTTCCGGGGAAGGAAAGCAGCAGAAGCTTGTGCAGTGCGCGCCGGAGACGACGATCTGCAAGTGCAACCAGGTGAACAAACAGACGATTCTGCGTCATATCGCCTGTACCGAAAAAGCCGACACCGCCACGATCCAGGAAGATACCAGGGCTTCCACGTCCTGCGGCGGCTGTGCCAACGATGTGAAAGGTTTGCTGCAGGTGTTTGACCAGTGCCGGGAGCAGGCGGCTCCGAACGTATTCTGCTCCTGTACGGAGCTTGAAGAAGAAACCGTACGGCACCGGATTTTTTCCGGTATGTGGCGGCACACCGGCGACGTATACCGGTCCCCGGACTGGCACGGCAGCGGCTGTGCCACGTGCCGGCCGGCGCTTTCTTATTACTTTTCGCTGACAGGACGCGCAGCATGGGAGAAAGCGCCGTGGATCACGGCCGACGGGGACGGAAGTCTTTCCGTCACCTCGCTGCCGCTCCGCGCCGGGGATGCAACGGAAGCGATGCAGCGCTGGATGGAGCAGCAGCGGGAGATCCCCGGCGCCCGGCTGACATTCGAAACGGATGCCCGCCTGCGTCTTGCCGGTGTGCCGGAGAACAGGGTGAACGAGGTCTGCCAAAAAACAGCCGTCCCTCGTTTCGTCCAGCCCGGTGCGCGCCTGCTTCCGTTCACGCTGGAAGCCGCGCCGCAGCAGACCATGCTCATCCGGCTGGAAGAGAAGCTCTTTCCCCTATCGTTTCCGGCTTCGTTTACGATCCGGAGCACGTCCGGTTTTCCAGAGGAATTGTCCCGGCATGAACTGGCGGTCGTCTGGAAAAAGGACATGTGGGAAATGCATGCAGAAGGCGCCGGCGGCCGGATGATTATCTATGCCGGTCCGGTGCCTGATCTCGAGGAGATGCTGAAGGCGGTTCTGCAGTATTACCGTGAAACCGCGTTTTACGGCGAACGATTTGCCGACTGGGCCGTGCGGCTTTCCCCGGCTGTCATCCGGGAAACGCTGCTGGATGAAGACAGCGCCCCGCTTGCCGGTATGCTGGAAGCCCATATGGATACGGCCGCGTCGGAGGACGGCGTGCTGCAGGCGTAATTTTTCAGGAGGAGGAAGACAGATGAGTGAACAAATGCTGGCGACATTCCGACAGCGGCAGCAGACCGCGGCCGAAGAAACAGTTTATCACACCCAGTGTCCATTCTGCAGCATGCAGTGCAAAAAGAAGGTACTGGAAGAAAAACAGGGCAGCCGCCTGCGTTACCGGACGATCGGAGTCGACAATCCGACGACGAAAGGACGGCTCTGCGTCAAAGGAAAAAACGCGTACCAGCATGCGGTTCACGCCGAACGGATCACCACCCCGCTCATCAAAGTGGACGGAGCATTTCAGAAAGCCGGCTGGGACGAAGCGCTTGATCTTATCGGGAAAAACTTCCGCGGGCTGCAGGAGGCCCATGGCAAAGACGCGGTGTCGCTGTACGGCGGCGGCTCGCTCACGAATGAAGAAGCGTACCTGCTCGGTAAACTCGCCCGTGTCGGCCTCGGCACGAAATACGTCGACTACAACGGCCGTTTCTGCATGTCATCGGCCGCGTCCGCCGGTACGAAAACATTCGGACTCGACCGCGGGTTCACGAACCGCATCGATCAGATACCGGACGCCAAATGCATCATTCTTGCCGGAACCAATGTCGCGGAGTGCCAGCCGACGTTTGTTCCGTATCTGGAAGAAGCGCGCCAGAACGGTTCGTTTCTGATCGTGATCGATCCGCGGGACACGGATACCGCCGCCATGGCGGATCTTCATCTGAAAGTGAAACCCGGGCAGGATAAACAGCTTGCGCTCCTGATGGAACAGTATATTGTTAAGAATGAGCTTCACGACGAGGCGTTCTGCCGGGAACGTACGAATGGATATGAAGAACTGCTGCAGCAGCTGCAGGACGCGGAGCTGGTTGCGGGGAAAACCGGGCTTCGTGCCGCGGACATTGAAGAAGCGGCCTACCGTTTCGCCTCCGCCCCCACCGGTATGATCCTGACCGCGCGCGGGATCGAGCAGCAGGTCGACGGCCACGATACCGTGCGGCACTTTCTGCATCTGCTTTTACTGACCGGAAAAATAGGAAAACACGCGTGCGGCTACGGGGCGGTGACCGGGCAGGCGAATGGTCAGGGCGGCCGCGAACACGGACAGAAAGCGGACCAGCTGCCTGGCTACCGATCAATCGAAAACCCGGAGCACCGCCGCTGGATGGCGGAAATTTGGGGAGTTCAGGAGTCAGACCTGCCGGGAAAAGGGGTGTCCGCCTACGAGATGATGGAGCGGATGGATGATGGGGAGATTCAGGCGCTGCTGTTGATCGGCTCCAATCCGGTCGTCTCCAACCCGAATGCCAATCTTGTGCACCGTGCCTTGTCCTCGGTGTCCTTCATGGTGGCTGCGGAGATGTTCATGACCGAATCGGCGGCGTACGCGGACGTCATTCTTCCGACGAGCTCGTACCTGGAGGATGAAGGGACGCTTACGAATGTGGAAGGCCGCGTTACCCTGCGCGAAGCATCACGGGAGCTGCCGGGAGAGTGCCGCCACGACTGGCAGATCATGATGGCTGTGGCAGAGGTGATGGGAAAAGGAGAGTATTTTTCCTACAGCAGCGCCGAGGATATTTTCAACGAACTCCGGCTCGCGTCCCGCGGCGGCAAAGCCGATTACTACGGCATCACGTATGAGCGGATCCGACGGCAGTCCGGCGTGTTCTGGCCCTGTCCGTCCGAGGACGCGGACCAAGCGGAAACGCTGTTCGCCGACTCCTTCGCGACAGAAGACGGACGCGCGCATTTTCTCAGCGAACCGACGGCGGAGGAAGGAGCGAAAGAAACTGTTGACGCGGCGTATCCGCTTTACCTCACCACCGGCCGCACGATGAGCCATTATTTAACCGGGGAACAGACGCGGCGGAGCTCCCGGCTCGCCGCGCGGGAATTCGAATCGTACGTCACGGTTCACCCGGACACCGCGCGGGACTACGGGGTGCGCTCCGGCGAACTCGTCACACTTACATCCCGCCGCGGCACTGCCGTCCTGCGCTGCGTAGTCTCCGCAGACGTGCGGCGCGACACGCTGTTTGCCCCGATGCACTGGGGCGGGCGCCAGAACATCAACCGTCTCATCGACCGCACCCTCGACCCCGCGTGCCGCATGCCCGGCTTCAAACGCGCCGCCGTCTCCCTGCATCCGTCCGCCGGGGGATGATGCGGCGGTTTAGCGGACACTTTGCCGGTGAAAATGTCTATAAGCCGCGGATATGAGACACTTTTCCTCAGATCTTGATAAAAATGTCCACTACCTGAATATAGTGGACATTTTCCTGCGCTTTCTGAAAAAAGTGTCCACATCCAGCTGGATTGTGGACACTTTTAACCTCTCCCTGTCTCCTTTTTCACATACGTTCCGGCAATAAAGTCATGGATTGCTTTGCGGTCTTCCCGGAGCCCGACCATAAATGCACTCACGATGAATCCGATGCCGAGCGTAAGCGCGTAAATCAACCCTGCCACGATCACCCGCAGCAGCATCGTGCCAAGCGTTACATCCTCCCCGGATTCCTTAACCATGCGGATCCCGACGAGCCGTTTGCCGATTACGTAGCCGTGCCAGAAGACCGGAACGAGAACAAGATATATCAGGCTGATAAAATCAGTGATATTCCATTCTTCCCGGTAAAACTCCCCATACATCAACCATGTAGTCATGCTGAATACAGGCCCGATAATCAATGAATCAAGCACAGTTGCCGTCAGCCTGTCCACGAATCCAGCTCTTTCTTCCATAACGCTCGCATCCTTTCTATTCCTCTCCGGCCGCGGTCTCTTTTTCCGCGGTCTTCTCTTCTTCTGCCGGTTGATATGGTACCAGCCCCGGCACCGCCACACACCAATTCACGACAAGAAAGAAAAGCAGCACTTTATGTATATCTCCGGCATATTGAATAACTTTAATATTCTGAAACCAATGGGGATCGACAAAAGGAAGAATCATGGAAACGACAGATCCCACTGCATGCCCCAGTCCGTCAAAATAGAAACAGCCGCTCAAGACAAGTACGAAACAGCTCCACGCGATAAAAAACGGCACCGCCTCCTGCCCCCCTTTTATTTTCTTACACTCCAAGCCGTAATGATAAAAATCGAAAGAAGAACCACACCGATTCCCAGTACCAATGGCACCATCATCTCTCCCTTCCTATCCCGGGTACGAAAAACTCTCTTTATTGTTTCAAAATTATGGTTTTTCTTCAATCATTTTATTATGATCCTCGAACGCCCGTGTTCGTCCCGCCACGCCACGGTGCAGGGTGAGCTCTGCGTGACGACGAATTACCGTTTTATCGTAAAATATGAAACCATTTCGGCATCCCTCCCGTAATATAGGAAAAGCAACATTCGAAAGGAGTCGAACCATTGCGTTCATCTAAAATAGAACAGTACACCGAGTACTATCAGACATTAAAAAAAGCGCTTCGCTGGAAAGTCTTCGATAATCTTGTCCTGATGACGACGGCGTCGATGTATGTCATGAACGGGCGCGAGCTGGATACGGATCGTTTTCTGCAGCTGGCCGACGAGCTGAAAAAGCGCGCCGGGTTGTTTTCTTCGATGCAGTCCCATCTTCGTTTCACGATGGCCGCGATGCTTGATGTGACGATGGAGGATCCAGAGGCGGCGGTGCCGGAACTTTTCCGCATCTATCAGACTCTGAAGGACCGCCATTTCAGAAGCGGCGCCTCTACGTACATGGCGGCGTTCACGATCATGAAAAACGAACGCCCCGCCGACGATACCGCAGTGCGGACGATGGATCTTTTTCAGAAAATGAAAAAGGAACACCCCATATTAACGGACGCGAATGATTATCCGCTGGCTGTGCTTCTGGCGATGGAAGAAGAAAATGATATGGTGACGCAAATTGAAACCTGTTACGATGCGTTGAAGCGGGAAGGACTGAAGTCCGGCAATCACCTGCAGTTTTTAAGCCATATTCTCACCCTCGGCAGTAACGGGCAGCCGCAGCAAACAGCAGGCCGGGCGGCATCCGTGCTGGAGAAATGGAAGCAGGCCGGACTGAAGCCAAAACCGATGTATTACCCGGTCATCGGGATGCTCGCTATGCTGCCGGAGGAACACATCGATCTCGGAGAAGTCCATGACATGGCAGAGCAGCTGAACCGTACGAAAGCCTTTAAATGGAGTAAAGAGATGAACGTGCTGGCCGCCGGCAGTTTTTGCGTGAATGATCACATGGAACAGGCCGGTCTCATCGCGGAAACGAGCCTGTTCCATTCGATGGAAGCGATGATGCAGGCCCAGCAGACGGTCATGATTGCCGCGGTGACAGCGGGTGCCGCCGCTTCCACCTCAGGCGGAGGCGGGAACTGATACCGGGCAAAACGCCGGCGGACGTGTCCACTATCTCAGCATAGGAGACACGTCCGCCAGCTTTTTCAATAAAATGTCCCCTTTCTGTATATATTGGACAATGTCACAGCTCATCCCGCTTCGAATGGGTCGTACCCGGATATAACAGACAGTTTCCCTCCGAACATGTCCACAACTTCCTTCTTCCCTGCATGGATACCATCCTCCGTCGCCATACTAAGAAAAAAAGGAGTGGGATCCATTGACTGTAACCGAAGTGCTTCTGCGCGTCGTGTGCGCGTTCCTTGCCCTGCTTATTCTGACGCGTGCCATGGGTCGCAAGGAACTGCGGCAGCTCACTTTTTTCAATTTTGTCTCCGGCATCGCGATAGGCTCAATTGCCGCCGACCTGATCGCCAGTGAGACATTCAGCCTGCCGCACGGGCTGACGGCACTCACAGCCTGGGCGGCCCTGACGATTCTGTTCGGGCTTCTTGATCTGAACTCCCGCCAGGCCCGGCATCTGATGGAAGGTGAGCCGGTGATCCTGATACAGAACGGCAAGATCCTGGAAGAAGGGCTGCGCCGCGTGCGTCTCGATGTTAATGCCCTGAAGGCGCTGCTCCGGCAGAAAAATGCGTTCGCCGTGTCCGATGTCGCCTATGCCGTTTTCGAGACCGACGGCAACCTATCAGTTATGAAAAAAGAACCGCGGCGTCCCGCTGTCAAAAAGGACGTCCTTCCCGCTGCTCCGGAGGCGCCGTCCATACTTCCGATCGAAATCATTTCCGACGGCCGCTGGAATACGAGAAATTTGGAAAAATGCAGCCTCACCCGGGAGCAAGTGCTGGAACAAATAAAAGAGGCCGGGCTGGAGAACGTGTCCGATGTATTCTATGCAGAACTGGAACAGGACGGCTCCATCTATATTTCTCCAAAAAGACAGTAAAAAGGGCTGCTCCATCTCTGAAACAGCCCCTTTTGTGCGCCTAACACCTGGTATTATCCGGTTAAATGGTCCATTCATCGTTGACGATCGCGACGACTTTCCATTCGCCGCTTTCGTCCTGTTTCACCACGACATTCAGGGCGGACCAGTTCATATCCGCGCTTTCGCCGGAGCCTTCCACGTAGAATTCAACGATGGTGGCTTCCGGAAAGACATCCTGAATGTTGTTCTGCATGCTGCCGCGCTGCGATGTTTCTCCGACATTGATTTCATCCGGGTCAGACAAGCCGGCGTCGTAAATATATTCTTCATAATACGCGCTCGGCGTCATCTCGATTGGACGGCCGCTTCCGTCCTGCGTGCCCCACGTGTACTGCTGTTCATCCTGGAAAAAGGTTTCGATTTCGTCGGGCTGGAAGACCTGAGCCTCATTTTCGTCCACATGAACGTACGGGGAAAAGAGAACTCCTTCCTCCGGATGGACGAGCTCGGAAAGCCGGGTCAGATCCTGGCTGATCAGATAATCCACGACAGACTGGGCAGCGGCTGCGGCGGCTTCATTGCCTTCGCCGGCGTTGTCTTCCGCAGTATTGCCGCTGTCGAGTTCATTCGTTTCGATCTCATCCACGATCCACTGGCTGCCGTCATAGACGGCGTGATAAATCATTTCAACATGTCCGAGCATTTCGTTATCCCGTTCCTGCACAATCCGGACATGGTCTTCGGCTTCCTGCTCCAGTTCAAACGACTGGTCTTGCTGAAGCCAGGTCGGAGCATCCTTGGCAATGACGTAGACTCCGTCATCCCCTTCCCGGAAATAGGAATCCGTCATCCACTCGGCCAGATCCGTCGACATTACGTCTTCGAAATGCTGCTGGACCTCGTCCAGTGTTTGGTACGATTCCACGCGCTGGCTGTCTGTTTCATTGACCAGGGTCTCAAACGATTCCCTGTACGCATTCATGACCTCGAGTGCCCGCTCTTCGGTCAGCTCCGGAATCGATGCCTCTTCCTCACCCTGTTCCGGCGGAGCGTCCTCGGCTTCTGTATCCGGCTGCTCGATTTGCTCTTCCTCTCTCTCATCTGTCGGAACGTCGCCGGATCCTTCCGTTCCGGGTGCAGCGCTCTGCTGGCTCATCACAAGAAGTGCCGCAATGCCCGCTGCCGCAAGGGTGCCGCCAAATGTATAAATCCGCTTCCAGGACGTCCGCTTTTTCGTCTTCTGTTCCACGTCCTGAATAATCTCATCCGGCGAAACCGAATCCGGCATGTTCTCATAGCCCTCTTCCAGCTCTTTCATACGCTCGTCAAACGACTTACTCATCGGACACTCCCTCCTTTTCTATCGCATATTTGAGCTTCTTTCTGGCCCGCATCACCTGGGATTTTACACCGGATTCCGACGTGCCGGTCACTTCGCTGATTTCAGCGTACGTCTGATGGTGAAAATAATGAAGCACGAGCGGCACGCGGTATTTCTCGTCCAGCTTTTGAATCATGTCATGGAGTTCCATCGCTTCTTCGCTGACATTCAGCGTGTCGTACGCATGATCCGGAGTGGTCTCCTTCATCTTTTCTATCTTCCGGTTCTGCCGTTTCTGTTTCCGCATCATATCGCGGGCGGCGTTCAGCGTGATCGAATACAGCCACGTCGTAAACGTCCCGCCGGAATAACTGTCGAGTGACCGGTATACTTTCAGAAAGACTTCCTGGGTCACATCATCTATTTCATCCGGCTTCACCCCGATCTGATAGGCGAACCGCTGCACGGTCTGGTAATACGTGTGCACAACGTCATGAAACGCTTCCTTGTTTCCGGTGCGGGCGAGTTCTATCGACTCTTCGCCGGCCATGGCTCTCCCCCCTTATTGGTTTTTCTATCTGTGATACGACACATAGGAAAAAAAGGTCCCATCGGTTCTCCTGTTTTTTTCATCTATTCCCGGTGGAAGGCCGGGGTATGCAAAAAAAGGACCCCTGTTCCGTGCAGGAGTCCTTCGGTATGAATGTTTTTGCTGCCCATTTTTGTTACCGATATGTCTCGAATCCTTATTTAGCAGACATTTCAGCGCATGATCCGCGGGTTTGTGTCCATTAAATAGAAATAGTAGACACTTTCACCTTGCAGCCTTGAACTGCTGTCTACTATTTTCAGATAATAGACAACCCGGCTTCTGAAATGTCTAGAAAACCTTACTAGAACCCGCCGAAGTGAAGCACATACCCGCCGGCGACACCGAGAATCACGATCATCCAGGCCGGCACCTTCCACACATTCAACAGCGCAAACAGAACGAGGCCGAGCGCGAAATCGGCGGTGTCAAAAATCGAGCTCTGCACGACCGGGTCATAAAACGCGGCGGCGAGAATGCCGACGACACCCGCGTTCACGCCCATCAGCACCCCCTGGAACGACGCGCGCCGGCGCAGCTCATTCAGAAACGGCAGTGCGGCGGTGACGAGCAGAAACGACGGCAGAAAAATGGCAATCGTTGCGGTGACAGCTCCTCCGATGCCCTGCATGATCGTACCGAGGTAACTCGAGAATGTAAACAGCGGGCCCGGCACCGCCTGCGCCATGCCGTATCCGGCGAGAAACTGATCAGCCGAAAGCAGCCCCTCAGGGACAAGTTCCCGCTCGATCATCGGCAGCACAACGTGGCCGCCGCCGAACACGAGCGCACCAACACGAAAAAAGATGTCAAAGATGCGCACGAACGGATTGTCCACCGCCCCGGCCAACACCGGCAGTGTAACCAGCAGTGCGACCAGAATACAGAGCGAAACGAGTCCCGTTTTTTTCGAAAGGCCTGTCTCAAACGTTTCCAGATTGGATTCGGCTTTGTCTTTAAATAACGTCCAGCCGGCCGCGCCCGCCGCAGCGATGACAAGAAGCTGCAGCCAAGCCGATGGAAACAGCAGCATCACAACCGCTGCAAAAAGAGCCATCGCCTGCCGCGCACTGTCAGGGGCAAGCTTGGCTCCCATGCCGAGAAGTGCGTGCAGCACGACAGCGGCCGCGACAACTTTCAGGCTCTGAATGAACACCGCGTCCTCGAGCGAAAAGGTCTGATACAGCAGCGCAAAGACGATAAGCACGATGACCGACGGCAGTGTAAATCCGAACCAGGAGACAACCCCGCCCCAGAATCCGCCGCGAAGCATCCCGATCGAAATCCCGACCTGGCTGCTCGCCGGGCCGGGGAGAAACTGGCAGACGGCGATCAGATCGGCATAGGTTCTGTCGTTCAGCCATTTCTTCCTGTCGATGTATTCATCCTTGAAATAAGCCAGGTGCGCGACCGGCCCCCCAAACGACGTCAGGCCCAGTTTCAGGGATGTCAGTAAAATCTCAAGCAGTGTCAGCAGCCGGTTTTTCTCTTTCACGGTTTCCTTCCCCCATTACTTGATTTCTTTGAATAATTCATAGGCTTTCGCACGGGCTTCCTCCATCACGTCCATCCCTTTGTCGGTTGCGGTGTAATACTTGCGGATATGGCCGTCCACATTACGTTCCTCTTTTTCCAGAAGGCCGTCCGCCTCCATCTGGTGAAGGATCGGATACAGCGTGCCCGCGCTGATGTCATAGCCGTGCTCCCGCAGTTCCTCCAGCATCCATGACCCGTAAATGCCTTCTTCTTTGGCGTGATACAGAACATGGATGTGAATGAACCCGAGAAACAGTTTCCGCAGTATTTTATTATCCAACGTGCCATCCCCTTTTGATATCGAAAACCGATATCGTTTTTCGATATTGATTATATATCTTTTCTCCCGTATCGTAAAGATGTTATAATACTTTCATTTATGTGGGAAGTAAGGTATATCCATGAACAGCAGCAAGCTCAAAAGTTTTATTATAAAAATCACGATTCTCATCAGTGTTGCGATGCTTCTGGCCGTCACCAACCAGCTTGTTTTCCAGATCAAACCGGAGGACATTAAAGCGGCGGTCGAAGAACTTGACGGAGCGGCTCCGTTTATCTTTCTCGGAGCGTTTATCATCCGCCCGTTCACGCTCATCCCGCTCTCCATCATCGCCGTTTCATGCAGCCTCGTCTTCGGGCCTGTGCTCGGGCTCGTGTATATCATTCTCGGCACGATCCTCGGAGCCGCAGCGTCGTTCTACGCGCTCCGGAAGTTTGCCGGCGGGGGTGAGCTGGAGGAAAACGGCAAGAAAAACCTGATGAAGATCAAAAAGAGATGGAGGAAAACGGGTTTAAATCCATTCTGATCCTTCGTCTGCTGCCGGTCCTTAATTTTGACCTTCTGACTTACATCTGCGCCAAAACCCGGGTGGAATTCTGGAAATACATCCTTGCCACTTCGATCGGAACGATACCCGGATCGATTATGTTTGGCGTCTTCGGGTCCAGTCTGTTATCGTTAAAACCGATAAACCTGCTTTTTATCGGAATAATGGCTGTTATCCTGTCGATTCTCGGTTATATTACCAAGAAGAACGTCGAGCAGGAGATTGATACCGAGACGCTGAAAGAAGAAGTTCAGGCGCTCCGGCAGGAAAGCCATGCTTAAAAAAAGAACAAACAGGGAAACTTTGTGGAGGGGGTGAAGACGATGGCAGACGAACAGCAAAATGAAAATCAGGAATTCGAAGAAAACCTGGAAGAAAACGAGCAGGATAATGAACTGCGAAACAATTATGAAGATGAAGAGGACGAAGAAGAACAGGAAAAAGATCCCGCTGAAGAGGAAGAAGAAGACGAAGAGGAAGAAAAGTCTTCCGAACCGGATGTTGGAAAATCTTTGTTCACCATCGGTCAGCAGGTATCCTATAAAGGCAAGGCGTGTACCGTCATTAATGAGTACGAGCGCAGCCTCTGTATAGAATATAACTACTTCCCATTCCCGGATGAATCCGAAGAGGACTTCCCGTACCGCCGGGAAATCATCCGTAAAGGCGAAGCGGAAGCACCAGTCGAATAAAAAAAAACGGATCCTGGGAAAAACCACCCAGGATCCGTTTTTTTATCCAAAAGAGCCGATTGTTGGCCTGAGATGCTGCAACAGTGTCCGTAAGACATCGTTTAGCGGACACTACACAACGAAAATGGAGAATCAGGGGTTTCCAATGGACGCCGGGGACCACTAATAACCTCCCGGGAAAGTCATAGTATCTCCAAGATCGGCCGTTGCGGACATTAATTTTATCATTCCGGCATCTACCGGCCACATCCGAGCGCTGGATTCCGAAACGTCAATATTTCAACTCTCTCCCCTATCCATTTAAAAAATCTGATAAATAATAACAGTTGCATGGTGAGATGATAATGATATAATGGCATTAAATCAAATAAATTTGATGGAAAAGGAGGGCAGTTGTGACCGTATCACATTCTATCACCGACGCAGATCAAAAAGAACTGTTTAAAACGTATGAAGCAAAGTTTAAAGCCCTGTCCGATCAGCTTCGTCTGAAAATACTATATGAATTAAACCAACAGGGACAGATATGTGTTTGTGACTTAACCGATATTGTCGGTCTGCCGCAGTCCAAGTTATCGTATCATTTGAAAATTCTGCTGGACGTCCATTTGATTGAAAGAGAAAAGATCGGCACCTGGAATTATTACCGCTTAAATGAAAAAGAAGTGAGAGCCCTGTTATCGGAAGAATTGTGCTGTATCTTTTACCCGGAAAACAAATAAAAATTTTTCATCTAAAAATCAATTTTTTTTGATTTATATATCAAAAATTATTGATGTTCAAAGGAGAGAATATCATGTATGGCTTTTTGCAGACATTTTTCACCCTTTTCATTGAGTTAACCGCATTATTTATTGTAATCAGCTTTCTCGTGAGTTTGCTGCAGCAGAAGGTGACAGAAGATCGTATTCAACGTATTCTGCACCGGCCGAATCCATGGAGCGGCTATCTTTACGGTACAGGATTAGGGGCGTTGACTCCGTTCTGCTCCTGTTCCACCATTCCTATTCTCGCCGGACTATTATCGTCAAAAGCGCCGTTTGGTCCGTCTATGTCCTTTTTAATCGCATCTCCCCTGCTGAATCCGGTCGTTCTTCTCTTGATGTGGACATTAACAGGTTGGGAATTAACGCTCCATTATGCCGTTATTACCGCCCTGTTTGCTATACTGATCGGTTTTGTCCTGGAAAAACTGGGATTCCAGCATTCTGTGAAACAAGTCAGAGTACGAAAAGGAGACCGTCCAAACGATGACACCCATGTTCCTTTATGGAAAACAGCGGTTCAAGACGCATGGTCCTTCTTTTATCCAATCCTGCCTTTTCTTATTCTGGGTGTGTTTATCGGATCATTCATTTATGACGTCGTGCCCCGGGACATGATTGCATCCTATGCAGGAAGCGATAAACCCTGGGCAATTCCGGCGGCATCGGTGCTTGGGATTCCGATGTATATCCGCGTCGAAGCGATGCTTCCTATCGGCGATGCTCTACTAAGCAAAGGAATGAGCGTTGGATCGGTAATTGCGCTTTTGATAGGCGGGGCTGGAGCAAGCATACCGGAAGTGGTGTTGTTGAGCAGGTTATTCAAAAGAAAACTAACCACTGCGTTTGTCGTATCGATACTCGCTGCCGCCATCGGTACAGGATTTCTGGTACAGATCATTCTGTAAAGGAGGTGACAGACATGGCTGAGAAAAAGTCCGGCTTGATAAAGCTGTTCTCAAAATCATCCAGCAAAGATTGCTGCAGTGTAGAGATTGAAGAAGTAAAATCGAGCGAAAAGAGTAGCAATCCTGCCACAGAGAAGAACAGCACCGGCAAGCGAAAAGAAGAATGAAACGTACGGCCTGTGGATCTGATAAAACGATCAGGTCCCAGGCCGTTGCTGTTTATATACAGGACGCCCCTCCCTATGCGCGGCGTCTTCTCCACAAGGTGAATTCAAGAATTAAAAGACAGACGACGAGCCAGCAGAGACCGAGAGCGAGACCGCCGATCACATCGGTCACATAATGGACATTCAGGTAGACGCGGCTGAATCCGACAAGCAGGATCAGCAGCACAAGCACACTGTTCAACAGCCATTTTGCAGTATGGGACAAGGCACTCCGGGCAATGAGATAGACGAGAAACCCGTAGAACACCATCGGTCCGGTGGAATGACCGCTCGGAAAGCTGAAGCCGGTGCCGTCGAACTGCTCCAGCAGATCCGGGCGCTCCCGTTCAAACGTAAGCTTCAGCACTTTCGTCAAAATGCTGATGCCGATCATGGCTACGGCAAAATACAGCAGGCGCCACCATTTTCTCCGGTACACCAAAAAAATAAGGACGCTTAACAGAATCGATGCGGTTGTCAACAGCGGTACCGAGCCGAGTTCGGTGAGCCATGCCATCAGCGTGTCCAGCCAGCCGGTCTGGATGGAAGACATCAGCTCCGCCGTCCTGCGGTCCACCGCGAATTTCTCATCCTCCAGCACTTCTTCGGCCAGTTCAGCAAAAAGAAAAAATGAACCCCCGACCGCAAACAGCGCGAGGATAATATAAACAAACGCCTTTACGGCCTGTCTGGAAAAAGATAACATCGATGGGTTCCTTTCTATGGCTGGGTGTTGATTTTCTCTTTCTGTTCCAGAACATATCCTTTTTCCCCGGCGTTAAACAGCTATTTCTCATTTATCTTATTCATGTCGTCATCTATCGGCAGCATGTTGAAAATTTCACCGGATTCCATGGCACCGACGAGCTTCTGCAGCCAGTGACAGTATGTTTGATAGTCATTCAGCTGCTCGAGATCTTTCTTTGCCCTGACTCTCATCTGTTCATCTATGTTTTCATCGTTTATGACGTCTCTTAGTTCCGCCTGCGCTTCGTGAATCGCACTGAGGTTCATGTCGGCTTCCCTTTTCCATTTAATTCCGAAAAAGCGGGTGAAATAGTTAAAGAAATCTTTTTCCGCCATGAAATGATCTTTTCGGGAGCCTTTCTGCCAGGTCTTCCGTACGATCTGTATATCCTGCAGGCTGCGCACCGCGGTGCTCATGCTCGGTTTGGTCATGCCGAGTTCATCTTTCATTTCATCGAGGGTCATCGGCTCGTGCTTAAAATACATGGTGGCGTAAAGCCGGCCGATGGACGGGGTGATGCCGTACAGATCCATCGTTTCGGCAATCGCGTCAATTACTTCATTTTCAGCATGGTTTAATTTTGCTTCCGTAGACTGTTGTGTCATCCAATCCCCCCACCCTTGTATTGTATCATCCCATTCGCTCATGTGAGTGTACCATTTTCACGGAAATCTTTTTATGAAGAGGTGCTGCTTCGTTGTGCCATTTCCGCATCCCACTCTTCATCGGTCGGCGGATAGGTGCGCTGCATCTTGAACGACAGCAGCAGCGCGCCTGCTGTCAGGACGAACAGGACGCAGAACGCCACTTTGGCGCCGAAAATATCGGTGTGTTCCACGATAGACCAGTTTTCCGCTGACTGGGCCGAGGTTGTCATGACGGTGACAAGCACCGCGGTTCCAATGGACGCCGCGAGCTGGCGCGTCGTATTCGTCACCGCCGCCCCGTGCGGAATCAGTTTCGGCGGAATCTGGTTGAGCCCGGCAGTATTGACCGGCATCATGACCATCGAAAAGCCGAGCATCCGCACCGCGTACAGCACGATTAAATAAGCCATCGTCGTCGAGGTTCCGATAAACAGAAAGCCGAACGTCGAGACCGCCATGAGAATAAAGCCCGGAATGGCGAGCGCTTTCGCCCCGATCCGGTCAAAAATGCGTCCTGTAATCGGCGACATGAGTCCGGCGATCAAGGCACCCGGGAACAGCACCAGCCCCGATTCCATCGCGCTGAATCCGCGCATGTTCTGCATATAAAGCGGAATCAGCGTTTCCAGACCGATCAGGCCGACAAATCCGACCATACAAATAATCGTCGAATACGTGAAAATACGCTGCCGGAACACCCGGAACTCCAGCATCGGATGCGCCTGCTTGAGTTGGCGGAGGATAAACAGGATAATCAATATGGTTCCGGCAATCAGTACGCCGACGGTCAACGGACTGCCCCAGCCGTTGTTGCCCGCACTCGTAAAACCGTACAAGAGACCGCCAAAACCGAGCGTGGAAAGGCTGATCGAGATCGGATCGACTTTTGGATGTTTGAGTTCCGTTACGTTTCTCATCGCAAAATAGGCGACGGCAATCATGATCAACGCCAGCGGGAAAATGCCCCAGAACAGAAGGCGCCAGTCATAATGGGACGTGACCCATCCGGACAGGGTCGGCCCGATCGCCGGTGCAAATGAAATAACGAGCCCGATGTATCCCATCGCAGCTCCCCGCTTTTCCACCGGAAAAATTAACAGGAAAATCGTCTGCATGAGCGGCAGCATAACACCCGCTCCGGCCGACTGAATCACGCGCCCGCTGATCAGAAACGGAAAATTCGTCGCCAGTCCGCCGAGCAGCGTGCCTGCGGCGAACACACTCATCGCTGTCATAAACAGCTGACGCGTCGTAAATTTCTCAATAAGAAAGGCTGAAACCGGTATCATAATACCGTTGATCAACATAAACACCGTCGTCAGCCACTGGCCGGTGTTCGCGCTGATATTCATTTCTTCCATGATGGGCGGAATCGCCGTTATCATCAGCGTCTGGTTCAGAATCGCCACGAACGATCCCGCAATTAACAGTCCTGCGATCAATACCCGGCTGTAATTCTCTCCCTCACTCATTGGTTGTATAGCTCCTCTTTTCTTTCATGATTTACGTGAATTGTAAATTATACGCTTGTTGAAAGAATCTGGCAAACTGGATGCCTGCCTGTTTCCGGCTGTTTTTTTCTGTCTCCCCCCTCTTTTTCCCTTTTTTCCTTATGTATAACGTGAAAGGAGGGGAGAGCCGATGGCTGAAATGATCAATTCCCGTCTTACGCTTGAATTCATTGCCGGCATGGATGAATTCGGCGAGACCATCTTCAAACAGAAAAACTTCAACAATGTCAAAACAGAAGCGGGAGATGCGTCTCTGTTGACCGTGGCCAATGCAGTAGGCGTGCTGCAGGAACATCCGGTAATTGCGGTCACTCGTACAAATGAGTACGACATCACCGAATAACCTGAACCGATATCAGGATTAGAAAGGAGGAAACACTCATGAGCAAACGCCTCGAAATGCGTTTTTCCAACGAGGAAGGCCGGAATGTCACGGTATCGCTGGATGCCCCGGTGGAACCGGCGGATCCGCAGGCGGTCGAAACCGCGATGGACGCGGTACTGAATGAAGACATCTTTTTCTCTTCCGGCGGCAGCATCACCGCCAAACGGGACGCCCGCATCGTGGAACGTACCGTGGACACGGTTTACGAAGGATAAGAAGCAATAAGGCATCCACTGCAGGCGGACGCTTTCCACGGGCAGCGCTTCAGCTTCATCAGACGGTCCCCCGTCTGATAGAATCTTCAGCTGCTGCTCTTCCCGCTGGAGTCGCCGCCCTCCGTTTCTGCCCATTTTAATTTCGTCAAAGGAGCTGTCAAATGGAGACAGCTCCTTTTTCACAAAAACAAAAGGAGGTGCCGTGATGGATGTGGGGCTGAACGCTGTCGGGGAGTACGGTATCAGCACGGTGATCGCGTTTTATCTCCTGCACCGGATGGAGAAAAAACTCGACACTTTGATTTATGTCGTACAGGTCCGTGAGCAGCCAGAAACTGCAGCCGTCCGCCCCGCTTCTATGGAGTCTCATGAACAAACAAAACCGCTTCAATGACAGGCGCTCCCGGTTGTCCGGCCGGGAGTGTTTTGCTTTGTTCTTCAGCTATGCTGATGTTGTGGACACTTTCCGCAGCAAAGTGTCCACGATTTATGGTTCACGGACAGGCTGCCTGAGAAAATGTCCGGTATTTTTACATTGCAGACATTTTCCGCCCGGCTCCCATGAAAATGTCTCTAATCCTCATTTACCGGCCATTTCACACACCAACGTGTTCATTATCTGCCGGGGAAGCAGCACCCCTGTTTTTATTCTTCTGTCCCTGCCTGCTGTACGAATCCTTCTCCCTCGACATCCAGCTGCTCCGGCACGTTCACGATCAGCACACCGTAGCCGAGATTCAGATTGTACGGATCGCCTTGATCAACGGAGGAGTCAAACGGCAGCATTGGGAATTCTTTCTTGTAGCCGGCGTAATTCCTCTCCTCCGTTACTTTCGGATCCGTATAGACCGAAAGAATGTTAACGTTCTGTTCGATCGTCGGCTGATATTCTGTCACCGCCTGCTCTCCATTGATGACCGACGGTGATTGGTAATAAGCCGCGGACGGTTGTTCGTAGGATCCCTTCACATAGTAGACGGGAAGCTCGCTTGTATCTGCTTTAAGAAGCAGCACCTCGTCTACCGGCTCCAGCGTCCATTCGTTGCGGAGGTAATCGTCTTCGATAGCATCCAGGCTGCCGCTTGCCGCCTGCTGCCGCAGCTTTTCCGCTTCCTCCTGAACGTGGGACGGCGACAGGGTCTGTTCCGACGACGCCGATCCGGTGAGAAAAAGGCTGTAATGAGCCGTTGAAAGAAGAAGCACCAGCACATATCCTCCGAACACCCAGAAGATTTTCCGTCCCGTGACCCATTTTTCAGAAACAAACCGCCGTTTGCTGAAAAACGACAAGACGGCAATCAGCAGCAAAACCATTACGATTACATTAATCATCCGTTTTTCACATCCAATCGATCCGCAAGCAGCAGCGCCGCTCCGAAGAGAAGCACCAGCATGCCGATAACTTTTCCTGCAAACAGAGGAAACGACGATTCAAGGTAAAAGAAGGCCCGAAGCTGTACCCCGATGTTCTCTGCCCCCTGAAGCACCGGAATCCCGATTACTAATGCCGGAAGAATCAGTTTAAACGAACGGTGCCACTGGATAATAATCCCCGCAAGATATCCCGCCGCCATAAATAGCAGCACGTAACCGACTGCCGCCGCTGCTCCCATGAGAAACAACCCCGGAGCCGGCGCAGCGCTTACGATGACGCCGTCGTGCAGGTAATAGGTAAGTACCCGTACGAGAAAGGAAGAAAATGCCGCTGTCACTCCTCCCAGGGTCCCCGCCGCACATAAAAACAGAATCGTGGAAGCATGACTCGTGAACCGGTTCGTCACAAACAGGAAATCATCTTCCCGGTACGCTCTGGTTGTTACGTTAAGCGCGCTGAACAGTGCCCACATCATCGTGAACGCGATCACGATATCGGAGGAATACGTGTCCATACTCACCCGGAATCCTTCCTGAAAACGTGAGCTCGTCACCGCGCTGAAAACCGTGGAAGCAAGCAGTACGGCAAACACCTGCAGCAGCAAAAGCGAACTGAGCATTTCCGCATACGCCCGCCACTTGAAAAGAAAAAGCCGTCTGATGGCCGTCGTTTTTTTAATCGCGTGCGAGGACATCATCAATGCTCCTTTCTGTTTTAGACGTCAGATAAACAGCCGCATGCACCGGCGGAACAGCAGAAAACGTAATACCGACCCGTTCCATCTGCCGGCGTTCGTCTTCGGAAAAATCGTTTTCCACCACAGCATAGTCCTCTTTTGCTCCCGCAGCTGCCGAATGCAGCACCCGGTGCCGTTTTGTCCATTCCGTCAGAAGCATGCTGTCTCCGGTCAGTCCGATCACTTTTTCACGAAGCGCCTCCATGGACAGATGCAGATGTTTCTGTCCCTCATCAAGCAGCAGCACATCTTCGAGAAGGTCTTCGACTTCCTCCATATGATGGCTTGAAATCAGGAATGTCCGCGGATAAGCTAGGTATTCTTTCAGAAGCGCCCGGTACATATCCTGACGCACCGCCGCGTCCATTCCCGTCATCGGTTCATCGAGCAGCGTGAGCGGACAGCGCGCCGCGAGCCCGAAAATCATGTTAAACGTGCTTTTCTTTCCTTTCGACAGCTGCCTGTGTATCTGTCTCTTATGCAGGCCGAAGTAATCAAATAACCGTTCCGGCAGCGTCTCATCCCAGTTTTCATAGAACCGCTTCCCTTCTTCGAGCAGTTCCCCGAGCCGAAGCGCCGTCGGCCAGTTCATCGTATCTTCGATGAAGATCGTCTCCGCCGACACCTGCAGGTTGTTGAACGGTTGTTCCGGGCCTACGTGCAAGCTTCCGCCATCCGGACGGACAAAACCGGCTATCATTTTCAACAGTGTCGTTTTGCCGGCGCCGTTTCTCCCGATCACTCCGGTCATCGTCTGATCCGGTATCGAAAAGGATATATCATCGACCGCCGCTTCCCCGCGGTATGTTTTCGTCAGATGTTCTGCATGGACCGCGCTCATGTTCCGTTCCCCCTATCGTTCATTTCCTCCCTGATCATCTGCATCAGTTCCTCCTCCGACAGCTCCAGCCGCTCTGCTTCCCGTACGAGATCCGATATCATTTTTTTCAGCGTATGGGACCGGCGCTTATGAATAACTCTCTCTCTGGCATCTTCCGCGACAAATTTCCCCATCCCGCGCCTGTCGTACAGGATGCCTTCCTCCGCCAGCTTCGTCAGGCCCTTCGCCGCCGTCGCCGGATTAATCGTGAAGCGCTCCGCCAGTGTGTACTGCGAATAGACGTGTTCATGCGGCGCCAGATGCTCTTTCAGAATTTCTGTCTCGATCCACTCCGCAATCTGTATATAGATCGGCCTGGAATCATCCGATGGAAAAATCACAGCCTCCCCTACTTTCTAAGTCAGTGCATTAGTCATGTAATGTAGTATATAGTATATGGAAAGAAACGTCAATCACCATTGACGCTTCGTTTTGCGGACAAGAACGCCGGCGCCCTGTCCATTATCCTGATTTTGTAGACAACATTTTCTGAAATACCTGGCGGATGTCTCGTAAATTTTTCTTTTGGACACTTCCCCCGGCGTTCCCCGGGAAAGTGGTCAATAAAATGATGTAGTGGACATTTTCTCTTTCTATATGGAAACAAACAGGAAGAGAACCGCGAAAGTTACGCACAGCACGGATGATACTGCCACCTTCGTTCGTGCCCGGCGGGGTTTTTCGTTCTTTCTGATGTCATGAATACCTTCAAACACTTGGTCAGCGGTTACAAGACACATCAAAACAAGCTCCGTCCCGTCCGTGTCACCAAACAGCACCCAGCACACCGTGATCACCATAATAATCACGATAAAAACGCGGTAGATCTTCATGTTATGCCTCCTGCACCATGTTGTAAGATGGAAACATTTTCATTCTATCAAAATTTCACATTACAATTAACGGAAAAAAGGACAGGGCATCGACCCTGTCCACCTGCATCCATGATAGGAGAGGGTGAAGCCAGATTGGCCACCCTCTTCCGGATTCTAAGGCTTCATCGACCGGTAACTCTGGTACTTGTGGATGGCCTGCCCCCCGTATCCCGGATGGTCTGCATAGGCTGCATCTACGATTTCCAGGTTGTCGTTCATATAAGCTTCTCCTTCTTCAAAATAGGACACCTTTTCATAATAGGGTTCCACGATGCCTTCTAAATTTTGTGTTTCGACTGCGATAACAGCAGTTTTTCCGTTTTCGTCCGCGTACTCCAGTTCATGTTCCGAGTGGTACATCATGGAATCCTTTCCCTCCGCTGAATCACGGTAGGCCATAATTGCAACCGTATCTACGGTGTCCATCGCATGATCCGATAATGGTTTGGTTACATTATTGTAATCGCTTACATATTCGTCCCCGTCAAACCAAAACGGCATCGCGATCATAAAATCCATATTGTGAGCTGCTGCAATACGATCAAGTTTATTCAGTCCGTTTAAATAATCCTGGATGAGCTGGCTGCGCTCTTCTGTTTCCCATTCGTCCAGTAAATAAGGTTCAATGTCCATTTGTATTCCGTCAAACTGCTCTTCTTCCTTTGAAAATTTATTATACTTCGCCACCTGGATCATACGTTTAATAGGTGTTTTATGGTTTTTTTCCTTGGCCCATTCCGAATTCCCATCCAACGCAATGACTTCGATATCATTTTCGTGAGCCAGTTTAATAAACTTTTGGTATTGTTTTGGATGCAATTGCAGATAAGGGATTCCTTCCTGTTTCCCAACACCGAATTTGGGATGCATATGGCGGTAAGGGAACGGTGGGACCTGAGGGACATCCTCCCGTACTCCAATATTGAGATAAATCACATTTATACCTTTTTCCTTTGAAAATTCAACCAGATCCTGACGCGCTTTTTCCGTGTTGATATCCTCATTCGGAAACCATGCCCACATTCCCTTGTCTTTGCCGGACGTCGTTTCCGCCAAACCCGTTGCCGGAACACTGCCAACGATCAGCGTTACAATCAACAGGATCCATACCTTCCTTCTGAATTTCTCCATACTTTCCACCTCTTTCATTTTAAAATGAATACTTAATATTATGAAAATTACAAATATTTTATATAACACCCCCTTTCAGGGCAGAGAATAATTAAAAGACATTGGGGGTGACAATCTGCTTATACATGTTATTTCTCACATACCCGCTTTGCTGCGTGGCGGAATACGGAAGCCGGTCTTCTTCCAGTTCCTCCAGAGATGCCTCGTTTCCATCCAAGTAGTCGGCCAATCTACGCTGCGTCGTATCAATTCTCGCGATTAAGCCGCCATATCGAATATCAAGCACTTCCCATCCAAACGGTTTATGGATCTTCATCCATTGCTCATAGTGCTGCTTCCTCAACGTTTCAATGCGTCGTTTCAATTCCGGCAGGATATCCTGTTCCATTATGCGTAACCGGTCTTTCTCGTTTTTTTCATAATCATGCTTCATCTTTACACCAAGTTCAGCTTTCAAGCTGAGGACCGAGCATATCCGGGAGGGTACATCAAACAGAAAAGCCCATTGTCCTGCCTTCTTTTTCATATGTTCCAAGTCGCCTTCGAGCTCCTGGTAAAAACGCGGAAGCCCCATTTCCCCCGCTTCTTTATCAAATAGCCCCATCAAGGGGTCCTGCCACAACAGAAACTTCGAAGGGTTATCCGGTTCGAGTTGTATTTCTTCCGCCGTTCCAGGAGGTTGATCCAACTCTCCTAACGTCATAAATGCCTCCATATCGGCTCCTGTGCAGAAACGAAACCGGTCTTTCACCTTCTTTTTTTCCACTTCCCTGACGTACCCGTGTTCTGCCATCAACTGTATTCCCGCGAGACTCGTAAATGGATCGGTTTCCTGACCGTCATCCCCCCAGATCGTGGCGAATACATCGGCCACCCCTTCCTTCTTGCAGGCCGCCATTGCAGCATCCGTGGTTTGAAACGCTTTCTTATAATTCACAGCTATTCCATTCCACGTCCACAATCCTCCTGCAAACAGCGGCGGCCGTCCAAAGGCTTTATGCTTTTGCAGAAAGCTTCTATACACTTCTTCTGTTTCGTGATAGTAGTCCCAATATACAAATTGGACATCTTTTGGCATATTCTCTATAACGTCCTGTGGAACGTTCGCATTTTCATCATAATAATGACCTTTAACGGAAGCCATTCTGAAATACATGTCACTCCAGATCATCGGCTGCAGCCCTTTTTCCCTCGTTATCTTCAATACTTCATGCAAATGTTCATTCATGATTTGAAAGCTTGGTCTCGGTCCGTTCTTTTTATAATACTCCCCCCGCCCCAAAAAATGGGCCTCATCCATGCCCAGATGGATGCGGGATGTGCGGAATAGAGAGCTGACAGACTCTATCAGCTGTTCGATAAACGTATACGTTTCGCCGGAGCCGGCCAGCAGAATATCCGGGGTATCCCTCAAACCTGCCGCAGCATCCCAGCGCAGGAACGTCGCTAAGTGGGCCAGGGTCTGTATCGCCGGGACCATTTCCACCCCGAACCGGCAGGCATATTCATCCAGCTGCTTCAATTCTTCGCGGCTGTATCTCCCGCGCATATAACCGAAATACAGCTGGTCTTTTACTTCATACGTATCTTCCATGTAAAGCATCAGCCTGTTCAGGCCCATCATGGACATTATACGGATCAGTTTCCTGACCTGCTCCGGTTTCATCACCGCATTCCGGGAACAGTCGAGCATGATTCCATTCGATTCAAACTGAGGATGTTCTTCAATCTGAAACGTGCTGCGCCTCCCGGCATGTTCTAAAAACAGTCCCAGTGCCCGGAAAAAGTGAATGGTTTGGCTGTAACGAATTTCACCTTTTCCTTCTTTCAAAGACACGCGCAGACTACTTGTATCTTCCCGTTTCACCGTGATAGGAATGCCTTCCTTTGAAAGAGAAAAGTCCAAAGCTTTCTCCCATTCCTCTATTCCTGACTGAAGACCTTGAATATCTCCTTTAAACCAACAATTCACGACTGATCCGCTCTCCTTTCTGATGGTAAGGAAACCATTCCTCCCTGCTCGTGGGATTTGTAGCCGGCCTCCAGGACCTCGATAATCGACTTAGCATACGGCCCGGACCTTTTTACTGTCCCCTCTCCTTTCACTGCACGGAGGAAATCCGTTAACTGCCTGACAAAGGGCGGGGTTTCCTTGGTAGATGCAACCTTTTCATACACTCCGCTTTTGCTCACCCAAACCCCTTTACCGATTTCCACTTTCATCATTCCCTTCGTAAAAATCAGCTCTGTCACCTGTTTTGGAACGACCTCATATCCAGACAAAGAAATGGAAGCCGCAATCCCTCTTTCCGTGTGAAGGAATAAAAGTCCGCTTCCCTCCACATCCGCTGCCACTCCTGCCTCATCGCCTTTATACGTCATCGCTGCCATCACCCGGGACACATTAGTATCCAGCAACCACTGGATCTTATCAATACAATGAGCCCCAAGATTCATCACAATGCCTCCGCCAGCTTTTGAACATTCGAAAAACCAGCGCGGACGCTCCCTGGTGAAATAAGGGAGATGCCGTGTTTCATTGATCATCACCAGCGAACCAAGCTCTCCTTGTTCCACGATTTGTTTTGCCGTTCTATTCTCATGAAAATATTGCTGAATATGCCCTACCATCAATTGAACGTGGTTTTCCCTGGCGGATTGTATGATTTTTTGACATTCGGCCACAGTCAATGCCATCGGTTTTTCCAGTAAAATATGACACCCCTGCTCCGCCGAAAACACGGCCGCTTCTTTGTGCAAATAATGAGGCAGGGTGATAATCACCATATCAGGCGTCTCCGTTTTAATCATGTCTTGATAATCGGTATAGCTCTTCGTGTTATACCTTTCTGCAAGCATTTCCGCTTTTTGTTCATTAATATCAGCAGCGGCCAGGGCATGCAGTCCTTCCACCGCTTCGACGGCCTGTAAATGTTCTTCCGCAATGATCCCTGCTCCAATAACGCCGACCGTAACGTAGTCCATGTGTATCATCCCCCCTCCCCGCTTTCAGCCCTTCATGCATAATGATGAAATAAAAAAGCAAGATCCTCGAGCGCGTGTTGATACAGTTTCTCCGGGGTTTCCTCCTCCGTTGCGGTTCCTTCTGTGAATTCCAGCGATAAGGTTCCCCCAAAGCCCGCTTCTTTCATGATGCGGATCCGTTCTTTCACAAAGTCAGGCCGCTTTTTCAGCTGAAAAAACGTACCGGCGTCGAACAAACTGACATGAGCATGGGTCACAGCAGAACCTAAATGCTGCAGCCATAATCCGGGGTCTGCCTCCACGTGGAAAGGATGAATAATGGCTCCCAGTCGTTCCAATGCCAGCTCTTTAAAAACGTTTTCCGCCTCTGCCGGATCCTCCAGTATGGTGCCAGGATGGCACTCACACAATAGTTCACAGTCCTGCGGCAATAAGCTTTTAAAGTGTAATACATTTCGAATGTACTCTTCTTTCCGCGCGACATCCTTGCCGAAATTGAATTTCACTCTTTTTGCACGAAGTCTATTGATCATCGCAGCAGCGGCTTCCCGCTCTTTCTCGTATTCGTCTTCCAAGCTAATATAGGAATTATAGATTTCAATCGGCAGGGGGGATTCGATGATGTGCCGGATTTCCGTTTCCGATGCCTGCAGGGCATGGTTTTCCCATAATTCCACTCCATGAAAGCCGTCTCTCTTAAAATCCCCGATCCATTCACTCACAAGAATGGAAGAAGGCCTGCCGGGCTCCCAGCGGTTTTTTTCCAGCAAGACCGTGTTTATGAAAATTCCCGCCATCCGCTCTCCCTCCTTTTCTTATTATTTCAATCCAGAAGAGCTGGCTCCTTTTATGAAGAATTTTTCGGTTAATAAAAAGACGATCAGAATAGGGATGAGCGACATTATCGCTGCGGCTACAAGGTATTGTTCTTTTCCAAACCATGCTCCGGACATCTGCAATACTCCAATAGGAAGGGTGTATTTTTCTGCGGAAGATAAATAAATAACTGGAGCCATAATTTCATTCCATTTTGTCATGAACGTGAAAATAGTGAGAGTGGCTAATTGCGGCTTACACATAGGGAGAAAAACTCTCCAGTATGTCTGAAAGGGGGTGCATCCATCCAACGTCGCTGCTTCCTCGTACGCCTTAGGTATGCCAAGAAATGCCTGCCGCATGAGAAAAACGCCAAACGGCTGGGCCAGCCATTCCAATATCCATAAGGGAACCAGTGTATCCAGAAATCCGAGATGGCGAAAGATAATAAACTGCGGAATGATCATGACAACCGGAGGAATCATTAATGTGCCAAGTACCATGAAAAATAACGAATTCTTAAAAGGGAACTCCAGACGCGCAAAAGCATAGGCCACCATGGAACAGGACAGGATCGCCCCAAGCACGGACATCACGGTGACAATCAGACTGTTCCAGCCGTACAGCGCAAAATCCGTCATCTGCCAGACATCCGAATAGTTTTCCCAGCGGATCGGATCAGGGATCCATTCCACCGGCACAGCAGTGTACTGGGCGTATGTCTTTAACGAATTCAACGTTGCTGTAATGAAAGGGGTAAACATAATCAGGGAACTTAGAATAATGACAATGTAACCGATTTTTTTTCTGTTTTTATGATAATTCTTCTTCATGAAAAGCACCCCCCTGTGTGACACAGCCATCTATTTCTCATAATGCACCCATTTCTTTTGCAATTTGACCTGAATCATCGTAATGACAAATAAGATGAGAAACAGGACCCAGGCAATCGCGGAAGCATACCCCATTTTCAGAAATGAAAACCCCTGCTGGAATAAATACAGCATTAATACCATACTTGCATTGTCCGGTCCTCCCGCGCTTGTCATATCACCGCCGTTCCCTGTCATTACATAAATCTGTTCAAACGCCTGGAAGGTTGTGATGGTACTGAGGACCAGGACAAGAAACGTGGTTCCCGAAATCAATGGAACGGTGACATGCCTGAACTTCTTCAACACGCCGGCTCCTTCTATTTCAGCCGACTCATAAAGGTCTTCCGGTACATTCTGAAGACCTGCCAAATAAATAACCATCATATAGCCGACGCCTTTCCACACCGCAACGGCAACCAAAACCGGGATGACCTGCTGCTCATCATTCAACCACTGCTGCGGCTGCAGCCCTATCTTTACCAGCAGATCATTTGCCAGGCCGAAACGCGGGTTGAAAATAGCATCCGCTACATACAGCACCACGGTCCAGGAAGAAATGACGGGAATAAAGTGCGCAATCCGAAATAACTTCAACCCTTTTAAACTTTGATTTAAGGCCACCGCCAAAATTAACGCCAATATCGTCTGGGTCGGGACGAATAAAACGGTAAAATAGAGGGTATTTTTTAAAGACTGCCAAAAAACAGGGTCCTGAATTAATTTGTTATAGTTTTCTAATCCCACCCACTCTGGAGGATTCAACATATCATAGGTGGAAAAACTGAAATACAAAGAAGCAAGCAGCGTAAACAGGATAAAAATGATAAATTGAAGAAGGTAAGGGGAAACCATCAGGAGTCCCCATTTCCCTTCATGATTTAATATAGGCCCTTTTCTTTTCTTCATCTTTCTCTGCGTCTTTACCGTCTCTGTATTCACAAGTATCACACTTTCTATCTTGATCTTATGAATCTAGGATCATTCTTCATAAAATTCGTCGAGGACCTGCTGCACATCTTTATCCGCACTCTCTAACGCTTCCTCTTCCTCCACTTCATCAAGGAACGTCTTATTCAAATTGTCCGTCATTTGATCCACCCATTCCGACCAGACAGCGTTTACATCCAATGTATCGGCAAATTCGAAACTGTCGAGAAAGGCCTGTTTGTTCTCCGGCATATCTCCGGAATTCAAAAACATATCGGAGTTCGCCACCGATTTTTTCACCGGTACCGCTTCTCCCAATTCCGCCCACTGTTTTTGCACATCATCTTCTGACACCCAATATTGAATCCATTCCCAGGCAGCTTCCGCTTTTGCATCCGTTGTATCATCATTAATAATCCAGGAGTTGGCGATGACCGGAGAAAACCGCTCTCCATCCGGCCCTTTCGGCAGAACCGTTACGTCATAATTAACTCCCGTTTCATTGGCAGCAAGCGTTCTCGCGTAAATTCCGATCCGCATGGCGGCCGTCTCACTTGGAAACGGTGACATCGGACTTTGGAAAGCCTGTAAATCGGATGGATCGGTAAAGATGCCGCGTTCCATGCCATCCGTGATATATTCAAGCGCTTTCAGATTTTCCGGCGTATCTATATCAGCAGTCTGCAGATCTTCATCAAGCACCCCGCCGCCATAAGACTTCAACACCGGCATCCAGCCTTCGGTAATATTGAAAAACGTCAGCCCGTATTGATTGATGTTATCGGCACTAAACTCTGCATTTTCCGCTGTGTTTCCATTCATGTCAATCGTCAGCTGCTCCCCGGCTTCTTTCAGATCCTCCCAGGTCCAGCTGTCATCCGGATATTCTACCCCTGCTTTGTCAAACATATCTTTGTTATAAAAGAGTGCTCCAATTTGAATGCCTTGCGGAACAGCCCAATACTTTCCTTCAGGGCCCTTATTAAATTCCAGCCCGTAATATTGGTCTGCCTGCAAATCGTTTTGGATCCACTCTGTTAAATCTTTAGCTGCGCCGCGCTCAGCGTACTTTTGTACAAACACACCGTCCGACAGCCAGACATCCGGCGCGTTGCCTCCCGCGATCTGGGTATCCAGCTTCTGAAAAAACTGCTGATAGGGTGAATTTTGTGTTTCAATGGTGATGTCAGGATGCTCTTCTTCGAATTGGGAAATAATATCATCCATTTTTTCATCGGCACTGCCTGAAGAATAATACCCAAGTGTAATGGTTTCTGAAGCCCCTTCAGAGTCGGAGTCCGCGCCGGCTTCTTCCTGATTTTCAGACGTATCGGAACATCCCGCCAATACAAGGACAATCATTCCAGTCATCAGGATGAACAACCTGGAAACATGTTTCATCGTCAATGATTTCTCCCCCTTTTTTGTAAATCTATATCATTTATCATAAAACCAAATATGGAAAGAAAAAATGAATATTTATTTGAAAATTTGTGTTTTTTTAAATAGAATGAAATTAATTATCTGCGTTTTTTGGGAGGGGGGCGGCCCAATGTCTTTCAGCATAGGATCCATTAACTTTAAACTGATTTTTGTCATCCTTGTTTTTGTTTGTATTCCGCTGTTGATATTTGGGCAGATCTGGTATGAAAAAACGACAGCCACTATCGAGAACAACGCGGTCCAGTACAGTCAGGATCTTTTAAAACAAACCAATGAATACCTGGATTTTTATATGAACGATTTGGAACAGGCAAGTGTCCCCCTTCTTTCCAAACCCCAGGTCCAATCGTATCTGGATCTGGAGGAGGAAACGTCCAGCCCGTATGATAGGTTTATCACTTCCCAGCGGATCCGGGAAGACGCGTTTGCGGGGATTCTCGATGGACGTTCTGAAATCTTCGGCATCTCCATGATCAATAAGCAGGGCATGCAGGTTCATAATTACATTAAAGCAGACGGGTATCTCAACATGGGGGAGATCAGGGATAGAAACAGGAAACTCTGGAGTGATGTGAAAACGCTCGAAGCTTATCAAGTGCTGGATATCGACGTCATCCAGGAAACGCCTGTGCTCACTATCGTCCGGAAAGTCTTTAATGAAAACACGTATGACACCTCAGGGTTATTGATCATCAACCTCCGTCTCGATAAAATTTCCGGCATTGTAAACGAAGTAACCTCCAGCCATTTTAACGATGTTTGGATTGTAGATGATCAGGATAAAATCATTTACCATCCCAACAAAAAGAAGCTGGGAAATACATTTTCCTATGAACATAAATCTGCCTATCACGAGAACAGCTTTTTCATCAATCGCAATGAAAGCTTAAAAACGCTGCGGGTCTACGACCATTCGACCCAGACCGGTTGGACGATGGTCGCAAGCGTCCCTTTAGGAAACATTATAGATTCCCTGATTACCCTGCGGAGTTCCACGATGTGGATCGGCTTATTGTTAATCGGGGTAGCTCTGTTGTTTGTCGGCGGTTTTTCCTTTTTTCTTACGCATTCGTTGACCAATCTCCAAAAACTGATGAAAAAAGTAGAGTCGGGAAACTTTGCGATCGAAAGGAAAAAACCCCTGCCATTTTACCGGGATGACGAAGTTTCCGGTCTTTACGACAGTTTTTATCAAATGACAGAGAAATTAAAACACCTCATCCAGGAAGTGAAGCATTCCAAAGTCGTGGAAAAAGAGCTGGAGCTTAAAAACAGGGAATCGGAGTTTCAGGCGATGCAGTCACAGATCAACCCGCATTTTCTTTACAACACCCTCGAAATCATCAACTCCTACGCCATCATAGAAAACCAGCCCATGATCAGCAAAATGACGACATCGCTGGCGGATATGTTCCGGTACAACGTGAGCAATTCAAAAAAAATCGTGACCTTATCCGAAGAACTGCAGCAGATTCGATCGTACCTGGAGATACAGGAAGAAAGATTTGATGACCTGACCGTGAGCATCCAATGTGAGGAAAAAACCGCTGGACACAACGTTCTAATGCCAAGGCTCACCTTACAGCCGGTTATTGAAAATGCCTTTGTCCATGGGTATGAAGAACATGAGTTAAATCCTGAATTCATTGGTATTTTCGGAGAAAAAGAATCTCATTTTTATAAGCTTTCGATTGTCGACCGGGGGAAGGGGATGCCTCCGGAAACAAAGAAGGAATTCAATGACGCATTTTATTATAACCACGACCTGTCCGACGGAAATAAAACGACAAAAAGAATCGGGCTGATCAACGTCCACAAACGTTTGCATGGCAATTTCGGCCCTCCATACCGTTTAACGATCAAACAGTCGGACGAAGAGGGAACCATCGTGGAAATCCTCTTGCCCTATGCGGACCATGTCGAAAAGGAGGAATCATATGTATACAGCCATAACGGTAGATGATGAGAAGATGATAAAAACCAGTATTTCCGTTCTCCTGCATTCAAATGATACTGGGTTTAAGATCGTCGGAGAAGCAAAAGACGGCCTTGAAGCTCTGCAGTTAAATGAACAGCTCACCCCGGACCTTATTATTACAGATATCCGCATGCCCAAATTAAACGGGTTAAAGTTTATCGAAAAAGTCAAAGAAACCAATGCCTGCTCTAAATTTTTAATCATTTCCGGATATGACGAATTTGAATACGCCCAGACCGCAATCCGCTACGGCGTCGTCGATTTTCTATTGAAGCCGCTGAAGCCCGATCAATTTCTTTCCTCTTTGGCAAAAGTCCACCAACAGCTCGAAGCCGATCAGTCCGCTTCGAAAGAACGATCCGAATGGCTTCCGATTCTCCGTTCCTCTGCCGAAGACCTTGTGCAAAAACTATGGCTGCTGGAAGAAGAACAGGCATCCCGCCTGGTACATGACCTGCACAGCCAATTAACAGTAAAAGAGGACGATCCGAACGTACTCCAAAACATTTATTTGGATCTTATCGTTTATTTGAAAGGGGAACTGGATAGAAAGAAAGAGGGACTCGCAGAAATCGAGGCATTCGATGGCGGGATTCCGGATGACACGACAAAAATGAAAGAAACGTTGGACGGCATCTGCAGGGCGGTGATGGACCATATCAAAAACACGAGAAATATCGGCCGCCGTCCCAAAATTTTGTCCGCCCTGGAATATATCGAAACCAATTATTCCGAAGAAACCCTTTCGCTTCAGGAAGTAGCGGAAACCGTTGATATGTCCACCGCCTATTTCAGCATAGAATTTAAAGCGGAAATGGGGATCAGCTTTATCCAGTACCTTACAAAACGGAGGATCGATCAGGCGAAAAAGCTGCTGCAGGACCCTTCCTGCAAAACGTATGAAATCGCCCACTCGATCGGCTACAAGGACTATCCCCATTTCACCAAGACGTTCAAAAAACATGTCGGCCTCACCCCCTCCCAATACCGCAAACGCGTTGGATCGTAACAGGCAGAGCTGCCGGGGGCAGTATCTGTCAGAAGGGAAGACCGGGCGGATATTTATTTCTTTATCTAAGAGAATGGAGCTGTATCAAAAGTCTACTATCAGCCAATAAATGTTTCGCTAACGTGCTGGGCATGCGCTACAGGCGGACGCTTTCCGCGGGCAGCGCCTCAGCTTCTTCATACGGTCTATCGGCCGTATGAAGGGATCTTCGGCTGCTGCTCTTCCCGCAGGAGTCGCCGCCTTCCGCTCCTGCCCGTGATTGTATTCTTTTTATCACAGACAGGGGGCTGTACCTATTGATACAGCCCCATTCCCTAGACTTTCACGACCCATGTCTGTTCCTGTTCCCCCTGTCTTTTCAGGAGCATCACGTCTCCTGTCATCTGCGTACCGGCGCATTGACAGCTGAACGGCCCCTGGTGGGAAAACATAATGACTTCTGCCTCCTTTTCTCCTCTTTTTACTTCGATCGCTGTGGCTTCATGTTCTGTCTGTTTTCGATTCCGGGAGTCGAACGTTTCGATCCTGTGGATAGAAAAGTCAGGGAATTCATTTTGTTTATAAGGCAGCAAAGCCGTCACAAATTTGGTGAACCCTTTTCCTTTTTGCTTCATGATGAGTTTTCTGGATGGTGCCTTTTGATTATAATGTTTTGAGATCCAGCATGCCTGCTCTTCGACTGTCACGTGCTCTTCCAATGGAATGATATTCAAAGCTGTCCCATTACCGGCCCGTGCGTTTATGGCAGAAGATGCTGCTTCCAACGCGATGTGTTCGTCAAAATGAAAATGTTGTTGGAATTCATGCTCCGCCTGGGAGTGAAAGGTATCGACGATAATCCAGTAGTGAGGTTTTACGAATAAAATCTGCCGGAGTACATCCACGGGATCTTCCAACCGCCGGTAGCCAGTGTGCCCGGCCTGCACATAATCAAATGCCTGGCTGCTGTTCCAATACACGTTCGTTGGCTGTGCTGCATCTCCCCAGCTCCAGGAATTTTCATAGACCGAAATACTAAAATCATCCACACTGGTCGTGTTATGCTGAAATGATTCTTTGAAATAACGTCTGTCCGGCGTTTCCATATACGTGTACCGGCCCGTATCTATCAGAAAATCCGTGCCAAACACCGTCAAATCGAAATGAAGAAAATCATCATGGCCGTGGGCGCGGATAATATCCATGTGCCCCCCGTCAAACAGCAGATAATGAGCATCATCGGACCAGTCCGTTCTCATCACGGAATAGCCGGCCTGACTCAGATGAGTGGAACAGAAAGCTGGTTCCATTTTTGTCAGCTCTTGATAGTTTTTCATGCCGTCTTCTCCGAAATACCAGATCCCTTCATAATCAAGCACGGAATAGCCCCGGCTCTTCAAATCGCCTCTTTGATACAGAACAGCCCCTTGCGTCAGAACATCCCGTATGTCTGTATGATCACTGTCGCTGATCATCGGCTGGCGGCCGTCCGGCTTCACCCAGAACAAGGATGCCGTAAACATGGTATTCAACGTATCTCTCACTTTTTTTGGAAGGGGGTGTTGATGAATGTCCGCCAGCAGTACCGGTTCAAACAGGCAATGGAGTACTTCGTGGTGATACATGGGACTTTGTTCATTATGCATGCCATCCTCAAACACCTGCAGTTCACACATGGTCTCGAGCCGCTCTTCAGCCAATCGCAGCCACTGGGACGATCCCTCTATTTCAGGAAACAGCAAAGCAATTTGAAATAAGCCATTGGTTTCGAGAAACCCCCAGTTGCTCTGCCTGTCATGGGGCGTATAAGCAATGCTCAAATAAAGGCCGTGACGTTCCAGAGCGCGGACGAACGTCTCCTGTTCCGCCTCCCCCCACTGTTCTGATTCCTGAATACAAAAGAAGCCCTTTATCCAATTGGTGATGCGGATGCCGCTGTCGAGCTTTCTCCACGTGTCTTTCACATTATATTGTCTTGATCTGCTTTGATGGATTTCTTCTTCCGTAACCGGATTTTGCCGGAGCCAATCGTTCATGAGCCGGATAAAAGAAGCTGCAAACCGTTCCTCCCCGGTCAGCCAGTAAGCCTGCCCCAGTTCCGCCATAAACCTGGCACGATTCAGGTTCACCGTCCACTCAAAATCCCCGTGGAAACGAAATGTCCAATCGATACCGTTTTTAAACGTGTACGGCTCTTCGCATCGTTCCATATCCCAGCGGTGCGTGAATACAAAGGTATTTTCACAGGCAAGGGCTGCTCGTTCGATTACTTCTTCCACTACGTGCGGCCAGTATCGTTTACAGTTTTCCCGAATGAAATCCCTATCGCCGCGGGAGTAGAAAAAACGCATTTTTTCCCTGTCTTTCATAAGCCTCCCCCCTCTTTTCGAATTCTTATCATTTCCCCGTTTTCCTGAATTTCGTTTTTTTTCTAGCTTTTCATCTACCCCAGCCATTTGGCCAGATTTTCCTGGACAAAATCATCATCATGCAGGTGGGGGTAATCATGATAGATGCGGTCGATTTCTTCGCTTTGTCCGGGAGACAGGGTGTGTTCCGGATTCAGGCACCAGGTTCCTTCCAGCAGCCCCTGCCTTCGCAAGACCTCGTGAATTCCTGGAATGCATCCCTTGAACTGGTTGGCCGCATCAAAAAATGCAGCATTGGCTTCTGTCACTTCGATATTCCGCTGGATCAACCCGGCTGGGATGGCCTCTTCCTTTTCTTTGACCGCTCTCTTTATTTCATGAAAATATTCCACCGCTTTTTTTGTCCAGCAGGACCAGTGCCCAAGCAGCCCGCCTGCCATCCGTTTCGTCACGAGTTCGCCATCCACATGAAACTGCCATGTTGTAAATAAATCGGCAACTATATTATCATCATTCCCGGTATACAAAGCGATATCGTCCCGCCGGGGAGAATGACAGACAGCCCTGACGACATCGATCGTTTTATACCGATTAAACGGGGCAATTTTGATGGCCATGACATTAGGAATACCGGCAAATTTTTCCCAAAAAGAATAGCTGAAGTACCGCCCTCCTGCAGCCGGCTGCAAATAAAACCCAAATACCGGCATAATGGCAGCCACCTGCTCTGTCCGCTTTAACAGATCCCTTTCGGAATAATCCACTAAGCCTCCCATGCTCAATAGTCCAATATCATAGCCTAACTCAACGGCCAGGCGGGCTTCCTGCTCTGCCTGTTCGGTGGGACCGCATATGCCTGCCACTTTTAGTATCGGAGAAGATACTTCGGCTTTATCGACTTCTTCCGCCGCCATCCGGAGCACTGGTTCAAAGAGGTTGACACCGGGATCCCGAATTTCAAATTGGGTCGAGTGGACACCGACCGCAACGCCCCCCGCTCCTGCCGCTATATAATACCTCGTTAAGGCACGCTGCCTTGCTTCGTCCAGCTGATACGAAGCATTCAGCGCCAACGGATGAGCGGGGATGACGATCCCTTCATGCAAAGCCTTCTTTTTTTCTTGTCCTAATTCCTGTGCAGCCACTTAAAACGCCCCATCTCTTACTTGAAAATGAGTAGGCTGGTTCCATGTTTCGGCGTCGGCGTCAAGCCATTCCGCTGTCCAGTCAATCATATCCCGCAGCGTGACGCTCGGATAGCCGAATAATTGATGCATTTTCGACGCATTTCGGATAAAGGAACTGTCCTGTTCCTCCCCTTCAAAAATCGGAGCGGTATCGAACTTTTCCGCAAACTGGTTCGCCGCCCAGCGGACAGAAAGAACTTCCGGTCCATTTACATTTAACGGCACAGCCGGAGAATCTGCCATCAACAGCGAACGAATCGCGATGTTATTGGCATCCCCCTGCCAAATACAGTTCGTAAATCCCATGTTTAGATTGATTGGCTTTTGCTCTTTTACGGCTTTTGCTATTTCCATCAGGACCCCGTAGCGCATATCTATCGCATACGTCAGCCGGAAAAGAACCATCGGGATTTGATATTTATGGGAAAAATGTTCAAAAACACGTTCTCTTCCGAGGCAGGACTGCGCGTATTCCCCGACAGGGTCCACGGGATCATCTTCTGTGACGCCCATCTGTTTGACAGGGATAAATGGATAAATATTTCCTGTCGAAAAAACAACCATCCGTGAATTTTTAAATTTCTCCGACACCCTTCCCGGCAGGTAGGAGTTCATCACCCACGTAAAATGTTCGTTTCCGGTCGTGCCAAATTTTTTCCCGGCCATAAAAATGACATTTTTTACTTCCGGCAGGCGCTGAAGCTGGTCATCATCCAACAAATCGGCGGCGAGGGTATGGACACCATGGGCTTCTAATTCTTCCTGTAATGTTCCCGACGAAAACCGGGAGACGCCATACACTCTTTTGTCCAGCCCGGCTGCATCGATGGCTTTTTTCGCTGTTTTGGCCAGACTCGGCCCCATTTTCCCCCCTACTCCTAAAATGATGAGATCCCCGTCCAGCTGACGAACCGCATCAATTAAATCATTAGAAGGCTGTGTTAATTTGTACTCAAGCTCCGCGGCAGTTTTCATGTCATTCTCCTTTCTTCCAAAGAGGCTTTTCGCAACAGTTGTCCCAATATTTCGAATTTTATTCTTGAACCATGAATGCAAGCCTCTCCCTGGTAATTTTTTCGATACGTTCATACTACAATACCCTTTTTAAAAAAGACAACGTCTATAATATGTCTTTAAAATACCGTCAAAAGATATGCCTGCGCCGCGAAATGTGTTTATAATAATATATAGTTTGCCGCGTATGGGAGGAGTAACCTATGTCTGTTCATCACCACCCTTCTCAGGAAAGTGTATCCATCGGTGTAATCGGCCCGGAAGCGATTCTTGAACATGTACAGGCTGCGTTAAGCTATTTCCCCTCGTTCTCCCCTTATCTAAAACCTTGTGAAAAGGAGGAGGAAGCGGCGGACCCGGCCTCTGCATTAGGAAGTCAGGTCGAAATTCTGCTCTTTTCCGATTATTACACGTATCATCAAACCAGTAACAAAACAGACCTTGATGTGTCCGCCCATTATATTCCATTGAGCACAGGAATTTACCGTTCGTTGTCCCGTGTAAAAAACGCATACGGCCTGCAGAACCTTTCCATTGACATGATCTCCAAAGAGTACGTGGAGGAAATCATGTATGATCTGGAACATACAACGTTTACTATTTATGACTTTCACGGTGTTTCCTCTACTTCCCCCCGGGAAATAGCGGCGTTTCACAAACGTTTATTCGACCAGGGTGTCACGTCGGCGGCATTAACAAGTATTAAGTCCGTGGCCGGGTATTTAACGAGCTGGAACGTTCCCAGCGAATGGGTCATTCCCACCCATCAGGATATTATGATCGCATTGGAACGGGCCTTACTGGCCACGGAAACAAGGCGGAATAAAGAATCTCAAATCGTGGTCGGACTGATAAAAGCAGATTTCCTCAAAGCCTTTACAGATAACGGACCGCTGGAGCATGAAGCCCAGAAATTAAAATTGGAAATCCAGGGGATGCTGCTTGATTATGTAAAACAATTAGACGGGCATTTAATTGATGTAGGGGAAGAATATTTGTTCTTTACGACCCGCGGTATTTTTGAACGGGAAACAAGAGGTTACAAGTTTATGCCTCTTTTGAAAGATATCCAGACAGCCGCAGGTATATCGTTAAGCATCGGTATTGGTTTTGGAAGATCGGCCACCAATGCCGGGACAAACGCCCGGTTGGCCCTGGGACAGTCTCAGGAGCATGGCGGAAATACTTGTTTCATCGTCCGAGAAGATAAAAGTGTCATAGGGCCGGTAGAAATGACGCATCCTATCGTGTATGATTTAACGATTAAAAACGCCGACCTAATAGAAAAAGCGCGCTCCGCCGGCATGTCTGCCGTTTACATGAACAAACTGCTGGCACAGGTCGACCGCCTCGGAAAAACCGACTATACCGCCCATGAACTGGCCGGCGTGTTAGGAATCACCTTGAGAAGTGTGCACCGGATTTTGGTGAAATGGATGGATGCCGGTCTCATCGAAATCATCGGAGAAGAAAAAGCGGCGTCAAGAGGAAGACCAAGACAGATATACCGGATTTCTATTCTTTCCCAGAACTAACCCCTGCCGCAAAAGTGAAAATGTTTACTCCATGATTTATAGACATTTAAGAGACTTGTCGGTACAGGGAATGAAACATACAATAATACGTAAGTGAGGTGAAGGGCATGAAATTTAAAGACGTGTTCTCCATCATTGGTCCTGCGATGGTTGGGCCGTCCAGTTCTCATACCGCCGGGGCCGTGCGTCTGGGAAGAATAGCGGGGCAATTATTAGGTGAGCTGCCGGAAAAAGCAGATATCACGTTTTACGGTTCGTTTGCAGAAACGTATCAAGGACATGGGACAGATATTGCGATAGCCGGCGGTCTTCTTGATTACGATACCGATGACGAAAGAATTCCAAATTCACTGAATATTGCTAAAAGAAAAGGCATAGATATTACCTTTTCCAAAGAGACAGGGTCTCGTCTGCATCCCAACACAGCCCGGCTCTGTTTAAGCTCCACCAGCCGGTACCTGAACGTCACAGGGTCATCGATCGGCGGCGGAAATGTCCAGATTGTAAATATAAACGGGTTTGACGTTTCCTTCACAGGGCTGTACCCAACCTTGGTGATTACGTATCGGGACCGGCCGGGAATGGTCGCTGAAATAAGCGGGCTGTTGTGGGATAAACAGGTCAATATCAGCCACATGGAAGTCGATCGGAAAGGACGCAGCGGCGAAGCCATGATGGTGATGGAAATAGATGATCATCTCCCGGAAGAAGTGGTTTCTAAAATGAGCTGTGTTTCAGGAACAGAAAGCGTGCGAAAGGTGGATATAACGAAGGAGGTCCTCTCATGAGATTTCAATCCATCGAAGAATTGGTAACGCTGGGAGAACAGGAAAATAAATCGATTGCCGAACTAATGATAGAAGAACAATCTACCGAAACGGGCCGCAGTACGACGGAAGAGTTTTCCCAAATGAAAGACCTTTACGTCGTGATGAAAGACGCCGTCCACAAAGGCTTGACCGAGGATACCACCTCCAAAAACGGCTTAACCGGAAAAGATGCGCAGCGCGTCATGCATTACACCGCTTTCCATGATCCTGTTGCCGGCGAACATTCTGCCAGAGCGATGACGTACGCCCTTGCCGTTTCCGAAATTAATGCCTCTATGGGAAAGATTGTAGCCACCCCGACCGCAGGATCGTGCGGCGTCATTCCAGGAGTATTCGTCAGCGCCCAGGAAAGGCACCAATGGCCGGACGATAAAATGGTTAACGGACTTTTTTGTGCCGGAGCATTAGGGTATGTGATGGCCAACAACTCCTTTGTTTCCGGGGCAGAAGGCGGTTGTCAGGCTGAAATTGGTTCCGCCGTCGGCATGGCTTCCGGCGCAATCGCTGAATTAAATGGCGCCTCTCCGAGAGAAGTGTCCCACGCCGTCGGAATGTCCCTTAAAAATATGCTCGGCCTGGTATGCGACCCCGTTGCAGGGCTGGTCGAGGTTCCCTGTATTGTCAGAAACGGGTTTGGCGCCGTCACCGCCTTAACCGCCGCCGATATGGCACGGGCAGGAATGAAAAGTGTGATCCCTGCCGATGAAGTCATTAAAACGATGTTTGATATCGGAAATGCGATGTCCTCCGATTACAAGGAAACAGCGAGAGGCGGCCTTGCCCAGACTCCAACAGGAAAAGCGATGATGGAAAGTATTTTTGGAAAAAGGTAGATTTTCTTCTTAGCGTTATTCGATGAAGCAAGGCTGCGAACGCCGCGTCCAGTGGCACCGTCGAACGGATCTCCACAATGAAAGGAAAAACACCCCCTACGTCATATGTGAAAGTAATCGTGTTCGCACATTATACGACCTTTTTCAAAATGAAATGGTTACAGCCCGTTGAATGCAGGACCATGGCAGTATAGGTGTTTTTTCTTGTCTCGTTTCACTGGGTCAGTTCTCGATGCTGGAGGGAACTTTTACGGACAAAACCGGCTGCAAAATGTCTATCATTCTATTTTAATGGACCATTTGTGCTGCTTTCTGCCGGTAAGTGTCTCCTATTTATCTATTATGGACTTTTTCCTGTCATGCTCCAGCATATTTTGGCTCTTATATTTATTTTATGGACATTTTTCAACCCGAATGTCTATGTTTATACGAAACTCAACACAAGGACAATGGCGGTACAAAAGCACAGCACAGACGATACAACAATTGATATCGGCTTGGTTACAGGATTATCGCTGTTTCTTCTCTCATTGAGACCTCTCATCAAACTGTCAGCACATACAATAAATACTAATAATGGTACAGGCCAGTTACCATCACCAAAAAATAGATTGAATAACGCGATAACGAGGAGAATCAATAAAATAAAACGTAACACCTTAACACCCCCTTCCAGCCAAACTGTCATATGAAGCACTCTATGTAAGAGTGGGAACATTATTATTCTATCAAAATTTTACATTACAATTAAAGGAAAAAAGAAGGACAGGGTATGAACCCCTGCCCATTTTTTTTACGGATTTTACTCTCATTCATAAGCCCCAAGATCCGGCGCGCTTCCTTTGTAGGAAAAACCGATGTCTGTGCCGGCGTCAATCAAATCGCTGCCGCTGTCCAGCTTCAGAAAGTCAGTCTCAGGCAGGCTTCCATCTCTGCTGCGCGGTCCGTCCGCATCATTGTCATTGAGGCTGATACAGTCGGAATCACTGACATTCCAGTTATCAAATCGGCGATAGTAGATTTCGCCGCCGGGCAGCAGCGGAGCGGATCAGAAAACGGATGACAAGGACCGCTGACAGAAAAATAACAGCTGTGCCGCCCACCATGAGGTTTCGTCCGAACGGCTTGAACCAGGAGCCGTCATCCGGAATCGCGGCACCGGCCAGCAGCAGTGACAGCCCACCGCCCAGCACCAACAGAAGCAGAACCCGGCGGAGGTCGGCATAAGCGGAGGCGCCTCCGGTGAGAAGAATATAAATGACAGCTGCCGGCATGAGAAGAACCGCATCGTCCTGCCGGACATGCTGTGTGTATTCATAGATATGAAAAAGGAACGAGGCCGGCACGGCGGCCAGCACCAGTCCGGTGATGTTCAGAAATCTCTTCAACCCCCATTCTCCTTTCTAATAAAACAACAGTGCTGCCCATGGGCTCAGGAGGAGCAGCAGACCGGCAACCACCAGACGCCAGCTTCGCAGTGTCACCGCGGCAATCGTGGAAAATATTCCGCTGATCAGCGTCACCGTGATGGTCATAGCAAACCCATAGTCCTGCGGCCAGAACCACCACGAGGCCAGTCCAGTGACGAAAATAATCCAGTACACAGCATAGGGAAACCATACAGCCATTTACCTTCCTCCTTTTATAAACCGCCTCCGGATACGAGCGTTTTATGGACAAGTGCATGGAAGAAATGGACGTTAACCCGGTGCATAAGACCGTTTTGATAGATTTCGGCCGGGCCGATGTCCTCTATCTTCCTTTACTGGACACAAACACTGCTTTCCCACACCGGTTGTGTCCCTTATATGCTTTTAAGAGACATAATGTGGCAAAAAGAGGCGGATAATGGGACTAATGAATGTTTGGCTCAACGGATCAGCCTTCATGTCTGCCGCTTATTTTCTATGTTATGATAAGTTTATCAGAATTTTACAGGAAAATGAAAGCTTGGAAAGGAGCTGCTCGACGATGCGTAATGGCTGGAACATTCAAAAGTCGCGGCACAACCGCTCCATCTCAGGGGTATGCGGGGGTATTGCGGTATGTTTTAACATTCCAGCGCTGCCGGTGAGGCTCGCCTTTCTGCTCCTCATCCCCGCCGGTCTCGTTCTTTATCTGATTCTTGCCAACGTCATGCCGGAAGAATCGGCACCGCTGTAAAAGGAGGGGACCTCATGCATGTTTACACGTATCCCGAAGGCTTTTGGCCGGAATTTCTCCTGCTGATGGGTGGATTGATCGTCCTCGTCGGTGTCTTTCCACCTTTTGTCCGCCGGTGGATGAAGGCAGATAAAAAAGAATGGTTTTCCTATAACCATATCAATGATTTCCATAAAAAAGGAGACTGGACCATCCGCATTGCTGCACTCATTTCTCTTCTGGGATGTGCTATATTTTTCCTGAATTAGTCCTTTTTTTCTCTAATTGTAGTAGGAATCTATGCTTTTCTCAGTACCGGCTTTCAGGCTTATGTAGAATGGAAATATGCCGAAAACCGCGCCAACTACAAAGCCAGCCTCGTGGAGGTTATTTTATTGAGCGCTGCCACCGTCTATGTTTTTGTGTGGATCAACATATCACCGACCTTCGCTTAAGCGGAGGAATTGCTGAAGGACTTTTTATGGACAAAACCGTCCGGAAGTTGTCTATGATTCTATGTTACCGGACATTTATTCAGCCATTCCCGGGAAAGTGTCTCCTTTTTTTATATAGTAGACACTTTTCACACGGGTCCCGTTAAAATGGTTCCAACTTTTATATTCTAGACACTTTCTCCAGTGAAATGGGCAAAAAAAGAGCTCCCGGCATGTACCGGGAGCCTCTGCTCCGATTACATCATATTCAACATCCACTGCGGATACGGCGTGCGCGGTTCGCTGATTTCGGTCAACGTGTCATATTCATCCTGCGACAATTCAATCTCGGCTGCTTTCAGGTTCGCCTGCAGCTGTTCCGTTTTTCTCGAACCGATCAACACCGACGCCACACCAGGGCGTTCCATCAACCAGGCGAGCGCCACTTCCGCCGGGCCGACGCCGTGGTTGCTGCCGATTTCGGTCAGGTTATCGACAATCTCATTGGCGGTCTTTTTATCCGGCACCGGCGGGAAGTCCTCTAGATCCGAAGTGGCAAAACGGCTGTCGCTCTCTTTTTCGTTTCTATATTTCCCGGTCAGGTAGCCGCCGTTTAACGGACTCCAGACAAGAATCCCCATGCCTTCTTCCTGGGCAAGCGGTACGACTTCATGCTCGATGTCGCGGTTAATCAGGCTGTAATGCATCTGCGCCGAGGCGTAACGCGGCCAGCCGTTCCGGTCGGAAATGCCGAGCCCTTTGGCGATCTGCCAGGCCGCATGGTTGGACATGCCGATGTAACGGACTTTGCCCTGATTGACGAGATCCTCCAGCGTCCGGAGCGTTTCCTCAAGCGGGGTATTCTCGTCAAAGGAGTGAAGCTGATACAGGTCAATATAATCCGTATCCAGCCGGCGGAGGCTGTTTTCCACCGAATTCATGATGTGGAAACGGCTGAGCCCGCGGTCGTTCACGTCATTGCTCATCGCCCCCATCACTTTCGTCGCGATCACAAGATCCTGGCGCCGGTTTTTCACCGCCTTGCCGAGCATTTCTTCGGACACACCGTAGCTGTACACGTCCGCGGTATCAAACAGGTTAATGCCGGCATCGATGGACATGTCGACCATCTCGTCCGCCCGTTTCTGATCCTCAAAACCTATGTTCCAGTCATCGCCGAATGTCATTGTCCCAAACGCCAGCGCACTCACCTTCAACCCGGTATTTCCTAAATTATTGTATTTCATGAAACAACCTCCTACTATGGGTTGGAAGCCATTCTTGTTTGTAATTCTCTATCAAAATTATCAGAAAATACCGGCCGTGCCAAAGATTCTGCTCAACATGGAATGAAGTGTCTGCTACGGTGAACATATAATAGAGACTTATTCATGCGTAACATAGACCCATTTGATGAAGGACCACGCGGGGTGGGTAACGATAGACGTCCAGGGTCGTTAATCTTAAGCAAAGTGTCTATAAAACTCAAATAGGAGACATTTTACGGGGCTTGCGGCGGTAATGTGTCTCGTATATATAAATAGTGGACAAAAAAGTGGCAGACGAAGCTTCTGGTGTCCAGTATATCGCGATAGGCGACATTTTACCTATCGTGTTGTCCGTTACCTAAAGCTTACAGCAATGCGATCAGAGAGACTTCTTCTTTCGCAGCTAATCCTCGTTATTGAAAAAAATCTCATATGCTTCCCCTTCTACCTCGACCAATAGTATGTTTCTCTTGTCCTGGGCAGCATAAATGGCTGCACCTTCTTCTGCGTAGTTGGAGGCGAAATTTTCTTTTATGGTTTCGTCCGGCGGCAGATTATACTTGACTTCTCCTATCTTTTCCTCTCGTGTATATGTCCCATTATTTTCGGTACCCTGGGATTGATACACCGTGCCGTTCACTCTGACCCATGCCTGATAGGATCGTCCTTCGGACGTTGTTACGTTTTCGCCGTTACTCTGGGATTCGAGGGAACAACCGGGGAGCAAGATAACAACAAAAGCAAGCAAGGATAATACATATTTCATTTCTTATCTTCCTCCTTTGATGATACAGCGTCACAAGTTTTGGGATTTATTTCGTTCGTTTCGATTCACATAAAAACCAAAAATGACCGAATTCAGTATAATAAAAAAGGCAGGTATGTAGCCAAGAGTCGTCATGTCAAAAAGAAAGGCATTCGGGAGAAAGAACAGGACCGTTAATAACGAAATCACGGTCCAGGCTTTCCAGTATTTTTTGAGAAAATAATTCCCGGTTTCTTTGCTGTAAGTTACCTTGAGACCTCCTTCTTTCCATCCGAGGCTACGCAGCCACTTGTCGTTATTTATTCACATTTTTATAATAGTGCTTTTTGACCTTCCTGCGATTTCCACATATCCCCATGGAACACCATTTCCGAGTCCCTTTTTGATTAACAAAGAAGGCTAAACATTTTTCATTCGCACACGCCGTCACCTTGTTCATATCACCGTTTTCATTCATTTTAAGAAGATCAAAGGCAAGCAAGGAAACGAGTCCATCCGTTCCACCATGTTGTGGCATAGCCACCAGGTTATTTTGAGAAAAGCTAAAATAAAGCGGCACACTTTGATTCTTTCCAGTCAACCATAACAAAAAAGCATCCTCATCGGTTATTCCTGATCCTTTAAAATATCGACGGCATGACTCCCGAAAAGATTGCAGGGTTTCCACGTTAAATGGACCATTTTCAATAATTGCTAATTGGTCTTTCGTTAAGATTTGGTGTTGAACCATAAACGTCAGCCACGCCTGTATATCTTTTTCTGTGCTTAAAAGGTTCAAGGGCCTATCCTCATGCATTTGGAGCGTATTGAAAAAATTAATGGATATATAGTTGGACAAGCATGAAAAATTCACTGTTTGGTTCATGATGGATCACATCCTTCTAATGCATCTTGATTAAAAGTATAACATAATGTAAACTAACTATTAAATTTCATTTTAATGGTTAGGTGGTTTAAAATGAACTATTTTCGTTTAGTATTGCCAGGAATAGCTATGGTTGCGATTATTTACGGACTTTCCAGATACACTTACGGTTTATTTGTTCCCTATATACGAAAAGACTTTGGCATTTCTACCGAGACAGTGGGTTTTATCGCCAGCAGTTCATATATTTCTTATATGGTAACAACGCTTGTGGTGCCGTTTTTAATTGCTAAATGTGGAGCCAAGTTGCCCTTAATTTTAGGAGGATGTACTGCGACCATAGGGATGATGGTCATCGGCTTATCGCAAACGATAGGGGTGCTGGCTGCTGGGGTAATGATTGCAGGCGCTAGTCCAGGATTATCCTACCCACCCGTGCCGGAAATCGTAAACAAGGGTATCAAAAAAAAGAAGCGAACACGAGCGTTGACGATTATTAATTGTGGTACTGGATTTGGTGTTCTCTTAGGAGGACCGATGGCCCTTTTTGCGGGAGAAGAGTGGAGGCTGGCTTGGATTGCATTTGGAGTCATCGCCCTTTGTGTCACAACCTGGAACCTGTGGGCCATCTCTCCTCTTTCCTTCCAAAACCAAAAAGGAGGTGCCTTGCCGAAAATCAAAGGGAAGTGGTTATTAGAGAAAGATAAACGTAATTTAATTCTTCTCACTTTGTTGATTGGAATAACAACATCTGCATACTGGACGTATGCCGTTGATTTTGTCGTCAATGTTGGCGGGTTTACGATGAACGAATCACAATTTTTTTGGTTCATCATGGGAGCGGCCGGAGTTCTTGGAGCATTTGGCGGTCATTTGATTGAAGCCATTGGATTAGCGAATATCCTGCGTATTAATATCTTTGGAATTGCATTATCACTAGCTGTATTAGCTGCCTTTCCTTCAGCTTGGGGGAGCATTATTATATCTGCTGTTCTCTTTGGTATATTTTTTATCATGATTACTGGGATATTCGCTGTTTGGAGTGTTCGAGTATTTGAAGATCAGCCTTCCATTGGATATGCGCTCGTCTTCTTTCTCATTACAGCTGGACAGTTCGTTGGTCCTTCCATTATGGGCATTATTGCGGGGCAGACGAACATGACATTCACATTTTACCTTTCAGCTATAATGACCGTTTCCATTACAATTTTGGGTCCATCTAAGGAATGATAAAAAACCTGTTCAGCTAAATGAAACTCGCGTCAAATATGAAGTTTCGTCATCAAGGAACAAAATCCCTGTTCCAAAAAGTTGAACAGGGATTTCTTTTCATTTTAAAGACTTTAGGAAAAGACTTAGAAAGATCTACTAGCATAACGATTCCTGATTCTGTTGTAATTCTCCCTCGTTTCACTTCTTTTGCGGTTGCTGCTACATCCAGCGGCCTTCTGCTGTCACGAATACCTGGCCGCCGACTTCGATGGAAAACGGCTGCTTGCTGCTTTCTTTTTCCGCATGAACATGAAGCAAAGACGGGCGTCCTGCAGGATAACCCTGTTCCACCGTGTAATTCAGATAACTTTTTTCAAAAAAATCATATTGCAGCAGGTACGCTGCCAGATTGCCGTTAGCACTGCCTGTAGCCGGGTCTTCCAAATGGCCGGAAGGGAACATAAACACCCTGGCATGCAGATCATTGGTGTCGTTTATGGTTTCCTGGGTGAAAACAAGTAAGTTGGCATCGCCGATCTCCTGCAGAATATTATCATAAAGATGATGATTCACTGTACAGCGATTTACGGCGTCCAGTGTTTTCAGGGGGACAATAATGCTTGGAAGTCCCGTCGATACCGACTGCACCGGGAATCCCGCCTCCATATCCGCCGGGGTGATCTGCAAGGTATCGGCAATGTCTTGGGCCTCCAGCTCTGCCTCAAACGACGGCTGATTCTGCACCATCCATCCCGTTTCTCCCTGAAAAACGACCGGTACCTGCCCCACGTGCAGGTTCAGCTTCACTTCTGCTGCCTCTTCTTTTTCCATAAACTGTTGAATCACATAGGCAGTGCCAAGCGTCGGATGACCGGCAAACGGGATCTCTGAATCCGGGGTGAAAATTTTCACATCGTAACCGCCATTCTCCCGCTTTCCCGACATGATAAATGTCGTTTCTGAAAAATTCATTTCCTTGGCAATCTGCTGCATTTCTTGCTGACTTATGTCGGAGTCCGGCTGAAATACCGCAAGTTGATTCCCCTGATATTTATCCTCCGCAAACACATCTACAATATGAAACTTCATCACTGTATTCCCCCTTTTTTCTTCAATACAAATGTTCATACATAAACTCTCTAATGTACTAATTTCTATTGCACGAATTATGTCCTCTATTCTGGTTTAGAGAACAGAAGCAGCTGCCGTCTCCCCGGCTGAAGGCCATATTAACCTATTTCTGAATAAAATTTCCTATGTTACAATGATTTTATCAGAATTTTACATAAAAATAAAAGCATAAATGCAGTAAAGATAACCCTTCCATCCCCTGCATCGACCCTTGAAAAAGGAGCTGTTCTGCATCCGATTTCAGTCGTTACCTGAAGGATTTTGGATCGAATTTGCACTCGTCATGGGAGGATTTATGCTTTTTCTCTGGCTTGTGCCGTTTCTTGCCCGCCGCTGGATGAAGGCAGATAAAAAAAGTGGCTCTTCCCTACCCACATCAACGCCTTTCATAAGAAATGGGACCATATCCTGCGTTTATTCCATCTTTTTGCCGTCGTAATCTGCAGCGCCTTTTTTATGTATCAGCCAATTGTCCTTATTACTGTAGTGGGCATTTTTGGAGTTATACAATCGGGTTTTCAAAGCTATGTGGAATGGAGATTTACCGAGAACCCTTCCAATTATAAGGTTGCGCTGATTGAAATGGTCACCATTTGCATATGTGTCGGCGGTCTGGCCTGCTGGATGCACATTTTCCCGCCACCTTCTTAAGTAATCGGTTCTGCCTGACAATACACAGCCAACGACAAGAAACCTGGATACAGATAATATGGAGGGGTGTATATGAAAAGAGGATTCGTGCAGGCGGGCTTCTTTCTCCTGTTGGTCGTCTTCGGCTGGTTTTCTTTCTTCATTATATTCGGCACCGCATTCACCGGAGACTTCCATGTTGGCGTCTTTTTATTTACAGGCATACTCAGTATGATCTGGACCAGCAGTTACCTTTCGATGTCTCTGTTTGACTTCACCTGGAAAAGGGCAAAGGATTTTCTTCTGCTTTTGACGGGGATTTCTATTATCTGGGGGGTACTATTGTCCTCCCTTTTTCTGACTCCCCTCGATGAAGCTCCCTGGATTTTCATCGGAACTCCGCTTCTTATGCTTATTCTGTGGTTTCTGCTGCTGTACCGTGGCAGGCAGCGTTGGAAGAGCTCCCATTTCACCAAGGGGACGGCGCTGTTGATCGTTTCGATCGTCTATGTGTTTCTGGTCTGCCGGTTTTATGTTATCCATGTGTTGTAACTCCAGCTTCGTTATCCCTATACCTATGTCCTGTTGCTACTTATCTTTTCTCCAGGCTTTTGATCAGCCTGATCAGCCAGTACAGAACAATCCAGGGGAGAATATACTTTGTCGCCCATTGTATAAGGGCTGGAACAACAATGGATACATCTACTCCTGCCAGTTCCATAACAAACCACAGTGCAGCTATGAGCACGATATCAATTATGATGGTAACAGCTTTTTTCATTTCCACATCCCTCTCGGTTTCACAGACTTCATCCATGTGCGCACCGCAATAAATAGATCAGCAAGATACCCTGCCAAAAAGGCGAGCACCGAATACACGATCATCCATACCGCAAAGGTGGAATTGTACCAAATGATCATCGCTGCAAAAGCCGTAATGAAAACGACAGCCGGCATAACGTAGATGTTTTTGAAAAGGAGGCGGCCCAGGATTCCCGCAGCAATGGAAGCCGCCGGAAAAACAATAACGATCTGTGCGATAATGTTCATCATTTCTCTCCCCTTTTATGTATGTCGAACGATCCGACCCATGACTCCCCTTATTCTCCAAGGGACAGGCGGTTCCCGTTAATGATGACATTGCCGCCGTCTTCCTATTACATCGTCCTTTAACGAGGACGGTGTGAAAATAAGCCGTTTAAAGTCAAAGATGGAAAATTCCACCATTCATTTTTCCCAGTTCTGTATCTCTATAATATTACCTTCGGGATCTTCTGCATAAACAATTGTTAATACTCCAAGGGACTCGAACTCTTTTTTCTCTAAAGCTCCATGTTTCTTTCCACCGTATTCCATTAACTTATTCAAAACTTCTTCAACGTTATCCACTACAAATGCAATATGTGCAAATCCTTGATTGCTAATATTTGATGGTTGCCTCTCAGGGTTTTCTGGATAATATTGAAAAATCTCTAAAGTTGGTCCTGCATCGTACCCAGGTAAGGTTAGATGGATGCCTTTAATACTAACATTGTCTATATTAGTTACGTTTTCTATCCATTTGCCTGAAAGGTCTCTTTCAGGCAATACGGGCTTACAATCAAAAACTTTAACATAAAAATCAGACAACCTACGCCAGTCTTTTGCAACAATGTTTGTGTGAGCATATTTAATTGACACAGAAATCTCCTGCCTTTGTTAAAAAATAGCACAGAATTAACACACGATTGCGGGCGAAATCATGTCGAATTCGAGCGAAAATGGGGCGGTTACGAGCGAAACCCCCGGCTCCTATACGTCCACCATGCCCCAGGAGTCCAGATACGAGCGCAGCGCTTCGGTATCCTGCCCGGAGTCGGCGAGGGCGATATAACCATCCGGCCGGATGAGAAACATCGCGTGTTTCGGGATGCCGGCTTCTTTCCCAGCCGACGTCCATGCCAGTTCATGAAGCGGAATTCCATGTTCCCCGGCTGCGCGGTGGAGTTCAGGTGAGGCGCTGCCGTACACATGCAGCTGCCAGTCCGCGTTCTGCAGCAGCCGGAAGTTGTCCCCGTTTTCTCCGGGAAGCCAGGGCAGCCGGTCTCCTCCCTGGACACGGCCCGCTTTTCCGGAGCTAAGCCGGCTGCCCTGGTAGTGAATCCGGATTTGCGATAGCGTTTTGAACATGAACCGTTTCACCGGCAGATTTTTTGTCACCCACGGCATCACGCGGGGAATCATCACGTTGCGGACGAGATCTGACGTCATCCCGTCTCCGGCCACGCCCTGAAACACTTGATCCGTCGTGGCAACCAGTCGTTTCGCAAAAGCCCTGCGTTCGGTGTCATACGTATCGAACACCGAAGCGTCTATCCTCCCCTCTATCACATCAGCCAGCTTCCACGCCAAATTCACGGCATCGCCGATTCCTGTGTTCATCCCCTGTGCTCCTGCCGGGCTGTGGATATGGGCCGCATCCCCGGCTAGAAAAACGCGGTCTTTCCGGAACTGGCTGCTGATACGGTGATGCACCGTGTATTTCGAAAACCAATGAACATGATCGATATTAATCACTGTCTGTTTTTCCAGAAATGGAATCAGTCTGTCTTTATCGACGTCGTTCCGCTCATCCAGAAACCGGTCCGGGATAAGGCCGATCAGGCGGATGGAAGCGGTCGTCCGGATCGGAAACACGAGGCCGAACGTATTTTCAAAAAGATGCATCTGCGCGCCTTCTGCCTCCGACGAACTTTTCACGTCGGTCACATAAAACACATGGTCATCCGTTTTCCCGGTAAACGGAAGGTCGAGCGCTTTCCGCACCGAACTATGAGCCCCGTCACATCCGCAGACATACGTGAAAGAGGAAGTTTCTGCTCCGCTCTCTTTTTCCATCACGACCTCGACGTGATCCTCGTGTTGCTGAAACGAGGAAAGCTCGGTGTTCCACTCCACTTCGATTCCTTTTTCCTTCAGCCTGTCAATCAAGAGACGCTCGTGTTCATCCTGGGGAAGAATCAGGACATACGGATACGGGCTAAGTCCTCTCCCCATGTCGTGAAAATTCAGGGCAGCACGCCGCTTTTGATTCCGGTAGATCTCGAGCTGCGGGAGAGGGTAACCGTTTTGAATCAGCAGATCGGCGGCACCGAGCTGATGATACCATTCAAGCGTCCGGGCATGAACCGCCACTGCCCGGGACTGCCGGCCGGGACCGCTCTCTTGGTCCATGATGCGAAACGATATGCCGTGCTTTTCAAGCGCAAGTGCCATCGCGAGCCCCGTCGGACCGGCACCGACAATCAGAACCTGTGATGTCATAGGGATTCTCCTTTATTTCTTATTTTTCTCTTCCGGTACAAACATCCGCCGGCGGCGCTGATGAGGTGAAGCAGCAAAAATGAATACCCGTTGAAATACAGCATATTGGTATATTGATTCAATTGGCCGAAACGATATATTCTCGACATTTCATTCTCCAAACCGTCGGCCAGTGCTTCCATTAATCCTGCAGCGTGAAGCCCCCATCCCAGGCTGAGTCCGATAAACGCAATCACGGCAAGGAGCAAAGCCATTTTTCCTTTATGACGCCGGACCAGCACCGGCAGCAGCTTTTCTCCCATTTTAAAAGTGTAGTACAGGCCGAGAATGAAAAACGGAGTGCCGACCATAATAAAAAGCAGGCCGATATTGCCGTTTCCCGATATCTGGTCCGGGCTGACCGTGAATTGTGCAATCACGTACAGGCATATGGCAGACGCAATTAGATTCAGCAGCCAAGCCATTTTCGTTGTCATATCCCTTCCCACGCTTCCTCTTTTGTACTCATTTTACCATAAAATGGAGGGCCATGGAGCATTCCATGTTAGAAAAACAGGATAAAAGGGAAGGCAGAAGCGTAGGATAGAAGAAGAAAGGAGAGGATGGATATGGATCCTCTTACGCTGATTATACTTATTGTGATGGTTATCTTTTTATTCCCGCTCATCATGCGCGGTGTCGGCTGTGTGCTGCGGATCATCGCAGGCGTCGTTCTCGTCATCGGTGCGATTATTTTACTCGGGGCGCTGTTATAACGATGCGGTGGATGCCATCTTTTGCGAGCGGAATGATGTCGAATACGAGCGGAAACACTTCGATTGCGAGCGAATCCGAAGATTATATGAAAAAAAGCCGGAGAGCGCATATCCGGCTTTTTCTACACTCTGTTCAAATGTGAGTCTTTAAAACCGGCGGGGTATTTCAACCCATAGCCCACCGCCCGGTCTATGGCGATGTGGGCGGTCCAGATCAGACCGAGGGCCGGCAGAAGCGGCTGGGACAGCAGCATACCGGCTGCTATCATGACAATTGGCAGACTGTATGTATGAAAGATATTGTAGATAACGGCCCCGGCTTTGTTCCCGGCCACGTACCCAAACATCGCAAGATCCGGGCTTAATAGTAAAAGGACAAACAGCACCCAGCTGTGTCCGTGAAGCGAATAAAGGTACAGACTTAACCCCAGAACAGCGGCACCTTCCACGTGTAGCAGCATTTTATTCAATGTTCTCATCTCCCCGCCGTGTATAGATTCTTTTATCTTACCACACATATACATATTGGTTTAGATCGTTTTATTTCCTTTTTGTATTGTGAGCGAAATGATGTCGAATACGAGCGAACCCCAAGATCACATATGAAAAAGAGCCGGAGATACACCGCCGGCCGCTACACCGCTGTATTCCCTCTTTCCAACAAGTTGGCACATTTCTTCCATACAGGAGGTATGATTACCAGCCGGAAGGCACAGACTGGTTTCCAGTACCTGAAAATCGGGAATGACGGATAGTGAAATGGGGGATTGGTGATGATGATCAACAAGGCTGGAACCGTTCTGAAAAACGGCATCGTGCTGCTGCGCTGGATCGCTGTCGTTTCGTCCAGTGTGGCGGCGATCATATCGACGATGCTTCCGTTATACGGAGAACTCGCCGGAAGCCGGTGGAGCGCGCTGTTTCTGCTGCTTCTGTTCAGTGCGTTTCTGATCCACGGCGTGCTGACACATCTGTTAAATGATTATACCGACCATATCTCAGGCACGGATGAGCACAGCCCTGCCATCCTATCCGGCGGCAGCCGCCTCATCCAGACCGGCGCGGTGCCGGTAGAGGTGATCGGCCGGATCGGAAAAGGGCTCGCCGCCTTCCTTGTGCTGCTTGCCGGCGCGCTCCTCGTTACCGGTTTTTTCCGCCTCGGTGTGCTGCTGGCCGTCGGGGTATGGGCGGCAGCCGCGTATTCAATGCGCCCCTTGCGGCTGAGTTATTACCCGTTCGCCGGGGAATGGCTCTGCACGTTCCCGTCGATCTTTTTCCTCGGCCTTGCCGGGCCGTGGCTGGCACTTGGAACCATACCGGAGTGGGCGTATCAGAACGCGACCGTAAATGCGCTTATCTGCATCGCCTGGGTGATGGTCCATCATGTTCCCGATCTAAACGCGGACGCCCGCGCCGTTCCGAAGAAGCAGACCTCCGTCGTATGGGCGGTGGAAAAACTGGGCCTGCCTTTTGTCCGGCTGCCGGCCGTCCTGTATTATGTTCTCGCGGGTGGCTGTGCGTTCTGGCTCGGGCTGGAGCGTCTGCCTGCCGCCCTCGGGCTTGCCGCCTCCTCCACGGCCGCTGTCATTCTGATTGTAAACATGGATGTGAAAGATCCAGAAGATGTCTCCAATGTAGAAAAATGGATGCTGCTGCTCGCCTTCGTGACCGCCGTCTGGCTCGGTGTCTTCGTGTAGACACCGGGCCGACGGTTTTTTACTGCTGCTCCCGTTTTTTACATTGATGCTGGAATTTCTGCATCGATTCTTCCTTCTTTTCTCTATTTCTGCATCGATTCCGGGAATTTCTCCATTAATTCTCTGATTTTCCGTCTCGATCTTCTTCATCAAAACGGAACGCGGCGATGCTTTCCTGCATGGATTCGGCGACATGGCTCAGGTTGTCGGCGGAGGCGCTGATTTCTTCCATGGAGGCGTTCTGTTCTTCAATGCCGCTTGCCACCTGCTCGACGTTTTCCGCATTCTGGCGGCTGATTTCTTTCATATCGCCAATCTGGCTGCCGGAAGACTGTGTTTTGTCTTCAATCGCGCCGAGGGCCTCGTTGATCGCATCCACATCAGAAGCAATCGAGGTGACAGCTTCTTCAATTTCATCAAAGGTGGCATCCGTTTCTTTTGCGCGCGTATTACAGTTGCCGGCTTTATCGTGGTTTTCGTTCATCGCTTCCGCCGATCGTTTCACCGTCTGCTGAATTTCCTGGATCAGCCGGTTGATGTCCGAGGCGGAGGCACTGGAGCGTTCCGCCAGTTTTCGGACTTCTTCAGCGACGACGGCGAAGCCTTTGCCGCTCTCGCCTGCCCGTGAAGCTTCGATGGCAGCGTTTAAGGCGAGCAGGTTTGTCTGCTCGGAAATTTCGGTAATGAGCGATACGATGTCGGTAATCTGCCCGGATTTCTGCTCGAGCTCCTGAATTTCAGCATTCGTCCGGGTCGTAAGCTCCTGCAGTTCCCCGACTTCTTGTTTTAATGTAGAAATTTTTTCCTTGCCGGCTTCGGTTTTTTCCTTGGCCGTCCCGGTGGATCGTTTCGTCTGGTCGACCCGCACATTCATATCCGACACCGTCGTCTCTATTCCTTCAATGGCCTCGTTCGATTCTTCCGCCGCAGCCGACTGGCGGAACGACTGGTCATTGACTTCCTGTACGGACTGCGCCATCATTTCGGCGGCTTTTGCGTTCTCGTCGGTCGTGGCATTCAGTTCTTCCGACATCGCCGACACCTGCTGCGCGGAATCGTTAACCGATCCGATAATCGAGCGGAGCGACGTTTTCATATGCTCGACCTGGGCAGCAAGTGATCCGATTTCATCTTTGCTGTTGATGTCCAGGTTCCGGCTGCTGAGATCTCCGGATGCGACCCGTTGAACTTCCTCATTCAGTTGTTCCACCGGCCGCGAAATTCTCCGCGCTACAAAGTAAACGACGACCGCCCCGATAACAAGAGCGCCGGCAATCGTGAAAAGCATGATGCTCAATACATTGGAAGCGCCTTCATTATAATCCATCATATAAGATCCGGCGGTGATGACCCAGTCCCATTCTTCATCGTATTCGGCATACACGATTTTCGGTTTACTGACGTCCTCATTACCCGGCAGTGGCCATTCATAATTGACAAATCCACCGCCGTTCCGGGCTTTCTCGACCGTTTCCTGAATAAAATATGTACCGTCATCGGACTGAGAATCCCAGATATTATCCCCTTCCTGGTTGGGATGGGCTAGCAGCGTCCCTTCGCTGTCCATAATGTAAAAGTAGCCGTTCGGCCCCAGATCTATGTCTCCGGTTACTGTCCGTTCACCATCCCCTTCAGACGGGCCGAGCAGACTTTCTTTCACCTGCTCCCGCGCTTCCTCTTCCGATATGGATCCTTCCTCTGCTGCCTGCTGCATCCGGTCGGTCATCTCCGCCGCCATGCCGACATAGTTCTCCAGACTCACTTCACTGGCGGCATTCAACTCATCTTTCGCTGTATCATAGCTGATCCATCCCAGTACAACTAAAGGAATGACGAGCAGACTGAGGCAGTACACCAACAGTTTAGCCTTTAGACTCATCATGACCCCTCCCCTTATTATATAACAATTGTTAAAACTAGTATAATAGATGGATAACAGGAAGGAAACAGAAATTTTTATTTTTGACGAAAAATCAGAAAAATAAAAGCATGAATCGGACGAACCGATTCATGCTTTTTCATGATTGAAACGCTGCTTCCGTTTTCGGATTGGCGCCGTATTCGTTGATCCCGTCCTGGCTGTCCAGGCACATAAACACGAGTAACACAATAGAACCTATCAACGGAATGAACCCGATAAGAATCCACCATCCCGTTCGTCCCGTGTCATGCAGACGCCGTACGACGACCGCCAGGGAGGGCAGCAAAATCCCCAGACCGTACAATGTTGAAGGGAGTTCCGGGATGTCTAATCCCACTTCCACCCCTGCCAGAATAAAAATGATAAGCGCATTAATCAGCGTAAACATCCAGTATTCTTCCCGCCTGGCCCTTCCGCTGAATGTTACATAGTTCGACAATACTTTTGCATACCAATGCACAACTATTCACCTCCTGATGCCCTTTTCTGCTACACCGCCGGAAATACAAAATAAGACAGAATAAAAACGCCCAGAACCACCCATACCGAATACGTCGCTGCCAGTTCCCCTGCTCTGGTCACCGGTTCGATCCGTTTCATCCGTTTGAAAAAAACGGCGAACACAAACATATAAAAAAGCAGCAGAAAATACTGATATAACAGGATAATCGCCCACTTTTCACCCCATAACACATCCTGAAAAAACAGCAGAAACAGCCCGGCCAGCGACAGGATGCCGGCAGCGCCGAACAGGACGGGCGCACGTTTCCAGATCCTACGGTAAAATATATGGTTGTCCTTATTCAGCTCAAACAGGATGAAAAAATAAAACGCAGTGATAGGAATCGTCACAGCGAGAAGAATGTCAAATAAAGAATTGACCGGCCCGGCGGTTTCCAGTCCGGACGCAGCAAATCCGCCGATCATCTGCGACGCCGCATATGTACAGAATGCCAGAACAACTAGCGTGATGACTTGATAGATGGTCCACAACACGTTATATCCCCTGCTTCCCTTTTCTTTCCAAACATGGTGTGACAGAATAAGTGTATATGTTAAAATCATACCAGAAAGTAAAAGGAAAAATAAGTATATAAATCAATTTAATAGAAATTGAGACAATGTTCGCAAACGTATGGAGGAATGCATCATGCCTGTGTCCAATCCCGGCGGAGTTTTACACCGGCTCGGCGCCGCCTTGATCGACAGTGCTGTTATCATGCTGCTCAACCTGTCCCTGGCCTTTGTATTATACGGGGATATTCTTGTTTCCAATACCATCTTTCTGCAAGTTTTCACCCTGTTGTACTGGGTTATGATCCCTTCGATCTGGCGGGGGCGGACGATCGGTAAATGGATGTTCGGTTTAACCATTGCGAGTGTCTATCGTGAGGGCGCGGGCTTTGGAACGATGCTGCTTCGTTATCTCGCGGTCGGTCTTATTTATCTGCTTACCTTCGGCATCGGTCTGATTGTGAGTATCGTCATGATGATCCGGCGGGACGACCGCCGTACGCTGCATGACCTGTGTGTCGGTACCTATGTCACCTGTGACGCGCCGGAGCCGCTCGATGCCCATACCATTTTTAACAACCGCAAAGCCCTTACCGCCGCGACCATCGTGCTGATTGCCGGCCTGTTCGCTTTCGACCGGTGGGAGCATACAACGTATGAAGACGCCTCTGCAGCGATGCTGGAAGACGTGGACGAACCAGTGGAGGACTTCACCATGGAAAGGGGCAGCTACACTCCGCAGGGACGCGCCTCTTATTCGCCGCAGTCGGAGGAGGGCATCGTTCAAACGTTGACTCACGCACCGGAAGAAACGGTCCTCCTCCGCAGAACCGACGATACGATTTACGATCAGTACCGCATGGACGTGGACGGTCATTCGCTTATTCTCGGCGAACGAAGGATATCCTTCGACGGGCAGGCGTATGAAGTCATCGGAGAAAATCCCGCCGAAGAAGTAGTCAACCGTTTCGATCCGGAATGGGAAGAGCACTGAACCATACCTTATGTACCTGCGATGATGGAAATTTCTTTCTCACTGATTTCATAACCGGTGCTCGCTTCGAGGCTGCCTCCCCACTTTTCCACGGACAACAGCTTCTCCTGCGACTTTGCATCAACGAGATCCCAGTATTCCACCGACTGCCCCGGTGATGCGCCGACCCGGCCTTCGGCTTCCTTGATGGAGGCCGTACCGTGTTCACTCACCTGATACGTCGTTCCTTCGTACTCAAACGTGCCGCTCCCGGGTTCTTCGGCCGGCACGCTTGTTTTATCATAGATACCGATCACCCATTCATCGTCTTCTTCAAACGAAAGCCAGCGGTTCGACGTTTCTCCTTCCAGATGGTAGACAGTCCATTCAAACCCGCCGTCTTCGTAAACGATTTTCCCTTTCACCATATAGTCCTCCAGATCGTACGACACAATATCCTCGAGTTCCAGCGTCTGGATCGTCCGGGTGACCGTCCCTTTCTCCTCCTCCACATTACGGGCCCGGAACATTTCTTTCATTCTATTAAAAACTCCCATCAGAGACTCTCCTTCTCACGTTACTGTATTTTCCATCAGTATAGCATACACGGTTATTTGGTTGAAATGAATAGCGAAGACAACCAGAGAATGGTAAAATGGGGAAAGACAAAACGGATGAGTGATGGAAAACGGAGGGAAACGTCCATGGAATACACCACCGAAGGAACGCATGACATCGCCGATTTCTGGGGATGTTCCTATGCGCTTCTGAACGACGAAGCATCCTTGACCTCTTACATAAGAGAAGCCGCGGCCCGGGCCGGCGCAACCATTCTTTCCATACAGTCCCACCGCTTCGAGCCGCAGGGCGTAACGGTGCTTGCGATGCTGTCCGAATCCCATATGAGCATCCATACGTACCCGGAAAAAGGATTTTGCGGGATTGACTGTTATACGTGCGGAGCCTCGATTGATTCGGATGCCGCTGTAGATTATCTCAAAGAACAGCTCGATCCGGTTGACATACACAGGAAGACGCTGGACCGCGGTAATGGGAAAATAACAGCAGCAGAGGATGCATCGGAATGTACATACTAAAACAACTGTATGAAAAAGTGATCCGTATCGGCAGCTGGTCGCTTCTGCTGTTCACCCTTCTTTTCATTGCGGTGTCTGTGATCGGCATCATAGCGATCGAACCGCAGACATTTACGCCGATGAGCGCACTCTGGTGGGTAATGACGACGTCCACGACCGTCGGATACGGCGACATTTCTCCCGTCACCGCCGGCGGCCAGTGGTTTACGATGCTGTTCGTCTATCCGCTCGGCATCGGAATCATCGGTGTTGTGATCTCCAAAATACTGGATTCCGTGCTTCATTATAAACAGGCGAAGGAGGAAGGACGATTGGCTTTTAAAGACTCCAACCACGCGGTGTTCATCGGCTGGGCCGACGGCAAGACGGAGAGCGCCGTGGAAGAAATGCTCACCAACGAACAGAAACAGGTCGTCCTGATCGACCGGAATCTCGAAAAAGCGCCGTACCAGCATGAACGGTTTCATTTTATCCGCGGCAGCGCGACCGATGAGAATACGCTGGAACAGGCGAATATTCTGGAAGCAAGAACGGTCGGCATTTTCGCACCGCAGGATATCAACGACCTCGATCTTGCCGACGGGAGAACATATCTGATCGCCTCCACCATCGAAGCATACGGCGAAAAACACGGCACGTCCATTTACACAATCGCCGAGCTTCTCTCGGACAAACATGAAGCACTGTTCACCCGCGCCGGCGTGAATGAATGCATTCCGTCGTATCAGTCCGTCTCCAACCTGATCGCGAAGTCCGCAGAGTACCACGGCTCCAGCACATTCTTCATGCAGCTCTTAAGCAGGCAGTACGGTGACGACCTCCATCTGATCCGCCCGCAAAGCAGCTGGAAGACGTACCGGGAGGCCCGCGATGCGCTGGAAAATCTGGGTGCGATTCTCATCGCAAACGATACGGCGTTTATTACTGAAGGCTGGGACGATACCATTCCAACCGGTACGCAGCTTGCCGTCATCTGCAGCCGCGATACCTATGAAAAGATAAAGAATTAAAGGAAGGTTTTTTGTGTATCAGTGGATAAAAAAACTGTTCACGAAAACAAGAACGGTGGTCATTCTTCATACGATATATCCAGGCGAAGCATTCAGGGCCGAACAAGCTTTGAAAAACAAAAATATATGGTGTGAAAAGGATATCGGCGGGGCCGGTGACTTATCTTATTCCACACGGAATGTGACGAAGCTTTCCGTGAAGGCTGAAGATGAACACAAAGCCAGGGACATTCTAAGAGAAATGGATGCCTGACCACCATGAAAACAGGGCGCATTGTATTGGTGCATTTAGAATGTCAAACTGTAAATTGCAGAACCCCTGCTGTTTCGAAGCATTCCCGTTCTCCGGGGATGTTTTTTTGTCACAAAAATTATTTAAGGATTCGGGGACACTATGCCTCCTGGATAAAAAATTAGCGTCCACCAACATAGCTTTCGTGGACACTGGAGCAGGCAGCCGGCGATATAGTGTCCACTCCACGCAACGAAGCCCGAACAGCAATAAAAAAGCACGGAGATCAGTAGTATCTCCATGCATCATTGTATAACTCCGTCAGAATCGGATGGTTGATCGTATTTTCCTGATAGGTGAAGCCTTCAATATCCCCGTTTTCATCTTTTCCGAACTGAAAGAGGGAAGCAAGCATGCCGCTCTCGAGATACTCGGTATCGGCCGCTTCCGGTATCGTGACGTCCGCCGCCTCAAACGGCCGTTTCGCTGCCATCGTAAATCCCCAGACCCCGAAGGACGGCACATCCACATGCATATTATCGACGAAAAATCCGGCGCCTTCGATCGTCTCCGAAATGGTCCAGTACGATTTTCTCGAAAAAACCGGACTCGTCGACTGGACGACCGCGACACCGTGCGGGGCAAGCCGTTCATACATCAAGCCGTACATTTCCCTCGTATACAGCTTGTTCAGCTCCAGCGTATTCGGGTCGGGCAGATCCGACAGGATATAATCATAGGAGGTGTCGGTTTCTTTCAGATACGAAAACGCATCGCCGTGCACGATCGACACCCGCTCATCTTCCAGGGAATGGTTGTTGATATCGGTCAAATGAGGATTCGTGCGGGCAAGCTCCGTCACTTTCGGATCGAGATCGACAAGCGTGATCGACGCTACGCTGTCGTAGGGAAGCAGTTCCCGGACGGCAAGCCCGTCGCCTCCCCCGAGAATAAGCACGTCCATATCACCGCCGTCCGCCATTTTCTCCTTTAACAGTCCCATACCTGGATGGACCAGCGTTTCATGATATCGGTACTCGTCCGATTCGGCGAACTGGAGGTTGCCGTCCAGATAAAAGCGGAAATCCCCGGGTGCCTGCGTGCCGACAATCCGCTGGTACTTGGTTTCTTCATTAATAACAACTGGATTGTCATACAGGTGCTGCTCGAGAATCTGCGCGTAACTGTTTCCGAAAATAAAACCGGAGCCGAGAAGCACCAATAACAGCACACCGATGAACTGGGAGCGCCTTGGCTTATGTATCTCATGCTTGAACGCAAACGTAAGCCAGAACGCCACCGCCACATTGATCAACCCGACAAAAAACGCGGTCTGAATAAAACCGAGCCATGGACTGAGCAGCAGCGCGAAACCAAGTGTTCCGATCAGCGATCCCGCGTAATCGCTGAAAAGCGTGCGGGCGGCACTCTTTTTCAGTTCATCGCCGCGTCTCTCCGCCTCACGGATCAAAATCGGAAGCTCCATCCCCGTCAGGCAGCCGATAAGAAAGATCAGCAGGCAGAAAAACACCGACGCCGTATCGCTGCCGGCCACGGAAAACATCATATAGATAAACAGGGTGGAGCAGGCCCCCACCGGCCCGATCAGATACTCAATCCCGATGATACGGTTAATGAGATGGCGGCGCAGATATTCCGACAGCATCGATCCGACACCCATGCCCGATAGACTGCCGCCGACCGCTATCGCATAGGACAGAATTGAACTTCCCATCAGGTACGATCCCGCCGCCCCGAGCATCATCTGGTAGATGATCCCGCATACGGACACAATAAATGATGATATATACAAAAGGTTCGTTGGTTTTTTCCACTGCTGCAGCAAGATCTATTCCCTCTTTCCAAAAGAAAAGGACGCCGCGCGCCCCTTTTAGATAATCGCGATGGCTACGGCATGGGCTATCACTACAGAGATCGCGAGTGACATGATCCCTACCGCTTTGTTGTCTTTCGCCAGCTCCTCATCCACTTTAAAAGATGGGGTCAAAAATTCAAACAGGAAGTAACCGATGATGAGAAATACAAACCCGATGACGCCCCAGCTTAGTGCTTCAACGAGGTTGTATGCATTTTCCCCCGACACTTTCATAATATAGCCGAGCGCGTATATTTTACCCGCCAGCGAAAGCGCCACCGAGACATTGCCGGCCTTGATTTCTTCCCGGTCTTTAAACTTGGTCACCTTTTCAAAAAGAAAGGCCGCAATGAAAATAAGCGCCATAATAAGTACAAACCAGATAATTGAGTCCACGATTACCGATAAATCCATCCATTATTCCTCCTTCTAATATGTATCGTTATTATTTTCCAAAACCGGAGCCGCCTCCGCGGGTTCCAGTCGATGTCACCGATCCAGAACGGTTGGATCCCCGTGTGGACGGATCGCGGTGATACTGTCCGTTTGTTCCGACATACCCTTCATATTCTCTGTCACGGTTCCGGCTTCCCATGTTGTACAAGTCCGACATGATCCGGAACATGGCATACGTTTCAAGCATGGAAGGGCGGTAGTTATTTTCCACGAATTCTTGTTCCGACACTTCGACGAGTGAATCTTCCGGCTGCTCCGCATCCTTCATGACCTGAATGGTTCTGTCTTCATAGACTAGAAACATCCGCTCCTCATCTTCTTCGGATACTTCCACCGGCTCGCTGTCCTCCCGGATTGTTTCCACCGCTTCAGGCACTGTGCTGTTTTCGGCACGGTAGACATGGGATTCATTGCCCGCCTCGTCTTCCATTACGTTTTCGAGTTCATAATGCTGCGACGCGACACCACCCTGGGAGAGGCAGCCGGTCAACAGGAGAATCAGAGCTGTAAAGATAATCAATACCTTTTTCCGCAAACGCTTTCCCTCCTTTCTTCCGCAGAATAACATTCCCTCTAGATGTACGATTCGGCGCGGCGCCTGTTTCATTTTCCCCGGCATCTTCTGAAATTTCCAGTTTTATCATGCGAACGTCTCTTATTTTACGAGACTCCCGCCGAAATGAAAAGGATATCGGTTCATTTCGATCGATGGAAATTTATTTTAAAAAATGAACAATGTCCAGTATAATATATCATGAAACCACACGTATCACTAAACCGTAGATAATGTGAGCCAAAGTTTTCAGGAGGGATCCCATGAGTATTTTCAAACGATTGAAAGACGTCACCCTATCCAACATGAATGCGCTGCTGGACCGGGCGGAAGATCCGGAAAAGCTCCTCGATCAATATTTACTCGATATGGAAAAGGATATGAAGGAAGCCGAAACAAACGTCGCACAGCAGATCAGCATTGAGAAGAAATTCAAGAAACAGCTTGATGATGCCGTCGAAATGCGTGACAAACGCCAGGAACAGGCGGAAAAAGCGCTCGAGAAAGGCGACGAAGATCTGGCACGCCGGGCGCTCGAAGACAAGAACAAACACCAGGAGAAAGTGGATGAACTCACGTCCACGCACGAAAATGCCAAGCAGTCCAGCCAGCAGCTCCGCGATCAGCTGCAGGATATGAAAGACGAATATGAAAAAATGAAAGCGAAGAAAGAAACGCTGAAAGCACGGGCCAGCTCCGCCAAAGCGCAGCAGAAAATCAACGAATCGATGTCAAGCTTCGGCTCGGAGAATGCCTCCGCCGGATTCGACCGCATGTCGGAGAAAGTGGATGAACTTGAAGCCCGCGCCGAAACGAGCAAAGAAATGCGCGATGACAGCTCATCCCTCGACGACGAACTCGACGAGCTTGATAAAAACGACGTCGATGATGAACTGGAGGCGATGAAAGCAAAAATGAAAGAAAAGAATAACGGGTAAAGAAAAGAGGCGGCCATGTGGGACCGCCTCTTTTTACTGCATCAGACAACCTGCCAGGTTCCTATCCCGGTTCCGCCGATAAATCAGCCGAAACCGCCGAAATAATCGTTCCTTCCGCCGATATCTGCTCTTCATCCGCCGATAAAGGGGACAAAACCGCCGATATTTCGGCAGCAGCTGCCGATATGTCAATTTTCAGCGGAGATGCTTTGCGTTCGACAGCGGGTGGCGTCCCTGCTTCACCTCTTCAAACACATCCGGCTCCCCACTTGTATCCCGCGGCAGCACGATGCGGCCGGCCATCATCTCCTTGAACTGCCCCACAGTCAGCGGCTTGGCGTCTTCGATCAGTTCATATCCAAGCTGCCCATTCGGTTCCAGCGTAGCCGTTTTGACGTCGGAAATTTTCGAAATCCCCTGCTGACGGAGGCGCATCTCCAGCGAATCGACCGTGAAGCGCATCTTACGCAGTGTCTCGTACTGCGGAATACCGTCTTCAATGACGAGTTTCGCTTTTCCCGTCACAAACCGCTCCACCCGGTTAGAGCGCAGCTGCAGGTACTCGATCAACACGAGCATCAACACAAACACGAGTGTTGCCACGGTGGTGTTCCATACGCTGTCTTCAATGATCGGCTGAATAATGATGGAACCGATCGAAATCATCACGACCGTCTGCGCCAGCGACATCTGTGAAATCGACTTACGCCCCGCAATACGGAGGATGAGAATACCCATAACGACAAGCAGCGCCGATTCCCAGATCACATGAACGTTCATATATCCATATCCTTTCCCGTTTTTGCTTAGTATGGAAAAGGATGCTTCTTTTTTATTCACCCACCGTCTCTACAAAAAGGAAACAATTAGAAAGACTATAAATAATACCACAAGAACCAGCAGAAATCCTTTCCAGCCCAATCCCCGCATCAACTCCGAAAGACCTCCGGATTCCGCCCGCTGCATACCGTCTTTCATCGTACCCGCGGGATTCTTCCGCCGCTCTTTTTCCGCCATCTTCTCCTGTCTCTGATCCGGTTTCATCGACTGCTCCCCCTTATCTTTTCCTGTCATTCTGCCACACAAGGAAAATAAATCCAAGCATGCAGACAAAAATTACTGTGTGAAGTTTGCTCACAAACATGTAGATGGAACGCATATTTGATGAGAAACTAAGATCAATCACAAAAACAGGAGGGAACAACGTGGGCAGGTACAAAAATCCCGGCATGCTGGCGATGATCAAACTGACATATGTTGTACTCTTTCGGTAAAACGTCAAGAACCATACCCGGACGCTTTCTACACAGAGTCGTCCGGGCTTTTTTGTGCCAAAGGTGCCGATGCGCGAAAAAGGTTCTCCGCTGCGGCGTCCGCTTGTAATCGTGTCTGTTTGGCATGTAAATGACCAGATTCGGCATGTAAAAAGATTACTTCGGCTTGTAAGTCCCTTTCTGTTCGGAAATCCGGAATACAATACAGCACTTTCTTTCCTTGATGAAAAATAAATACTTTTCGCACATATCGGACGACCCTCAAATTTAAAGAAAAAAAGAGAAAAAAGGAGATAAAGCGTTGTTTCATGCGCTTTCATAGGAAATGTTTTCGTTTTCATGGAATTTCCACAGCTTTGTCTATTTGCAATATCAGGAGTATTATGCAGATAGAACTTAAGATATAGGGGGTTTCCAAATGAAACGCGTATTTAAAACAGTCCTCCATTCTATTTACGAATCACAGGAAAGAAAAGCAAAACGAATCCTGGAAAACCGTCTGTTCATCGACTAATGCAGCTGACAGATAACAGATAATAGATAGAAGACTCACCCAACGCCCGGAAGCGCATCCGGGCGTTTTTTTATGATTGATCCTGCCCGGAAACGGTAATGACGACGACCGACATCGGCGGCAGATGCAGGTTTCCTGTTGTTCCGTTGCTTGTAAAATCATGATACGGCTGCGGCTGGACGCGTTCCGGCTCGTCGAAGGTATTATGGTCATTTTTCTGTTCCGCTGTCAACATCGTTCCGGACCATTTCTTCCCTCCGGCCGCTCCGCGGAGATCCAACGTCACATCAGCAGGTGCTTCCGCGTCCAGGTTGCAGAGGCTGACATGCACCGTGCCGTCGTCCTGTTTTGACGCCGAACCGTGGATGTGCGGAAAGGACCTCTGCTGCTCCTCCCGGCCGGAATCAATGTGAAGCGGCAGAAGCGATGCGTCCTGATGCACCTGGTACATATCAAACACGTGATACGTCGGGGTGAGAAGCATGTTCTCCTCATCGGTCAGTACCATCGCCTGCAGCACATTGACAGTCTGGGCGATATTGGCCATATGCACCCGGTCTGCGTGACGGTTGAAAATATTCAAGGTTACACCTGCCACCACCGCGTCCCGGATCGTGTTCTGCTGATAGAGAAAGCCGGGGTTTGTCCCGGGCTCGACGTCAAACCATGTCCCCCACTCATCTACTATAAGGCCGACCTTTTCTTCCGGATCCCAGCTGTCCATCACTGCACGGTGGCGCGAGATCAGCGTATCTATATGAAGAGCCCGCTGCATTGTGATGTCCCATTCCGCCTTGTCAAAATCAAGCGCCGACCCTTTTCCTTCCCAAAAATCACCGGGTATCGTGTAATAATGAAGACTGAGGCCGTCCATGAAAGGGGCCGCCTCCCGCATCAGCACTTCTGTCCAGCGATAATCATCGACGTTCGCTCCGCCGGCGATTTTGTACAGCTTATTGTCACCGTATTCTCGCACATACGTCTGGTACTGCCGGTACAGATCAGCGTAATATTCCGGGCGCATGTGGCCGCCGCAGCCCCAGTTTTCATTGCCGACGCCGTAATACGTGACCTCCCAGGGCTCCCGGCGTCCGTTTTCGCGGCGCCAGTCCGCCATCGGCGATTCCCCGTCAAACGTCATATACTCCATCCACTCCGACATTTCCTGTACGGAACCGCTTCCAACATTGCCGCATATGTACGGTTCCGCACCGAGCATTTCACACAGCATCAGAAATTCTTGCGTACGAAATGGTTGTTTTCCACGACACCGCCCCAATGCGTGTTCACCATCCGCTTCCTTTCCTTGCGCGGCCCGACGCCGTCTTTCCAGTGGTACTCATCGGCAAAACATCCCCCCGGCCAGCGCAGCACCGGAATGTTGATGTTTCTCAGCGCTTCCAGCACATCCCTTCGGATGCCGTTCGTATTGGGAATCGACGAGTCTTCCCCGACCCACAGTCCTTCATAAATGCAGCGCCCGAGATGTTCAGCGAAATGCCCGTAAATATGACGGCTGATCACCGCTTCCTCCTGATCCGTGTTCACTGTCACATTATGTTTCATACCTCCGCCTCCCATATAGTTGATAACTTATACGTACAAGTATCTAACTATTGTAAGGTGGAGGGAAAAATATGTCAACTGCACCTAGCCTGTACGGTGTTCTGGACATTTTCTGCCCCTGTCTGTCCATTATTCTCATTTACTAGACACTTTCCCCCTGACTCTCTATATTCTGTCTCATTAGAAAATTTAATGGACAGTTTACCGCGCCACCGCCCGAGAAACTGTCCACTATCCGACGGTACGGGACACTTCCCGCCACGATGTGTCCAATAAATCCTGCCTCCTTCTTATAACTAAATTTTAATTATTTTCTGAAAAATATATTGACGTCCTTCTCTTTTTTCTATAAAATTCGTTATAACAACACAACATAATAATATCATTACCGTGAAGGAGGTGAATCTATGATCGAAGTCGACCGTAAAAATCCTCTTCCTCTCTATGTCCAGCTGAAACAAATCATTCTGGATAAGATAGAGCTTGGAGACTGGCAGCCCGGCGATCTTCTTCCTACGGAACTCCGCCTGCAGAAAGACTATGATCTCAGCCGGACCACGGTCCGCCTTGCACTCGGGGAATTGGTGAATGAAGGAGTTCTGGACAGGCTGCAGGGCAAAGGCACGTATGTCGCGGAGCCGAAACTGGAACCGATCCGGCCCGAACTGACGGGTTTTACCCAAGACATGTCTGATCGAAATCATACGACATCATCCAAAGTACTCACATTCGAAGAAGTGGAACCGCCGGAGAAAGTGCTGCGGAAGTTTCAGCTCACCGCCGGCCGAACGGCTGTCGCCCTGCACCGCCTTCGAGCTGTCGATGATGTATATATCGGGTACCATGAAGTTTATCTAAATCAACGTGCCGTACCCGATGTATATAGCAAACTGCGGAACTATGATTTTTCTTCTCATTCTTTATATAAAGCGCTTGCATTGGAGGGCGTGGCGTTAGGAGGAGCAGAGGAAACGGTAGAAGGAATGGAAGCCGGCGAATTTCACGCCGACCTGCTGCAGATACCGGCCGGCAGCCTCGTTTTAAAATTAACAAGACACACGTACCTGGAGTCAGGGGACCTTTTTGAATTTGCGCAGATGGTGTACCGGGCGGACAAGTATAAGTATTCTATCAAACTGAGATGACAGGTGGAGGTAGAGATGTCAGACAAAATTTTTCCATCCAAACCCAATTATATAGAAACCATTTTTGGAACCGATCAGGCAGTGCTCGGCATGATTCACTTACAACCACTGCCCGGTGCCCCTCATTACGATGGTAACAGCCTCGATGCTGTCTATGACTTCGCGGCAAAAGATATAGAAGCCTATCACAAAGCGGAGGTCGACGGGCTGATACTGGAGAACGCCTGGGATCTTCCGTTTGCCAAGCCGGAAAATATCGGCATGGAAACGGTGGCGGCTTTAAGTTCTGTTGGTGCCCGTTTAAGACAGATTACCGATCTTCCCATCGGTGTCAACTGTCTGGCAAACGGTGTGGTGCCTTCTCTTGCCGTAGCCAGGTCCCTGGATGCCCCCTTCGTACGATCCAACCAGTGGGTGAACGCCTATATAGCGAATGAGGGATTCGTCGAAGGGGCATCCGCCGACGCCCTCCGTTACCGCTCCGCTATTAAAGGAGAGAACATTAAAGTGTTTGCCGACGTGCACGTGAAGCACGGAAGCCATTCCATTGTAGCCGACCGCAGTCTTGAAGAGCAGACCAGAGATGCCATATTCTTTGATGCCGACGTCTTAATCGCAACCGGGAATCGAACCGGGGACGAAACCGATACGACAGAAATCAAGACCATCAAGAACAATACAGAACTGCCGGTCATTATCGGCAGTGGCATGACAAAAGACAACGTCAGGAAAATCCTTCCCTTGTGTAACGGCTGTATTGTAGGAAGTTCCCTGAAAGAAGAGGAAAAATGGTGGCATCCGGTGTCGGTGGAAAAAGCATCATCCTTCATGGATGAAGTGAAAAAGGTCAGACATGGAGTGCCATCTTCCAATGAAGCCTAAATTGTCGGTTATGGGAACATTGAACATGGATCTTGTCGCCAAAGTTCCATACTTCCCAGCACCGGGAGAAACCATCGCTTCTCTTTCCTATCTGCGAAGTCTGGGAGGGAAAGCCGCCAATCAGGCCGTTGCCGCGAACCGTATCGGAATCAATGTCGCATTTATAGGAAAACGGGGAGGTGACGCTTTTGGCCATGAATTGAACGAACAGCTGTCAGTCGAAGGAATTGACACCAGCCAGTTAATGATTTCAGAAACCAAAGCCACCGGAACATCGTTCATTACGATTGATGAATCCGGAGAAAACATGGTCGTCACGAATCTCGAAGCCAACACAGACCTCACAGAAAAACAGGCCTTGGGTGCTCTTTCCAACCAGGCACCATCTGACGCCGTCCTGTTTCAGCCGGAAATGGAGCCTTCCATTTTTTTATCAATCTTAAAAGACACCAGCAATAAAAATATTCCGATTTTTGTTAATCTTGCTCCTGTTCCCAATATTCCTTTAACATTTTTATCCTGTATCGACGTTCTTATTCTGAATGAAATTGAAGCGTCCCAACTGACCGGCATTACAGTCAATGATCAAGAGACGGCGGAACAGGCGGTTGCTATCCTGAGAGAACACGGCGCGAACACCATCATTATAACGCTGGGAGCTGGAGGCGTGCTTGTCCATGAAAAGTCTGTACGTTCTTTTTTCCAGGCTCCTTCCGTGCAGGCTGTCGACACCACGGCGGCCGGTGACTGCTTCTGTGGTGCTTTAACCGCCTATTGGCTGCGGGAAAAAAACATTCACACAGCAGCCGAAAAAGCAGTATATGCCGCTTCATTGTCCGTCACCCGGTACGGAGCGATGCCTTCCATTCCTTACGAAGACGAGATCGAGTCGTTTAAACAGTCCACACAGTCCATTACTATAAAGGGGGATTTCCAATGAAAATAAGAAAACGATGGGTTGCTTCCGCTCTATTCAGTTCTCTTCTCCTGTTCACCGCTGCCTGCGGAGAGGTGGAAAACACAGGGGATACGACAAACGAAGAGGGCGGCGGAACGTCAGATTCCAGCGGCTCTAACAGCGGCGGAGAAGAAACATCCGTGGACAGCGGCAATGAAGATGCTCCAACTATCGGTATGACCGTCATCAACCAGGAAGCCTACTTTTTCACGGAAATGGTGGATGGCGCGGAAGAAACCGCGGAAGAACTGGGCGTTAACTTAACCGTGTTCAACGCAAACAATGACTCTGTCGATCAATATAACGGGGCTGAGGACTATATCAGTTCAGGCGTGGACGCGCTCGTCATCAATGCCATCGATGTGGAAGGCATGGAACCGATCGTCACCGAAGCGGAAGAAGCCGGAATTCCGGTCGTTTCGATCGATTCCGTCATTGATCATGAAGGGGTCGATGTTCAGGTCGGCGTGGACAACTATGAATCGAGTGTGAAACTGGGAGAATACTTCAATGATTATATGGAGGAAGAATGGGGAGATGAACAAGTCCGGTTAGGTTCTGTTTCCGCCCTCAATTCCCCTATTCAAGTGAACCGCGAGGCTGGTTTTCTGGATACTATTCTCGAAAATGACAATGTGGAACACGTGAATACTGTTGATGGAGAGAACGTGCAGGAGCAGGCATTAACCGCGGCGGAAAACCTGTTCACCGCCAATCCTAATATGAATGCCGCCTTTGCGACCGGTGAACCAGCATTTATCGGGATGACTTCAGCCGTACGTTCGCAGCAGCTCCAGGATTCTATTAAATTATTCGGCTGGGATTTAAGTCAGCAGGTCATCGAAGGTATTGACGAAGGCTACGTGGAAGCCGTGCTGCAGCAGCATCCGGATGAATATGGTTCCGAATCGATCCAGGCCGCGCAACGTCTTATTGAAGGCGAAGAAGTGGAAGAACAGATTAATGTACCCGGAACGGTTGTAACCGAAGATAATGTGGATGAGTTCCGTTCCCTGTTTGAATAATAGAAAGGTTTCCAACTGGAAAAAGGAGTGGACGTTATGACGTATCAAATTGAAATGACAGGTATTGAGAAAGCGTTCGGAGCCGTCAAACCCCTTCAGGGAGTGGACCTGCAGCTCAAACAGGGCGAATGCCTCGGTCTGCTTGGTGATAACGGGGCCGGAAAATCCACATTGATGAAAATATTGAGCGGGGTGCTGATGCCTGATAAAGGACACTTTTACTTTGAAGGAGAAGAAAAAACAGTAAACAACCCGAGGGATGCCAAAAATCTGCATATCGAAACCGTGTTCCAGGATTTATCCCTATGTGACACGCTTACTGTCGCGAGCAACATGTTTCTGGGACGTGAACCCGTTAAGGGTTTACGTCTCATTGACCAAAAAAGGCTTCACGAACAGGCACGGACCGAACTCGATAAGCTGGGAATCAATATCTCTTCCACAAAACTTCAGGTACAGAACATGTCCGGAGGGCAGCGGCAGGCTGTCGCGATTGCGCGGGCCATGATATTTGAACCGAAAGTGTTGATCATGGATGAACCGACAGCAGCACTCGGCGTAAAAGAGGTACAAATGGTGCTTGAACTGATCAACACGGTGAAAGCCCGCGGCGTCAGCGTCATTTTAATTACCCACAGGCTTCAAGATCTTTTCGAGGTCTGTGATCGTCTCATGGTGCTGTACGAAGGCAGATGCATTGACGACAGGAATATTGAAGAGTTCAATCTTGAGTCTGTCATTCAATCCATCATGGGAAATCCAAAGGAGGTGGGTGCCTGATGAGCCAGGAAAAAGTAGAAACGACAGGTCCAGCACCTGCCGGAAACTCGGAAAATACCCAAAAAATAAAAGACTTCATTTTAAATCATAAGCAGATTCTGAGTATATTCAGCATTTTAATTCTGATTTGTTTATTTTTCTCTGTCGCCACCGCTTCCTTTTTCAGCTTCAGTAACATGATGAATCTGGTGATGCAGCTGGCTCCCAACCTTATTGTCGCGGTGGCCATGACTTTTGTCATCACGACCGGAGGCATTGACTTGTCGGTAGGTTCTCAACTGGCCCTTGCCAGTGCGCTGACGGCTGTTCTTCTCAGTGCCGGGCTGGCCAGCCCGCTCGTACTTCTTATCGTAGTGGCTGCCGGTGTCCTTATGGGGCTGGTGAATGGATACGTCATTGCGTATCATTACATTCCTCCTCTCATCGTTACGCTGGCGGCAATGTTGTATGTGAGGGGGCTGGCCCTGCTTGTCACCGGCGGATATTCCATTGCCATCTCCAGTGACGCGGGACTGACGAATGTCGGGATCGGGGCCTTTCTCGGCATACCGGTTCCCGCTATTATCGCCGCCGTTATCACGGTTTTCGGCGTGATTGCGCTTCAGAACACCCGTTACGGCACGTATGTAACCGGGATCGGCGCCAATGAAGAAGCCGTCCGCCGTTCCGGGGTTAATACCAGGTTCGTAAAATTGATCACGTATATGTTCAGCGGCGGCGCTGCTGCCCTGGCCGGCCTGATTTTAGCCTCCCGCTTAGGCTCCGGCTCGTCCAATATCGGACTCATGTTTGAGCTGGATATTATCGCCGCGGTCGTACTGGGCGGTACTGCTTTATTCGGCGGGGCCGGCACGATTCTCGGCTCCCTGATCGGGGTCTCCATTATCGGGATCATCAACAACGGGCTGACGCTGATGCAGGTCTCCCCCTACATCATTCAGATCATGGAAGGCCTCGTGCTTTTGATCGCAGTCATCATCAACGTTCGCGTTTTCGGTAAACGACGCATATAAGGAGGCAGACCCAATGCAGACTGTAAAAACGGTCCGGGGCCCCCTGGACATCGAAGAACTGGGCATTACCTTGATGCATGAACATCTGTTTGTGGACCGGCGCCATCTTTGGAAAAAGCCGGCCCATGTTTCGGAATCCTTTGCCTACGCTGAGGTCTCCCTCCCTATTTTTAATGATTTAAAACACGAACCTTATTCAAACTATGACAACAATTTCTACCGGAACATGGATCTTGCCGTGGAAGAAGCGCAATATTATCAGCTTGCCGGCGGGGCCTCGATTGTGGATGTAACACCGACAGGCATAGGGAGAGACCCTTCCTCCCTGGAAACATTATCGGAAAAAACGAAAATGCCAATTATCATGGGATGCGGATATTATCTGGAGCCGACCCATCCTGACTTTATTTCCTCCCGTACAGAAGATGCCGTTGCCGATTTAATCTGCCGGGATGTATGGGAAGGCGCGGAAGGAACCGGAATAAAAGCGGGAATTATAGGCGAAATCGGCATCAGTCCGAATATGACTACTGAAGAAGTGAAAGTCCTGCGCGGGGCCGCCAGAGCCCAGAAAAAAACCGGTAAAATATTAACCATTCATTTGCCGGGATGGGAGCGGTACGGGCATGATATTCTCGATATTGTGGAAGACGAAGGGGTTCATCCTGAACAGGTGATCCTGGATCACATGAATCCCAGTATCATGGATCCTTCCTATCAGATTTCGCTGGCAGAGCGGGGCGCTTTTCTGGAATTTGACATGATTGGAATAGAATTGTTGTTTCCTGAAGGGCAGTCCCCTTCCGATCAGCAGACAGCGGAAGCCATCGTCCATCTTATGGATAAAGGATACGCCTCGTCGCTTCTGTTATCCCAGGATGTTTTTTTAAAGACTCTGCTGAAAAGATACGGGGGCGGAGGTTTTGCGCACATCCTCCAGCATTTTGTTCCCCGGCTGCAGCGTCTTGGTGTCCATGACAACGAGATTGACGGCCTCCTCCGGGACAATCCAAAACATGTCTTTCAAAGGGCGGATGGGTAATGGCGGACATGATGTATGAGCAGTGGCAGCGTATCACCGGCAGAAGCCCCCGTCCCGCCGGGAGCCGGGAGGAAACAAGGGTAAAAGAATTCATCACAGCAGCCGTCCAGCGGGAAGGGTTTGAACCGGATATTCATGCCTTTTCCTATCAACCGTGGCATCTCCACTCCTTTTCCGGTCTGTTCCAGCTGACACCGGAGCGAAAAGAGTTGGAAGCATGCCCCGCTGTTGGAAGCACCGGCGTTGAATATATCGAAGGAACGATACAGCGGATTGGTTTTACAAACGTCTGGGATATGTACAAGTGGCCGAGATATGCGGTCATGGACCAACATCATAAGGCAGCAGCCTATATAACGGCAAGGCCGGACGGCGGTGCACTCAGCCAGACCCTGCTGGAAAGCTGGGATTTCCCGCATCTGATCATCGGTTCTTCCATCTGGGAGCGTTGGGAAACGTATCTTACTCAAGGCCGGGAGATCACCGTTTCTTTTTCCTTGGAAGCGGGTGCCCTTGAAGAAACGCAGGGAGAAAACATCAGCGTGCAGATTCCCGGGAAAGACAAGACCAGAAGCATTCTCATCGGCGCCCATTATGACAGCATGTACAACACATGGGGTGCTTATGACAATGCTTCCGGTACCGCTGTCCTTCTTGAACTGCTGCGCCGGCTGCGAACCATTCCACCGGCGATCAATGTGGAACTTGTCTTTTTTACAGCCGAAGAACTGCTGCTGGCCGGAAGCCGTGCCTTTGCCGCTTCACGAAAGAAGGAGCTGCTTACCGGTTTCGAGGGAATGCTGAACATCGACGGCATCGGCAGAGGAAACACGCTCGAACATTGGTCTACGAGCAGAATGAACCAGAAGTTGTCTTTTGCCTCGGATAAGTTGAAGGAACTGTTTCCTGCATCGTCCGTCCTTATCCCGCCGCCGCCGGGATCCGATCACGATCCATTTGTGAAAGAGGAAGCAGCCATGCTGACGATTAACGATCAGGATATCATTCATACGTTTAAAGACAAGCCGGACATACAGATGTATGAAAATATGAAGAATACGGCTGATTATCTTCAATATATCGTGGAGAATTACCCGGAATCGAAAGGAGAAGATAAGGGATGAAATTACTGCTCATCGGCGAATCGTGGACGAAACACACCATACATGTGAAAGGATTTGACTCGTTTACAACGTCAGAATACGAAGAGGGGGCCGGATGGTTTCTGGATGCTATGAAAAAGGCGGGAATCGAAGTTACTTATATCCGGGCCCACGAAATCGATGAAACATTCCCGGAAACCGACGAAGCACTGCAGCAGTTTGATGTCGTGTGCCTGAGCGATATCGGCAGTAACTCCCTCCTGCTTTCCGCCAACACATTCAACGATATGAAGCGAAGTCCCAACCGGCTCGAGATGATCCGGACGTTTGTGGAAAACGGTGGAGGATTTGTGATGGTGGGAGGATACCTGTCTTTTCAGGGGATCGAAGCAAAGGGAAAGTTCAGGGGGACGGTCATTGAAGAGATCCTGCCGGTCACACTGGAAATCGGGGATGACCGCGTGGAAACACCGGAAGGAAAATACCCGGCTGTTCAAAACAGTGCCCACCCCGTTCTGAAGGGCATCCCTTCTTCCTGGCCGCATTTTCTCGGCTATAATAAGCTGACCGCGGATCAAAACAGCGATGTCCTGCTTTCGATTGGAGAAGCCCGTGATCCGTTTGTCGTCACAGGAACGTACCACAACGGCCGAACGCTCGCGTTTGCCAGCGATATGGCGCCTCACTGGGGCCCTCCGGCATTTGTGGAATGGGATCATTACGAGACGTTCTGGCAGCAGGCGGTACATTGGCTTGCCCGCGGGAATTGAGATACGAAAACGGTCCTTCCCGAAGAGAGGACCGTTTTTTCATGACATCCGTTGTCATGATTCGATGATATCTTTGAGGATCATTTTGTAATAATCAACCGCTTCCAGATACGCCTGGACATAGACGAATTCATCGGGCTGGTGGGCCTGGCTGACAGTACCGGGGCCCAGAATAACCATTGGAATATCTGAAGCAGCATTGAATACGGAGCCGTCCGTATAATACGAAACGGTCCTGGTTTCAGCGATGCCAGTGCATGCACGAAGCCTGGACACAAATGGATCCTTTTCATCCGTAAACACGGACGCGCGGTCCAGTATCACTTCCAGAGACATGCCCGGTAATGTTTCCGTGACCCGCTGAAGCTGTTCCACCAGTTCATGATGATGCTGCGGCGGTACCGTCCGGATATCCAAAACGGCTTCGCTGTAATCCGGAACGACGTTGGCCTGCGTGCCTCCCGCTATCTGATTCAGGGAGTACGTAGAGGTGCCGAGGACAGGGTGTTCCACCGCTTCCTGCTCCAGTGTGGTTTTACACGCGTTAAGGCACGCCTGCAGGTTTTCAATGGCATTGATCCCATGTTCGGGCATGGAACCGTGCGCCGTTTTGCCATAGGACGTCAACTTGACGAATAAGGCTCCTTTGTGACCAAGAGCCAGTTCATTGTCTGTCGGCTCCGCAATCAAAACCTGTTTTACTTTCGAAAAGTCCAGATCTTCCTGCAGCTTCTTTGCCCCGATGCAGTCCACCTCTTCCCCTGCCGTCAGCGCGAGCACTATTTTTTTATCCGTCCTTCCTATTTCTTCTTTTACCTGCTGCAGCGCAAGATACATCGCTGCCAGTCCGCTTTTCATGTCCGTCGTGCCCCGCCCGAACATCCTGCCATCCTCAATCTCTCCTCCGAACGGATCATAACGCCATCCATCCAATGAGCCGGTCTGCACCGTATCCATGTGCGCGGAAAGCAGCAGATCCACCTCTTCCCCCGTCCCCCATTCGATGATGAGATTCGACCGGCCGCTCTCAAGCGGTACCCTGTACCATGCGAGCCCCGCTTCAGAAGCCGCATGTTCCAGCACTTCCGCGATTTTGTTTTCATTACCCGGCGGGTTGGTTGTATCGAGCGCAACAAGTTTCTGTAAAAATGTCACCGGATCCATTCCCCCACTCCCCCCTGCCTTTTACGTTATTATACCAGATTCTTGAGAATGACTTCCCGTAAAAAATGGAGCAGCTCCCGTTTTGTGGACACTTTCTGCCCCCGTCTGTCCATTATCATCATTAACGAGACACTTCTCCGCCTGCCCTCCCTATTTTGTCCCATTAGAAAATGTAATGGACAGTTTGCCGCGCACCGCCCGGGAAACTGTCCACTATCCGGCGGTACGGGACACTTCACTCCGGCGCATGTCCCCTTCCGCAAAAATCATGATACTTTCGTTAAAAGAAGGAGCCAGTCGGTAAAATCCGTATCTTTGGGCGGCGGCGTGAATACGGCCGTTTCGTGAAGATGCACACCGCCGGCATAGCTCCTGCTGCCGTTCACCGGATCGATCCAATACGCGTCGTACACGCCGGGCTGATCCCGTAGAACAATAGAGAAACTCCGGCCGCTGTAATTATACAACACGATGTGGGAATCCGTGCCGAAAGCGGCGATCTTATTTTCTTTTTCAGCCCCGGTTTCTTCCGGGGTGAGAATGCAGGGCATCGGCTTTCCTTTTATAAAATCGATCTCCTCCATCAGCTCTTTCACGTACTGCATCTGGCTGCCGCCGCTGGCGTGAAGGGCTTCCTGCCACGTCTGGGCCACACTGAATTCTGCTTTGTAGCCGGTACCGTGAAACTGGAATAACGCGTTGTGACCGTACGTATGGCCCATGGCGCCTGAAAGGACGGACCAGTAGGCGTATCTCCGTACATGACGAGCCTGCCAGCAGGGCTCTGAGGGATTGTGAAGCCCCTGTGGAATCTGTTCATAGGATGGTTCCGCGTCGACAACCGGCCGCGCCGGGTCTCTGTCACGGTCCTGAAGCACATACCGCCAGTTATCTTCCCCGAACCACGGCTCTGATGAAGCCGCGTCATCCCAGGAGGTCAGGGTGTGCTGATCATACCGCCGGTGGCCGGACTGAAACATATGAAAATCCAGCCAGGCTCGGTCTGTAAACCAGTACGACGAAGATGTCCTGCCGAATGGATGATAACTGATCAACGTATCAGGCATCGCCGATTTCAACGCTGTCCCCATTGTATCCCACAACCCGGCATGCCTGTCTCCCCGGATGTCACCGCCGAGTACCCAGATAATGTTTTTCCTGTCTTTAAAATGATTGATCAGAAAATCAGCATAAGCAGCTACATTGTTCTCATGAAGATGCCCGTCCTCCACGACTTTTCCCCAGCACGGTAGAAGGGCGGCATACATGCCGAAGGATTCCATCGTCTCGACAATTCGTTTCACATGATCCCAGTACATGCTATTATCTTCATGAATCGTTTCGCTGATATCCTGATTTTCCACCCGCTGCCGGCTTGTTTTATCCCCGTCATGGCTGAAATTGATAAGTACACATTGAATTACGTTAAATCCTTTTTCCCGGCGGTTTTTCAGATACACATAGGCTTCTTCTTCATTCAGACGCTGAAAAAGATCCCAGGCCGTATCTGCCAGCCAGAAAAAAGGCACGGCGCCGTTCACCAGATTCCCGCCGTCAGCGCTGACTGTCAGAGTGCCACTGTCCCATGGTTTCTTCATCGTTCCTCCATCCTCCCTGTGAATCATTGTGAAAAAACGGCCGGTTGTTACTTTCAGCTTGCCATTGGTAATGAGCCTGTCTTTCTCTTCTATTCCTCCGCCGTCCTTTCCTGCCTGGGAGACAGAAGACTACACCCGGGTAAGCTTATCCGGGTTTCGTACGATGTAAATTCCGGCAAACTTTCCGCGCCGGAATTGTATAAAGATGGCCGCTGCCGTTTCGTCCCCTGCACGGAGTACGATACCGGTCTCCCCGTTCAGAGGGGCAGGCTCGAGGTGAAGTTTTTCCTGATAAAAGGGCTGCAGCCCCTCTAATGCTCCGGTGATAAATCGAGCCACTTTTTCGCGCGTTTGTACCGGACGCGCGGCCGCGATGACTTTCCCGCCTCCGTCGGAAACGAGCACGACGTCTTCGGTCAGCAGGGACAACACATCATCCACGTTCCCATGTTCGAGGGATGTGAGGAACCGGCTGACCCATTCCCACTCGACCTCTTCAGCCTCGACAGTATCCTTTTCTGATAGTTCCATCTTGCTTCTTGCCCGGCTTATCAGCTTGCGGCAATTCGTTTCCCGCCTGTCGAGCAATTCGGCTATTTCGGAATAATCGAAGGCAAGCGCCTCACGCAGAACGAAAACTGCCCGTTCCGCCGGCGTCAGCCGCTCCAGCAGCACGAGCATGGCATAAGACAGCAGCTCGCGCTGGACAACCGTCTCCAGCGTATCCGTCTCCGGCGTCCGAATCGGTTCGGGAAGCCACGGGCCGACGTACACTTCCCTCCTTTTCTGCGCCGACTTCTGCAGATCGATGCAGCGGTTGGTTACCATTTTACACAAATACGCTTTCGGCTTATCCAAACGTTCGGCAGGGACATGGTATACCTTAAGAAAAACGTCCTGTACCACATCTTCCGCATCTGACGCAGAGCCTGTAAGCTGGTAAGCAAGCGTAAACAGAAGCCCTCTATACTGATCGTACAGTTCTTCCATCACCGTCACTCCTTTCCACGGTTGTATGACACCCTATCGAAGCATACTGGCGCCATCCCAGGCCAGTTTCTTAAGTTTCCACGCCGCCTTTCCTGTGATGATCATATCAAGTCCCCACTTGCGTGACCACAACAACCCCCGGTCCTGCCCCAGGCCGATGCTGAAGACATCTATCACCGATCTCGTGCATTTGTGAACCGGCGCGGAAGAACCTTCAAGATCGGCCCTCACGATTTTCCCCAGCCGGCTGCCCTGCATCCCGGCTTCAAAACAAGTCATCTGATCTTCCTTTCCGGTTCTCGGATCGACGATTCTGGTACAATCACCAATGCTGTATACACCCGGCATCCCTTGGACGCGATAACACTCATCCACCAGCACCCGGCCATCAGAAGCAAGGGGCAGACCCATACCGCGGAGGACCGGATTTGGTATCAGTCCAATGGTCCAAATACACAGGGCTGCCGGCAGAAATTCCCGATTGTCCAGCGTTACCACTCCGGCTTCCTCCCGCATCGCCTTACGATTGTGAAGCACTGTCACACCACATTTCTTGAGCGCCTTCTCCAACTTCCGGCCAACTTTCTCCGGTCCCTCTGAAAACAGGCCTTCCTTTTCATTCAGTAAATAAACGGAGGCCTCGGATGAATCGAGCCCCAGCGACTCGGCTTCCTTCCGCATGGCGGCCGCCACCTCGGCGGAGGTCTCGATGCCGCTGATGCCCGCTCCCGCAACTGCAATGGTCATCAGCCTCCTCCGTTCTTCAGGGTTCGTCTCTCCGACAGCATGCCGCAGATTGTCACGCCAGCGCTCGCGGATATCTTCCGCGGCCTGCGGGTCAGTCAAGGCAATACCTCCCTGATCGGAATTCGGTCGTCGAACGATGCTGCCAACCGCCGTGATTAAAAGATCGTAATGAATTCGGGCATCCTTTCCTTGCGCATTCGTATATCGGATTCGTTTTTCCCTGCTCTCCACAGACTGAACCGTACCTTGCACGAATTCGAATTCTTCTACAGACAAATCCGTCCAGGGAATCCTAATGTCTTCCCCGTTCGCGGCCGGCCGGAACATCATCACCTTGCGAACATGACAGGGCTGCCTGTCGAACAGGATAAATCGAATCCGCCGTCCGCCCGCCTTCCCCCGGGTCTTTTCCTGTATCGCTTTGAGCGCTGCAAGCCCTGCATGACCGCCCCCGATGATAATGCATGTCAAGTCGTTCATCATGCTTCAGCTCCTTTTTACGTTTTACAAATAAAACGATGGAAGGTGCTGATTTGTGACAACGACAAAAAAAGACGTCTTATTACACAAGCACGTCCTTTCTATGTTGATTATTGCCAATGTCGCGAAGGGTGGCTAACTTTTCATCAGGGGTATTTTTAACAATATTCAAAAATTTATAATTTAACGTTTGAAAAAGGGTAACTATTTCATCGAGATTTCTATCTTGATAATTCTGAACCGCTACCCATTGGTCCTGATTATACGATGGAACCATATCCCCCCCACCCCCACATTTTTATTCCTTTTATCTTACCACCATTCTTGTTCCAGAAAAAGGTTAAAATCGGAACGTATATGTTTATGAACGAGGAAAGGAGGGAAATGATTCCATTGACTTTGAATCCTGAAGGAGGTATCACGACTTGTCATCCCCTATCCCAAACATACAGCTTCATGACGGCAATTACATGCCGGCGCTCGGTTTCGGCACGGTAAAGCTGAACGGCAGTAAAGGCGCCGGCGCGGTCGCCAGTGCCATCCGCAGCGGCTACCGCCTGCTCGATACCGCCTACAACTATGAAAACGAAGGTACGGTCGGCGAAGCCATCCGACGCACGTCCGTCCCGCGCGAAGACCTGTTCATTACATCCAAGCTCCCGGGCCGGTATCACAGCTACGATAAAGCTCTCGTGACCATCCAGGAATCCCTGTACCGCGCCGGTCTCGATTATTATGATCTCTACCTCATTCATTGGCCGAATCCGAGCCAGGATATGTACGTCGAAGCCTGGCAGGCGCTGATCGACGCCCAGAAATGGGGACTTATCCGATCCATCGGCGTGTCCAACTTTCTGCCGGACCATCTCGACCGTCTGAAAAACGAAACCGGGGTGCTGCCCACCGTGAACCAGATTGAGCTGCATCCTTTCTTCAACCAGAAAGAACAGCGGGCCTATCATGAGGAAAACGGCATCATCACCGAGTCATGGAGCCCGTTACACCAGGCCGCGGATATCAGCCGTAACGAAACGCTGCAGGGCATTGCCGGCAAACACGGCAAAACCGTTTCACAGGTGGTGCTGCGCTGGCACTATCAACTCGGGGCGGTACCAATTCCACGCTCTTCGTCGCCGCAGCGGCAGCTCGAGAATCTATCCATCTTTGATTTTGCGCTGGACGAAGAAGATATGCAGACCGTCAACGGACTCACCCGCGCCGACGGACGTATCTTTGACGGCGACCCGGCGGTGTATGAGGAATTTTAAAAAGAAAGGCTGCCGCCGCAGCCTTCTTTTTTTATAGGGAGATTTTTGCATCGATCCCAGCGGTTTATCCCTCAATCAGAATCATTTCTAAATCGATTCCCTGTTTTCTCTATCGATTCTTGTCCTTTTGCTGAGTTTCTGCATCGATTCTCCCCATTTCTGCATTGATCCAGGTCATTTCTGCATTGATTTGTTGTCATTCCTTTAAAAAATCATACACCTAAATACCGATTCTGTGTTTCTTTATCCTCTCTGAACTCCTCCACCCCTGCTTCATGAACAATTCTGCCGTTCACTAAAATATATACTTTCTGAGCAGCCCGTAGTGCCAACTCCAGGTTTTGTTCCACAAGCAGTAACGAAATATTGTGGTCCCCCATCTGCTGACAGACTTCGATGACCCGTTCGATTACCATCGTGGAAATGCCTTCCGACGGCTCATCCATCAGCATCAGCCGCGGATTGCGGACAAGCGCGCGTCCGATAGCGAGCATCTGCTGTTCGCCGCCGCTCAGCTTCGTTCCGCTCACGTTTTTTCGTGCTGCGATTTCCGGAAACAAATCATAGACAGCTTCAGCATCCCACCCTTTTCCGCCGGAAGGAGGCGTGTGTGCCATCTCCAGATGCTCTGCCACCGACAGGGAAGGAAACAGCTTCCACCCTTGCGGAACATAAGCGATTCCCATCTTCGCCGTCTGAAATGTTTCCTTTTTCAGGAGGTTTTCACCGTCCACGTTCACTTCTCCCTCCCGGCGGATGTTTTCCAGTCCCAGCACAGCCTTGATGAGGGTGGATTTTCCCATCCCATTGCGCCCCAGGATGGCCACCCTCTCAAGATTCTGAATCTGGAAAGATACATCCTGGAGAATGTGGGCTTTCTCATAATAGGCATTCAAGTCCTGCGCCGACAACAGCGTTTCTGCCATGGTTTTTCCTCCTATCATCAGGCATTCTGTAATTTATAGATCGTGCGGACATCTTCATTCTGCTTGATCGCCTCCGGGGTCCCTTCTGCCAGTATCGCTCCCCGGTGCAGAACGGTGACATCATTCGTCAGGCTCAAGGCAAAATCCATATCGTGTTCGATCGCAAGAATGATTTTTTCCGAAGCGAGCCGGGCAATCAATTTCTGCATAAACACTCGTTCATTCGGAGAAAGGCCGGCCATTGGTTCATCGAACAGAATAATGGCAGGATCCGGTGCCAGCGCGATGCCAAGCTCAAGCTGGCGCTGCTCGCCGTGGGACAGATTACGGACCGGCGTTCCCAGTTTTTCTTCCAGCGCCACACTTTCTGCCGTCGATTGAATACGTTCCAGCCTTTCTTTGTTTTTATACCAGGGAATAAAAACCGAAAACAGCGATGATTTCTCCCATTGCTTGCCCTGCAGCGCGAGATACAGATTTTCTTCCACGGTTAAGGCATGAAAAAGATTCGAAATTTGATAGGTTCTTGCCAGACCGAGCTCCCCCCTCCGCTGAACGGGGGCTTTTGTTACATTTTTCCCGTAAATATAGACTTCCCCTTCATCCGGAGGAATTTCACCGGTGATCAGATTAAACAGTGTTGATTTGCCGGCCCCGTTCGGACCGATCATCACCCGGCTCCGGCCGGCATCGATCCATACCGAGACATTATCAATCGCCTTGACTCCTCCAAACGATTTTGAAAGATTCTTCACTTCTAATGCCGGATACGATGGACTCATGAATCTCTCCCTCCTGTGTACCATCTATGGTAGAGACGATGGAGATAACTGTTTTTATATACAGCTCCCATCAGCCCGGTCGGTGCATACATGACGACGATCAGAAACATTAACCCGATTATGATCATATACCGGGACGTAAATCCGCTCAGCGTAATTTCAAACGATTGGATGATTCCCATCCCGACAATGGCTCCGATCACACTGTTTACTCCGCCGAAAATAACGGCAATTAACACCATCGCAGCCGAGTCCAGATTAATCGTACTCGGATGCATGACGCCGATGAAATACACCATGAAAATGCCGGCCGTTCCTGCAATAAACGCCGAGATCATAAACGCGGCCCACTTCAGTTTTGCAACAGGATACCCCAGCATGACCATTCTCGATTCACTTTCCCGGATCCCTTTCAGTTTCATCCCAAAGGAGGAACGGGTAAGAGCGAGGACGCCGAAGAAAATGAGAAGAAATGTGAACAGCAGCATAAAATAATATCCTGCCGGAGCCCCCGCGATCGAATACCTCATGATTTCCGGCGCGGTAATGCCGATAATGCCGTTTGCGCCGTTGGTAAGTGATGACCATTGTCTGGCAACCGCCCATATGATCTGTCCTAAAATCAATGTGAGCATTAAAAAATAAATACCTCTCGATTTATTCACAAACACTCCGAACATGGCCGCAACGAGCAGCACCATGACCATGGCTGCTATAACAGAAAGAGGAAACGCCAGAATGTCTCTCGTCTCCAGAATCGCCAGCGTATACCCGGATATTCCCAGAAATGCCGGAACGGCCAGTGAAATCAACCCAACCTGGCCGGCCAGGAACACAAACCCAATCGCCATCAGAGAATAATATAAAATCCGGATTGTCATTGTTGTAAAAAAATCACTCATGACAAACGGGATCACACAGAGACAGATCAGCACCAGTGCATACAGTATCCATTTGGAGATATCATTCATTCCAATCCCCTCCCAAACAGGCCTTTCGGTTTAAAAATCAATACAAGAGCAACAGGAGTGAACATAAAGAAGAGCTGAAGTTCAGGTATATAAAGACTTCCGAAACTGTAGATAAGCCCCATTACCACCGCAGCAATCATGGATCCTCCAAAACTTCCCATGCCGCCCAATATGATGATCAGTAAAGCATACGTGAGAATCCGCCAGTCATCCCCCGGTGACATCATTAATTGCGAGCCGCCTATTACTCCTGCCACGCCGGCCAGAAAACCTGCGATCACAAACATGGTCGTAAACACCAGCCGTATATTCGTTCCCAGTGAGGCAACCATTTCAAAATCATCCACCCCGGCGCGGATAATCATGCCCATTTTTGTCTTAGCCAGCAGCAGCCACAACAAGACACCAATCACGACTGCTGTACAAAAGATAAACAAATTCAGTCTGGGCACAATAACATCCCCAAATTGCAGCGGACCCTGCAGCACTTCAGGATACGGGATGGATTTAGGATTGCCTCCCCAGATGAAAATCATCAAATCTGCTAAAATAATAGCAACCGATAGGGTAACAAGTGTTTCTCTTAAATTATCGCCCCGTACTTTGCGAAGAAGAAAATACTCCAGTAATAAAGCCAGCACGGCGGTAACCATCCCCCCTGCCAAAATGGCGAGAAACCAGCTTTCCATCTGGTTCATAACGGTAAGGCCTACATAAGCTCCGAACAGATAAAAAGCACCATGAGCAAGGTTGGCCACCCGCAGCAGGGCAAAGGACAAATTCAGCCCGACTGCTATAATAAACAGGAGGGATGCCATCGCCAGGCCGTTTGTCAGTGTCATAATCATGTGATCACTCCTAAGTAAAGATGGGACTGCCGGGAGAGAAAAAGACTGATCCCGGCAGCATCCCTGATTGACAGCTCTTTACTTTTCTCTTTGGTTCCTTGTATTTATTCCCACCCGTCGTTTTCTTCCAGCTGATCAATATACTCTTGCCCAAAATATTCTTCCAGATCTTCAAAATACTGCTCCGCTGTATCAGCGGGAAAATCTCTCGAATTGGACGGCTGTGCCATATATTCTTCCTTCCAGTCTTCATAAGGACCGAACTGGCTGACATCTTCATACGTTTTGATGACTTCATTCTGCAGCTCGCCGTCAACCATCTTGACTTGTTTGATATAAATATCCTGAACCGCCTGGCCGTACTCATCAAAGTGGAAGGCTCCGCGCGGCGAATTTTCCACTTCCATATCAAGAATTGCTTCGCTCAGCGCATCCACATCATTGATATTACCGCCTGTTTCATCCAATGCCTGCAGGATGACGCGCATGGTATCGTACCCCTGCATAGCCACCGCATCGACTTCTTCCCCGGTTTCTTCCATATACGTTTCTCTGAACTGCTGATTCGCTTCATTATCCAACGCTTCAGAATAATGCATGGAAGAATAAACACCTTCAAAACTGTCTGACACCTGTTTCAGAATCGGTGTGTCTCCCACATTCGTGCCGCCGAGCAGCTGTGGATAATATTCCTGCATCCCGTATTGCTCCCAGGCCTCATAGAATGCAATCGCATCGGCACCGCCGCTGTTCAGAAGCACAGCATCATATTCATCCGAAATATTCTGCAGCTCATTCATGATGGAACTGAAATCAAGTGTATCGGTCGGATGCCAGATCGTATGCACTTCTTCGCCGCCGTTTTCATAAAACCCACGTTTGAAACCCCCGGCCTGCCCCCATGGGTACGCATAATCCTGCCCTACCATGGCAACTTTTTCATAGCCTAATTCATCCACGACATATTTTCCGAAATGAAAGATTGTCTGGCTTCCCGTCCAACCTGCGCGAATCAGATTTGGAGAGCGTTCTCTCATCGTCATATCTTCAGGAGCGGAAAAACCGGGCATCAATAAAATATCCCCGTTGTCCTGGGCCCAGTCCGCAGCAGCCATTCCTTCATCCCCTGTGGAAGGACCAATAATAACGTCCACTTCGTCCCTCTGCTTCAGACTGTCGAGCCTTGTTATAAGCTGTTCTGCATCCGCCTGGGAATCTTCCACATGGACAGAAATGTCTCTTCCTTCATAGCTGTGGTCCACTTCTTCCAGTGCAAGCTCAACGCCAACTTCCACTTTTTCCCCGTATTCGGCCAGTCCGCCGGTCATTGGACCGACAACACCTACACGGATTTCTCCTTCGTCTCCGCCTTCTGCACTGCCCTCACTTTCAGAATTTCCCCCGCTGTCTTCTTCTGAGCTCTCCCCTTCCAGACCGCTGCCTTCCATTTCTTCATTTCCTTCCCCTTCTGTACCGGTATTGCCTGAACAGGCCGCGGCAACCATCACAACGAATACCAAAAGCACCGTGAACAAACAGAATGCGCGTTTATTCAACATTTTATTTCCCCCTCTAAGATTTGGCTTTTGACAACGCTTTCAAAGCCTCCCTTTATTACCTGGATATACGCTTGAACTGCTCGACCTGTCCTTTAATCGCTGTTTCAGTCGGCAGCCGCTCGATGCTGGAAGCTCCAAAAAATCCGACAATGCCACTGGTGTGTTTCATGATGTATTCCGCGTCGTCCGGCTCCGCTACAGGACCGCCGTGGGAAATGATCATGATATCCGGATTCACAGCTTTTCCCGCATCGTGAATCGCCTGGATCCTTTCCACGCAGTCATCAAGGGTCAACGCGGTGTGAGCACCGATCGTTCCATTGGTCGTGAGTCCCATGTGGGCAACCAGAATATCCGCTCCGGCTTCCGCCATTTTGCGTGCTTCTTCTTCATTGAACACGTAAGGAGTGGTGAGCATATCAAGCTCATGAGCTTTGCGGATCATTTCCACTTCCTTATCGTAACCCATCCCTGTTTCTTCCAGATTTTTTCGCAGAACATCTCCAATCAACCCGACCGTCGGAAAATTCTGAACACCGGCGAAACCCATATCTTTTAATTCTCTCAAAAAGACATCCATAATCCGAAAAGGATCGGTGCCGCATACACCGGCAAGGACGGGGGTATTCTCCACGACAGGCAGTACTTCATCTGCCATTTCCTTCACAATTTTATTGGCATCCCCGTACGGCATCATCCCGGCAAGCGACCCGCGGCCCGCCATACGAAACCGGCCGGAGTTATAAATAATAATGAGGTCGATACCGCCTTTTTCCGCAGATTTTGCTGACAGTCCGGTGCCGGCGCCGCCACCGACAATCGATGTTCCTTCTTCCACCTGTTTTCTGAACCCTTCCATGATCTCTTTACGATTTGTCTTCATCCTGTTTTCCCCCGCTCTTCTATTTCTTATTTTCCATCAAGGCAACCAACTTACGTGCCGTCGCAACGGCAAACGTTTCGTCATTGATATGATTGTTCATTTCTATAACGTCTACCTGGTCATTCGTTACATGTTCCGACAGGGAGCGGAACAACGCATCGTTCTCTTCCGGTCCGTAAAACGGCTGTCCCTGCATATCAATTCCTGAAAGTCCCTGTAACGGCAGGAACAGCGCAGAAGGCACCTGAACTGCATTCATCTTGCCGGCAATGATGGACCCGAGCTGCCGGTTCTCTTCGGCTGTCGTACGCATCAGTGTCGTGTTTGCATTGTGTTTGTACAAGTTGCGTCCCCGGAACGTGTCAGGCACTGTTTCCATTCCTCCAAAATTCACCATGTCCAGCGCCCCCGTAGAAACAACCTGCGGAATCCCTGCTTTGGCCACGGCGTCGAGACGGTCCGGGCCGGCACTTAAGTTCCCGCCTACCAATTCATCACACCATTCCGTCGTCGTAACATCCAGCACACCTGAGAGATAACCTGATGCCGCCAGACTTTCCATCGCTTTACCGCCGGTTCCGGTCGCATGAAAAACCAGCACTTCATAGCCTTGGTTTTCCAAATACTCTTTGGCTTTTGTAACACATGGGGTGGTCAGCCCAAACATGGTCGCACCAATCAGCGGTTTATCTGAGGGGACTTTCGGCGTTTTTCCTTTCACCATTCCGGAAACCGCATAGGCAGCATTTGCCAAAATGCTCGAAGATAACAGATTGATGCCGGAGATATCTACCACAGAATACATCATCGTTATATCCTTCACACCAACATAAGGACGCGTATCCCCGGATGCCACCGTGGAAACCATCACTTTCGGAACGCCAATCGGGAGCGCCTGCATTGCGTGAGTCCCTATCGTGGTCCCCGCCGATCCACCCAGACTTATGACACCAGAAATGGTACCGCTTTCAAAAAGGCTTAAAGCGTAAGCAGCTGCTCCTTCCATCATGATGTCCACGGCAGCTCCTCTATCATCCTCTTCGATCAACTTCTCAAGCGGCGCTCCCCCTCGCTCTGCGACGTCCCCGCTGGAAATATCGGGCGGAAAGGTGGAAGCTCCCTTCACTCCCGTATTCATCGTTACCGTACCAACACCGTCTTCTTTGAGAATATCTTTGATGAACCGGCACTCGTTCCCTTTCGTATCAAATGTTCCTATCAGCAGAACTTTTTTCAACCCTCCCCCCCCTTTCTTTTGGATCTAACGTTTATTAATGCAAAAGCCATGCCAACTTTTTTCCACGCCTGTTTTCCCCCTTACACCGCTTTTTTGTTTTCCCATCATAAAAAAAGCGAGAAAGCATTTTCCCACTTCGCGTGATGCATTTCTCACTTTTTTCGGGAAACGTTTCTCACTTCTGTTGTTCAATCTCATATTTTTTCATCTTGTTGTACAGTGTACGTCGCGTGATGCCGAGCTGCTGTGCCGCTTTCGTCCGGTTCCACGCATAATGGTCGAGGTATTCTACAATCATCTGTTTTTCATTCGTTTCAGCGCTTGCCTGCGATACCCCGGCCAATGTGCTTCCCGCGTGAGAAACATCGTCCGGACCTTCCGCCTCCTCCTGGACGGAAGCAGGCAGGTCATGCAGGTAAATGAAATTTCCATCACAAAGAATCGCTGCCCGTTCCAATGTATGCTCCAGCTCCCTGACATTTCCCGGCCAGTCATAAGCAACGAGAGCATCGAGCGCCTGTCCCGACAATCTTTTTATACCCAGATCAAACTTTTCATTAATGCTTTTGAGAAAATAATTCACAAGTAGCGGAATGTCCTCTTTTCGTTTATGGAGCGGCGGGGTATAAATCGAAACAACATTCAATCTGTAATACAGATCTTCCCTGAAGGTTCCGCGTGACACAGCTTCCCGAAGGTTGGAATTGGTCGCACATACTATTCTCACATCGACTTTGATCGTTTCGTTGCCGCCGACCCGCTCGAATTCCTGCTGTTGAATAACCCGGAGAAATTTCGCCTGGATCTCAGGGTCGAGCTCGCCTACTTCATCGAGAAACAACGTGCCTTTGTCCGCTATTTCAAATTTTCCGAGGCGCTTTCGCTCCGCCCCTGTGAAAGCCCCTTTTTCATGCCCGAACAATTCGCTTTCCAGAATTTCTTTCGGAATGGCTGCGCAGTTGATTTTAACGAACGGCTCCTGATAACGGGAGCTGTTATAATGAACAGCCCGGACGACTAATTCTTTGCCTGTTCCACTGGCACCGTGAACGAGAACGCTGATATTTTTATCTGCCACTTTTCTAACCACATCATATATATCCTGCATGCTTCTGCTCTGCCCGACTATTTCATCAAAGCCCTTTTTTCGAACGAGTTCCTTTTTCAAATGCCGGTTTTCTACTTCGAGCATCTGATAGTTTTTAAATTCACTCGTGATTTCCTTAATACTGGCTTCAGCTGGAATACGTTCAAAACTCGAGCCCCCGATATAGCCGAGAGCATTTGTTTCCTGATATATATAACCCGCCTGTTCCGCATCCTTAAACGGACCACCGTATACCATGGTCAAAACGTTGGGCTGGACGCTGCGGGCTGCTTTAAATATACGGTTGATCAGAGAGATGTTCTCCTGCATGCTGGTCCGTTGTTTGACCCCCACCTCACCTCCGACGGTCCAGCCCAGATTGACACAGACAACGTCCACATTCACTTCTGCCATTTTCCTGGCCTGTTCTTCATCGTAAGCAAAAGCAATGGTAAAGAGCCCCTTCTCTACTGCTTTCTCCATTAACTGTACTTCCAGTTCAAACCCCATCCCATTCTCTTCCAAAGCTTCCCGGAATGTACCGTCAATCACCCCGACACTGGGAAAGTTATTGATCCCCTGAAATCCGCTTTTCATGACGTTGTTAATGAGCATGTTCGGACTTTTCGTTGGATCTGTCGCGCAGGCCCCAAAAATAACCGGGATATCGTGGACACGAGGAAGCACTTCTGTTCTGCCAAAATCCATCACCGTTTCATTACTGTTTAAAAAAGGCATCATGCAGGCAAGTGAAGAAACACCGGAAGCCCGGAACCGTCCCGCGTTCAATGCCAGAATCAGATCAGCGCCTCCTTCCTGTGCCTGTTTGGCCGAAAGGCCGGAGCCCACCGCCGCCCCAATAATAGGGGTATGATTCTCCACACTTTGATTTAAGGTATATACGATGTTTTCTTTGGTAATCATACGACTCCCCTTCCCTCTACGAATATCGTATGTTCTGTCAGCGCTTACACTATATTGCTTTCGAATTCCTTTTCCTACTATTTTACCACAAACGTTTTATGAGATGTCCCCATAAGAGAAACCGAGAGTTTTCCTAATAAGTAGGCGGCACTCCATCCCCTCTGGTGATCACAAAAACATGAAAGGACGCACAGAAGCAGAGCGGACAATGGGACAGAAGTTTCAATACGTGAATAATCAGGAATGGCCTGTTTAATCTCGGAAATCCTTCGGGAATCTTTCTCCGTAAGCAAGAAAAGAATGCCAGCGTTTCTTTTCTTACTACTGATAGGATGTATAAGAATGGCAGAGAATACGGTCAAAACCGGAGAGAAAGCACCAGAAAGCCACCAGAAAGCGGAAACTATGAGGTACAGAGCCTTGTTAGCGGAGGATCAAGCCAGTCAGTAATACCGAAGTAAATATGTGGGGGTTGTCACCGACAGAGATATCGTTGTAAACGGATTAGCTAAAGGATCCTCAGAAAACATACAAGCTTCCGGACAGAAGATGTAGTGACAGGTACCCCGGACATAAACGTGGACGAAACTGCCCAATTGATGCAGGAGCATCAGATTAAAAGATTGCTCGTCCTGGAGAATGATAATAACGTAAAAGGAGTCGCCTCCCTGAGAGATGTTGGCGTCGAACATGCTTCCGGCACAGCCGGCAATGTAGTTCCAGAAGTTCCCAAAAGAAAAGGGAACAATTAAGTCATAAAAGCTGTCCCATCATCCTGGGGGACAGCTTTTCTTTTAATATAATACGGTTTTTTGAGTGTGGAAGAGAGGATTACGATATTGCAACATTTTTTATACCGTTTGGTTCCTGATCTCGTAAAAGTTTTTATGAATATATATATGTCTACACGACAGCGGCGCGAACTACGAGCCAGCCTGTGGGTCCTTCCCCTGGTTTACATCAGCATAGCTGTGCTGTTAGCTCTTTTATCCAGTTGGATAGAATTCGGCCTTCGTTCCGATGGGCATCTTCGAAGCATTGACCACAGAATACGACCTCACTCAGACAATGTATAATACGATGCTTGGCAGGGTTCTGACATTAAACGCCTCTTAGAGAAATCCTACTACCCCGAAAAAACAGCTGGTCTTATCTTGATAAACAGTTTTCCTCTTGTTAACACGTGGTTGTTAACTGCCGAATTCAACCTTGGGATATGGACATATGAAGATTTTCGAGGTTTTCTCGGGAAAGGAAAGCAAAGTATTGCCCTGCAGCCCAATAAGGGTCCTGCCCTCCTATTCCCGGGTTGTCAAAAAATATGTATTCGTTTGGGGAAGCTTGGATAAAGGTATAGCTTTCCTAAACCATTCTAGGAAGAAGGAGTAAAAATCACGGCTGACGGGGTAGACTATCAGGAAAGAATCAACCGCAAAGAAGCCGTTCAGAAAGGAGAGTTAAAAATGGGGGAAAGATTTATTCCAGTCACTTCCGCTAAAGCAGGATCCGGAGAAGAAGTGGCCGCAGACGTTTATATATATACCAACCAAGTAGTAAACCTTTTCTTCGTCGGGCTCCCTGAGGGAAAATGGGTCATGGTTGATGCAGGGATGCCTAAATCTGCGGATAATATTCTGAAGGAAGTGGAGAAGCGATTTGGTGCCGGCAGCAAACCAGAAGCCATCATCCTTACTCACGGTCATTTCGACCACGTAGGAGGCATTAATGAACTGCTGGACGAGTGGGAGGTGCCGGTTTATGCGCATGAACAAGAGCTAGGGCATCTTACTGGGAAGCAGGACTATCCTGAACCAGATGCGACAGTAGAAGGCGGAATGGTAGCAAAAATGTCTCCCATGTTTCCAAATCAAGCCATTAATATAGAAAATTACGTTCATCCTCTTAAGGAAAACGGCAGCATACCCGAAATGCCGGGATGGAGTTGGATCCACACGCCCGGACATACGCCCGGACATGTTTCTTTATTTCGGGAAGAAGATCGATTTCTCATTGCTGGTGATGCTTTTGTCACCGTAAAACAAGAATCCCTTTATAAAGTAGCGACACAAAAACTAGAAATCAGCGGTCCCCCAAGGTATTTAACCACCGACTGGGAAAAAGCACGGGATTCCGTAAAAAAGCTGCAGGAGTTAAAACCCTGCACAGCCGGTACCGGTCACGGAAAAGAGATGCACGGGGAGCAACTGACCGAAAACCTGGATTATTTAGTGACCTATTTTGACGAGATTGCTATTCCAGACAAAGGACGCTTCGTGGACAACGATAAAGAGTAACTACCCTCTTTTATTGTAAAGCGGGCGCTGCCTCCATCAGCAGCCGGCAAAGAAGGAGTGTCCGCATCACGTCGTCTTGGAGACACTACACCGTTAAAATCAGGCAGTAGTGGTTTCAATCGAATGGGTCTGGAACCACTATGGGCCCGTTGTAGAAACACACTGGCTTCAAGACCCCCCTTGTGGACACTAAAAGCACCACGGTTGATATACAGTGTCCACGTTCCTTTATCCCCCTAAAAACGGTACATCCCGAGGATGCACTGTTCCCCCGCATGTTGCTGCTTTTCAGAATCCCTACGAGTCGGGCAATGTCACACACAAAACCCGGACGATGACGGTTTGTTTTCGTTGCATGGCAGCCCATCGTCCGGGTTTCTATATTATCCCTATTCTTTTTCCTACGGTGCTGCTTTGCTGAAAATCTCTATTCTACTAATCCGTGATTTTCTCTACTCTGCAGGATGCCTGCTTGAATATTGGCTGGTGGGAGAGGGGATCCACTACATCTATGGTTAATTGGTTAGCTGCTTGATTCTCCTCCCAATTTCCGTAGTGAAACGGCACAAAGACTTCTCCTTGATTCACCTCAGTCCCAAGGCGCGCAGGTACTTCTATAGATCCTCTGGGAGACGTTACACTTACCTTTTCTCCTTCCGATATATCTAAAAAGCTGGCATCCTCTTCATGTAAAGCCACATAGGCCTCCGGCGCTTTTTGATTCAGATCCGGGGAGCGGGCTGTCTTTGTTCTTGTATGCCAGTGCCAAAGGATACGTCCGGTATTCAGCCATAATGGAAACTCTTTTCTTGGTTTTTCCGGCGCACCTAAATGCCTGGTGGGATGGAAAATGGCTTTCCCATTAGCGTTCAATTGAGCGAATTCCTTTTCGGTTTTCGGACGCCCGGTGACCATATCCTTGCCAAAGCTCTGACAATATTCAACTTCTGTAGGAAAATGATGGTCTTCATATAAGCGGGTCGTACCTTCCGGGTTATTTTCAGTGGCAGGCCAGCGAATTCCGTTTTCTTTTTCAAGCTTATCATACGTCATCCCCGACATATCACTTGGACGCCCCTTTGAAACCTTTCTCCATTCATTAAACGCTTCTTCCGGGGTGGAATAGTCGACAAGTGGATTCCCATCTTTATCCTGAAGATCCATCCTCCTACTGAAATCAATAAGAATTTCCAGATCGGTTTTAACGCCTGCAGGTGGTTCTACTGCTTTTCGAAGTACATTGATCGTACGATCCGCATTTTCCATCGTTCCTTCCTTTTCTCCCCACATAGCAGGCGGAAGGACAACGTCGGCCACCTCCGTCGTTTCCGTCAGAAAAGGATCCTGCACGACGACGAACGTTTTTTCTAATGCTTTCTTTGCTCTCGGTAAATTAGGCAAAGATACTAGAGGATTGGTGTGAATGTTCCAGAAAAATCCTATTTTTTCTTTTTCCATAAGCTCTATTTGTTTTATGATTCCTTTTTCCGGTCCGACGGCCAGCGTAGACTCTTCCACATTCCATAGCTCCGCCACTTCGCGAAGGTGTTCAGGGTTTTCGGAGTTGCGATTCCCCGGATACGTTCCTACCCCGCCAACAGTACGGTTACCAGAAGAACTGGGCTGGCCGGCCATGTGGAGCGGCCCGCTTCCTGGTTTACCAATTAAACCTCTCATGAGATGAAGGTTGTTTATAGCCACGCAGGCACTTGTAGCATCGCTGCTTTGAAAAGCACCTTGGAGGGTGGTAGAGACAAGACTTTCTGTTTTGCCAAGCTTCTCCGCAGCTAACCGGAGAGTATGAACAGGGATGCCGGATTCGTTGCTGGCGTTTTCTAACGACCAGGGTTCTACGGATTCTTTCATTTCATTAAATTGAACGGTATGTTTTTCAATAAATTCTTCGTCCAGCCATCCTTCAGAAATGATTTCTCGGATAAGGCCGTTTAACAGCGCTGCGTTGGAGGCTGGCTTCAGCTGTAAATGGAGGTCCGCTTCTTTTGCGGTTAGGGTTTCTCTAGGATCTACAACAATTAAATAAGGGCTTCCGGTTTTTTTCTTTCTTTCCATGATTCGATCAAAGAATACAGTGCCGGTCTCAGCGGGGTTATGGCCGAAAAGCATTATTGTTTCTGCCTCATCCAGATCTTCAAACGATGCCGGAGCCCCGTCTGCGCCAAAGGATTGAAGCAGACACCATTCCGTTGTAGCCGTACAAAGCCTGGTGTTAGCATCAAGTAAGTGAGTGCCAAGGCCGGCTCTTCCAATTTTAGCGGTGGTGTAGTAATCTTCCAGGAATCCCTGTCCTGTAGAGTAAATTCCCACTCCGTCTCCGCCTTTTTCCTTCACCACTTCTTTCGCCTTTTTTACAATATAATTCATGGCTTCATCCCAGGATGCCTTTTCTAAGTTTCCTTCTTGGTTTCGGATGAAAGGGTGCAGTAAGCGGTCTTCGTGATTATTAGGCTCCCACTGATACTGGGCTTTCGGATCCAGTCTTCCTAGATTGATGGAATCTTCTTTTTTACCTTTAATTCCAACAATTTTTCCATCTTTAACAGCAATATCACATCCGCAGCCAATCGAGCATAAATTACAGGTACTGTGCACCCACTTTTCCACTTCTCCCTGGCTGTGTACGTGTATATCCTGTCTCTTCTCTCCCCAATCCACAATCATTACTCCTTTGTGCTGGTTATTCTCGATATAAGGTTGGAATGACATAAGGAATATGGTCTTCCCGCATGAAGTCTTCCTCTTCCGGCAAAGCGTCTTCTAAAAGTTCAGACATGTTATTAAATAAATGATTCATTTTCTCTAATTTATCTTCTTTTAGAAAGTTATTCTGCTGGCATATTCTTTTCCAGGCTTGAAAATGCAACTTTTCCACTTCATCATTTCGATAAATAATTTTAACCCATTCCACAAGGTTGGAATAATCCGGTACCTCTTCTTCTTTTAAGTAGGAAAGCAGTTTTTCTATCGTTGACTTTTTTTCTTCCAATACAAGGCGAAACCGTATCTCAAGAGGGTCATCCCGGAAATATTGGAGCTCGAGCAGATCAGATAATATGTGGTCCACCCGGGCGAAAGCCTCGTAGATGTGGTCTATCTCTTTTTGTTCGACTTTGTTCAACACTATTCCCTCCCTGTTTTTATGTCTATACCTTTTACTTTAAATAATCAAACCTCCTCCTTTAGTAAAAGGAAAAACTAACGCATGGAGCGACAAGTACGAAAGTATCAATACGAAAAAAATTGAAAAATATTCGTTTAGCTTCGAAAACAATGAGGAATTCTTTTTACTGGAAAGAATGAACAACCAATTATTCTTTCAAACTATATTTTGCAGGTATACCAATGGCAGACAATACGATCAAAACCGGTGAAATAGCACCAGAAAGCGGAAATTATAAAATGCAGAGTCTTGTCAGCGGGGCCCTTCCAATCAGGACAATACCGAAGTGAAAGTAGAGGAAGGAGAACAGCTGCCACCTTCTCCTTCAAGTAATGAAGCAGCTTATTGGGTAAAAGTATCATAATAACTCTTACGAGACAGTATCCTGTCGTGGACATTTTATGAAGAAACGAGTGTACCGGCGGATGTGACGGATGTGCTGGTGGAAGGGGAAGAAGCCGAAATTGCCTATAAAACGGTGCGGGATGTAGCGGTGGTTACGAACGAACGAACGGATCATGATTGCCGATAAGCAGGGGATTACCGGGAAAAAAGTGGAGGTCTATACGATTCCGTTTTCCTCGATTGTCATGTATTCCTCCGAAAACAGCGGCACGTTTGATTTGAACGCGGAAATCGAGCTGTGGACAAAAGTGGGGCGGATGAAGCTGCATCTGAACAAAAAAGTCGACATCCGCAAGCTGGACCGGCTGATCGGAAAATACATATTGTAAGGGAGAAGACTCGCCGCATTCGAAACAAGCTTGCTGCAGAAGGAGATTAACCTTGTCGAAAAGATGGATGGTCATGATGGTATGTTGGGCGATTGTAGTTCCCGCCATCGTAACCATTTTACGACTGGGTATAGATTATATTGTAGGAAATAATATGGAATGGTTATCCTATTCAGCTGTTTTCTTAGGCACAGCTGCGGAAGGATTGATTTTTACCGGGCCGCAGTTTCACGAACTCTTCTGAAGATAAAAAGAGGGGGATGGCTGAGAAGCAAAAAAACTGCCCCAGATGACTACTTCCGCCATCTTCCACCACGTCCTTTCTGGCTCCTCTTTTGTATCCATTCTACCTTTTATTATGAAAATTTAAAAAACAGTATGTTTACTTCAGCAAACAATGATAAAATCATGGCAGGATAAAACAGGAAAAATTAGTATGCCATGAAAGGAGATCTACCTATGTTTCGGCGGATGATTGGTTATGCCGCTGTGTGTTGTGCCATCCTGGGCTGTCTTTATGTGATGGTTCAGACCTATTACGACCTTCAAACGGCGGTGCAGCGGGGTGATCCGGGAACATTCCCCCTTATCCGAATGACGGTGTCCGCCATGGGAATCGGCATACTGCTCGAAGCAGAACGGATGGTATCCCTGTTCCACCGCGGCCCCGGCGCCAATTGGTTTCTCGTTCCGGCCTTTATCGCCGGCATCCTTGTTTTCATTCCAAGAGGGAATTGGCTGGCCTGGTTCGACGCTGACAGGCCGTTTTATATTGATATGTTTTTTCTTCCTGAAACACACGCCGTTCTCTCTATGGCGGCAGGTCTTCTTTTGATCAAAGGCCTCACCGGGTGGAAGAAGCCATCCGCATAACTTTTTATGGATGAAATGGAGTAAAGTAGATGATAGAGGATACCTGAGTGGTGAAAATATGTCCATAATGTCCTCATAATGCCGTTTGAGACCACTACCCGCCAGATTCGCTGGAATAGTGTCTTCTTTAATCATTTGGAGGCACTAACCCGTAGTTCTAAGCTTTTTAGTGTCCATAAAAAATCACTCTTCCTCGATCCCAACTTCCTCCCGGAAACGTTCAATCCGCTCCGCTTCATCAGACCGGAACGCTTCTACGATTTCTTTTCTCCGCGTGTTCCACGGTTTCGGCTCGTTTTCTTTCTCATGATCTCTCAGCTTCTCTTTCATCAGGGAATGTTTATAGCCGCTGATCACGTATTCGTTCCAGTATTCGTCTTCGGTCAGATTCTCTTTTTCCATTGTTTCCTCTATATCCTGCAGCGACGATTCCGTGTTAGGACCGTCTCCATTTTCCAGTGTCTTTCGGACGGACTGCGCTTCTTCCCGGGCCTCTTCATCCGTTACTTCAATCCCTTCATCCTGAGCTCTGTTCACGAGAGCCGCTTCCTGCACGATCAGATCGAATGCCTCCTGCTGTGCCTGCTCTTCCGGCATTCCATTATTATCCTGAAAGTTTTCACTCAGTCTCTCGTATTTTGTCATCAACGGTTCGTCATCGATTGGATTCAACGTCTCTTCTCCGCCGGAACAGGCTGTCAGGACGAGCGCCAGCAGCAAAAGCATGAACTTTCTCAAGCCTTTCACTCCTTTAGAAATTCCTGTATGATGATACTGCCATCTTATCACAGAGAGATCTGCCAATCTTTCATTTATGGAAAAAATGATATGAAACGGTGAACAGTAAGATTTCGTAACCATACAACAGCACAAAAAGGGGGTCTGCATCTTGGATTCATCATTGCAGAAGCCAGAGCGGCGGCTTTCAAAAAAAGCGGTACGCGTCTGGGTAATCACCAGTATCATTGAAGAATTCATCTTTTTTGTTATTCTCGGCGTGCTTTACTACCTGGATCAGCGGTTTTCGTGGCCGGAATGGGCAGGCTGGGTCATTACCGGACTTCTCATCATCGCCGTTCTCGGAGCGGTCTGGTCACTGTTTATCAGCCCTTGGCTCACGTACAGGCACTGGCGTTATGATGTAAATGACGAATTCCTCCAGCTGAAGCGGGGCGCGTTAAAGGAAGTGCTTCATGTCGTACCAATGACAAAAATTCAGTCCATCGCCACAAAACAGGGACCGTTTCTGCGGAAATACGGGCTGCTCACGCTTACCATCAAAACGTTGAACTCCGAACACGAGATTCCAGCGCTTCCGGAGGATACGGCCCTTGAAACACGGAACCTCATCGCGCGGTATGCGAAAATTAAGGAGGTGGAAGAATGACGCAGGCAAAGCGCTACCACCCGCTTGTTCTCGTGTTTCAGCTGAAAAACCTGATCCGCAACATGATTATTATCGGGGTTTACCTGTTTGTGTTCAACGCCGGTTCCGACGACACCTTCTACACGTATGCCCGTTACATATTTCTCGGCATTTTTGGACTTACTGCGTTATCGTATGTCTATAAATGGTTCACTCATACGTATAAACTCGATACCGGAGCGTTTCAGCTGTACAAAGGGCTTTTTGCCAAATCGAAACGGACCGTTCCTTTTTCCAAAATCCAGAACGTGCAGCACCATACGTCCTGGCTCCACCGCCTGCTCGGCATGACGTCGATCACGTTTAAAACGAATATGGAGGATCATGACGATTCCGTCACGTTCCAGGCTGTGACGCCCGGTGAAGCGGACCGGATCGAGGACTTCGTTAAACACCAGGAGATGGAAACAGAGCCGGAAGAGGCGGTTTCTCCGGATGACGATACGGAACCTGCCGCCCCGCCTCAGAAAACCGTTCATTTCCAACCTGGTACGAAAGATCATATCAAAGCATCGTTTTTGTCCATGAGCTTTTTTGCTTTGATACCGGTGATTGTTTCCCTCGTGTCAAACGTCGACTCCACCGACAAGTTCAATCAGGTGATGGAAAGCGGCTTTGTGTCCGCTCTTTTGGATGCCTGGTGGAAAATTGCGCTGCTCGCCGTGTTGTTCGCGGCAGCTGCGATTATCTTCGGCGCGGTGAAAACCATTCTTCAGTACGGCCGCTATGAAATTGCGGCCGACGACGAACGAATCTACATCACGAAAGGATTCTTCCAGACGTCATCGTTCTCCGTGCAGAAAAACAGGATACAGGCGGTGGAATACCGGCAGCCGCCCATTAACCGGTGGCTTGGCATGACAGAGATGAGACTGATCAGCGCAGGCGGAGCAGGTGCCGCAGACGGAACCGAGAACATTACGTCGCTGTATCCGTACATGTCCACCGCCCGCGCCGCCGCGTTGATCGAAGAACTGCTCCCGGCCTTTTCGTACACGGACACGATGCATCCGCTGCCGCGGCGCTCCCTTCTCGTGCGGCTCCTCCGGCCGAGCTGGGTATGGCTGATCGCGACAGGACTGCTTGTTTATTTCCAACCGGCTCCCTTTGACTTTGAACTGCCGTGGTGGCTGTTTTCCGCCATCCTTCTGGGGCTTGTCGTTACGTCGCGCCTGTTGGATTTCTTTCACACCCGCTATGCCGTGAACAACGAATGCATCCAGTGGAAAAAAGGCGGATGGACGACCTTCCTTTTTATCACGAAACGGGAGAAAGTAACAGAAATGGCATTCAAGCGCGGACCTCTCCAGAAAAAAACAGGCCTTTCTTCGATGGAAACCATCAACCGCGCCCAACCTGTGAAACATACGAACCTCGACGATATCCCCGCCGAATGGAGCCGGCAGATGCAGGGATGGTACAGCCGGCGCGGCCAGGAAATAACGGTAGAATAGAATCGAGTCTGGAACATCAGAGATAACAAAATTCCGAATGATTCTTTCATGAATCGTTCGGAATTTTTGTCATGCATGATATCCCGCTTCGTTAAAATGCTTTCCGCGGGCACGGCTCATGCCTTCTCGAACGCTTCCCGTTCTGCGGGGTCTTGAGACTCGTGCTTTTCCCACTGGAGTCAAAGCATTTTGACTGCGCTGGACAGCTGCCTTTCTGATTCAAACCGTCTAACATTCAATTGTTTTTGATTATATCTTCTTTTGTCCCAAGCTCGTTATTTTCTAAGAAAATCAAAATCTGCTCCTTTATCCGCCTGCGTGACGTGGTGGTGGTACAGCCATTCATATCCCCGTAAAGGCGGCTGCTTTTCGGCTGCGTTGGCGTCTGCTCTCTGTTCCAGTTCTTTTTGACCGATATCCAGATCTATCCGGCAGTTCACGGCATCCAGCTCGATCATATCACCGTCCCGGACCAGGGAAAGCGGCCCGCCTGCTGCAGCTTCCGGGGTGACATGAAGCACAACCGCTCCATCGGCCGTACCGCTCATGCGCCCATCCGAAAGGCGGAGCATATTTCTTATCCCTTTATCCCACATTTTTTTGGGTATCGGCATTTTGGCGGACTCCGGCATACCCGGGCCGCCTGCCGGCCCCATGCCGCGGAGGACTAATACACTGCCGGGTTCTACATCAAGATCGGGATCATTGATGCGGGCATTCATGTCATCCAGTCCTTCAAACACAAGAGCCGGCCCGCGGTGCTGCCACCATTCCCGCGGAACAGCAGAGCGTTTAAACACCGCTCCTCCAGGCGCAAGCGACCCCTGCAGAACCGCCAGACCTCCCCCTTCCTGCACTGGGTGATCCAGGGAACGCAAAGCCGGAGACTCCTTTCCTTTCGTTTTTTGAATCGTCTCCGCCCATGTTTCTCCTGTGATAACCGGACATTCCAGGTGCAGTAATGAGGTCATTTGGCTGAAAAGTCCCGGAATTCCACCGGCTTCATCCAATGATTCCAGCAGATAAGGACCGGATGGAATAACCGCGGCAAGTTGCGGAGTCGTTTCATTCCACTCCCTGAACCTCTCTACCCCGATACGTAATCCCATACGTCCTGCTATTGCTTCTAAATGAATGAGGGCATTCGTGGAACCACCCAGGGCACAGACCGTTCGATACGCATTTTCCAATGATTTTTCTGTGATATATGTATCCGGTGTCCGCCTTTCTTCTATCATTTGGACTGCCGTCTCCCCGGTCGACTCTGCAGCACGAAGCCGGGCTCCGCTGGTTGCAGGGAGAAAGGCTGTTCCAGGCAGTGACAGCCCAAGAGCCTCCACCATGGCAGCCATTGTCGAAGCCGTCCCCATGACATTGCATGTTCCGGCGCTTGGGATCAGATTTTTCGTGAATTCCCTCCATTCTTCATCATCCACTTCTCCTTTTTCCCGTTCTGCTTTTTTCCCCCAAAGGTTGTGAATCGTCATCGATTCTCCCCCGCAGACAGAAGTGTTACGGGGGCCGGCGGATAGAGACATCATCGGTTTTTCAGCACTTACAGCCCCCATAATCTGGGCCGGGACCGTCTTATCACAGCCGTTCAAAAGCACCACCCCGTCGATGGGACTGTGTTTGATCATTTCTTCTACATCCATCGACATGAGATTACGCAAAAACAAGGAAGAAGGATTGTTGACCTGCTCATGGACGGAAATCGTGGGAAATTCAACCGGAACCCCTCCGGCCGCAATGACCCCTTGTTTTACACGTTCTGCGACATCCCGGAGGTTATGATTACATGGGTTTAATTCACTCCAGCTGTTGCATATACCTACAACAGGGCGCTCCCGCATCTTTTCGTCCGAAAATCCGGCTCCCTGCATAAACGCCCGTGTGATGGAACTTTCCGTATCGTCTGATCGCAGGTTATTCCCATTATTATAAAATGAAGACATCGAATACTCCTTTCTACATCGTCTCCGCCATTCTCCAAATACTGAACTCCCTGTTTCTATGAGATTCTGAAGCCGTTACAGCACTATTTGCGACATCAATGAGTGTATGATAGATTTCTTCTCCCATATCAACAATGGAGTAGGTCCCCTCCAGTATCTTCCCGGCATTCACATCAATATGTTCAGGCATATTCCGGTACAAATCCGGATTCGTTCCTATTTTGACAACGGGGACAATCGGTGATCCTGTAGGAGACCCTTTCCCGGTCGAAAATAAAACAATCTGTGCCCCACCTGCTGCAAGACCTGCCACAGATTCCACATCGTACCCCGGCGTATCCATAAAGATAAATCCCTGTTCCTGCGGCTGCTGTGCATACTTGACTACCTCTTTTAAAGGCGATGTCCCCCCTTTTTTGATGCAGCCCAGCGATTTTTCTTCCAGCGTACTTAATCCACTTTTAATATTTCCCGGAGAAGGGTTGGCGGATCGGATATCTTCTCCTATATTTTCAGCCCGTTTTTCATAATTTCCAACAAGATCTAAAAATGCTCTGCTCACTTCTTCATTGACGGCCCGTTTTGCTAATATATGTTCGGCTCCTATCGCTTCCGGCGTTTCTGCAAGAATGGTCGTTCCTCCACGGTGAACATGGGAATCGGAAAAAGATCCAATGGAAGGGTTCGCTGTCACACCGGACCATGCATCAGATCCTCCACACTCCATTCCAATCATTAATTCCCTGATATCCGCCTTTTCACGTTTTTCAAGAAGACTGCCCTCCACGGCTTCGGTGAGCCATTCTTTTCCCTGTTTCATGACAGATGCGACGGGATTGTTTTTCGTTAACGTCATAAGATGGACGTTCCGGCCTTCCTCACGAAGTTCATCAACCATAGACGCTGCCTCGTCATTCTCTCCAAACCCTATAAAAAGGGCGGCACTGACGTTGGGATGGCCTGCCGTTCCTTTTAACGTCCGTCGTACCTGCTCCCGGTCTTCTTCCGAATGGGTTTTGCCTGTCTGGTGTGTCACCGGAATGACACCGGAAACCAGATCCGCCATTTTTTTTGCCAGACCCGCTAACTCTGCGTCTGTATTCATGACAATGACCAGATTTCTTACGCCAATCGTTCCGTCTGTTCTGCGGAATCCCTGGAACGTTTCTGTCATCTGTATTCCTCCCCGTTCATGGACAATCGCAGCGCCTGGCGCTCTTCTTCGCTTAATCCCCTCACGTTATCCGTATGAACATGAGACCCGGGCTCAATATCTTTTGTTGCGATGCCGGAACTTTCCCCGTACTTGATGATGCTTTTCCCTTTTGGAATAAATACTGCCGCAGCTTTATGCCCTTTGGGAACAGCATCGCGGACTTCCACCATTTTTGTATGATTTGATGAATAGAGCACGTCCCCTTCTTTTACATCCTTCGTCAAAACAACGATATTATCTCTTTCATCCAATATCAGCGCATTAAACTCATTTTCCTTCATATCAAGCATCTGCCTTTTCATTAAAATGTCGTGCCGGTATGGGAAATGGAAAACTCCCCGAGTTCCAGCTCCTCCACGCTTGTTTTTTCTCCAGAGCAGACCCGTAGCAGCTTCTCCATAAAGCGGGAGATCTGATTTTCTTCTGCTTCTGCATTCACTACGAAATCAACCAGATCCGTAAAATCATCACCCGGTGCCGCTGTCACACAAGGAAGAATGGAAGAGCCCGTAAAAATCCCGCGGCTGCTCACGATAACTGCGGCTGCACATCCGGCTGCCGCCATACCAGCCAGTGCTTCCACGATATTGGATGGAACACGCATAAGGTGCAGGCCTCGCTGTGAAGTAGCCTCTCCATAATTTAATAAACTGGTGATATTTTTTGTTCCGGTGATTTCTGCTTCCATCTCCGCTTTGGTTATTTCTTCGGCGGTCCATGGTACCGTTCCTGTACTGTTTTCTTCGACGTTCCCCCAGCTCTTCCGGGCGAGGCCTTCTGATAACAGTTCCAGTTTTCTTTTCATTTCTGTATTCTGCGCTCGATCAGCCAGGTTGCTTCCAGCCGGCTCCAACGTTTTTGAAAGCCCCGTGATGATATTGACATGGTTCTCCAGCAGATGATCCACCACCTTCCCCATCAGCGGCGCAGTCTGCCGAAGGGATTCCTCCTCCGGCTCAACCGTCAGTACACCGATCGTGAGAGAAGAAAGCGGGAGCTCCTGCCGCTTTTGTGCTCCCGCTTCTGCCGCCCATCTTCCAACGGTCTCCAGACCTTCTTCTACCGTGTTGTTATGTCCGCCCAGTTCCTGAATGGTCATTCCTTCTGTCTGTTTTGCTTCCGGGGCTTTTTCCAGCATTCCCCGGACTTGATTGTGTTCACATCCCAGTCCGACAAAAAGAGAAGCATACACATTCGGGTTTTCTCCCACCCCGGTCAGAATATCTTTTGTTACGTGAAAATCATCTCCCAACTGCGCGCATCCGTTTAAATGGGTAATGGCCACAGCTCTGGGGATCTGCTCTGAAATGTCACGAGCGGCTTCACTCGAGCATATGACCGAGGGAATGATTCCTACATGATTTCTGGTGCCGGCACTTCCATCTGCACGTGAAAATCCCTGAAACGTATAGGTCAAAACAGTTGCTCCTTTCCCTCACAGCTCAATACCTGACGTCTCCTGCAGCATCCTCTTGACGGCCTGTCTCTTCCTCTTCTTCCGGCTCGCTTCTATCTTCCAGTGATGTCAATGAAATACCGGTATATGCGTAAAAGAGAGCAATGACAGGCGTCGCGAGACTGAAGAAAACAAAGAATACATAATCCATTCCTACATTAAGTGTTGTCATCACAAAGGCTCCCGACACACCCCACGGTATAATGGGGTTTAACATCGTTCCCCCATCTTCAAGTGTGCGGCTCAGGTTTTTAGGGTGAAGGTTGTGTTTGCGGTAAGCTTCATCATACATCTGTCCTGGAAGTACAATCGATAAATACTGTTCTCCCGTAATGGCGTTCACTCCGAATCCGGAGGCCAGTGTGGAAGCAACGGTGTTCCCCCGGCTTCTTAAAGCTTTCTGCATTCCTTTAATTAAGGCCTGGGCAATCCCCACTCCCTGTATTAGTCCTCCGAACGCCAGCGCCACAATGATCAGGGATACTCCAAACAGCATGCTTTCCAAGCCGCCTAAGGAGAGAAGTTCATCAACAGAAGCATTACCGGTATCCACCGAGATACCTGAATGTGCAGCTGTCATAATATCGCCCATCGTACTTCCCGGTACGGTGATAAAGGTTGAAAACGCAGCAACGATAAGACCACTTGCGAGAGAAGGAAGCGGCTTCACACCTTTTACGGCCAAACCGAGTATCAATAAAGGAGACAACAGGGTTACCATGCTGATCGGGAACTCAGACTGCATCACCTGCATCATTTCGTTAATATCCCCCGTATCAGCTGAACCACTGTAAAATAGGTCAATAGAGCCGAATACAATTAATGCGATAACAAACGCCGGAATCGTTGTCCACAACATATGGCGGATATGTTCAAACACATCTGTATTGGTGGAAGCTGCCGCCAGGTTCGTCGTATCCGATAGAGGGGAAAGCTTATTGCCGAATATGGCACCGCTTACAATAGCGCCCGCAGCTAACGCCGGGTCTACGCCCATCCCATACGCAACTCCCATTAAAGATACCCCGATAGTTCCTATAGATCCAAAAGATGTTCCTGTGACCGTCGAAACAATAGATGTAATAATGACAGTAGAAACGAGGTAAACAGAAGGTGAAAGTACCTGTAATCCATAAAACGTAATGGTTTGCACGGTACCGTTTAACACCCAGACACCGATAAGGGTCCCGACAAAACTAAGAATGAGAATAGCGGGCATCCCCTGGGATATCACTTTCACAATACTTTTTTCCATATCCGCCCAGGTATAACCAAGCTTCACTCCGTATATGGCAACCACCATCGATCCAATGATCAAAGGAATCTGCGGAGCAACGCCATAATGAACGAAACATACCGTTAAAACGGCAACAATAATCAGCATAACAATGGCAGAGCCTTTTACTGTCGCTCGATAATTTTCCATTTATATACCTCCAAATAATATATTTCTTTATATATTTTTACATTCATACAATAAGGATCGATCCAAACCGTCTATGGATGTTCGACCTGAAAGAGCCAATGTTAAATCAATGTCTGCGGTTAGATTCCGAATGACCTGATCCACTCCTTCTTCCCCGCCCGCGGCAAGACCATAAACAAACGGTCTTCCTAACAGTACGGCATCCGCTCCTAATGATATCGCTTTCAAAACATCGGATCCTCTTCGTATTCCGCTGTCCATCAGCACAGGCATCTCTTCAGGGACAGCTTCAGCAATTCCGGGCAGTGCATCAATGGCTGCCACGGCGCCATCCACCTGCCGGCCGCCATGGTTGGATACGATAATACCATCCACACCCGTATGCACAGCTTTTTCCGCGTCTTCCACATCAAGAATTCCTTTTACCAATATTGGCAGATGCGTCTCTTCACGAAGAGCAGCAATATCGTTCCATGTCACACTGGTATCTCCGAAGATCCGGAGCCATTCCTGAACCGCTTCTTCCATATTCTCTTCAGGCGCTTGTTCCAGCCTTGCCCGAAACACCGGGTCACTCAAATAATTGCCCAGCCCTTCTCCCATTAGAAACGGAAGATAAGCATTGGAAAGATCTCTTTCCCTCCAGGCAACCAGCGTCGTATCGAGAGTGACAACAATCGCGGAGTACCCCGCTTTTTCTGCTCTTTTCACCAGGCTGACATTTATATCATGATCTTCATTCCAGTACAACTGAAACCATTTAGGTGAATTCTCTGAGACAGCTGCTACAGCCTCCATCGAATTGGAGGATAAAGTGCTTGTAACAAAAGGAACATTCAACCTGGACGCAGCTTTGGCTGTCGCTGTATCCCCTTCTGGATGTAAAATCGATTGAACCCCGATAGGAGCGAGCAGAAAAGGGACTTGAAGTGTCTCGTTAAATAAGGATACACTGATATCCCGGTTTGATACATCACGGAGCATTTTCGGTACAATGTGCCATTTTTCAAAAGATCTACAGTTGGCATGTACCGTTTGTTCAGTACCTGCTCCCCCCGCTACATAATCAAACGGCCCATCTTCCAATGTAAGTCGGGCTTCTTTTTCCCATTCTTCATACGATACCGGATATCTCTTGGTCTCCCGTTGAAACATATGGTCATATATCTGCTTTTGTCTTTCGTTACCGGATTTAAACATAGGCTCCCCCTCCATTGTATCCGTTTTCAAAAAATGACTTAATCGAGCAAATCAGGCTGCTCCCGCTTAATACGATCCCATAAAGGCTGATAACAGTACCATCCGTTTTGGGAGGAGCCTACCTTTTCGCAGGTATCTTTCGCTGTTGCTTCATCTATCAACTGCGGGGTTCCCACCGACTCCGCCATGATTTGTGCCTGGCAGCACCGTTCCATTGAAATAAACCACCACGCTGTTTCATCTACTGATTTTCCAACGGTAAGCAGGCCGTGATTAGCGAGAATCAATCCTTTTTTATCCCCGAGTGTGTGAGAAAGCTGCTCCCCTTCATTATAATCCAATACGACTCCGTTGTATTTGCCGAATACATCGTGATCCTCATAAAATGCGCATGCATCCTGGGATATCGGGTCCAGCTTTCGTGCCAGCGAAGCCCACGCCATGCCGTAAGTAGAATGTGTATGTGCAACCGCATTCACATCCGGGCGTGCCTGATGAATTTGGGAATGAATAACAAGAGCTGCTCCGTTCACAATCCCGTTTCCCTCTATAACGTCTCCCTGTTCATTAACAAGCACCAGGTCGGATACAGAGATTTGACTGAAATGCATTCCAAATTTATTGACCCAGAATAGTTCCGGCTCCTCCGGATCCCGAACGGTAATATGACCTGCCAGCCCATTATCAAATCCGAATTTTGAGAATAATCGGAATGCAGAAGCCAGCCGTTCTTTGCAATGTCTTCTCTCTTCTTCATAGGTCTTGAATGTCGGTGGTTCCGGATAACTTAATTCAGCCTTCATTTTATCCATCCTTTCTGTAATTTGATTATAGAGTATCACCTGCCGCGTTTTCAGTCAACTGTTAACTGTTAACTAAAAAGAGTCATAAAAAATCTTAACCTCTTTTTTCAGGTCAAGATAATTTATTATTGATATGGGACAAAACCCCGTCCAAACCTCTATTAATATGGGCTCTCATTTCATCCACTGCTTCTTCTTCATTTCTGTTCCATAATGCATTGTAAATGCGTTCATGATCATTGATAAAAGGCGGAAGGTAATCGTTGCCCGTCATCGTGTTACGCATATACATGATCTTTGTTTTTATGGTATCCATTAATTCGATTAACTGCTTATTTTTAGAGGAAGCAATCACTGTATTATGAAATTCCTGATCCAGTTCGCCCAATTCAGCATTCGAGTTATGGTTTACTTTTTCTTTCACTTTTTGAATATTTTCATCAAGACCGTTCAGTTCTTCCGTTGAAATATTTTTCACAGCAAGACGTACAGCCAGTTCCTCCAGGCTTTCACGGCATTGAAAAATTTCAACAATATCCTCGACAGCAGGATTATATACACGCACCTGTCCTTCATTGTAGATAAGAAGTCCATCCTGCACGAGCATACGTATCGCTTCCCTGACGGTTCCCCGGCTCACCCCGATATTCTCTGCGATTTTAGCTTCTACCAACCGCTCATCCGGTTTGTACTCTCCCTCCAGAATCGAGTTTTTCATAATATGGTACGTCTGCATATGGAGAGACTCCGATTTAACAATGCGAGTCATATGTCACACTCCTCATTCATTGCAATGATCTGCGTTGTTTCGTACATTATACATGGAATTTGCTGCCTGTCACAACTAAAGGAGGCACCAGCGGAATAGAATACCGGTGCATAAATACCTGATCCAGGCTCATGCTAAGTGTTAGACCATTTGAATGAGGAAGCAGGGATAACATTGAAGCAGTACCCGGAATTATCAAGGGAAATAAATCAGCAGCTGGTGAAGATACAGGAATATAAACTGGATCTGTGGAACGAGTTTGTCTTTCTGGACTGGCACTGGTGGTTCGGTGTCATCGTTTCCATTCTCTCCATCGCTGCATGGTGGTGGTTTCATGACCGTTCAGACAGGATGGAACTGCTGCTGGCGGGATTCACGACGGCCATCTGTGCCGCCACGCTCGATACGGCGGGGCATTTTCTCGGGCTGTTTGATTACCACTACGATGTCATTCCTCTGATTCCAAATTATATTCCTTGGGATTTTCTGTTTATCCCGGTTCTCGTCATATTTGCGATACAACTCTTTCCCACGGTATCCATTATCGTGAAAGGTCTTGTCCTGTCCGCGCTAATCGCTTTTGCCGGACTGCCGGTGTTGAGTGCCATGGGCATTTATCAGCTTATTAACTGGAATTATCTGTATTCTTTTGTATTAATCTTTCTCATCTTTATGGCGGCTTACGGAGTGAGCCGGGTGCAAAACCGGAACCCTCTGTAAGCCGCTCTCCTTCCCTCCAAATCAATCCTTGTTTCCCACCCTTCCATTTCCTATCCAAAAAATAGTATCTGCATGTATTGACTGTATTTACGTCTTAGTGTACTATTTAACTAGTACACTAATACAAGGGAAAAGGAGAGAAGAAACATGCAGGCTTGGAGGAGTTTATTGAGAAAAGAGTGCCGGATTGGAGTACCTGCATTCTGGATTGTGCTGGGAGCCCTTTTATTCATTGGGGGTGTCACAGCATTCATTGGGGAACGCCATGGTTATTTCATCGAAACGCTGCTCATTTTCAGTACATCAGCGTTGATCGGAATGACGTTGTATCTCAGCTTCTATTTTATTGTCAGTTTTACGTCGGATACGAAGCGGCTGCATCTATGGCTGCACCACCCGGGATCCGGGCTGCGGCTGTTGCTTGCAAAGTTAACGTCCGGCGTCATCTATCAGTTCATCACGATGGACCTTCTCCTGCTGGTAATTCTTATCACCGCACCTCAGTCCCAGGCGGAGGTGACGCAGGCAGGGTGGGATTTCTGGTTTAGTATGGTCATGATTATCAGCATTCATATCCTGCTTCTTTCGATCAGCATGAGTGTAGGCATTATCTTTTTCTGGATGATTTTTCTGCTGATGAAAAATTCCATGTCAACCATTCTGAGTGTATGTTTGACAGTGGTTACCGCTATCGTGCTTCTTACCGTTTTCGGCTGGTTTACCGAATCATCATTCTACGCCATGATTACGCAGTGGGGAGAAATTGATGTGACCGGAGTGTTGTTCTGGCTTGATCAACAGCTCCAGCAGTACGCCGAAATACCGGATGTGTATGCCGGAGCCTATCTGTTTAATGTACTTTTCACGATCGGGCTGTTTCTGTTGTCGGTCTGGATACTGGATCGAAAAGTTGAGGTGTAGCCCATGAGTCAGGAATTCGAATCGAATACGCCGATTTACATGCAGCTCGCGGACCGGATCAATCGTCAGATTCTACGCGGTGAATTACAACCGGGCGAGAAACTGCCGTCGGTCCGTGAGATGGGCATACAGTCGAATGTCAATCCAAACACGGTACAGCGGACGTATCAAATACTGGAGGGATCAGAAATCGTGGAAAGTCGGAGAGGACAGGGAACGTTTGTGACGGAGGATCCGGACATCCTCCAGTCAATGCGGGAGCGTCTGAAAAGAGAAGAAATAGCCTCCTTCGTCCGCGTGATGGAGGATATGGGCTATGAACCGCAGGAGATTCAACACGGAATCCAGCAGTTTTTAGAGGGGGAGAACGAATCATGATTGAATTGCAGGGAGTAACCAAACGATACCACGGAAAAAAAGCGCTCGACGCAGTAGACCTGACGCTGGAACCAGGTAAAATCATCGGACTTGTCGGAGAAAACGGAAGCGGAAAATCGACGACACTGAAACTGATTGCCGGGCTGAACCATCCGACAAGAGGGCACGTCAACGTCGATGGAAAAAAAGCCACGCGCCGGATCGCGGACCGGGTCGCCTACCTGTCCGAACTTGACGACTATTACCCCTTTTTCACGGTCGGCGGCATGATTGATTTTCACGCCTCGCAGTTTCCGGACTTTGACACGAAAAAAGCCGATGAAATGCTTTCGTTCATGAACCTGGAGCGCACGAGCAAAGTCAAAACGCTCTCCAAAGGAAACCGCGGCCGCCTGAAAATCGTGCTCACACTATCGAGAAACGTACCGGTACTTCTTATGGATGAACCGCTCTCCGGGCTCGACCCGATGGTGCGCGATTCCATCGTGAAAAGCCTGATTTCCTTTATCGACATCGAAAACCAGGTCGTGCTTATCACGACCCACGAAATAAAGGAAATCGAAGGCATTCTCGATGACGTCATCGCGATCAAGGACGGAGATATCATCGGCCACCACAACGTCGAGGATCTCCGCATGGAACAGGGTAAAGGAATCGTCGAATGGATGACCGAAGTGTATCAATAAGGAAGAAAGGGGCGCCGGCTCCTTTCTTTTTTTTGGTAAAGAAGGTAGGCTTCTCTATCAATTCTCGTGATTTCTCGATTGATTGGTGCATTTCTCTATCGATTCAAGCAGAAAATGAAGATTTCTGCATCGATGCTGCGGTTTTATCTATCGATTCTCATGATTTCTCGATTGATTCTCCCACATAACGCTTCGATGGCAGCAAGGAAATGGTGCTTGCTTTCCCGAACAGGGGGGACCTGCATTCTCCAACGCGCATTGCTTTCCAAAATGGGGTATAATGAAAAAGAGAGAGTACAGGTTAAGAAAGAATTTCTGCGTATGATGGTCCGTATGAATATAGATCGTGCAAAATTTACGTTGTTGACCGGTTTTTTTGAGACTTATTTAACCCTGACCCCGTCCGAGGAAGAAACATTAAGGGAAGAGGTGAAAGCGATGGAAAAGCAGGAAAGCGACAAAGTGATGGAAATCATGGTCTCTTATGAGAAAAAGGGGATGGAGAAAGGCTGGAAGCAGGGAAAAAAAGAGGGAAAAGAAAAAGGAAAGAAAGAGGGGATAGAGCAGGGGAAAGAAATAAAACAAATGGAAACGGCGTCGGCCATGCTGAAAAAAGACATGGATATTGATTTGATCGCTGAAATCACAGGACTCCCCACCGAAGAAATTCTTCGGTTAAAAGACAAATAAAAATGAAGCATGGAAAGCCGTTGTCTTGCACAGCGTCTTTTTTCAAGTAACAATTGCCCTTAGTTCCCGTTCATTTCGACGCCTCCATACAATTTTTCCCCGTAATATATACAACACGCACCCCAATTGTTAGAGCAACAATCAGGGTGCGATCTTCTAAGGTACTTCCACCGTGAACGGGGCAAACTCTACATTTTTAAGTTCGCTGATATCTCCATTTAACGTAGTTTTACTTCCAGATTGCTCCATTTTTACCCCTCCTCCATCACTCGGTAACTTAAGGTAGGGTGTTATCGTTAATTGTTGAACATTTTCTCCAATGGGATCAAATAACTTATTACCTGTTGAATAAATGTTGCCATTTTTCTTTGTTCCTGAGCTTCCGCCCGAATACGAGGTGACTTCTTCTCCATTCCTATCAGTTATACGAAATTCAAGGTACTGTGCCGGGATGCGTCCGATTCGACCACTTTCGGGTGCCGGTGAAACTGTTTTATAATTCAAACTGATACCAGATGGACTGATCGACATATCGGAAACATGTAAATCAATGTTTCCCGTTGTTTGGTTATGATTGACCGCGAATGTCTTTAAGCCTTCTATCGTTTCTACAGGAAAAGAAAATTCCCATTCTTTCCCATTATCTGCTTCCATGAATAGCTCAAAGTTAAATTGATCAGGAGCTTCATTTCCTATATTAAACTCCATTATCCCTGTTCGTGAGGTTGGTGAAAGAGTTGTGGCCTGGTGACCGCCGGAACTGCCGTCCGGAAATTCTCCGTTTATTTTATATCGGAAAGAATCTCCTGAAAAGTAGTGTTCCCCAATAGCATCCTCGGACTCTAGAAAATAACTAATCGTCAATCGTGAGTTATCATACAATACTTCCTTAATTGTAATAGTTGTCCCATCAATGGTCTGGGTTTCACCAATCGCATTTGTTAACTCCTTCTCGCTGGCCTGTTCCAAGCCTGTTCTCCCGTTATCACTAAAGATAGAACCGACAAACGGGATATTTGAAACGGCACTCGCAAACGCCGGGGAAAAATATGCAGTTCCCATAAATAAAGTAATAAAAACAGCTGCTGCGCCCGCCATGTACAGTATTTTACCCTTCACCGTTTTCGACATGGGAGGCTTCTCTATAGTTGTGTTCTGCTTGTTTTCCTTTCTGCTTTTTCCTTCCTGCATTCCTTTAGAAATAGCTGCAAATACTTCCTCTTTAGGAAAGTCCATTTCATTATGCTTATCAGGCCCATTCTTCATTTCTGCATTCTCCCCTTTCTATTTGTTTTTTCAGCCTGTCCTTCCCTCTGCGTAAGTACGTTTTCACCGTTCCCTCCGGTTTCTCCATCACTTCTGCAATTTGTTTGATCGGGAGGTCATGGTAATAAAACAGTAAAATTGCCGTTTGCTGGGAATGTTCGAGCTTATCCACCGCTTCGGCAAGGCGTGCTTCCCGCCTGGTTGTTCCCTTAAAGGAGTCAGCCATCCTCTCTTCAAACTTTTCTTCCTCAAAGGGAAGTGTTTTCTGCGCTTTCTTTAAAATTTTATAGCATTCCCGGATAAGAATCCTCACGAGCCACGTAGAAAAGAACTCAGGTTTTTTCAACTGATGAATAGACAAAAATGCCTGGCATGTTGCCTCTTGAATAGCATCGAGGGCATCATCCTTGTTTTGTACATAAGACATTGCAATAAAATACAGTTTTTCACTTTCGGATTGAAGCAGACTTTCAAAAGCTTCTTCCTCTCCATTCATGGCTTGTTGAACCAATCCTATATCAAGATTCATCTCTTCTCTCCCCCCTTTCACCAATTAGAGAAATTTCAGCGGGGCAAAAGTTTCAAAACAAGAAAATTCTTATGCAGATTTTGAAATATGGAAACCGATCCGTTCTCTATCACTTCTATAAGCCACTGACCGCTGCATGACTTTTGATAATGGGGTATAATGAGAACAGCATAGCAATTTGAATAAACGGATTTCGACTGTAAATGCCACATTCGGTGAGGGCGCCGAACGGTCCTCCCCAGCCTGTTTTACACATTTGCCTGTTTTTTTATGAAACTTATTTAAAACTAACTTCGTCCGAGGAAAAATTACTAAAAGAAGAGGTGAAAACGATGGAAAAGCCGGAAGGAGACAAAATAATGGAGATTATGGTGTCCTATGAAAAAGAAGGGCTGGATAAAGGGTTGGAACAAGGAAAAAAGCAGGGAAAAGAAATAAACAAAATCGAAACGGCGTCGGCCATGCTGAAAAAAGACATGGATATTGATTGATCGCTGAAATCACAGGACTCCCCACTGAAGAAATTCTTCGGTTAAAAGACAAATAAAGCGTAAATAGAAACCGCTGCCGTTTGATGCAGCGTTTTTTTTATTGATTCTCTAAATTTATGCATCAATGTAACCTATTTTCGATTCGGTTGGGAAAAGGCATGAACGAAAACAATATCCCTGCGTTTCTGCTTCCCTTCTCCCTGTTTGTTTATCAACCGGTTGCATTTATCTATCGATTCCCGCCGTTTCTGCATCGATCCGGTTATTTATCTCTCGATTCAAACGGGAAACAGAAATTTCTGCATCGATTCTGCAGTTTTCTCTATCGATCCGGAAGGTTTCTCTATCGATTCTCCCGTTTTATGACTCATCACTCACGTAAATGCGTGTCTCAAGCAGCGCGGCGTGCCAGGTGTCTTTTCCTTCATAGCGCAGATGTCCGGCTTCGCTGGTGACAGCATCATATATCCGCTGCTGCGCGTCTTCAGCCAGCATGATGGAGCCGGCGGCCGCAGCCTGTTTCAGAAGTTCGAGGCTGTTCTCGATAACGACTGCCGGTTCTGCGGCTGTTTCATCGATGCTGTCGAGGACATCGATGACTTCAGCAAGTACGACCAATGCCTGCTGCACCGCTTCTTCCGGTCGTCCCTCTGCCACATGTTCCTCCACGTTTTCAAGCACTTGATGCGCTCCTTCCAGCGCCTGCTGCACATCCTGCAGCGCGATGACCCCGTCTTTTTTCTGCGGTTCCATATGGCCTTGTACACGTTTCCGGGCTGATGCGGCGGGATCTTTTGTTTGGTGAAAAAGGGTGAACACCCGGTTTTTGATCTCCGGGTTTTCGGAGGCGGCCTCCCGCACCAGATTCATCAAATCGTTCTGATCGAGAGACGCGAGCGCCGTCTCCATATCCGGTCCAGCCAAATCCGGTACCGGCTCCTCGTCTTCTTTCTCCTCCCCGAGCGCCATCAGCGCCGCGGCGGTATGTTCGCAGTACCCGGTGTTTTCCAGGCAGTCGCAGAACGTGCGCACCACCTCTAGTGCCTCGTCCAACACAACATCCACGCTTACAGTCCCGGCTATTTCTACCACAAAATGATTCGTGTAAGGCTCCTGGATTTTTGTCACCTCATCCTCGGCGATATACATCATGCCGCGGGAAAACATGTCCTCATCGATCACGTCTTCGATATCGAACAAATGCATCGTTGCTGCCTCCTTATTTCCCGGGAAAACTACCGGCCACAACACTTTTTGTATTTTTTTCCACTTCCGCATGGGCACCGTTCATTCCGTCCAATCCGCTTACCGCCTGGAAACGGGATAACATTACTGCCGCGCTCCCGCTCCATCACTTCGTTCGGCGTATGTCCTTTCAGCACCCACTGGCGGGTGTTATTGCTGAGATGGACGAGCTGATCACCGACAACTTTCCGAACGTCATCCGAGGGGATTTCACACCATTGCTGAAACTGTTCTATCAGTTCCTCCATCGGTATGTCATCGTTGATCATCATCTCCATATGTTGAGTAATGTCATCGACTTCCATGATGTCAAGCTCATAATGCTCTTTTAAAAAGTCCTGGAAATCCGCAGCCGTGGGTGTTAATGTGTTTTCGCCCTCGATCCCGGCCTGCAGCAGCTGCTGTTTGCTGAACGGATAATACGGAAGCTCTGTGCGCACCTCGTGTTCGTCCTTTAATCCATAGGGATCAGACACCTCAATGTCAGCCAGAATCTCACCGGTGAGTACCAGCATATTGTCCTCATTCACTGCTTTCCAGATGAGTTTGAAGTACTCATAATCCCCCATCTGCTCGTCCTCATCCAGATACGCATTCACCGCTTCCGGCACATCGAATAAATGCAGTACACCATAATAAAAAAGCATGGTGGATGATCTCATCATTCAGACCCACCTGTTTCTGCAGTGCCTCTGTATCATGCTCTCTAAACACCGCCCGAATCTCGTCCGGCATGATCAGCACCGGCTTCCCGTCCTTAAGCGCCGGAAACGCTAACCCTCTTTTCAAGAGAGCTGAAATGGCGGAAAAAGAGATCCCCCCGGCCTCCATTACACCGTTCCGGTCAAGAATCTGCAGCCGCTCATACTGCTTTCTGCCCATCAGCTTGAGCTGCTCCAAAAGCGCATGTGGAATACGGTCGGCCAGTGCCTCAACCAGTTCCGCTTTCTTCAATCCGCTGATATTTTTCAACTGCAGTTCCGAACGGATATCATCCATCTGCTGTTTCGTCATCCCCTGAAGTGCGTCATGCAGCGAACAAGGATAAACCGCCGCCTGCTTCCATATCTTCTGCCTTTTTTTCTTTTCCGCGTCCTCGATATCTATCTGAATCTGTGCCAAAGCGTTCTTCATTTCATGAAGATGTTTGTCATCCATACCGATCCCGCCCTGTCATCTGTTTTCCTTCTATTTTATCAAAAAGGAAGACTCGGCGCAGATTTATCTATCGATCCGTTCCGTTGAATCTATTTTTAAACATTTTAAGCTGATTAAGTAACTACCTTTCGACCAAAAAACCAAAACCTGTTCATGTTCTGATTCATAAAATTAATGAACGATATTCATTCTGCTGAAATATTCTTCTATCGATTGAAAAGCCTTCTGCTCATCGGCTCCTTCCACTCGGAGTTGAAAACGGGAAGAAGGTTTGATTCCCATGGACATCACTTCCATCATGGACTCGGGAGAAGCATTGATTTCAATCGAACGCCCTTCATATTCAAGAATCAAGCTGGATGCATATTCGTTCGACACACTGACCAGCACACCTGCCGGGCGAGCCATTCCAGTACTCGATACAACACGGTATTGTTTTTCAATCATGCTTTACCCGCTCCTTCATCTTTATTACATGTGCGTAATTATAGTGTGAAAGATGAAAAGCATGATTGTTATCTGATTCCTATCAAGTTTTTGCCTGATCCTATCAAATACGTTTACAGAAATGGTGACTTTACTATAAAATATGACTACTATAAAACCGGAGGGATCCGACATGAATGAAACGATGCATAATCAGCAGCATGAACTTGCTTCTCTCATCCAACACCATTCCAATCATGACGGCGTTCATTCGACCTCGGTTCCTTCCTTATCTGTCATCCGCGAATCCATGAAGACCGAACCCATCCCAAGAGTAAATGAAACGTCCTTCTGTATTATCGTCCAGGGGGAAAAAGAGGTATTTTTAGGAGAAGAACGCTTCACGTACGGCTCCTCCCACTATATTGTGTCATCGGTGGACCTGCCGGTGACCGGACAAGTGGTTCAGGCTTCTCCCACCCGGCCTTATCTGGCGGTCAAGCTTGAATTCACCCCGGAACAGATTCTGGACGTATTAAGTGAGGCAGAGATTCAGGCAGGACAGAAGAAAAATCCGAAACGCGCGATGTATGTCAGCAGAATGGACCCCGCTATACTGGATTCCATCACCCGCCTCACACGGCTTCTGGACCATCCGGAACAAGTTCAGATGCTCGCGCCGCTGTACAAAAAAGAACTTCTTTACCGGATTGTACAGGGACCGCTGGGGGCGGCGCTGGAACAGATGGCTGTGGAAGGGAGCAAAGGCAGCCGCATCCGGGATGTAATCGATCATATCATCCATCATTATGACCATTCATTTCACATCGAGGAGCTTGCAGAGCAGGCAAACATGAGTCCGGCGTCGTTTCACCGGCATTTTAAAGAGGTCACAGCGATGAGCCCGATTCAGTTTCAGAAACAGTTAAGGCTGCAGGAAGCAAGAAGGAGACTGGCGGCGGATGGCTCTGATATCACGGAAACCGCCTTTCTGGTGGGCTATGAAAGCCAGTCGCAGTTCAGCCGGGAATACTCCCGAATGTTCGGTCTTCCACCGAGAGAGGACCTTCGTCAGATGAGAAAGTAACTCGATGCGGCATCCTCATCGTATAAAGGCTGGCCCATTCTTGAGACAGCCCCTCTTCTAACCGGCTACATATCCCCCGTCGATCACCAGCTCCGATCCCGTCATAAATTTTGACTCATCCGAAGCCAGATACAACGCGCCGTACGCTATATCTTTCGGTTCTCCTAAATAGGGAAGCGGGGTCTTCTCATGAATCATGGAGTGAAGCTCCTCGTTTTCCAGAAGACCTTCTATCATTGGTGTTTCCACAAAACCGGGATGGATCGAGTTCACTCTGATTCTGTTTTCTGCATACGTCCACGCGGCATTTTTCGTCAGTGAGCGTACCGCTCCTTTTGCAGCCGTATAGACCGTGGAACTGCTGGACCCGACCAGCCCGGCGATCGAAGAAACGTTCACAATGGAGCCGGGATTCCCGTTTTCGAGCATACTGTTCACGACATACCGCATGCCGAGATAAACTCCTGTGGCATTGACGTTCATCACGGTTTCCCATTCTTCCAGCGTAACATGGTGAACTTCGCGGTTTTTGCTCGTGATCCCCGCATTATTCACAAGGATGTCTATTTGGCCGAAGTGTTCCATCGTTTGATGGACAACGTCCTCCCAGCTTTGTTCAGACGTGACATCCAGAGATACCGCTATGACCCGCCCGTCGTTTCCTTTCATCTGCTTCACTTTGTTCTGGAGCACATTCAGCTGAATATCGGCAGCCACCACGACCGCCCCTTCTTCGGCAAATAACGCTGCCATTGCTTCCCCCATGCCGCTGGCGGCTCCTGTAATAACAGCCGTCTTTCCTTTCAGTCTGTTCATATGTCAACTCCTCTGCTTCTTCCTCCTAAGATTGAAAACATCATCCGCGCACGCCCTGAAGGCTGAGAATCTCTCTTGCTTCATCCGGTGTGGCAATCTCCCGGTCGTATTCCCGGGCTAAACGGACGATCCGCTCTACAAACTGGGCGTTGCTTTCGGCCAGTTCGCCTTTCCGGTAATACACGTTATCTTCCATTCCAACACGAACATGGCCGCCCATGACGATGCCCATCATATTCATTGCCAGCTGGTGCTTTCCGATCCCGATCACCGACCAGGTCGAATCACTTGGAATACTGTTTTTTAAATACAACAGATTATCAGGCGCGGCCGTCATACCGCCCGGTACCCCCAGCACAAACTGGAAATGAAACGGCGGCTCAATGAGGCCCTTTTTGGCCAGCATTAATGCATTGTTGATCATTCCGGTATCAAACACTTCAATCTCCGGTTTCACCCTGTATTTCTGCATATTGGTTGAAAGCTTTTCCAGAAAAGGCGGGGAATTCTCAAAAACGGCATTTCCAAAGTTGATGGTGCCCGCGTCCAGGGATGCCAATTCAGGCCGGAGTTCACATACTCTCAGCCGGTCTTCTTCTTTTAAATACAGGCCGCCAGAAGAAGTGAGATTAATAACGATATCACATTTGGCCTGAATCCGATCCACCGTCTCCCGGAATTTTTCAATATCCATCGTAGGATTTCCTTCGTCGTCCCTGACGTGAATATGGGCGATGGACGCCCCGGCTTTATACGCCTCATAGACATCATCAGCAATTTCTGCGGGGGTGATCGGAAGATTCGGCGAGTTCTCTTTTGTTGTTACGGCTCCGGTTGTGGCTACAGTGATGATTAGTTTTTCCATGATGCATCCTCCTCTTTCTTTCTACACATTCGAAACATTTATTCTACTTTTGCCTGATCCGGTTCTTCTGCTTTTATCAATTCACTTTTCTGGACATCATTTACGGTTTGCTGCGTGGATGAGCTGACATCTGCATGGAAGTAAGGCTCATAGGCTTCCTTCGGTGGTTTTTTCGTAAGAAACACGGCTATGACCACCCCTGCCAGGGAAGCGATTAACGCGAGCAGTAAAGGGTTGGTGGAACCGGCAATTTGAGCGATCATGTAGGCAAAAAAGCCGATAAGCATGGAAACGTAAGCTCCCGCACGGTTCATCCGCTTCCAGTACAGCCCCAGGATAACGACGGCGAAAAATACCGCGCCGAACCCGCCGTATACATAGGTGTATCCCATCGCCAGAAACCAGGGCGGTTCAATCGCGCTGATAACGGCAAATACCGCAATGACAAACATGCTGATCCGCAGGTTGATATTAAACTTCTTTTCTTTGACCGTTTTTTTGGAGAAAATGTTCAAGTACACGTCGTAATAAACGGACGTCGCACAGTGCAGGAGCATGGAATTCGCCGACGACACAGCGGCCGCGCATAACGCCACCAATGTGAAAGCTCCGACAATTGGAGGTGTATACTGCTGTACAATAACTGGTATAATGTAGTCAGTGGTCTGGTCTGCAGGTAAACTCGGAATTAATGCCTTTGCCCCTAACCCCATAATTATCAAAGGGACAAAGATCGCGATTAATACGAGGATGGATCCCATAATCTGCAGAACGGCCACTTTTACGTTTTTAGGCGCCAGCATTCTGGTCACCCAGTGCGGTGACACGATGGAACCAACAGCGTTGGACATAAATATGGCAAATAATGCACCCATCCCGAATGTCCCCACCGGTGATACCATCGATCCTTCCGGAATACTCTCTCCACCGGCATTTACCGGGCTGGTCGTTTCCGAAATCGCACTCATGATATTTTCCCAGCCCCCGGTCGCAGCGAGAACCGAGCCTCCTCCTAAAATGACACCTGTCACAATTAATACCGTATTTAATGTATCGGTGGCAGCCACTGACCAAAATCCTCCGATACTCGTGAACAACAGGAAGATCAAAAAGGCAAATATCGCGTATTTATAATCGATGCCGGTAATGGTGGAAAACACAATGCCGAACCCGGCCACCTGAAGATGAACAAAGAGAAAGTACCCGATAAACATGAAAATTCCCACGATACTCCGTAAGTGGCTCACCTTTCTGAATGGTTCAAATCTCATATGAATATATTCCGGAAATGTCCGTGCCGGTGTTTTCGGCCTTCGTATTTTGTACGCCACAACAGGGATCAGCCCGGTTGCCAGAAACCAGCCGGCCACCCACCCGATAATGGCGGATACTCCGTTACTGTACAGGTAACCGGGAACTCCCATGACAGACGCCACACTGACCCAGGTTGCCGTGGTCGTTCCTATCCCGAGCAAAAGACCCATCCGGTGGCCGCCGGTGGTAAAATCCGACATCGATTCAGCCTGCTTCAGACTCTGTATCGAGGCCCATATGACAAAGGCAATGTAGAAGCCAAGAACGATTAAGTATGCCATCTCCTTCCATCCTCCCTTTCTGGTTCATATTTAAATAAACTTCCTGTCGCTCCCCACCGTTTCACGCCGTGTTTTTCGATCCTCCAGCATAAATAAGTGCCGAGAACCAGCGAGAAAATAATGATAATCACCCAGATCAATAATGGTATAAACATCCTTTCACCCCCTTTATTGAATTAATTGGATGCGCTTACATATTTGCCTGCAAACTCACGAAATACGGCCATATTCTCGTGGAAATCCGGTGCATTCCCGGTTTTCTCCGCTTCCCGGACGAGCCGGCAGACGAGCTCATTAAACGGGGTGGGCACCCCGGATTCCCGGCCTTTTTTTACGACATAACCATTAATGTAATCAATTTCTGATTTTTTTCCTTTTTTCAGGTCCTGCAGCATGCTCGAACGAAGATTGGCATGCGGACCCCAGACGGCCTCATAAATGTCCATCTTATCCGCCGGCTGCTCTCCTCTTTTCAACTCCAGCATTTCAAAATCTTTCCCCTGCATTTTTTCCAGCTTTACCTGCCGGGCCCGCGCGACTCTGACCGTTTCATCGGCAATGTTTGCCACACACATCATCCCAACCTCGTCGTGAAGGATGTCGCCGAACGTACAATCAAGCGCTGCGGACATGCCACTGAACGTCGTATTCATTAATAATTTGGACCATCTCACCCCCTGAATATTGGTCGAAATGTCGCAGTTTCCGATCGTTTCCAACACACGCTGCACTTCCTGGATCCGGCTGCTCCTTTTACCATGTAATTCGCCGATTTCAAACGCGTATTTTTTTACAACGTCCGGCTCCGTCGTCAACTCCGATACTCCGGGACCCGCCCAGGTGGCGCCGAAACCGACCGCACCGCCTATCGTTCTGCCACTCCCGGCAATGTCGGCCACCTGTTCTTCGGGCACCCCGTTTTGAAGGGTACAGACGATACTGTCAGAATGGAGAAAGGGGAGCATAGATGTTAAAGACTCTTTTGTATACACCTGCTTTGTCAGTAACAGCACAAGATCATACACCCCCTCCAGCTCATCCGGATGAACGGCAGTCACAGGAATCGTTTTATCCACGCACCCCGTCAGCATCGCTCCGTGCCGGTTCAGAGCATCGACATTTTCCTGGTTCACATCGATTAAATCAACCTGGTACCCTCCTTCCTGTATCAATGCGCCGATAATGGTCCCCAGCGACCCCGCGCCTACCACTGCTATTCTCATACATTCCCACCTATCTTGTGTTTGTTTTACTGAAAACGCTGTCAAAAAACAGCTTTATTCAAGCCCGGTAAGACATTTCAGATTAAAAATCGTTAATCAGATCTTCCAGGCTGCTGCCGTAGTATTCCGTGACGGTATCCTTCAGATCATGGATGATTCGGTTCACATAAATGTCGTGACGGATGTAATTCCGCGTCGTGGATACCATGACAGGATGACTCGATACGACAGAATGAGGTGACTCATCGAGCGACTGCAGGAGAATGGCCTTTTTATCATCAACCACCACCGCAAATTCCCCCTGATGCCGCTCCAGTGCCAACGGTTCCTTACTGTGGGTGAAACTGTCCCAGGGAAGCTCCTCCTGATTATCATCAAAGATGAGGGTGACAATTTTGCGCCCCTGTTCATGGAGCTGAAACAGGGTTTCCTTCAGCTCATCGAACTCTCTTTTCCAGCAGCTGACGATCACTTTTGATTCACTTTCCAGCATAGCCGTTTTGACGACTTCGATGGAAGGCGAATACCCTTCGACGATAAATAACTCGGACCAGTGCACATCACTGTTGGATGCAACTTCCGCCAGCGAATCATCGAGAAATTCCAGGTTATCCATAAAGGAGTCCTTTTTTGTTTTCAGTAGTTCCTTATACGGCAGCGGACTGTACCGGACCTGCTTGCTGTTGCTGCCTCCGGAAACCGTAAATACCAGGCCTTTTTCTTTCATTTTCTGGAGCACGCCGTATACTTTCGGCGCCGGTACTCCTGACAATTTGGCAATAGTATTCCCATTGGAAAGCTGGTTGCTTAGTAAAGAGACGTATATCTTAGCCTCATATTCCGTCAAACCGAATTTTTTCAGCGTTTCAATGATATCTTCCACATGTCATCCCTCATTTACTACCTCAGTAGTGTATTAGATTAATTTGAATTTTACTACAATGGTAGTTAATTTGTAAAGATCTTTTATCAGGCAGCTCTGCTCAAAAAAAGTGCCCGGTATACAACAGGCACCTTCAAGGCAAAAGGGTTTGTATTCCTGCTTCGCTTTCTAGATCTTACAAATTAACCTGCTCCCATTCCGCCGTCGATACGGTACTGGCTGCCAGTGATGAAGCTGCTTTCCTCCCTTGCGAGAAACAGCACAAGATTGGCAATATCTTCGCTTTCACCGTAGCGGGCGAGTGGAATAGCCTGTGTCCGTTTTTCCCTGGCAGCCTCGGCATCCTCTGGATTGTAGCCTTTTTCCAGCGAACGCATCATACGTGTGTTCACAGGAGATGGGTGAACGGAATTGACACGTACGCTGGAGGAAGCTGCTTCGAGGGCTGCGACTTTGGTGAGTCCGACGACGCCGTGTTTGGAAGCCACATAGGGGGCAAGGCCGGGGACTCCCTCCAAACCGGATACCGAGGACATATTAATGATGCTGCCGCTTTCTTTTTCGGTCATCACAGGCAGAACGTGTTTTAATCCGAGAAACATACCGCGCACGTTTACACCCAGCACCTTATCCAGGTCTTCAACAGCCTGTTCTGTGATCGGCGCTACTCTGCCTTCTATTCCTGCGTTATTGACAAACACATCGATGGTACCGAAAGCGTCCAGTGTCTTTTGAACATACTCCTGCACCTGGGATTCCACCGTTACGTCGGCGGTGACGGTCAGGACATCCCCCCATCTTCTCAACTCTTCTTTTGCCTCCTGCAGCGCGCTTTCATCAAGATCCACAAGACAGACATTGGCTTCTTCTTTTAAAAACAGTTCCGCGGTCTTTTTTCCGATACCGCCGCTTCCGCCTGTGATAAGTGCTGTCTTATTCTCTAAACGACCCATGGAAAAATCACTCCTTTTTCCCAGCCTTCTATTGCAACTATCATGCCAAAAATAAAAAGCGCACATATCACCCACAAAGAGGTCAACTATCACATTTGCATATGCATGACTGCACATATATGATGAAAACTAAGCATCGGAGGATCAAAGGGCAAAGGAGGAGGCGGAAAAGTAATGTATAAAACACCATACTTCCACCTGCCGGAAACGGGAGAACTAATTGATTTACTCACCAGCATTTTTGACACGTCAAACGACGGACTGTATGTTTGCGACAAAAACGGCTTCACCATGCTGTACAATGAAGCATTTCTCCAGATCTCAGGCATTCCAAAGGATTTTATGGATGCTTACAGTACGATGGAATTACACCAAATGAACGTTGTGCCTGAATCCTGTGCCGGGACCGCCATTCAGAGCCGCCAGCCCCACAGCACGATTATCGATTATTATAACGGAAAAAAAGGAGTCGTTTCTGCCACCCCCATATTCGATGAAGAGCATGATATTCTTTTCGTTGTTTCGTATATTCGGGACATCACGGAAATTAATCGGCTGCACAAAGAATTAGAGGAAACCCGGCAGATTAATATACAGTTTAGAAAGACACTGGAAGAGATACAAAACAGTTCAAAAAAAGGTCATAACTTTGTATACCGAAGTAAACATATGGAGGAGATTATCTCCACCGCAGCCAAACTCGCGAAGAATGACTCCCCTATGCTTCTGTTGGGAGAATCCGGGGTAGGAAAAGATGTTTTAGCCCATTACATACATGATAAAAGCAACAGAAAGGGACAGCTGATTAAAATAAACTGCGGTGCCATTCCTGAACACCTCCTTGAATCGGAATTATTCGGGTACGAAAAAGGAGCCTTCACCGGAGCTGCGACGTCAAAAGAAGGACTCTTTGAAACGGCCGATGATGGGACGCTGTTTCTCGATGAGATAGGAGATCTTCCCTATTCCCTGCAGGTAAAACTATTAAATGTATTACAGGACTCCAAAATAAGAAGACTAGGGGCCACGCAAACCCGGGAAGTGAATGTAAGAATCATTACAGCTACCAATACGGAGCTGGAATCGTTAGTAGAACAGAAAACATTCCGTCTCGATCTGTACTACCGACTGAATGTACTTTCCATTACTATTCCTCCTCTTCGAGACAGACAGGAGGATATTCCAGCCCTGATCTTTTCATATTTAAAAAAGCTGTCCAATAAATACAAGGTGGAAAAACGGATATCCAATGAGGCGTTAGAGAAGTGTCTGGAATACTCGTGGCCGGGAAATGGGAGAGAGGTGGAAAATATAGTGGAACGAACATACCATATGTGTGAGAATACGATTATTACTGTGGAGGACCTGCCATCCTTCATTCAACATACAGAAACAGAAACATTCACTGAACATGAATCTCCTGTGTTTCACGCCGGTCCTTCCATGTCACTGAAAACAGCCGTCTCTGATTTTGAAAAAAATTACATTTTCAGCGTGCTGTCCCAGTCTTCCACGCTTCAGGAATGCGCCGATACCCTCGGCATCCATATATCTACACTCGTGCGCAAGAAAAAAAGGTGGGAAACATAATTCTTTACGAATCTGGTGATAAAGAGGTGGGCGTCTCAAAGGGATGGGGGTACAGTTGGGTAGAGGAGGGAAAACGTCTTTTGGGGGAAGGATCACATGTTTTTTCTTAGGAGCGGGTACTTTTTAAAAGCTGGATATCGGCTTCATGGCGGATAGACCGTTCCGACAACTTTTCCAACGTGCGCTGCTGACGGTCGATATAAACCTCAAGATTTTCGTAGTTTTCCGGAATACTCATTAACTTCATTTCCAGGCGTTTCTGCCCTTCTTTCACTTCCGTTATTTCATGTTTTAATTCCGCGCGGAAACTGCCTATTACTTCTATCAGCTCCATACGTACATTTCCTATTTCATCTTTAAATTCTGTACGCACCCCGGAAATATCCTCTTTCAGTTCTGTGCTTACACCTGTGATATCACCTTTCAGCTCTGTGCGTACTCCTGAGATATCATCTTTCAGTTCTGTACGCACGCCCCCGATATCATCTTTTAATTCCGCTCGGACACTTCCGATTTCTTCTTTCAATTCGGTTTCCATTGTCGACATGTCACTCCGGACACTCCCGATATCCCTTCTTACCACAGAAAGTTCCTCCAGAATCCGGTTCAGTTTCTCTTCCATCCTGACCCCCCCTTCTCATTCAAGTAATAACATTATAGCACATATCTTTTAGAAAAATAGAACCTCTTTTCCTACCTGCCGGAGAAGCCCGGGCCGTGCTATCATAGAATCAAGATGATTCAGTACACGGATACAAAGGACGGTCCTGCTTATGACGAAAAAACGCTGGATGCTTCTTATTCTCCTTACAGCTTCCGCAGCCATCGCGGGCAAAACTTATTACGATACGAACGTGTTCCAGACTGAACACGTCACGTTTGCGACCGAAAAACTGTCCGCAGGTGCGTCAATCCGCATGCTGCAGATCAGCGACCTGCATAACAAACAGTTCGGGGAGAATAACAAACCGCTCCTTCACGCCGCCGAAGAAGCCGATCCGGACATGATCGTCGTCACAGGGGATCTCATCGATGAAAGCACATCCAGCATGGAGCCGGTGCTCGAGCTGATGGAAAAGCTGACCGGGGTGACAGAGAAGATCTATTTTGTCACCGGCAATCACGAATGGGACAACCCGCGCACCCAATCCCTTCTCGATGGTCTTCGGGAACACGGTGTCACGATTCTGGACAACACAAATACCGAGGTGGCGGTGGATGATGCCGTGATCCATCTCGCCGGCATCGCTGACCATTACACGAACCATCACAACCTCGACCAGGCGTTTCAGGGCATGAACAGCGCGCATTACACTGTGCTGCTCTCCCACGCCCCGCTCGTCGTTGAAAATGAAGAAAGCGCCCGCGCCGACCTCGTTTTAAGCGGTCACACCCACGGCGGTCAGATCCGGTTCCCCTTCATCGGCGGACTCGTTTCTCCCGGTGAAGGCTTCTTTCCGCGATACGACAAAGGAACGTACCCGCTCGACTCCGGCAGCCGGCTCTACATCGACAGCGGCCTCGGCACGAGTGTCATACCCATTCGTTTTCTGAATCAGAGTCAGATGACCGTCGTGACGCTGGAAGGCAAAGAATAGTATCAAGCAAACGCAGAAAATGAGAAACAGAGAAGAGGTTAACGCTGTGTAGTGTTAAACGCACCCCCATTTCTTGTCTTCCACCATTGGTGAAAAATAAGGAATAAAACCCAACCCAGGATCAAACTGCAATGTAAGACAAAACCATATTGCAGTTGAACATAAGCAAGATCAATGCTGTTATCTTCATAGCCGGGCAAGTTAGTCCTCAATATATCAATATATATTCCGTCGACTGCAAAAAAAAACGACAGCTGTTATAATTCTTACAACGACGTTTTTAACTAAATACACACCAACAATAAACGAAAAAGTCGATATGAATAACAACGTTTGAATCACCATCATATCGCCCGTCGTATCCGTCACTACGGAATCTCCGATAATAATCATATAGTAAGAGAAACCTGCAACTGCAGCAGATAATCCGAATAAAAGAATAAGAACTTGAAATACCTTTTTAACCAATTGAATCCTCCTTCTTCAGACATTATCAGCACAATCTTAACATACAAATTTAACCATATATGTGTTATCATTTCCGGTGATGAATATGTTTTGAGAAGAACAGCACCCTGGAGGGGAAATCGGAGGAGTGCTTTGAAAAGAGTCATAGAAATGATTTTTGGTAAATCCGATAAAAGCAGAACATTTCTCTACATAGGATACTGGATATTTATAGCAATGTATACGGCAGTCCTTATTTCAGCTGTTCTGCAGCCCGTTCACTGGCTGACTGTCCTTTTCGCAGCCGTCTTATTTCCTTTGTTATTCCGACTCGTATACAAAGTGAACCATCTTATACTACAAAAGATAAACATGAAACGGTTTTTCATTATTGCATCGGTATTTACTCTTTATCCTCATCATTGGTGTGACAGCATTCCTGTATGTTAATGCTGACAATGTTACAGTAAATGCCAAAAGACAGATAGCAAACGGTACGGTTACTGTATCGATTGGTTCGCTGCGGGGGAGTTATGATGTAACGGAAACCGGAACGACCGGGGAAGGAATGATTTTCATTCCCTATACAGCATCGGTCGGCGAAGGAACGATCACCCTGTCCGCCGAAACAGAAGAGCAGGTGTTATGGGAACAGGAAATCTCCGAATCAAGAAACGGCACCATTCAAATCCAGGGATCGAACGTAGACGACACGTTTGATATACAAGTGACTGCAGAAAAAGCGAATGACGTTTCTATTAAGCTGAACGGCTCTTAAATCAAATGTCTTAAATGCTATATGATCGATAAAACGCGCCGAGGGGGGAAGGGATGATGAAACATTTTAAAAATAAACGCTACTGGATATTGATGCCCCCATTTTTTATCGTCACAGCTTCCATCCTGCTATTTCTCCCAGGCAAATACAGCGACTATGCGATGGTTACTATCATCGCATACTCTATGACATTAACGATCTGGAATTATGCTGCCAAAAGAAAAGAACAGAAATAGATAGAGATAATTGTTTCATCACTTTATACAACGCAATTGCCGCTTCTGTGCCCCCAGGCTGATGAACGGCAGGATTGTTAATAATTACCGCTTCATAGATGTTACAATAATATGGAAATGAATCTTTATCAGAGGAGCGGAATATCATGACAGCACAAATTCCTTTTCAGCAAGTAGACGTGTTCACAAATACTCCATTCAAAGGCAATCCTGTTGCTGTGGTGCTTGATGGAAATGATCTATCAACAGATAAAATGCAGGCAATAGCCAATTGGACGAATTTGTCAGAAACGACTTTTGTGTGTACACCGACAAATGCAGAAGCAGATTATAAACTGCGCATTTTCACTCCGAATAGTGAGCTGCCTTTTGCCGGCCATCCTACTTTGGGTTCCGCTTATGCTATTTTAAAAAATGGTCTTAAACCTAAGCAGCCTGGGCGTTTGATACAGGAATGCGGAACCGGATTGGTTTCCATTCTATTTGATGAGGATACAATGTTTTTTGAGCTGCCCGAATCCGACATAACCTCCATCGATCGCGGAGACATGGATGAGCTGGCCGATGCGTTAGGTACCGCAACAGACAATGTGAAAGCAGGTCTGACGATTGATGTGGGGGCGGTTTGGATGACGTTACACCTCCTAGATGCTGATATCGTGCGAAATGTACGCCCGAACCTGGAGAAACTGGCATCTTTGACTCCCGCAGGTGTCACAGGTGTCACGGTTTTCGGAACAACATCGGGGCATTCCGATACCGATTTTGAAGTACGGTCCTTCGCGCCTTCTGAAGGCGTACCCGAAGACCCTGTATGCGGCAGTGGCAATGGCTGTGTTGCAACGATGATCAGACAGTTGCAGCTTTTAGATGAACCAGTTTATGTTACTGGTCAAGGGCATTGTGTAGGACGAGACGGCCGGGTGGAAGTTCGTTATCAGGAAGACGGAAAGATACTGGTTGGGGGAAATGCAGTAACCGGTGTAGAGGGCCGGATCAATCTCTAAGTGAGTTAATAACATCATTTGGCGGTCTCCGCCGGGGATTCCTGTACAACATGCTCATGCGTTTTCCGTGGGATCAGCCGGCGGATTTCTCCGTGCTTGAAAAATGACAAAACAGATTGTTCAACGATTTGAAAGAAAAAATGGTGTGGAGGTGCAATAGAGGCTCAAAAGCGGCTTTTCTTCGATAAGGGGTATCTTCCTCAAGATGCAGTGGAGGATCAAATATACGTTCTGAAGAAAAAAAGAAAACTAGGAGCGGGCGCTTTTTAAAAACTGGATATCGGCTTCATGACGGATTGAACGCTCCGATAACTTTTCCATCGTACGCTGCTGACGTCCGATATAGACCTCAAGATTTTCATAGTTCTCTGGAATACTCATTAATTTCTTTTCAAGCCGGGCCTGTCCTTCTATTAATTCCGTGCGCACACTGCCTATATCTTCTTTTAATTCCATACGCACATTTCCTAAGTCTTCTTTTAGTTCCGTATGAACATTCTGTATATCTTCTTTTAATTCTGTATAAACATTCCCCATGTCTGCTTTTAATTCCATGCGTACATTTCCTATATCTTCTTTTAGTTCCGCATGAACATTCCCGATGCCTGCTTTCAGTCCAGTTTCCATGCCGCTCATTTCATTACGGACATTCCCCAATTCCACATGCATGAAATCGTTCATCTGTTCGATCTTTTGATCGGTAGATACCATTTGGGATTTCATCTCGGAAAGTTCCTGTAGAATTTTGTTCAACGTCTCTTCCAACACTCCAACCCCCTTCCTTTTTGAATAGCTTCATTATATCATAAGCATTTCGCAAATCTACAAACGCTTTTCGACAAACACCGGAGTGGTGTACCAGTTACTCTGCTATCAGTCATCCTCTACCAATCGTGCCACGTCGGCTCCGCACGTTTTACAACTTCCTTCCAGCAGCACACCATGCTCTTCATCTTTCAGCTCAATGTCCACCATCGTCGTTTCTCCGCAGTTAGCGCAGAACACATTCTGGATAAGTCGCTGCTGCGTGTCTTTTGGAATCCGGGACCATTTCTGATAAGCGGAAAAATCATGTGTTGACAAAATTTACCTCCTATTGTTGACAGGAATCATGATACATCTCTGCATACTATACCATTCCTGCGAAGGTATGGATATCCCTGCCTGTAAATACAATCAGGATTTATTAAGACGCCCATGTCCACAAGCACGGAAAACAGCCTACGAACATTGATATCATCTGCAAACCGCACCTAGATAAACATGCCTCCTTCGGGAATCTCCCATGTTGCAGCATCTGTTACTCTAACCATCATTATCTCTTGGATATGGATAGGAGAAACACCCATCCTTCTAACGATGGCGGGCGGTGTTATTGTTTTAGCCGGCTTTTCCCTTGCTGCTTTGTACAAAGAGAGAAACAATAGATGATTCATCAATGATTCGGCTTTATCTGAAGCAGCATGCTCCTGGTCGTATTTGCGTGCACCGGCTGCCAATAGGATGATACCTGCAATAAGAAAAGGCGGGTAAAGATAAAAGATAGTGAATGCCGCAAGTAGTGATAGGTTACGTATGTTTATTTCCCTCTTTATTTGAAGGGGTTTTTCATTACATTGTGCCGATTATTGATCCGGAAACGCTGGAGCTCATAAAAACAGGCTGTCTCGTATTAAGCACCGCACCAGCAGCGGTGGCGTGGCGGTGTGTGTATAAGGGACTGTGGATACGACGGGAAAAAACGTCTGTCGTTACTCTCGTTTCGTTCATCCGCCTGGCATCTGGGATCGTCGCTTCCACTCCGATTGGTGACCTATGTTGTGATAGAATATTCTAACATTCACAGTCGACACCACTGCCCTCGTTGGATGAGGCTGCTTCTGATAATCCTGACGTCCGGAAGTCGAGTGTTTTCCAAGCTGCCAACCCTCCATATAATTCCTTTGCATCAAAACCATTTTCAAGCAACAAGACAGCAGCTTTGGAAGCAAGGGTACACCAAGTATCCCAACAATATACTACAATCGTTTTATCCCTGGGAAGTTCCGGCATTCTGTCTTGTAATTCGTTTAAAGGAATAACCACCGCACCTTCTACTATCTCTTTCCTAACTGCGGCAGGCCCTACTCTTACATCAACCAGAACATAATTCCCGGGGTGTTCTTTTTTAACATTGCGGTATTCCATCGGACTCATGTTTGCTTCCAACCTTGCTTTAAAATAATCAAGTCGATTCATTCTTTTCCCCCTTCTGTATGGTTTCCCACACCTTTAATAAAATTGACTTTAGCTCTCTCTGCTCCTTATCTGTAAGACCTACAAGCACAGCCAATTCCGTTTTTTCAAGATAGCTGCGCCCAACTTCTAACTTTTCCCGACCTTGTTCTGTTGTTGTTAACCCAAAGGATCTCCTGTCCTTTGGGTTCCTTAATCGTTGAACACATTGAATGTTTTCCAGATAATCAATTTGTGACACTATGGTTGTTCGATCAATGTGCAGCGCTTCTCCTACTTGTTTTTGTAATGAATTGGGATGTTCCTCAAGGTACTGAAGAATCCCAAATTGTCTGGTATTCAATTTCAAAGGTGAAAGTATCTCTATAAATCGTGATTCCATTTCTTCTGCTGCTTTTGCAAGTAAAAAACCATATGACGTTTGAAGGAACAAAATAGACACCATCTTTAATCAGTTATTTATATAATCAGTTTAACTGATTATATTTAGAAGTCAACCATTTCCTCTATAGTCCAATTAAAAAGGACGCACTATTCAATTAGCACGCCCATTTCCAGAGGAATCCTTTTCATTGTCTAAAGTCTGCATTAAAGTGTAAAAATAAGCTGCGTCCCCCGTATTAAAGTAGTTATACCACGCCTCAAGGGTATCTTCAGAAAATACATCTAATTTCTTCAATACAATTCTAGCGAAAAGTAAACCACCTGCTGAACTACCTGTAATCTTGCTTTCACGTCTTTATAATATTGCCCCCTTTATAACTCCGATGTTGCATAATTACTAACAGGAATATCCAATAGAATGAATATTTTACTTTGAAGCTTGCATATCTCCTTAGGCAATCATCAACTCTTTTTCTAGAGTTTGCAGAGGTACGCCCTTTTGGGCTTTCTGATAAACATAGAACAGGAGGGAACGACGCCGTTCCTTGTTAGCCCGCCAGTAATCCTGTAGAGAATTCCTGCTGATAATGCTGCACGATGAACGTATAGGCAAGTTGAAGCACCAGCATGTAAAAGAAGCCGTAGGCTCCATTCATCGTTATTACCCATTGATGAGCGTAAACAGGTTTTCCTTGTTTATGATCAAAGGGATAGGAAACTCCTTCTGTTAGTTCCAGAGCCTGTGACAAGGCTTGGTTTTCGGACAGAGGAGGAGGGAGATGACGCGGAGAGAGAAGAAGACATTCTCTTCTCAAATTTCTTTTTCTAATACCGAACCTGGAGAACGGTGGCATCTTTCTGGGTTGCACACCACTGGGGGACGCTCAGGCCGCTTTCCTGAAATTCTGCAATACGGCGGCGCCATTTTTTCCGATATTCAATCGGATTCAAAAGCTGTACCTCCTTTTCTCCTTGATATTAGGTATAGTTTGGCAGAATCTCCAATGAAGAAAAAGGTGGGTTCTATTTGACGCTTACGAAGAATTCAGCGTTTCGATTTAAGAACAGTAGCGGAATTGGAAAGGATTACCGGAAATTGTCCGTTCTCAGAGAAGCCATGTCTGTGACAAAAGGTATCAGCAGTAGAAAAAAATCTATACGTTGCTTTATTACTCAATCCTCTTTCACAGGAAGGGATTGAACGATTAAGCAGTTGTAAGAATGAAAATAAAATATATCTAATCGAGGGCAGAGTACCTTTTATATCATAGTATTCGAAAATCCAAGCTGATGGAAAGTATAAGATATCTCCCTCCCCTATCCACTATACTGCCCATCGAGTATTGTATTCTTGCTCTCCCATTCCCAAAGACTTACATATCACTTATATCCGGGGTATACTATGCCCATGGAGGTGATTTTATAGCAACTAACAGGAAACAACCACGGAAGAACGTGCAGAAAGAGTTCAAATTCGATGAAAAAAAAGACCAAGAAATTTGGCAAGCGATTATACAAAATGATTCGACTTTCGATGGGACCTTTTTTTACGCTGTCGAAACCACTGGTATATTTTGTCGACCTTCATGTAAATCAAGGGTCCCGAACAAAGAAAACGTACGAATTTTTAAAAATGCTCAAGAAGCACTATCAGAACATTTTCGCCCCTGTAAACGGTGTAGACCGGATGGTATACAACTACCGGATGAGGAATGGATTGCGCAAATAGTGAAATGGATTGATCCCCACTATAGTGAACCCTTGACACTTGATAAGCTTGCAGAGCTTTTCCATGGTAGTCCTTATCATCTACATCGAACATTCAAGCGTATCAAGGGAATTACGGTTGCCGAATATGTACAACAGATGAGAATTTCTGAGGCCATGAAATCTCTCTCTTCTAACAACCAAACAGTTAGGGATATTGCCGTTTCGGTAGGTATTCCAAATGCTGCCCATTTTGCAACATTATTTCAACAAAAAATCGGTCTTACACCTACCGAATATCGTCAAAGAACCAAATCGAAGAAAAGAAAATCTGATGGGGGTGATTAGCATGAGACAAGATCATAATCAAATTGTGTATTGGACTATTTTCTTTCATCAATCATGGCATATGTATATGGGGGCAACTTGTAATGGATTATGCTATGTCGGATCTCCAATCCAATCATTTGATGAATTGGAAAGATGGGTTGATAACCAACTTCCGGGCTATGATTTACTCCAGGATGATTCACAATTAAAGCCCTATACGTCCCAATTCAAAGAGTTTTTTGAAAAACAACGTACAGACTTCGAGTTGTCCATTGATCTTCACGGCTCGCCGTTTCAACGATCAGTCTGGCGTGTAGTAAATAATATTCCTTACGGACAAACGTTTTCTTATTCGGATGTAGCGAAACATATGCAAAAGCCCAATTCGGTTCGTGCTGTGAGTAAAGCAATAAGCGCCAATCCTGTTCTTATTGCGATACCTTGCCATCGTGTCATAGGCAAAAATGACAGGTTGATAGGATACCGAGGTGGTCTCGAAATGAAAGCGAAATTACTACGGTTGGAAGATGATGAAGGGATTATGACAGAAAGAATTCAAAAGTTTAGTTGAGTCGCGAAATAGAATATTTTTCTGAATCTGACCATTTTGAATGAGCATGAGTTATAGAGATATCCAAATTGAACTGACATCTGGATAATTGTAAAGGTAATCTTGACAAATTTGTTAGTATATTGCTAGAAAAAAATAACAATTAACTAATATCAAAATCTCGAGTATGAAGGAAGTGCCAAATATGCATAAAACCATTGAACCTAACATTCTGTATTTTGGAACACCTGTCGTTCTTATCAGCACATTAAACGAAAACGGATCAGCAAATCTTGCTCCTATGTCTTCCGCATGGTGGCTTAATCAGTCATGCATGCTTGGAATGAGTTCCAAATCACAAACCATCCAAAACTTGCAACGGGAACAAGAGTGTGTCTTAAACCTACCATCTTCTGAGCTTGTTAGTGCTGTTGATCTATTAGCACTGCTTACAGGGAAAAATCCAGTCCCTGAATCAAAGGAGAAGATAGGATATCGCTATGAACCCAATAAATTTAGTGCGTGCGAACTTACCCCGGTTTCGTCAGATTTGGTAAATGCACCACTCGTTAAAGAATGTCCTGTTCAGTTAGAAGCTCAATTTGTAAAAACCCATTCCTTTGAAGAACCCAGTTCTTTGGTAGCCACCGAGGTAAGGATACTAAGAGTTCACATTGATGAGGAGCTTCTGATGGGTGAAGAGAAAAACTATATCAATCCCGAGGAGTGGAAACCGCTGATTATGAACTTTTGTGAGTTCTTCAGTCTAGGTTCAAAAATACACCCTTCTACATTGGCTAAACCTTTTATGGACGCACATTATAACAATTAAGTGCTTTTACAATAAACGAGTCTTCAAATGCGTTCTTTATTCCGTGAAAGCGAGAAAAACTAGGGCAGCAATGACAGCTGGGTAGTGAAAAACCCCATCCTTTTTAGAGTCGCCTCTCTTACTTAATTTACAGGACTGACAACTCTCTTTTTTTGCCCGCTAGTCATTTTTCGATAAAATCAAAAGATCTTTACCACAAAGTTCTATACTATTTTTAACCGTCTGTCCATTTAGTAAATTTCTTTTTTCTTCATTACCTATTTCTATGACTCTTTTTTCATTGGAATGGTTTAATATGAAATACATTCTAGTGTTATTCTTTTCTCTTACTGTAACTTCAACATCATCCACTGGAGGAAGACTGGGTTCTATATTCTTTTCCTGTGCCAGCTTTAACACTAATTCTGAAATAAAATCAGCATCTGCACTGGATCCTATATACCACGCTTCTCCTCTTCCATAATTATTCTTCGTTACAACTGGTGTTCCGGCATAAAAGTCTTCCCCATAATCTGCCACAGTCTCAGCTTCGTTAACACGAATAATATCATACAGTATATTACAGGTATATTCCTTTTTGCTAAATCCTTCCTTGTTTTTTAAAACAATTGTATTACTCTCCTCAGGAGGTAAAGCGTCAATTTCTTCCACCCATATCCCAAGCAGGTCTTTCAATTCCCCAGGGTATCCACCAGTGACCACTATATCATTTTCATTAACAATTCCACTGAAAAAGGTTGTAATGAACGTACCGCCGTCAGCTGTGAATCGTTTTAGTTTATCAGCAAAACCCTCTTTCACCATATAAAGAACGGGAGCAACAACTATATCATATGCACTTAAATCTTCTGATGGACTTATTAAGTCGACGGAGATATTTTGTTGAAAGAAAGCAGCGTAATAATTGTGAATTTCTTCCACATAATCCAGGGCAACTGTGGGGCCGCTTGATAACTCTATAGCCCAGCGATTTTCCCAATCAAAGACTATAGCTGCTTTGGATGTTATTGTAGAATCTATGATTTGGTCTGATAATTGGTAAAGTTCTTCTCCAAGTGCTGCTGTTTCTTTAAAAACACGCGTATTGTCATGACCTGCATGTTCAATGACAGCCCCGTGATATTTTTCCGTGGCCCCAATGGAACGTCTTAATTGAAAAAACATAACCGTATCTGCACCGTGGGCTACAGCTTGATAACTCCAGAGACGCATAACCCCCGGCCGCTTCAGGGAATTATATGGCTGCCAGTTCTGTTGGCTTGGTGTTTGTTCCATGAGCATGAAGGGTTGACCGCTTTTTAATCCTCTCATTAAGTCATGTGTCATAGCAGTCATACTGACCGGCGTATCGATGGAAGGATAATTATCCCAGGATATAATATCTAAATAGGGAGCCCATTTGAAATAATCCAATTCTGGATATAACCCCATAAAATTAGTAGTAATAGGAGTTTCAGAATCATGTTTTCTGATCGAATTGTATTCTGTTTGATAACTGGCTAAAAGACTATCCGACTGAAAGCGTCGATAATCCAGAGAAATTCCTTGGAAGTCAGAAATTTGTCCTTCTGTTTCCTCACTAAGATCATTAGGTGGAACAATTTCATCCCACTCATAAAAAGTATGTCCCCAAAACCTCGTGTTCCATGCTTTATTTAGAGTTGGCAGTTCTTTGTACTTTTCTTTCAGCCATACCCTGAAGTTTTTAGCACAATTTTCACAATAGCAGTATCCACCATATTCATTTGAAACGTGCCACATTAACACAGCCGGATGGTCCTTGTAACGTTCTGAAAGTTTCTCAGCCATTCGACCTGCAAACTTATTGTAAGTTGGACTGTTCGGACAAGAATTGTGTCTGCCGCCGAACTTTCTTTTCCTTCCGTAAAAATCCACCCGTAAAATATCTGGATATTTTTTGGCCATCCATGCCGGGTGTGCCGCAGTACTTGTAGCTAGACAAGTGTAAATTCCATTTTCATATAATTTATTCATGATCTCATCGAGCCACTCAAAGTTATAAGTAATTTCATCTGGTTGATTCAATGCCCAGGAGAAAACATTGAGTGTCGCCACATCAATCCCTGCCAATTTAAACATGCGGATATCTTCCGGCCAAATATCTTTTTCCCATTGTTCAGGATTGTAGTCTCCTCCGAACCAAATTTTAGATAATTGTTTTTTCACATCTCTCTCCCCTTTTCTTTAAAATGATAGAGAGCGCCCAGCATTCCTGCATCATTTTTGTGTTTACATGTTTCTATTGTCGTTGAAACATATTGCCACCATTCCAACTCTTCTATTCGCCGCATAATTTCTTGTTCTAACCCCTTCTGCTCGCTCACTCCGCCTCCGATTAATATTTTTTCTGGATTCAAAACAGCGGTGAGATTAAATATTCCGTGAGCCATTCTCCGCAGCCAATGATCCAGTAAATCATGTACCTTTGCATCGGTTTTTGCCTTTTCAAAGATTTCTTCCCCATCTATAGGAGTTTCTTCTGATATTTCAAGTATTTCTTTATATTCTTTTATCAAACTTTTCATAGAAGCATTCTCATGTAAATTTTTATTATTCCCTTCCGTTACCATGTATCCAAACTCTCCGCCTCTGAAGCTTGCACCGTGCCAAATGCTTCCATTGAGAAAAATGCCTCCCCCGATTCCGGTGCCTACGGTAAAGCATATAAAACTTTTACAATCTACTGCATTTCCATTAAATTTTTCCGCCAGGGCAGCACAATTTCCGTCATTCTCTATTTCTACTTTAATAGGAAAATGTTCTTCCATCATCGTTTTTAGGTTTTTTCCATTTAACTCTTTTATTGCTCCCGCAAATTCAGAGTATCCTGTTTCTGTATCAATGAAACCCGGCATACTAATAGCAATCCCATCTATTGCATACTTACGTAGATATACGTTAATAACTGAAAAAAGATCAGATTTAAAAATTAGAAATTCTTCAATATTTGTTTTATAACTTGATTTTTCCAAAAAAATGCCGTCTTCTTTTACAACACCGTGTTTCGTTGTCGTTCCTCCAAAATCGAAAACAATATATTGTTTCATCTCTGTCACCCTCAGTTATTCTATTAAGTTTTCTCCATTATTTTCTATAACGGATTTATACCAATAAAAGCTTTTTTTCTTTATTCTTCGTAGATCTTTTTCACTATCTTCATCCCGATTGATATAAACAAAGCCGTATCTTTTTTGATACCCGTTCAGCCAACTCAACAAATCCGTGAAAGACCAAGTGCAGTACCCCAACAATTCTACCCCATCGGTAATAGCTTCCTGACATTGTTTTAAATGTGATTCAATATAAGCAATTCTGTAATCATCGTTAATGGTGTCCCCTTTTTCAAGCTCATCAAATGCTCCTAATCCATTTTCCGTAATTAATACCGGGAGACCATAACGGCTCGTTATTCTTCTTAGAGCGATACGAAGACCCATTGGATCGATTTCCCAATCCCAGTTTGTGGTGTCTAAATATGTATTCCTTTTTCTTTTGTATAACCCCTTCACTCCGCTTTCCGTAAAGTTTCCTTTTTTGCCATCATGATTTTCTTTCGCTCCTTCTAATACGCCATCAGCATTTTTCTCGTATGCTCCCGTTTGATAATAATTCATCCCCATGAAATCGGGTTTTCCTTCCGCCAGCAATTCCATATCGTCTTCTTTTATTTCAGGAGCAAGCCCTCTTTCCTCTAAATATCTCCAAGCCGCCCCCGGATATTTGCCGAAGCAGTAAATATCCATCCACCAATGATTTTCAAATTCTTCCGCATTTTCCGCGGCAAGAACGGATTCAGGATGACAGCTGTATGGATAAGCAGGTCCATAGGCAAAGCTGGGCCCTATCTTCCCATCAGAAACATAAGACTTAAATGATTTAATAGCTTTTGCATTGGCAAGGTTGGCAATATGATTGGCCTGATACATTCTTTTTTTGTCTTGAACACCTGGTGGGTGAGATCCTTCTAAATATCCATGGCTGATAAAAATATTCTGCTCATTTAATGTGATCCAGGTTTTCACCCTGTCCCCAAATCTTTTATACAAAGTTATGCAATAGTTATTAAAATCTTCAATAATGTTCCTGGATTCCCATCCCCCGTATTCTTTCTGAAGGGCCTCGGGCAAATCCCAATGATAAACAGTAATAATGGGAGTGATATTATGCTTTATTAACTCATCAATAAGATTGTTGTAAAAAGCAATTCCTTGTTCATTCATTTCCCCACGTCCCTCAGGATAGATTCTGCTCCATGCAATGGAAAAACGATAAGCTTTAAGCCCCATCTCCCCCATTAATGCCACGTCTTCTTTGAAGTGATTATAATGGTCAACAGCAACATCACCATTTGTCCCTTTATACGTTTTCCCGGGAATTTTGGTAAAGCTGTCCCAAACAGAAGGACCCTTTGCATCCTGGTCCCATCCTCCTTCCATTTGGTATGCAGCGGAAGCGGAGCCCCATAAAAAATTCTCCGGAAAACGTTCTAATTTTGTATGAATCAATGACATCATCTCCTATATATTACAGTATTACTTTTATTGTTTAACGGCTCCAGCCACACCTTCTATGAAGTACCGCTGCATTAATATGAAAACAATAATTACCGGCAAAAGAGAAATGGTTGCGCCGGCAGCCATGCCTGACCAATCGGTCGAATGCTGTCCCACAAAGTTCTGCATGCCTACCGCGAGTGTTCTTAATTCTGGTTTTGAAATAGTAAGAACGGTTGGAATTAAAAACGAACTCCATGTCCAGATGAACTGCATAATAACTGTTGTCGCTATAATTGGCTTAGCAAGAGGCAGCATAACCCGGTAAAAGGTGCGGACAAAACCACAGCCATCCATGATTGCCGCTTCTTCTAATTCCTTTGGCATTGTTGCAAAATAAGAAGTGAACAACAGAATAAATAAAGTGTGCGCACCTGAAGCCTCTGCCACAATGACCCCTGCCAATGAGTTAGTCATCCCCAGCTGTTCTACTAATTGGTATAAAGGAATAATTGTATATCCTTTTGGGATAAACATGACACCAACCACAGCAATTATCACGGCTTTTCTTCCCGGAAAATCAACTCTGCCTAATGCGTATCCTGTTAATGCTGATAAGATGACAACGATGGCAACTGTGGCCACTGTCATAATAACGGTGTTCATAAAATAACCGCTGAAACTGGCATCAATCCAAGCTCTTGCATAGTTTTCCCAATTTAATGATTGTGGCAGCGGATTATTAGACATGATAAATTCATTATTGGATTTTACCGAAGCCAGTACCATCCAAATAAATGGATAAACCCAAATAAAACCACAAATCAGTAACAAAGCATGAATCAAGTATTTAACGGTCTTGTTTGTAATAATCATCTATTTCACCCTTCCCGCGGCCTGTTTATTATTTTTTCTCTGAGTGAGCATATTCAACCCGCCAATAATAATGCTGATAATGAGAGTGAAAATCCCCAGCATTACACCAGCAGCTGAAGCATATCCCATTCTGGAAATAGTGCCATCTGCACCTCCACCAAAAGCGTAATTAAAGACATATAGATCCAGTGTTTCTGTTGAATTGTAAGGATCTCCGTTGGTCAGCGTTTTGACCAAGTCAAACGCATGCATCCCGTTTACTATCGATAACAATAGTATTACTGCTAAAATAGGTTTTAACAATGGCAGCGTTACATGAAACAGGGTTCTCCAAAACCCAGCTCCGTCCAATTGAGCGGATTCATATAATTCCGTGGGTATGGACTGCAGCCCCGAAAGCCAGTAAATCATATTCATTCCGAGACTTTTCCAGGCTCCCACAGCAATTAATATAAGCATGGCTAAAAAAGAATCACTGAGCCAGGGAACAGGCTGCTGGACGATGCCAATCGTTTGGATGGTTTGATTCACCAGACCATTTACACCAAAGATGTTGTTCATAATGACACCAATAATAGCCGTTGTGGTAACCACCGGCAAAAAATAGATTGTTTTGTAAAAAGCTTTTCCCTTGAACTGTTTTGTATTTAAAATAATAGCCAATATTAAAGAAACACCAACGGCAATGATGGTGATACCAAACACATAGTAAATGGTGTGTAAAAAAGAACCCCAAAAACGGGGAGTTTGAAACAGTTCAACATAGTTTGACAACCCTACAAAATCATCAAGCGGACTTGCTCCATCCCATGAATAAAAAGAGTACACATAACTCATTATTATAGGGTAAAGCGATAGACCAAAGAAAACGATGGTCTGAGGCATGAGAAACACTACAGCCCATCGATTCCTTGATTTAGTCAAATTTGTTTTACTCGTTTTTGACGCAGCCATACTTTCATCCCCCTTTTCAAAAAGGAAGTGGGGACGGATGCTTTGAAAATGCAGTCTCGCCCCATTCCAATCATTAAATTATTCTAATTCTTCCATATCATCTCTTGTATATGGTTCAAAGGGAGTCCAATTCTCATAGATGAAATCCTCTCTCGAAACATTCTCGTTTTCTTCCATAGCAGATTCAAAAGAACCAACTGCTTCTTCCTCTGCTTTCATTAATTCTGCTTTCGGATCATTTATTTCTCCCTGCAGATAGCCTCGTAACATGGCTCCCACACTATAAGAAAGGCCGCCTTGATAATCTTGTATTGCTCCTATGGTGTCGTTATTTCGAAGATATGGATCTGGAACCTGGATACTTGTTTCATCTAAAATTGACGTTATATCATTGTATTGCGGAAACGGTGCGTCTTCTTCTGAAACTTCCACATCCAGTGCTGTTTGATGGGCACCAGAGCCCGCTACAACATCTGTATATCCATGTTCAATAAAGAAATGTAAGAAGGTTTGTACTTCCTCCCAATTTTCTGTATATTCCGAAACCATTAACCCTTCTTTCGTTAATGAATCAGCGTAGTAAGGATCCCCGTTTTTAGTTGGCATGGGAGCCACACCCCAGTTGTCAAAACCTGGTCCAGTTTCTTCATTCACCAGAATTGAGCCATCCCAGTTGCCTCCAAAGAAGAAGGCCGCTCTTCCTGCAGCAAAGTTAGAAATAGCTGTTAGTTCATCATTTTCTACACTTTGTGGATCCAATGCGTTCGACTCCTGTAGATCCTTCAGGTAATTCATGATCTCAATATTAGCATCCGTAGCGAGTTTCACTTCCCCGTTTTTATAATTTACATTTTTTGCAACTTCAATAGAGGTATGCATTTCCGGATTGATGGAGGTTCCCATTTGCTTCATAAACAGATCAGACAACCAGGATGCTTCCGCTCCAAGTGTTAAACCGTAAATACTTCCATTCGATTCTTCATTAATCTGCATACTAACCTGCTTTAATTCTTCCCATGTTTCCGGAACCTCATCTTCGCTTATCCCAAATTTTTCTAAAACATCTTTGTTATAATACATCATGACACTGGATTTCCCTGAATAAAGCGGCAGCTGATAAACATCTTCTCCCAGCACCGTGAAATTTTCCTGCCATACTTCATCCCGAAACTGATCTCTCACTTCCTCTGTAAACACTTCATTCAGATTTTTTATCTGACCCTGTTCTTCCAATTGCCGAACTGGCATAACGTTTGCTCGAACAAACATATCCGGCAATTCATCATTATTAATGGCTGTTTGAAACTGCTGATTTCCTGAGGCTCCCAGGTTTTCCATTTCTACAGCTATCTCCGGATGCTCCTCTTCAAACTCTTCAATCAAAGAAGAAAACTGTGACTCTAATTCCGGAAGCCTGTTCCAGAACGTTAATGTAGTTTCTGCATCATTATTGTCGGTTGCTTCTTCGTCTTCTCCTGCCCCATCAGCACAGCCCGTTAATAAAATGATTACCGCGGCAAACGTAATCCCCCATTTTTTTCTTTTCATTTAGTTATGTCCTCCCTCTACATCATAATGATTTAACACTTGCTTCCTCCTTTAATAATTCGCACTTAGTATGTTTATCGTTAAAACAAAGTATGAATTCGAATGAAATCGCTATCAATAAAATTGTTAATTATATAAATTTTCTGTTTGCACTTCTATGGCTTGTTAATTGTTTATATGACAGTTTTTGATCATGGTTTTTTCAATAATGCCCCAACAATATATCCTTATTCCTTTATTTCGATATCAATAACTTAATTATATGTGATAAACAAAGTTAAATATTTTTTAACATTTTTCCTTGATCACCAGTCTGCATTATTTTCCTTCAAACTTCGTTTACTTATTAAACACAGTGACATTATATTTGCTGGTTCATTATACATATAATTATCACAATATTATGTATCGTTTAATGAGTAAACAATCTGGACGTGATATTTAGCCCTTCTGAGGCTGAAAATATATTTTTTAAAGAGGTGGCAGAATGAAAAAATACTGGGGGCATATTTTAGGAGCAGGTTTGTTTATCTGTTTATCTGCATGCGGAGGAAGTAATGATTCGACCGAAGAAAGCGGACAATCATCAGAAAGTGGAAATTCAGACGAGCCTGAAGAAGTTTTGATATGGGATTACTTCACAGGCGTGGGGCAGGAAGTATTTTATGAGCAAGTGGAAGAGTTCAACGAGTCTCAGGATGACATTGTAGTAAAAACAGAATATGTACCGTTCGATCAAATTAAACAACAGTTATCTGTAGGATCTACCGGGGGTGAACTTCCTGACATTGTGAATATAGACCACGTCGATAATGCAGCCCTTGCTTCCCAGGGAGTCTTGGCAGATATCACTGATAAAGTGGATAAATGGGGAGAAGCGGAAAATTTTCTGGAAGGACCTCTGAATTCTACTGTGTATGAAGGCAGTCATTACGGTCTTCCTTATACCAGTAATACATTAGGTCTTTTTTATAATGAAGATTTACTCGAAGAAGCAGGGTTTTCAGAACCCCCTGAAACGTGGGAAGAATTAGAAGAAGTTGCGGGTGCCTTTTCAGAAGATGATGTAGATGGCTTCGGGATTGCCGGGGAACGTTCTGAAGAATCAACATTTCAATTTTACCCTTTTCTACGTTCTGCCGGCGCCGATTATAACAATCTCGACTCCCCTGAAGCTATTGAAGCAATGAGTTTCCTCGATGGCCTGCTGGAACAAGGATACATGAGTTCTGATGTAGTGAATACAGCTCAAGATGGCTTAACAAATAGATTTACCACAGGCGATCTAGCCATGATGATAAATGGTTCCTGGAATATTGAACGAATCAAGGAAGAAAACCCTTCTATGAATTGGCAGGTTGCTGAAATCCCGAGAGCTGAGGAACATGCTTCGGTTATAGGGGGCGCAAACCTTTCTATCGTGGAAGGGGCGAATGAAGAACCAGCATGGGAGTTTATGAAATGGCTGATGGATCCGGAACAGTTAGAAAGTTATGCTGCTGATTCCGGTGTCTTCCCTCCTCGTCAAGACATTCTGGATGAATCTGATCATTGGGATGAGGACGAATATTTGTCCAGCTTTGTACCTATGATGGAATATGCTGATGCACGCGGCCCTTCCCCTAACTGGCCTGATATTTCTGAATCTATTCAGTTAGCTTTACAAGAATCCTTCACTGACTCTAAAACACCAGAAGAAGCCATGAACGATGCTGCTGATAAAGTTTCAGAAGTAGTAGAGGAGTAGCTTCGACAGGGCCGCCTCGGGAAGAGACGGCTCCTTTTTCCTTAATGAGCTATTAGAAGACGGGGCCATACATTCTGATCTCATTAACTCTATAGCCGGACATCTCAGAGGCTGTGATGAAGCTGCGGATGCCAAGGGGGATTCCCTCATCTTTCACTTCAACTGCCTGGATAGAGAAGGAGGACATGAACATGTTAAAAAAAACAGCAAGCAGGTGGGAAGGATACTTCTTTGTTTTTCCAGCCGTTATCTTCATGCTGGCTCTCATAGGGTACCCTCTAATTTACAACCTCGTTCTAAGTTTTCAAGATATGGATTTGCAGGCATTAAACCTTGGAGAATCTTCCTTCCTTGGTCTGGAAAATTATAAAGCACTGTTTCGTGACAGCGTCTTTTGGATTTCAGTAAAGAATACACTTCTATATACAGTAGGCAGTGTTGTGTTTCAATTTATTATTGGATTTCTGCTGGCATTATTTTTCAGCTTAAAGTTCCGCCTTGCTTCCTTTTTACGTGGAATCACATTGGTCAGCTGGTTAATCCCTCTCACGATTTCCGCCTTGTTATTCCGTTTTATGATGGGGTCGGAAGAAGGGATCTTCAACCAATTATTGATGTCGATTGGGTTCATAAATGATCCGGTACCATGGCTTACAAGTCCTGAAATGGCACTATGGAGTATCGTGCTTGTAAATATATGGGTGGGTATTCCTTTTAATATGCTTTTACTTTCGACCGGATTAAGTAATCTACCGGAGGATATTTACGAGAGTGCAAGTTTAGATGGTGCCAATGTGTTTCAGAAATTCTTTCATATCACTGTCCCTCTACTCCGTCCTGTTATTTTAATTGTCATGATGCTTGGGTTTATATACACCTTTAAAGTATTTGATCTTGTATTTGTAATGACCGGCGGCGGTCCGGTGAATGCAACAGAAGTGCTTTCTACTTTAGCGTACCGTTACTCCTTTAATGACTTCGAATTCAGTATGGGAGCTGCAACTGCTAATATACTGTTTGCAATTCTATTTCTAGTAAGTCTGGTTTATTTAAGAATGATTAAAAAAGACGAGGTGATGTAAGGATGAGTAAAAGGCAGAAAGAATGGCTTTTAAATATAGTAGGCATCCTTATCGTTTTCATCTTTTTATTCCCGGTTTTCTGGATGATTGTCACCTCTTTTAAAACCCAGGCTGAAATTTTTCAAACTCCTCCAACATTTTTACCGTCGGAATGGCAATTTGGCAGTTACCAGGAAATTATACAAAATGACATTCTCCAACATTTCATGAACAGCTTACTCATTTCCAGCCTCACCACACTTCTTGTATTGGTGCTTGCTGTGCCTTCTGCCTACGGATTAGCTCGTTTCTCCATTCGAGGAAAAGAGTTGTTCATCCTGTTGTTTTTAGTTACTCAAATGCTTCCGGCCACTGTTATTTTGACACCTCTATTCATATTGTTTAATCAAATGGGGGTGTTGAATTCTTATATTGGACCCATTTTAGCTTGTGCTACATTGGGCATTCCCTTTTCTGTTTTAATTTTACGTACGTTTTTTCTTGGTATCCCCAGAGAATTGGAGGATGCTGCAAAAATCGATGGATGCAATCCACTAAGTGCTTTCCTTCGTATCGTGATGCCCTTAGCTATGCCGAGTATTATTGTCTGTGGAGCCGTGTCCTTCTTCTTTACCTGGGGCGATTTGATTTTTAGTATCACTTTCAATCGCAGTCAGGAATTATGGCCTCTTACCGCAGGTATTTACAATGCGATCGGTCAATACGGCATCGAATGGAATTCCTTAATGGCTTTTGCCACCATTTCTGCACTGCCGGTTTTGATTATCTTCATTCTGCTTCAAAAACGATTAGTAAAAGGGTTGGCCAGTGGAGCTGTGAAGTAACTCCCACATTATAATAATGGAGGATGGATGAATATGAAATTTTCAGATGGAAATTGGTTAACTCAGCCTGGTTACTCTATCTATACCCCTGAACTCGTATATGACATGCAGGAAAAGGAAAGCAGTGTCCTGTTTTATGCACCATGTAAATACATTACGAATAGAGGCGATACCCTTGATGGCCCTCTTATCACCGTGAAACTGTCTTCCCCGATAAAGAATGTTATTAGAGTTCAAGCCTGGCACTTTGAAGGACGTAAAGAACGCGGTCCTTCCTTTTCATTAAAAGAAGAGAACACCCAGCCCTCTATGGAAGATGAAGAATCCCGCACCATTTTCAGTAGTGGAGAATTACAAGTTGTGATTCATAAGGAAGAATGGGGACTGGATTTCTTTAATCAACACGGGAAATTGACGAACAGCTCACCAAAAAGTCTTGCCTATATCACTTCTGAAAATGGCTCGTCCTACATGAGAGAACAATTAAACATTGGTGTCGGAGAAAACTTATACGGCCTGGGAGAACGTTTCACCTCCTTTGTTAAAAACGGGCAGAGCGTAGACATCTGGAATAAAGACGGCGGAACCAGCACAGAACAGGCCTATAAAAATGTTCCATTTTATCTGTCGAATAAAGGTTACGGCGTTTTTGTCAATCACCCGGAGCACGTTTCCTTTGAAGTTGGTTCAGAAATAGTCTCCAAATCACAGTTCAGTGTGGAAGGCGAAAGTCTGGATTACTTTATTATCAACGGACCTACACCTAAAGAAGTGTTAATGAACTACACAGAATTAACCGGAAAACCAGCATTACCACCAGCTTGGTCTTTCGGTCTGTGGCTTACTACTTCCTTCACTACAGAATATAATGAAGATACTGTTAATCACTTCGTGAATGGTATGGAAGAAAGAGATATTCCGCTCAGTGTCTTCCATTTTGACTGCTTTTGGATGAAAGAATATGAATGGTGCAATTTTGAGTGGGACCAAAAATCCTTCCCGGAACCTGAAAAAATGCTGAAGCGTTTAAAAGAAAAAGGACTGAAAATCTCGGTATGGATCAATCCCTATATCGCCCAAAAGTCTAAGCTGTTTCATGAAGGCGCAGAAAATGGCTATTTATTAAAAAGACCTAATGGAGATGTATGGCAGTGGGACTTATGGCAGGCAGGACAAGGGATTGTGGATTTCACAAATCCAGAAGCCAGAGCATGGTACCGTAACAAACTGGAAACTCTCATTGATATGGGGGTCGACAGTTTTAAAACAGACTTTGGAGAACGAATTCCAACAGACGTTGTATACCATGATGGTTCTGATCCTTTTAAAATGCATAACTATTATGCCCAAATTTATAACAACGTTGTCTTCGACCTGCTGCAGGAGAAACTCGGAAAGAATGAAGCTGTTTTATTTGCCAGATCAGCCACTGCAGGCGGGCAGCAGTTCCCTGTACATTGGGGAGGCGACTGTTCTGCAAATTATGAGTCTATGGGAGAAAGCCTGAGGGGCGGTCTTTCACTGACTTCTTCCGGTTTTGGCTACTGGAGTCATGACATCGGCGGGTTTGAAAATACCGCGACTCCAGATGTTTTTAAACGTTGGACTGCTTTCGGTTTATTATCTTCCCACAGCCGATTACATGGAAGCTCTTCTTACCGAGTGCCCTGGTTATTTGATGAAGAAGCGGTAGATGTAACGAGAAAGTTTGTGAAGCTGAAGCACAAACTTATGCCTTATATTTTTTCAGGAGCATGCGAAACTTCTTCGAGCGGCATTCCTTTCATGCGGTCCATGATGTTGGAGTTCCCGGATGACCCAGCCTGTTCTGCCATAGAAACACAATACATGCTGGGAGACTCACTGCTCGCTGCCCCAGTATTTAATGAAGACGGGCTGGCTTCTTTCTACCTCCCGGAAGGCACTTGGACGAACATGTTAACCAACGAACGGGCAAAAGGAGGAAAATGGTTTACAGAACAGTATGATTATATGCATATTCCTCTCTTTGTAAAGCCTGGCACCCTGCTTCCGGTAGGAAACACAGAAGAAAAACCTGATTATGACTACTCTGAAGACATCACCTTTCATTTATTTGAACTGGATAATAACAGTGAAGCTTCAACCAATGTCTTCAATACTTCAGGAGAGAAAGTTTTAGAGGCAAAGGCTGAACGTGTCCAAAATACAATCACTATTTCCAATCACACTTTTCAGGAAGTAAAACCATGGCACATTTTACTGCGAAACATATTTTCCATTAAGAACACGAATAATGGTACATGGGAAGAAACGGCCCAAGGTATTTGGCTCACTCCTGAAAACACAGAAACATCAATAGTCATTGAACTATCTTATAAGGAAGGTTAAAAGAAATGAAACTTATATATAATCGACCAGCTGAAAAGTGGACGGAAGCTCTCCCTATTGGAAACGGGAAACTAGGTGCCATGGTATTCGGTCAAGTAACAGAAGAGCTTATTCAGTGTAACGAAGAAACATTGTGGTCGGGATATCCCAAGGACAATACAAATCATGCGGCACTAGATATCCTGCCAGAGGTTAGAAAGAAAATTCAAGAACATGAATACTCAAATGCCAGCGATGAAGCCAAAAACATGCTTGGGGCTTATACCCAGGCATATTTGCCATTATGTGATATCATGCTGGGTTTCCCACGTCACGAATCCTATTCCGATTTTAAGCGCGAACTGGATTTAAACAACGCTGTGGCAAAGACTTCCTATAACGTAGATGGTGTACATTATACCCGTTCCTTATTTGCTTCATTTCCAGATAACATTATTGCTATGCGATTGACAGCAGACCATCCTGCTTCCTTACATTTCAGTATTAGCATGAGCAGCAAATTGAAACATCATATTCAAGCAGAAAAAAAGGAATTACTTTTGAAAGGGCAATGTCCGGAACATGTTGATCCTATTTATTACGATACGGAAAACCCCGTTATTTATGGAGATCCTGAAACGACCCATGCCATGAGTTTTGAAGCAAGAGTTCATATTCTCAGCGATGGCCGGGTGACTACCAGCGGACAGACTCTTCACGTGGAAGAAGCTGAATCTGCAATCATTCTATTTACAGCTGCAACGAACTACAGTGGTTTTGACAGCATGCCGGGAAGCTGCGGCAAGGAACCTTCTGAAGTTATTGACAACGTTTTTGATAATGCCATTTTAAAAAGTTATCCAGAGTTGTTTCATAGGCATAAAGAAGATTACCAACTATTATTTCACCGAGTTACTTTTGACCTGAAGGATTCAAAAAAATACGAAAATACTCCAACTGATGAAAGAATTCAGAGATACGGGGCTCAAGATAAAGGATTAATAAAGCTGCTATTTCATTACGCCCGCTATTTAATGATTGCCAGTTCCCGCGAAGGAACACAACCAGCGACGCTGCAGGGAATTTGGAATAAAGATATACGTGCTCCCTGGAGCAGCAACTATACCTTGAACATAAATGCTGAAATGAACTATTGGGCTTCTGAACTATTAAATCTTCCAGAATGCCACCTCCCTTTTCTAAATTATATAGAGGACTTGGCTGCGGCTGGAAAATACACTGCAGCGGTTCATTATGGATGCAGAGGATGGACGGCTCATCATAATTCGGATATCTGGCGGCACACCGCTCCTGTGGGTGACTACGGGCATGGGGATCCAGTATGGGCATTGTGGCCAATGGGAGGGGTGTGGCTCACAAGGCATTTATGGGAACATTATTTGTATACAATGGATGAGACCTATCTAAAAAACAGGGCATATCCGATTCTTAAACAAGCAGCCTTATTTTGTCTTGAATGGGTGATAAAAAATAAAGATGGTTTTTATATAACTTCACCTTCTACTTCGCCGGAACATCATTTTATAGTCAATGGTTATAAAGCTTCCGTGACTAATGCTGCTACGATGGATATGGCTTTAATATGGGATGTTTTCACAAATACACTGAGTGCTCAGCATATCTTAGGAATCGACTACGAACTGCAAAAAGAAATCGAATCCACCCGAGCCAACTTATATCCATACCAAGTCGGCAGTTACGGAGAACTTCAAGAATGGGATCAGGATTTTATGGAGGAGGAACCTGAACATCGACATGTTTCTCATTTGTATGGGGTCTATCCCGGTGAACAGCTTACTGAAACGTTAACTCCGGAATGGTTTGAATCAGCCAGAGCTTCATTAAAACGGCGGGGAGATGGCGGTACAGGGTGGAGTCTTGTATGGAAACTCTGTTTATGGGCTAGATTTCAGGACGAAGACCACGCATTCAGGCTTATTGAAAATCTATTCCACCCTGCGGATCATGATGAAGAAGTTGATGAAAAGGGGGGTTTATATAACAACTTATTTGGTGCTCATCCCCCTTTCCAGATTGATGGAAATTTTGGTTATGCAGCAGGGATTATCGAGTTGCTGATCCAGTCCCATCAGAATTATATTCATTTTCTACCGTCGCTTCCCAGTCAACTTCCGGAAGGACAGATAACCGGGGTGAGAGTAAGAGGGGGATTTGAAGTATCTATAAAATGGAAAAACCACGAAATGATAGAAGCCTCATTACTATCCAACCATGGCAGCCGTTGTTATGTATATAATAATAAAGAATGGAAGGTTTCTTCAGAACAACAGAAAGTATCGACAACATCTCATAGTGATGGGATCCTTGCTTTTAATACGGATATCGGAAAAACTTATTATTTCAAACCCAAAGAATAGCAGATTTAATATTGATCTTACAACATATAATACAGCTCATTCCAGCCTGCGAAAATAACGTTTAGTCCTGCTTCTTCTTTTTCTTCGCATAAAATTCAGCTGCCTTTTTGCGGTTTCCGCACAATTCCATGCTGCACCAGCGTCTTTTTCCTGATTTTGATGTATCGACAAAGTAGAGCACGCATTCTTCATGCTCGCACTTTCTGATACGGCTGATCGAGGTGCTGTCCAACGTATGGATAATGGATTCCGCAATTTGGTACAGTACATGATCTTCCACTGTTAATCCTTCAGGAACCAATCTTAATTTTTCATTCCCAGCATCCATCGTCAGCCTGACATTCAGCCTTTTAACAAGCTTGTTTAGTTGACCGGCAGCATCTGGAGAGATTTCTTCCTTTTGTTCTACATCAGACAAAATCTTTTTGCAGAGGGCACGAAGCGAATGAAGATCGTTTATTAACGAATCCATCTGTTCTTCCTTTTCTAAAACCGGAGCATCTGACTCCCGTAACAGGTTATTTTCCTCCAGCCACTGGAACGTACGGGAGGCATCAGCTAATATATCAATCTCCTGTTTATGGGAGATATACGTCGTATTAACCAGATTGATCCATGCAGCGCCGCCTAGTACAAACAATGAGTTATTCATCCATTTTCACCTCAGCCCTTATTATAACCTTTAAAAATTATATTGAAAAGTTATAAAATGTACTGTAGTATGAAATTGTAACCACTAATTAGTATTTATAAAGGTTATAAAGAAAGGTGGGAATATGTTAGTGGAATACAAAACAGTAAGCATCAAGAATGTTACTATTTTTTACCGGGAAGTCGGTGACAGGGGAAATCCTACGATTTTACTGCTTCATGGTTTTCCTTCTTCTTCTCATATGTACCGGAACTTAATACCTGAGCTGATGGATCAATATCACATAGTGGCACCGGATTATCCAGGCTTTGGGAACAGCGATCAGCCGGACATGGATGAATTCAACTATACGTTTGATAACTTTGCTTCTCTGATGAATGAATTTGTAGAGGAATTGAAATTAGAAAAGTTCAGCCTCTATGTTCATGATTACGGCGCCCCCGTAGGATTCAGATTGGCAGCCGGACATCCTGAACGAATTCAAGCCATTATCACGCAAAACGGAAATGCGTATGAGGAAGGATTATTGTCTGCTTGGGATCCTGTTCGCGCGTATTGGGAAAATCCGTCGGAAGAAAATAAGAATAATGTAAAACCCCTTCTAACGGCAGATTTTACAAAGTATCAATACACCAATGGGACCCGTAACCCCAAACGAATCAGCCCAGATGCCTGGAATATGGATCAAATGGTGTTGGATCGTCCCGGCAATAATGAAATACAACTTGCGCTGCAATACGATTACAGAAACAATCTGAAAGAGTATCCCCATTGGCAGGAGTACTTTAGAACGCATCAACCTCCGACACTGGCGGCATGGGGAAAAAATGACATATTCTTTGGACCTGCAGGGGCGCTCGCTTTCCAAAACGACCTAAACGACTGCGACGTTCATTTGTTAAATACCGGCCATTTTCCTTTAGAAGAAGATTTGGAAACCAGTGCTTATTTGATAAAGCAGTTTTTGCAGGACCGTTTAACGTAACGCTCGAACGCACGTACCCATGTCCAATACACAAAACAAAAAACAGACGTGATCCATGAGGGGATCACGTCTGTTTTTCAGATTTCTTCAGGAAAAAAATGCCGCAGCTCCGCTCTACTCCTGCTTGTGCAGTTCGAGTTCAAGGTTCACTTTCACATCTTCCCCGACCAGGACGCCGCCGGTTTCCACTGCAACATTCCATGTCAGTCCGAATTCTTTGCAGTTAATCGTTGTTTCACCAATCTACTATGACAGGCATCTTATAATTCCGCGACAGCACCACCAACTCTTTTCGGCTGTGACATCCAGCGTGGTTGGTTACTGGGTTGTAAAACGTCGGATTGACGTATAACATAGACGATCTTTGTTTCTGGATAAATCGTCACGCAGGTAATCCATATCCAGCCTCTGCCTATCGATGGGGGGCGGTGTAATAGTTTTAGCCGGCGTTTCTCTTGCTGCTTTGTACAAAGAGAGAAACAAAAGATGATTCCTCAATGATTCAAGCTTTATCTGAAGCTGCATCTTCATGCTCCTAGTCATATTTGCGTGCACCGGCTACCAATAGAATGATGCCTGTAATAAGAAAAGGCGGGTAAAAATAAAAGATAGTGAATGCCGCAAATGCATTATGGGCACTTAATGCATAAATAACGGAAATCGTCCAACCAAGAAATGGACCTATCAAAAATATAAGACATATCCCCCACGATACAATCTTCCGCCATCTTGATTGCCCTCTGCCTGCTTGATAGGCAATAACGGTTCCTAAAAAAGCAATGAGCAGCGACAACATAAAATACATCTCGGCATTTGAAGTATAGCCCTCAGATCCAGAAAACATTGTCATGCCCCTTTGGGTTGTGAAATAAAGAATAACGCCAAAATACTCGGGTGACACCCTCTTCCGTGACCTCTGTAATCAGCGGGAAAGGATGAATTACTGTAATAGGTTGATAAATCTGATTATCTCTTTATCCTCCCCGGGGTTGATTCTTATTGTTTCGGTATTCTCGATAATTTTTGTATAAGCCTCTCTGCCGGCGGGGTTCTTTCCGTCCCAACGCAGCGGAACATTGTACTCATTTATCGTACCGTCTCAATGCTTCTATTTCCTGATTCGCGCCAAGCTGCCGCCACACGCGGGCATATTCGATTTCTGCCGCGGAATACCCTGACAGGGCATTGTCTTCTTCCGTTTCAGGTTGTTCCACTGCATCTTTAGCTGCTTCCATAGAGGCTTCCGTATTAACGTTTTCTGAGTCTGCGGCGACCGGCTCCTGCTGCTCTGTCGTTTCGTTATTATCTTCGTTCTCATTGCTTCTTTCTGCCTCATCGCTGCATGCCATAAGCAGCAATGCCATAATAAGCAAGGGCCTTCCTGCTGTTACAATTTTTCTCATTTCCATACACCTCGTATTGATTTGTGCTGGTTTATCGTTGACCATTCAGTTCCTTCAGGTATCTTTCAAAGGAATAAACGACTCAATTCAACAAATCCAGAAGAAGGAGAATAATGATAAACCAACTTCTCTTACTCAGATCCTCAATCTTTGTCTTTATCCTTTCATTTCCTATTTTATCATATCCTCCCTTTATTTTCTGAATTTCTTTATCGTGAGGTTATTTTATTGGCTCGTCTCTTTGCATAAAAGATTTGAAAAACTTTCGGAATCACCGATACTAACGCACACAGGTTTAACGTTATTAATTAAGTATTTAATTTATAAATAAACTGTTTTATAATTGACATGTAAGATAACAAGCAATGATTGAAAGGAGAAAAACTTATATGTATGTCCAATGACATCTTTTCAGCGATAGCTGATCCGACCAGGCGAAAGATTCTGGAATTGTTAGCCGCTCACAAGAAGATGCCGGCGTCCGAGATTCACAATTATTTTCAGGTCAGCCCCCAAGCGATTTCGCAGCATCTAAAAATTTTGCGGGAATCGAACATTGTCCATGTGGAGAAACAGGCGCAACAGCGGATTTATAGGCTAAACGTCGAGGCTGTGGAAGAATTGAGTGACTGGACCGGAATGATGCGGCAATTGTGGAACCGCCGCCTTGACACAATGGATGCTGTATTAAAAGAAGAGTTGCATGAACAAAAAAGAAAGGAAGAGGGTCCCGAATGAATCAAGAATCAAAGAAACAGGAACTTGTCATAACCCGGATATTTGACCTGCCGGTTGAGCTGGTATGGAAGGCTTGGACAGATCCAGAACTGGTGATGAAATGGTGGGGACCCGAACATTTCACCTCCCCATCCTGCAAGATTGATCTGCGGGAAGGAGGCAGATACTTGTTTTGTATGCGGTCACCAGAGAACCTTGGAGGGCAGGACAGCTTCTCTACGGGCACATACACAAAGATTATACCGCAAGAGCGTCTTGAATTTACCCATCACTTATGTGACAAAGATGGAAATATCTTAGATCCGGTCGAAGCGGGCATGCCCTCTGACTTTCCGTATAAAATTGATTACATTATCGATTTTAAAGCAGAGGAGAACAAGACAGAACTTGTTATTACGCAGTATGGTTGGTCACCTGGTGAAATGCAGAAACGTGCCATAACCGGGATGAATCAATCTCTCGACAAGCTGGCCGTTACAATCGGAGCAATGTATCAGTCGAAAGGTTCTTAATACCAAACTTGTATTTGCCGCAGCATCCTTGGGGGAATACAGCGTGACATGAAACCTTAATTTCCAATATGAAAAGAGGTTAGATGAATGGGAAAAATAATTGTATCAGTACACAGTACATTGGATGGGGTCTTCACAGGACCGCGTGAAAATGAAAACAATATGACAAGTTGGGCTATGCCTGGTATTAAAGATTCCATGAAAGACATCCTGACTATGGTCCAGCAGTCCGAAGCCATCTTGATGGGCCGAGTCACCTATGAAGGCTTATCACAGGTGTGGCCGTATCAGGAGGGGGACTTTGCTGATGCCATGAACTATACACATAAATATGTAGCTACCCGCAATATGAATTTACAGGAGGTGAATTGGGGTGATTATGGCAGCACCATTTCCCTGCTTGCCGGCGATTTGAGTCGGAATATTGTCAATCTTAAAAATAAATTCCACGGTGATATTATGGTTACGGCGAGTGCCGGTCTTGTACAGAGCCTGATAAATACCAGGTTGGCAGATAAGATTAGTATAGTCATCCATCCTGTGATCCTTGGAAGCGGCAGGCGATACCTTGATAACCTTACGGCCGGGAACGAATTGAAACTTTTAAATACTCAAGTATATGAAACAAGTGGTTCGATAAAACTGGATTACGAGGTTATGAAGTAACAGCTGACGTGTAGAAATATGTTATCACTATACAGGCATACCTGCGTAAAGATGCAGGTATGCCTGACACAGCACTTCTCTTCATAAAATACATGGGGGTTTTTGCCCCATTAATCCACAATCGTCGTTTCTAGCACAGCTCATTCGACAAAAGGCGTCAGTCTTCTACTTTCGAAAATTCGATGATCTCGCATTGATACTCTTCTTCCAATGGCCATATCACTCCATGATTCATCCAAAACGCACCGGTGGCCGTTGTACCATCAGAGGAGTAATATCGAGCGTTTTCGTCCAGACCTTTCACCTTCACCTGAACCGGATGAGGACCGAAGGATAAGCCGTTTTCCAACAGGAATACAATAGAACGACTGCCATCTTCACTCACGTACTGCATGATTTCCGTTTCCTTCTTTGGGTGAGAAGCCGTTAAACGGTAAGCAAGCCCTTCCTGAATCACCGGCCGGATGTGTTTGTAAAAAGTGATCCAGCGAGCGGCCTCTTCCTTTTCTTCCTTCGTCCATTCATGCAGATTCCCGCCAATACCAAGACCGCCCATCATAGCGGAATGAAACCAGTATTTCAAAGGAACCGTGCGCTGATTCAGCCAGTTCGGGGCATCCGTCACCCAGCACATCATGGCTTTCTGGTGATAGGCATAAGAACATCCGCGCTGAATGGAAAGCCGGTCCCGGGCATCGGTGTTATCGCTGGTCCAGAACTGGTCCGTCCGCTGCAGAACACCGAGATCAATGCGGCCGCCTCCCCCGGAGCAGGTTTCCACCAGCACGTGCGGATATGCCTTCTTGATATAATCAAGTACTTCGTAAAGTCCTTCCACGTGTTCATGCCATAACTGCTTCTGCTCTTCCACACCTGCGCCCATCCGGCCAACTTCAGACAACGAGCGGTTCATGTCCCATTTAACAAAGGAAATGTCACTGCTTCCCAGGAGCTGATCTAGCATTTTTTTTACATAAGTACGTACGTCTTCCCTACCAAACTGAAGCACCAATTGATTCCGGGCTGTCGTCTGATCCTGTGTCACAAAATGATACACCCACTCCGGGTGGTCCTGGAACAAGCGGCTGTCTTTGTTGACCATTTCCGGCTCCAGCCAGATACCAAAATCCATCCCTTTTTCTTTTACATATGAAATTAACGGGTCGAGGCCGTTCGGAAATTTGTCGTGATTCACTTCCCAGTCTCCAAGACTGGAATCATCCGAATTTCGTTTGCCAAACCATCCATCATCCACAACAAAAAGTTCGCAGCCGATAGCTGCTGCTTCATCTGCCAATGCTTTTTGGTTTTCTTCAGAAACATCAAAGTATGTTGCTTCCCAGGAATTATATAACACTTTTCGTTCCGCTTCCCTGTGCGGTCCCGGCAGTATGTTTTTTCTCTGAAAACGGTGCGCCTGGTGGCTCATACCTGTAAAGCCTTTCGATGTATACCCGAGATAAAACACCGGGGTTTGAAACAGCTCCCCCGGTTGAAGCACCTTCATAAAATCAAAATCATTAATACCCCCGCAAACATGAATAAATCCATGGGCGTCCTTTTCTACGTGAAGATCCCAGTTTCCGGAATAGGCGAGATGGCCGAACCAGACATTTCCACTGTCTTCTCCAGCTCCTTGATCAATCGCAAACCACGGGTTCGCGTGGTGGGACGTGTTGCCGCGGCGGCTGTCGATCGTTTTTCTTCCTTCCCGGATCTCTTCCTGAATAAGCTGAAACTCCCCCACCCATTTCCCTGCAAGATGGGAGAGGTTATACCACGCGGCAGGCGGCAAAGAAACCTGCATCGAGCGGGCTGCTTCTATATATAATGCTTCTCCATTTATGTTTGTAATGGTCTGACTTCTGGCAATCATGTCCTCCTGCCGAAAGACGTCATACGTTACTTCCACTTGATACCTGCCGAGGGACTCCCGAAGCTTGATAACCACCTGCTGCTTCCCTGAATCTTCGGTGTCTATATCCAGGCCGGCGTATTCCCATTTAAACCCTCGTTCACCCGTTGCAGAAGATGCTTTAAGCGTAGGTTCTGTATAGACCATTTCTCCCCACGGAATATAATCATACCCCATAACCCCGCGCGTTGCCTCAAAAGAGGAGTGGGAAAAGACAAGGGACTGCAGCGCCTCGTAATCTGCTTTTTCCGGAAATTTTTTCCCCCAATAGACATGCTGCAGGTGACCATGTTTATGAATATCAATGACATACGCCGTCTCTTTGGTTTCCAGTACGAGACGGTGTTCTTTCTTTAACTGAAAAATACTCATGTCCTCCACTCCCCATTTAATCTTCGCGATCTTGCACCAGCAGCGTACTTCCGAGAGCCGGCAGCATCATCCGCTCCTGAAACTCCACGCCCGTTGCTGGTTCCTTCCACGTCCCTGGCGGGAGCGTTATTTCGCCGGCTGTTTCTGTATCGTGATTCATAATAGAAATAAAATACTCGGACTTTCCTTCACGGCGGACCATCTCTACATTCTCCGGTGTCTCCATTACTGATATGCCGGAATCTTCAAACATATCGCGGTACAGCGTGTAAAGGAAATCCGTATTTACTCCACATCCAATATAATAGACCTTTCCTTCTCCAACGCTGTTTTTCGTAATGGCTGCCCGCTCATCCACCCATCCGCCCCGGTAAACGGCAAGCGTTTCCGCTGTATCAGGTACCAAATAATCACACCATACGTGCGCCTCAGCTTTTTCACCTGCCACGGCGCCTTTTACTCCTTCAATAACAGCACGATTATTCTCACGGATCGATTCATATTCGTGTATTTCCGCTCCAACCAGTGCGGCCAGAGATCCCGGAAGTGTCTTTTCCGTGACAATATTATCGGCATCTTTCACTCCAGTCCGATACGTAAATACAATCGTTCCGCCGGAGCGTACGTAATACTCCAGCTTCTCCTGAAAACCAGGCTTTGTCAGAAAGTAGAGTGGAACAATGATCAGGCGGTACCCCGAGAGATCTGTGTCCCCGCGTATCATATCTACCGGCGCGTTCCATGCGTACGCCGGCTCATAAAACCGCAGCGCTTCCTGTGCATAATCAAACTGATCGGACTGGGGCTGAATCTTCCATGCCCATTCGTTTTCCGGATCATGGTAAAAGCCGATGTCAGCAGTTAACTCCGCTGCTATCCAACGGTCTCCGACTGTTTGCAGAGACTGTATCACTTCTTTTGTTTCCTCAAACTTTCGGCGCGGAACACCGTCATGGTCCAAAATGCCGTGACAAAATTGCTCCGTCCCAAACCGTGCCGCGCGCCAGCGAAAATAAACAATCGCCTCTGCTCCCCGGGAAATCGCCTGGTACGTCCAAAGCTTCAAATGCCCGGGGCGCGGGAGGTAGCCAATCTGGCTCCAGCCCTGGGCACCGGACAGCTCTTCCATAACCCAGTAGCCGGTTCCCTGTTTGGTACCGCGGCACAAATCGAGCTGGCGGGCTGTTGCGGCCGGAGGTATCGGCTCCGCCAGCCCTCCCCAGACCGGATAATTATCAAACGAAATGAAGTCCAGCTTCTCCGCCATTTTTTTCTGATCCAGGGCCAGGCCCGAATAGACAAAATTATGAGTGATAAACTGAGAATCAGGAATCCATGTACGAAGGGCTTCCACCTGCAATTGGTTGTATATGTCATAAGCATCCGCACAGAACCGATCAAAATCCAGCAGCAGGCTTGGATTGTGTTCCTGATATACCGGAAGAGGAACAGGAATCTGCTCCCAGCTGGTGTACACCTGGCTCCAGAATACCGTTCCCCATCGTTTATTTACGTTCTCCAACGTGCCGTACTTTCTTTCAAGCCACTCCCGAAATGCGCGCGCATCTTCCCCGCCATAGCTCCTGTCGGAAGCTTCATGGCCGTATTCATTATCCACCTGCCAGCCTATAAGTGCAGGATGATGACGAAAATGCCGGCCCATCGCTTCTACAATCTGACGGGTCTTCACTTGATATGTTCGGCTGTTCACCGTGTAATGGCGTCTAGCACCAAAGGAAACGGTTCTGCCGTTGTTATCGACCGGCAGAATATCCGGATACGCTTCAACCATCCACGCCGGCGGAGTTGCGGTCGGTGTGCCCATTACTACAGCAATACCAGCTTCATCAAAACGATCCATCACATCTTCAAAGAGGCTGAAATCATAACTCCCTTCTTCCGGCTCCATCAAAGACCAGCCGAATTCTGCCATCCGGACGACATTGATCCCCAGTGTCTTCATTAACTGTATATCTCTATCCCATTGCGTCCTTGGCCACTGCTCTGGATAGTAATCGACTCCTATATACATATTCAACCCCCTGTTTTTTTACGTTTGCCGGAGCATCAATTCACTACTTAAATAAACTTTCTTCGGAACCTTCCGCTCTTCCTGGATGCGCTCCAGTACAAGATCTACCGCCGTTTCCCCCATGAGCTCGGTATAAATTTTAACGGAGCTGAGTGGAGGAAAGAGATATTTGGAAACCGTGATATCATTCACTCCGATCAGGCTGACGTCATCAGGAACGTTTATACCCGATTCATGCAGAGCACGCAGACAACCGACAGCCATCGGATCATTCGCTACATAAAAGGCACCCGGGAGCTCTTCTCCCAGCGTGTGTATTGCTTTTTTCATCTGCTGGTAGCCGGAGTCTACGGAAAAATCGGAGACAAAAATGAACTTCTCCTGGAGTAGACCAAGTTCGGCCATATAAGATCTGTAATACCGCTCCCTTAAATCTGTCATCGGTTCCGTCGTATCTTTGAATGTTTCATAGCCGCCGATAAATCCAATTTCTTTATATCCCTGTTTCACGTAATGATCGATAATCATGGTAGAAATACGTTCGAAATCTACCAAAACAGCGTCGGATGCTGTTTCATCGGGATTTGAATCTACAAACACGATCTTTTTCTCCAGCTTTTTCAAGGCTCGAACCTGATCTTGATTAAAGTGGCCGACCGCAATAATCCCTTCCACGTCCGTTTCAATCTGTTCCAGTTCGCCTTCTCCGTATTTCACCAATTTCACATTCGACATGTCGGCTCGTTTTTCAATACCAAAGCGGATAGCCATGTAATAGATATCATCGAGTTCTTCCTGATCATCCACCCAATGCAGAAACGCAATGGTACGAACCTCTGTCTTTTTTCCACGTACTTTTTGATAGGACAGTTCTTCTGCGGCTTCAAATATTCTTTTCTTCGTCGTATCTGCCACGGATAGAGCTTTATCATAGTTCAGTACTCTTGATACGGTGGAGGGAGATACTCCTGCTCGGTCTGCTATTTCTTTGATCGTGGCCATATTTTCTCCTTTCCATGCATCAGCATTTATCCGATATCCGGCTCGGGGACGAGGGACAGCAATGGTGTAGAATGTCCTTCCAATTCTAAAACCTGTATTTTATTATCTCCTTCCTGCAGCAATGGACCAGGAAGATACAAGGTTTTTTGAGGACCTATTTCCCAGTAGCGCCCCAGGTTGAATCCATTAATCAAGACATTTCCCTTTTTCCATCCGTCTAACCGGACAAAGGTGTCAGCCGGGGTCTCCACGGAAAAGCTCCCTTCAAAAAACTTTGGAAAACGTTCATCTTTCTGATGATGAAAGTCCAGCACGAGATCTTCCAGCTCCATGGAGTACATTTCCCAGTCAAACGTATACCTGTTTCCAATCCATACGTTTTGAATAAGCCCTTTTCTCTCAGATAAATACTTTCCATAGTTGACTCTTCCCATATTCTCTATAAAGATTTCGAAGGTATTGCTCTCCTCTGGAAAGAAGAGATCCACCACTTTTTTTGTATCGTTTCGGTAGTACGTATATTGATACACTCCGTTAATGTAGAGAAAGGCACGGTCCTGCATCGCATCCAGCTCCACGGAAAACATTCCTTTCCCATCAAACGTCGTGCGGTAAAGGACAAATCCGTAGGACTGATCCAATTCTTCCATCGTTAATGGAGTGACGTTCGTTCTCCTGGCAGCAATGCTGGGAAGGGTGTCAAACAGACTCACGGATTGGGACAGTTCGACCTTACGCTCCGAAAGCCGGGCTGGCTTTTCTTCCGGAACCTTTTTAACTTCCTGTCCTTCTTCCGCCAGGATACGCTGTACCGTTCTGAATTTTTCCGTAATCTCCCCGGACTCGGTCAGCAGCGCATCATAATCATAGCTCGTAATCGTCGGTTCGTATGTGTCGTAGTGATTAGCTCCGTTATAAAACTGAAAATTGGTGCCGCCGTGAAACACGTAAAAATTCATGGAAGCGCCCATGTTCAGCATCCGTTTCAATACGTCGCCGGTGCTTGCCGCGTCGCGGGTATGATGCGGGTGGCCCCAGGCGTCAAACCAGCCGATCCAGTATTCCATACACATGCGGGGCTCTCCAGTTTTCCACTTCTCCAGTTCCTGAAACGCTTCGTCGGGCCGGGAGCCGAAGTTTAACGTCGTCCACTCGTCACGAAGGGAACCCGCTTTTATCATATTCGGACCGTCTGACGTAAACAGCAGCTCCCGTATGCCATGCTCATGATACATGCGGCGGATTGCTTCTAAATATGTTTTGTCATCCCCGTATGCTCCGTACTCGTTCTCTATCTGAAACGCGATCACCGGGCCTCCCTCTGAGTACTGATATGTCCTGAGTATCGGAAGCAGGTAATCATAATACTCCTTCAAATGGGCTAAAAACACCGGATCCGAGCAGCGGAAACGCAGATCGGGATCTTTCAGCAGCCATGCGGGAAGACCGCCCATCTCCCATTCTGCGCAAATATAAGGCGAGGGACGTAAAATAACATACAGTCCAATCTCCTTCGCCAGCTGGATGAAACGTTCTACATTACGCATTCCTTCAAAGGTAAACATTCCTTTTTTCGGTTCGTGAAAGTTCCACGGAATGTACGTTTCCACCGTATTGAATCCGCCTGCTTTCAACTTTTCCAGACGATCCCGCCAATACCCCTCCACGATGCGGAAGTAATGGATGCTTCCGGAGATGATGCGCATCGGTTTCCCGTCCAAGTACAAACTTCCTTCTTTTGTTTCAAGCATTGGTCGAACATCCTTCCTACTTCACAGCACTTCCCAGCATGCCGGAAATAAAATGCTTCTGCAGTATAAGAAATACAATAATTATTGGTACGGTTGCTAAAGAGATTCCCATCATCATCTGGCCGTAGTCTGTGTAGGACACCCCGTTCAAGGTAGACAGCGCCACCGGGAAGGTGTACATTTCTTCCGTACGTATCGCTACAAGCGGCCACATAAAGTTATTCCACTGGTACATAAACAAAAAGATGGACGTCGCCGCAAGAGCCGGTTTCATGGATGGCAGCACTATTTGGGTGAAGATTTTAAACTCGTGCGCGCCATCCAACCGGGCGGATTCCAGCAGCGAATCCGGAAAAGCCAGAAAGTTCTGCCGCATGAGAAAGATGGCGAACGGATAGCACAACTGCGGCGCGATCAGCGCGAAATACGTATCCAATAACCCGTAAGCCGACATCATTTGAAACAACGGAATGATCGTCGCCTGATACGGAATCATCATAGAAAGAATCATGATAATGAATATCGTGTTCCGCCCTTTAAACGTAAATTTTGCAAAAGCATACGCAGCCGCTGTACTAACAATAAGGGCAATCACTACGTACAAACCGGCGACAAAAAGGGAATTGAACATCACACGCCAGATCCCCACCGTGTTATTCAGGTTCACCAGATTCTCCATGAACTGATTACCGAACGTAAGCGTAGGCGGACTTGAAATCATTTTATCCGAAGGATTCGTCGAACCGACAAGCATCCAGTAGAATGGAAAAACGGAAATAATCAAAAATATGGTTAACAATGTATACATGCCCAGTTTTCCTAGAAATCGCTTCGTAGTGGACTGTCTCATGATTTATCCCCCGTGAATTTAAATTGGCCATAGGAAAGGATGGCTACCAACACAACTACAACATAGGCGACAGCACTGCCATAGCTGAAATCAAAGTATTCAAAGCCGTTTTCGTAAATATATAGGCCAAGGGTCATGGTGGAATTTCCCGGACCACCGCCTGTCAGGTTAAACGGTTCATCAAAAAGCTGCAGCGTTCCGATCGTGGAGAGAATCCCCGCAAAAAGAATGATAGGCTTCAAACTTGGAACAGTGATAGAAAAGAACTGCCGGATTTTTCCCGCTCCATCAATGGAAGCAGCTTCATACATCTCTTCAGGAATATTCTGCAGCCCGGCCAGGAAAATAATCATGTTGTATCCGACCCAGCGCCATGTCATAGCCATGACAATCGAAAATTTTGCCCAGACGGAATCAGACAGCCACGGTACGCCGTCGATACCGATATAACCGAGCAGTTCATTAAACAGTCCGTTATCCTGCATCATAATAGAAAACAAAAGGGAATACGCCACGAGCGACGTAACGGCCGGGAGAAAAAAAGAAACCCGGAAAAGTGCCTTCAACCTCAGCAACTGACTATTCAGCACACTTGCAAGAATCATCGCAAGCATCAGCATAAGCGGCACCTGCAAAATGAATATAATGAAGGTATTGGATAAGGCGGTCCAAAAAATACTGTCATTTAAAAGACGGGTATAATTGGACAATCCCGCAAAAGTATAGACCCCATCTTCTTTCTGGTGAAAACTTAAGTAGAGAGAGGCAATAATCGGATAAGCCGTAAAGATCAAAAATAATATCACTGCAGGTGCGATAAAAAAATAGGGAGCTTTTGTCTGTTTCATTGTTCACCCAGCCTTCTTCGCAGATTGCGGAACAGGAAAGAATAAAGGGCAGGAACGCGCGCCCTTTATTCTCTTACCTTTTAATTGTTAATCCGGTTCGAAAGACGTTCTTCTGCACTCTCCAGTGCTTCCTGCACATCATTTCCTTCTGCAACTTCGGACTGCGCTGTTTCCGCTTCATCACGGGCTACACTATAATCACCAGTGTAGTTGGCCGGCGGAATCTCATCCATCATGCCGGCAAACATATCCCAAATCTGCTGATCGCCGAAATAAGCAACCGGCTCGGTGAACGCCTCTTCATCGTAAATCGTATTCAAAGATGGAAACAGACCGCCTTCCATCGCTGTCAGCTGTACGTCTTCGGAGGTGGAAAAGAACTCCATAAATTCATACGCCAGATCTGGATTCTTTGTATCGGCATTGATCATAAAGTTGCTTCCTCCAAGGTTCGCGGCCCGGTTTCCGCCTTCTTCAAATGCAGGCAGAGGGAACACGCCCCATTTTCCTTCAAGATCCGGTGCCTGTTCTATCAACGACCCAGTGAGCCATGCTCCACTCGGCGCCGTAGCAACTTCCCCATCAGCCAGACCGGCAAGCCAGGCGTCCCAACCGACTAAATTCTCATTCAACCCTTCTTCATCCAGCGTCTGAACAACTTCCATCGCCCGAACGGATTCATCGGAAGTTAAATGGATGTTATCTTCCTCATCAAAATAGAACGTTCCCTGCTGATTCAGCATCATCCGGTAAACACCATCATCGTTGTTTATATCGATCCCTGTCATCGCCACATCAAGTTCATCACGCAGAACATGTCCTGCTTCGATAAAATCATCCCACGTTTCAATCTCTTCGGCATCAATGCCTGCCTCTTCAAACAAATCCGTCCGGTAAAAAACGCCGCCCGGCCCCGCATCAAAAGGCATGCCGTAGGTGCTTCCATCTAAAGTGAGCAGGTCGTTCTTAAATTCAGGAAACTTATCGCTATGCTCTTCCTGAAATCCATACTCATCCAGATTAAGAAACGCATCCGAAAAAGCATTTAAGTACCCCTGCACACGATCGTCTTCGATCAGCATAATATCCGGAAGCCCTTCCCCCTGGGCCTGAAGCCCTGTGGTGATTTGTTCATAAACATCAGGAGTACCCTGCTCCCTGATATCCAGTTCAAATCCCGGATTCTCTTCGGCGAAACGTTCCGCTGCTTCTTCCATCACCGGGATGTTAATATTCCATGCCCACGCCGTCAGCGTCTTCGTAGAATCGCCGCCGTCATTCGCTTCTGAACTCGAATCTTCTCCGCCACTCCCGCTGCAGGCCGCCAGGACAACCGCAGACGACGATAAAGCCAGTAATAATCTTTTCAAAATAAATCCTCCCCTTTGATAATGAAAGCCCTTTCAACTATTGTAGTAAATACGTTGCGTAAATATGTCAATAAAATTTAGTAAATGTTTTATTTTATTTTTACCTTGTCCACTTTGCATTGCTTCCACGAACAAAAAAATGGATGAAACCAGTATATCCGCGGTTTCATCCATTTAAAACTTTTTTAAGATGTGACCATCAATCCTAAACCAGCAGCACCGACAACGGAATAAAAAGCATAATCGTACTGATTGCAGTTAAGACTTTACCTTTCATCAGATTATCTCCTTTCTTCCTGTCCGAAGCGAATGCAGGACACAGCCAAACAAATAAAGGAAATTACTCCATAAAATGGAAGTAATGGGATCAGCTGCATCTCTGCAGTCGAAAGATTAGCTGCCATTCTTCCGTATTCAGAATGATGGTGGAAGGATGACGATGGGACACAGTCCATATAACGGCTTTGCCGTCACGCTCGAATTTCCGAAGGAAGGAAACGTCAAATAACCCCCACCTCATCTCTCAAGGTGAAGGTTCTTTGACGCTTTTGGATTTCCCGACACTGTGTTTGTCTACCCGTGGACTTTCCCACCAAAAATGAACATCAGGGTGAACCCAGCTTTTTATCCTCATCTTATGTACTATCGTAAAATTCCATATGCGTTTTCTCCTGCTTGTAGTATTCCAGTCTCTCCTGCAGGGTGCCGGTATGAAATTCAAATTTATGACCATCAGGGTCTGTGAAGTAAATAGATTTTTTATCTTTTACGTCTCACTGGCGGCCCGGCAGGATGTTTACTCCCAGGTCTTCTAGTTTTTCATACATTTCATCAAACTCCACTTCCTCAATGGAAAAGGCGATGTGTGTGTATGAATCATGAATCTCCTGCCGGGGGATATCTTTTTCCACGTTGAGTGCCAGCCACATACCATTTAAGTCAAAATAAGCTGTATTTTTTCCCTTTACTAACAGCTTTGCATCGAAGACATGTTTGTAAAACGCGATGGACGTTTCTAGATCCGAAACGGAAAACAGAAAGTGATTTAATCCTTTTACCGGCACTTCAATCCCTCCTTTGTTTCATATCTTGTCTATTTACTGCCCTTTTTGTATGCCATATCTACAACATCCTGTTTTGATTCTTCCATTCTAATGATAACCCCGGAACAGGGAGAAATACCAGCCTGTTTCGCTGTGTCGACTGTATCTATTCTGGAAGCATGCAATAGCAAAAGAATATCCTCACCTGGACACTCCCTTTACTCTTTCTAGTATACTTACTTTTTCATCCATAAGGATTAATGGAATCACGACTATAATGAGCGTATGTTAAAATAGTAAAATCAAACAATGACAGCTTATACGCTAAAACAGCTCAGGAGTGAACGAACATGGACAAAAAAGATATAGCCGGGATACGCCGGCAATTTAAGATGGATAATGATTTACTGAAGATCTCTGACATCTTCAATGTATATATCATGAAGGAAACAACGGAGATATATCACCACCAGAGTCAGCCGTTTGAAATGCTTACCGAGGAGCAGCAGGAGCTTTTCATGGACAATTTCAAGAAAGTGCTGACAGGCCAGCTGGATGAAAAATTATTTGAATTAAAATTTAAGCGCGACGCAGAAAATTCCAGCCAGCTCATTCTACATAAAGGCCTTTTAAGCAGCGACACGGAAGACTGGAAAGAACAAATGCTGCATATGACGCAGAAAATGATAGAAGACCATCCGTCTGAAAAAGATATTGTCATTACCTTCATTCGTGCGGAGTACTTAAAGCCGACAAAACGTCGAAATGATGAAACGGAAGAAAGTGACCGCGATGCCGTTTACTCCAATCCCTTTATTCTATGCAGCATGAATAAAACAGAAGACCCGAAAAAAGAAATGCAGTTCGATTACATCGAGAAAGAGTTCAAGTACAAAATCGAAACAGATCCCGTCATTGATCTGAACCATCCAATATCCGGATTTCTTTTCCCGTCCATTAAGGATGGCACCTCTGATGTGAACCACGTTCTCTATGCTGCCGGAAAAGCAAATGAGCCGGACTATCGATTCATCGAAGAGGTGTTGAATGGAGAAGAAATCAAGACGGCCAAAGAGGATAAAGCGGTGTTCGAGGAAGTCATCAAAGACGTTGTGGGAGAGCAGGTTACCCCCGCCACCCTCGCAAATGTGTATGGAGAAATTAACCGCGTCGTCGAAGAAAATGAAGAAGATACGCCGCCAACCCTCGATTACAAAGACGTCGGGAATGTGCTGAAACAGAGCGGCGAACAAGTGGATCCAGAATACGTGAAAACAGCGTTTCAGCGGGCCGCCGATAATGAGACCCATGAACTGAAAGCAAGCAGCATCGTCCCTAAATACAACTCTAAATCCATCAAAATTAACACGAAAATCGCCAACATCTCCATCAGCCCGCAGGACCTTGAGTACGTGAGGCAGGTCAACTATCAGGGGAAACGCTGTATTATGATTGAAGTCGATGAAGACGCAGAAGTCGATGGTTTTAAAATGCTCCCTCAAGCATTTAATGAATAAATCTTAACCAGGAAGGATGAAGGAACAAATCCTTCCTGGTTTTTTTGATGTCACGTTAATCATCACAATCATTCTTCTCCCCTCACGGTAAAACTGCTTTTTCATTATTTTACAGAAAATATAAAAAACATGAAGACAATTAAAGATTAGATCAAAGCGTCCAATTAATAAGCAGCCCTGCGTGCGCTAAGCCCCCACCAAAACCATACAATAATACTTTATCACCGTGCTTTATTTCCCCATTTCTCACCCCTATATCCAAAGACAACGGAATAGTAGCTGAGGATGTATTTCCGTAATCAACTAGACTGTATAATGTTCGGTCCATAGGGAAATTGCACTTTTCACAAATAGACTCAACCATTCTTAAATTAGCACTATGAGGAACAAACCAATCAATCTCTTCCAAATTAATGCCTCCGTTTTCCACAACAGATTGCATTCCTGTTGGTACGGTCTTAACAGCCCATTTATAGACCTCCTTACCATTTTGAACGATCAAACCGCTATCAATTAACTTTTCAGTATTCATTCGTTTTGATAGATTGGTACCATATAAATACTGTCCACTCTCTCCTTCTGAACCCAAATGTGAAGAAATAAAACTTGGTTGTTCTTCATCATATTCTACAAGTACCGCTCCTGCACCATCACCGAAAAGTACACAGGTGGTTCTATCCGTATAGTCCGTCACTTTTGATAGCGTTTCAGCCCCAACAACAAGAACTTTTTTGTTCAAACCGGACGTTATCAATCCATTTGCTACATGTAATCCATAAGTAAATCCTGCACAAGCAGCGTTTAGATCGATTGCTCCAGTATTTTTTATTCCTAGTTTTGCTTGAAGGTTGGAAGCTGCACTAGGAGTTTTGAAGTCAGGAGTGAAAGTAGAAACAATTATTAAATCAACATCATCTATTGCCTTACCGTATCGTTCCATTAAATTTATTACTGATTCATAGCTAATATCACTAGTAAACTCTTGTTCATGAGCTAATCTTCGCTCTTTAATACCAGTACGTTTAACAATCCATTCGTCACTTGTATCCACCATCTCTTCTAAATCATAATTTGTTAATCTTCGCTCCGGAACATATGAACCTAACGCAGTAATACGTGCCTTGGAAATCGACATCAACACTCACCTCATTCGTTATTTACACTTATTTTATCACTTGTTATTAATATCTGGTACTAATTATTTGTAAAACAGTTCCACTTTCTTGCTTTTTATAACAGGAACAGGTATTCTATTGAGGAACACACGTTCTTTACAAAGGAGGATGTTATGGCTGTTGATCACGATCGATTGTTTAAAGAAGTGTTAACAACATATTTTGAAGAATTTATCCAATTGTTTTTTCCAGAGGTCCACGAAGCTGTTGACTTTTCCAACATCCAGTTTTTAGCAGAAGAAGTCTTCAGTGATGTGACACAAGGGGAAAAGTACAAAGTAGATCTCCTTGTAAAAACACGACGGAAAGAAGAAGAAACCGTTATTATCATTCACACAGAATCACAGAGTTATCCCCAGCCTGACTTCAATGAGCGTATGTTTATCTACTACGGACGATTATATGAAAAATACCGCTGCAATATTCTCCCGATTGCCTTATTCACCTATGATCAGAGACGGGAGGAGCCGGATCTTTTCTCCATTCAATTTCCTTTTCACGATGTGCTCCGTTTTCAATTTTTAACCGTCCAATTAAAACAGCAGAACTGGAGACACTTTATCCGCTCGGACAACCCTTTAGCCGCTGCATTCCTTTCGAAAATGGGGTATAATGAGAAGGAGAAAATACAAGTAAAAAAAGAATTTTTGCGCATGATGGTCCGTATGAATATAGATCCTGCAAGATCCAACCTGTTGACCGGTTTTTTCGAGACTTATTTAACGCTTACTTCTTGGGAAGAAAAGAAACTACAGGAAGAGGTGAAACGTATGGATGGAAGAGAAGGCGAAAAAGTGAGGGAATTTGTGGTGTCTTACGAAAAGAAGGGGATCGAAAAAGGCATAAAGCAAGGGATGGAGAAGGGGATCGAAAAAGGCATAAAGCAAGGGATGGAGAAGGGCATGGAAAAAGGAGAAAAAATGGGTGAAAGAAGGACAAAAATGGAGATTGCTGCAGCCATGCTGAAAAAAGACATGGACGTCGACACCATTGTTGATATAACAGGACTCTCCGCCGGGGAAATTCTTCGTTTAAAACATGAAGAACAATAGTAGTTATTCATCGCCGCCATTTTTTGAGCACCTTCCCACAATAAAACATATCCATTTTTACACATCCTCTTCAAGCCCGCTTCAGGATGGGACTTTATTTTTTGTCCGAAGTCACCATAACAAGTAATACTGTAAGGATCACCATGATGGTTTGATCATCAGACATCTCACCACTCCTTTTACGGGGAGTGGCCGCCCGTACTCAACAAAACATCGTTTTATATGAATTCTGTTATATTATGAGAACTGCTGGGTTTTTACTTCTTCGGAAGAAAAGCAGGAAGAGGTGAAACATATGGATGGAAGAGAAGGCGAAAAAGTGAGGGAATTTGTGGTATCTTACGAAAAGAAGGGGATCGAAAAAGGGAAAGAAGAGACAAAAACGGCGATTGCTGCAGCGATGCTGAAAAAAGACATGGATGAGGAAACAATAGCTGAAGTGACCGGGCTCACAATTGATGAAGTGCTTCAATTAAAATAACGTTATAATTGATTGAAAAGATGGATGAAATCCTTGATAAAAAGGGGTTCATCCATCTTTTCATCTATCGCGGCAGGCACCTTATGTTACCATGATGACAAGATGACGTAAGAGCAGAAGAGGAATACGAGAACATGTCAAACAGCAATGCCACAACGAAACAACTTATATGGTCACGTAACGCACTATTCATTATTTTCACGTTACCCGGAATCGCAATGGCCTCGTAGGTGGCAAGAACTCCGGAGGTGGCTCCATCTTCATTGGATAAAGGCCATGACTATTTTTCTTTATTAAAGTAGAGTTATTCTAACTGTACATTTACAGTTTTTCTTGAACCATTAGTTTCATATTTTACTTGAAAAGTATAATTCATTCGGTGAAATGATCTTGAACCCCAAGAGGATTCTATCGTTGTAGTCTCTCCCTCGTTCATACTATAACCGGAAACAGCAGGGCAACCTTGTGAATTATCGTTCGCAGGGGTACGACCGCTGAAATATAATGTTAATTCACAAGTATCTGGTACATAAGGAAGTGTCACATTAGTGTCGTCTGCAGGATTGGTAACGGATGCTCGAATCTCGTATTTATTGCTTTCATTCTTCTCAGCATCTGCTGTAATCTTAATTTGGTCATCTTCATATCCCCCTTCAAGGGATTCAGGAAGTTCTGGAAGGAAAAAATACCGGAAATACATGAACCACAAAAGAAGAGCCACGCACAAAATTGCTACTCCAATGCCAATCAACATCCTCATTTTTTTGTCCATAATTAATCCCCCATTTGATTAAAACTAATAAAATTTTCAGTTTACTCTGCAATGGCTAGAATCATCTGTGTAAATATCAAAGGATTGATTTGTAGTATAATAATCGACTACATCTGAAATTTTGGTAATATAGGACAACCCTGTCCCTTTATAAAATTGTTATCATTTTCATAGACAATTCCTCCACTATCTCCTGGTTGAGTGAAAGGAGCTGTTCCTATTCTATTCACTGTGGCAACCTCCAAAGTTCCATAGCCGTCTTCTTGATAATAGTTTAAGTTACAATTATTTCAAAGTCGTTTCCCTCAAACAATAGACATTGCTTATTATATTTCCTAACTCTATCCTGAGAGAAAGGAAGGTGCTATCGCCTGGGTATTTCCTTAGATTCAAATGATTAATAGAGAAAGGGAAGTGTGAGATGAAATACGTTCTGTTATTCGTTCTGATTTGCATATGCTCCGCGTGCGGAAGCAGCACCAACGGAGAAACACTGTCGAATACCGATTCTTTCCCCTCCGAAGAGGAAAAGATGGGATTTCTCCATATACAAAAAATCAGTGCCGACAACGCAACGACCGGCACGAAAATTATGGACGACAAAGAAAAAATACAGAACATCCTAGGGGCAACAGAAAATTTGAAGGTGCAGGAAACATCGAAAGATACACACACAGAAAAACAAACGGATCAACCCAGCTATCTATTTTCTTTTTCGGAGCAGCGTAACGTAAACGAACAAGCCGCATACAGTTTTTTCTTATATCAAGACGGCACTATCATTATCCTGACAGAACGCGACCATAATTATATCGTCCCTCCAGAAGATTCGAATGACGCATTTGAAAGAATACAGAGCATAGCAAAACTAATAAATGAGGACTGGAGCAATTTCTCAGCTTCTTGAAGCTATCCTGGAGTGTTCACTCTGATTATAGAAAGAAGAGCTGAGCTACCAGTCTAGCACCTTCCATCTGAACAACCAGCAAAGAGACAGCATTTCACCGCTTAAAGAAACGCATCCATCTGCCAGCGCATGGCAGGTGTGGAAAGAACTTATTGGTCTAGTTGTCTTTGGCATGGCTTTTGCGGAAGGGTCGGCCAATGACTGGGTGCCTCTCGCCATGGTGGACGGTTTCAACGTGCAGCCTATCCCCGGCATCGCCATGTTCACCCTGTTTTTAACAGCTATGTTCCTAGGCCGCACAGCAGGCGGCTTTTTCCTCGACCGATTCGGCAGAGTCCCCGTCTTTCGAACCGCCTCCTTACTAGCGTTCTCAGGACTCGCTCTTGTGATATTTACAGGATATCTGCCTGTAGAAGTTATGGGGCTCTTACATGCTTTTGTTTTTGTGCTTGTTGGAATCTTCCTCGCAGGGATGGCTTCTTCCTCTGTAAGAAAACGGCTTGAAGAAGTCCTGCCAACCTTTACGGAGCTGCTTTATTACATATCAGCTATGCCAGCCGTGAGTTACTTTTCTTAATAAACCAGAGACCCATCATTAAATTTTCTTTCTCGGGGCTTTATGGTATACTTTTAGAAAAGCCGGCATATACTAGTACCATTTCTAATGAAGGTGGTATCAGCATGTGCAGGGATGAGGAGGATAAGTCTTTGTCAATCCCAACAATCAAGCCGATGAAAGTTACCTTTGACAGTGAAGAAGAACGTCAAAACTTTATTGACTGGGCGGTAGGAAAAAATAAAAAAGAACCTGAAAACATGGAAGAAGTCCGTCAAGGTGTGAAAAAAGCAAGAGAAATGAGAAAACGCGGTAATTTTAACGACTAATGCATCTTGATATCATTTCTAATATGCCAGCTGACACCGTTCAATCCTTTTCTTGTCCAAGCCCCAATAATTTTATAGAATCATTTTTAAAAGAAAATGCCCTCAAATATCATCAGCAAAACCTTGCCAAAACGCATACCGTTCAGAATAACAGCGGCCATTTTATTGGTTTTTTCACTCTGTTTTCTGATTATGTTCCCATACCGAAATCTAAATTAAAAAAAGAAGACTGGACAGTACAATCAATTATAGGAAAGCAAATGTACCCAGCAATAAGAATTCATGCGATAGGCATTGATCATGCATTTCAAGGAAACGATCACGGGAAGTGGTTAATGTATATTGCACTTGATATATGCAGAGAAATCTCTGAGTCTGTGGGAGTGGTGTTTGTATCCGTTGAATCCTTCACAAATACTATCGATTTTTATAAAAAATGTGGGTTCACCTATTTAAACAGAATGAATCGGGATCTTCATAATATGGTTCTGAAAATCGATGATTTAAAAGAGAGCTCTCTATAATTGTAAATCCCCCACTACGGGCAGCATTTTTTGCTTGTCTTTGCACTTTTATCGAGTACCTTCTCCCTTTCTTCCTCATTCAACATGGCAATTTCCTTGATAATTTTTTCTTATGCACCTCTACTATACGATACTTTTATTATAACTGATCCCCGCCCCTTCCTATCCCCGAAACGGTTTTTTCTACAAAAAAGACCCTCTGAAGAAAGAGAGTCTTAAGATTATATACCAAGAGTTATATCCAATTTAATTCAGGTTGTAAACAGCTCTTTTCTATTAAGATACGGCTGCATTATACTAGTAGTATAATCCATATAAGCTGAAAAGCTCACGGTAAACAGCGAATAAAGCAGGTGACGATATGAATCCTTCTATTTCCCCGGCAGAGGCGAAAAGGCAGCTCGAACGAATCGCAGACATTTACCCCTACATAAAAGAAGAAGAGGTTCAAACCAATGACACGGTACTTACCATCCTGAACAAACAGTTTCATGGTGATAATGTTATCATAAAACTTAATATCTATGATTACCAAGATCACCAAAAGTCAATTTTAGACTTTGCATAATTGAATCCACAACCACAAGAATTATCGTAAGGGCATATAAGCCAATCACACTTAATACAACTTATATGAATATCAGAATACAACGCTCCCTTACAATAATAGCAGTGTTTTTCGTCACTTCTATTTGGTATTATACGAGGCGGTATATCTTCACGTTCATGAGGAGCGAATATAGGCCAGCCCTTTCTTTTGGCAATCTTTCGTTTTAAATATATCCAGTATTCTTGATTGTACTGTGCATTTTTATATACATTTCTCATCTGTTTTTTTAGTTGATCATTCTTTTCTCGTCTTCCGTATTCAATAAGTTTGTCCAGAAAAGATTCTTTCGTTATATTAGTAGCCAATTCTGTAATAATATTTTCTATCCATTGTTTTAGTTTAATGTTTCCCATTTATGTGATCTCCCACCCCGTGCTACTTTCAAAAAGTATGTTTCTTATTGTCAACATTTATTAGCGAAATAGTAATCCCCCTTCTAATCGATGTTCTATTATTCGTCCATCCCATATCTCATAAATAAATACCCGATTTTTAATTGATTCATAGTCTTCTTCAACAAGCTGCTGTTTAAATTGATACAAATCAGTTGTAGCGATAATTAACCGGCTTTCCCCGTCCACTTCTTCACTTGTGAAATCCACTAGCCCTAGAGCACTTCGTAATTTTACATTCACTCTCCCCCTACTCAATTCATAACTTTCAATTAATGAGAAAAAGTCTTCCGGTATAACCCGGGCACTAATCATACTGTTTGGTTCAATTTTAAATTGTGCTATTCGTTTTACAGGCTTCAATTGAATCGAACGTTCACGATCAATTTCATTCAAGCGTTCTTTGCTCCGGTCTTCCAACTCATCGATTTGAGCGTACGTTTGGTTAATTAAAGCTCTGTTCTTTTCATCTATATTATGATTTTGATAATGATGCATACGTTCCTGTAATGTTTCCATTTGTTCATCAAATGATTTCCTCAAAAATACACGTTTCCGATTGGCATAGTCTTCACGCTTACGCTGAATTACTTTTAACAATTTCCGCGCATATTGAATGACATAACGATGAACTTCTCGATCTTCCTCTGAGTATGTTCCGACTATTTCGAGTGACTGATTAAAAAGAAAATATGGGGAAATGTGAATAAATTCATCATTTTCTCGTTTACCAATTATCGTTAACTGCTGCTCTAGTTCGCGTCCATTACCATCTACAATCGTAACCTGATTCAACTCCATGATCATCGATTCTGACAAGGCCGATTTGACTTCATATAATGGTAAGATCACTTTTTGCATCTCATCCGCTGTCAATTTCATTACTAGACTAAATAGTGCATCATCGTTTTCAATCATTGGCAAATTTTCTGTTTCAGCCGTTAATGCAAATCGAGTAGAATCATCAAAATTAAACATCAATTTTTGATCACGGGCAAAATCACGAATTCGTTTTGGAAACCGGTCGATTCGTGCTGTGCTTTTATCAGAAGATACTTTTAAACGCGTTTTAGTATTCTGCAGTCCATTAACAACAAATTTCCCGTAAAAATGATTCGGAATACTGTTTATGGAAAGTTCATCAAAAGTGCGTTTTGCCCCGGGTAAATCAAAATTTTCATCCAGTCGCTCATTTTGTGCAAATTCCAATAAGCGTTGATGTTCTTCTGATAATGTCTTTTCCATACGTTCAATCACTTCATCTAAATTCTCTCTCCCAGTTACCGCTTGTTCCATCACCGTAGATAAGTCAGCTTGGTTATCTTCCAGAACTTCACCGATAAAATCATATATAAGCTCTTGTCCCAAATCATTACGCATTTGTTCCATCTTCGTTAGCAGCCGAATCAACACGTCTCCTTCTCGTGTACTCGTGGAAACCAGATTAAATACGAACACTTCATTCTTCTGTCCGATTCGGTGAATACGCCCCATACGTTGTTCCAGCCTATTTGGATTCCATGGAATATCATAATTGACCATTTGATTGCAAAATTGCAGATTGATTGACTCTCCACCAGCATCTGTGGCTACCATGATTTGAACCTCATGCCGAAACTTCTCCACTTCTTCCTGTCTTCTATTCATTGAAAAGTTACCCATGATTTTTGCAACATCAGGAACGTAGATTTTCAGTTTTTCTTCTAGGTAATGTAATGTATCTTTAGATTCTGTAAATATTAATATTTTTTCCTCTTGTGCTAATAAACCACCGGCACCAAATAGCGTTTTTTCTAACTCTAAGAATTTGCGTTCTTGTTCATATTGCCTAATTACATTAGATTTTCGGATAAGATTATCAAGCATTTCAATTTCCACTTGTAATTCATTAAAATTCAGTTCCTCAAATTCACCTTCGGCGTCCTCTTCCAACAATTCCTGTTCTTCTAAAGATTTATCGTCATACTCTTCCACATCCAACCCTTGTTGCAGCCTTCGTCCTGATTCCATCACTTCCTGCAAACGTTCTTTCCGTCGCAGAAGAGATAAATAAATAGCTTCCACTGATGAACTTAACCTTCTTTGTAAAATCATCATTGCAAACGCTACATTGGGTTTATTGTTTTGTTTTGCTCGATTAAAGTAATATCTCACGTAATAAGTTACTGCATCATACAAATCAATCTCTGCAGGACTCAGTTCAAATCCTAACGTTTTTGTTGTCCGTTTTGGAAAAAGCGGAGTGCCGTCAAAATTAACCATATTCTCTTTTAATCGACGTATAACATACGGATTACTTTTTTCAAAAATCGAATCTCCCCGGTTTAACTGTGAAAAAATGTCGTGGTCAATCAAGCTCATTAAATGACGGAAATTTTCCATGTCTCCTTTGTGCGGAGTTGCTGTTAACAACATACAGTGTTCCGTATGGCGCAGCAAATTTTCACCAAGCTGAAACATCTTTGTTCGTTTTATCTTTTGTTTCTTTTGACCAACTGTATAAGCTGCCATCTTATGAGCCTCATCAACAATTACAAAATCAAAATGTGAATTCAAAATCATATTCTTAATATCTTCTCTTGAGGCCCAATACATCGATGCAATGACTTGGTGATGCATGTCAAAAGGATTTAAGTCCCCGGTGGCATTTAAATATGACCGTGTGATAATAAAAAAGTCTTCATCAAATTTTTCTTTCAACTCAGCCTGCCACTGATTTAATACAATCGGAGGGACCAATATTAATGTCTTTCTTAGCATGTTTCTAGCTTTTAATTCACGTATAAGCATGCCAGTCATGATCGTTTTACCAGCGCCAGGATCATCCGCCAATAAGTAACGAACCTGGGGTGCCTGTAACATCTTGCTATAGACTGCTTCAATTTGATGTGGCAGTGGTATCAAGTTTTTATTCCCGCGTGCTCTTGCTTGAGAGTATTCCTTTTCCGTGCGCAGTACATGATATTGTAAATAATGTTGGAAACGATCTTTTAAATTGTCAGCAACATCTTCACCAGAATAGCGTTCCACTTCCTGAAGTTGATAAGTTTCTAAATAGTTCTCGAAAAATTGATTAGATTCCCGGCCAACAGCTTCAATCAAATACAAATCCTCATCAATGTTTTCTACATATTTCACTTGTACCGTCTCCGGCCAAAAAGAGGCCCCTACAATATCACCTTTTTTCAGCACCATAACACCTTCTCTTTAGCATTAATACAGCGCTTCATATAGACGTAATACAAATTCTTCTTCTGAATACAACACTTTGTCTTTTGTCGTTATTGTTTCTATTCGCAAAGTACACGTTTCTCCAATTTTATAGGGTTTCTCTATTAAATTGAATTCAACTTGAAGATTGCGATCACGGTTATTGCCTTTAAGATCAAAAATAACATCCATTTCATTGGAAATTCTTTCATCACCTTGATAAAACGCTGCTCGAACTTTTCGTGACGAATATTCATCCGAAATACTTTGTTCCTGATAAAAAGAAATCGGCACACGATAATTGGTTATGACTTTGTTGATGACCGCTACAGCAATCTCAACCGGTTGTGCTTTTTCAATACGCCGGTATTCAATTAATGGTACAACGGCTTCTTGTGGCAATGCTCCTCCATGAATGAATTGGAGTCCACCACCTGTTTTAAAACGATTCAAGCTTTTCGCTAATACGGTTTCGACATTTTTTAAAGGAGACTGCCGTGCAGATAATTTAATCGATCCTTCCGGAGTAGATAAATGATGACCGATAGCAAATCGGCGGTTTTTATCAAAAACGTCTCCTTCAACTGAGTCGATTTTGCCATGTTCTTGTATTTGTTTTAGCTGGAACAAGAAACCGTGATCTGCTGTAATAAAGATTTTTTTTGCCTGCAGACGAGACAAGCGGTCCACCGCATAATATAAATCGCGAATGGATTGATCTACAGCTCCATAAGTTTCACGTTCTGATTTCGATGAATCTCCAAGGGCATCAATATGGTCATGATATAAATAAACTAACCGTTTCCCTTTTAAGTATTGATCCGCTTGATGAGCCTTCATGTCTAAAAGATCCTTTAAGTGTAAAACTTCCGTTTTTGCCTCTACATTTTGCAAGATGTGACGTCGACTGTTGATCCCTTTTGTAGATTGATCATCAGCAAGAACTCCTTTTCGATCATCAGCTTTTAATTCACGATGCGGTAATAAACAGGCCATGCCTAATTGTGTATAGGTTGGATAACTTGCTGCCATCGCTTGAATACTAGATGTCCCATTTTCACGTTGAGCTAACTGTTCATGAAGTTCATAACCAGCTTCATAACGCAAGGCATCTGAAATTATCACAAACACCCTCGTTGCTTCTTTTTCTAGTATAGGTTGAATTGTTTTTTTAAAGAACAATCGTTGTGGCAACAATTTTGATACATAATCGTTTTCCATGACATCGTTCGTCTGTTGTGCCAAACGAAACAAATAATCATTTTCATACCAATTTGTCATACGTCCCGCTATATCTTCCAACATTTCCTTTTCGTCAAGTCGTGAAAAGAAATGCATAAAATGACGATAGGTCTGGTCGATGGAGTAGAGATGCTCAGCATATTCTTTATAAAAATCGTTTTCTTGAGATACCCGATGGATGAGGTTTTTTTGCTTCTCCATTCGAACAGCTTCATACAAGGTATTAAAAATATCTTGTATTTTCCCTTGGGATCCCCAATACGTTTTTAGACGCTTGGCAATGATCTCTAAACGATTATCCGTGTTAATGGTTTGATGCATTAATTCATCGATACATTTTTCAATGATCAAAACATCAACGATCGGAAATGTAATCACATCCTGGTAGTTTTCAAGATCATTGTCACTTAAAACCAGCCTTACCTGATACGTGTCTTCCCAATCTTTTATAAGTCTTTCCAGAACATATCGATCATCATGCTGCATCCATTCGTCAATAAACAACGCACAAATATTCGGGGAAGAAGACGGCCATTTATTTTCCCAATCCTCCACGACAAAGCCGGCATCTCGACGGAAATGATGATATATGAGGGTATTGCACAGTTGAATTAAAGGTTCCTCAGTCCATTCCAACGAAACACCGAAATAACGCCCGATTATTTCAAACGCCCGTCCCAGCGAGAAGTTACGCTGTATTTGCTTCACAAATTCATTATCTTCCATATACAATTCGTTTATAAGAAGTTGGCGTGTGATCATCCGAACATCAGGTACCGTTGCCTTTGCCAATACAGCCATCATACTGATTTCAAAGTCATTTTCGTCTGCTGATTGAGGTAAGACTTTTTCGAGCTTTTTTTTCCGTTCTTTACTCTCAAAAAACAGCGGATACTGTTCCATCATCGAGCGTAATACATCATCGGAAACTTGCAGCTGTTCTGATAAAAGAGCCGTTTCATCAGCTTTAAACTCTGTATTGTAGGATAAAATATCTAACAATACATTTTCTTTATCACTTGGCCTCGGTGCATCTGAATAAATAAGAAAGGATGTGTCCGGTTTTTGAATTTCTATTTCCACTTTTAATTGAAAAAAATTCCGATTCGATAAATATCTTATCTCAATGTCATCTAATTGTTTCTTTAATTCTTCTATGTTCACTTGGGCCTGTGGATCATACCAAAAAACAATCGCTCTTGCTTTTGTTTCTTTTTCAAGCTGTATTTTATCTTGTAATTTTTCAATGACATTCACCGAGGTCACCTCATTATGTAAAACGAAAGAGGAGTTTATCCTCCTCTTTCTTTTATTGAATCTTTGCTAGGACTTTATCAAATTTGGCATGGTTCACTTTGACACCATCATCTAAATCAATGTCAATTTGTTCATTCGCATATGTCGCTAAATACTTATCAAATTCCTGTAGTTCTTCCAACTTCTTTTGATAATCGGTTTTAGCTTTTTCCAAATTCCGTTTATCCGTTGCCGATAAACTAGGATTAACTAAACGTGTATCAATCATACTAATTTCGTTTTGATACTTCGATTGTATCTCTTGTAAGTGTTCAAAGCGAATCGTTGCCATCGTATCTGGTTGATAACGATGCATATAAATCAGTGTACGCAACCCTTTTTGCCTGCCTGAATCAACTAACCAGTAAATTGGTCGTTTCTGATACGTTTGACAGTGATCTTTGAAAAACTCATTTAAGAAATAACGACGCAACCGCTCCTCCGGCGACTCATTTTTCTTCATTGTTAACGATTCAGCTAACCATTGCATATTATCTTCTACTGTATCTGGACTAAATGCTACAGATAAAAACTCTCGTAAACGAACCATAATATCATTATCAAAGTAATGATCATCTGTTAACTGAATAAGTCCATTAGAATTGGGCTTGAATGTCTCATACTTCGATTCATCAAACTCTCCACCAGCATAAACGAGACCATCCATGTCTAATGAATAACGCCCCATTAAACAGCCAATGAAATAAGATAAAAAGGATTTAACTTCCCTATCGATACTTGGTTTTGAAATCGTCACATCATTATCCAAAACTTCAGACGATATTTCGTCTTCCAATTCATATAAATCTATAAAAATTTGATTTAATTTTTCTTCATTCGATTTTAGTAGATGAAAACAATACTCTAATTTTTGTTTCCAGTTTTCATAAGCCACTGAAACAATGTTTTTCTCATTTTCAAATTTTATAAATGGATGTACTTTAAAATCCCATGATGTTTCAAATGAATCCCACTCAAATTTTGAAATATCAATATTACTATGAATTAGCTTCCTTAAAGTAAGTAATTTTTCTCTTGATAAATTGTCACGAAAAGGTATTCTTACAATATCCGCAATTTGTAAGTTTATAGTTGGATTTAATATGTTCAATAATAATTGAGCCACTTTTGAATTAAGTAATCCTAAAATAAATACCCTCTCATCTTCAGAACCAAATATACCTGGCCCTCCTGAATCGTATATAAAACCTTCAGGTATAACTCTAGAACTGAACGGCCCGCTTGTTATATATGAAAAACCGGTTGATGGTTTAAAATAGTAAGACGTATTCACAATTGTTCTTGTATAAGATTTATTAATTGTTTTCGCATATTCTATAACTTCTTCCCCATCATTTTTCCAATTAACCACATCTTGGTAGTAACCATACCATTTTCGATATCCTCCACCTTTACTATAAGGGAACCACTTAGACTGAGATTCTAATGCTTCGTTTCTTGACTTTGAATTCCTATTCAAATCATAAATGTTAATCTCAAACCACAATCTTAAAAATCTAGCATTATCTGAAGTTGTCATTCCTCTTTTTACTTCTAATGAATCTCCTATTTTATTATCTAAAAACAACTCTTTAACTTTTTCACTTGCCCAATAAGATATTGGAGAACCTGGTATTGTAGAAAATGTTGATGAGTAACTAGTATATCGATAGTTTACAAATTTATTATTGACTGCTTCTTTAACTTTTATAGATTGGCTGCTTGATCCTTTAAAGTCTGTTAACCTTATATATTCTCCAGCTGTACGTTGTGATTGACGATGCAATACAAATGTACATATTGGAACTGTTGCCTCTTCAAAAGCAGAGTATTCCAACTGTATTAAGCTTGAAATAGTATTATTTTCTATAACAAACCTTCTCAAATTCTCATGCTTCGAAATAAACATCCAAGTAAATGGAGTCATCAATGCAGAATATCCAAATTTTTTAGTCATCAGAGAAGTTTTATAAATAAATGTGGAATATAAATCTGTCTTATACTCTTTATAATTTTGAAATATAAACTTTTTTAAGATTTCATTAAATTTACTGTGATATGGTGGATTTGTAACTACAACATCATACTTTTGATACAACAAATAGGCTTGTTTTAAAACTGGTAATAGTTTTTCTTTTAATTCCTTAGAATAAGACTCATCAATTAAATCTCTTTGTTGATTCCCTAAGTTATTGATTAAATCAATCCATTGTACATAAGGAGCTTCAATAGGGTCAATCAAAGAACCAAACTGTTTCCCATTCTCGAATTGATTTAATAACTCATTGATTGATGCCTTTTCAGTTTCATTCTCCACAAAATATTCTATAGCTTCTTCAGATAATGACAAATCTGCATCCACAATTTCATATACATTCAGTTTTGGCGTTACCCCTTTACGACTTAATTTTGAAATGAAGCGTGGTTGTTTTTCAGCAGCCTTCATGAGCAATGCAAAGTTTGCAATTTGTTGAGCACGTTTATCAATATCTAAACCGTGCAAGTTTTTTTCTAAAATCAACTGAGGTATCTCTCTAGTTGGATAGCCCGCTTCTTCATACATGTCATATAACATATCAAAGGCATAAAGTAAGATGTGACCTGACCCACATGCTGGGTCCATGATTTTAAGTTCTTCTAACGAATCAAATTCTGGGTATAGATGATGATTTTCTTCGTGTTTTAAGTAATATTCCCAATGCCGAGCTAATTGGTTGTTTTCATACTTTTCATCGTATAATTTTCCTAATGAGTTTTGTACCATATACTGTACAATCCATTTGGGTGTGAATAATTGCGTGACGACGGGCAGGTCTTCTTTTTTTACTGCATTGTTTCGTAAACCGCCCACCTGCTCTTTCTTCTCTGACATGTAATATTGATAAAGCCAGCCTAACACTTCTACATTGTCTTTTTGGGAGCCATCTTCTTTTATTTGATAAAAGTTTTCATCAGACAAATCGTTAACCAAATTACGAATGATAGATTCCTGGTCTAATAAATAATCAGGTAATAATAATTCGGTATAATCCTCAATTTTCTCAAATAAGAATGGTAGCAATTGATTTAAAGCATTGCATTGGGCAATAAATAAGTTGCGATAAGCTTGTTCATTATTACCTTTTTGTAGCCATTCATTTATGTGCTCACGATCTACGTCTAAGTTCATTGTTTCATATTGAAGTAAAATATCAGGTTCATTTTTATCTGTACTACTCGATAATACATTGACCCGATCAGGTAAATAGTTATTGACTTCCATATAACGAATCGCAATAATTCGGTTAAACCACGTGTAAGCAACTTCTTCGATAAGCTGGTCATAACCCACCTGGTTCAAACGTTGTTGTAACATATGAACAGCATGATTTATCTCTATTGGGAAGGACTTACCATTAACGATTAATTGTCCATAGTTTTCTTCAATATTTACTTCTTGATTATCCTGGGTAATTCCATACTGTTCAGCTTTAAGTGACACTTTATCAATTAAATCTCGTCTGGCTTCTACGGCAAATTTATTTAATTCTGCTTTATTCATTGTTTCACCTCTATTATGTAAAGGAGCAGAAGGTAAAACTGCCCCGTGTCTATGATTTTACAAAGTAATGAGTTTGTAATTCTTTAATCAAACTTCTCTTCAATGATTCGATGGCACGTTCTAAATCTTCTTCCGATTCAATCGTATTAACTTGACTAAAGAAGGAGTTATACAACTCTTGTTCTGTGATTGTTTTAGGCTCCCTTATAACTGTATCTGTATCTTTCCGTAATTCTTTTAGCATGTCACGTGCTTTTGATTTTGTTGAGTCAACGATGTCAATAAGTTGTTGTTGGTTAATACGAGCATTAGAAATTCGTTCGCTTTCTTTGATTTTATCGTAAAGTTGCTTAGCTTGTTCTTTCCTGGATTGAATATAATCCACTATTGTTTCATGTTGAGAATACTGATCCAGTAATGCTTCGATTGCTTCAATTGACTTATCGGATTGAACTAATACCGCTTGCTTTTGTTTTTCTGTTTCTTTTTGTATGAGATTCTGAAGATCATTTGTTAACTCTGGCAATCGGCTAATACCTTTTGTTGGTTCTTCCTCTAATAGAATGTGTTTTATTCGTTGAGTTATATCGCTTAATTCTTCGTTATGAATAATTTCTAGGTCATGTTGATGGTCTTTAAGTGCTTGTACGGCTTTATCAAAATTCTTTATAGGGTTACCATTATAAAAACCTTGCAGCTTTTCTAATACGTCATACCATTCTTCAATGTCATCTTCATATTGAACAAAAGTTCTACAGAACTCCTCTGGATCACGAATAGCCAGTAGTTTTTGTGTGTCATTGACAACCCTTCTGATATCACTTTCACCTGGATACGGATAGTCACTAGTGGGGTCTTGTTGACGTCGTCTATCTCTAATCTTTTCAAGCGGGTGAACGAACTCTTCTTCAATTTTATTGCGTATAATTTCTTCGTAAACTTCGTAAGTATCATAAGTTTGTGTAATGGAGAAGAAGTTACGGACTAATGCAATCAAATCTTGTTTGACTTGGCTGTCCATCTCAACGATTGGTATTACGACAATGCGATCACGTTCAGATACTTTTTCTAAGCGATCATAAAAATTACTGGAATTAGGATTGAATGGTTCTCCTGCATAAATAAACCGAACCTTTCCAGCATTCATTAATCCCAATAATATACCAATGGTATCTTGCTCGTGCCATCCGTAAGGAGCATCACTATACTTTTGAACCAATACTTTCAACGTTCGATTCTCATGGTTTCTTTCGAGTTCTTCAATGAAATGCTTCATCTCATCAAATGCATTTTTATTTAGGTCGGTCACCAGTCCCTGCTCTCCTAAACCTTCTGCAATATCCTGCCATTCTTTCTTACTATGTTTAAAAGATAGAGGAGTTTCGATATAGTGAAGCTTAAAGTAAGTATTGCGAATTAACATATCCATCGCTTGGCCTACTCTACTTTGGAAGTTCCCGTTAAACTCACGACGCTGTCCTTGTATATAAAAAGCTGCTTTTTCACTAGCTTTTGTAAGTAATTCTGATGCTTTTTGTGTATATTCATCTACTTCCTGAAGCTTAGCCTCATAAATTCGTCTTTGCTGAAGAGTTGACGTGGCTGATTGTTTTCGACGTACATAGCTGTCGACTTGCTGAATATAAGCCAGGGACCTTTCCGCTTCTGCAACTAAATCTTTGTCCAGCAATATAATTAAATGACCGGAGTTAGCTTGCAGAGTAGCTTCTGAATCTGTCAGTCCTTCAGCATACACCTGCATCGTAAGCTCATAATTCATGTGTCCCTTTATATAGTTGTCAAAACGCTTATTATAGTCGAAATGCTTCGATTGATCATTCTGTCTATATTCATGTTTTGGATGAGGGTACACTTCATCAAAAAACAGGTTCCCCAATTTTTCTTTGACAATAGTCGTGTTGTATTCTTCTGCTCGGATTTCACGATTAATTTCCTGCTCCTCATCGGACAAGAAGGAATAAGATCCGTCCGCATGCTGGTCTATAAACATAGCGGTTTGCAGTCTATGCAGTGATTCTTTTATTTTATATTCCAATGGCTGACGTTCATCATATACCGTCTCCACCATTAAAGTAGCAATATTTCCGGAAGTAGCCTTCACTTCATCTATGCCTTTAATTAAATAAAGCACTTCCAGAACTTGAACATCGTACACCTGCAAGCCTTCATTATTACTTGCACGGTCCTGTGCTCTTACGATCGTACTCGTAATAGAGGATTCCAAATAGTCACGAATAGACGGATAAAACTCAGCCATCGTTACCATATTATCAACATTCTCACCGGCATTTAACTGCGCCGCTTCCTGGAACGCTTTCAGCAAAGAGCGCTCCCCGCGCGAAGTATGCTGCCCTCCTTCTCCTAAATTACGGATTTTCGTGAATATCTTTTGTAACAACTCAATCTGATATGGAACAAAAGGATAAAATGATATAAATTCATCAATCGAACGATATCCGGAACGTAATTGTGTATGTGTTTGATCAAAAGCTAATCGATTATGAATCAATTTACCTTCCTGATCATAGATAGTTTTTAATGTATCCGCACCAACATCCGTTTTTTCTAGTAACCGTTTTTTTATAACTTCATCCGTGTTCGCACTGGAAAGGTTAATTTTTGTTTCAAAACGTCCCTGGATTTTTGAAAAATCTTTTGTACTGTCTAAATCTGTGACAGTAGCCTCTAATTTTTCTTGTGATGTTACAATTACCCAAGCCTGTCCTTGGCATAGGTCTCCAAGCTTTTCCGTGATTGTTTGTAGATTCAGCATCAAACTCGTATTATTACCAAGATACTGCCCGACTTCGTCCGCAAGAAAAACTATTCGATAATCCGGACCTTGTTTTTTGCAATAGTCAGCCACCAGTTGCGCTACTGTTAAAGCATCAATGGAAAACCATTCACGACTCATATTAAAAAAGCTTTCCGCTGTATCTTTATCATATCCGACACTTATTAAAGCCTGAATGACCTTTGTCTTACGTAATAGAATTTTTAATCGAAATTCTTCCCATGTTTTACCATGATTTTCATAAATGGCTTGTTTAAATGCTTCGTAATTCCCATCTCCATCCAATTGTCTCTCCATGTCTGCAACCCATAACGTATCAGAATAACCTAAGTGGTTATTAAATACACGTAAGAACACTTCAAAAATACGCTCTTTTTCTGAGTCATTGGATGAAGACGTTGATCTTGAATCAATATTAAACAGAAGTGCGTCTGTGTTTTTTTTAGACACTTGCTGCATCATGTTCAAGAGCTCTTGGTTCTGTGTTTTATCACTAAAATAATCTGCTGGTGTTCTTCCTGCAATCACCTTATTATGCAGCAAATAAGAGAGGATTTTTAAAAAGTGCGACTTACCTGATCCAAAAAAGCCTGAAATCCATACTCCAATTTTTGTTGATGGTTGATCATACATTTCTAAATAGTTATCATAAAAACGCTCTAAATAATGTTCACTTTCTCCCGTTAACACGTATTCTTCCAGTTCATTTTCAATTACTGATTCTTCCATGCTTTCCGCTTGCACAACATTGTTAATCGAACGATGGATATCTTTTTTAAATAGTTGTTCGATCTTCATTGATTATCCTCCCCTATGAAATCCTTGATAACTGATAGTCATCTTCATAATCAAGAATCCCAAATAATTTCAACCTTAATCCTGTAAACGATCCAGGGTAAAATAGAATGATTGGTTTTTTATACCCTTTACTTGAGATGGCTTTAAGTAGTTGACTCGATCTCAAAAAAGGATGAGCAGTCCCAACCCCCGTGATAAAGATGACATCGGCGTGCTTGGTAACATCCATAAACTGCTGTATTAACGAATTTTTCTCATTTAATATCGGTTCAAATACGTCATACAACCCTTTCAAGCCTTCATCTTCACACACTTCATATAATTCATCCATTTCTTCTTTATCAAAAAATGAAAGCAGAAATGAAAATAAATTCACTTCTTTTATATTAGTCGTGGTACGACTTAACATGTTCTTTATATATACGCGAATTTGCATTTCCTCTTCAGGTGGATAATCTAATACAAAGTGAGGAATATCGCTTCCGATTCCTTGTGGTTGTATAAACTCTTCTTTTGATATTAGGGTTTCCATTTCTTCCAAACGATGATATGTTGATTTCATTATTCATTCACCTTTTTCAGGTTTGTAAAAGATGCTAAAAGTGGCGCGGATTCTTTTGCATAATTTTTTAAAGACTGACTCATATGTATCGGCCTTACTTCATACTTTTTCTGATCGACCTTAGTAATCATTTCTGACTCCTTAAAAAATAATGTTAACGTTCTTATTAAACGAGTTATGGTTTCAGGCCGCCACAGTTGAACCTTCTCACTTTCCTTTGCCTTCTTTTCGAAGAAGTAATAGAAATCGTTATTATATAAATAATTCTGGTGTTCATAATTTAATCGAATAACTTCTGTATAGAATTCTAATGGCATTCTGTAAACTTTCAAAAATGAATATAAGGTCAATGCTTTACGATCAAATTGGCTGCCATCTAAAAAATACTGCTTTAAGTTATCATCTAATGTGGCAGCACGTTTATAGACCATGTTAAAACGATTATTAACACTTATTGGACTTCTTAATTGAAACAAGTTTTTTTCAGTAACTTCTTCAAGGATGTCGTTTTTCATTTTGCCCTGTAGTAACATTTTCAAGACAACGGCAATATCATTTTCCGACCACTTTTCTTTTGTGAACCCAGCCGAATATTCCATATTTAGCCCCTTCGCCCATTTATTCATCAAGTTTTCCATCCCCAATGAATTTAAAGTTTGCCTACCATAATATTAACACAGCGGCTATAGAAAGTTATATAACCCCCTTATGATTTCCATGTTTTGAAACGAGTTCACAATAAAATTAACACCACCCTAAATACCTCTTAAGTACAAGAGTGGTGGAGAATTAGAATTTATCCAGTGACACATGAATACACGTATTGCTTTCCAAACTTTTATAGATTTGACGCAGATGGTTTTTCGTCTGTTGCATCTATTAAAAAAACTTGAATATCTTTTCCGAGCTTTTCACTGATCTTTTTCGCTTCTTCCTTTAATGCATTTACTTTTGACCGTTCTTCATCTCTTTGAACGATTACCACATAGTACCCAATATTTACTTCTTCACTTTTTAAGTATTGAGGAAGTTGCTGTTCCAGTCCTTGGTCTAATTTGGAGCTACTAGCTCTTTTAACTTCAATTAAAACTCTAGAAGAATACCCATTAGAAAATTTAAAGTCTACTGGGCCCCGTCCAGCATCAACTTCACGTGACATATCTATATTATTAATTCTACAATGCTCTTTCGAAATACCATAGAATAACAGCTGGGAAATTTCTTCTTTTCGTGGAACTCTCGGCTTATCGTTCCACAACAACTTATAACCAGCATTATTCACTATATTATTATTAAAAGATTCAATAAGTTTGCACACAAAATCTTTTAGTTCTTTCTCCTCCCTTGGTATATCCAGTTTTATACTATATTCTTCACTGATTTTTTTTGAAAGTTCATACCATCTATAAACCAAATTTTTATCTCTTTCTAAATCATACGAACTGGACCCCTGTTGTTCTACATATGATATGAATTTTTCTACTAAATCAGTTCTTTGGGTTGCAATATCAATAATATTTTCTTTACTTATTTGACTTTTTATTTCAAAATTAAAATCGTTTCTTAAAATTTCATTCTCAGTTGACCATGCCCAGTCGATGAAATTATCTGGACCAATACTTGGCAAATCCTTTAAAATGTTTTGGGGTACAAGCAACAATGGTTTTTTATTATACGGGTTTTGAGGCAATAAATATTCTTTCTTTTGCCATATTAAAAATTTATAATTAAATGTTCTAACATTAAAGTTCTCAGTAGGGATAGAATATTTATAGCAAATATTTTGAGTATATTCTATCAATTCATCTTTTATTATATTGGCGCAGATATCACTAATTCTATCTCGTCCAATGCCTGACTCCAATATAGCTATTTCTTCAAAATGATTGAAGTTTTGTACACCTATATTAATAGCATTATGTATTGATGATACTATACTTTCAGAGAATCCTTCACCTGTACCACTACCTCCCGTACTATTTCCCGAATAACCAAGACAAATTTCATCTACTTCAGGAAATGTAACCATCCTTTGTAGCTTATTTTCGATGATACTACCCTTGCTTCTGCTAGATTTGGCACCCAATTTGAATGCTTCATTAAAAAAATGAATTATTTTATTATGGGTTTGGGTAAATGGAGCTTTTTCATATTCAAAAAGTAAAAAGGGATCAATAAAAAGTTCGGTATCCACATCTAATATTGGATCAAACCATGTATCCGTAGAATCTTTTTGTATCTCATGTATTTCAGAAAACAGCATGATGTTCACTCCTTTAGATATGGAAAACATATAATAAATGCTTGCCCTAAAAAAAGCTGTCTGATGCCTCAATGTTTCCATTATTATAGGTCAATTTTGAATGTCTTTTGCGAAAAACTTAAAGTCGATCCATCTTTGTTAATATCATTGACTATCCTAATTATCCTTTGATTATCGTAATTTTCAGCAGAAACCTTAATTTCAACCTTATTAGTACCTTCTACAAGATATTGACTTAAGTTTAATGACAAATTAAACTGTCTCAATGATTTATCTAAATTAAGCTTTTTATTTTTTGGGCTCACGTTTTCATAAACCTCAACAAAATTTTGATTAAAATCTTTTTCATTTAAATTGATTGTAGTATTCTTTTCACGTTCATTAATTATGTTAATAGACGCTTGTGGCTCCTCTATATTTTTTAATTGGATCTCTAAATTAGAATCTTTGTTGTTTCGAAATTCAGCTTCAACCACTTGATTTTGATTAATTGAAATTAGTGTTGTAGCAACTCCAAGAAAGAATACTATCAAGCCAAGGTATATTAAATAGCCAAATGGAGATATCTTTTTCTCGAATCGATCCACTACCTCTATTGCTTTCATTATCTTTTTATTGTTGAAAAATTTCAAAATAAAAAGAGTTAAGATGACAATACTTGCAGTTAATACTGAAAAAAATAAACCAAACTTCATTGTAAATTCTAATATAATGCTTAAAATCGCTATACCCATAGTTGCAATTGCACAGTGTCTTATTGTTTCAAATATAGAAACAAACTTGGTGTCTGCTAGTTTTTCAATACTTTTTCGTTCTTCCTCGTCATTAAAGGCTTGGTACGTTTTAAACTCAGTATAAGCATAATTTAACACTCTTATTGTTACCGCTATAATAAATGTAAGAATAATTACAGATACAATGTAGTCAAACGTGAAAAGTGATCTAGTGTAAGCATTTGTAGTAAATGTATTCAACCATAGGTTCATTCCACCTTTTAATAAAAACCATGTTCCACCAAAGATGGTTAAGGTTACTACTAATCTGGTGGTTCGATCTACATTATTTTTAGTCATATTATTAGACCACAACCTTCAGAGTACTTTTAATATTCATAGATACTTTACCCCAATCCTGATCCATATGATACAGAAAATCCTTCTTGCTGGCTTCGTAGACGATCATACTTTCCTCTCCAATATCGTTTGGATAAGTCTAAGTTCATGGTTATTTGTGTTTATATGCATCCATTTTAACACATCTTTCCATAGATGGAAGAGCCATAACGGAGAAATTTATCGAAAATTGGAATATCTCTGATGGTATATGATATTTTCTTTTATAATGGAAGGGCAGGAGGGATCAAGCATGAGCATGGATTGCTGCACACGTTTTCAACACATGAACATATTCGGGAAGGCGCTCTGGGTGATGTTTCTGCTTCTAATCACCAGTGTTGTCTGGTACTTTGGACTGCCGCTCCTTCTTCCGGGAAACCTCGGCTATGTGCTAATTTTGTTCACCCCCTATCTTCTCGGCGGATTGTTATTCGGCCTGCTCTTGTTTGGATTGGCTCTGGGTGTGGTAAAGGTGTCGGAGTTGTGGAATAGGTAAAGAACCCCACTGCAACCTAGGTTTCTAACAATAAGGTAGGAGGATGTTAGGTATGCGGCAGGAAATAGCAGGTATTAAGATTCCGGATTCCCAGTTGGCGAAGGATGCGGCAGATATTCTGCGGGAGCAGGAGAATGGTCTGCTGTGGAATCATTCCAATCGTGTGTTTTTGTTCGGTGCCGTTCAGGGGCAGCAGGCGGCGCAGCCTTATGATCTGGAGCTGCTGTATGTGAGTGCGTTATTCCATGATCTGGGGCTGACCAAAGAATACAGCAGTCCGGATTTGCGTTTTGAAGTCGATGGTGCCAATGCGGCGAGAAGTTTTCTGCAGCAGTATCAGATCCCCTGAGGAGTCGTTGAACCTGGTGTGGGATGCGATTGCTCTGCATACGACGATCGGGATTACAGAACATAAGACGCCGCAGGTTTCTCTGCTTTATTCCGCGGTCGGTCTGGATGTGATAGGAGACAACTTTGATCAGTTCCCGGCTGAGCAGCGGGAGGAAATTGTCGAGGCGTTCCCGCGTAATAACTTTAAACAGAAGATCATCCCTGCGTTTTATGAAGGGTTCAAGCACAAGCCGGAAACGACTTTCGGCAATATTAAAGTAGACGTCATCTCCTACTACCAGCCTGACTACAAGCACAAGAATTTCCAAACACTTAGAGTACCGTAATTATAATCATGATCCATTTTACAATTTATTTTCTACTAAATTACCAATCATAGCCCGAGTCATATCCACTATCAATATCCGAGTCGAATGAATCAAAAGAAGCACTCCCTCTATCGTTACTAGAGTTAAAATATGAATCAGACGAGTGAAAAGTTCCGCCATCGTTGAAACTGCTATCATATTCAGGATACTGGGTATCGTAAGAATGATCTTCCCATCCGGCGGAATCATATTCGGTGTCATAAGCACCGTATCCAGTATCATAGCTGGCATCGTCTCCAAAGTTGTAGGAATCTCTTGACCAACCAAAATCCATACCTGACTCAAAACTGCTGTTGTTATTATCATATGGTAGTCGGGTTCCTCTCTCTCCCGTGTAAGGATTTATGTTTCCATAACTACTATAGTTATTCCAAAAATTCCCGTCTCTATCACTTCGAAAATGTCCCTCTACATGCGTTCCATCATCTCTAAAGTAACCATCCACCCATGTATCTGCATCTACAGAATCAATCATATTAATTTGAAATATCAAAGAAACCACAACTGCGATACCACTTTTTCTCATCTCAATCTGTCCTCCATGATTCAATATTATGATTGATATCTATGCTATCATAGAAATGACTTATTTTGTTAAAGGATGGAAATAGCAGTGCGTGAATTATTTTTTAAAATAAAACGTTTTATTTTTCATTTGCGGCATAGACATACCTTTTTGCAGCTTAAACAAGACTTGGACAATTTGGAGAAAAACAGAACGTCTCTGCTGGCGGACATGGATAAGTTAAAAGGTGAAAAAGAACCGATCGCTGACAACTGTATCACTACCCTTTGTGATACATATGAAGAAGCCCTACTCCAGGGTCCATCCGTTCCAGAGTTTTATTCTTCCCGCCATAACTCCTCCGCCTATCAGGAACTTGTTGAAAAACGGGAGAAATTGATCAGCGTCATCCGTTCGCTTATAGAAGAGTTACCCTTGATACAAGAAGAGAGAAATAAGGTGATCTACTTCCACCTTCAGCACGCCAAAGAATTTCTACGGCAGGTGGATCAATTACGGTCTTCCTATATCACCCATTCCATTATGAAATCTTTAAAGAACAATCTGGCTCAGGAGGCATATGATTTCTTTTATCCGGATTGGCAGCAGCTGTCTGAAGCTTCTATCCACCAGTTCCTGGACATGTATTATCATTTGTCTTCCAGAACTGCCGAGTGGAACAAGGAATACGTGGAAGCAGAATTGAAGAATAACAAGCACTTTTTCAATGATATTGATGGAAAATCGCTGGATGACCAGCAGCGTCTGGCTATTGTCACCGACGAAGACAGCAATCTGATTCTCGCCGGTGCCGGGAGCGGCAAAACATTGACGATCTCCGGAAAAGTAAAGTACTTGATAGAACAAAAAGGAGTGCGTCCCGAAGAGATTCTACTCATTTCTTTCACGAGGAAAGCAGCGGGAGAAATGCGGGATCGGATCGCCGACAAGCTGAATGTCGACATCGACGTGAAAACTTTTCATAAGCTGGGCTTGGAAATCATCTCAAATACTCAACAGAAAAAACCCACCATCGATAATTCCATGAATGATACGATTCAGTCTTTCTTAGAAACACAGCTTTACTATCACAAGAATTATTTACAGCTGCTTATGATGTTTTTTGGGCAGTACATTAAAATCCCCAAGGGTATTGAAGACTTTGACAGCCTGGGGGAATATCATGAGTACCATAAGAATCTGGATCTTGAAACATTAAAAAGCAAGGCACATAAGCAGGAAGAATTCATGGAAGAGAATACGGCCCGGCTGGCTGCAGAAAGTAGAACCTATCAGGGTGAAATCGTGAAGAGTACGGAAGAGTTTCTCCTTGCGAACTTTCTTTATTTGAACGGTATTTCTTATACGTACGAGAAGCCTTATGCCATCCTTACCGCTGATGAAAAGCACAGGCAGTACATGCCGGATTTTTACCTGGACGATTATGACATATACCTGGAGCATTTCGGAGTAAATGAACACGGCCGCGCTCCTCATTTAAGTCCCGTTGAAGAAAAACGGTACCTAAATGAGATGAACTGGAAGCGGCAGATACATCAGGAACATGGGACAACATTGCTCGAAACGTACTCATATTATAACCGGCAGGGTATCCTTCTGCAGCAGTTGGAACACATGCTCCAAAACGAAGGGGTGGAATTTCAGCCCATCGACAGCGAAACATTGTTCTCCCGGATCTACGATCATATTCATAACACATACCTGCTGGATTTCAAAAAATTAATAGGCAGTTTTATAACATTATTTAAATCAAAGGGATATCAATATGAAGATTTTCACCGATTGGAGAAGGAGAACCAACAAACCCGCTCCCCCTTTTTCAAAAAGAGAAATAAGGTCTTCTTTGCGTTGATTAAGCCCATCTATCGTTATTACGAAGAACATCTGCAACAGAATAATGCCATCGATTTCAATGATATGATCAACCGCGCCACGACGGTGGTGAAGAACACAGGGATTTCTTTTCCCTATAAATATATTATTGTGGATGAGTACCAGGACATTTCACAAAGCCGGTTTCATCTGATTGACGCGATCCGCAGGAAGACAAACGCCAGAGTGATGTGTGTCGGTGATGACTGGCAATCGATTTTCCGCTTTGCGGGAAGCGACCTGGAATTGTTCACGAATTTCGGGAAGTATTTTGGCTATCATGAATTGCTGCGAATTGAAAAAACATACCGCAATTCGCAGCAGCTAATCGATACCGCCGGTTCTTTTGTCGTGCAAAATCCGGAGCAGTATAAGAAAAATTTAACATCGGATAAGACGCACGACTTCCCCATCCGATTATGTTTATTCAACCAGCATCAGATCACAAAAAGATTGAAGGAGATTCTCGATGAAATAGCAGACGGAACGGACTCAAAGGACTCAACGATCATGCTGTTGGGGAGAAATAATTATGATGTCAAAATATTGGAGAAAAGTCCCGATTTTACCCTTAAGAATAACAACAGTACCGTTGTTTATAAAAGACATCCCGGCTTAACCATTGAATTTATGTCCGTTCATAAATCGAAGGGGCTGGAAGCCGATTACGTCATCCTGTTAAACGCGAAAAACGGAAAAACAGGTTTCCCTAATAAAATGGAGGACGATCCGCTGCTGGAATGGGTGCTCCAGACAAGTAATACTTATTTATTTTCAGAAGAACGACGGTTGTTTTACACAGCCCTTACAAGAACAGAAAACGTGACGTACATCTTAGTGCCTGAAAAAAGCCCTTCTACCTTCGTCAAAGAGCTAAATGAAGATTATAATATTTCTTATGAAACAAATCACTATACTCCGCGCGAACAAGCCCTGAAATGCCCGCGCTGCAGAACCGGAGAACTGATGGTACGGAAGAACTCATTTGTGGGATGCAGCAACTACCCGCAATGCCATTATACGATCAATGACACATCTGTATTGAACCATCAGAAGAGATGTAAAAGCTGCGGCGGGTTTATGGTCATACGAAAAAATCAGAAAGGAGAATCTTTCTATGGATGCAGCAACTTCCCTCTTTGCGGGCGTTCAGAAAACATGCAGGAGACTGCTGCGGCCTACGAAGAAAACTGATTATTTTCTGCTCATAGTCGGTATTCTTTTTCTTACGGGTTTATGGTATGCCGCATCACCGCGTTTTGGTTTTGTGGTTATGGTGTTTGGTCCGTTTTTCATCGGAGGCCTGGTATTCGGTCTGCTTTTGTTCGGATCGGCACTGGATGCGGTCAATGTTTGCAGGGTTTTGAAAAGGTGATGCCATATTACAGTAGGTGCTGGTCAAATTGTGTTTTTTGCAAAAGAAATGATAGTACGGAGCTCGAAGCGGAGTATCGTGTCGTATTCCGGTCCTCCCGTTTTCGCCTGGCTGCTTAACAGCCTTTATGGCATTTTTCCCATCTACCCGCCCTGATAGATATGTAGATTTTTAAAATAACGAAACAGAGGGGAAACGGTCATGGCTATGACGATCAGGTAGGAGACCCCTGCAGACTACGGCGCGACGGAGGCGTTTGGGGATGAGACCTGCAGCGATCCGACGGAGCAGGTGCTCGTTGAGAACCTCCGGGAGTCGGAGGCGTTCATTCCGGAACTGTCGCTTGTGGCGCTCGACAGCGGAGAGCACATCGTCGGTCACATTCTGCTCTCCCGGATTACTATTGAGCATGGAGAAACCGCTGTGGATTCGCTGTCGCTTGCGCCTGTGTCGGTGGCGCCGGAACACCAGAATCAGGGAATCGGTACGCAGTTGATGCGTGATGCGCTGAAACGAACCGGAGAGCTTGGGTTTTCGTCGGTCGTGGTGCTCGGGCATCCGGAGTATTACGCCAAATTCGGCTTCGAGCGGGCGGATCAGTGGGACATTCAAGCGCCGTTTGTGGTCCCGCCCGAAGCCTTTATGGTGCTGGAGCTGACAGAACATGCCCTGGACAAGGTGCAGGGTGGCGTCGTACAGTACTCCCGGCCTTTTTGGGAGGAATAAAAAAAGACAGCTGCCGCAATATACGGAGCTGCCGAATGCTGTTTTCAACATCATAATCGCATATACAGTTTTTATCGTAATGTTATCTGTAAGGGGGGGCAATGAATTGATTGATGAATTAAAAAGAATGCTTGATAGTTCTACTAATGATGAAGTGAAATCCCTTTTATTTCAAATTCTTTTGCGAATTAATATGCTTGAAGAAACTGGCCGCTATACTGAGGGGCAATTTGTGGATGACTTGAAAAAAACATATAATGACTTTCTAAATTATAAAAGAAACCAAACTGTTGTAGAAGATAATAAAAGCTATAATGTTGTACATATTCTTTTTGGCGAAACAGCATCTGGTAGTTTAAAAAGAGCATTAGAAGAAATGGAATTGCAGGACAAAGAAAAAGTTATCTCCTTTTCGGATATGTTTTCTATTGGGCCGGTTTGGCAGCTGCATGAACAAGCGGGGCGTAACCATAGGTATGAATGGATAAAAAATCATCTAATCTATGAGGATGATGATATAGATGAATACCAGCATCGTTTCAATAACACAACTTCACTAATTCACGCTATTGCTAAAAATACACCAATTTTTATTTGGGTCGGAGAAAACTCTCACGAACAGACTGCTTTAAGATATGTTCTGTATTTATTAAAAGATAAAAATCATGACGTTTTCTTAATGAATACAACAGAGCAATATAAAAGTCAATTCAATATTCCAGCTGCTGATTGTTACCCGCTGCACACTGGAGAAATTGTACCCGAAAAATTAAGGTTCATTTATGAAAACGGTAGAAAGATTTCTTCTCCAGTAAGTCAAGAGCAACGTAAAGAATTGGAGGAGGAATGGCAGGAGTTATCCTCTACACAAGAGGTTCTACGGGTTTGGGAAAATAACAGAATACAGAGTGTAGATGAAGCCTATTATGATGACTATATAATCAATAAAGCCAAAAAGCTGCATAAAGAGCGAAAGAATAATGAATTTATGAAAGCAGCACGTCTTATAGGTGAGGTTATTGGCTATTTAGACCAATATATTGGTGATGTGTATTTTGAGTATAGAGTAAGACATTTAATCATGCATGGTGTTTTTGAAATAAAAGGTGTTCCAAAAGCCATGAGGTTTTATAGTGTAAAACTCAAAAACGAATAACCATATTGCATTAACGGTGGATTAGTTGAAGATTACACAACTAGAATTACAAGTGTAAACTTTGTGCGATAATCTCTAGTAACAAATAAGATTCGGTGCTGGACCCTCACAATAGAACCCCGGTGATACAGTTCTCCTCCCCTGTCATATATAATGTCATTAACCTTTTTTTACCCGGCCCCCAACGCCTTATCATAACACTCCGGCACACCACTAAAAATCAGCAATTTTATGGTATCGGCGGTTTGCCATGAAATATCGGCGCCATTCTGATTTATCAGCGTTCACTTCCACAATGTACCTGGTACCTGGTCCCCGCGATGGTACAAAAATAACAGCAAAAATGAGTGAGGTCGTTTTATATGGAAGAGCCTCTGTTTACAGGAAAAGTTAGAAGAAAAATTAGTATGGTGACTCCTGTTGAGCAAAAAAATATTACTTTTGACAGGAATGAAATTAATGTACTTCCTGAATTGTCTGAAGCAAGTTCCAGACGGCTTCGACCACTTCATCTGGACAATCTGTATGGATTGTTGTATGTCCAGCATTTTCGAGTATAAGGTGCTCCCCACGCGGTACTGAATTTGCTAATTTTGTATAGGTCGTATTTTTAGCATTATTAAACGGATCAATCATATCACGCAAGAATGATTCACTCGTCATTGGAATCATGAATGGGTCAATTCCCATCGCTGTAAAAACGATCAACGGGACATCTGGCATGTCTCCTCCTTCACGAACTTCGTTATAGAGCTCGGTGTTCAAGTTTTTCCTTTCTTTCATCGTTTTCATTAATGTCCTGAGATGATAGTTAATCAGCGGTTCACGTATCGAGTCTGGCCAGTTTGCAAGCATCTGGTCGAATATACCTCGAAAGGATTTCTTGTAAGTTAGGAATGTGCGAAGGATGGGAAAAATCTGCTGAAGTAAGTAACGTTTCTTTAACTTGGGTGTATTGGTGAGAAAATCCTCGTGAGCCGGTTCTAGCAGGAGCATCCCGGCCACTTCATCTGGAAATCGCTGTGCGTACCGGCGTGCGTATATTCCACCTAACGAGTGTCCGACGAACAGAAAAGGAGCTGGTACACCAGCGGTATGCAAAAGACTCCTTAATTCATCAGTGACTTCGTGGGCACTTCGGGGTAGCTTAACTTGATCGCTCCAGCCTGTTCCCGCTCGATCATAAATCACTGATGTTGTACGCTGACTAATTTTATTGTGAATATTTAGATAATCAAGTCCAATCATGCCGGCTGCCGGTAAAAATACTACTGTTGGACTTCCGGTCCCAGAACAGGCTAGTGACAAACGTCGTCCTTCCACGTTGTAGAAATTATCAATCGGCGCTCCACTGTCCAAGGGCTTATCACCTTGGTGTTTCTTTATATTTTCTTTCATCGTATCAAGACTAATGTCTTGAGTTTCCACATCGGCAACAATTCGTTTAACCTTCATTCTTACCACCTCCCAGTTGTCACTACTTTCTACCATCACTACAAATAATCCTTGTTAAATATACCTGATTTCTTTTGAAAGTTTAATTCAATAAAAATGAAAAAAAGAGCGCCACTCAATTTCAGAATCGCGCCCATTATTTAATGCCATAATGGCAGGATTGTAATCTGCATTATCTACAATTTCAGTATCAGCACGACACCAATGCTCAATCTAATTAATAAATCGCGGTTTTTGTTGACTTGATTTTAGAACATGAACTTATCACTCTCTCAAACAGGAAGTAATATTAGCCACAAATCATCAAGCATTACTGAGATTCAGAAACAGCTGTGAAGCGTTCATTTATATGCTGTGGATTTTCAATCTCATCTAACAATGCTACTGCATAATCGGCATAACTAATATAGCTATCTCCTTTAGAATTCACAAGTAAGTTGTCTTTCCCTGTTTGATAAGTACCTGTTCTTGGCCCTTTAGGATCGAATGAAGCTGAAGGACTAAAATATGTCCACGTTATATCTTGGGACGTTTTTAAATTTTCAAGGTTCCTCCCCTGCCCTTTTGCTGTTGACTTTACCTTATCCGGAAGATCGGATGTATCGAACAGCTTATTAGATTGTTTTTCATCCACATACAGGCTGCCTGCTCCTCCGACGATAATAGCCCTTGTCTTTGTACCTTTCAAAGCCTCAATTAACGCATTTCCTGCTGTAACATGAGGTTCTTCTTCACCAATAGCTACACCGAAAGCATTAACGACTACTTCAATAGGGGTTAGATCTTCTGAGGATAGATCATAGATATCTTTCTCTACAACTTTCACCTTTTTGTTTGTTAACTTTGAAGCATCCCTTACAATAGCTGTGACATCATGCCCCCGTTCAGTGGCTTCTTTTAAAATGGTGTTTCCCGCTTTACCGTTTGCTCCTATAATTCCGATTTTCATTTGCAATTCCTCCTAAAAATTTTTACGACACGTTTTGTTTTGTTTTTCCACTCATCGCACTATGTTTCAAACACACCAACCACTGATAAACTAATAAAGGCAATTTGTCTAAGTGTTGCTCTCTCTTTCAACATTAATCCCGCCAACATTAAAGTAAAAATCGGAACCGTTGCATGAATAACGCCTGCTTCCAAGGAAGAGGTACGAGCTAACCCAAACACTTGCAGTGAAAAGAACAACAGTGGATAAAATACAGCTAATGGTAAGATACTTGATAGATCCCGCCAATTGACCTTTAATTTGATTTTTTTCAATCGTATGAAAAAGATAACGCCGACCAATGCAATAGTAAATCGATGGGCGAGCACATCCATAGGACTTGCAACCATTAAGGCGGTTTTGACAAACATAAACGTAAGCCCAATAATGAATGCAAGGATAATTGCTGCAAAATACGCCTTCTTCTTATCTGCCATATCAACCAACTCCAATTATTATTTATCCGGCCGGTAATGTTAGCTTATAAAAGAATCACCATTTGCACGATATGAAAAATACGCATCTGTATCGGTACAGATGCGCGGGAGGCTTTGCATGCTCAAATATGAAACGATATACAACGAACTGCATGATCAAATTCAAACGGACAGCTTACCATCTGGTGCAAAACTACCCTCTATTCGATATTTATCACAACACTATTCTTGCAGTAAAAGTACAATACAGACAGCTTTAGTACAGCTTGAGGACCAACACATGATCTATGCCATTCCTAAAAGCGGCTATTATGTCGTAGATCACCAAAGCCCACATACTCCATCATCGACTCATTACATAGATTTTGCGACGTCATCACCAACGTGGCACCTTTTCCTTACAAGGATTTTCAACACTGCATTAACCAAGCGATTGATACTTATCAAGAGGACTTGTTTCGATATGGTACGCCAAAAGGTTTACCATCATTGATTGCAGAGGCAAAAAAATTGCTAGAAACGTATCAAGTCTTCATAATTGATGAGCAAATTTTTGTTACTTCAGGCATTCAACAAGCCCTCGCTTTATTAAGCATGATGCCGTTTCCAAATCGTTGCTCAACCATTCTTGTTGAACAGCCAAGCTATCACTTATACATGGACCTTATAAAAACACATCAACTACCAGCCGTTGGCATTCAACGTACAACCAAAGGAATTGATTTAGACGAATTAGAACATATCTTTTGTCATGGTAATATTAAGTTTTTTTATTCAATGCCACGGTTCCACAATCCCTTAGGATCTTCTTACAGTAAAAAAGAAAAGGAAACCATACTTCAACTGGCAGACAAATACGATGTGTATATCGTAGAAGACGATTATTTAGCTGATTTTGAACAAACTACGAAGCTGGATCCACTATTCACCTATGATGTGCATGACCGTGTAATCTATTTGAAAAGCTTTTCTAAAATTATGTTTCCTGGCTTACGAGTCGGATTCGCCATATTACCTAGAGTATTAAAAGACCGTTTCCAAAAATATAAATATACCACCAACATTGATAGCTCGATGATTTCACAGGCAGCCTTAGAGCTTTACGTGAAGAGTGGCATGTTTGAACGTTATCGAGCACAGGTAAGTGAGGCATATATTACGCGTGCCAAGACCCTTCAGCAATCCTTAAAAACACATTTACCCATGTATGAAACTCCATCGGAGACAAGTATGCACAGCCATATCGTTTTGCCAAAACAAGTAAATATGAACGTCCTTATTCATCACATCATTTGAAACAACAGAAGGTTTTACTAGATACCATTGACCGAAACTATTTAGATGATTTTTATCGTGAAAGAATATTAAAGTTAAATGTTTCAAAAGTAGAGAATCATAAAATTGAGAGCGGTATTAAAGAAATTGCCACCGCTTTGAGCAACGCCAAAAACTACTTTATTTAATTAAGTCAAACTCAAGAAAGAAGTTTACGAAGTAACGCCGCTATGATTTATTACTCCTGCCAAAAGGTGGTGAAAGTTGTCCGTCATACTCAAGCTCATAAACCAAATATCCGAATTTTTCGCGCCATTTGTAGAATGGCTGGAAATGCTGGTTTTGGAGGGTACCAAAATATAAAGAAGGGACATGATGGAGGTTTTAATGGTTGGCGGCGGTATTGCCGGTCTAACACTGGCTGATTGTCTGCTTGATTTTTTCTCTTCCCATTCGGGTTCAGAGACTTTAACGATTCGACTGGGTAGTGAATTTTCTCAAGTTCATACAGCAGCCCTATTTTTTCAGCGCTCTCATATCCGGGCCCGAAAAAAATCGATCATATAGCCTTCCGGGCGAAGTTCCGGGGATTTTTCCAAGATGGTCACGGTGTGTCCCGACTATGTGACCCTGTGGGTCCGGGAGATCGGCATGCGGTTGGCTCTCACTCCTCCATTCAGCCGGTTCATCAATCTGAACAGAGCAAAGCTCCCTAAATAACTGTTTAAAAAGATAGGTAGATATAGTATTTGATTTTCTATAGTATTGCTGTGAAATTAATTATTAAGGAATTTTCTCCTCCACTTTTACTGCAACATATACCTGCATGTCCCGATTGATGTACCAAACAGCAGTCGTTTCACACCGTGCCAAGCTGAACTCCGAACGCGCTAGTAATTTCACCATTCTCTTCTTCTATCCTGTATTCTTTACTAATACAACTATTTTCGTATGGCTTTCTCCAATCATAGCGTGATTTATTTTTCCATAACTGAAATTATAATAAAAACAACTTAGATAACACGCTTTGGAAGGAGTGCAGGATATGAGTTCTGCAACAAACTATAAGAATACAACGGAACATGCTGGTTTGAAGGAGTGGCTTGGACTTTTCATACTCACGCTCCCCACATTGCTCTTATCATTGGACGTCACGGTACTGCATCTCGCGCTTCCACATTTCGCGATGGATCTTCAGGCAAATAGCACCCAACAATTATGGATACTGGACATTTATGGATTTATGATTGCGGGATTTCTGGTAACGATGGGCTCACTAGGAGATCGGATCGGCAGGAAAAGGTTGTTGATTACCGGGGCTGGCGCGTTTGGAATGGCTTCCATTGCAGCGGCTTATTCTACCAGCGCTGAAATGTTAATCTTAACAAGAGCGCTATTAGGAATTTCCGGCGCTACGCTGATGCCATCAACGCTGGCGCTCCTCCGCAACATGTTCCAAAATCCGAAACAACGAACGTTTGCCATCAGTGTATGGATGATGAGTTTTTCCGGAGGGGCAGTATTAGGTCCGGTAGTGGGAGGGATATTGCTTGAATTTTTTTGGTGGGGATCTGTCTTCCTGCTGGGTGTGCCTGTCATGGTTCTTCTGCTTATAACAGGACCTTTCCTGTTACCGGAATACCGGGAAATGCATCCGAATAGATTAGATTTGTTTAGTGTGACACTATCAATTACTTCCACTTTATTCATTATTTATGGAATAAAGGAAATAACCAGGATCGGGTGGCAAGTCATTCCTTTGCTGTTTTTATTGCTCGGTCTTATCATAGGCTGGAGTTTTATCAAGCGTCAAGTCAAACTCCGCAACCCTTTGATCGATTTAAAACTATTTCGCAGCAAAGCTTTTAGCGGCTCGCTGGGGCTGATGCTGCTTGGGATGACCTTGAACGGTGGATTTGTGCTTCTGTTTGTCCAGTACTTACAAATGGTGCTGGGAATGACACCACTTGAAGCCGGGGTATGGATGATACCTTTGTCGACAGGAAGCATTATCGGATCGTTAATTACACCTTTGCTCCTTCGTTGGACATCTCGCACCAACTTAATTGCAATCGGGTTATCTATTTCGGCACTAGCATATTTGCTGATGATCTTCGCGACTGATTCCACCATGGCGGTCCCTATTACAAGCAGCGTTCTACTCACACTCGGTTTCGGACCTCTATTTGTTCTTTCTACTGATTTAATCATTGCATCGGCACCCCCTGAAAAATCAGGATCAGCTGCATCGCTGTCGGAAACATGCGGGGAACTTGGTATGGCACTTGGCATTGCGATTTTTGGCAGTATATCGATTGTCATCTATCGATTTCAAATTGAAATACCAAACGATATTTCGTCAGAATTTGCTGAAACCTCACGTGATTCCCTTTCAGGCGCACTAAGTGTGGTGGAACAAATGCCAGTAGATTCTGCTTCGAAAATTCTTATTCAAGCACATGGGTCATTTATGACAGCTTGGAATATAGTAGGGATAATAGGCTTCCTCCTGCTTATTGTCCTTGTTATCTTAACCTTCACCCTTATTCGAGAGGAAAAAGGGAACCAAGTTTAATTAAGGAGAATTTTATGAGATACTTGTTTTCTATAACCTCTCCTTAATATTTTAAAAATGAGGTGATTTCGTGTCAGAAGAGCAGATCAATGACAAGGAAGAGGACCTTCAAAAAACACTCATTCATGAAGAAAGAAAAAGATTTGCCCGGGATCTGCACGATTCGGTAAACCAGAAATTATTTTCATTATCCCTCCTCTCACGTGGTCTAAGTAATAATCTGAGCAATGAAGATGAAAATGTCAGAAAAGGAATACAAGACATCGAGAAATTGGCGCAAGAAGCTCTATTCGATTTGCGTAATCTTATATGGCAGTATCAGCCTGTTGATACTGAGCAGGACTTTCTTGATTTGTTGAAGGAATACGGAAAAAAAGTCGGGCTAAACGTTACGATCGAGTGTTATGGTGAAGACATCGACCTTTCGGAACATTATGTGGAGGCTATGCTGCGCATCGGGCAGGAGGCATTAAACAATGTAAGAAAGCACTCTGGAGCAGATCAAGCCTTCATCCAATTTGATATAAACCATCATGACTTTAAGCTGGAAATCGCCGATCAAGGATGCGGCTTTAAAACAAACTTTACGGAGAATCAACACACATTATTTGGGATCACCGGTATGATAGAGCGTGCCTCTCAAATAGGCGGTGAAATCCGTGTTTCCAGTTCACCGGGAAGTGGTACTGTAGTATGTTTGTTTGTTCCAATTCAAGCAGACAAACGGAGAAAGCCATGATCAAGCTATTGTTAGTGGACGATCATTTCATCGTCATTAATGGGCTGAAGTATTTTTTTCAAACGCAGGAGAATATTCAAATCGTCGGGCACGCACTTAACGGTGAAGACGCTATACAAAAAGTAGAAGCTCTGCGCCCGGATATCATCCTCATGGATATCGTGATGCCTGATATGAGCGGAGTGGAAGCAACCAAACGCATCAAGGAGAATTTCCCTGATTCTAAAGTCATAGTTCTGACAGGTTTTTCTGATCGAGACTCGATCGTTGAAGTTATTAAGGCAGGTGCAATCGGATATCAATTAAAAGATGTGGATCCCGATATATTAATGGAGACGATTATAACCGCAATGGAGGGTAAAAAAACAATACACCCCGAAGTGGCAAATAAATTAGTGACCCTGTTAGAAGATGATACAAAAGCACAACATCGGCTTCATAGTTTAACAAATAAAGAAAAAGAAGTCCTTTATCACATCACTTTAGGGAAAAGTAATAAAGAAATCGCTGCGGAATTGGGTATAACGTACATGACGGTAAAAACACATATTTCAAGAATCCTTGGAAAGATGGAAGTTCAAGATCGTACGCAAGCAGCCATATATGCTTTGAGGAATAAATGGTTTGATTCTCCAGGACCTTGCGATCAATCTGATTGACCTTCTTGCTGGCTTCGTAGACGATCATACTTTCCTCTCCAATTCCGTGAGGATAAGTCATCTCCCACTACCAGCCTGACTACAAGCACAAGAATTTTTGCGAATGCATGATCCACTCCCCGTGGCCGGATAACGAACAGTTAATAAACAGCCGATCGAGTAATAGCGCAGCTTTTGCGGTACCGAAACTTTCAGCATGATAAGAACAGAATCCTCTTACATTTCAACGGAGCTGACAAAAAAAAATCACGTTCCACCGCAGCTTAACTGCCTGGAACGTGATTGCATACATTTACTTCTTTTTCGATTTTCATTCTTCACCAATGTTACCTCCCTTCCACCTTCCAATGGTTCATTCCCAAACAAAACAGGAGACCTTTTCCCAGATCTCTTCTCTCACATTTATTTGTATATTTTCCAGCTTATCGTTAAACTCCTGTAAGTCATTTGACTTAATAAATGTTATAATAACAAAAAGATACCATTTTAAGGAGTAATCCCATGCCTAAAAAAATAGACCTTGCTGAGAGAAAAGAGCAAATTGTGAAAGCAACGTTTGATGTTATTTATCAATATGGGTTCGAAAAAACCACCTTACGTGAAATCGCGAAACATGCTGGATTGTCTTTAGGATCGGTTCAATATTTTTTCCCTAAACAACGCGACATCTATTCCTTTGCCATGGAGGTTATTTTTCACAGATTTGAAGTAAGAATGCAGCAGGTGGTCGATGTGGAAGAAGATCAGGATATCTTTGAAGCCGCTGTTCGCATGGGAAAACAAATTGTTCAGATTCATACAGAAGAAGGGCGGATCGAGAATGATATCTGGGTAAAATTCACCTTGATGGCTAGTATGAACCCCGAATATCAGGACCTGAGAGAAGAATACCGCAAAATCAATCTTAATTTTGCAGAGAGGATATTACGCATTCTGCATCAGCATGGATATATTAGGAATGCGAACAAGATCAAAGAGGAGGCGCATGCCTTCATTATATTTATTACCGGCCTGGTATTTGAATCGGTGATTTACGACTATTTGTATGACGAAGAACTCGTGGACAATAAAGTCAGAGAGTATTTAAAAAATATTTGTTATTAACACATGGGAAACAAAAGGGAAAAGCAAGACTCCAGAGGCTTATGCCCGAAGAGTCTTGCCATTCGCCCGCGGTATACGACAGACTATTGATTATTGTTCATCATTTCATCAAGTCTGTCTCGATTATCCTCGATCCATTCCTGCGCTACTTTTTCCGGATCTTCGCCGTCATCAATTTTAATAATCATCTCTTCCATGTCAGGAATGGATATCGTCAGCTCCTCTAAAAACTCATACGCTTCCGGTGCTCTCTCCTTGAGATCATGATAAGCGAGAGGGTGAATCGAACTTCCTGAAAAATACTCGGGGTGTTCCTTATTCGTCAGTATTTTCAACCCTAACTCATTAAACATGGAATGAGGTCTCCATCCGTACAATAAGATAGGTTCATTCTGATCGGTGCTTGCTTTCGCCGCAGAGATCATCGCACCTTCTGAAGAGTTCACCAGCTCCAGATCAAGATCATAGGCATCTATTAGTTCCTGCAGCTCATCCATAGCAGGATCCCCGTCTTGAATGGCGATTACTTCATTGTTTACCAAACTTTCGTTCCCAACCAGGTCTTCCACATCATTGATGTCTTCCATATATTCCGGAACAACCATTCCGGCATTCGCATCCTCATAGATCGGTGATAGCTGCTCAATGGAATCGGAATATTCCTCTAAATATTGGGTCTGCTGCGGATACCAGGAGTCCATATAGATATCAATATCGCCTTCCGCCATCGCAGCATAAATGGCAGAAAGATTCGCTTCTTCCACTTCAACAGGATATCCCATTTCTTCCAGAATGGCTTTCACAATCTCTGTAGGCGGTACCGTACTTGTCCAGTTTGTTAAGCCCAATACTAATTCTGGCTTCTCTTCATTATTCGCTTCCTTTGTTTCTTCTTCTGTGCCCTCTCCTGATTCCTCTTCGCTATCCGTTTGTGAACATGCAAATACAGCGATGGATGCTAATAGAAATATTATAAGCAAAACTATTTTCTTCATTTCAAAACGACTCCTTTTTGTATGCTGCTTGGTCTATTTATTCTTCCAGAAATTCTCCCCTGCTTCTTCAAGCCAATCAACAATATTGTCATTACCAATTCGGGATACACCCAATTCCTGAATATAATAGAGGCATTCTTCCAGGTTTTCCGGCGCACCGGAAGATTTGATCTTGATTCTGCCATTTACAAGGTCACTCATGGCTCTCACATTATCCATACCTGTATTTTCATACGTTTCTGCCCTATTGTCCTGATAATCGGCCTGCCCAGAGCCGTCGTAGCCCGCGGCAAATCCCGTAGCGTTCTTCACAAAATCCGCTCCGGATTCAATCACTAATTCACAAGCTTCCGCTAACTCCTTCCGGGTTTTTAGATGCGGGGTTTCAATGATGACTTTCACCATACAGTCCTTTTTTCTATTCTTTGCTGCCTGAACCACCTGCTTTAATTCGTCTAACACATATTCCTCATCGCCATCTTTAAAGCGTGCTATGTTCATGACCATATCAATTTCATCTGCACCATCATCGATGGCGGCTAAAGCTTCATGGACCTTGGTTTTGGTCGTTTCAAATCCAAACGGAAACCCAACCACGCCGCTAATACCGGCTTTGTCCCCTATCACTTTTTTTGCCACAGCCACATCTGTCGGATAACAACATAAGCAGGCAAGTCCATAGTCCAGCACTTCCTGACTTCTTTTTTCTATCGAATCCCTCGTTCTGTTCTGCCAAAGGATCGAGTAATCGATATGCGTGCAAAATTCTTCTCTTTTCATTTTTCAACCGCCTTTTTTCTTCTTCATGGCTGCCATGTTTCTCATTCCATACATTTAAATGTTTGTTGCTGGAGGGAAGTATTTAAATATTCCTGACCAAAAATTTTGGTAATACAAATGACTTAAAATGATTGTAATACATTTGACTTATAAAAACAAGGAGATTTCATTTGTTTCTTAAAAAGTAGATGTATTCAGGATACCGGGTACGTCCATATAAAAAAGCCCTCATTCCAGGGCTTTTTTTCAACGTTATGCTGCTTTTGATGTGTCCTGTTCTTTCGGCTTGCGGTCGTTTTTTTCAACGACGCGTATCATGTTCAGCGGGGATCATTTCCTTCATTTTTCAGCTGATCTGTATCTTAAGTCCAGGCATAGAGATTAGGCGTCACGTCTTGGCAGCGGATAGAATCCGTTGTAGAGCTGCTCCCATAGCGGTTCGGGGAGGTGATACTTCGTCGGCTCATTTGGATCAAAGGTGGCGTTGATTTCCTGGTCGCGGCCCTCCTGGATTTTCCGGACAAACTGGTAGTCGAGCAGCAGCTCCCGTCCGAGGCAGACTAATTCGGTGCCGGTCTCAAGAGCCTTTAGCGCATCCTCCGCTGTGAAAATGGAGCCAATACCGATTAATGGAACACGGCCGTCGATCCAGTCGTGGATCAATTGAATCCGTTTCTGTCCTGCATACGAACCTTCCCGTGTCTCGGAATGAATATCCATCAAGGATACGTGCAAATAGTCCAGTGGCTGCCCGGCTAATTGATCAATCAACTCTTTTGTTAAATCCATCGTTATTCCCGGGGATTCGGCTTCTTCCGGGGAGAAGCGGTAGCCGACAATGAAATCGTCGCCCCCATGCTCTTTCGCTGCGTCGGTTACTTCTTTCACCACAGCGAGAGGAAATTTAAATGGATCGGCCCATTCATCGTCCCGGCGATTATAATACGGGGAGACAAACTGCTGAATCAGGTAATGGTTGGCGCCGTGAATTTCCACGCCGTCAAAGCCTGCCTGAGCGGCACGTCTGGTTGCTTCCCCAAACGCCTGGATCGTTTCTTCAATTTCTTCTTGTGTAATAGGACGGGCCTGATGCTTTTGCGGCTCGCCAAAGCTTGCCAGCTCCATTTCGCTTGGCGCAGCCACATCGCCGCCCGGGGTCAATGCCGGGAGGGACTGGGCCCCGCCGTGATGAATCTGGGCAACAGCTTTTGCGCCGTGCTTTTTCATCGCAGAGGCCTGCTCGCGAAGGCCTTCAATGTCTGAATCTCTGGCGATGGACGGCTGCCCGGGGAAAGCTTTGCCTAAAGCTGTTACGTTGCTTGCTGCTGTGATGGCGAGCCCCACGTCCTCCGACCGTTTCTCAATATACGGGAGCTCGCGGTCAGAAATGGTGCCGTCTTCGTTGGAGGACACGTGGGTCAGTGGTGCCAGGACGAAGCGGTTTCTTAATGTGACTCCATTCGGCAATGGTAATGGTTGAAATAGCGGGGTGAATTTATCATTCATGGTTTATATCCTCCTTCTTCCCGTAAACTATAGCATGATGCAAAAGGCATCGCGAGTATACTGCTTATCAATATCCGGATTCACCATGCGAAATGGCAGGAACTAATTATGGCAACCGGACAAAAAGCGGAATCCGTTAACCAAGCTGTGCAGCGGCTCAAAATCAGGTTTAATGACGCTTTTTCGTCCATCTTTCCGATTTTTGTTGTAATGATGGTTGTTACGCCGATTCATCGCTTATTTATGGCTGGCTTTCCTTTCATGTGTTTCAATGTTTTTAGAAATGAACTCCGTTTACGAACGGGAATGGATGGTTTTATATGAGATTGCTGGGTATTATCATAGAGAAGATAGGCTTAGTTTTGTTAATTATTTATCAAATAATTCACTTGGCTCAAGGTTCGCCTGATGATTTTCCCATGCACTTTTTATGGGTTATAGCAGGGATTGTTATTGCAGGTGCATTGATTCAGTTTATTGACTATATAACGAAAAAGATCAAAAATAAGTAATACTCCTTATTTGGGACAAAGAGCTGCGGTATGTCCCAGGAGAATTCACGCGGTTATTGAATGTATAGATTTTTAAAATAATAAAACAGAGGAGAAACGATGATGGATATTACGATCAGGCAGGAGACGCCTGCAGACTACCGCGCAACGGAAGCTTTAGTGAAACGAACATTTGGGGACGAATCCTTCAGCGATCCGACGGAACACGTGCTGGTGGAGAACCTGCGGGAGGCGGATGCGTTCATTCCGGAGCTGTCACTGGTGGTATTGGACAGCGGGGAGCAGATCATCGGCCACATTCTGCTCTCCCGGATTACCATTGAAGATGACAGAGCCTCCGTGGAGTCACTCGCACTTGCGCCTGTCTCGGTGGCGCCGGAACACCAGAATCAGGGCATCGGCACGCAGTTGATGCATGATGCGCTGAGACGGGCCGGAGAGCTTGGGTTTTCGTCGGTCGTTGTGCTCGGGCATCCGGAGTATTATGCGAGGTTCGGCTTTGAGCCGGCGGGCCGCTGGGATATTTCCGCACCTTTCGACGTGCCGGAAGAATCCTTTATGGTGCTGGAGTTAACCGAGCATGCGCTGCTCGAGGTGCAGGGTGTCGTGCAGTATTCCTGGCCTTTTTTGGAGGAGGAATGAAACGAAGCGAGGTGCGGGGCTGATAAATCGGCGGATGTTTTGTAGATATCGGCGCTTTTCTCCATATATCGGCGGTTTCGGGCCGGAAATCGGCGGTTGGTCCGCATTTATCGGCGGTTTGAAACGAAATACCGGCGGATGCTTATGGTTTTCACCCGGATCCAAGCGTCATCCCGCCGTCGACCACAATTTCTGCACCTGTGCAGTACGAACTTTCATCTGAGGCGAGAAACGCAGCAGCTCTGGCGATTTCCTCCGGCTGGCCGATGCGTCCGAGCGGAACGGATTGGTACGATTCCGGAACGCCTTTGCCTTCGGTGGCCATGTCGGTCTCGATACCGCCGGGGTGAATCATGTTGACGCGTATGCCTTTCTTCCCCAGTTCCACGGCCGCGGCTTTGGACATCGCCACGACCGACGCCTTTGTCGCCGCGTAGGCGGATGATTGACTGATCGGCGCAAATGCCGAGACCGATACATTGTTAACGATAGACCCTTTCTGCTGTTTCTCCATGTACGGAATCACGGTCTGCATGCCGAGAAAGATGCCGAACTGATTTACATTAATCATCTGCTGGTAGTCATCCACGGTCAACGCTGGGCTGATTATGTCGGAAATCGGATTAATTTTTACTCCGTCTTCCAGAAGTGGTGGTACCGGATCAAAAATAAATAAGCGCTCACCTGAGCCTGGCTGATAAATCGCATCGGCGGCTGCCACCTGGATATCAGCGATTTTTCCATTATATAGGCGATACGTGCGAAAGTCCTGCCCGCCAATAAGCCGCGGCGGCAATCTTCAAACGATCCCAAACAAAATATTCCGAATATTAGTTATGTTTGATATACTTAGAACAAGGAGGGTACGTTATGCAATCAATGGGATTCGGAATTTTACGACTTCCGGAGTGGATGCTTAGATTTGCTTATTTGAATGTCTTATGGATCTTTTTCTCATTATCAGGATTAATAATATTCGGATTTTTTCCCGCCACCACAGCCATGTTTTCCATTGTTCGAAAGTGGCTTAAAGGCGAGGTTGAAACGCCGGTTTTTAAAACATTTTGGAACAACTACAAGACGGATTTTTTTAAAAGTAATAAGTTAGGACTTTTAATTACAGTTACAGGAGTTTCTCTTTATGTCTATTATATTTTGATTCAGCAGATTGACGGGACCATGTCTTATATTCTCCGTTACTTATCGTTATTGGTTTCTTTCATTTACATTTTAACACTTTTATACGTCTTTCCCGTTTTTGCTCACTATGAAACGAAAGTGATGTCGATGATAAAAACTTCTTTTTTGGTAATGATCGTCTCTCCTGTTTCCACCCTTATGACAATGGCAGGGATGACCCTTCTTTATTTCACGGCGTTTTATTTACCAGGTTTAATACCAGTTTTCGGTGGAAGTGTCTTGTCCTTTCTCCTCATGTGGTCAGGGGAAATCGCCTTTTTTAACATCACCCGTAAAAAAAGCAAATTATTTCGTTATACGAAACTGAGTTAAAAGGTGATCAGTTGGCTGGATTGACCATTGCATTGGCTTGATACGTATCGAAGGCGGTTTTTTTTTACTATAAAATAAAATTATATATTTAAAATTTAATGAGTTGGAGGCTGCAATATTGAAAATTATAATGATCTCCATTGATTCCCTCCGAGCCAAGAGATTAGGCAGTTATGGCTATACAAAACCTACAAGTCCTTATATTGATAAAATTGCTTCTGAAGGAGTCCTTTTTGAGAAAGCGTTCGCAACAGATATACCAACAGAAGTGGTGCACACCTCTATTTTCACGGGAAAAGTAGGCCTTCGAACCGGGGTTGTGTCTCATGGTTCCGAAATCACAGACCTGCCTAAGTCGGTGGAGTGGCTGCCAACAATGCTTCGTAAAGCCGGTTTTACGACGGGCGCTGTTGATAATTTATTTCAACTGAAAGAGTGGTTTGCCCGGGGTTTTCGTTATTATATTAACAGTGTCGGAAACAAGCGGTGGATTGATGGGGAAACGGTTAATGCATTGGCCAAACCTTGGCTTAAAGAACATAAAGAGGAAGACTTTTTCCTTTTTTTACACTACTGGGATCCCCACACCCCTTATTTGCCACCCGAAGAATATACAAACCAGTTTTATGATTCAAATAAAGACCCTTATGATAAGAACAACAAAAGCATGGAACAAGCGTACAATCATATGGCATACCCTTTTTTTAAATATTATCACTTTGACTTAATTGGTCCTGTCACAGATGCTGAATATGTTAATGCGCTGTATGATGCAGAAGTCCGTTATCTAGATGATAAAATAAAGGAATTGGATGAGTATCTTGAGGAACTTGGGATAAAGGAAGAAACAATGCTTATTGTTTTTGGAGATCACGGCGAGAGTCTCACCGAACATGATATTTATTGGGATCACTGCGGTCTCTATGATACTACTGTTCAGCTCCCCCTTATCATGAGATGGCCGGGTCATATTCCTGACGGTACACGTGTGAATGGAATGGTTTCTCAAGTGGATATGATGCCCACTATTTTGGAAGCCATCCGAGAAAATGCGGATAATATCGAAGCACCTCCTTCTCCTGAAAAGATGGATGGAAAAAGTTTGTGGCCTTCCATACAAGGCCAGGAAAATGGTACCCGGTCTCGAGTATATTTAAGTGAATGCGCCTGGCAGGCCGCCAGAGGTATACGTACCAATAGATATAAATACATTCGAACGAAAGACAGCGGTCCTTTTGAACGGCCGCCGCAAGAGCTTTATGACCTGAAGAAAGATCCCGCCGAAATAAATAACCTTGCCGAGCACAACAAGGAGCTCACCAAACAATTTGATGAGGAATTAGATGAGGAGATCCATCGTTTATTACAAGGCCAAGAGGATCCAATGATGGTGCAATTACAAGAAGAGGGGCTTCCTTTCCGAAAACGTATTGAAAAAATCTTAAACGAAGTAAACCTCACCTGGGACGAATGGCGCGAGAACCCATCTAAAGACAGACTAGAACAGAAAGCCCTTAAATAAGAGGGCTTTCTTTATTTGATTTACATCCTTTTCTAAACAGAAAAAAGGAAACCTGCCAATAAACAGATTTCCCGAGTATATCATGTTATTTTTCTTTTGCCTGCAACGATCTGGCTTTGGTAATAGAACCTAAATATAAGTTATCGTACGCCTCCTGAGACGATTTAAACGCTCCTCCCAGTCCATGATAATTGGTGTTGGTGTACATGGGATTGACTCTCCCTGTTTCCCTTTCCCGTTCACTTATATGAGCCTCCATTCGTTCCTGAAGCAGTGTTACTACTTCCGGTTCTTCCTCTGCTAGATTATGATTCTCTTCTGGGTCTTTCACTAGATTATATAACTCTGTCATAGGTTTAAAATGAAAATCGGGTTCCAATGCTTGAATTAATTTCCACTCTGGCGTCCGCCATCCATGTTTTCTCATCCACGTGCATTCTGTAATATAAAATTCAGAAACCCTGGAAATCTCCTCTCCTTCCATCATCTTCATCAAGTTTCTACCGGTACCATTATTACCGTTTTCGATATCAAGTATATCTAAAATGGTTGGCATAAGATCTTCAATTAACGTCACATCTGAAAACCTTTTTCCAGCCGGCAGCTTCCCAGGGTATTTTAAAATAAGCGGAACTACCAAACAGTTATCATACATTCCATGGTGATCAAAATAACACTCATGTTCATAAAGGGTCTCCCCGTGATCAGAAGTAACAATGATTAGCGTTTCTTCTTCAATTCCAAGATCCTCTACTGTTTGAAAAATGTTCTGAATGCACGCATCCATATAGGCAATCGAACCCTCGTATTGAGCGGAAACGTACTGTTCATCCGTTACTCCTTCAGGAATCCAGGATTTTAGAAAATCAGCATGAGGCTTGAAATTATAAACAGGCTCCATGGACGTATTAGAGGGATCTTTTTCATCGCGATCATAGAACATTCTTTCAAAAGGACGTGGCGGTAGATATGGGGAATGAGGATCCATATGACGGAGAAATAAGAAAAATGGTTCTTCTTCCTGCTCTAACCGTTTTAATTCTGGAATAGCAACGTTGTTTAAGTTTTCTGCTTTTGGACATCTTCCCGTTTCATCCGGCAACCACGCCTCATAATCTAAGTAGTTTTGAAATCCTCTCGAAGATGGATTATTAGTAAAACCTACACAAGTTGTTTGATAGCCATTTTCTCCTAGAATTTCTGCAAGAGTTTTTTTATTTTCATCACCAACGGGACCTTGATGTCTAAGACCAACAACATTAGTGTCAAAACAATCCCCACCCATCAGCATATTTGCATAAGCCGGGGTTGTAGGTATGCTTGGGCTGAAATGTTGTTCGAATAATACCCCTTCCTCAGCAAACCTATCAATGTGGGGCGTTGTCTGATGATGATACCCATAACTACTCATATAATCCCGTCGTAAACTATCTATTCCAAAAATAATAACATTCGGCTTTTTCATAAATCATGCACTCTCCTTTCATAACTTTTCTGCTTCTTTGAATATATTTTTTGTATCGAGTGTTTTTTTGCTTAAGTCTCGGTATTTTCCAGGCGAACAACCAACTTGGCGCGTGAACAACCGGGTGAAAAATGCAGGGTCTTCATATCCAACATCCATAGCAATAGATATTATTTTTTCGGAACTTTCTGATAATAATATCTTAGCTCTTTTGATACGAATATGATGTACCGCCTCTACGACCGTTTGCCCTGTTTCTGTTTTAAATACTCGATTCAAATGCCTTGAACTAATGTTATAAAGTTCTGAAAGACCCGCCAAGGACACCTTTTGATCATAATGGCGTTCAAGATATCCCCATATGCGCTGCACAAGAATTTTTCTTTCCTGATGGTTCACTTTTAAATGTTTTGTAGAGCTCTGTTGTTCTCGATAAATTCTAGATAGCTCCATCAACATTTGAATTAATTGAAGGCGTATTAAGGTGGAATATCCCGTTTTTTTGTTTTCAAACTCCTTCGACATTTTTTCAAATTGAATGTAAATATCATCAGCACATGAACCTCTTAAATTCAAACAATGATGGAATCGCTCTTTTTTATTTAAAAAGGGATGAATGTAAAAATAATCCATTGATTCTGAAATACCTAAATCACTCAGCCAAATGTCATCAATAAGTGTGGAAAGAAACAGACAATTTATGATTTTAAGTTCTTTTCCTGACAAGAGATTGTACGTATGAACTTCTCCGGGATTAATAATGAATACATCACCTGCACAGACTTCATAACTTTCCCCTTCAAAAATGTGCTCCGCATTTCCTTTGGTGACATAAACCAATTCAATAAAATCATGTACGTGAACGGGGGGGATATTTTTTTCCGTATGAACCTTGTGATTAATCCAGAAAGGAAATTTCTTTTCGCTCATAAATTGGCTACTTTTCAGTTTCTTCATAATCCATTCCGCCCTTCTTATTGATAACCGGACTTGTCGCGATTCTTATAACACTTTCAAAAACAATTATCCGGAGTAAGCCATTGTCGTAAATAGTGCTAACGGCTCCTGGGACGTATCGAGGCGACTGTGTTGTACCACAATTGGAACGGAACTATTCACTTCAATTGCATAAGGTATGTCCCTTGGCACTTCCTGGCCATTCTCATCAATCATTTCATCCAATCTAATATGGTGTGTTCTTTTGGGACTACATTTTGTTGTAAAGGTATTCATAGGAGCACGGTCTTCAAAATAAAAGGTGAGACGTATCAAAGCAGGCTCTTCTTCTAAGTTAAGAACACACACCGCTTCATGACTGATCTGCTCTCCTGAACTTTTAGGCTGTAGAAAGCCATCAGGAATAATCCATTTCTGGTTTCCTATCATTGTACTGCCCCTTTTACACTTGGAACTTCTATAACCGCACCGTTTTCCATTTGAGAGCGAATTGCTGCTTCTATCACCTCTTGACCAGCCAGGGCATGAGCTCCAGAGGCTTCCATATCACGGGGTTTCACTCCTTCTTTCACTTGTTTAACAAAATGATCCAATCTATTTTTAAATGTTTCCTGAAAATTTCCGACTCCTGTCATGATTGAGTTACGAAGAACGGTTAGTTCATCCTTATCATGCGGAAAGAAGGTTAAATTTTCATAGACATTATCAATCACAAACCTGCCTTTATTCCCTGCTACTTCGCAATATTCAATCGGATGACGTCCTGTCATGTCATAGCTTCCTGTTAAATGCCCGACAGCGCCAGTTGAAAACTCAAGATTAATAGAAGCAGTAGACCAGATTTCTCTTCCAGGCGCCTTAGTCATAAACGATTGAACTCGTTTAATATCTCCGGCATAGTAACGCATTACATCTATTGAATGGGGATGAAGCGCACGTAGATGAAACCATGGGCTTGTTTCCTTTGGATTCCGGATAGTAAGTTTCATGTTTAAAAATAAAAGCGTCCCCAGGCTCCCTTCCTCTATTAACTCCTTTCCTTTATAAGCCGCTGGTACAAATCGATGATTTAAATTGCTCACCAATCGCACATTCTTTTCTTTTGCCAAACGAACCATTTCTCTTGCTTCTTCAATATTATTAGATATGGGTTTCTCCACAAGCACGTCTTTTCCTGCTTCTATTGCCATAATTGCCGGTTCAAAATGGTCCCCGCCATTCTCCTCCCCAGCTGTTGCAATGCTTATCATATCTATTTCTTCATCTTCAAGCATCACCTTTATGTCTGGATACGCTTTACAACCATGCAATTCCGCCATGGCTTCCGCTCGTTCTTCTATAATATCGCAAGCTGCTACCAGCTCTGCCTCAGGGTTTTGGCTGTAATACCGACAATGAACCTTTCCAATATTGTTTACACCTACTACTGCTACTTTAATCATTCAATAACTCCCTTTCTTTGTTTAGATTCCTGAAAAAGTCTGCTCAAATAACCGTGGCTTTCCGCGGCAATCGCTGCTACGTTTGGCAGTTCATATTCTTTTGCTCCAATGATTTCTAAAACAGTCGCTCCTGTATATCCTGTATCGACCATTTTATCGACGACTGCTTTTAATGGAACCGATCCTCTTCCTGCAATCTGATATTCTGGAGGAGCAATCTTCAACTGCTCCATAAAAGTATCGCGGATATGGGTATGAATAATATAATTTTGAAGTGCATCAATAGCAGCAACCGGATCGTCCCCTACACGACCAACGTGTGTCGCATCAAAGTTCAATCCCAGTGCTGGGTCTTTGACTTCATTCACGAGCTGCAAAGCCGTTTTCGTATTATATATACTTTGACCGTAGTGCAGTTTTAAAGCATAACGAATACCAACATCGCCCGCGGCTTTCGACAGCTCTTCTATCGCTCGAATCGATTCTTCTGTTTTCTCCTCATTATCAGATTCTCCAGAGCTTCCTGAGGTTACCATTGGAATGCCAAGTTTAGCTGCTCTTTCAAACACTCTTTTTGTACGCTCGCGATTTTCGGGAACTAAAATATTTGTTGCCGCTTCCACACAGTAGAGTTCAAGCTCTGCTTCTTCTGCCATATTACGAATCTCCGCTAATTCATTATCATCAGCTGCATCTGTTAAATGTTCTGCCATTCCCACAATAGAAGCCAATTCAATACCCTCGTACCCGCTAAATTTTATATGCTCTATTGCTGTTCTTAAATCATAACCGCCAAACAATACAGAATTTACTCCTAGCTTCATTCATTTCTCCCCCTTTAATAATTTTAATATTAAAATAAATTAGAGAATTTTTCATTGTTAATTAAGCCATCAAAAGAGTCTATACAGTCTATATCTTCTTTCCGATTTAACCTTTTACCGCACCTGCCGTCATACCCGATACAATGCGTTTATTAAAGAAAATAAACAAAAGCAGCATCGGAATACAAATTAAGATGACATTGGCAAATAATAAATGATAAGAGGTGCCAAACATCCCGGTATAGTTATACAATGTCAGCTGTACCGTAGCATTTTCCGCACCCGGAAAGAAGTACAGCATGTTCTCAAAGTCGTTATACACTTGAATCGAGGATAAAACGATAATCGTAGCCGTTACCGGTTTAAGTAATGGGAAAATGATCTGAAAGAACAACCGAAGCGGACCACAGCCGTCAATCAAAGCCGCCTCGTCCAGCTCCTTTGGAATGGTAGCAACAAAGGCTCTGTAAAGAATACAAGCGAAAGAAAACCGCAACGCCGTTTCTAGAAAGATGATGCCCGGAAACGTTTTAAACAGCCCCAACCCTTGCAGTACCCAAATCGTCGGAACAATCGCCGGCGGAATCATTAATCCAATTAAGACTAAATAATTCAAATATCCCGCTATCCCTTCTCTCCGCGCCAATACGAAAGCAGCCATCGAACAAACGATAATTAATAGGCTGATGGTGAATATCGTAATGATCGCACTATTGAAAAAAGCAAGAAGCAACCTTCCATCGTTTGCTGTTATAACTTCTCTATAGTTAGAAAGAAACTCAAACGAACTTGGCCAGGACAATTTCAATTGTGCAGCTTCTGTTGACGTTTTCATTGAATTTATCAATACGAAATATGCCGGTACTCCAAAAAATAAAAGCGCAAACAAAGTGCCAAAGATCTCAGCAATAAGGGTTCTTTTGCTTTTTTTCTCCTTTTTTGTGTATTTAACTGTTCTTTTATCGGAGAGTTCACGGCCTTTTTCATATTCAACACTCATAAGTCCACCTCTTTTCGATTAATAAATTTAAAGACAGGAAAGGCAACGCATGCCACAAATAAAAATAAAATTACATTACCTGCAGTAGCCAGTCCATAAAAACCGCTGGCGTACTGTTTATAAATAATAGAAGCCAGCACATCGGAGCTAAAGCCAGGTCCTCCTCCTGTCATCGCCCACACGAGATCAAAATTTCGAAGTCCATCAATAAGCGCCAGAATAATAACCGTATTGATCGCCGGCCGCGATAAGGGAAGGGTGATGTGCCAGAATTCCTGAAACGCATTTCCCCCATCTATCTTCAAAGCTTCTTTATACTCCCCAGGAATGGCCATGATTCCCGCTATAAATATAACCGTAGCGATACCTACCCCACGCCAAATATCAGTAAAGGCAACAGAAAAGATAGCTAGATTCGGATTTCCGAGCCAATTAACCGCAGGTAGTCCGAATAAATTGAGCCCGTTATTAATAATACCGTCTGTTGGATGCATCATCACACCAAAAGTAGCCCCCACTGCAACAGCACTGATAAGTACAGGAAAAAAAACAATAGACCGAAGAATATCTTTATTTCTGATTTTAGAACAAAGAAAAACTGCTATTAATAAACCTAAGATGACTTTTCCTGTTACAGCTGTTCCTGCAAAAAATAAAGTGTTTCTAAAGCCTATCCGCAAGGACGGACTTTCAAAAAAAGTGACAAAGTTTTCAAATCCAATAAACTCCCAATCCGTAAGGGTCCACCACGTCATGCTGTAAAAAAAGGACATCAACGTTGGAAACAGAAAAAACACAAAATAAATAATGGCAGCCGGTAAGAGAAAGTAGTATGAATACATACGGCCATTAATGGCATTCATGGAAAACCCCTCCTTTTAGTTTGAGAGAACCTATTGTTCCCGAAAGATTCATAAGTTCTCTCCCGTTATTTAACCTTACCAGCCCTCAATTCCTAATTGATCAGCCTGCCTTTTCGCATCTTTATCATACGTTTCTGCCCCTTCTTCAGGAGAGGTGAATCCTCCCCCTACTTCAGATAAAATTTGCGGCAAGTTCGCTCCTTTGATTGGACTTACAAACTCCAATGCTGGAGCTGTTCTTTCTTCATCAAAATATGGCTGCATTTCTTTTACCGCTTCATAGGCATCATCTGGTATCTCTGCGCCTTCTACTACGTATGGGCCAACACTTTCAAACTCTTCAGCAAAAAGCGTTTGCCCTTCCTCTGACATATAAAACTCAAGCCATTCTTTCGCTGCTTCCTGTTTCTCAGAAGCTTGGCTGATTAATATAGCATTTGGCATCCAAACCGTAAAACCAGGTTCATGCTCCCCATCAGCAGGTTGAGGGAAAATACCAATATCCTCTATTTTCTCAGGATGATTATCTTCTATCGTTGGTAATACATTAGATAAATTTGCAAAATGGGCTGCTTCGCCAGTTGCCAGCATGGCCATTCCTTGTTCATGGGTTGTCGCATTAAAATCTTCATTGTAAAAATCTCTTCCTCCAGGGCCAAGTTCATAGGCTTTTTCGAACCCACGAAGTGCTGCTGGAGTATCTGCGAATTTTGCATCCCCGGCTGTATAATCTTCTGCAAAATCCGGCTCCAGTTTTTGTACATTATAATAATCTGCTAAAACCGGTATTTGTGTTCTTGAAATTTCATCAAACGATCCAACAGCTGCGGTATAACCTGCATCTTTTACAATCTCCATATTTTCCATTAATTCGTCCCATGTTTCAGGGATCTCTAAATCGAGCTCTTCGTAAATCGCTTTGTTATATAACCATCCTCCAACGTTACTGGATTGGCTGGGAACACCATATATCCCATCATCGAAATCAATGGTGGTTTTATAATCATCCATAATTTTATCCATATATGGTTCGTCTGATAAATCAACAAAATTTTGTGTAGGATTAATGGTTTCCAGCAGGGCTCCGGTATTAAAAATAATTAAGTCAGCAATATCGCCTGTAGCCAACCTCGTTTTAACCAAATTTTCTCCTTCCGGACCTCCTGGGCGTGTATCAAATGTCACGGAAATATTCAACTCTTCTTCTGCTGCTTCTGCTACAGCTTCAAGGCCGCTTGTATTAACCGAATCAGCGACTAAAAAATCTAATTCTACTGTTTCTTCTCCTTCACTTCCCCCAGCACTACTTGAATTTCCTCCATCACTACATCCCACCAGTCCCATAGACAACAGCAGGACACCACTCGTCAAAAACCATTTCGATTTGCACTTCCCCATTTTACTTCCTCCTTATTGGTACCGCTTTCAAAATTTTTGTGCCTGATTGACTTTATCCGTCACGGAACAATGTTGTATTTTAATTTATTATTTGAAAATTTAGAATTTTAATGACAATATGTGACATTGAAATACTCTCCAAGCCAACGTTTACACCCTTTCATTCTTTGCCGTGTGAACTTTGCATACCTCCATGACCCTGCCATTTTCTATTTGTGATTGGATAGCTGCTTCGATTATCTCCAGTCCAGCCAGTGCATCAGCTCCCGAAGCATCCATATCACCTGGTTCCACTCTATTTTTTACTTGATGGACAAAATGAGCCAGTCGGTTTGTAATTGTTTCATGAAAACGACCCACCCCCGTCATAATAGAATTTCGAAGGACTAATAGATCATTGCTGTCATGCGGATAAAAAGCAAAGTGTTCATAAACATTATCAATCACAAACCTGCCCTTGTCCCCTGCCACTTCACAGTACTCAATGGGATGACGTTTTGACATGTCATAACTGCCTGTTAAATGTCCTACAGCCCCTGAGGCAAATTCAAGATTGATAGAAGCAGTAGACCAACTATCCCTTCCTGGAGCTTTCGTCATAAAGGACTGCACTCGGTTAATCTCTCCTCCAAAATATCTCATGACATCAATTGAATGAGGATGCAGCGCACGCAAGTGAAACCATGGACTTCTATCTTTTGGATTCTGAATGGTAAGTTTCATGTTTAAAAATAAGAGATTACCTAATTTGTCCTCCCTTATTAGTTCTTTTCCCTTAAATGCTGCAGGAACGAAACTATGATTCAGATTACAAGCAAGACGTGTATTTTTGGCTGTAGCTTTTTGAACCATCTTTCTCGCTTCGTTTATATTATTTGAAAGAGGTTTTTCTACGATGACATCTTTTCCGGCTTCTATAGCTATCATGGCCGGAGTATAGTGATGGCTTCCATTTTCTTCACCAGCTGTAGCTATGCTGACAATATCAATCTCTTCGTTTTCCAACATAACTCTAACATCTGTATAGGAATTAGCATTATATTGCTTTGCTGCATTTTGTGACCGTTCTTTCAATAAATCACAGACAGCTACCAGTTCTGTATATTCATGGTTGTTGTAAAAATGACAATGAATGTTACCGATGTTATTTACCCCTACTACTGCAGTTTTGAAAATGATATCCCCCCTTTTTTTATTGATCAGTTATCTTAATATTAAAACATTTTAAAAGTGTTTTCATAGTTAATAAGGACAATTTTTATAAAGTGAAACCGTTGTCAACATCCTTGATCGCTGATATCATGTTCCATTACGCCAATTTTAAGCTCTATCTTGAATCCTTCAGCGATCCGACGGAACACGTGCTGGTGGAGAACCTGCGGGAGGCGGATGCGTTCATTCCGGAACTGTCACTGATAGCGTTGGACAGCGGGGAGCAGATCGTCGGTCACATTCTGCTCTCCCGGATCACCATTGAAGATGACAGGGCCGCTGTGGATTCTCTCGCGCTTGCGCCTGTCTCGGTGGCGCCGGAACACCAGAATCAGGGCATCGGCACGCAGTTGATGCATGATGTGCTGAGACGGGCCGGAGAGCTTGGGTTTTCGTCGGTCGTTGTGCTCGGGCATCCGGAGTATTACACCAAATTCGGCTTCGAGCGGCGCGGATCAGTGGGACATTCAAGCGCCGTTTGAGGTCCCGCCCGAAGCCTTTATGGTGCTGGAGCTTACAGAATATGCTTTGGACAAGGTGCAGGGTGGGATCGTGCAGTACTCATGGCCTTTTTGGGAGGAATAAAAAAAGATGACTGCCCTGCCGAATGCTGTGGGTACCGCCAATAAGTTTGAGCAAAACGGCAGGGTGGTTCTCGGAGGAGGATTAGGTCCCCCCCTTTCGGTCTGTATCCATAACGTTCCTCAAACATGGTGTGCAGTTCAGGACTTGCTTCTTTGAAACCACGAAGTTTACGTGTGTTGCCCACTTGGTGTTGCATTCGTCTGAAACCATGTAGATGACTTTCTCTACCGCCTCCTCAGAAGGAAGACTGTTCATTGTCTTCAAACGTTTCTTAAATTCCTTCATGGTGCGCTCAAAGATAATCGTCGTGTAAATCATCGGGCGTTCTCCTGGACGAAAGAACGGACCATATCGTCCAATTGATTTTCGAGGTTATTTTGTCCTATACTTGTAGACATGAGGTAGGGCATCTCCTTTTACTAGTTGATTTGGTCGTTAACTATGAGAATACCCTGCCTCTTTTTTTGTCTTCAAGAGCTTTACCTCGAAAGCTATTTCCTGCATTTCTTTTTCTGTTAGCTCATCTCCATTTATATTAGCTTCTTTACTAAACGCATCATAATGATGAACCTTTATGGACTTCAAAGTAAATCCCCCTTTGGTTGATTTGAAAGAACTTCTCTACTTTACAATTACTACTTTCTGTTCGCTCTAATTATCTTAATTACAATTACTTCAGTGATGTTTATATAATCGCTTATTCCAGAATATTGCCTGATTGTTGAACATCAAGGTTACATAGAAAAAACGAATTTGGTGTCTTCTATTTATCGAATGTTAACGAAAAGGAAGGAATCAGCTCATCTAATCTATCTTGTATTGGTTGTTCAACTACGTTTCCTAATTCAGCTGACAATTGCTTCTCCTCTGGAGATCCATCCCCCGTCAATAACGTGTCGAGCGTTCGCGGATTAATGATGTCACGAGGAGAAAGAACTAGTCCCTTCATCATAAAATACTGTTGGTACATAGAAGGATCGTTCTCCTCGATTGCCAATTTCACGGCCTGTTTGACATACAAATCGAAATACTTTTGTGCAAAGGACACCCCTTTTAATGGCTCAGCCCCCACATGTTCGACCCCTTTCCAACGTAAATCCGCAACAGAACTCAGCCACCATGCCGGTTCAATCACCTCTTGCATGCGCTGTAATACCTGGCGTTCGAAGTGGGGTTGAAAGGTATGACGATGTTCATGCAAACAAATGTCTAACATTTCGGCTTCAATCGCAGCTACGGTCATCCCTTGTCCATAGATGGGATCAAAGTTACAAAACGCATCGCCCAACACGAGTAATCCAGCTGGCCAATCTTCCATTTGTTCAAAGTGTTGACGAACTGATTCGGGTGTACGATAGCCTCGCGGAGCACCAATCGGTTCCAGCTCTTTAACTACTTCCGCTAGTCTAGGGGTAGGGAGTTCAAGCAATTCTTGTTCATATTCTTCCGCGTTAGTTGATGGATAGTGGGCACCACCTGCGCTAAACAGTAACGTTTGAGCCATGTTATCTTCGATATACCCTAGCATCCCCGCACCAATTCCTTTATCCGGTTGTGCTTCCGAAATTACGCTTCCCCATTTCTCTTTGACATGTGGGGGAACTCGATAATAGCGTGTACTATAGCCAAGAGATACCTTTAGACGTTCTGGTTGTGGCACTTCAAGTCCCATATCTTCAAGCCATTTAATAAGCTTGGAATAACGTCCACTTGTATCCACTACTAAGTCAGCAGCCACTGTTCGTTCTTGTTTTTGTCCACTTCGTTCTTTTATATGAACACCTGTCACTTGACTTTGATCAACCGATGTTTGTAGAGATGTCACTGCTTGCCTGGAAAGAAAATGAATATTTGAAATCCTTTGTACACGCTGGAGAAACGTCCACTCCAATAGTGCTCGACTGTTTTCTGCATTTTTTTCAGGAGGAGTCATTTGCAGAAGCCCGTACGAGGTGAATAGGCTCTTTTTTTCATTTTGTGTGGGATGAGCCCCTTGAGCTAATAAATCATCGACATAGCCAGGGAAAAAACGTTCCATAATCATACTTCCGCGTGGTAGTACACGATGAGGGTGAAAAGCTTGAGGCGTACCTGGACGAATAGACGGCTCTTGGGGTATCTCATTTTGTTCTATAATTATCACTTCCTGATAATAATCAGAAAGAATGCGGGCCGTCAGTAAGCCTGCAATGCCCCCTCCAATCACGATAGCTTCCCCTTCTTTTATTTGATGAGAATTTAACGGTTTTTTCATCTTAACGGTCTCCTTTTTCTGATTTCCCACCAAATGGGATTAAACTTGCAATAACAGTACTAGTCAAACCTTTGCAATGACTCGAATAAACGTCTTAAATGATGCAATAAGCTGGCTTTTTCCTCCGGAGTCCAATCAGCCAACGCTTCACGCATCACTCGCTCACGGGCAAGGCTGATCATTGCATTGATTTCTCCCCCGTATTTCGTCAATTCTGACACTCGAATGCGGGAATCGGAACTTGATGGATAGGTATGAACCAACCCGGCGGTCTCTAACTTATCGATTTGTCGACTCACGCTTGAATAGTTTTTCCCCATCATGGCAGCCAAATCACTAACGCTAGTCGTTTGGAGATGCGCGATGCCAACAAAGATGCGAAAGGTTGCCGGCTCCAAATTCACGCCTGCATTAGCAATCATTTTCTTGTCACGATCCGGCCGATTGATAATGGAAACCAAATCGATCAGCGCTTTAAAAATCTCATTTTCCATAATTATTCACCTTTACAACCGGACGGGGAATGAGCGGGGCATTCCAGGCCTCTTCGATCTCTTCCAGCGCATACTCTTTTGCGGCCATTTTTATCTCCCCCTCGGCTGCCATTTCAAAAACACCTTTAACAGCGGATAGCATATCAGCTTTAGAAACACTCTTATCTCCGCTCCCTACCAGTTCAATTGTTGATGAGCGCAAAATCGTTGAAGGTAAATTAATGCTTTCTTGTCCAGATGAAGTTCCAATGCTTACAAAACGAGTTGCACGATCCGTATTTGTCTTGGCAAGAGCTGCCATGATGGTGAACGCGCTATCGCCCCAAAGGTAATCCAATATAACATCTACACCATTGGTAATAACTGGAGTGATGGCTTTTTCAAACGTTTTTTGTCCGTCGGCGACTGTCATATCAAATGCAATGGCCTCATCGGCTTCAAGTGCTTGCAACTTTGATTCATTGCGTCCCGTTGCAATAATCTTCTTGGCCCCCAAACCCTTGGCAATCTGAACTGCTAAACCACCGGATGCACTAGTAGCGCCATTAATTAATACCGTTTGACCGGATTTGAAGCCTGCTCGAAATACTAATGCAGCCCATGACGACATAGCCGGGTTAGCAATTGCGGCAGCGGTGAGATCATCAATTCTATCCGGTAAACAGACAGTCAGCTTTTCAGTGACAATCGTTTGCGTAGCCAAGCTCCCATACGGTGCAACAGGCAGTGCAAAGTAAACACGAGTTCCATCTTCCAAAGTTCCAACCCCATCAATACCGGCTACAATTGGAAAATCTACTTTGGATGAGTAGTGCATGCCCATTGAACGGAACTTGCTAACCCGACTTAGTGCTGATGCCGTAACGTTAATTAATACTTGCCCATCTGTCATAACGGGAAAATCAAAATCACCCATTATGGGAATGGTCCCCTTATCCTTTACGATTGCTGCCTTCATAGTTATTAATTCCTTCTTCCGCTTTTTTGAAATTATGTGCGTATTGCACATAATATAGTATAACATCAGTTATGTGCAAAATACACGTTTTATTTCAAATTCATTTCCGATCAATTTTCATGTTAGCACTTATAAGGAAACGTTTGAGCGCAGTATATTTTTTAAATTTTATTCCATTAATTGGCCCTATAAATCAATAAAGAGCGCCATTCACTACTTCAGAATTGTGCCCGATGATTGAAGACTTGAAATTGAGATAAGATCCGCTCTTTATGAACCGATTTCGGAATAAAATTTGAGTTGAGTGCGGACGATATCGAACAAATATCCACCCTCCTTATGCGGAATTTCCCGAATCGGACTGAGCCGGCGTGCCGGGGAGCACGTTGACACTTTCACGCAAAACAGGCGCTTATTCCTTACTTAAGGAAAGCGCCCGATTCTTGAACAAAAAGTAATTCAATTCATCAAGGGGCAGTACCAGCGAAGCTGTCACCAGGGGGTTAATTAGATAGATGATAAAGTGAAGATTTGACTTAAACAAGGATTTGTTGGGCATAGCAATCCCAAACCGCTTTATCCGTATTGATCTCGGTTGTGGGAAGCCTGCCCTTCTCCCTGTTAGCCCTCTTCCGAATCATCCGTTGAGAAGGCTAGCTCCTTCTGGGACTCCAATTCCTTGAGCCGGTTCGAGTGGGCTTGATGGAGTACCTGATAAGAGTCGCTGCCGAGGGTTAATCTTTTCGGCGCCGGATGCTGATCGACGCTATCGATCATGATCTTCACCATCTTGGCTGGATCACCAATCGGAGGAACAGTACTGTCTTCAAGGCTCTTTCTTACTACTGCAGTCGGAGAAATATCGTAGGCATCCAATTTGGGAGCCATCTTTGCAGCCTGCTGTTTGAAATTCGTGCGTGCACCGCCCGGCTCTACAATCGTAAGCCCGATGTTAAACGGATCAACTTCCCCCATCACTGATTCGATAAAACCCTCGATTCCCCATTTCGTCGCGTGATAGAGGGAGCCTCCCGGATAAGCAGCTTGGCCGCCGACCGAAGAAAGCTGAATAATCCGTCCTCCGCCCTGCGTACGCAGGTGCGGCAGGGATGCTCGCACCAATTGAATGGGGCCGACCAGGTTGGTGTCAATCTGATGGGTGATCTGGTCGTTTATCAATTCTTCCGCTGCGCCGAATAGACCGTAGCCTGCATTGCTGACGACAACATCAATTTTGCCCAGTTGTTGGAAAGCTTCGGCGACGACCTTAAACACCTCCGGCGTGTCGGTCATGTCAAGATGGGTCACCCATAGAAGATCCCCGTACGCCGTTTTAAGATCGTCCACCGAATTCAAATTTCGTACAGTACCTGCTACGCGGTCGCCGCGCTCCAGAAGCTGTTCAGCCATATGCCGTCCAAAGCCGCTGTTGATTCCCGTAATTAACCATGTCCGTCGAGTCATTTTCCCATCCTTCTTTCTAAAAAGATTTCGGTCATATTTTTAACTAACCGGTTAATTAAATTATAAGCTTTTTTTAACCATTTAGTCAATGATATAATGTAAACAACCATTCACGAATCAACGAATTTGAAATGAAGGATGATGAGCATGGGAAAAGCCGAAGCAACACGTGAAAAAATTTTAAACGCCGCCCTGGATGAGTTCGCTGCATTTGGAATCGCCGGAGCCCGAGTGGGAAGAATATCCAAGAAGGCGGCATGCAATAAAAATTTGATCTATGTTTATTTTGAGAGCAAAGAAACACTCTTTGCCACTGTTCTACAAAAATATATTGATCGTGCATTCGAAGAGATTCCTTTCACGCCGCGTGATCTCCCCGGTTATGCGGTCAAAGTATTTGACTTTGCCATGACAAACCCCAAACTAATAAGGTTGATGAGGTGGGCCCACCTGGAGGAAGTATCGGTGAATCTCTCCGAACGAATGGCTATCTACAGGGAGAAGCTGCAGCAAATCACAGATGCTCAAAATTCCGGTCACATTAGCGATGTTTTTCCTCCCAGCGTGCTGTTAGCGACCGTCATGACTCTGGCTACTGCCTGGACGCCAACAAATCCTTTCGGTCCCGTACTTGATTCTGAGGTCACGGAGAACCTGGATGTGTTAAGAGAATCCATCTCCAGAGAAATCACGTTAATGGTTCAAAGGACGTAACACCTAAGACACGCGCTGATCAAGCGTTCTTGAAAAGTAAGCGTCAAATAAGCCCCACCTTGTTTTTCAAAGTGGGGCCTGTTTAACTTACAAAACAAGATGAAAGAAATTTACCATCTGGGACTGATGCGGAAGAGCGGTCTATTAATAATATATCATCTAAGATTTCCAAGATTAGAAAGTGGATGTCTTTTTATTTTAATCAAGGTACATGGGATGTGGTTGTCCCTGTTCCAAACGAGGGGAGGCAGGTTCTATATCAGGATGAAACGTGTAAAAACGATCATTTCTCATGTGAAAAGGATAGAAACTCAATGGACCTCTTCCCAATGGAGACTCAGTTTTTATGCACTCATTTCATTTATCGGAGGTTCCATTGGAGGTTATTTGGTTTCCCGCAGTATATACTCTGTATTAGGGTCATTAACCGGAGCCTTGATAATGGTTATCTTTAATATTTTTCAAGTGATAGTTACAAAGAAGAGAAACAGAACCAGGAAAGGAAGCGATGGAGTTGAGTGAAGTTATGGAGGCGGCCGTACTGACCGCGTTTGGCGGACCGGATGTTTTACATTTGCGCGAGGATGTTCCCGTGCCTGAAGTGCCGGCGGGGCAGGTGTTGGTACGCATGACCGCTGCATCCGTCAACAACACGGATATCTGGACCCGGGAAGGGGCTTACGGACTCCCCGGAAACCCCGATGCGAAAGCCGGGTGGCGCGGATCGGTAGAGTTTCCGCGGATCCAGGGCGCTGACATGGTCGGCCGCATCAGCCGTGTCGGGGAAGGGGTCGATGCCAGTCTTACAGGCAGGCGTGTGTTGGTCGATCCGGCTTTTTATGAGACAGCAAACGACGATGCCCACCCAATCGGGCTTTTAGGGAGCGAAAAAGACGGCGGATTTGCCGAATATGCTGTGGTGGACGCGGCGCAGGCCCATGATGTGAGCGATTCTCCCTTATCAGATGAACAATTGGCCTGCCTGCCCACAGCATACGGAACGGCTCTCGGCATGTTGGAGCGCGCCGGCGTCGGTCACGGAGAAACGGTCTTCGTCACCGGTGCCTCGGGCGGTGTAGGCTTAGCGTTAGTACAACTTGCCGCCGCGCGGAGTGCTTCCGTCATAGCCATGAGTAAATCGGCCAAAGCCGAAGAAGTCACCGCAGCCGGCGCCACCCACGTTATCGACCGTGATTCCGACAGTATCGCAGAAACTATATTGGATGCGGCCCCGGAAGGCCTGGACGTTATGGCTGATGTGGTCGGAGGAGAAACGTTAACCAGCATGTCACCGCTCCTCAAGGAAGGCGGCCGCTGGGTCATTGCGGGAGCCGTTGCCGGGCCCGTCGTATCTCTCGACCTGCGCCGGCTCTACCTGCACAATCGGAGATTAATCGGATCATCCATGCACACACCGGCCCATTTTCAGAAGCTGGTGGATGAAACGAACGCCGGCCGTATCAACCCCCGTGTGGCCGAAACGTTTCCGCTGAACAAGATTCATAAAGCGCAGCATTTCTTCAAACAACAACAGCATGTAGGCAAAGTTGTGATCCTGCCTTCAAGCAGGAATTAAGCAGGCGAATCGGCGGTTCCTGCCTGGATATCGGCGCTTTTTCCTATATATCGGCGGTAGGAGGTAATTTATCGGCGCTTTTGCTGCGGTTATCGGCGGCATGTTGATTTTTATCGGCGAAACCCGGAACACTATTCTATCTCCCAGTACACGGTGAAGTTTCCTTCCACCTCATTGCCTGTCACGACCAAGCGGTATTCGCCGTTATATGTCGCCTCAACAGCAGCTTTATCTTCTCCAATTCGGGGCATGGGAACAAGGTTGTTTTTCTCGTTCAATACGTGAAAACCGTGTCCGCCGCCGTTCGTGCTGGTGAAATCATGGGATATGGTGATCGTCTGCCCGGCTTCGGCATGAACGGGTATTTCGTGTTTTCCGTGAAAGTACTCAAAAGAAGCCGTATACGATGTACCATCTCGTGTGCCCGTCCACTGTTCTTTTTCAGTAAAATCGATTGGGATAAGAATGAGCAGAAAACACGGCACAAAGATGGCTAATCCGTATTTCAGCGGCGCTGCACGTCTCGAAATGGCGGTACCTGCGTAGAAGAGCAGCGCGCAGCCGGCGCCCACCGTCCCCGCCATCAGCATGTACATATTCCATCCTGCTGCGAGAAAACAGGCATACCCCGCAGCAATATAAAGCAGTCCTTTCACCAGACGACGCCGTATCCAAAAACACAGAGATGACCATCATGACGAAACCCGCGCCGGCTGCTTTTACTACGAGATATTCGAATCCACGCTTCATTCAGAAAGTCCCCTCTTTCCCGCCGAAACCTTTTAAAAACTTTCAATCGAGGTTCTGACAGATTCCATAATCTGCTGAAAAGCCTCGGCGGCTTTTTCTGCATTTCTTTCTTTCATCGCCTGCAACAGGGTTTCGTGATAAGGATAGCTCTGGTCAAAAATATCTTCCACGCCAAAGGGTTCGTTCCAGAATTCATGAAAGCTGTCGCCCACCGAATCGATGATACTTTTTAACAGCTCGTTATCCGCTGCTTCGTAAATGACTTGGTGGAATCCTTCGTCCGCAGCGTTTGCCTTCTCCCGTTCCCCATTCTGAATCGCTTCAACGTAGGCTTTCAAATAATCTTCCATTCGTTGTATTTCTGTTTCCTCTGCATGAAGAACGGCAAGATCTACTGCTTTTCCTTCGAGCGCTTTCCGTACTTCCAGAGCCTCAAGCAGAAATTGTTTTTTATTATCGGTTTCGATGGAGGTTTGAATGTGAAACGGCTTCATATCTTTCACAAAGGTGCCTTTGCCGTTCAACACGTGCAGAGCACCACGTGATTCCAATAGCTGCAGGGCTTCCCGGAGCGTGGAGCGTCCAATACCGAGGATATCCATTAATTCCGACACCGGCGGGAGCTTATCTCCCTTCTGCAGCTCGTTTCTTTTGATATAGTCTTTTATTTCTTTGGCGGCCATTTCAGAGAGCCGTTCTTTTTTCATCGTTTTCACCTTTATACACCCTCCTGTCTGGACACCTCCATTGTATCAAAGATTCTTGAAACAGATGACCTTGCATATAATTCTGAAAAATCTAACCTTTCATACAGCATGATAGTATGATAGGATAATTGCAATACATCATTAGAAAGTGTGTTGCGTTATGTTGCAGGTCGATAAGAAGATTTGTACCGATATCGATACCGAAAGCTATCATGGAGCGGCCTCCGTTCCGGTGTACCAGACCAGCCTTTTTACATTTCCGACATTCCGGGAGTTCACCGAGGCCCAGAAAAAAGAAAGAGAACAATATGTTTACACGCGCGGAGTTAACCCGACGGTGAACGTCTTGGAGCACAAACTGGCATCACTTGAGAGGGGGGAGCAGTGTAAGTGTTTTGGGTCCGGCATGGGGGCCATCAGCTCAATTTTTTTATCTCTTTTAAAAAGCGGCGATCATGTCATATTCATGAATCATATTTACGGCCCGACAAAAGAGCTGGCGGGCATGCTGGAGAAATTCGGGATTACTTCCGTTTTCATCGAAAATGATCCAAAGGAGCTCGAAGCCGCGATTCAGCCCGAGACAAAGTTGATTTATGCTGAAAGTCCCGGCACCATGCTGATGAAAGTACTGGACTTAAAAGAGACGGCCGCCATCGCCAAATGTCACAACATCACTTCTGTTATTGATAATACGTGGTCGACTCCCCTTTTTCAGAAACCGCTTACGTTCGGTTTTGATATAACCGTCCATTCGTTAACGAAATACATCGGCGGACACAGCGATCTGGTCGGCGGAGCTGTCATTGGGAAGGCCGAGATGATCGATCATATTTTCAAAGACGGCTTCCAATTAGGAGGTTCCGTGCTTTCGCCGCATGACGCCTACCTTGTGCTGCGGGGATTGAGAACGCTTCCGATTCGTCTGGAACAGCACGAAACGAATGCATCGCACATCGTAGATTATCTGCGCACGAAGCAAGCTGTCAAACAGGTATACCACCCCAGACTTTATACCGATTCCGCTCCCTTCCTGTCCGAGCAGATGCTTGGTTTCACAGGATTAATCAGCTTTGAACTGGAAGAAGGAGGGTTTGAGAATGTGTCCCGCTTTATTGACAGCCTCGACCTTTTCAAAATCGGGGTGAGCTGGGGAGGATTCGAAAGTCTGGTCACATCCCCGTTAAAAGATGATAATGCGGAGCAGTTGAAAGCCGGGGGCCTGCCTCCGGACTTGATCCGGTTATCGGTCGGTCTTGAAGACCACGAAATGCAGATTCAGGATCTGGAGCAAGCCTTCTCCACTATTTCTTAAAGGAGTGTTTCAAAATGAGTGAAGACAGTGTAAAACGCCCCTCCATCGTCATGGCTCTGATTCCCATCGTACTAACGGTTGCCATTTTCATCGCCGGAATCGGAGTGATGGAATACCCGGCCGAATTGATGCTTCTTTTTGCGGGAGTTGTGTTCGCCATTTTCGCTATGCTGAACGGAAACCGCTGGGATTCCATTATTGAGTTAATGGGAGAAAAAATAAAAAAAGCCCTGCCCGCCATCCTTATTTTATTCAGCATCGGGCTGCTCATTGGAACATGGTTTATTGCCGGTACGATTCCATTTTTTATTTATTACGGACTGGAAATGATTAATCCGAATTATCTCTACGTGCTCGCCTTTTTGGTAACAGCGATTGTTTCCACCTGCGTCGGCACGTCCTGGGGATCTGCCGGTACGATCGGGGTTGCCTTGATGAGCATTGCCCAGACGATGGATATCTCCCTGGCTGTTACCGCCGGGGCCGTGGTATCCGGCGCTTACTTCGGGGACAAATTGTCGCCATTATCCGATACGACGAATATGAGCTCTCTCGCCGCCGGAGCGAACATTTATGAACACATCAAACATATGTTATACACCGCCATTCCTTCATCTATCCTTGCTGTTATTGTGTTTTTCTTTGTTGGACTGAACATTGAAACCGACACAAGTCAGCTGTCAAGCATCCGGACGATGATCGACAGTATTGATCAGTTGTTTCAGCTTCATATTGTCCTGTTGATACCGGCCGTTATTGTGATCGCTGGTTCCATCATGAAAAAGTCTCCGTTAATTGTTCTATTTGCCTCATCGCTCTCTGCTATGATCCTTGCTCTGATTCTTCAGAATGTTTCATTCGGAAATGTCTTTGCTTCAGCTGTATCAGGCTTCAGTATTGACATGATCGCCGACTCCATCAGTGGATTGGGGGATGGAGTCGTAACGGAAGATATTCAATCCCTGCTCAGCGGAGGCGGCCTTTACTCTATGTACAATGCCACGTTCTTTGTATTCGTTGCCTTTTTCTTTGCTTCCGCCTTGGAGAAATCCCAGGCGCTGAATGTTATTCTGGAAAGGGTCATTGTGTATTTGAAAACAATCGGAAGCCTCACCTTTGCGTCTCTTTTAACCGGTTTTGCCGTAATTAACGGCACATCCAACGCGTTGGTGACTTATTTTCTCATACAGGATATTTACGGGAAAGCTTATCAGGAAAAGAACATGCACCCCGCGAACCTGTCCCGGAATATGGAAGACTCCGTTACAATCACTGAAGTATTGATGCCTTGGACGGTATCCGGTGTGTTTATGGCCACCACGCTGGGTGTGGGTAATTTTGAGTTCCTGCCGTGGGCAATCTTTAATCTTGGCGGCTTTGTATTCTCTGCGCTGTACGGTTTTCTCGCACCCTACACGAACGGCTTCGGTATTCGAAAGTTGGAAGAAAATCATAAAGATCATTCCGAATCGAAAATTTCATAATATTAACTTTCCATGTTAAATAAAGCGGTTCCCTGCTTCTTAAGGCAGGGACCGCTTTTCTTCTTTTCAATAAAACGGATAGCGTGGATGGGGATAGGCGTAGTAAGGCTCGTGATAAGGCAGGGACTGCGCGGGTTTGTTATTTTGCTGCATGGCACCCTGGACCTGCTGCTCGGCGCATTCATCGGTCGGGCCGATGATGATCGTCTCGCCCTGCAGCGGCGCAATCGCTTCTTCCCAGGTTTCCGGATCGACGCAGTACGTTTGCGCCATCACTTCCGCCGGCGTTTTCGTCAAAAGGTCGGAGTACAGAATGTATTCCGGGTACGGCGCGTCAAAAATGGCAAGCAGATGGGTGTTATTTTCCTCTGCAATGATCCAGTGCCACCAGCCCTGCGGAAGATTGCCCACTTCCCCCGGGGTGATCCGGAACGTGGTGACCTCATTGGTAAATGGATTAATGAGCGAAATCCGCGCGGCCCCGGATATACAGTAAACCACTTCCGACGCGTTCTGATGATAATGCGGCTCTACCACATGCGCATCGCTCAGGTAAATGTCGAGCAGCGACACATCCCCCAGCGTGTTTAAGTTATCCCGGCCCAGCCGGTTAATGTAATTCTGCGCGTTCCGCGTGAACAGGCGGTTCGTGTTCAGATTGAAAAAGTACTGCGGCTCCGCAGCGGGGTGTTCGGTATAAGGATCTCTCATCAAGTCAGCCCTCCTGTTTATTATCACCTTATGTGAAAAAGGAGGGAATGTGATACCCGCCTACCGCTGCGTGATTGATCTGTTTCTGGATTATGATATCATAAACGTAAAGAAATTCCATCGTATATCTGCACTTTTTCATGTGTTGTTTACTAAGGGAGGATACCGATGACCGTGCCCCTCCTCTTTTACAGATGAGCATCTTTACTGACTGCCACCTGGGATATCCATCATTGTTTTATCCCCGGCATCCTATTATCATAATATTCTGACTTAAATAAAAAAGGGAGATAACATCCCCCTTTTTTATTCCCTTACGGTTCAAGAATAATTTTGAGTGATTCCGTGCCTTTTTTCATTAAGTCAAAACCTTCCTGAAACTGTTCCAGCGGCATCCGGTGTGTGACGACGCCTTGTGTAGGCAGATCTCCATTTGATATACCTTTAATAACAGACGGGTAACAGTACGGTCCAAGGTGTGAACCTAATACATCCAGCTCTTTTCGATCGCTGATAATACTCCAGTCCACAGATACAGGCTCACTGAAGACACTGAATTCTACAAATCGCCCTAATTTACGAATCATATTCAAGCCTTGTTCTACGGATGCCGGCTGACCCGTTGCTTCAATATACGTATCACACCCATAGCCGCCGGTCATTTCCTTGATTTCTTTCACCACGTCCACTTCTTTTGGGTTCATTACGATATCTGCACCAAATTCTTTGGCCAGATTCAGTCTTGATTCCTGCAGATCCAGCACTACTAATGTCTCTGCGCCGGATTTCTTGGCAGCACCTACCATCCCAAGCCCGAGTGTTCCCGCCCCGGACAAAACGACAAAGTCCCCCAGTTGAATTTGAGCACGCTCTACAGCATGCATGCTGCAGGCATACGGTTCAATCAAGACAACGTCTTCAATCGGCATATCTTCAGGAACCTTGTAGTTAATGCCTTCTTTGGTGAATTTCATGTATTCCGCCATACCGCCGTTTACATTGTTTTGAAAACCGTATAAGTCATGTTTTTCGCACATCCAGTACTGTCCGCGTCCACAGAAACGGCAGTTCCAGCAGGGAACGATTTGTTCAGAAATAACCCGGTCTCCCACTTCATAACCTTCGACGTCCTCGCCCATTTCTACAATTCTTGCGATGAACTCATGGCCGGGAATGACTGGTGCTTTAATGTAAGGCGGCTGGGTTTCGTTCCCCCAAAAGCTGGGCGCTCCTTCGAATGCTTTAATATCTCCGGCACATATTCCACATGCTTCTACCTTTACGATAATTTCCTCACTGTTCTCAAGCTTCGGTGTCGACACTTCTTCAAATCGATAATCTCTTGGTCCATATGCAACAACAGCCTTCATTGTTTCTGGATATTTTGCTGTTTTCATTTGCTGTTCGTTCATCATTTTTGCCACATTACCCTCTCCTTTTACCAGATTGTATATCCACCATCAATCACAAACGTTGATTCCGTCACGAAACTAGAAGCATCCGATGCAAGATAAACAGCCAACCCCCCAATTCTTCCGGTTTGCCAAGTCGTTTCATTGGTACATAGTCCAGAACGTGAGCCAATTTCACCGAGCCCTCTGGCTCCATCAGTTACCAGAGCTGTCTTTTCCTCTAAATGGAAAAGATCATTTACACTCAAGTTTACACCCCTTTTCAAAGAAAGCGTTTGCAAAAAAATTTATATGTAAATAATACCACTTACTTTCGAATTGTCAATGACTTTTCTTATTTTTACTTTCGTTATTTTTTCTAAATTTTCGAACGTAAGTAAAACACTTTGCTAAAAACCGAATTTTCTTCTACTATTATTATTAGAATATAAGTAAAAAGGGTGTCTACATGGCTAAATTATTCGCTGCTGAACGACGACAGAAAATTACAGATTTTAACGTCTATGAAGTTGATTTATAATAGCTAATGGTGGCAAAAGCTTATAAGGTTGCAACCCTTACTGCCGTTTTGTCCGTTGAGACATGCGGTGATTTTTTAGATCGGGCAGATGCCCCCTGTACTTCCCATCTTTTTCATACTTGCGTTTAGCTTCTCCTGATTACAATAAACGTCGTTATGAATTATTGTATGTTACGTTTGACCGGCAGACGGCTGTCTCAAACTGTCTTATGAACGGTTTACCTTTACGTTTGCGGTATGTTTCCCCCGGTTTTTGGCCGCATGACGGGAATTGGTCAAGCGATAAAATAAAAACAGCTGGGAGTTCGCCGGCAGCCGCCTCGTTCCTCTGCCATACATGCCGTTTCCGGGCAGATACACGCCCAACGTTGTCGAATACATGCCAAATAAGCTCGAATACAAGCCGGAGCCCCTTGTACCAGCCAAACGAAAATGAAAGGATGGAAGGATGGGAAAATTGAAAAAAATCATTACGCTTTCTATTATAAGCATGGTAGTTATATTTGGTGGTATTTTTTCTTATATTACATTCAATCCCCCATTAGTTAAAGGATCTGTCGGTTCGATAAACAACTACAATGCCGTCCTCCTGGTAATCGGAAATAAAGGGTTCAGCGACGTACATATTGATGACGTGTCGGTCAATGGTGATGAAAAGCCATCAAAAGTAAAAATGCAGTTCAGTAACCCATCAAAGGGATTTATTGTAACTGACACATTTAATCAAGAGGCGGAAGACTTTAATCTGCACGATATAGAGAATGTGGCAATCAAGACGAATACTTCCCCTGTTAAGCAGCGGGAAAAAGCAGATAATGATACAGCTGCAACAGATGATAAAAGGTATGGAATTAGTGTTGTTCATGACAATCAGATCGAAAACGTAACGATTACATACAGTTATTTAGGAATACCCCTAGAAAAAACGGTGAAGTTGGATCAGTGATACCTGCTTTCGTTTCATAGGAATGGCATGGTACAACGGCACCTCCATAGAAAGGATGGATACGATGCATGAAACAGAATGGGATATACAGGAAGTGAAGCGTTTAAAAAAGAAGGAGTTAGTCCAGCACAATCTCGTGATGCTGTCGTTATTCGTATTGATTATTTTTTATGTTTACAATGCAGGATCAGCTTCTGTTCTTCTTGGGGTATGCTGCGTGCTTTTTTGGCTCACAGCAGTTCCACCCCTGTACACACTTAAGACAGGAAAGCCAATCGGTACAAAGACAAGCCGGTTCGTCCAGGCTTTTGACAAATACCACAAGGGTGAAAAGCGTTGGAAGCGGAGAACTATGATGGGGGCTGGCTTCATCATTATGATCAGCGTGGTTTTCACCGTGCTTTTTTTTGTTTGGGATGTTGACTCTGTAAGATTAGACTCTCCTATCGATGTTATCCCATTTATCGGAGGTTGGGTAGGTTTTAATGCAGGGCAGATTATAAGATTAAATAAGCTGTGAGGACTGGACGTGTTGTCCCGTCCTCTTTTTCTATCATTGATGTTCCGGCTTTTCTGAAATACCTGCCGTTTCCTGGCAGATACACGCCAAACGTTGTCGAATACATGCCAAATAAGCTCGAGTACAAGCCGAAGCCCCTGGTACCTGCCAAACTGGCGCATTTACATGCCGAATCAACCCCAATACATGCCAAACCCGGCCCTTTACGAGCGAAAAAGGGCACATCAAAAAACCGGAGCGCACTCAGTCTGCTGAGGTATGGGTTCAAGTTCTACGAATGGATTTCCTTATTGATATCATATACGTATGCCTGTTATATATTTGCTTACCGATCCGGGTCCTGGGGATCAGCGGCTGCAGGACGATCATGGTTTAAAGGAACCGGTGGTCTTAAAAAGGACCCTCTTATGGACTGGGCGGAAAATGGGATAAAGGGCCACAAATAAGGAAGATTTATTGACTTTAGGTGCAGAAGCGTTAGCATCCATAATGTGACCCCACCAACGTAACCTATTTGATTAAAAGCAGCAGTTAAAAGTAAAAGGACAAGTCGGAATAGTCTGTTCGCCAGACTTAATTCATAAGTCGGTGTTGCGAACGTGCCGATAGCGACAATAGAAATGTACAAAATGACTTCATTGGTGAGAAGTCCGACAGAAACAGCAATCTGCCCAATAACTACTGCCGCAACAAGGCCGAGTGCTGTCCCCATATTACTGGGAGTATGTATTGTTGCCATTCTAAGCATATCAATACCTACTTCAACAAAAAGAATCTGTAACAGCAGGGGAATGGAAGTTGGGTCTTTAACACCGATGAAACTTAATGCCTCGGGAGCTAAATCTAGATTATCGGCAAATAAAAACCAAAGCGGCAGCAAAAAAATGGCCATCCATACTGCCAAAAACCGTACATATCGAAAATAGGTTCCGACTACCGGTCTTTGCCGGTACTCTTCCATATGCTGCAAGTGATGCCAGAAAGTGATGGGTGTAATCAGCATACTCGGGGATCCATCAACCATGATCATGATGTGTCCTTCATACAAATACGCCGCAGCAGTATCAGGTCGTTCGGTGTAACGTACGGTAGGATACGGATTCCAATGACGACCACATATGAATTCTTCCACGGTTTTTTCTCCCATTGGCAGACCGTCTGTATCAATCTTATTTAAAGATTTTTTAACTTGTTTCACTATATCCGGATCAGCAATATCTTTAATATAGGATATGCAGATATCCGTTTGTGAACGTCTTCCTACTGACATATAGTTCATCCGAAGCGAAGGGTCTCTCACTCGGCGTCTTGTAAGTGCCGTATTGAAAACAATGGTTTCTACAAAACCGTCACGCGGCCCCCGGGTTACTCGCTCCAGGTCTGGTTCTGCAGGCGATCGGACGGGATAAGTTCGGGCATCAATAATAATGATCTTGTCAATGCCTTCTACAACAAGCGCAGAAGCACCGCTCAGTACCCAGAATACCGCTTTATCAAGATCATCTACTGTGTCTAATTCAATGTAGGGAAGATGGGTTTTCATCAGTTGTGACAAAGGATCCGGTTCCAGCTGTTCCGGTTCCAGTCTTGAAAGCAATTTCATCAGATAATGCATGATTTCATCTTTGGCAAAACCGTCAATCAAGAATAAGCCCATGTCTTTGCCGGCGTAATGCAAATCAAGATGAATGGCATCGAAACTTTCTTCAACACCCAGCTCTTCTTTCAAGTAGCCAATATTATCTTCAAAATTTCCATATACTGGTTCGTTTGATTGTTTATAACCCACCTTATTCACCTCTAACGGAAATCCTCATGTCGTTGATTTGAAAGTAATTTCGAAAATAATTTCAATTTATTTATGCTGATAGTATCTTCGTTAGATAGGTGAATTATTCATACCGGGGTCTCTGCAATACATGCCGTTTCCGGGCAGATACACGCCAAACGTTGTCGAATACATGCCAAATAAGCTCGAATACAAGCCGAAGCCCCTGGTACCAGCCAAACTGGCGCATTTACATGCCCAATCAACCCCAATACCTCATAGAACCCCCATTTTATTTTATCTAGACCCCTTATCCGTTACGACCCAGGCAGAGCCTCTATTATTTGCCTTTTTTCAGCTCTTCATCCTATTACCTATACAAAGTTATTTCGATTTACATACCGTATATTCAGGAGGTGAAATTTTTGGAGAAATTTATCGCGAAGTTAAGAGGGGAAAACGAAGTACCACCAGTAAAGACGGATGCTTTTGGAATAGCTGAATTTATCGCTAATAAGGATTGTACAAAAATTAAATTTGAACTGGAAGTCAACAATATCAGAAATTTCATTCAAGCGCATATTCACTTTGGAGCCCGCGATGAAAATGGGCCCGTTCTCGCCTTCCTCTTTGGGGCTGACCTAGCGACTTTAGAAGATCAAAATGGGATAACCACCCGCCGAGGAATAGTTACGGGAGTTATTACAGATAAGGATATCGTTCCTAATGACGCAGGTGTAAGAAATGTCCATGACTTACTAACACTGATGCGAAAAGAATTGACGTATGTAAATGCTCATACCGAACAAAATCCTGGTGGTGAAATCAGAGGGCAAATTAAACCCCTTCATAAAAGACGCTAGTGTCTATTGTGCCTGTCTGTTCCCCACGTCTTAATGGGTGACAGAAGGTCCGCAATATGGCCCTAAGGGTAAAAGGGACGCGATATTCAATAAACGCGTCCTTTTGCGGAAAATTAAAATCTTTAAAATATAAATCCTGACAGAATAAGCCTGACCAAGTATCCAGAAAAAATAAGTCTAATGGATTGCCTTTTTTTATTTATAGTCATGAAAGCCGCAGTCAGACAAGGGATCGACAGTTCTCATACATACCAGCTCATACAAAAGTATATAGAGCCCAACACACCGGAAAAAGCAGAAAGAGGATCTGTCGATCAAGAAACGTTCAACCGGATTTACGAAGCTTTAAACGAGCAGAGCTGCTCCCTGCAGGAAGTCATTAACACACCGTTCGACACCATTTACTTCGTCAAAACCAGCGAGGAGCATTTCTTCGTCGAAGTTGGAGAAAGTGTGACGCTGATTGATGAGAACGATGTGAAAGACGAATGGAAACAATGGATGGAGCGCTTATAACAAATACGGACTCACTCTATTACATGATGTCATTTTTTCTGGTCAAAATCATAATAAACGAGGATGACTCCCGTTATGATCTGAACAATACTTAATACATAGGGAAACCACCCTATACTGCTGTTCAGCACCGTGACAAACTTTCCGGGCGGAGTAGAATACCCTGGAATGTCAGTGATGCTGATTGCAATGGCGATATGCATCAGTCCTAATAAGATTGTACCCGATAATATGAAAAAGACTCCCGTGAATAAAAATTTACTGATTTTCATAGAATCTCCTTCTTTCAAAACATTCATTTTCAGCGGTAGAAATCTCTCACCAGTTCATCCATCACCCTGTTCGTGCGCAGAGCTGTTTCTCCGGTGCTCGGTGCCGTCGTTCCTTTTCCGGTCAGCTCTTCAACGACCGCCTGGATGAGGTAGCGCTGGATCGGGTTCGGCTGTTCTATGATATAGTTTTTGGTTTCGGTCCCGGTAATCAGCGTTACCGGTTTTTCGTCAAAGGAGGAGAAGACGATTTCTCCTTTTGTACCGACGATCCGGTTCACGTCCTCTTTTTTGTAGGAGGAAAAATTCCAGATGCCGGTGCCGGCCGCCCCGTTTTCAAAAAGAAATGTGCCGCTCACGGTATCTTCGACCGGATAGGCGCCGGCCTGGTTGCGGGCGAATCCGGTGACATCGCGAATCGGCCCGAGCAGATAATCGAACAAATCGAGCGTGTGTGAGGCAAGGTCGAAAAACAGGCCGCCTCCGCTCACCTCCGGCTGCAGGCGCCACGGCCATTCCCCGTTCTCGTCTTTGTCGGCAAGCGGCTGGGTATGCTGCATCGTGACAAAACGGACATCGCCGATAGCGCCGGCATCCAGCAGCTCTTTTACTTTAAGAAAACGCGGGAGCGTGCGCCGGTAGTACGCGACATAGAGCGGCACTTTCTTTTCAGCGCAGAACGCTGTCATTTCTTCACATTCCCGGGTGGTTCGCGCCATTGGCTTTTCCACGTAGACCGGTTTCCCCGCCTCCGCTGCCATGATCGTGTATTCTTTATGAAAAGCCGGCGGTGTGGCGATATATACCGCGTTCACGTTGTCATCCTGAATCAGATCCTCCGCCTTGTCATACCACACCGGCACACCGTGGCGCTCCGCGTAATCCCGCGCGAGATCTCCGTTTCTCCGCATGACCACCGTCAGCGAGCTGTCTTTTACCATGTTAAAAGCCGGGCCGCTTTTCACCTCTGTCACATCTCCGCATCCGATAATGCCCCAGCGCACTTCTTTCATAGGACTCTCTCTCCTTTTCTGTTTACTCTTCGTTTATGATATCACAACAGTTAGGAAATTCCAGTTTTGCTATTTTAATTTATCAGCGGTCTCATATAAAAGCCCCCTCCTTTTACCCAAGAAGGGGGCATTGTAGTGTTACAATAACGTAAATTGATATCCTTTGTTTCTTATTTCATCAATCAGCTGTGGAAGGACGGCCTGCGTTTGTTCCAGTTCATGCAGCAGGATAATGGAGCCGTCCCTGACATGGTTCACGACGTTGGAAACAATCGTGTCCGGATCTTTTTTGTGCATCCAGTCGTACGAAGAAATCTCCCACATGACAGGGGTGAGATCCATCTCTTCCAGAATTTCCAGCGTAGCCTCATCATACTGGCCGAACGGCGGCCTGAAAAAAGATACGCTGCTATCCGTTACGTCTTTTACGGTATCCACGCTGTTCTCGATCTGCTTACGCTGCCCGGCTTTGGGCAGTCCGTTTAGATTTTTATGAGTGTGGGTGTGGGAGCCGATTTGATGACCTTCCCCGATCACCCGCTTCCAGGGTCTTTCGTTATATAACAACCTCGTCTGCCAGAAAAAGGCCGCTGGAACGTTTTTTGCCTGCAGCACGTCCAATATGGCTTCGAGGTGGCGGCCCGGTCCGTCGTCGAATGTAAGAACCACTTCATTATCCGTGGATCGGACCTGGCCGATATTTTTCATCCATCTTCCATCCTGGAGATCGTACATGACCTCGTTGTTTACTACTCACGGACAAGGCATCGTTTCCACCTCCCTTACTCATAGTATACAAAACTATCTATGGATGATAAAGACAGAGGCCTCCTTCAGACGATCAGTGAGCCGCGGAATCCTCTGGCTCCGTAGTAGGATTCGGCTCCGCTGTGATACAGGAAAACGTGTCCGTAGCGGCGGTCACAGAACAAGGCGCCGCCGCGTTCCCTGATATCCGCGGGCGTTTGTATCCAGCTTGATGTCTTCTTATCAAATTCCCCCAGCTGCTGCAGCGCGCGGTACTCCTCTTCTGTCAAAAGGTCGATACCCATGGCAGCTGCCATATCCGCCGCGCTGTTTTCCGGCTTGTGTTTTTTTCTGGATTCCAGGGCTTTTCGGTCGTAACAGACACTTCTGCGGCCTTTCGGACTTTCCGCCGCGCAGTCTACAAACAGATAACCGCCCTTTTCTTGATCATACCCGATCACATCCGGTTCGCCGCCCGTCAGCTCCATCTGACGAAGCGATTCCCATTTTGCCGGATCCTCCTGAACCCTTTCCTCAATCTTTTTCCATTTCAGCCCTTCATGCCGGTGCATATTTTGTTCAAATCGATCTCGCAGCACGTCAAGCAGTTCTTCCCGCGACAGCTCCTGATTATTATCTTCCTTTGTCATCATTGTTCCTCCCTTTCTATCTGATGCTTCTTCGTATAGCCATGTTATAATAAGCATACACTATACCCACTATCTCTGTAAGGTCGGGAGAGCTTTGTTTGAAAACTAATAATATATTGTTAAGAATAGGGATTGTCCTCGTTGCAGGTATACTCATCTGGAATTTTATTAACATTATCAGCGACCTCAATCGTTTGTTCACCCTCCGATTTTTCGCTTTTATACTACTTCCAAGTGCTATTGGCGCCATTGTGTTAGGGTTTATTTATCCGAGTCACAATTGGAGTGCTAATTGAACATTTCCGCTGAAAAATTCAAAACCACGGCTTTTACCATCCAATGGATAATAGAATATGTCCTGTTATTATCACAACGCCCTGAGGCGGTACGCTACCGCGGTTATCTCAAAAAAAAAAAAGGGAATGTAAAAAAGGAATGTAAGGGTTGAAACTAGAAATAGTTGAGAGACGTACATATTATGAAACGGAGGAATAACATTGAGCAAATTCGGATTGCACAACAAGTTTACTGTGGTGGAAGGAGAACGTGATACGTTGGCGGATCTGCTGCTGGAAGCTTCAAAGGAAATGGATAAACTGGAAGAGTGCGAGTTATATGTTGTCAGTTTAGCTGATGATCACGATGACGTCCTTTATGTTTATGAAGTCTGGTCCAGCGAAGATGCTCATCAGGCTTCGTTATCGATGGAAGCAAATCAGACATTAATTAAAAAAGCCCGGCCGCTCCTGGCCGGGGTCGAGAAAATGGGCACTTTCCTTCCTATAGGAGGAAAAGGGATCTCAAGTGCACCAGATAACAGCTGATGAAAATATCAGCGGTTCTGTTTCATTTATCGGCGGTTGCGCCGTAGATATCGGCGGTTCGTCCCTTTTTATCGGCGTCCCGCTGATGCGAGCAGCTCGTGCAGGACGGCGGCGTCGCGGAGAAACTGCGCGGGGTCGTCGTCCTGGACGAATTCGAGCATGGCATAACGGGGTCCGCTGCCCGGCAGGTGCTGAAAGTAGGCGTCCCACTCGTTCCGCCCTTCCTCCAGCGGATAGCGGGACGTGCCGCGCCAGAAGAAGACGTGGACGTGCTGGATCCATGGCTTCACCGTTTCAATCGAGGCGAGCCTTTCTTCCAGGGACAGCCCCACAGCCGGCTGCCAGTAGAGCAGAACGTTCGGATGATCGATCTCTTCCATCAGCCGACAGGCGCTGTCCGCGGTATCGGTTAGGGTGCCGCCGTGGTACTCGAGGTGGACCCCGATGTGCTGCAGGGCGGCGAGGTCAGCTGTCTCCCTGATATCCCGGACAACGGCCTGCCGCTCCTCCGCTTCCATCTCTTCGGATCCTTTTTTTCCTGCCCAGATTCGTATCGAAGGAGCCCCCAGTGCGGCGGCTGTATCCAGAACGTCCTTAAACGGCGTCTCATGTTCTATACCTGCTTTGTAGTAAGATCCGTAGGAGGAAACCTCCAGTCCGGCTTCCTTCGTGTGCTGCGCGGTGCGGGCGGCCGCCGTGGTGTCGCCCGGCGGCACGTGCACATCGCCTCCCCATTCGATGCTGTGAAGTCCAGCTTCTGCCGCCAGCTCTATAATCTCATCCGTCGTTTTCTCCCGGAACGTTACCGAACACATTCCTGTTTTCCACATCACCTTCACTCCTTCAGCTTTGATGTCAGACGGGCTTCTGTTTGTCCGGCATACGTAATCATTGCTGTTCCGCCGGAAGGACCGTTCATTTCCGGTATGTCAGCGGGCATACGACTGCCGGCATACACGGCGGTGCCGTACCAGACCGGGCCGTTCTCTCCGGAGAGCCGTGACACGGCGGCGGGGAGTACGGCCGGCGAGGCAAACAGCAGGTTCGTATTCGGATCGGTCCTGCCTGTTTCAAGATGCCGCCCTCCGCTTATGTCCGCGACGACACTGATGCCAGCGGGCAGTTCTACGGACAGCACGCGGTCGTTTGGTTTTTCTATGTTGGGCTGGATGTCGGGCAACGGCGTTCGCCCATCCTGATCAACCGGCACGGAAAAGCCGCCTTCTCTCGCATCCAGCGGCCGCCGGGCATGAATCCGGTGCACCCGGACATGCCACGGCCATGCCGGCAGCAGCCATGTTTCGACGTCCACATCGCGCCACGGCCGCCAGTGCGAATACAACACGCCGTCTTCCCATTCGGTCACCTCGGTCCGCCGGCGTCCCCGGTAATAGCCGTCTTCCTCACTGAGCGCAAGCATCGAATCAAACGCGCCCTGCGCGGATCCGAACACCCCTTTTGGCACATGAAACCCAAACCGGGTCGAATAGGCGAATTTCGCGTACTTACTGTCATTGTGGGCGTGTTCGGTCGTGGAGTACTGCCCGGAGACAAGACTGGATACGTGGCTTCCTTCTCTCATGATCGTCATGCGGGGCGTGGAGAGTTTTTTCACACGTTCGAGTTCCGGCATCGGTTTTTCCGGCGTCTGCCAGAATGCATGGTCTTCCGGCAGAGCAAGCACGAGAAAGGTTTTCAGCGCCCAGTACGGCGAGCCGGGGGAATTATAACCTTCGGCCATGATCAAGTTCGGATACGTGTACCCGATCGTGAGCAGTCCGTCTCCGGAGAAAATCGGCTGCTTCATCCACCAGCGCATATGTCTCATAATGAGCCCTTTGGCTACCCCGACATCGACTTCCGGTACTTCCGCGTACACACAGGCACTCCAGAACGACACCTGCGCAAAACGGTACGTCAGGCTGCGTCCGAACGGCAGCGCCGAGCCGTCATTCGAAAACCAATAAATAAAATCATTGGCAAAACGCGCTGCACGCTTTTTATACCGTTCCGCCCGCTCCGGGTCCTTGTCTTTCTGCAGCGCCGCATACAACAAACCGTAAAAGTGGAAACCGAAGGAAATGTAATAATCCCACTGCTCGACGGGACCGTCCGCGTACCAGCCGTCCCCTTGATAATACGATTCGATCAAATCAAAGGATTCCTGCTGTTTCTCTTCGTTCACCGGCAGTCCGACGGTGTCAAACCCTGTATTCACGAGAATCCGGAAAAACTGCCAGTTGTTCTCGACCACATCGAACTGATTAATCTGGTCAAGCCACTGATACAGGTTATGGCGTTCGGTTTCGGTAAGAGGTGCCCACAGTTTTTCCGGGATCATGGCAAGAGCCAGCCCGAACGCGGCCATTTCCACCATGCGCTGATCAATGCCGTGCACCCATCCCCAGAATTCAGGATGCTCCGGGTTCGTTCCGTTGCGGATACCTTCCAGATGGCGCTCCCAGCGGCTGTTCATATCCCCGCCCGCAGCTGCCGGAACGAGACCCCAGAGCACACGGGAGAACGCTTCCATCTCCGCGATATTCGAACCGAAATGAGCGCCTGTATTTCCAAGCCGGAGTCTTGCTTTCCCTTTGCTGAAATAAGGATCCAGCGGCCTCAGCATGTCTTCGAGCAGATGCACCATATCCTTGCGGGACTCCAGTCGACTTTCTTTCATTTTCTTCACCTCACCTGTCTTTGCGATATTGTTTCGGGGAGACCCCGCTGAATTTCCTGAATAACTTGGCAAAATAGCTCGTATTGTCGTATCCGATGGATAACGCAACCTCGTCCACGGTGTGATTGGTATATAAAAGATCGTGCGCCGCCTGCTCCATCTTTTTCTTCGTGGTGTATTCCACAAAGGTTTCGCCGGTTTCCTGCTTAAACATGCGGCTGAAGTGGCTGGGGTTCAGATGAAGATAGTTGGCAGCACCCTCCATCGTAATTTTCTGATCGAGGTGGGTGTCTACATACTTTTTCGCTTCCCAGATTTCCCGACGGTCCGAACTTTCCCGGAGGTGGGCGGCAAGATCTATTTTCCGCTGCACATAAGCCTGGAGGTACGTCTTTAATTCTCCGATATGACGCAGCGCATGGATTTCACTGTACAGAATCGATGATGGTCTGTCACTGTAGTGCTGCAGCGACTGATACTTTAATTCAATATCGATGAGAATCTTATGAATCCAGCTTTTTACCTGTTCCGGGTGATAGATTTCCCCGGTGATACGAGCCATCCACGATTGTATCCAGGCTTCTGCTGCTTGTTTATCTTCTTCCGCGATGATTTTTTTAAGATCATACAAAGCCGTCGTATAATGCGTGAAAATATCGTCTCTGCCTGCCCTCAAACTCAGCTGATCCGGTGTACATACATCTGGTTCGCTGATATAGAACCATCCTTCCTGATTCCCCGTCAGCTCCTGCAGCGCAATCCGCAACGTTTCCCAACTGCTGCTCTGTTTCCCTATCATGAAAACAAGAGAGTCTCCAGTCTCCCGTTGAACCTGTCTTTGTATGTTGGTCAGCTCCATGGATGCATGATCTGTCGTCATGCTGCGGTCCACAGGGATAAACCAGTACATCTCATCAGGCGACCCGATGACGTAGTCCCCCCGCTCCCATTTGTTAAAAACAGAGGAACTGACTGATTCCACCACGGCTTCCGTCCCGTCCTGCCGACGGTCAAGAAACCGTCCGAACACCGGCACATAACCGGATCTTTCAAAAGAAAGAGACAGGACATCCAGTCGTTCTTCTGTGCCATCGATAAACGAATGCATCCACTCTTTTTTCAATGGCTTTCTCGAATACTCCACCAACGATTCCAGTTGGTCGATATGGTTCCGGCCGGCCTTCTGCTCCTCCACTTTCTTCTTCATCTGCTGCACGGCTTCCAGCAGCGTGCCCGGTTCGAGTGTTTCTTTTAAAATATAATCTTCCACGTACAGCCTTAAGGCTTTTCTTGCATACTCAAAGTCGTCGTGACACGTAATAATCAGGGATGCCGTGTCAGGGTTCACAGCGCTCAGCTTTTCAATTAATTCCAGGCCGTCCATCCCGGGCATACTGATATCGGTGATAATCATGTCGGGCATTTCTTCGCGTGCCGCCGCCCATGCTTCATGGCCTGTCTCGCATTTCGCCGTCACCTGCAGTCCGTGATCCTCCCATGGGATACATTGATACATGAACTCAAGCATCTGGTAATTGTCTTCTGCCAGCAGGACCTTCATCATCCACCATCCCCCTTTGTTCCCGCGGAAACCGCATCGATATCGTCGTACCTTCATACAGCCGGCTGTCCAGATCCATATAAAAATCATCCCCGTATGTCAGTTTCATACGATCGTACACGTTTTTCAGGCCGATGCCGAACATGCTGTTTTTTTGATTCATATAATCACGCACGATATCCTCTTTGTTCACAAACAGAGCTCTTTTTATCCCTTCCAGCTTTTCCGGTTCCAACCCCTTTCCGTTATCGTTCACTTCGATACAGAGCATCGTTCCTTCCGTCCACGCCTGCATCAGAATATGGCCCGGCGCGGCTGACAGACCGTGGTAGCACGCATTCTCAATCACAGGCTGCAAAATAAACTGCGGAACGTTCTGCCCGGCGGCTTCTTCTTCGAGTTGCTGCTCCAGCTCAACAGGGTGCTTTCTCATCGCATTGATCAGCTTTACGTATTCTTCCAGCTGACTGGACTCTTCTTCCAGCGTCACCCATTCCGACCCGCGGTAAATGGCTCGCAGCAGAGTGCTGAGCGAGGTGATTAATTTCGCGTTTTCGGTATTGCCTTCCTGCAGCATCTTAATCCGGATCGTGTTTAATATATTAAAGAGAAAATGAGGCTGGATTTTGGACTGCAGCACTTCCATTTCCGCTTTCCGCTTCATCGCCTGCTCTACTTCCGTCTGGTGAATGGTCTCCTGAATGCGGTCCAGCATATGATCAAAGGATGTCGACAGCCTGCCGATTTCGTCATTTCTAGAAAGGCCTGTCCGCGTATCCAGGTGTCCCTGCTCCACTTTTTCCGCTGTGTATACCAACTGTTGAATCGGCCGGAAAAAACGGTGAATGACAAAGATCATAATCATGATAAATAAAAGGAAAGCTCCGGCCTGTATAAAGAAATTCTGCTGATACGCACGGTCCAGGCTGCTTGCCGCCTGCTGGTACGGAACATAGCTGACAAGACTCCAGTCACGCTGCTCCAGCCCGCGCTTGACCAGCACATGTTCTTCCCCGTTTTCAAACGAGGTGATGAACGTCTCCGTCCCTTCATCGACGGTATCTCCATAAGGAAATTCTTGGCCGGGGGCATACTCTTCGTTTCCATACAACACGTTGCCTTCCCTGTCTAAGAGAAGGTTCCGGCGTCCTACTTCTTCATCGGTTAATAACACCCGGTCGAGCTCTGTGCGGCTGATGCCGGCGAATAAATGAGCAACTGTTTCTCCGTTATAGTCCGTCATCCGGCGCGCAAGCAGAATCGGGGAGTTCACAGACTGTTCTGGAAATTCCCCGTCAGCAAGCAGAGCAGCCGGACCGATCCAATACACTTCATACGAGGACAATGATTCCATCTTTTCCGTTATCTCATCATAGACAGGCCGGTCTTCGATAAATGCCGGACTCCAGCGGGTTCCTGACATCACCTGTTGATTTCCGGCGCTGACAATGGAAAGCGAGATATTCTGGTTTCGCGATATCGAGCTGAGCCGGTTATTAATCTCAAGAATCTGCCTCGCTCCAAGTTCCTCATGACGAAGGCTTGAGATCAGCGGTTGGATGTCATTGTTGAAGGTGGCGTCATTCATTGTCTGAATGACATTGTCTATCAAGTTGGAAACATTCGCCTCTGTGAGTTCCGACGCATTTTCTTCACTTTGAATGAGGCGTTCCCTTAAAATGTTGGAACTTGCAATGTTTAAGTTAAGCACACTGAAAAGCATTGGAAGCAGCATGCAGATGACAACCCATATAAATATTTTCTGCTTAAAAGAAAATCTCCTGCTGAACCATCGCACGAACTTCTTCATACCCATACCCCTCTATTTTCTCAAGAGAATGAAAACGTTACCTCCATTTTACCTGTTTCCCGAGGTTCATGGATATATAATTTCAACAGAGTGTACGGTTCTTTCCTTCCGAAATGATTCATGAAATAGTCGCGGGTGATGCGGGACGTCATCTGCTCCGGGTCATAGTGGATAACCATGTCATCTGTCGTGATGGCCCCCTTGGTTTCTTCCCGAAAAGACAGATCTCCCATAATAAATTGCCCCATCAGACTGGAAGGCCGCTCTCGCAGCTCATACGTATCCACAACGTCCAGAACAGGATGCTCTCCTTTCTTCCAGATGAACTGCCGGTGAAACGACGTCAATCCGGAAATAGAATACGCTTTTTTTAACTCCAGGCCATAGACAAGCTGCGCACCGTCTGATGTTATGATGGTCTCCTCCGCTTTTCTGTCCCTTCCTTCCACCTGACACTTTCCATTTATGACGGGCAGTGAATGGCCGAGGGCGTGATTCGTGATGAATTCGTACCGTTTTTCATCGAAATACCCTTTCTGGTATAACCCGGATCCAAGATCCTTCAGCATCATTCGGCCGTTCCTGCTTACGATCATATGACCGATATCATTGTGGTTATGAGGTTCATCATTATGTCCTCCTTTTGCCGCAAAGGCATAATGATTATCTCCGGAGCGGTACCGGGAGACCACCCACTGCGAGGAGGATAAAAAGTAGTCTCCTTCCTTCCATTCTTCTCCCTCCAGTTTTTCATCGGTCCAGATCCATTCGCGGATAAACGGCGCCCACCTTGCACAGTGATCCGCTGCATAGGGAGGTCTTAATGACGATACCGGAACGGTGACATCCGGAAATCGGTGATGCAGGTAATGACTGAGCCCTATGTGGACATACTGCCCGGGCACACAGTCTGAAAAATTCGCAACGATATGATGGTAAAGAAAAACCTTCTCCTGAAAACGCGAAATCTGGTGTACCTTTTCATCCTGCAGCAGGTCGATTCGTCCGTTTGTTTTCGCGCCCAGAAGATCAGCAAAATAAACAAAGAAGCCAAAGCCGTACTGCCAATACTGGTACCCTTCCCGGCACACCCCGTCTTCTTCAAAACCATTCAGAAAGTAATCCATCGTCCGCCGATTCCGCTCCAATATGGCAGTCAGAACGCCGTCATCTTCCAGCAGGTGCATCGCAGCCGCGCCTACGGAACCGGCACAGACAGCCGCCCAATTGTGGTCCACTGTTTCCCAGTGAAACGATTGCTGTAAAAAGGGCTGAAGCACACGTTCCTGTACATTTTCGTATATTTTTGATTGGATCCGGGGCTCCAGGTCATGCTGTACGATGCTTCTCAGCTCACTTAAAGCGAAAGCTGTCTCCGCCGCGAATAGATCAATCGTGTGCACATCGTTATTCTTTATATGGGCGGGCAGGCACCATGTATTCTCCTCGCAGACTGCTTCTATTTCGCGGTGCAGGGCGTCTTTATACCGCTTCTCTCCCGGATGAATCAATGTCATGACAGCAAACGTATTCAGCCTGTGTCTTTTCTGGAAATAAACCGCTTCATACTCTTTTCGGGACCCTGTCTCTTCGAATAAACGAAACAAAGCATCGGTTAACCGGGGCGTCTCTTGATGGATGAGCTTTTCCGCTTCTTCTTTCACTTCGGACACGAGCTGTTGATAAGCTGGATGGAAGGGACGCTCTTTCCACCAGCTGCTGTCTACAGCTTTGGCCGGAAGAAGCTGTGCTCCTTTTTTTGAAGATAACAGCATGAGTTCACACCCCTTCCTGGAACGAGGAAAGATCAGGACCATACGGCCCTAATCTTTTCTTCATTATTCAGCGTTGTTATCAATGATTTCCTGCACCGTTTCATCTGCATTCTGTATCGTTGTTTCCAGGTCCTGTTCACCAAGCAGGAAGGCGTCTGTTTCACTCATATAAGCATCTTCCACTTCTCCGATAAAGGTCGGAGGAATGTTGAGCGGGGATGCTTCGGATGCTTCCAGCACGTCAATGAGGGATTCTTTATTCACCATGTCCGGAGCGGCACTTCCCTCTACCAGATTATCAACGACCTGCTGGAGTTCCGCATCCTGGTAGGATGGCAGGTATCTTCCCTGTTCCTGGATGCCTTCTGTCGTGTACCAGCGGATAAACTCAAAGGCTTCGTCTTTATTCTGTGAGCCGGAATAGACAGAAAGGAAGTCGGCTCCGGCAGGCGTTGTGATCGGATCCTCTTCCGCGGCTTTCGGATACGGAGCAAAGGCAACTTCAAACGGTGCCGGACTGCCGTCAATTCCTCCTGATTCACTGATCATCCAGCTTCCTGTCATGATGGTAGCGGCAGATTGGTTAAAGAACTGGTCGCGGTAGTTGAGCTCCTGGGATATCGTTTCGTCATAAGGCACCGCTGATTCTTCTTCATGCCCGCGCTGCCGGATTTCGAGCGACTGCCGCATAATATCGCTGTCAATATTGGAGGTGACGCCGTCATCTTTTACCAGATTACTGTTCTCCATCTGGTTGAATGCCGCGAGTTTCACATAATCCACCCACGTATGAAAATACGTGCCATACATCTTGTCGGGGCCTTCCCCTTCCGACAATTCCGCGGCATAATCCATGAATTCATCCCAGGTCCATTCGGTTGGTATGTCCAGATCATTTTCTTCCAGTTTATCCTGGTTCATCATGACAAAGTTCATGTTATATTTTCCCGGCAGCGCATAATAATTGTCATCTACGGACGTATTAACCCGGTATTCCTCATCGTAATTGAACCCTGCTTCTTCGATGTAATCATTCAACGGTTCAAACATACCCTGGCTGACCCGCTGCGCATAATTGGAAGCATCGTTGACCATAATGACATCAAGCTGATCACCGGATGCCGCGGCCAGGTCAATCTGCTGCATCGTTTCATTCGCGTCATTGTTTTCCGGTGTGACCGACTCTACGTTAATATTTGGATGATCCTCTTCAAAGGAAGCGATGACTTCGTTCCAGTTATCCTGATCCTCGTTATACCAGTGATGCAGCCGGATGGTGACTTCATCTCCGGATGACCCGTCATCCGACGTATCACTGCTTTCGGACTCCTCCGCTCCGGAACAAGCTGCCAGCGCCGATAAAAGCAGAATTCCCGACAGCGTAATCCATGATTTTTTCATCATAAAACCCTCCTTGTATTTAATGAAAAAGTTACCCTTTGACTCCCCCGCGCGCAATGCCTTCGATGACATATTTCTGACCTATAATAAATATGATGATCAGCGGCAGAATGGCAGAGACAGATCCTGCCATGATCAAACTGTACAGTTCCCCGCTGCTCGTTGAAAATTTCTCAATCGCCAGCTGAATCGTCGACAGAGATTCTGAACGAAGAAAGATAAGCGGTCCCTGATAATCGTTCCATGTCCAGATAAACCGGAGAATGGCGTAGGTGGAAATGGCCGGTGTCATCATCGGAACGACAATTTTGTAAAAGATCGTGAAATGGGATGCTCCGTCCATCTTGGCAGCGTCGATATAATCGTCATTAATGCTCGCAAAAAACTGCCGGAGCAGAAAAGTTCCGAGAACACTGAAACTGTTCAGGAGCACTAAGCCGGTATGGGTGTCAAACAAGTTAAGAAACCGGTACATAATAAACTGCGGAACAAGAATGGCCTGGGCGGGAATGAGAAATGTAGCAAGGACGATGAGAAACAGCGCATTCCTCCCCTTAAAACGAATCTTGGAAAACCCGTAGGCCGCCAGCGCGGAAACGGTTACAGAAAGAAGCGTGGTCAGTACTGTTACTTTAATGGAGTTCCAGTAATAAAGAATAAAAGGCTGCTCCCCGAACCATACTCTGGCATAATTATCCCACTGCCAGTCAGAAGGAATCCACTCGATGGGATACGAAAATACATTGGCCTCCGCCTTTAAAGAGGCCGAAAGCATCCAGATAAAAGGCATCAAAAAGAGAAGTCCTATCGCAAACATAATGACGGTAATGATGACTTTCTTCGTGTTCCATGCTCGTATGCGGCGCATCGCTTATCACCTCCTCTAATAATTCACCCATTTCTTCTGGCCGAGCCACTGCACGGCTGTAATAATAAGCAGGATGCCGAGCAGGGTAATCGCAATCGCTGAAGCATACCCGGATTTCAGATTTTCAAATGCCTGTTCGTACAGGTAGTACACAATCACAGAAGTCGAATAGCCCGGACCGCCTTCTGTCAGCACCACAATCAGCTCAAATGATTTAAAGCTGTAAATGATGCCTGTAATCAATAGAAAAAAAGTCGTCGGAGAAAGCATCGGAATCGTGATGTTCCGAAATTTCACCAAGGCGGAAGCCCCGTCCATATCCGCCGCTTCATACAAATCCGACGGAATATTCTGCAAACCGGCGAGATATATGATGAGATTAAACCCTATCGACGTCCAGACGGTAATCATAATGACGGAAATCAACGCCCAGTTCGAGTCCGCGAGCCACTTCGGCGGATTATCGATGCCGACCGACATCAAAAACTCATTAATGGGGCCGTATGTCGGATGAAACAACAGTTGATACACGATCGCAATCGCCACAATACTTGAGATATAAGGCATAAAATACACAACTTTGAAAAATCCCTTGAAGTATACATGCTTATTGATAATAACGGCAAGTACGAGCGACAGAGCCATCGTTAATGGTACAGCCAGGATCAGCCAGAAGTTGTTCACCACGGATTGGATAAAAGGTTCATCCTGCACCATCGTCCTGAAGTTCTCCAGTCCTACGAAATTCAGGCTTTCAAATCCGCTGATAAAGACCCAGTCCGTAAAACTGACAACAAGAGCGATAATAATAGGAATAATTATCAAAATGGTCGTTCCAATCAGCATCGGAGCAACAAAAAGATAACCCGCGAGGTTTTCCTTGAATTTAATGCTTTTAAAGCGGCTCCCCTGCTTCACTTTTACTTTTTCCGCATATTCTGCCTGCGTTTCATTCACTGCCAACGTTATCACCCCCATGTCTTGGCAGACTGTTGAAACTGTATGTTTAGTGTATGCGCTTTCAGTATTGTGCACATGGAATATATTTGACTGAAAAGAAAAGAATTTTGCTTTTTTAACACGTCCGGTGATACAGTCAAATTCTTTTCAGAATGAGCAAAATTTTTATATGTAAGCGCATACAAAAAGAGGTAAAATGAGAACCATTATGGACTTTCATGAAAGGGGGACCGCAGCGCAACGGGCGGATACTATCCTATCAAAAGAAAAGGAGTTGTAAACTTTGATGCGGAGGAACCGATTGGCATGTGCTGCACTATTTCTTGTTTTACCAGGTCTGGCGGCTGTGGCAGCTGGTAACGATGTTCAAGCTGATGAAAACAGGGAAACGATCACCGTCAATGGAAATGATGTAGACGAACACAACCGGTTTAAAGGCTTCGGAACGGTATCGGCAAATAACACGTCCCGGTTGATGATGGATTATAAGGAAGAACATCCGGACGCTTACTGGGAGATCATGCATCAACTATTCGATCCCGAAACAGGTGCCGGACTGGCACATGTGAAAGTCGAGCTGGGTGCGGATGTCAACTCTTCATCCGGAACGGAACCAGCCACAAAACGATATGCGGATGAACCTGCCGATGTACTGCGCGGAGCCGGTTTTCAGTTTGCTGCCGATGCGAAATCCATCAATGAAAATATTACGACCGAGATCCTCCGCTGGGGAGAACCACGATGGACCTGGGAAGGCGCAGCGGACGGGAATTATGAAAACAGATATCAATGGTATAAACAAACCATCGATGCGGTGGAAGAAGAATATGGATTTAAACTTGATTATGTTGGTGTATCCCAAAACGAACGGGCCCAGAACGGCAACGGGAGAATCGATGAAGAGTGGCTGCAGTATTTCACCTCTGCTTTAAAAGAGGAGCCCAATTATGAGGAGGATTACGAGGACATCAAACTTGTCGCCGCCGACGGGTACCGGGATACATCTTCTATCAGCCAGGTACTGCTCGATCATGAAGACCTCCGGGAAGAGATCGATGTGATCAGCACTCATTATGAGATATCCGGCTCCGAAGAACTGGCGGAACTTCAGAACACTCTTACCAGTAATGGAAAAGAACCGAAAGAAATCTGGATATCGGAAGGAATTGCTCCCATGATTAATGCCCGTTACCGGGACAATATGGAACCCGATTACAAAGGGCTTGGTGGACAAGCCGGGATTGTAGATGTCACGTCCCGTATCATCTCTGCTTATACGTGGACAGGCGCCGGTGATTATTCACTGAATGCTGTCTCTTTTGACTTTCAGCCTTCTGTCGCTGCTTTTTACCAGGGAGCCACGTACAATCCAAAACAATTGATCGGTGCCATGGATCCCTGGTCTGGTTTTTATGAGGCCGATGGGGGCATTCAGGGCGTCCGCCACGTCATGAATTTCGTTGAACACGACGACCCCTCTACTTCACAAAATGAACGCTGGCAGTATATAAAAGACGCAACGTACAGCGACGGCGAATTTTTCGACGGTGGAGTGGACGTGGATACGAGCACGCATAATTACATGACCCTGAAAGATCCCGAAACGGATGATTACTCCACCATTTTCGCCAATAATACAGAGGACACACGACGCTATACGATTCAGGCGGAACAGTTAAACGGAAAAGAAAATGCTCCTGTTTACGTCTGGGAAACGAAAGGGCCGGAGGAAGGAGAAGCGATCGATGAAAACTGGTTCCAGCATGTAGATACCATCACCCCGGAAAATGGAGAGTATGATATTGAAGTCGGTCCTTACTCCCTTATTACTGTATCCACCCTGGACAAAGAAGCCGAAGTGGAAAACTTCGCCTATGAATCCAATCCTGTAGACATCTCAGAGGATTCGATTCTTCCGCTTCCCTATGAAGATGATTTCGAATACGAGGAGTACGGGGAAGATGAGGAAGGCAGAGATTATGTGGAACGGCGGAGCGGCACACCGCGTTACACGACCGATCAGCTCGGTGCGTTCGAGGTAGTAAAAAACGCAACGAAGCCCAAAGAACAAGGCAGCTCCGAGCGTATCGAACGTGACATTCCGGAAGCGGACAAACATGGGAACATGCTGCAACAGAAAATCACACCTGATATTATCGGAGCGGACTGGGCTGTTTGGGGCGGTACAGACGGTTCAGCTGCCGGCAGCAATCCCAATACGAATATCGGCGACCACCGCTGGGTCAATTATAAAGTGTCTTACGACTTTCTGCTCGACACCTATACTCCGGAAGCCGAAAACAGAAGAAACTATGCTCTCATCGGAGTTCGTCAGGTCAAGTCGGGCGGCGGTGACTCCCAGGCGCCCTACTATGCCAAAGTGTATAAAGATGGAAGCTATGAGATAGTGAAACTTGGAAACATTGTGGAAGAAGGCACTATAGATGGTTTTAATAACAAGGAATGGCACAATATCGCACTGGAAGCTAAAGAAAATGAATTCACGCTCTATCTGGACAATGAAGAAATTGCAACCTACACCGATGAAGATTACACCGTGATGGCGGGAAGAGTATCCCTTGGTTCCGGTTATTATCAAACACTCATTGATAACCTGAAAATAGAACCGGTCGATGGATATTCCTATGAGTCAAAAAAGTGGGACAATGCTCAAGGAAAAAGCTATGATACAAAAGAAGAAGCAGCCGCGGATAACGACGACCTGAACCCGATTGGGTATATCGGCGATTGGGAATACAGCCAGACCGGCTATGATCATTTTAACCGGACCCTGATGACCGCAGAAACCAACTTCCCTGTCTGGAATGGTATAACCGTCGGCCATGAAGATATAACGGAAACAGAGGGAACGTTAAACAAAGTATTCTACTCCGGAGACTGGTCCTCCAATGGAACAAATGCCTGGGGATCTGATGGGGATTCCTTTGAAATCACATTCGAAGGAAATGAGATCCGGTTATACGGCATAACGAATCCAGCCAACGGAACGGCCGATGTCTATCTGGATGGCGAACCGGCCGGGGAAGCAGACTATCTGAACAACAGTGAAATGGAGCAGATGGTATGGTCCGCCGATAACCTCGAAGAAACAACGCATACGGTAAAGGTCGTGGCGAAGGAAGACTATACCAGTTTCACACGGGCAGAAGTAGAAACCTCAGAAGAGCAGCCGATCACTGCTGTTGATACGTTAGCTCCGGATGATTTCACCGCTGTCTCAGAGGATTCGGAAATCGGAAACGAAGAAAATACCGTGTACGCCTATCGTGAAAACGGCAATACATGGGGGGCCAACAGTACCAACGCCTGGGCAGCTTTTGAAGACAATCCGTACATTCTTGTCCATTTCACAGGAACCGGGATTGATTATTTAGCCGGAACCGGGGAAGAAACCGCCTATGATGTGGAACTGGACGGAGAAGATATGGGCAGCCACACCGTAGATCCAGACACGGGCATCCGCTATTCCGTGAGAAATCTGGAGGAAGGGCAGCACACACTGAAAGTGTCTTTAGGCAGCAATGATGCAGAGGAAACGTACATGGATTACCGCGGCGTCAATATTCACAGCACCCCGGATCTGGATGAAGAGAAGAGCAGCATGGTATTTGACTTTGAAGGCTCTGGATTTAACTTGTTTGGAGCAACCCCGGACGCGTTAATTGATGTCTATGTAGATGACCAGCTTATCAAGGAGGATTACCGGATTCATGCCACCGGTGCCAGACAGACTTCCTATATGCTGCGCGGCCTTGAAAACAAAAGCCATACCGCCGAGATCGTTGTCAAAGGCGGAAGCTTTGAACTGGACGGCATCGACATCATTACGGGAGAAAGTACTGTAGAAGCAGATAAGACTGATCTGCAGGAGTTATTTGATGCCCAACAGGACAAAAGCCATAAAGAGTATACAAAAGACAGCTGGAAGTCATTCCACAAAACCCGGCAGCATGCCAAGCAGGTACTGAAAAATCCACAGTCCTCCCAGATTGAAGTGTATGCTGCAGAAATCTCCCTGCAGCAGGCAGTGGATGGTTTAGTAGAAGCATAAATAAGGATTCCATCGGGAACTTCGATCCGTTGACGAGGATCGAAGTTCTTTTTCTTATGAAATCATCGAATTGCTCGCAACATCTCCATTTTCGCTCGCAATCGACATGAAATCGCTCGTAAAGTCCAGCATTTCGCTCGCAACGCTTCCCCTTTCATCAACGCTGCCACACGACATCATTTCTCACGAGAAAGCGTCCGTTAAACTGAATCGGCACGCCTTTGCCGCCGCGCTCAGCGTGGATATGAAGGTGGGGTTCGGTCGTGTTGCCGGAGTTGCCGACAACACCGATCCGGCCGCCTTTCTGCACCTCGTCTCCTTCTTCCACCGCCACGCTGCCCTCCTGCATGTGCGCCATATGTACCTGAACGTCCTGGTCCGCGCACGTTATCTCTACGAAATTGCCTCTCGGCTGATCCGGATTGGTCTCGGGCGGCGTCAGGTCCGGCAGGCTGCTGCGGCTGGCGGCCACTTCTCCCGTACACGGGCTGTACAGGGTTTCCCCGTAGATGTGGTATGCCCCCAGATGCTCCGGATAAATCCCCGCGGCCCTTGCGCCTGCCGCGTTCAATTTAACGAGATCCACCGCGTACTCCTGGGCGGGGTGGGAGTTATGGTAATTGATCTGCGTGTGACTGCCGCCCTGCCCGACGTAATACAGGCCGTCCTGCATCGGGAAGGAGAGCTCCACCGCTTCTTCCTCCGCATTGTAACCACTGAAAATCCAGATATTGTACATTCCGAAAATCAGCAGCAGCGCCGCATTGATACCAATCGACCATTTCCGGCTCCGGGTGTATGTCACGCGGAACGGCTGCGGTTTTACTTTCCGCCAGGTGAAAAGAAGCGCCGCGGGCAGCACGAGCAGCCACGCGAAACGAAAGTAATAGCTGAACCAGTCCCACGGCTGGGCAAAAAAGATCCAGCTGATAAATGCCGTCGTGAACAGAGCCTGCATGATCCATTCGAGCTTACTCTCCTGTTTGGCCCGCCACAGCGAAATGAGAAATGCTGCCGGCAGCAGAAATTGAAACATCATTAATTGAATGATAGTCCCCGTCATGTTCTTCCTCCTCTATGATCAAGCGGCATAAGGGAAGAAAGCCTTATGCCGCCTGAACCTTTTTTTAATCTAGTGAAAACATCGGTCAAAACATCGAAGCGCATCCTGCACACAACATTCCAAACAGTAATCGTCGCAGGATCTGCATCGGGAAAGACACTTGTATAATTTATCGGTGCATGCCAAAAGGCATTCACGTTTCGATTCAAAGTCGCAATGGTGATATCTGTTTAATTTTCTTATACTGTCTTCACAGCCGCATGGTCTATGCCTGTGATGAGGACAACAGTCGTGTTCTCTCACTATCAGTCACCCCCTTTCCCAACAGACTATGCTGTAATAAAAGGGGGTGGTTGTATTCTTTCATTATGATATATTTTTCTATTTAATTATAGGTGAAACGACGCCGGCAAGAATGATCAAAAGTGATATGGAAGCCGTGATGGCAGGTCTTATCGATGCTTTATCGTCTTTAACTAAAGAAGTTATAGCATGAACGAGAGAAAACACAAACACAAACGGCCAGATAAACCAGGTCCAATAATAAAACATCGCTATCCCCTGCATCAGTTCAATCAACATTTTCTTTTCTCTCCTCTTCCTTTACTGCCACAGCCATCACCCTTCCACCATTTTCAAATAAGGAATTTCTTTCTCGCCTGCCACCGCCACATACACCTGGCTGTTCGTTTGATAGATGGTTGTGCCGACCGGCAGTTTGTTTGCCGTACCATCGTCAAATCCGCCCGGCCTGTCACTCTGTTTTGTGATGTTTCCCTTTTCTGCCTGTATCTTATAATCCGTATCTTCAACCCAGTCGACGCCTTCCGCGTTGGAATACACAACGCCGTCCAACATGAAAATGTCAGCGCCGTCTTCCTCCAGGTAGTCTTTTGGAGAGGGGTTCCCGAGCGCTTCGGGATCCATGCTTTTGCAGCCGGCTAACACCAGAAGCACCATCATCAAAGCAGTGATTTTTTTCGAAGCCATTCAACCGGGGCATCCTTCACACATGCCGCTTTTTTCCATTTTATCACAAGAATTTTCATTTTTTCGTGTTAAAATAAAGAGAAACATTTCCAACGGAAGAGGAGAACATCGTATGATTGCAGAAATGTATAAACGACGTGAAAAACTGGGGTATGTCTTTTTAGGATTGATGATACTGGTTTTTGCGGGATGGCCGTTGTTTCAGCCGCCGGAAACTACAGGAGACTGGCTGGAAATGCTCGTGTTTCTGTTACCGCTTGGATTTATTTTCTCCATCATTATGTCCAGCCGTTCCCACTACAACAAAGTCAGCAAGCTGGACATTCCCCCTTCCGACAAGCCGCTGTCCGACTTGAATCATGTCGTGATCAAAAAGGATGCGGCAGTCACCCCAAGGCTGCTCCTTTTTGAGAAAGACGGGAAGTTTATCGGCGTCGTGAAGCCGCAGCATGTCCCTTGGTGGCTGCTTCCGTTCAGCTTGTTTAACGAATCCATCGTTCACCTTTTTCCGTGTACGTATGAATTTCTCACTCACGACGGAGAAACGATCTTCACGTTCCGGAAAACAGGTTGGATCAAACAGGTAAGATTAACAATGTTTGACCGGGAAAACAGGGAGCTCGGCACGTACATACAAGAGGAGCTGAAGGGACTGTTTCGTATAAAGGGGCGGCTCTTTAACGAAAAGCAGGAAGAGATTCTCGACATTCACGCATCCGGCTTTTCCGGAGATTTCAGATGGCGGGATGAAGAAGGCACCGAGTGGGCTTATTTTTACAATGGAAAATTTCCTCACGAGTATACCTCCGTGTTCCGGGATTCGCAGAATGACATGGTTGAATTGTCGGACCAGCTTTCCTATCCCAATAAAATCCGGCTTCTCGCGGTGATTGGGTATTTGTTCACAGCCCGGGTGAAACAGTAATGCTCCGTTATAAATAATGACACTGTCACGTAAACTAAAAAACACGCTTTCCAGCCTGTAAAGGAGTGGGATAATGAATAGTTTAATTGTCGGCGGCGGAATTGCCGGACTGACATTGGCTGATGGTCTGCTCCGCTCCGGACACGCCGTGACCATCGTGGAAAAAGCATCGGAACTCCGTACGGAAGGCTATATGATCGATTTTTTCGGACCCGGGTACGCGGCAGCTGAAAACATGGGGCTGCTGTCTGAGCTGGAGAATATTCATTATCCAGTCGATTCATTGAAATTACTGAATCCGAAGGGGAAGGAGAAATCATCCATTCCCTACCAATCCCTGCGGAGTATGCTTCAGAACAGGCACTACAATTTCATGCGGGGGGACCTGGAACGTGTTTTATACGACCGCATCAAAGACCATGTCGATTTTCGTTTCGGTACCACCGTTCAATCGTTTACCCAGCGTTCTGAAGGCGTCGATGCCAAGCTCTCCGACGCTTCATCCTTCACCTGTGATCTGCTGGTGGGAGCCGACGGCATTCATTCCAGGGTCCGTTCCCTGACATTCGGAAACGATCCATCGCCCCTCCATTTCCTGGGGTACAACACCGCTGCCTTTATATTAGATGCGAACAGGTTGGATAAGAAATACCGTCAATCTTTCAATATGTTGATACGTCCCAATCGGCAGGTTTCGGTCTATCCGATCAGTGAAGGCAGAGCGGCCACTTTTTTCATGTACAAATCACCCCGCCTCGAGCATCCGATCACCAGAAAAACGATCGCCCGGGAGCTGCGGTCCCATTACAGCGATCTGGGGTGGATCATACCCGATTTGCTCGATTCGGCCGAAACAGCCTCGGATCTGTATTTTGACGAGGTGTCACAGGTACAGATGTCTGAATGGACGAACGGTCGTGTGACACTGGTAGGTGATGCCTGCCAAGCCGTTTCGTTGATTGCGGGACAGGGGGCGTCTATGGCCATGGCCGGCGCGTGGGTGCTCTCCTGCGAAATCGAAAAAGAACCGGATCTTTTCACCGCCCTCGAGCGTTATGAGCAGAGGATGCAGCCTGTCATTGCGGACATCCAACAATCCGGGCGGCGTTATGCAAAATGGTTTGCGCCGGAAAATCATATGACCCTTTGGCTCCGCGAGGCCGGCATGCGGCTGGCTGTCACTCCGCCATTCCGCCGGTTTATTCATTTGAATAGAGCTGAACTTCCATAGACATCCCCCGATGCAGAATATAATACGCAACCCTTTGGTTGACAGCAACCAAAAGGTTGCATATACTTGATCTATGAACGAAAACAAAGATGCTGTATTCAAGGCCCTTGCCGATTCCACCCGTCGGCTTATGTTAGACGAATTGTGCGAACGAAGCGAACTGACATTGTATGAACTGACGGCGCGTCTCATTATGAAGCACGATCTTTCCATTTCAAGGCAGGCGATTGCTAAACACCTTACCGTACTAGAAGATGCAGGTCTCGTCCATTCCAAGCGCAAAGGAAAATACCGTGTGCTTATTTTTCACAACGAACCGCTGAAAAATCTGCTCGAAGGATGGATAGAATAGAGCCAAAGGAGGCTGTAAAACGATGAACATTATTGTTACCAGCGTATTTGTGGAAGATCAGGAGAAGGCTCTGGAATTTTATACGGAGAAGCTGGGGTTTGTAAAAAAAGAAGATGTCCCCGCCGGTGAGGCGAGATGGTTAACCGTTGTCTCTCCCAACGATCAGAATGGTACCGAGCTTTTACTCGAACCGAACGGGCATCCTGCCGCCAAAGAGTATCAGGAAAAATTGACGGCTGACGGCATCCCGGCGACGATGTTCGGCGTGGAAGATATTCATGAAGAATACAAACACCTGCTGGAAAAGGGCGTCACCTTCACGATGGAGCCGACGGAAATGGGAGACGTTACCGTCGCTGTCTTCAATGATACATGCGGGAATCTTATTCAGATCGTGCAGCAGTAATAGGTGACGAGTTGGTCCGTTCTGTCCCTTTTTCCGGCCGGGGCGGGCTATCCCTGATTTTCCCTGCCCTGCAGATAGTTTTCGTACGCCTCTTTTGCTTTATCTTGTTTTGGCGCCACCTTGGACAACCTGTTATGGAGGTCATGCAGCAGGTACAGTCCTCTGAATAAGGATCCCGCCACAATGCCAAACGCTATGATGCCGCCAACGACAGGCCCCATCATAACCAGCAGAAAACCTGCTGCAACGGAAACCATAATGGATAGTATCAAATACAATGCCATTCCCCTTTTTCTTTTTTTGAAAATACACATCTTTTTATTACCTTATTCTAACATATCTAACATTTATATAACTTCCATAACTCTATATAGAGGTGAATCATAAATGAAGTATTCAAATAATATATACCCACCTCCATAAACAAACAGTTTTGCTTCCCAAGCTTCACAAGACTGTTTATTTTATTACTGCTTCATCTGCATTCCTCCTGACACTTTTGTCTATTCACAAACCTTTTTTAGATTCCAGTGTGTAACGGTGATCTCCGTGTTATCTCCCGCCTGAAAAGTTACATCTTCTTCCTTCTTATCATCAAAAATCCGTGCTGAAAATACCGCCTTGCCGTCATTAACGAACAATTCGATGGAAGATGTATCCTTATAAACCTTTAAATGAGTTAACTCGTCCAGGACACAATGCCGGGTTTCAAATCTTTCGTGCTCTGCAAAGCTTCGCCGTTTCAATGTCATGGTTTGTTCCGGCTTACCGTAGTGGATGGTCGTACTTCCAATAGTTAAGGTAAAATACTCCGCCTCACGTCCGTAAAAACTGAGATCCAGTTCAAACGCTCTTCCCATCGGGGATGGCAGAGTATAACTCTCATTATTGCTGAACATAAAGGATGTTTGGTGACCTTCCCCTTCCCGGAGAAGTGACATCTCATGTACCGGCCGCTGCCTTAGTCCGCCGTTTTCCCAGCTCAACTCACGCGGGATGGTCAGGGCGTGAACCCATCCATAATGTGTGGTAGGGTGGTATGCTTCCTCTTCTGCTGTTCCCATCCAGGCGGCCATAATCCGGCGGCCTTTATCATCCAGCATCGTTTGCGGCGCATAAAAGTCAAATCCTCTGTCCAGTTCGGTGAAATCCCCGTGCTGAAATTCGATTGTGTCATCGTCCATTTTCCCCGCTACAAACCCTGACTGATAAATATTATTGTACAGATACCCTTGAGAACTCAGCCCCTGCGGGGAAAAAATCAGAATATCCTGCTGATCCAATGGAAAAAAATCAGGACATTCCCACATATAACCAAAGGCGCCAAGGCCGTTTAAACCACTTCCCGCAATCGGTCCTTTATACACCCAGTTCTCCAAATCATCCGATGTATGCCAGACAACCGCTCCATTCCCTTTTTCGGTTTGTGCACCAAGCACCATATGCCACTCGTTATGCCTGTAAAACACTTTCGGATCACGGAAATGGGCAGTGTATCCTGCAGGAACATGAAGGACGACACCTTTCTTTTCAAAATTCAAGCCATCCTCAGAAACAGCTGAACATTGATACGAAAAACGATTGCCGGCATCATCCCTCACATTGCCTGTATAAAAGACATATAATTTGTCCTGATAAACAACGGCACTCCCGGAATAACAGCCGTCCCTGTCGTACCACTGATCCGGCGCCAGGGCCGGAGGGGCGCTTTCCCAATGAACCAGATCCGGTGATATATAGTGACCCCAGTATTTGCTGCCGTGATCAGCCGCAAATGGGTTCCATTGATAAAAAAGATGATAATGTCCGTTAAAAAAGACAAAACCATTTGGATCATTCAGCAACCCTGCCGGCGGCATTAAATGAAAATGCAGCCGGTAAGGATCACGTGATACGATATGTTGATATTCATCTGCCCGATGTTGTGCAAGTTCATGTAATTCCGAAGAGTTCTGTTTCATTTTCTTTCATTCTCCTAAATCAAAGAGGTTTGTGGTCTATTGTTCTATTTCATTACTTTGCAGTTTCTCATCAGAATAACCGAAGAACCAGGTTAATAAAAACGCAATGCCGATTGCCACCATATTAACGAGAAGATACAGAAAAATGGTCTCATTTAAATACAATAAGGTGCCTGGAATAACCGTGATCGCCATTCCTGTTCCTGCAAGGCCGCTTACGGATGCGAGAAATCCTCCGGCAGCACCGCCGATAATTCCCATAACAAACGGTTTAACATACCTCAAATTAACTCCATATATTGCCGGCTCCGTTATTCCCAGAAAAGCAGACAGGGAAGAGGGCAGCGCGAGTGCTTTTAATTTTTGTGATTTTGTTTTCAGCCCGACAGCTAAGGCCGCCCCGCCCTGGCCTGCAATGGAAGCCGTAATAATTGCGTTAAACGGGTTTTCTCCGGAATTTTCAAGAAGTTGAATCTCCAGCAAGTTAAAAATGTGGTGTACACCTGTAATGACAATAATCTGGTGAAAGAACCCAAGAACCAAACCGGATATGCCGAATGGAAGGTTTAATGCAGCCATCGTTCCTTGTAAAATATACTCTTCCACCGCATGGAAGATCGGGCCGATAGCAAACAGGGCCGCTACACTCATGACTAATAATGTTAAAAATGGCGTGACAATCAAATCAAGGGCTTCAGGCACCCATTTCCTAATCCGTTTTTCCAGTTTTGCCCCAATAATGCCGGCAAAAAAGGCTGGAAGTACAGCTCCCTGATACCCGACAACCGGGATAAATCCAAAGAATATCAACGGTTCAGCCCCTTCGGCCACTCCCCATGCATTCGGTAATGAAGGACTTACCAGCATTAACCCGAGCACGATACCAATAATCGGCGTTCCGCCAAAGACTCTGAATGTCGACCATGCTACAAGTGCAGGCAGAAAGATAAATGCAGTATCTGTCAGAATTTCGGTGTACAGCGTAAGATTTTCAGGAATATCTTCAGGGGTCAGGCCAAACATGCCCAGAATCTGTTCCTGCACCAACAGACCGCGTAATCCCATAAATAAACCTGTCGCGACAAGGACTGGAATAATCGGGACAAACACATCACCGAATGTTCTAATCCACCGTTGCAGCGTATTTCCTTGCTTGGATTGATCTTCTGATGATTCACTTTTTGATTCGCCGCCTATACCAAGTTTCTGTATTTCCTCATATACCCGGTTAACAATTCCGGTGCCAAGAATGACCTGGAACTGGCCGGAGTTGAAGAATGCTCCTTTTACTTTGTCGACTTCCTCCACTTTTTCCTTTTCAACCTGTGCCTCGTCGTTCACCTGGAATCGCAGCCTTGTAGCACAATGGACGACTGAATCGATATTGTCGTATCCACCTACGGCATCAATAATTTCCTTTGCGATCTTCTGATTCTCCGACACCTCTCGTCACTCCTTTATAGTTGATTGAAATATGATGGAATCGATCTCACATCAGATAAAATGAATATGTGGTATCGATTCCACATTGATAAAAAAATATATAATTCCCCTATAATTCGGTAATTACCTGCTCATGCGATACTGCTTCCATGATTTTCTTATTTTTCGAAGCTCTGGTACCTCCTTATAACTTTTTTAAAAGCGTTTTCATATTACATAAAAATAGTGATGTGGTACCGATCCCATGTTGATGAAAATGAATGGAATCGATTTCACATAACTAATCATACACTCTCACGAAAAATCAGTCTATAGTTGAGCACCATTTTTTTATGATTTTTTTGCGTCTGAAGCATTTCCATCATTTTCCTCCCTGCTTCCATTCCCGCTTCTTCATTTTGATAATCAACGGTTGTAAGAGGCGGATCCACGTATTGAGAAATTTCGGAGTTACCAATGCCCGTGACCGCTATATCTTTTGGTATATGATATCCTTGTTGCTTGAGATATGTCATCGCGCCGACAGCCAGCCTGTCCGTCACGGCAAAGACTGCAGTGGGCTGCTGATCAGCATACGCCAGTATCGCCTGCATCGCATCGTAACCAGAATCGATATCAAAGACTGCTTTCTGAATCCAGGCATCTTCAACAGGGATCCCGGTTCCGGCCATTTCGTCCAGATAGCCTTTTTTGCGTAGATAGCCGACAGCCTTGTCAGACTCGTCAACTCCAATAAAAGCGATTTTCTCGTGCCCTTTTTCAATCAGAGTGGACGTTACCTCCCTCGATACTTCATAATCATTATAAACAATACTGGTAATGCCTTCTGCTTCCTGCCCCAGAATTATAAGGGGAATGGAAAGTTGTCTTATCTTTTCCATCAAAGCGGGTTCCGTGTTGGTCGCTATCAGGACAATTCCATCCACTTGGCGGACTCTCAGCAGATCAAGGTACTCTATTTCCTTTTCCCTGTCCAGGTTCGTATTGGCAAGCAGAATTTCATAACCTTGCTCTGATAATACTTTCCCAAGTCCGGTAACAACCTTACTTGATGTTTCCGTCTGGATGGTAGGCAGAATAACCCCTATCACTTTGGTCTTTTTCGTTCTCAATGATTTAGCATATTCACTTGGCATATAACCGGTTTCTTCGATAACCTTATCGATTCGTTTTCTGGCATCTTCACTGACGTAACCGGAATTATTTAACGCCCGCGAAACCGTTGAACGTGATACATTCGCCATTTCGGCAATATCGCTGATCGTGATCAAATCGTATGTCCCCTTGTTGTTCGGTAAGATAGGTTCCAAAGATCTAATGAATAGGCAGCAAAATCAGCTGCTGTTCAGACTCAGGTACACCCTGAGATTACTCCGTTAAACACAGGATTGTAGAGTATTATAACATTTTCAATAACAAATCATAACTCTAATCGAACAAAAAGAGTCTGCGGAAGGTAGTGCCCGATTCAGCGTGTCATGGATGACGCGGAAGGAAAAATGGAAGAAACGTTGAAACAGCGGAAAATAGCTGATCTTGCAAAACAGACACCGTCCGTTCTTTAACTTCTCCATTGTCTTTTATAGATATTAACCATCTATAATATCCATTTATCACCCCATACTTACGTTTCGCTGCTCCTGTGTGCTGTAAACGTCGTTATGACCCATTTTACGTTACGTTTGACTGATACCCACCCGTCCAAAACGGTCTTATGAACGGTTTATACTTACGTTTTCGCTTATCTTTCGTCTCTTTCTGTCCGTATGACGAAAAAAAGTCCCCGCCGTCCGGGGCTGATTCTCGAAAACACCAAAAAAAATGGAGGAATTCACGATGAATGAAGAATATAGGTTCACTTCCGAAGCGGCCCGCGCCTATGATGAGAACACCCGCATCTCGCTTCCCACCTATGACAAGCTTTTTTCGATGGTACAGTCGTATTTCCGGTCTCACGTCAATGAAACGGCGTCCCTCCTGATAGCGGGAGCCGGCGGCGGCAATGAACTTGCCGCCTGGGGACCGTCCAACCCGGGATGGACCTTCACCGGCGTCGATCCGTCGAAAGATATGCTGGATACTGCGGATGAGAAAGCCGCACAGCTGGATATTAACAACCGGGGCCACCTCATGCAGGGGACCGTGGACGATCTGCCGCTGCAGGAACCGGCTTTCGACGCGGCAAGCTGCATCCTCGTTCTTCACTTTATTCATGATGAAAAGGAAAAACGGCATCTGCTCCAGTCCATCAGGAAACGTCTGAAGCCCGGTGCACCGTTCGTCCTCGTGAGCGCTTACGGGGAGGTGGACAGCAGCGAACTGCAGAACCGGCTGAATGTGTGGAAAAGCTTCGGCGTTGATGCCGGACGCGATCCGGATCATATGGACGAGATGACCGGCAAACTGAAAGAGCAGGTGTCGTTTCTGCCGGAATCGCAAATCGAACAGCTCCTCGCAGCATCCGGCTTCACGAATATCACCCGGTTTTATTCGACCGGGATCATGGGAGGGTGGATGTGCCACTCGGATTGATGGTGCGGAAGCGGCCTCACCGTTCCAGCGACGCTTTCATTTCCTCGACGCTTTCCACCTCAAAGCCAAGGTCGGCAAGCATACTCTGATCTTCCGAGTCTTCCTGTCCTTCGGTTGTTAAGTAATCGCCGATAAAAATGGAATTCGCCGCATACAACGCAAGCGGCTGCAGGGAGCGGAGGTTTTCCTCCCGTCCTCCGGCGACACGGATTTCTTTAGCCGGATTGATAAAACGAAAAAGTGCCAGTACTTTCAGGCAGTACAGAGGATTCAGTTCATGAACACCTTCAAGCGGCGTGCCGTCAATCGCGTGCAGAAAGTTCACCGGAATCGAATCGGCATCGAGTGCTTTTAAACTTTCCGCCATATCCACAAGATCCTGTTTTGATTCTTTCATGCCGGCAATGACTCCGGAACAGGGAGACATGCCGGCATGTTTTGCGGTATCGACGGTATTCACTCTGTCTTCATAGGTATGAGACGTGGTGATCGCGGAGTGGTTCTTTTCCGACGTATTCACATTATGATTATAGCGGTCCACGCCGGCTTCCTTGAGGCGCTGGGCCTGTTCCGGTTTCAACAGTCCGAGACAGGCGCAGATTTTCATGCCGTACGTGTTTTTTATGTCTATGACAGCTTCCACGAGATGGTCGATGTCTTTATTTGCGGGCCCGCGCCCGCTTGCCACTATACAGTATGTACCAATATCCCGTTCATAAGCCCTCCTGGCTCCTTCCAGCAGCGTCTCTTTTGTTACCATGCTGTACGTATCCACCGGAGCCGTCGACACAGCGGACTGTGCACAATATCCGCAGTTCTCCGGGCAGAGCCCTGATTTGGCATTCATAATCATATTCAGCTTCACTTTTTTCCCGAAATGCTTTTTTCTAATGAGAAAGGCAGCGTGCATGAGCGGCAGTATGTCGTCATCCGGGCATTCCAGCACCGCCAGGCTTTCCGTTGTAGTCAGGCTACCGCCCTCCAAGACCTTATCTGCAAGTTCCATCCACTGATTCATCTTATATCCTCCATTCTTCATGTTCATCGTAAACCTAATATACTATAAGGTTTACGATATAACAATACGAACAGCAGGAAAAATAACTGCAGCGTGAATGGATGCTTTCCCTCCTCTTTTATGAGCCGGGTTCCTTCTTTAATACATGCTGTTTCCGGCCAGATACATGCCAAACGTTGTCGAATACATGCCAAGGAAACACATATACAAGCCGGCGCCCCGTGTACCTGCCAAACTGGAGCATTTACATGCCAAATCAAGCTGAATACATGCCAAACTCCCCCTTACAAGCGGAACAAGTCACATGAAAAAGCCGGCTGATTCTACGTTCAGCCGATCTTTTGTTCTTTTTTCTGTATACCATGGATAGTCCTGTTATAATTGGGAGGGAATTTGCAAAACATCAAAAAGGAGAGGCAGGATATGGGTCTTTGAACGTCCTAGATCAAATTCGCCGAGCTGCTGCAGCGCCCGTACGCGTCTTCGGTGAGCATATCGATGCCCATCTCCTCAGCCATATCCTCCGCGCTGTTTTCCGGCTTGTATTTTTTTCTCGACTCCAGCGCCTTTCAGTCGTAACAGACACTGCGGCGCCCCGCCGGACTTTCCGCAGCGCAGTCTACAAACACGTAACCGCCTTCCTTCTCATCATACCACACAACATCCGGTTCGCCGCCCGTCTGATCCATCTGATGAAGCGATTCCAATTTCACCGGATACGCCTGGAGCTTTGCCTCAATCTCTTTCCAATCCAGCCCCTCGTGGCGGTGCATATGTTTCTCAAAACGCTGCTTTTTGATTAGGTTTTCTGTTATTTGAACGTTAATTTACCGGAGCGCATGTCATCAGTCATGCCTTCATACGGTGCTTCCGCGACAACACTCTCATTGTTGACGCCTTCGTTTTGGAAAAACGTAATGTCAGCGAATTCCGGCACGACGTGTTTTGGATACGTATCATATTTCTCACGGGATTCTTTCATGACGTCAATGTAATCATTCTGATAGCACGTGGTGATTTCCGGATGTTCATGTACCCATTTCGGAAAGAAAATGATGCCGTGCATACGTTTGTCATTTGGCATAAAGTTCAGGGAAACGTCAGTGCCGGTCGGCTCGGTCCATGATACTTTAAACACGCCGTCGACGATTTTTACGAGGTCGACTTTCTGGTCGCGGACCCAGCGCCCGCCCACCATACCACTGTGAATGCGGTAATCGATAGTGTCTTCATTTTTAATGTACATTTCATATTCCCAGCCGTTTTCGTACGTATAAATCAAATGACTTCCGAGAAACTCGTTAAGATCTTTCATTGACTGCATTCTCCTTTGTAACTTAAAGTATGTTAATATATACATGTTTAATTTTACATGATTTATTGTACACCTGTGGTATAATACCGTCAATACTAGTAGATACGGAGAGATATTCATGGCGGCCCGCAGAGTGCTGAAGTACGCTATTTTAGGACTTTTGAGAAAAAATGACAAAAGTGGATATGATATTACATCTGACTTCAAACAGGCGATTGGGCAGTTCTGGAGTGCCAAGCACAGCCAGATCTACACGGAATTGAAGAAGCTGCTGGAGGAAGAGCTGATTTCTTCCTACATAGAGTTGTCGGGAGAGAAACTCGAAAAGAAGATGTACACCTTAACGGAGCAAGGAAAAGATGATCTGCACACGTGGCTTTTGACCCAAGATGATCATCTCGAAACGGAAAAAGATGTGTTCGCGCTGCGGCTTTATTTTCTGAAAGACATCCCCTCCGCAGATCTTCTTGCGTTGTTTGAACATCAATTAAACCTGCGCACCGATAAATTAAACATGTTGAGAGAACAGTATGCTTATTACTTCGGGGAGGAAAACGGTCCTGTGGATTTGGATGCCGATGAATTGGGACATTATTTTGTCTTAACCAAAGCCGTTTCCCGTGAGGAGAATTATATCTTCTGGTTAATGGAAAGCATGGATATTATACGGCGGAGACAACTCGGAGAGTAACAGGCTGCGAAAGGGGGAATGTCAGCGCATCCTGACGTTCAGCAATTCTTTCTGATGACGGAGGATGTCCCGGAATTGCTGTACATCGGTTTCGCCTGCGAAGAAATGTTTCGGCACGACAACAGCCCGCTCCTTCGTAAGGTATAACTGAAAAAAGTCACGGCGCTCATGTATCCCGCGGAGCCGGCGCCATTCATAAAGGCCTGCTCCTTCGACCTCCTTTCATGAAAGCCGTCCTGCTGGAATATGTACGTTACCCCGTCTTCCATCATGGGATTGCTTTGATTCTGTCTTTTAAATTTATATCTTATGATCATCCATCCTGTAAGCATACCCGCCGTTTCACCCAAAAGAGTGATGGCAGCCGTACCTATTACTCCCATCGCAAACTGCAGGTGGAATACGATGTAAATAGGAATCAATGCAATGACGCCGATCACCGCCATTTTCCTCATCGTATGGAGACGAAAATGCTGCAGCGCATCATGAAGGCCAAGTCTCCCCTCCGCTGTGACAGTTGATTCTTCTGTTTTTTCGCTGAAAACGATTCATACTAAGCTGTATTCGTCGTTCAAGCTATCCCTGCAGGATACCGGTCGCATTCCTCCTCTTAAAAAAACTCCTGTGCTTGTCCAGCACAGGAGCGCTTTCTTTTTCCCAGGTTATTCCGGGATGTACGGCAGGTCGCCGTTGTTTGGGATGTTGATGACGTGGGTGTCGGTGTAAGCAAGCAGGCCTTCTTTACCGTATTCACGGCCGATGCCGGATTGTTTGACACCGCCGAAAGGATAACGCACATCGAGGCCCTGGACGGCGGCGGTGTTGATCATCGTCGTGCCGGCCTGGATACGGCGCGCTACTTTCACGGCGTGGTCTTCTTCTCCCCACACCGAGCTCGTCAGGCCGTAAATGCTGTTGTTTGCGAGCTCAATGCCGTGTTCATCCCCGTCGAACGGCAGAATCGGAACGGTTGGTCCGAACTGTTCTTTTTCCACGATCGGATCATCATAATCCACGCCGAGAACCAGCGTTGGCTGCATAAAATACCCTTCGTTGAATACATCCTCATCGAGAATGGTGCCAAGCTTGATGACTTCGGCTCCTTTATCCGCTGCCTGATCCACCAGGTTCTGCACGTGATCGACCTGCTGCTTGTTGTTGACCGGTCCGATCGTAACGTTTTCGTTAAACGGATCACCGACCCGGATCCATTGATCGGCCGCTTCTTTGTATTTTTCGACAAATTGATCGTAAATCGAGCGGTCCACATAGATCCGCTTGGCGATCATGCAGATCTGACCAGCGGTGAGAAAGTTGGAAATGACCATGCGCCGCATCGCCCGCTCATCGTTCACATCAAAATCGCTCAGCACGACCGCGGCATCATTTCCGCCTAATTCGAGCGTCAGATTCTTGATCGTGTCGGCGGCCGCTTTCATGATGTGTTTCGCTGTTTCGGTGCCTCCCGTGAACGCAATTTTAGCGACCTTGGCGTTCGAAGTTAATTCCTTCCCGACATCGGCATCCCCGTGAACGAGGTTCAGCACCCCGTCCGGCATTTCTTCGGCAATCATTTCCGTAACCTTGGTCACCGCAAGCGGCGCGTAAGGACTCGGCTTGAGCACCATCGTGTTGCCCGCGAGCAGAGCCGGCGCTACTTTTATCGTAGAAAGGGCTAACGGGTAGTTCCACGGAGAAATGGCGGAGACGACACCGATGCCGTCCCGGGCAATGATGGTTCTGCCGTTTTCGTCTTCGTTCACTTCGCTTTTCAGTACTTCCTGTATGTTATCACACGCGAATTCCATCCACGCGAGCGACACGCCGATTTCGCCTTCCGCATCATACAACGGCTTCCCATGTTCCCTCGATAACAGCTCCTTGATCTCCGGAGTGCGGTCTTTGATTTTCTGAATCGCTTTTCTCATCCGCTCGATCCGGTCCTCCACCGCCCGGTTCGTCCAATCGATAAATGCGTCATCTGCCGCATCAATGGCGCGGATGGCGTCCTTTCTCGTATTAACGGGAGAGAACCCCGCCGTCTGCGTTGGATGTGCAGGATTCTCCCGTGCCTCATAGGAATCTGCTTTTATTATCTCTCCGTTGATTAACGCATCCACGGTAAGTTCCTTTTCATACATGCCATGCCTCTCCTTTCCGTCATATAAAACTGTGTTGTTCTACTATTCCCTTTCTCCATTCTGGATATGAAGACAATCTTTTTCAAGCTGTGGAAGCTGCGAACGAAGGAATGGCCTGAAAAAACCTCCCCACCGCATCTGACACGGCGTGGAGGTTTTTTCGATACTATGCTTTTACTCTGCAGGTTCAAGGTCCTCGATGGAATCAATGTCCATATACGTTGGTACGGCGAGTCCTGTTTTGGCGCCCTCGAGGTTCGGACCAAGATCTACAATATCGCTTTCGTGCTTTTCATAGAAGCTGGCATGTGTGTTCGGCATCCAGGCCGCTGTCGATGCATCTGCATCCCCGTCGGCAACGGCTTCAAACACAACCGATGGATCGGCAGGTGTGAGAGTCACATCGTATCCTTTCTGTTCCAGTGCCAGTTTCAGGACTTCGGAAGATGCACGTTCGGAGTCCCAAGGGGTGAGAGCGAGCTCCACAGAAGTACCGTCAGCCGATTCGACACCGTCAATCCATTTATCTACAGTGTCCTGATTGTTATCCACCCACTTCTGGGCTACTTCGCTTATCTCACTTTCCTGGGCGTCGAGGAGGAACGATTCCGAGTCTTCCAGAGTCCACTTAAATCTGTCTATAATGGTAAAGGCACCCGGCTTATCCTCTTCCAGTCCTTTTCTTGCGATGGTTTTAATCACTTCTTCTTCCCCGTAAACACCCTGCGGATCTTCCAGATACTTCAGATCATACTGGGCGAACTTATAGTGCGGGGACCATCCGACAATAACGATCGGCTCCTCATTCTCATAGGCTGTGCCCAACTCCGACAACATCGCTGCTGTTGAAGAAGTCTTATGTTCCCAGCCGGCAAGATTATCATATTCGGATAACGCGTTATTGGTGGATTCGGTGACCCCGGCTCCAGGCTCGATACCAATAATTGTATAGTCTACCTTTTCTCCGACACCGGCGGTGGATTCACTCTCTTCACTGCCGCCGTCTCCTGAACTTTCGTCATTGCCGCCGCCTTCTGATTCATTTTCCGTATCTTCCTGACCACACCCGGCTGCCACAAGCGTAAACGATAATCCTGTCACAGCCATAAGCTTTTTCCAATTGAAATCAAACATCCTGTACGATCTCTCCTTCTATGCTGTAGAAAATCGAATCTTGTCTTATTATCTGTTATTGAACACCTTTACATTCTAATGAAAGGTAAACATTTCTTCAAACAGTGCATATAGGGAAATCTGAACGTTTGATACCCTTTAACGAAGCTTTACGAATTCTTTACAGAATATCTGTTTATTTCTTCATTTTAATTCCTCTAAGAAATGGACAGGGTGTTATGTATCTTCAATTTCTGAACATAGAGCAGTCATTCATAAAACATCCACCCAGGTATCATACCGGGTGGATTCATCTTCCAAAGCAGGACGTTTACCGTACAAGACATGGACGTTTGTTATCAAAAGTCCAATCGGGGATGAGGTATTGTATCGCAACGGAGTCGTCTCTTGCTCCAAGTCCTTCTTTTTTATATAACTCGTGTGCAGCTTCAATCTTCTCCATATCGACTTCAATCCCGAGTCCCGGCTTTTCCGGAAGGGTGATTTTTCCGTCTTTAATGGTAAATGGTTCCTTCGTTAAGCGCTGGCCGTCCTGCCAGATCCAGTGCGTATCAATGGCCGTTATTTCCCCGGGAGCTGCGGCCGCCACGTGCGTAAACATCGCTAAGGAAATATCAAAGTGATTATTGGAATGGGATCCCCACGTCAGGCCGAAATCATGGCACATCTGCGCGACACGGACCGATCCGCGCATCGTCCAGAAATGAGGATCAGCCAGCGGAATATCCACTGCGTGTAACTGCACAGCGTGACTCATCTGGCGCCAGTCGGTGGCAATCATATTCGTCGCTGTCGGCATACCGGTGGCTTTTCTGAATTCAGCCATCACTTCGCGGGCCGAGAAACCATCTTCAGCATTACAAGGATCTTCTGCGTAGGCAAGGACCTGATGCTTATCCCTGCATAAGTGAACCGCTTCGTTTAAGGACCATGCGCCGTTCGGATCCAGCGTGATACGTGCATCGGGAAACCGTTCAGCTAACGCCGTCACAGCTTCCATCTCTTCTTCGCCGTGCAGTACTCCGCCCTTCAGCTTAAAATCGCGGAACCCGTACCGCTCATAAGCCGCTTCGGCCAGCCGGACAATCGCTTCCGGAGTCAATGCTTCTTCATGACGCAGGCGGAACCAGTCATCCGCGGCATCCGGATCACTTACATACGGCAGGTCCGTTTTGTTACGGTCCCCGATATAGAATAAATACCCCAGTGTCTCCACTTCTTTTCTCTGCTGCCCGTCACCGAGCAAAGCTGCAGCGGGAACGTCCAGAAATTTCCCCAATACATCCAATAATGCTGCTTCCAGTGCGGTAACCGCATGAATGGTAACCCGTAGATCAAACGTCTGCGATCCACGACCGGAGGCATCGCGCTCAGCAAATGTTTCTCTCACATGCTTTACTATGTTTTTATAGTTTCCAATCGTCTCCCCCACCAACAGGGGTTTCGAATCCTCTATCGTTTTCCGGATGTCTTCTCCTCCAGGGACTTCTCCAACCCCTGTGTTTCCACTGCTGTCCTTTAAAATCACAACGTTTCTGGTGAAATACGGACTGTGCGCCCCGCTCAAATTCAATAGCATACTGTCATGTCCGGCAACGGTATAGACAGACAAATCAACAATGGATGGCGTGCTGTTACCGGTTTTTATAACGGATTCCATTCTATATCTACTCCTTCTTTTCCACATACGGGTCGTTTATCATGCTGCCTCCTGCTGATCAGCTTTTTTCGATCTGCGGTGATCCATAACCGCATACGTAAGCACGACAATGATCAAAATCCATAACACAATCGCTATCGGGCCATTTGTAAAGAAAGTGGTTAAATCCCCGTTACTGCCTTTTAAGCTGTCAATAAAATACTTTTCTGCCTGCCCTCCTAAAATAAAACCGATGAGAAAAGGAGGAATCTGAATACCGATTTTCATAAAAACATATCCAAGCAGCCCAAACAGCAGCAGGGTCCATACATCAAACATAACCCCGTTATTGATCGCATAGGAGCCGACCACACACATGGTGATGATAATGGGAAAAATAATGTACTTGGGAATAAACACGATCTTTGCAAAGTATTTAATCGAAAAAAACATAAACAGGAACATGGCAATGTTTGCAACAATCAGCGCATATACAATGCCGCTCCACAATTCCTGATTCGTAGGGATGAACAATGGACCGATCTCAATCCCCTGCAGCAAAAAGGCCCCCACAAGGATCGCTGTCGTACTGTCGCCGGGAATCCCCAGAGAAAGTAACGGAATCAATGCGCCGCCGATCAATCCATTATTACCGGATTCACTTGCAATAAGCCCTTCCGGTTCACCCTTGCCGAACTTCTCCGGTTTTTTGGAAAAACTTTTGGCCTGTGAATACGCGGTTATGGAAGCCGCACTGCCGCCGACACCCGGCAGCATTCCGACAAACGTTCCGAGAACGGATGAACGAATCACATTCACGATCTGGCCGTTGAACAACGTAAAGGAGAATGTGCTTGTTTTCCCCTTCTGCAGATCAATGTTCTGGTGCGGGGCTGCTTTCATCCCTTCTTCCGACTCTTTTAAAATTTGACCGATGGCGAATAAACCGATTAAAACAGGAAGGAGGGAAAACCCGTAAATTAACTGTTCTTCCAGCCCCGGGGGAACGAGCCGTATTTGGTTGTTGTCGCTGAATGTCCCAATTAAGCTCACAAAAATACCTAAGACGCCGCTGAACACTCCACCAAGTAAACTTCCTTTAGAAATGGAAGCAATGATCGTGAGGGCAAAGAGAATAATTAAAAACTTATCGACGGATGAAAAATCAATCGCAATAGATGCAAGAAGAGGGGCAAAGAAATATAATATGGTTAAACTGAAAAAACCGCCTATGATAGAGGCTGTAATGCCGACTTTCAGCGCTTTTTCCCCTTCCCCGTTCTGCGTCATCGGATAGCCGTCAAAGGTTGTACAAAGGGACGACGGGGTTCCGGGGATGTTTAATAAGATAGCCGGGACCAGGCCGCCGCTGATCCCTCCTACATATAAGCCGATCAATAAACCGATGGAGTTTATCATATCGATGGCATACGTCAACGGTAAAAAAATAGCAATGGCCATCGTTGCTGTCATTCCCGGAATCGATCCGAAAATAATGCCGATAAACACGCCCAGGATGCATAAAAGGATGGACATCGGTGTAAGTATTTCCATAAAAAACACGGGAATTCACCTCCTTACGGTAAAGTAATATCGAACATCTGACCAAAAACAAACCAGATAATGATCGTCGTCGCCACCGAGTTGATCAGGGAAATAAGTATCGCTTTTCCTTTCACATGTCCTAAAAATAATAGCGTGATAAGGAACATAAAGATGATACTTGAAGCGACAAACCCGAGCGCTTCAAGACTTAATCCGTAGGCAAGGAGAAGGACGATCGTTCCGTAAAATTTTAGTTTGTCATAATTTTTTTCGAAAAACGTGAAATCCCATTTCTTTAACCTTCCTGACTTCACTTTCTGAATGATGGTCTGCAGCACCAGCAGGACTCCTAAAACGATGAGAATCGTTAAAATAATCCTGGGAAAAATGAGATGATTTTCACTAAATTGCAGTTCAATGGTAAAGAGGTCTTTCAAATCTTCACCCTCTTTCTATCAGTCGTTACATCTTTTGAAGGAAAGGGGCTGCCCTTTTTTCGGGCGCCCCGTTGTGTTGAACATTAATTGGTTATTTCATCCAGACTTGGTGCCTGCTCAATGATTGTACGCATTTTTTCTCTTTTTTCCATCAGGTAGTCGGTGGACTCTTCCGCTGAAATGTAGTTTGTAATATACGCGTTTTTGCTTAAATCTTCTTTGTAGTTGGAATTATCCATTACATCTTTCACCGCTTGATCCAGCGTCGACGCAAAGTTTGCGTCTACATTCTCAGGCAGGATAAAGAAGAATTCCTTATCAAACGTAAACTCTTCGCCGTTTACGGTAATTCCCTGTTCGGCAAATGTGGGGATGTCATATCCTTCCACTCTTTCACTCGCTGTAATGCCAAGGAATTTCATCTTAATATCTGATTCCACACCGTCTTTTGTATACTCGTTATTGGCACCAATGGAACCGTGAATAATATCCGCGTTTCCATCCCACAGCGCCTGGTCCTTATCTTTTTGGGAGCCGGTTACATAAGCTTTGATCCGGTCGGAAACGTCTGTACCAAATTCCTCTTCAACCCAGAGGTAGTATCCATCAAACACAATTTCTGAAACCCCGCCAGCCTGAACGGCAACCGAAATCGTTTCATCCGGGTTTTCTTCCAGCCATTCCGCTGATTCAGCCATCGTATCGTAAGGGGCATCCGCCTTTGTTAAAAAGGCATTCCCGGGGTTGATGGAAACAACTGGTCCAAGTTTCCAGTTTTCCAGCGCATAGTCCTCGTTAAAGCTGCCGTACTCCACCCCTAGATACGCCATATCATGGAAGAACATAACCGTACTTCCGTCATCCTTTGCACTGCTAAGTTCATTAAAAGCTTTAGCGCCGCCGATCGCATCCACTTTCATATTCGTTCCTAAATCATCCTCTAAATATCTGGATACCGCTTCCGCATTTTGATACGTATCGCCGCCGGTAGAGGTGGATCCGATCACTACCCTGATTCTCGAAAGATCCACACCTTCACCGTCGGATCCCGAAGCTTCTTCCCCGGAGCTGTCAGATTGTTCCCCGGACCCTGTCGTTTCTCCCGTTTCCTCCGATTCCCCGCTGCCGCATGCCACTAAAAAGATACCTAGAAGAGCTGCCAATAAAAACATCCACACTTTTTTCATACGTACACCTCATCTTTCCTTATTTTAGTTACCAACACCACTAACACCGTCCGCCATTCCTTCAAATGTATAAAAACGCTTTCAATAAGTGCTATAAAACAATACAGCCCCCCCTTTGCTTTCGTTAGGTGAGGTAAAGAGGGGAGATCCTCCCCCCTTTTACTTCACGAATACCGTTTTTATATTAGTGAAGAATTCTTTTGCCGCTTCTCCCTGCTCGCGGGAATGAGAACTGGATTGTTTCATCCCGCCAAACGGAGCCTGCAGTTCCACTCCTGCACTTTCAGCGTTAATACGTACCAGCCCGGCATCCATCTCATTCACAAAGGAAAGCATTTTTTGAATGTTAGTGGTGAAAATGGAGGCACTCAGCCCGTATTCCACGTCATTTGCAACCTCGAGTGCTTCTTCCAGATGGTCCGCTTTCATTAAGGCCAGAACCGGACCGAAAATTTCTTCCTGGGCAATTACCGCATCGGATGAAACATCCTCAAACACTGTCGGCTCCACAAAATACCCTTTATCATATGGATCACCTGTCAGTCTCTGTCCGCCGCAGATCAGCGTGGCTTCTTCCTTTCCTTTTTCAATATAGGAAAGAACGGTGTTTAACTGCGATTCACTTGCGCTCGGCCCCATCCAGACGCCGTCGTTCAATCCATTACCGATTTTGATGTCTTTTACTTTTGCAACGAGCTTTTCCTTAAATGTTTCGTAGACGTCGCTTTGTACAATAACACGGCTTGTGGCGGTACATTTTTGACCCGTGGAACGAAGGCCGCCGCTGATTGTCGCATCCACCGCAAGGTCAAGGTCCGCATCGGCAGAAACAATGACCGGGTTTTTACCTCCCATTTCCAGCTGATACTTCGCGCCGCGAGCCAGTGCCGTCTGCCCGATGCTTTTTCCAACCGTGTTGGAACCGGTGAACGTGATGCCGTTCACGTCAGGGTGTTCTGCGATTCCCCCGCCGATGACAGATCCTGATCCTGTTACCATGTTGACAACCCCTTCGGGCAGCCCCGCTTCTTCAAAACATTCAAACAACTTCGCGCATGTGACAGCAGCCTCTGAAGCCGGCTTTAAGACAACCGTATTTCCATAGATTAAAGCAGGAGCTGTCTTCCACATAGGAATAGCAACCGGGAAGTTCCAGGGGGTGATGACACCCACTACCCCTAACGGGTCTCTCGTTGTATACATCAACGCATCACGGTCTGTAGATGGGATGACGTCCCCCTCTTTTCTCATTCCTTCTCCCGCGTAGTAGCGCAGTATCGCAACACCCCGGCCTGTTTCCCCTTTCGCTTCGGGAAGCGTTTTTCCCATTTCTCTCGTCATGCATTCAGCTATTTCTTCCAGGCGCCTTTCCAGAATGTCAGCTGTCTTATAAAGATAGGCGCCTCTTTCTGCTCCCGCTAATGCTTTCCAGTTCTTTTTCGCTGACTTTGCCGCCGCTGCGGCTTGATTTAGGTCTTCTCCTGAAGACTTCTGAATTTCTCCAACCACATCGTCCGTATCAGCCGGGTTTATATTTGTCCTGACTTCCTTTGTGCTGGAAGGTACCCATTTTCCATTAATGTAGTTGGAAAAACGAATGCTGCTTTGAGTTCTGACGGTCATGATAAAATCCTCCAAATTAAGAATAATTTTACTTCACATGCACTAAATAGATACTTTTCTGTTTGGCGGATATTTCTCAAGTGCAGATCGCAGAATTTGTTTCAATTCTTCATAGTGTTCTTGTTCTACCGGTACGACCGGCGGCCTTACCGTATTTTTAACCGGAAGTCCGACAATTTCCATTCCTGCTTTAATCAGCGCTACAGCGTAGCCTTTTCTTTTTCTTCTAATACGGTTGATAGGCAGTATAACTTCCTGATAGATGTCGTTTACCGTTTCCTGATCACCATGTTTCAATGCTTCATAGAACGTTCTTGAAATATGCGGAATGTAATTGGAGATCGCAGAGGAATAACAGTTATACCCGAGCGGCAGATAAGCCGGCATCGTCACCTCTGCCATCGGCATACCGTTCAACCATCCCAGGCGGTCCCCGATTTCCTGCGTAAATTCAATATTTGCCTCCAGGTTTCCGATACCGTCCTTCAACCCGACGATTTGAGGGAATATTAATAATTTTTTTAATGTTTCCAATGTCAATACTGCATTCGCCCGTTGATAAAGGATCGCGTTTAGGTCCGTGCTTGTGACGACGGCTCTGTAATACTCATACATTCCTTCCTGTTCGCCTTCGATCAAGTACGGCGGCATAATCAGGTATCCATCCGCACCGTGCTTTTGTGATATCTCCGCTTTTTGCAGCGCCTCTGTTATATTACCGCCGACGCCGGTGTATACCGGGACTCTGCCGCCAACGACAGAGACGGCGGTCTGAACCATAGAGTCGTATTCTTCATTGCTGAGGTTATGAAATTCACCGGCCCCGCAGGCAACGAAAATAGACTCCAATCCTTCTTCAAGTAAAAATTCTATATTAGCCATCAGTGCTTTTTCATCCATGTTACCGTTTTCATTAAACGGCGTAACAGGAAACCCTGAAATTCCTGTGGGAGGCTGTCTGTTTGTCATTCTACTGAATCCTTTCGAGTTTGAATTTCACCTGTTCCGGGACGGGTCAGGCGCTTTCTGACATGATCAAGATGCCGGTACATGCTGATATAGGCTTCTATCGGATCTCTTTTCTCCAGCGCATGATAAATATCTTTATGCTGCTGCACCGTAATCATCTTGTTCCGATCTTCCAGAGCGATGTTTTCCAGCGTCTTGTCGTACATGTTCAGCAGAGGATCAATTAAACCTTCGGTAATGGAATTCGTTGCATTAAACGCAATAATGCGGTGGAATTCCCGGTCGATCTCCAGATAGTTCTCGTCTGTGTTTTCCATCCGCTCAATGTTTTCTTTCAGCTTCTTTAACTCCAGTTCCGACATTTTCTCGGCAGCAAGAGAAACGAGGCCCAGCTCCTGGGAGAACCGCGTTTCGATAATGGCTTCGATGTCATTGACGGATAATGCCAGCATGAGCCGGTAAGGTTCACTTCCCACCTTGTCGGAAAAGAACGTGCCTTCTTTTGTTTTACGGTGAATCACTCCCAGTGTCTCTAACGAACTCAGCGCTTCACGTAACACCGGCCGGCTGACGTATAACATATCCATAAGTTCCATTTCCGATGGAAGCTTGTCACCGGCTTCCAGCTTTCCGCTCATAAGTAAATCAATGATTTGTTCGATGACCTGCTGCGCTAACGTGTTTCGTTTCACTGACTTCATCTTTAAAGATTCCGTGTTTCGTTCCAATGTCGACCGCCCTCCTTTCTTTTCAAGTATACAGCAAGAATTAATTATTTGTTTGTTTTGACAATTCAAATTGTAAGACAAATAGACATAACCGTCAATGTCATTTTATAAATCATTTTTTTGTCAGACAAATAGATTAATAAAAAACCGCATGTTTCCGGGAAAAATATCGTTAAAATTTTTGGGAAGTGGCAATGATTGTGTCCCTTTAGAAAGAGAGTTTGAGTTATAATGAAATTTCAAGGAGGAGAATAATGAAAAGAATATTTCTATTCATAGTCACCGTACTGATAACGGGATGTGTAGACCAATCAGCCCAACATGCAGACAGTCCACAAGAAGCGGAGGATTCCGTTGAGCACAAAGGCGCAGAGGAGCAGCAAGAAAAAATAGAATCGTTACAGGAAGAAATCGAATTACTGAAAACAGAAATCTCTGACTACCAAAGATTCGGCACGACACTGGAAGAGATCTTAAATCAAAATCAGCTTATAGACATTGCAGAAGCCCAATGGACATATAAGATGAGCATCAACGGTAAAGCTCTCAAGGAATATGAGAATTGGGAGGATGAAATTTCATTACCTGCAGAGGAAATTGACATCCGACTGGTGGAACGGCAGCCCGAGTTCCCTCTTTTACCACATGATTTACATAACCAGGGAGACCTGGATGGTTTTCACGAACAAATACAGGTATCCCCTTCCTCTTATGAACAAAGTGCGCCGGCAGGCGGAGCCGTAACCAGCATCATTTATACCTTTCAAACAGATGAAATGAATGAAGATCAAATTCTTATCGAGGTGGAAGATCGTTTGAAAGAACGACTGCAAATAGATCAAAATATGATTGAAATTAACATAGATTAGAGCTCCATACGTGAGAGATATGATTTGTCTTACAGATCCACCCCTCCTCCGAATAAGCCTCCCGCCAATTCTCTAATCAGGCTTCCGTCTTTCTTGTTCCTGCGAAGACTCTTCTGTCCTTTGCTGGTCAACGTATAATACGTTTCCGCTCTGCCTGCACTACTGGCACTTCTCCAATACGACCGCACCCGGTTTTTGTCTTCCAGCCTTTGGAGAATGGCATACAGGGTCCGTTCTTCCAGTTCCGTTGGATTCATCGTTTTCAGCCGAATACACCTGGCCAGTTCACGGGTGTCCATATCTTTATAATACAACAGCTCCAGAATGTCCATATCCTTATGTTTCGTTTTATATTCATTCGACATCAGAAATTCCCCCCTCAAACATTTACTTTAAAATGATATCCATTTTTATGATATCATTTCCAGATAGTAAGGGACATTTCAAAGGAGTGTGTCACTAAATTGGAACAGCTTTTGGTAAAAAGAGGACTTTATGGTTTTGTCATTGGTTTATGTATGATGATTCTTTTCACCCCTTATAAACATGTGGAAAAAGAATCCACGGGGGCCCTCCGCAACCGTCAAGGAGGTCACCACAGTCCCTGCCGGGGAATATATCCTCCAGCTTCTCCGGGGAGGAATCATATCGGCTCTGGCTTTTGTTTTCATAAGTTATATCGTCATGAAAAGAAGGGGAAGAAAAGGTGGTACTTATTAAACAGAACAAAGATGCCTTGTTAATAAAATTCTTAAATAAGCCATTTCTATGCGGACTTATCATTACTGTGTTCACTTTAATTTTTCCAAGCCAATATAGTGTGGAGGGCTCAGGTGATTACGAATATGGCTGGCCCATCCCTTTCTTATTTTTCCATCATCTAAAATTAGAGAACGAGGTATTTTGGCCGGTTTTGATAAATGATAATCATGGTTTTCTTTTCCAAGTAGCTAATTTTGCATTCAATATTTTAATCATCTACAGCATCATAAAAGGACTGCAGTTTCTGTTCAATAAATGGAGAAAAACGAGAAATGAATAAAGGAATGAAAACGTAGAATTGTTGTGAGGCGGAAATCATAGGTTAATGCCCGAAACGATGGGCACAAACCAGTGACCGCCTCCATGCATTTTTTATAGTGGGAACGAGCTTTCTCTATGTGTTTTAAGTACAGCTCTCGCATTCAAAATGATGATCCTGTGTGGAGACCACTTTTATAAAATGCTGGATTTCAATTTCTTCTTCCTCGGCGAATTCCATATCAGCTACGGCCTCCCGGATCGCTCCGGCTGCCTCTTCTTCGGAACCCGCAGGGATGCTGAATGTGCTCTCCACTCCGGTTGAAAGATTTTTATACGCATACAGATAGCGCTGCATGTTCATCATCCTTTCCTCAACGTTTCATCCACTATACTAACGTAAATGGAAACAGAAATCATTGATTTGGCTTCTATACCATCTATCAATTTTTACGAAGAAGACGAGCCCGGCTCCTGCCGTTGTTTCACGTAATAATGACCGCAAAGGCCGAAGTCAAAAAGAAGAAGAAGGATCCCAAGCCACATCAGAACATCCGCATACTGGCGGTCGAATCCTATGAATCTGTCATCATACGCAGCCGCCCCCATGATGAGTAAAATGACGAGAATATTTACAGACAAACCGATTCTTAAGTGCTGATCCCAAGTGATGTGATGCAGTGATTTAAAAAACGTGTAAAGCAGAAACAGAATGATGGCACTGGATATCAGGTAATACGAACTGTAGAAATCAAGACCGCCGACTTCACCATGCATCAAATAGTACATATAATCTTCTTTTGGAAAGCCTGCTGCCTGTTCAAAAGAAGAGAATTCATAAACAGATCCATGTATGTGCAACGAGATATAACGCGCGAACGGCGCCAGGATTTTTTCCAACACAAATAAAGGAACCATACACACCAGAAACAACTTCTTGAAAGAGCCGCCGTTTTTCGTGATGACCATAAAAAACAGCCCTGTCACTAGCGCGGGCATAACGGCCATAAGATTCCCTTCTGTATGAAAAGGCATGCTTACGTAGGTGTGCGTAACTACGTAGGTCAGCATATAGCTGAGCAGGTAGATGAGAAAACAGAAGAAAAACTGGATCGCCGGCCGTTCATGCCAGGCAGTCATTGCCTTCACCCCTCCGAATGTTTTCCTCGCTTTGTTCCATGCTTCCTGTTCTTCCATCCCTTCGGCCGCATAGGCTTCCTTCAATGTTGTCACATGATCGGTGTACTCAATGATTAGTTCTTCTCTACGGTCTGAAGGCAGATTGAATCGACGCAATTGTTCTTTTACCGTCTTCTGCGTATTCATCACGAGAATGCTCCCCCTGTATTACTGGAGAGACGGTCCAATAAGGAATTTTCTCTGCGGCGCACTTGAAGCATTTCATCCAGATAGACGCGCCCGTTTTCGGTGATCGTATAATATTTGCGTTTCCTCTGTCCAATGTTTTCGTAATAGGAGGAGATGTACCCCTTTTTCTCCATTCGTTTCAGCGATGGATATAACGTCCCCTCCCCGACTTCGAAATACCCCTCACTCGTTTCTTTTACCTGCTTGATAATGTCATAGCCGTAGGAGTCCCTTTCAGTCAAAACTGATAAAATGATGATGTCCAAAAAAGCTTTCGAATAGTTAGTCACTGATTTTCACCTCACAGTTAATACTATACAAAACAATGCATTGATTTTCAATGTATATTATAATAATTTATTCTTTTTCCTGACAAATGCAGAAAAAACTAATTTGCTGCCTCCTTGCATTCTCGTTCCCACAGCATATTTGAACTTTTCAATATATGTATTGACTTTCAACGCGTTATTTTGTATGATTTTGTAAAAAATACGCTCCCATTTTTTTCAATTCAAGTTCTCTCCTAATACATACAGGCAGGTACATATAAAGGAGTTTTTATGTTGAAACCAAACAAAACGTTACCCGCTGGTATTATCGTTATTGTGGCAGGTATTTTCCTTTTAAACCCTTATGCATTATTCGGTGAAAACAACCAACAAGCAGGAAACGCAATGGAGAATTCTGATGAAACCAATAGTTCAGCAGATACTATAGACGAAGAAACCTCCCAAAATACCGTCTTGCTTCCCAATGAAAAAGACCTGCCCGAAGGAATTGACAAAAATGAACTTGAGAAAGAAACGCTTAACAATGTAACACTTTATTTTCAGTCAACAGAATCTCCTAAGATAGCAGATCGTTACTACTTTATATATCGCGATGCTATGTTTAATGTAGGCGGCACAAATGTAGAAAAAGGGGAATTAAAAGATGTGGTCCGTTCGATACTTCAAAAATAAATCTAAACCATGGACGGGATAAAAGCAGGTGGGAATCGTGAGGTTGAGATTGTTCTACAAATGATTATTGTTTTTACCCTATTGTTTATCGCTGCGTTATTTGCGTGGTATGAGGGCAGCGAACTCTATGTGGATTCTTTTGAGTGGAACCGTTCCACGTTCTTTTCTCATTTATTTGGAGGAGAAATTACGTCCAGAGATGATATAAATATGTTAGATCAGTTTGTTTATGCCGCAAAATTTAAGCCTTTATATCCCTTTGCAATGGTTTTATGCATTTTTTATTTGTTGTGCCTCCTTTCTTCGATCATAAAGAAGAAATCTCTTAACATTTATACAATACTTACCCTTTTCTTAGGAGTTATTCATTTCATTCTAAGCCTCTTCCTTCTGAATGGATCAACCATTGGCAGTTTTATTTTCTGTGTAACATTTTTTGTCATCGGCTGCTTCTTTTTTGTTTTTTCTTATCTGAACCGCACATCCCTGAAACTTCTCTAAAGTAAGCTCCCCCTCATTTAATTTTGAAAAAGGTCGTATGTCAGGGTCGCTCTTAACGGAGTGGCGACCGAATTCTTCAAGGGCGGCATTATCAAAGCAATAGTAATGATTAATTGATGGAGTTCCGGCATCTCTTGATTCACACCTGCTCTCCATCGGTAATAAGTGGATCTTGGAATCTCAAAGCATCGACAGATGTCTGTCGCTGTGAAACGGTCTTTAAAAGCTTCCACCACTTCTACAAAAACTTCTGGTACCACTTCCTTTCGATCTCTTGGTACTTTCCCGAAAGTTCATCCCGCATTTCATAATAGGTCACTTTTCGACGTAGTTGAGTGAATTCACTATCATCGTCCGGCCCTTTTCCATACGTGTATTACTTGCCAATTGGTTGTGCTAACCTATGATGCTAACCATTACGGTACCATTTCATCCAGGTTTTAATTTGTCCTTTTTGTTTCATCCCGAATTTCTCCATGATCTGTTTATTGGTCCATTCGTCTGACAGCTTCATTTGAATCACTTGTTGTTTTATTTCTTCTGGAGAGAATCTTTTTTTACCCATAAAGAAAAACACCTCCTAAATTGTCGATTACTTTTATATACGACATAGGGGGTGTTTTTTCCTGTCTCATATTATTGGGTCACTCTACTTGTTCAGTCAGGCTTTTTACTTTTCTTCAAAAGTCCGGTAAATCAAGATTTAGCAAATTCTTAGATGTAACATCTTTAACTATTTTATTTGATTGATATCCACAGGATCCATATCGGTAAAGGTATAGTTCTCTCCAGCCATAGCCCAGATAAATGTGTAATTCTTTGTTCCAACCCCGGAGTGAATCGACCATGGCGGCGATAAAACAGCTTGCTTATTTTGTACCACTAGTTTTCGAGTATTATCCGGTTCCCCCATAAAGTGAAAGACTTTAGAGTTTTCATCCATATCGAAGTACAAGTAAGCTTCCATACGACGATCGTGAACATGAGGAGGCATTGTATTCCACATATTATTAGGGGCGATAAAGGTCATTCCCAGCATCAACTGGCAGCTTTTTATCCCGTCTTCATGAATATATTTGCATAAGTCACGTTTATTCGATGCAGCATCAGAACCTAAATGCTTCTGTTCTGTATCTTTAAGAGCCATTTTCTGAATGGGGTATTCCTTATGTGCTGTCGCTGACACCAAGTAAAAGACAGCTGGAGAATTGGAATTAACACTTTCCAACGTCACTTGTTTATTAGCTTTTCCAACATATAAACAATCACGCTCCTGCAGCTCGTAGGACTCCCCATCAACAGTTACCCTGCCCAATTCACCAGAAATATTAATAATTCCTATTTCACGTCTTTCCAAGAAGTATTCTGTTTTCAATGTTTTTTGATCCTCTAGAGAAAGAGGTGTGTTGGTCGGAATTGCTCCTCCAATAATCAGCCGATCATAATGTGAATAAACCATTTGGAGTTCACCTGGTGAAAATAAATTCTCTACAAGAAAGTCTCTACGGATTCTTTCGTTATCATAATAATTAAAATCTTCAGGATTCGCAGCATATCTAATTTCCATTTTGAATCATCCTTTCTTAAAAATTATCGACCTAAATATCCTCCATCAACCGCCAGCGTAAAACCGTGAACATAATCAGATGCACTTGATGCCAGAAATACAGCGGCTCCAACTAAATCCTTTGGCTCCCCCCATCTTTTAGCTGGGATACGTCCCAGAATCTCTTTATTTCGCTTTTCATCGTTTATCAACTCTGTATTCATGTCTGTTGCCATATAGCCGGGTGCAATACAATTTACATTTAGACCTAATTCAGCCCACTCATTGGCCAGTGATTTTGTAAATTGCATCACAGCACCTTTGCTGGCTGCATACGCTGGAACGGTTAATCCTCCATGAAAAGAAAGCATAGAAGCCATATTAATAATTTTTCCCCTGCCCTGTTCAATCATAAGCTTTCCAACTTTCTGGCATAGGGTAAAAACGGAAGTAGTATTCATATTCAACACAACGTCCCAGTCTTCTTTAGGAAATGATACACTGGGATGACGTTTTTGTACTCCCGCGTTATTCACTAAAATATCCACTCTGCCAAATTCATTAATGATTTGATCAATTAAATCGTCGTACTCTTCCATATGGTTGAGATCATAATTAATTCCTAGTGCTTTCACTCCTTGATGCCGAAACTCTTCTAACACGTCTTCCTTAACGTTTCTTGCAATTACCACAATATCAGCTCCGGCACCTGCCAAACCTAATGCGATACCTTTTCCCAGACCACGATTTCCTCCAGTTACTATTGCTGTCTTTCCTGATAAATCAAAAAGCTGATTCATAAGAAAACTCCTTACTTGAATTTATACATGACCTTCACGGCATCTGTGTTAGAAGTTAATAAATCAAATCCTTTTTGTGCCGCGGAAGGACTTAAAATATTTGTGATTAACTTTTCAAAATCGGGTTGATTGGCTGCCAGGGTTGCTGCCGCTAAAAAATCCCTTTCTGTATACACTCGGACAAATTGAATCGAAAGCTCTTTAAACATTCCCTGCAGCAGGTTTAACTCCTCCTTTTTTTTGTAAGAAGCCACTACTACGATCTGCCCCTTCACTTTCACAATTTCTGTTAACTCCCTTGAAACAGATGGATGCCCTGCACAGTCAAAAACAAAATCCGCACCAACAGAATCTGTAAGCTTTAGTACTGCTTCTTTTACATCATCCTCCGCAGGATTCACTGTTAAAAAACCTAATTCATCTGCTTTTCTTAATCGATGATGATTAGGTTCTACCACAGTAATCTGATTCGCCCCGTACTCCTTTAATGTTAAAGCTACACAGAGGCCGATCGTTCCAGCTCCATAGATCACGACATTATCCCCGGGCAAATACCTTCCTTGCCGCGCAGCGTGAACTGCAACAGCAACCGGCTCTATCAACGCTCCAGCTGCCAAGGATACACTTTCCGGCAGCTTAACTACATTCTCTTCAGGAACCGTAACGTATTCTCCCATCCCTCCATCACAGTCTATTCCAATGAGCTTTAAATTCTCACAAACATGGCTTTGCCCTGTTTGACATGGATAACAGTTCCCGCACTTCATCAAGGGATTGACAGTTACTTCCGTTCCTTTAACAAGTGTAGAATGGCCTTCTTCAATAATTCCGGAAAACTCATGACCTAATACAACCGGTGCCTGCGCTCTCGGGTGTGCCCCGGCGAAAATATTTAAATCACTTCCACAAATACCTGCATAACAAGTTTTAATTAACACTTTTCCCTTTTCAGCTTGCGGAGCATTTTTCTCGCGGAATGATACAGTCTGGGGCCCTTCATAAACAATAGATTCCATAATTTCCCTCCTATTACTCATTACCTGCTTATTAAATTAAATGTTTCCGGTAACATTAACGAAATGGAAGGTATATAAACAACGAGCAGTAAAACGACGATTGCCATCGCAAAAAAAGGGAGTAACGGTTTTACTATCCCTTCAATCGGGAGTCCGGCTACTTTAGAGCCAACGAAAATGACTGGTCCTACAGGCGGAGTGATGGTGCCAATACTTAAGTTAAACACCATAATGATCCCAAAATGCACAGGGTCTATACCAAAGCTCTGGGCAATAGGTAAAAAAATGGGTGTAAATATAAGAATGGCCGGAGTCGGATCCATAAAGGTACCAACTAGCAATAGTATGACATTCATGATTAATAGAATGATGATCATGTTTTCTGTTAAAGAGAGCAGTGTGTCAGCTATTAGCCCAGGAATATTTGTGAAAGACATCACCCAGGCCATGATAGAGGACACTGCAATCAAAAATAATACGATGGACGTTGTCCTGGCAGCATTCAATAAAATGGCCGGTAAATCTTTTATTTTAATGGTTCGATAAATGAAAGACAGAACAAGAGAATAAACTACAGCAATCGCAGAAGCTTCCGTAGCCGTAAATATTCCTCCAATAATTCCACCGATAACAACAACTACGAGTAACAAGCTCGGTACCGAATCTAAAAACACGAAAAGTTTTTGTTTGAATGTAAGATTAATTTGACTCTTATAGCCTTTTTTTTTAGCTATGACCAAGGCAACTCCTATACATCCAAGCCCCCATAGAATTCCTGGAATATAACCGGCCACAAACAAAGCGGCAATAGATGTTCCTCCACTGACTAATGAATAGACAATCATAATATTACTGGGGGGAATCAGCATACCTGTTGGAGCAGAACCAACATTTACAGCAGCACTGAATTCGCGTTTATATCCTTCTTTTTCCTGCATCGGTGACATTGTACTGCCTACGGCCGCTGCCGCAGCCACGGCCGATCCGCTAATAGAACCGAACATCATATTAGCAAAAGTATTGGTGTGTGCCAGTGATCCCGGCATTCTGCCGCTTAAAATTTTGGCACAGTTAACCAGTCTTGCAGCGATGCCTCCATTATTCATAATTCCTCCGGCTAGCACGAAGAAGGGGATCGCCAGCAATGTGAAGGAGTTGATTCCGGTAAACATCTGCTGTGCGGAAGTCAATAACCCATCATCCACATTTACAATCACAAACATAGCAAGCACAGATGCCATACCGACACTTACACTAATTGGCACTCCTATCATTAAAAATAATGTCACGCCAATACTTAGCATCAATGCAGCCATCATTGCAGCATCCATTACAACTATTCCTCCTTAAAGACCTATAGCTGTTCCAAAGGTTTTCTTTTCTTTAGAATTAGATTTATATTGTAGAGGCAATAGAAAATCATAAACGCTCCACTGACAGGCAAAGCTGCGTATAAGTATCCCACGGGAATAGGCAATGATGCTGACATTTGATTCCAGGCAATCTTCGCTGCAAGATACCCTCCGATTATTAAAGCTAGCAACACGAATACAATGCTTACAATTTCTATAAACACCTCAACACTCATTTTCAGCTTTTTTGGAAATTGGTCCTTCATAATGAGAATGGCCATATGACCGTTTTCTCCGAACACAAAAGCAGCCCCAAATAGTACAAGCCATGCAAAACAATATTTTGCCAACTCCTCAGAAATAGCACTGGGATTATTTAAGACAAATCGAGTGAATACTTGCCACGTCACTAGAATGACAAGAAAGGCAAATAGTCCGATACAGACAGTTCCCAATACCTTGTCTATAGTTTTTTTTATATATTCCACTTTCCATCATCACTCCATTTATTCTGCTGCGTCACGAACTTTTTCATATAAATCCTTTGTTACATCATTCGTCAATTTTTCCTCGATAAGAGGTTTTACTTTTTTCTGGAAAACATTAATATCGACTTCATTAAACTGGGCACCAACCTCTTTTGCTTTTTCTTCAGCAGTTGAAACGTCTTTCTCAAACTGTTTACTGGACATGTCAATCGCTGCCTGTAATTCTTCTTCAAAAATATCCTGGTACTCATCAGACATTCCATTAAATAGATCTGTATTGATGATTAAGTAATCAGGAACCATTAAATGCTGCGTTCTGCTGTAATAGGGAGCAACTTCCACATGTTTTAAATTATTATAGACCAACTCATTATTCTCACCACCGTCAAGTACTCCTGATTGAATGGCTGTATAAACTTCCCCTTGCCCCATGGGAGTACCCTCGCCGCCCATTTTTTCCAACATTTGAACATTCGTATCACTTTCCATCACACGAATCTTCATCCCATTAAGATCTTCCGGTGTATTTATTGGCTTTTCTTTGTTATAAATATTCCTCACTCCACCGTGAAAAGCTCCAAGTACCGTAATGCCCTCATTTTCAATTGATTTATATATATCACCAGTAATTTCTTCATTATTGAGTACACTCATTTGATGCTGTTTTGAGTCATATACGTATGGAAGGTTGAACACAACGAAATTTTCATTTAAGCTTTCCATCAGGCTCCCTGCTACGATGGACATTGCTATGGTACCTGATTGAGTCAGTTCTACTGTTTCACGTTGAGCTCCAAGTGTTTCATTAGGATATACCTCTACTTCGTAAGCTCCCTCTGTCCGCTCGTAAATCTTTTCTCCAAACTCTTCCATGGCTTGAAATTGAGGATGTTCCTCCGGCTGATTAAAGGCAACTTTTAATGTTTCTGTTTCCTGAGCTCCTGATGTATCCTCCGCTCCGCCGCAGCCCACCATGATAACCCCTAAAAAGAAAGCGTTTACAAAAGCAAGTGAAAATTTTTTCATTTTTACACGCTCCTTGTTTTTTGTATTTCGTTAATCGGGTAATGTACCTTCTCGTTGTTCAGAAACCTGATGGACTCTTCTGCCACTTTGCGCTTTAATTCAAGAGCTGCCTGCTCAGAATACCAGGCCATGTGAGGCGTACAAATAAAATTCTCGTGTCTGAAAAGTTTATGATCTGGATCAAGTGGTTCATTTTCTGCCACATCAACTCCTGCTCCTGCGATCCATTTCTCCATTAAAGCTTGATCTAAAGCATCTTCATTAATAATTCCTCCACGGGATACATTCAACAAATAAGCTGAAGACTTCATTAGCTTTAATTGTTCTTCATCTATGAGATGAAACGCTTCATCCAAAGGACAATGGATGGATACAACATCTGATCTCTTTAACAGCTCTTCCAAACGAACCATTTCTATATCCACCGGTAAGGAATCAGAGCTCTTTCCTAAATATTTTGGGTCATATCCTATTACGCTGCAGCCGATGGCTTCCACTTTCTTGGCAAATGACGTACCAATTCGTCCAAGCCCGATTATTCCCACAGTTTGTTCACTATGACGAAATATGGGGATGCTCTTCTGATACTCCCATTCACCTTGATGCACTGACTCATTCATCACGTTAATTTTTCTAGTGAAGTTTAACATGAAAGCTAATGCATGATCGGCAACTTCATTCATTCCATAGTCAGGCACATTGCAAACCTGTACATTATGTTCCGAAGCTGCTGCAACGTCCACATTATTAACCCCAACGCCATATCGAACGACTAACGATAGGTCAGGTAAGTTTTTCAATACGTTTTCAGTAATTGGGGCATACTGGTTAATAAAAACCTTGGCTCCTTTTCCTTGTTGAATTAGATCTTTCTCGATCCCACACTGCTTCAGTTCAAAAGGCACAGATGCTTGATGGAAAAGCTGGGATTCCATTTCAATATCAGCGTGGTCACAATCTGTAATAATAACGTCAGAATTACTCATCGACTAGCCTCCTATTGATAATTATCAAGTCTTGTATGCGATTTCCAATTCAACTACAGTATTAATTTTCGATCTCTCCAATAATTAGATCACCATCCCTATTCAAAAATAATAAACAAATATAATGGAACGACGTTCCATATTTTTTATTCTAACAACAATTTTTAATATTTCAATATAAAATTCGGAATTTTTTAATCTTATTTCAAAACTTACAAACTAATCAACATCGGATCATTCTATTTAAGATTTGACTATCTACGTTGTTGGACTTAACATTAAATAAAGAGACAGCGTTCCATTTTTTGCCGATAGCTGAAGGAGTTGAGATGAATCATGAGTAATACTGAACATAAGTCAGGAACGCAAACAAATTCTGCTGTTGAAAGAGCTTTAACCATCCTTGAGTTAATTTCTACAAAAAGATCCCCAATTGGTATTGCAGAGATTTCCCAAGAACTTGGCATCGCTAAAAGTACCACCCACCGAATAATGGAAGCTCTAAGAGTGAAAGGGTTTATTGAACAGGCAGAAGGAAAGGAGAAATACCAGGTAGGATTAAAAGCTATAGAAGTAGGGGTATCCAGCCTGACAAAATGGAATTTAGTAGATATTATTATTCCTTACCTCCGTCAGCTTGCATTAGATTTAAATGAAACAGCATTCCTTGCCGTTTACGATAAAGGGGATGTTGTTTATTTATACAAAGCGGAAGCGAACCAGTCTGTTAGAACTACGGCTGAACTAGGTACAAGAAAGCCCATTCACTGTACTGGATTGGGGAAGGCAATTGTGTCAACATTCTATATAGAAGAAGTCGATCAGGTGTTAACGGAAAAAGGAATGCCACAATTCACAGAACGGACGATCACGGATCGTCAAGCTTATTTGGAGGAATTAAGTCAAGTCAGGCATCATGGATATGCGATGGACGATGAAGAGGCTGAAGCAGGACTAACGTGTATAGCAGTCCCTATTTTCAATTACACCGGCAAGGCCATTGCTGCTATAAGTGTAGCCGGCCCCACTGAAAGAATGTTCAATAAAAAAGAGACAGTTGTTGAGTCACTGAAAAATGTAAATGGTTACGTATCCAATCGATTGGGATTTGTCCCTGCCATGAGAATCAATAATATATAATACTGGGGCGACAAAGTATCTTAAAAAGAATCTGTCTGGGACAAAACCATTAAGAGGATAAAAATTCCGACCGATTCATGGGAGAATCGATCGGAATCTTTTAGTTATTAAAGGTTTTGTCCCAAACTCTTTTCCTCTGTTCGTACTAATTTAGTGACGGTCTCCACGTGATTCGTCTGCGGAAACATGTCCACCGGCTGCACTTCTTTTGTTTCATATCCGCCGTCTTCGAGAATCTGAAGATCCCGGGCGAGTGTCGCCGGGTTGCAGGAGACGTAGACGATTTTTTCCGGCTGCATGTCGATCATGGTCTGAAGCAGTTTTTCGTCGCAGCCTTTGCGGGGCGGGTCGACGACGAAGACATCGGGCTGGAGGCCGTTTGCTTGATGCCACCAGGGAACGAGTTCTTCGGCTTCTCCGACGGCGAAAGTGGTGATGTCGTCGAGTTTGTTCAGCTCCGCGTTTCGTTTGGCGTCGGTGACGGCTTCCGGGATGGCTTCGACGCCGTAGACATGGCGGGCATTTTGTGCAAGAAAGAGAGAAATCGTGCCGATGCCGCAGTAGGCGTCGATAACGGTTTCGTTTCCGCGGAGATCGGCGTATTCGAGCGCTTTGTCGTAGAGGGCTTTCGTCTGCTCCGGGTTCACCTGGTAAAACGAGCGTGCGGAGATCGCGAATTTGATATCGCCGATGTAATCGTAAATGTATTCGTCTCCCCAGATGACCTCTGTTTTTTCGCCGAAAATGACATTCGTCTTTCTGCTGTTGACATTGTGTACGATCGACGTGACATTCGGCATCGTCTCGCGGATGTCGTGAATGAGGTCTTTTTTGTGCGGAAGATCCGGGCCGTTGGTCACAAGAATGATCATGAGCTGCTCGGTGGAATTGGCCTGACGGGTGACGATATGACGCAGCGTGCCGCTGTGCGATTCTTCATCGTACGCCTTGATATGATAGTGATCCGCGATGTTTTTTACAATTTGGACGGCTTCATCGTTGGCGCCCTGCTGAATGATACAGCTTTCCATATCCATGATGCGGTGGGATCGTTTCTGGAAAAAGCCTGCTTTTAGATGACCGTCATCACGTTTTCCTACCGGGACCTGGGCTTTGTTGCGGTAGCGCCACGGGTCTTCCATGCCGATGGCAGCGTGAACCGGAACCTCCTCGAGTCCGCCGATGCGGGTGATGGCGTCCTGCACCTGTTTGTGTTTGAAACGGAGCTGCGCGTCGTAGGTCATGTGCTGCAGCTGGCAGCCGCCGCATTGGTAGTATATCGGGCACGGGGCGTCGGTACGGTCGCTGCTTTCTTCGATCCGTTCAAGCACCTTGCCGAAGCCGTATCCTTTTTTCGTTTTGAGCACCTTGATTTTCGCGGTTTCGCCGGGGAGTCCGTACGGGACGAAAAGCGCGTACCCGTCTACTTTCGCGACACCTGCTCCTTCGTGGGTGAGATCCTCAAATGTCGCGGTGATCACGTCATTTTTCTGCACCGGCGCGTTCTTATTCTGTTTCTCAGCCATAGCGGTTGGTCCTTTCTTTCGATGAATCTGTACTGTCCGCTATTTTAACACATGTAACGGCATGACCTGTAAAATCGTCGGCTGTTGCGGAGATATCGGCTGTTATTGAGAAAATACCGGCGGTTCCGCGGTTTTTATCGGCGGTTGTAACAGAAATATCGGCGCCATTATTATTTTATCGGCGACACAGGAATAAGGTAGCGTCTGTCTTTATTTTTTCCACTATATTCGCCATTTAATGATTTTAACAGTCGTTTGGCTGCGTCCTGGGAAAAAATGTGGAGAAACTGCCGGGCCTGGCGGTTCGTGATACTGGGAGAGATCAAAAGGGAATAGTCATCAAGCGCGGGATGGTGGGCGTGATGGGAAACACTGCCGCACCGCGGGCACAGCCAGCGTCCATATATGCGTCTCATTGGAACAGCCGAGCATTCAGGGCAGAACGTTCCTGTGACCAGATCCGTCTGCTTGATGTGATAGCGCTGCAGCACATCATCTATCCGCTCGCAGTGGCTTTGAAGCAGTTGATTGGAAACTGTGGCGAGCTGGTCGGAAGACAGCTTCCGGCTGGTATACTGCTTCTGCCATTTCTCAATGGTTGGAAATAGCCGGGGTAGGGGGATCACGTCTTGGTGGGTATCGGTCCGCGGACCGGTGGATTTAAGCACGGATCGTGAATTCCCGCTTACAACAAGAGATTCCACCGGAATATTCACGCTGCATGTGTGCCGGAGCCAAGCTGTTAATTGATGTTGATGTCGCTGAACCTGGGATATCGGATCAGGAAACGCTTCTTCCTTTTCTCCATCTGAACGAATCAGCTGGTGGAACTCTGAATCAAACAGCAGCGTCCCGGAAATATTTTTGATTTCCAGCACAAGAGCAGACGCGGGAGATAGAAGGAGCGTATCGAGCTGAAAATAGTGGGAGTGGTGCTTCAGGCGGAGGTCATGGAAGATGTGAAAATCGGTTTCGGAGAAAAAACCAAGCGGGTAGTCTACCGCTTTTTCTCCTTTATATCCTGCCGTCCATTTTGCAATATCCTGCTGGACATCAGGAAGCGCAGGGTGATCAGCTGCAAGTCTTCGTTCAAGAGATTTCAGCTTGCGCAGAAAAAGAGGCATCGTGCGGGGTTTGATGATCATCGGCGGGATCCTTTCTACAGTGGTATCCCTATTTTTATTCGACACGGGAGCAGTAATTCCTCCTCGCGCCGATAAAAGAGAGACAGCCGCCGATTTAGTCATAAAACTCGCCGATTATATGACAAAAAGCGCCGATAAAATCCAACAAACCGCCGATATCTTCCCTCACACCGCCGATAAATCCCAAACAAATCACCCCACAACATCGCTGCGGCGTTCGTAGAGTTCGACGTTGCGCCAGAGACCGTTCAGCTGACCGATGCGCTCGCGCGTCCCGACTTTGCGGAAGCCGGCTGCTTCATGGATCTTAATGCTTGTCCGGTTTTCCGGGAAAATGCCGGCCTGCAGCATCCAGTAGCCCTGTTCTTCACTGACGAGGATCAGTTCTTTCAGAAGGGCTGTGCCGACGCCTCGGCCCCGCACGTCCCCGCGTATGTAAATACTGATCTCCCCGACACCGGCGTAGACCTCCCTGCTCGAAAACGGGGAAATGGCCGCGAATCCGAGTACTTCTTCCTCTTCCTGATCCATTACAACCAGCCGGCACACGAGATCATGCGTGGCCGACCAGATTTCCCAGGACGGCGCTTCGGTTTCAAACGTGGCGATCTCTGTTTCGATCCCCATTTCATAAATATCCCGCACCTGCGGCCAATGTTCTTTATGCAGTCGTTCAATCGGATAATCCATTCAGGCGGCCTCCTCTATCTGCCTACAGTATAGGAGAAATTTCAAAATTGTTCAAATAGTATTGTTTCAGGTATGATAGAGAAAAAGGAGGAATCTGCCATGCAATATCGGAGACTTGGGAACAGTGGACTTAAAGTCAGTGAAATTGGACTCGGAAGCTGGCTGACGTACGGGTCCACCGTCGAAGACAGCAATGCTGCTGATATTATACGGACCGCTTACGACCGCGGGGTGAATTTTTTTGATACCGCGAACGTGTACAACCGCGGCGAAGCGGAAAAAGTCGTCGGCCGCACCGTCCGGGAATTTCCGCGGGAAAGCTATGTGCTGGCGACGAAAGTATATTTCCCCATGGGCGATGGACCGAATGACAAAGGCCTTTCCCGCAAACACATTATAGAACAGTGTGAGGCCAGCCTGAAGCGGCTCGGGGTCGATTACATCGATCTCTATCAGTGCCACCGGTTTGACACCGAAACGCCGGTGGAGGAAACATTGATGGCGCTCGATGATCTCGTCCGCCAGGGCAAAATCCTCTATTACGGATTCAGTGAATGGTCGGCGGCCCAAATCACCGATGCCGTACATACCGCAAAGGACCGCAACCTTCACCGGCCGGTGTCCAACCAGCCGATCTACAATATGATCAAGCGGTATATTGAAAAAGAAGTACTTCCGGTCAGTCTCGCGTCCGGTATCGGTCAGGTTGTGTTTTCGCCGCTTGCCCAGGGCGTGCTCACCGGCAAGTACAAGCCGAAAGAAAAGTATCCGGAAGGCAGCCGCGCCGCTCACGAAGATATCGGGAAATTCGTCAGCGGCTTTCTCGCGGAACCGCTCCTCGAACAGGTCGCCCGGCTTGAAAAAATCGCCCAAGATGAACTGAACATTAAATTGTCCCAGCTCGCGCTCGCCTGGATCCTCAGGCAGCCCGGCGTCAGTTCCGCCATTGTCGGCGCCAGCCGGCCGTCCCAGCTTGAAGAGAATCTGCAGGCCACCGAAGTGGAGCTCAGTGATGACATTCTGGATGAAATCGAAGAAATACTAAAAGAAATCGCAGAAATAAAAGCATAAACCTAATCGGGGCGGATTCTCCCTCATCCGCCCCGCATCACAACCTCTCTTTTTTTCCCAAAAAAGACTTATTTCTTTCATCTACAGAAAATGGTAAACTAAAAATGAAAGCGATTGCAAAGGAAAGGAGTTGACATTTCCCCGTCTATTCAAGAACTGTAAGGCATACGTTGTGGACAGGCTTTTCATCTCTATTTACGAAAGGGGTTTTTCCATTATGCGTTATGATGCACCGAATACACCCGGAAGTCTCGTACAGTTCAAGGATCGTTACGACAATTTCATAGGCGGGGAGTACAAAGCTCCGGCAAAAGGAGAATATTTTGATAATGTCTCCCCCGTTACCGGCGGCGTATTCTGCCAGATCGCCCGCGGCACAACTGATGACGTGGAAGCGGCGGTAGATGCCGGCGAAAAGGCTAAAGATGCCTGGGGCCGTACATCACCGGCCGAACGGGGGAATATTTTAAATAAAATTGCGGATCGTATCGAAGAGAATGCAGAGATGCTGGCGGTTGCCGAAACGTGGGATAACGGCAAGGCCGTACGGGAATGCCTGAACGCCGACATCCCGCTGGCGGTCGACCATTTCCGCTATTTCGCCGGCGTCATCCGCGCCCAGGAAGGCACGCTCAGCCAGATTAATGATGATACGGTGGCTTATCATTTTCACGAGCCGCTCGGGGTCGTCGGCCAGATTATCCCGTGGAACTTCCCGATTCTGATGGCCACCTGGAAAGTCGCGCCTGCCCTGGCAGCCGGCAACTGCATCGTGCTGAAACCGGCAGAGCAGACACCTGCTTCGATCCACGTGCTGCTCAATCTGATTAAAGACCTTCTTCCGGCGGGCGTGCTGAACATTGTGAACGGGTTTGGTGTAGAAGCCGGGAAGCCGCTTGCCTCGAACAGCCGTATCGCCAAAATCGCCTTCACCGGCGAAACCACAACCGGACGCCTGATCATGCAGTACGCATCGGAAAATATTATTCCGGTAACCCTGGAGCTCGGCGGCAAGTCTCCGAATATTTTCTTCGCGGATGTCATGCGTGAAGATGATAAGTTTCTCGATAAGGCCATTGAAGGGTTTGTCATGTTCGCCCTCAACCAGGGCGAAGTCTGCACGTGTCCGTCCCGCGCCCTTATTCATGAATCCATCTACGACGAGTTCATGGAAAAAGCGCTGAAACGGGTGGAAGCGATTCAGGCCGGACATCCACTCGATACGGAAACGATGATGGGCGCCCAGGCTTCCAAAGAGCAGATGGACAAGATCGTTTCCTATCTGGATATCGGAAAACAGGAAGGAGCGGCAGTCATTACCGGCGGCGAAGTGAATAAGCTGGAAGGAGAAATGGAAGGCGGCTATTATGTGCAGCCGACCATTTTCAAAGGCCATAACAAAATGCGGATCTTCCAGGAGGAGATCTTCGGACCGGTGCTTGCGGTAACGACATTTAAAACGAACGAAGAAGCGCTCGAGATCGCCAACGACACGTTGTATGGCCTTGGTGCGGGCGTGTGGAGCCGTGACATTAACACCGCCTACCGCTTCGGCCGCGAAATCCAGGCGGGCCGGGTCTGGACCAACTGCTACCATGACTATCCGGCGCATGCTGCGTTTGGCGGCTACAAGAAATCCGGCATCGGACGCGAAAACCATAAAATGATGCTCGACCATTACCAGCAGACGAAAAACCTGCTCGTCAGCTACGGAGACAGCGCCCTCGGATTCTTTTAAACCTTGACACAGAAAGGGTGAATGCGATGACAGTCGAAAGAGTAACAGCGACGGAGGAAGCCCTGGCGTTCATCGATACCCTGAAAGAAAAACACGGTCCGCTCATGTTTCATCAGTCCGGCGGATGCTGCGACGGCAGTTCGCCGATGTGCTTTGCCCGCGGCGAGTTCCGGATCGGCGAAAGCGACGTGTATCTTGGAGATATCGGAGACACCCCATTTTATATGTCCAAAGACCAGTATGATTACTGGAAACACACCCAGTTAATTATCGACGTGGTCGACGGACGCGGCGGCATGTTTTCGCTCGAAGGCCCGGAAGGCAAGCGGTTCCTCACCCGCTCCCGGATGTATACCGAAGAAGAACGGGAAGCTTTGAAACAGGAGGAAACAGCTAATTAAGCAATGAAAGAGCCGGGGTGCATACCCGGCTCTTTTTTTCAGATACTAACCTCGGCGGCGCATTGATTTTTTTGCGGATTCGTACTATTCTTTATAGTAAGGAGTATACTGTTATTTTTGATTGGAAAGGAGCCGGACCTATGCCGCACTGGTTTTTTATTTTCACGATTATTGTATCGATTGCCACCGGAATCTGGTCGATTTTCAATATCCGCCGCGGGTATTAATACCTTCCGTCGGCGATACATAAGGAAACGGGAAAAAACGCCGCTTTCGGTGCTTTTCTTACCATGCAGGAAACAGGAGGCGATGACCAGGTGAAAACCGCCGCTGGATTGATTCTTGGAGCTGGTCTGCTTTCGCAGCTTACAGACTTTTCTTTCCCAAATGATCTGTTCTTTCAGAAAGAACCGGCAGCCGTTCAGGAACAGGAAGAAGACACTTCCGGCGAAGAGCAGTGGGACGAGCTCTGGAACGAAGCCAAAGAGGAAGCGGAACAGGCAGATGAAGACACACGGACCGAAGAAGAAAAACTGGAAGACTTTGATGAAGAATGGGAACAGTTCGGAGAAAATGACTCCTCCGATTCCGCCCAAGCGGACCCGGACTCGTCCGGAACGGACACATTTGGGGATTTCCCTTCCCTGAACGGATGGGAGGAGCCGGAAACCGAAGACACAAGCGAGTCAGGCTTCGAGGAAACATGGAATGAGTTTGGACAAACTTTCGAGGATACGTATGAAAAAACGGAAGAGAGTTTTGACTGGGAAAACTCTTTTGACAGCCGTTCGGGAACGTATGAAGAGACGGAGTAACTGGTTCGGCAGCCATTCGCTCGTATGGACGCAGAAAGGCGTACCGGCAGCCGCCCGCTCCGTCCATCCTTTCTCCCCTTTTCCTGAACTTGAAACCGGGCGCCTGCGGCTGCGGAGGCTGTCTCGAAAAGACCTTCATGACGTTTTTGCCTATGCGTCCAATCCGGAGGTCAGCCGCTATGTGTTGTGGCACACCCATGAGAAGATACAGGATACCCGGCGGTTTTTGAACCTTTCCTTTGATAAGTACAGAAAAGGGGTTCCGGCGCCGTTTGCCATCGAACATAAATCGAGCCGGCGTGTCATTGGAACCATCGAGTTTGTCTGGTGGGAACAGGAGAACCGGACAGCTGAACTGGGCTATGTCATCGCGCCGGAGTTCTGGGGACAGGGACTCGTTCCGGAAGCAGCGGAGGCTGTTATCTCCTTCGGCTTTCAAACGATGAAGCTTCACCGCATCGAAGCCCGTTGTTATGCCGTTCACAGCCGGTCGATCCGGGTGATGGAGAAACTGGAGATGCAGCGTGAAGGGCTGCAGCGCGGCCGGCTGCAGGCAGACGGACAAGCGCACGATGTCGCTTTATACGCCCTTCTTCAGCCGGAATGGGAAGGTTCCCGCCGCACCTATTGATAAAAAGCACCGCCCCGGCCGGCGGTGCTTTTTTCTTCCTTCACTCAGGGGAAGGACAGAACATATGGAGATGGTGATGCAGATTCACAAATTGAGCCGGCAGGACACCGCCGTATTCCCCATCGAGGTTCAGCTCCATGTCCTCTTCCACATCAATTTTAACCCGGTTCGCCTGTACATACATCAGCTTGTCATGATGCAGGTGCTCCCCGTTCAGGGCCTGGCTCCCGATCCGGATCAATTCAGGAATACTCGTTTTTGTGATAATGAGCATATCAAACATCCCGTCATTATACCTGGCATTGGGAACGAGCTTTTCAAAACCGCCGACGGAATTAGTGTTGGCAATCAGAAACATCATGATCTCGCCTTCAAACAGCTTCCCGTCATACTCAATCCGTGCATGTTTCGGCTTCAGAAAACGCAGCTTTTCAAAACCTTTCACGTAATAGGCGAACTGTCCAAGCATCGTCTTCAGTTTGCTCGGCGTGTCATACGTCAGTTCCGTCAATTTTCCGCCGGCGGCAATGTTAATGAAATACTGATCGTTCACACGTCCAATATCGATCGGTTCACTGTAATCCGAGCAGATGACATCGCACACTCCGGCGATATCGTTCTGCTGGAGGCCGAGCGCCCGTGCCAGATCATTGGTCGTACCGGCCGGAATGATACCGAGCTTCGGCCGGTGCTCCTGCTCCGCCAGACCGTTCACCACTTCAAAAATCGTGCCGTCGCCCCCGGCAGCGATAACGACATCAAAGCCGCGTACCGCCGCCCGTTCTGCTTCCTCCCGGGCGCACCCTTCCCGTTTCGTCATGTGCGCCGATGCTTCATAGCCTTCCTGTTCCAGGCGGTCCAGAATGTATGGCAGCTGTTTTTTCATCTGTTCTTTTCCCGCAGTAGGGTTGTAAATCACTCTAGCTCGCTTCATGGCGTTTCTCCTAACAGGACATCTTCTTGTCTTCTATCGTACATCAAACAAACGCTGCTGGCGAGCATCTTTCCTTTGTTACTGTTTCAGATAGACAAGAATAATAATATTACCGTACAGATCTTTCATGTGAATCGAGCGGTGAGCGTCGGTCTCCGCGTCTTCCTCAAAAAGTTCCGCTCCCGCTTTTGCTGCATCCCGGCAGGTCTGGTCGAAATCATCGGTATACAGAACAAGCGCCGGCTGGCGGGATGTCTGATTCCCGACATGCTGTTTTTCTTTTTCAGAAACGGCCTGAAGAAACCATATGCCGATTTCTTTCTGCCCCGGCAATCCGATATGCAGAAAACGCTGCCCACCTTCCATCATGTCCACCGTTTTTTCAAAACCGAACGCATCACGGTAAAATGTCCACGCTTTTTCATAATCCTCCACCAGCAGCACGATCCGCCCAAGTCTATTCATCCTCTTCACCCTTTCTTTCATTTTCTCTACCTTCTTCTACATTCTCTGCCGACGATCCTTTTTTGTTTTTCTGATAGAAAAAATGGGAATAACTGACTAAGGATTCTCGAAGGGAGGGGTATTTCTGACACGGGAGATTTTTATTTCAGACATTCATGGACAATGTGACACGTTTGCCTCGCTATTGAAGCGTGTCAATTACAAACCGGAGCAGGACCGGCTTTTTCTGCTCGGGGATTTTATAGACCGTGGGCCGCAGTCTTTTGAGGTAATTCGTTATGTGCTGGAGCTGCAGGAAGAGGCAGGCGGGAGCATCACCTGTTTAAAGGGGAATCACGAAGATATGATGCTGCAGGCCTTTCAAAATGAAGATCAGAGTGACGTGACACTCTGGATGCAGAACGGTGGGGAAGATACTCTGCGGAGCTACGTCGGAAACGAGCTGGCAGACAGTCCATTTGATGAAATCGTGCATGCCATCCGCCGTGATTTTCCCGATCATCTGGATTTTCTTGAAAATCTGCAGCTCTTTGAGGAAACCCCGGAACATATTCTCGTGCACGCCGGCATCGATCCGTTTGCCGAAGACTGGAAAGAAGCGTCCCCGCGGACATTCGTGTGGATCCGCTCGCCGTTTCTTGAAAAGCAGCACAGCGCCGGAAAAACGGTCGTATTCGGGCATACGCCGACACCGACACTGCACGAAAACGCTGGTCCGTGGTTTCAGTCCGATAAAATCGGCATCGACGGAGGAGCCGGGTTCGAGATGCAGCTGAATGCCCTCATTTACGAAAACGAAGACTACCAGGTCGTCTCCATGCCGGTTCAGGCATAAGCGGGAACGAGTTTATTGGACAGAGCCCGGTTGAAAGTGTCCCCTTCCCCGTTTTTGGGGACATTTTTTTGCTGTCCCGCTATATTTTGTCTTGTATCCTCATTTTCTGGACACTTCAGTGCCCTTTCAGCCTTTTCTGTCTATTACATTCTGTTTATAGACATTCCGCCGGACGTGGTGTCCCAATCCCTGCAACGTAAAAAAGCTGCTTTCTCCTAAAAGGAAAAAGCAGCTTTTCTATATCAGGCATCCATGCCTTCGAGGATTAATTTGTTAACCATCTGCGGGTTGGCTTTGCCTTTCGTTTCCTTCATCACCTGGCCGACGAGGAACCCGATGGCTTTGTCCTTCCCGTTCTTGTAGTCTTCAATCGACTGGGGATTGTTTGCAAGAATCTGATCGACGATCTGCTTGAGTTCCCCTTCGTCTGAAATCTGAACAAGGCCTTTATCCTGGACAATCTGTTCCGGATCGCCGCCTTCTTCCATCAGATCGGTAAACACGGTCTTGGCGATCTTCGTGGAGATCGTGCCTTTATCGATCAGGGTAACGAGTTTCGCGAGCGCTGCCGGTGTCAGCTTCGTATCAGCAAGCTCCAGATCGTTGGAGTTCAGGTATCCGTTCACTTCACCCATCAGCCAGTTGGCTGCCTGTTTTGCATCGGCGCCTTCATCAATCGTTTCCTGGAAGAAATCCGCCATGTTTTTCGACTGGGTCAGCACCCCGGCGTCATAGGCAGGTAGTTCAAACTCTTCCATGTAACGCTCGCGGCGCGCGTCCGGAAGCTCCGGAATGGTGGCTTTCACGCTGTTTTTCCAGTCTTCATTGATATAGAGCGATACGAGATCCGGTTCCGGGAAGTACCGGTAGTCGTCGGACCCTTCTTTCACCCGCATCAACGTCGTCTGTTTCTTCGCGTCATCCCAGCGCCGCGTTTCCTGAAGGATTTCACCGCCGGAGAGCAGCTCCTGCTCCTGGCGTTTTTCCTCGTAAGCCAGACCTTTCTGGACATTGGCGAACGAATTCAGGTTTTTGAGCTCGGTCTTCGTTCCGAACTCTTCCTGTCCCGCCGGCTTCAGGGAAATGTTGGCATCACAGCGGAGAGAGCCCTGTTCCATTTTGCAGTCGGATACTTCGGTATACTGCAGCACGGCTTTCAGTTTTTCCAGATAGGCATAAGCTTCATCCGGTGTTTCAATGTCCGGTTCGGATACAATTTCAATCAACGGCGTGCCGACCCGGTTGAAGTCGACGAGGCTGTGGTCGTCAAATTCATCGTGGGTCAGTTTTCCGGCATCTTCTTCCATATGAATACGGGTAATGCCGATGTTCTTTTTATAGCCGTCCACTTCAATTTCAAGCGACCCGTTTTCACCGATCGGCTTGTCAAACTGGGAAATCTGGTACGCTTTCGGATTGTCGGGATAAAAGTAGTTCTTCCGGTCGAACTTGGTTTCACCCGCGATTTCACAGTTCAGGGCGAGTGCTGCTTTCATGGCGTATTCCACCGCCCGCTGGTTCAGCACCGGCAGCACACCGGGATGGCCGAGGCAGACCGGGCAGGTATGGGTATTCGGCGGTGCGCCGAATTCGGTCGGGCAGCTGCAGAATATTTTCGTATCGGTTTTCAGTTCAGCATGGACTTCGAGTCCAATGACGGTATCAAATTTCATCGTTTTCCCCCCTTACAGTTCCGGCTTGGCTTTATGGTGTCCGGCAGCCTGCTCGTAAGCATGGGCAGCGCGGTAAACAGTGCTTTCTTCAAACGGCCGCGAAATGATCTGCAGGCCGACCGGCAGTCCTCCGGAAAATCCGCAAGGTACGGAAATGGCCGGGACCCCGGCAAGGTTTACCGGAATGGTCAGAATATCGTTGGCATACATGGTCAGCGGATCGTTCACTTTTTCGCCGATTTTAAAGGCCGTTGTCGGAGCAGTAGGCCCGACGATAACATCATATTTCTCCAGAATCTGATCAAAGTCCCGCTTGATGAGCGTGCGGACTTTCTGTGCTTTCTTGTAATACGCATCGTAGTAGCCGGAACTGAGCGCAAACGTTCCGAGCATGATGCGGCGTTTCACTTCATCGCCGAACCCTTGACTTCTCGTTTCCTTGTACATGTCAATCAGGTTGTCCGCATTTTCGGCGCGGACCCCGTAACGGACACCGTCAAAACGGGCCAGGTTCGCCGAAGCTTCCGACGAGGCAAGCAGGTAGTACGCGGCTACCGCATACTGGGAATGCGGAAGGGATACTTCTTCCCACTCCGCTCCCTGCTCTTCCAGAACTTTCAGTGCGTCGAGCACCCTGTTTCGGACGTCTTCATGGACACCTTCACCGAGATATTCTTTCGGAACGGCGATTTTCATGCCTTTTACGTCCCCGGTTAACGACGACAGGTAGTCCGATACGTCCACATCGGCGGAGGTGGAGTCTCTGTGGTCATGTCCGGCAATCTGGCTGAGCACAAGGGCGTTGTCTTCCACGTTCTGCGTGAGCGGTCCGATCTGGTCGAGGGACGACGCAAACGCGACCAATCCAAAACGGGAGACGCGCCCGTAAGTAGGCTTCAACCCGACGACTCCGCAGTAGGACGCCGGCTGGCGGATGGAACCGCCGGTGTCGGAACCGAGCGAAAAGCTGACTTCTCCTGCCGCGACGGATGCCGCAGCACCGCCGCTTGATCCACCCGGCACATAGTCGGTCTTCCACGGGTTCCGCACATTGTGGAAACCGGAGTTCTCATTGGAGGAGCCCATCGCAAACTCGTCCATGTTCAGTTTCCCGATCGTGACCGCTTCCGCCTGATCGAGGCCGTTCATGACTGTCGCGTTATGGACCGGATCAAAGTTGGCCAGCAGCTGACTCGCGCAGGTCGTGCGGAGCCCGTTGGTGACAATGTTATCCTTAATGCCTGCCGGCAGCCCGAAAAGGAGACCGCGGCTGTCCTCCGTGCCGAGGGCTTCATCCATTTTCGCCGCCTGATTTCTCGCCGCTTCTTCATTTAAGGTGAGAAACGCCTGGACCTTGTCATCTACTTCCCTGATGCGGGAAAACGATGCATCAACAACTTCAGACACTTTCAGTTCTTTATTGTGAAGCTTTTTATGTATCCCGGAAAAGCTTTCTTCAAGTATCGACATTCTTTTCTTCCCTCCTTTATTCCAGCACCGATGGCACTTTTACCTGGCCGTCTTCCTGATCCGGTGCATTTTTCAACGCATCTTCCCTGTCGAGCGATGGACGCTGTTCGTCTTTTCGCAGCACATTATGAATATCAAGTACGTGCGTGGTCGGTTCCACATCGTCTGTATCCAGCTCATTCAGCTGTTCGGCAAATTCGATGATGGCATCCAGCTGTTCGGTAAACGTATCGACTTCTTCTTCCGTTACAGAAAGTCTCGCCAGATGAGCCACGTGTTTGACCTGATCTTTTGTAATCCGTTCCATGATCTGTCACCTCCGCTAAACAAATCTTCACAATACCTAGATGATACCAAATAAGGCAGCGGCGGGCAACGCATGCCCAGCCCTTCCTTAATACACATGGGTGAACGATTCTTCCCCTGCGTTTTTCACGATCAATGCCTCCTGCCCTTCCGAAGAACTGATCTTGACCTCGACATCGAGATCCGGGAAATGCTGTTCGACTTTGTCCGTCACGTGCTGCGTAAACGCAATAACCTCTGTTTCATTGTAGAATGTAATCGGAATTTCCACTGTCAGTTCCCGCCATTCATCGTTCTGGTAGTACCCTTTACCGACGACACCGACGAAATTCTCAAAAAAGGTGTTCACTTCATCGCGGAACTGGTTGAATGCCTGGGCATCATCAATATGGTTTTCGCTTGCTTCATCTGATGGAAATAACACATGATCTTCATTCAGGTTCTGCCAGTTGTTAATCCCTTCTTCAGGCGGGGCTGTGGTGCTTGCGATAAAATTGCCGGGCACACTGGAACTGCGCGGAGCTTCCCGGAAAACCGTGAACATAATTGGAATATTCTGCAGGGCGCCTTCTTCCCTGTCTTCACTGCGCAGTCTGTCCAGGATCTGCGAAGCCATGTCTTTTGCAGCTTCCATGCTTTCTTCGCGGCTGATCGACTTATCCAGCCACGGGCCGTATGTTCCGTCCTCATTTTCCTTCCGGAAATAATAGACGCTGTTCATGGAAAGGCCAATCACGATACCGCCGAGCTGCAGATTCCCCTCGTTGTTTTCCACCATGTAATTATGCTCGATGATATTGGATAACGGACGGGGATTGGACCGTTCGCGTTTTTCAAAGGTGTTCCCTTCCCCGAGCGGTGGATTAAGTCCTGCTTCATTGTCTTCGGCCTGTCTCATCAGCCAGCTGTTCAGTTCACTGCTTTCGATGAGCTGGCCGGCCCGGAAAAAATAATCTTCCTGGTTGAACTCGCCGGCTGCCAGTTCCTGCATACCGACCGACATGCGCTCCAGATCCATGCGGTTATACATGACATCGCGGTGGAACGTCCGGGCCTCCCCGGTGATATACTGCCCGTCCTGCAGAATGCTTCGGTAGTAATTGTCAAGACTCGGCACTTCCGGGCTGACCTCCACCTCTGCATCTTTTTCGGTTGTCTGTTCGTCCTCTTCAATGTCCACCCCGTCTTCTTCCTCATCCGGCTGCCATCCTGGAATGCATCCGCTCAGGACGAAAAAAGAAGCGGCCGTCAGAACCCCGGTTTTTCTCCACATTCTTCCATCTCCTCATTTATCCACACATTACATTGTTCTCCATTTCCATCTTACACGATGATGGTATCCTTATCCATCCCGCCGGTGGTATGAATCAAAAGCTCAGGATTCAATCGTTTCAAGAAAGGCTGCTTCGTCCCATATATCGACTCCAAGTTCTTCGGCTTTCGTCCGCTTCGACCCGGCGTCCGCTCCAGCTACCAGAATATCCGTGCTGCGGCTGACACTGCCGGTTACTTTACCGCCGAGAGCCTCTATCTTATTCTTGGCTTCCTTGCGCGTCAGCTGTTCCATCGTGCCGGTCAAAACCACCGTCTTGCCGTTCAGCGGTGAGTCTTCCGGAACTTCTTCCCTGACCGGTCCTTTATATTCCATATTTAAGCCGAGACGCTGCAGTTCATCGATCAATTCATTTACTTCCGGCAGGTCAAAATACCGGACGACGGCTTCTGCCATTTTATCACCGATTTCATGGACTTCCAGCAGATCATCATATCCCGCACCGCGGAGAGTGTCCATGGTGACAAATTCCTGTGCCAGTGTCCGTGCCGCTTTTGCACCGACAAAACGGATACCCAGGCCGAAAACGAGCTTTTCCAGGGAATTTGCTTTGGATGCCTCAATCGCCGACAGAAGGTTCTCAACGGACTTTTCCCCCATCCGTTCGAGCTTCAGCAGTTCGTTTCGTTCCAGCTTGTACAGATCGGCAATACCGGTAACAAGATCATGGCGGAACAGCTGCTGGATGACTTTTTCACCGAGGCCGTCAATATTCATCGCATCCCGCGACACAAAATGTATCAGCCCTTCCTGAATCTGGGCGGGGCACTGCGGATTGATGCAGCGGAGGGCGACTTCTTCCTCAAGGTGTACAAGATCGCTGCCGCAGGCCGGACAGGTGGAAGGCATCGTAAATGCATGTTCGCTGCCGTCCCGGAAATCATCGAGCACGCGCACGATTTCCGGTATAATGTCTCCCGCCTTTTTCACGACAACCTGATCGCCGATTTTAATATCTTTTTCACGGATCAGGTCTTCGTTATGCAGCGAAGCGCGCTGGACAGTAGTTCCTGCCACCTGCACAGGATCGAGGACAGCTGTCGGCGTGACGGTTCCAGTCCGCCCGACAGATAGAATGATGTCGCGGAGTATGGTTACCTTTTCTTCGGCCGGAAACTTATAGGCAATCGCCCAGCGCGGGCTTTTCGAGGTGAAACCGAGCGTTTCCTGCTGCGCAATGCTGTTGACTTTCACGACGATGCCGTCGATTTCATATGGGAGAGAGTTGCGGTGTTCCACCCAGCTGTTCACAAAATCAACCACTTCTTCTATATCGCGGCAGTATCTGCTTTCCGGATTCGTCTTAAAGCCGAGCTTCTTCATGTACTGCACCGCCTCGTAATGAGTGGCGGTGTTCATCTCCCCGTCATTGCCAATCGCGTAAGTGAAAATATCAAGGTTCCGGTCCGCGGCAATTTTTGGATCCAGCTGCCGGAGGGAGCCGGCAGCTGCATTTCTAGGATTCGCAAACACTGATTCGCCGGCTTTTTCTTTCGCTTCGTTCAGCCGTTCAAACGAGCGCTGCGGCATGAAAACTTCCCCGCGCACCTCGATGTCCACCGCTTCGTTTAAGCGTAAGGGGATGGAGCCGACCGTTTTTAAATTGTTCGTGATGTCTTCACCGGTCGTCCCGTCGCCTCTCGTAGCACCGCGCACAAAACGGCCGTTTTCATAGGTTAGTGATACGGCAAGACCGTCGATTTTCAGCTCACACACGTAGTCCAATGCTTCTCCGGCGCCCTGCCTTGCCCGGCGGTCAAAGTCACGGAGATCCTGGTCATGAAAGGCATTGTCAAGACTCATCATCGGGATCCGGTGCTGTACTTTCACGAACGCATCGAGTGGTTCTCCGCCGATCCGCACCGTCGGAGAATCTCCGCTTTGCAGCTCCGGGTACTCCTGTTCCAGGGCCAGCAGTTCCTGGAGTTTTTCATCATACTCGGCATCCGGCACCATCGGGTCGTCCAGGACGTAGTAATGGTAGCCGTAGGTCTCGAGAAGGTCCCGGAGTTCGGTTACACGTTCTTCCGCTTTCGCTTGATCCATACCTTTCTTCCTTTCTGCCTTTTACACTTTTGTAATAGGGGCGAACTTGGCATACAGCCGCTTGACGCCTTCGGTCGGAAAAGCGATATCAAGCTCGATGTCTTCTCCTTCACCATGGAGGCTGACTACCGTGCCGGTGCCCCATTTCCCGTGTTCTGCTTTGTCCCCGACTTTCCAGTCGTACTGGTTTCCACCGTGGGCTGAAATGGAACGCCCTTTCGAAGGGGAAACAGCCGCCTGCCTGCGGCGCTCGAACGGAGAAGAACCGCGGTCCTGCCCGCCGCCGTTCATCCAGCCGGGCTTGTCCTCTTCTTCCCTGTCGATGACGTCTTCCGGCAGTTCCTGGATAAACCGCGACATCGGATTTACCTGGGTGCGGCCGTAAAGCTGCCTCATGTTGGAATGCGTCAGATGCAGTTCCTTTTCGGCTCGTGTAATACCAACGTAGGCAAGCCGGCGTTCTTCCTCCATCTCCTCGTTTTCAAACAACGAACGACTGTGGGGGAACACCCCTTCTTCCATACCGACAAGAAAAACAAGTGGAAATTCAAGGCCCTTGGCAGAATGAAGCGTCATCATCGTTACCGCGCTCTCTTCATTTTCATCATCCTGGTTCATATCGGCAACAAGAGCCAGATCGGTAAGAAAGGCAATGAGGGATACGTCATCGTTTTTCTTTTCAAAATCCTTCGTCACAGACATAAATTCATCAATGTTTTCGAGACGGCTCTGCGCTTCCAGGGACTTGTCCTCCTTCAGTGAATCACGGTATCCCGTTTTTTCCAGAAGTTCTTCGACAAGTTCGGTGACGCTTAAGTATTCCTGCATCTGCACCCAGTTCCCGAGCTGTTCGGCAAAGGCCTGCAGCTTTTTCACCGGGCGCGCGCCAAGTCCAATCTGATCCGCTTCCTGAAGAGCGGCAAACATGGAAATGTCGTGGGCATCCGCGTATGCGGTAATTTTATCGACGGTTGCCGCTCCAAGGCCGCGTTTGGGCACATTGATAATGCGGGTGAGACTGATGTCATCGTTCGGATTGGCGACAAGGCGCAGATACGCCAGAACGTCCTTAATTTCTTTCCGGTCATAGAATTTCGTGCCGCCGATCATATTGTAGTTCACATTGGATTTCAGAAACATTTCCTCAATAATCCGGGACTGGGCGTTCGTCCGGTACAGCACCGCGGCATCGGAATAATCAAACTGTCCGCTCTGTACGGCTTCTTTGATACGTTCTACAATGTAGGCCGCTTCGTCGCGTTCGTCTGATCCGCAGAAATAATGAATACGTGCTCCTTCGTCATTGTCGGTCCACAGCTTTTTCGGTTTGCGGCCCATATTGTTCTGAATTACTTCATTCGCCGCTTTCAGGATAGTCTGGGTAGACCGGTAGTTCTGTTCAAGCAGAATCGAACGGGCATCTTCATAGTCCTGCTCAAACGAAAGGATGTTCTGGATATCGGCGCCCCGCCATTTATAGATGGACTGATCGGAATCACCGACCACACAGATGTTGCGGTGGCTTTCCGCCAGAAGATTGACGAGCACGTACTGGGCCCGGTTCGTATCCTGATACTCATCGACGTGAATGTACTGAAACTTGCGCTGATAAAAAGACAGAACCTCCGGAACCTGACGGAACAGCTTAATCGTCTGCATGATCAGATCGTCAAAATCAAGCGCGTGGTTCGAACGGAGACGGCGCTGGTAGTCTTTATAAACATCAGCCGCTGTCTCTTCAAACGGGCCTTCCGCCCTATCTGCAAACTTCTCCGGAGATTCGAGCACATTTTTTGATGACGAAATCATACCGAGCATACTGCGTGCGTCGAATTTTTTGGAATCAATATTCTGGTCTTTTAATATCTGTTTAATGACGGACAACTGGTCGGAACCGTCCAGAATCGAAAAGTTACGGTTAAACCCGATGCGGTCGATGTCGCGCCGCAGAATCCGTACACACATCGAATGAAAGGTCGACATCCAGATATCTTCTGCTGCCGGGCCGACAAGTTCCGCCGCCCGTTCTTTCATTTCGCGGGCCGCCTTGTTTGTGAAGGTGATCGCAAGAATCGAAAAAGGCGGCACCCCTTTTTCCCGGATCAGATAGGCCATCCGGTGGGTCAACACCCTCGTCTTGCCGCTTCCCGCGCCTGCCATGATCAACAGAGGCCCTTCGGTATGCTGGACCGCTTCCCGCTGCTGGGGATTCATTCCGTTTAGCATTCTTTCCACGATCTGTCGCTGCAATCCTTCCACCACCTAAAACGTATGTTCGTGTTCTTTATTATACGTTATTTCTTTTGTTCTTTCCACTGTTTTTGACAGCCTCCACCGTCGACAAGGCTGCGTTCAGGTCTTCGTACACGACATTTCCGACAATGACCGTATCAGCCGACGCTGCCATCTCACGTGCCTGGTCCGCCGTACGGATACCCCCGCCGTAAAACAGGCGGGCATGCTGCAGCGTCCGGGCAGCAGTCTCTACTACTTCCGGATCGCCGTACTCCCCGCTGTATTCCAGATAGAATACAGGCAGACGAAACAGACGGTCGGCCATGAGGGCGGCCGCCCGGATATCTTCTTCATCAAACGACGTGTCTGCTCCGGTTAACGCGGCCGCTTTGGCGTCAGGGTTCAGAATACAGTACCCTTCCGCTATGATCGTTTCCCAGTCCATGATCATGCCGTATTCTTTCAGCGCATCGTGGTGAAGACCGGTCACCCAGCGGGTATCTCCGGCATTCAGGACGGTTGGAATAAGAAAATAATCAAAGCCCGGGGTCACCGCTTCCAGCGTGGATACTTCCAGCGCGCAGGCCACTGCGTACCGGCGGACCCTCGATAACAGCGCAAGCGTATTGTCCAGCGTGACATCGTCGCTTCCGCCGACAATGACGGCGTCTGTCCCTGATTCGCAGATTTTTTCCAGCGACGTATCATCCAGATCCCTGGCCGGGTCCAGTTTAAACACGTGACGCCATTCGGTATATTCAAGCATTACTGCTCCTCCAGTTACGTCTTATCCTTTTCCAACGTCTAATTATAGCAAAAACAGGGCGCTGCCTCAAAAAACCGTCAGCCCCGTCTTCGCCCTTTCCTACCTCGGATAATCCAGCAGTGCCGCCGGATCCTCCGATGAAACATCAATGTTTCCAATTTCGACATAAGATAAAGCTTCCTGTTCATTGATATCTGAAAAAACAAGAAAAATATCATGGGGGGAACGTTGATAAAGAGCCCGCATCTCATTGGCATTCGCATCCACATTCAACAGATCGGGACTGCCTATAATTTCTTCAATATCTTCTAGTCTCGGATCCCATTCCTCTAAGTCCCGGCCCGCCGCAAAAATCGTGCCGTTCTCAGCATACCGGGAACAGTCTCCGCCGGGATAGACGGTTATTTCTCCTGCCTCGTTCCGGTGGTCCTCCTCAAGCGGTGCGCCTTTTTCCACCGTTTCACAGCCGGGAAGTACCAATTCGTTTTCAAACGCACCATTTTCCACGTCGGACAGCCAGTTCATCCAGTCTGAATCTTCCATGCTGCCCTGAACCTGTCCGTCTTCGAACGCTGGCTCGGAGAACGGTGTTTCCGGGAGCAGCATGACAGCAGCTGCCATGGCGGCAATGAAGGCGATTCCGGCACCTGGAAGCAGCAGGCGTCGGAATCGGGCCGGCCTGTCCACCGTCGTTTCGGTTTCCGGCGCTCCGGCTGCCTCTTCTGTATCCGGCTGCTGCATGAGACTGATGATATCTTCCACCGGTTGTTTCTGTTTCTGCTCTGTCTCTTGTTCTGCATTCTCCGGCTCTTCTCTATTGCCTTCCCGCAGCACGCTTCCGGAGGACGTTCTGTCCGCCGCTTCGATTACAGGGACCGGGAGCGGCGAGGCAGCCGCTTCAAACACCGATGTGCCCCGGACCGCTGTCATCCACGTATGCAGCGCCCATTCCACCAGCTCCGGCGGTTCCTCGTACGCGTTTATCTGTTCCTCTTTCCAGGACGCAAGATGGTCTGTATCATGCAGATCGAGTGAAGCGATGTCATCCACCGTGCCGTCTTCCAGCATGGCAGACAAGAGCGCTATATCTTTTCTGCCCTCCCCATATATAGACTCGAGGGCCTGTTTTAATCTGCTCCTGCACCAGTTCAGGCCAAACGCCGCTGTCAAAGACTGTACGCTGTTTGTCATGTAATCATTCATGATTCCCAACCCTCCTGCTGAATCCATTCCCGTTTTTGAACGGAATCTATCTCTCTCCATAAAAAAACTGTCTTCAAGATGCCGGGCGCCACCTTGAAAGACAGTACGTTCTATTTCTGTTTTTCCTGCTTCTCTTGTTCCCGTACGCGGTCCAGTGTCATCTGGTAACTGTCATTGCCGAAATTCAGGCAGCGTTTTACTCTTGAAATCGTAGCCGTGCTTGCCCCGGTCTCCGTTTCAATCTTATGGTAGGTGTGACCATGCTGAAGCATCCGTGCCACTTCCAGCCGCTGTCCGAGCGACTGGATTTCATTGATGGTACAGAGGTCGTCAAAAAATTCATAGCACTCTTCCACACTCTGCAGGGACAAAATGGCCCGGAACAGCTGGTCCAGTTCATTCCCTCGTAATTTATCAATCTGCAATAGGGTACACCTCTTTTCTGCAAATACTTGGACAGGCTCTGCTGAAAAGTGTTCAGGATTCAATGCCTTCCACGCTTGTTTCGATCCCCGGAGAAGCCGGAATCACATTGATCCACGTCTTTCCGGGCTGAAACGGAACTTTCTCCCCGTCTTTATAAGGGAGCAGACGGCCGCCTTCGTTTCTCCATTGTACAGACAGCGCTTCACCGTTCTGAAGCAGCATGCCCGTGCCCCCGTTCGACAGGTTGATCTGCCGGCGTCCGGCTTCATCAACGACGCGGTGCGACGCCTCTACAATGAAAACATTCGCCGCTTCTGTTTCTTCGGCTTCCGCTTCACCTGCAAAAGCGGTATTGTCACTGGAACGATCATACGTCTCCGTGTCTTTGTCATATGAAAATTGTACAACATATTTATCATCATACCAAATGGAAACGTCTTCTGCGGTTGCCGCTGAAGCATCAGAAAAGCCATCTTCTCTGTAATTATTGGAAGAAACGTCTTTCTTTAGCTCGTATCCTTTGCTATCCAGACCACTGAGGGCATCCTCAAACATTATGTAGGAATTATGTGGGGCCTGTCTTTCTGTGGAACGCTGAAACAGCGTGCCGTCGTGAAACAACCCGTTTAGATGAGGAACAGCGCCCCCCTGAAGCATTTGTTTGGCTCCCGGACTCCATCCGTGTGCCACATACATTGCATCATACCCTGCAGCAAGATCGACAAAATAGTCCCTTGCACTGCGCACCGGACCTATACGTTCCGGCTGACTGCTCTGATATATCGCAAGAAATCTCGTCAATTCTCCTTCCGTCAACACTTCATAGACGATATCTGCTTCTGCCAGACCGGTTTGCGGCCGGGCATCGGGATGATTGTTAATCATGACTGCGAGCGGCCGGTAGGGAGACACTTCGTTCGTCCCTTCACCGGTCAAAGGATCGGCTGAATCATATTCTTCCTCCGTATTCTCCTCTTTTTCGGACTCTTCCATGTTGTCCTGCTGTTCCGCTTCCACCTGCTCACGTTCCGGGGTATCCTCATCTTTGGCAGGGGCATTGGAACTTTCCTGGGACGTGCATCCCCCAATCAGCAGCATGCTTACCATCAAACTGATTCCTGCGGTCTTTTTCATGCGTTTCACCCTTTATTACCATGGTTTCCTTTTCCAGTTTAACGCATAATCGCAGGAAAGAGTACCTGTTTTTTATGCACGTCGAAAATCCCTTTCTGGGTAATCCGGATATAAGGCAGATGGGTGGAAGAGAAAAAGAGCACGCTGTAAACCGGATCCTCGTGCGGATAACCGCGGTCTTTCAGTGCCTGTTCCATCCTTTCGTGCTGTTCAATGACATTGCCCATCGGCTCCAGCGACATCGCACCGAAGAGTTTCAGCGGTATGCTTTCAATGAGCTGTTCGTTTTCAACGAGAAACATCCCGCCGTCATGATTTTTCAGTTCATTGAAGGCTTTTATCATGTCTTTCTTCCGTTTGCCGATCAGCACAATATCGCCGGTATTGGAAAACGTCGTGGCAAATCCACCGATACTGCTCCCGAACCCTTTGATCACCGTATTGATGCGCCATTTTCCGAAACGGTCAAGCATGACGAAGAAACATTGGTCGTGTTCTTCACTCAAGTCATCGGTGGTGACATCAAGGCTCATCTGATACGGCTTCAGAATAACGGAATTCACCAGTTCAATACCCATCGGCATCGAAAAGTGAAGATCATCTTCCTGCAGATGCCAGTCGATCATAAACGGATGCACGCCGTAGGAAGACCATTTGAAATCACGCGGCGGATAATAATTCTCCCCGTCCTTCAAAATCCAGCGGCCTTTCGCCATCACCGCTTCCGGCACCGGGTTCTGCGGATTCTCCAGAATGTTCAGATGGGCAATCCGTCCGGGTGCGATCATGCCGATTTCATCATCAATACCAAAATGACGGGCGTTATTATAGCTTCCCATCTCATAAGCTTCAATCTCCGGTACTCCTTTTTCCAGAGCGATCGCGATCGTTTTATCGATCACGCCCTGCTTGTAAAAGGAAGGGGTGGACCCGTCTGTGTTGAAGGTGAAACGGTCGAAATCGGTAATCCCCTCTTCCAGTAATTCCTCCAGAATCTGCGGAAGATCCGGGCGGATCGAAGAATAACGGAGTGACGTTGTCATGCCGGCATCAAGCCGACGAAGGGCCTCTTCGCCGGTCATCGCCTCATGATCTCCGCTCACGCCGAGCAGTGCCATCTGATTGATCGTGCGGGACGAAGCTCCTGGGAAATGACCTTCAATCGGTTTATTGAGTTCTTTTGTATGCTGCATCCAGTGAAGCACCGTATCATCGCCGGTCATTACTTTCGGCCAGGACGTCAGCTCCCCTCCCTGAAGGACGAGCGGGTGTTCCAGCCATGCTTTCATTCCCGAAGGGGAAAACAGTGCATCTTCTTCTTCCAGTTCCGTCTGGGCATCATATCGCGCCCACCAGAACATAGAAGTCGGCAGCTGGTTGAGGTCTCCAATAAGCGAAAGCGCTTTCTCTTTTTCAATATTTAAAAAGAGAAACATGTTGTCATTTACCAGGGTGGTCGTCCCGCGCAGGGATGCATACTCGGCAAATGTATGGGGATTATATAACTGAAACGGATGGGCATGCGGTTCGATGTAGCCGGGTACGACATACCTGCCGCTGCAGTCCATGATTTCCGTATCAGTTGTCAAGGCGGGCCAGTCTTCCCCCGCATAGACGATCCGGTCTTCATAAATCCAGATGTGTCCCTGAAGCCATGCTTTGCGGGCACTGCTCAGATAGGTTGCATTCTGCAGTACCTTACTTGGGGACGTTTCCCCGCGGATGACGGAAAGATGCCGCCGCAGTGTTTCTTTATCCCAAGGAAATAATTGCTGTGCAGCCAACCATTTCACCTGCTTTCTGTCTGTCGTATTTTTTGTATCGTATTCATGTTTTCCAATTTATTCAGTTTTACTCCTATTTTCTGCGGTTTCATTTTATCACATTTTAGTCCGTTACTCTATGAAAGGAAAGTGACAAGAATTTTAATTTCGCGTAAAGAAAGGAGGTTTTTTCATGGAGCATAATCAGCAGAATATCGGCGTTGTTCAGGCATTACTGCGCATTACGTTCGGCCTTACCCTGATTTCTTGGGCCAATGCCCGTGCTTCCCGGATGCGCTGGAGTCCGGAGAATCACATGCTCTGCACGATTTTCGGCGCGATGAAAGCAGCGGAGGGGATCACCAGATTTTGTCCGATGGTGAAGTTGTATGAGATGACAACCACACGGCAGCGTGCCGCAGAAAACACACCGGAACATCATAACATGCATGAGGCATGAGTCAAGCGCACCTTTCCATTATAACAGAACAAACGGTGGCATACTCCCGTTTGTAAATAATCTGACAATATTTCACCCGGTTTCCGCCCTTAGGTAACAGGTAGTGGACACTTTGCTTTACTGTCTGTCTATATCAGAAAGGAAGCAGACAGTTTGAACGGATCCGTTCGATCTTTTGTCTATAAAAAAAATATACCGGACACCTGAAACGTTTCTGCGCTCCCGGGTGTCCGGTTCCATGTTTTTATGGACATACTGCCGCGGGCAGAAGTCTGCATCTCTCCCGCGGGCTAATTGTTGATAATATGATGGCCGATATCGGTGCGGTAAAACAGATGGGACGTATCAAGGTCTTCCAGTTTTTCATATGCCGCTGCCTGCGCGGCTTCAATCGTCGATGCTTTTTCCGCGAGAAGAAGCACGCGTCCGCCGGCGGTGACATAGCTTCCTTCCTGCTCATCGACACCGGCGAAAAACAGCAGGTCGGCGTCAGGAACATCTGCAATCGGCACGCCTTTTTCATATGGTCCGGGATAGCCTTTCGATGCGGCGACGACGCCGAGCACGGCCTCATCCGACCAGGACAGTTCCGGGGCGCCGCCGTCGAGCAGTTCTGTCATGACACCGGCAATGTCCGATTCAATCCGGGGCAGGACCACCTGGGCTTCCGGATCGCCGAAGCGCGCATTAAATTCCACCACTTTCGGTCCGTTTCCGGTCATCATCAACCCTGCATAAAGAATCCCGGTGAAGGAACGGTCTTCAGCGGCCAGGCCGTCGGCGGTTGGCTGCAGAATCTCACGGACAGCCCGTTCCACCTCTGTCTCATTAAACTGCGGGACCGGGCTGTAGGCGCCCATTCCGCCTGTGTTGGGGCCTTCATCCCCGTCGAAGGCTCGTTTATGGTCCTGGGCTCCTACCATCGGAATCACCGTCGTACCGTGCACAAACGCCATCAGCGACAGTTCTTCGCCTTCCAGATATTCCTCCAGCACAACTTCTGCGCCGGCCTCCCCGAACTTTTCATCGAGCAGGATATCCTGAAGCGCCGCTTGGGCCTCTTCTTTCGTAAAAGCAACGGTTACTCCTTTGCCGGCAGCAAGACCGTCGGCTTTAACAACGATCGGAACGCCTTCGTTTTCCACGTGGCGCACGGCTTCGTCGTAGTCCGATGTCACTTTGTACGTGCCGGTCGGAATCCGGTGGCGCTCCATAAATGCTTTTGCAAAGGATTTACTGCCCTCAATCAGCGCCGCTTCCTTTGTTGGGCTGAATACACGCAGCCCGGCCTCCTGAAACGCGTTCACCACTCCGGCAAGCAGCGGCGCTTCCGGACCTACCACCGTCAACCCAATTTCCGCTTCTTTGGCAAACTGGACAAGCCCGCTCGCATCATTTTCCTTCAGGTGAATGCATTCGGCTGTCTGTTTCATCCCGGGATTTCCCGGCGCCGCGTACACCGTATCCACCCGCGGACTTTTGGAAAACGACCGGGCCAGCGCATGTTCCCGGCCGCCGCTTCCGACAATCAGCACGTTCATGAGTGCGACTCCTCCTTCGCTTTTCCCTTAATGTTTAAAGTGGCGCATGCCTGTAAATACCATCGCGATGCCGAGTTCGTTGGCTTTTTCAATCGATTCTTCATCCCGGATCGAGCCGCCGGGCTGGATAATCGCGCTCACTCCGGCTTCTCCTGCCGCTTCCACCGTATCTTTCATCGGGAAAAAGGCGTCTGATCCCATCGCGCTGCCCTCGGCTTTTCCGCCTGCCTGCTCTGCCGCAATTTCGGCGGAACCGACCCGGTTCATCTGCCCGGCGCCGACACCGACGGTCTGCTCATTTTTAGCAAGCAGGATGGCGTTGGATTTGACGTGCTTCACCACTTTCCAGGCCAGTTTCAGATCCTGCCATTCCTGTTCCGTCGGATCACGGTCGGTCACGACTTTAATATCGGCATCCAGAAAGCCTTTGCGGTCCTCTTCCTGAATCAGGGCACCGCCGTGGACAGAGGTGATCTGCGAACGTTCGCGCGGTATTTCCTCTTCCATCGCGATTTTCAGGAGGCGGATATTTTTCTTGCGGGTAAGAATATCAAGGGCTTCCTGGCTGAAGGACGGAGCGATGACAATTTCCAGAAAAATGTCTTTCAGCTTATCAGCCGTCTGTTCATCCACTTCCCGGTTGAACGCGGTGATACCCCCGAAAATAGAAACGGGATCAGAGTCGTACGCTTTTTCGTAGGCCTCGGTGATGGATTCTCCGATTGCCACGCCGCACGGATTCATATGCTTTACGGCCACCGCTGCCGGCTGGCTGAATTCCTTGATAATATCAAGCGCTGCCTCGGCATCGTTAATGTTATTGTACGACAATTCTTTGCCATGCAGCTGGATGGCGTTGGCAACAGAGCTCATCGGTCCGATCGGCTCTCTGTAGAAGGCCGCCTGCTGATGAGGATTTTCGCCGTAACGGAGGTCCTGCTTTTTCTCATAGGTGACCGTATACGTTTCCGGATACAGTTCTCCGGTTTCTTCAGTTAAGTAATTCGCGACGAGCGCGTCGTAGGAAGCGGTATGACGGAACACTTTGGCAGCCAGGCCGGCTTTGGTTTCCAAGGATACGTCCCCGTTTTCGTTCATTTCATTCAGCACCCAGTCGTAATCGTCCGGGTCCGTGACGACGGTTACGTGTTTATGGTTTTTAGCCGCCGCCCGCAGCATACCGGGTCCGCCGATATCAATGTTTTCAATGGCTTCTTCAAACGACGTATCCGGCTTTTCAATCGTTTCTTTAAATGGATACAGATTCACGACCACAAGATCAATCGGGGTAATCTGGTGCTCCTCGAGCTGCTTTCTATGTTCCTCATTGTCCCTCATGGCGAGCAGTCCGCTGTGGATGTAGGGATGCAGCGTCTTAACCCGGCCGTCCAGAATTTCCGGAAAACCCGTCACATCGGATATGCCGGTCACATCCACACCGCCCTCTTTCAGCACACGGCTTGTCCCCCCGGTGGAAATAATATCGACACCGGCGGCTTCGAGCTGCTTGGCAAACGGAAGAATGCCTTCTTTATTGGAAACACTGATCAATGCTCGTTTGATGCTCATTTGTGCATCGCTCCTCTTTGAGAAAATCGGTCCTTGAGTAAAAACTGAATTGTGTCCGGATACAGACGGTGTTCCACGGCCTGCACTGCTTTATTCAATGAAGCAAGCGAATCGGTCGGTTTCACTGCCACCGGCTCCTGTGCGAGAATCGTCCCGGTATCCATCCCTTCATCCACCTCATGAACAGTCACGCCGGTCACTTTGACGCCTGCCTCCCAAGCCTGTTCCACCGCATTCAGTCCGGGGAATGCAGGGAGCAGGGACGGATGAATATTGACGATACGTTCCGGATAAGCTGCCAGCAGCGTGCCGCCGACCAGGCGCATATACCCGGCAAGGACAAGGAGGTCAACCCCCGCACGCTCCAGCTCCTCCACGATCTGCCGCTCAAACGCTGCTTTGTTTTCATAGGATTTGGGCCGGAACGAAAATACCGGCACGTGCAGCGCTTCAGCCCGTTTTACGACATAAGCGTCCGGCTTATCACACACAAGCAGGGCAATCTGTGCGTCCAGCCTGTTTTCTTCCACCGCATCCGCAACCGCCTGGAAATTGGACCCGCTTCCGGATGCAAATACCGCCAGTTTCATCATGCATCCTCCTTTACGAACTGCAGTCCGCCGGAGGATGTTACCTGTCCGATCCGGTACACGGTTTCTCCGGCGCGCTCCAGCGCGTATACGGCCGTCTCTGCTTCTTCTGCTGCCACAACAGCGGCCAGGCCGATGCCCATATTGAATGTGCTGAACATGTCCTCTTCGGTCAGGTTACCATGCTTCTGCAGAAAAGAAAACACAGCCGGCGCCTCCCACGACGAAAGCTGAATATCGGCTCCAAGGCCTTCCGGCAGCATTCTCGGGATATTTTCATAAAAACCACCGCCGGTCACATGAGCCATTCCTTTCACTGTAACTACGCTGCGCAGTGCCTGCACGGCCGGTACGTAAATACAGGTCGGCTCAAGTAGTTCTTCGCCGAGCGGACGCTCAAACGGGGCATATGTTTCGTCCAGATCGAGCCCTGCCTCATCCAGCAGTACCTTCCGCACAAGGGAGAGTCCGTTGCTGTGAATGCCGGAAGACGGCAGGCCGAGCACTACATCCCCCGGAGCAACCGCCTCTCCGGTGATCAGCGACTGTTTATCCGCCGCGCCGACGGTGAATCCGGCCAGATCGTATTCGTTCGCGTCATACATTCCCGGCATTTCCGCTGTCTCGCCGCCGATGAGTGCACATCCGGCTTTTTCACATCCGTCCGCGATCCCTTTGACGATGGCTTCGATTTTTTCCGGGTCGGCCTTCCCGCAGGCCAGATAATCGAGAAAATAAAGCGGGTCCGCGCCCTGTACTGCGATGTCATTGACACACATGGCGACCGCATCCTGTCCGATCGTGTCATGTTTATCGGCCGCGAACGCAAGCATCAGCTTCGTTCCGACCCCGTCTGTGCCGGAAATAAGAACAGGTTTCTCATAAGGAAGTTCGGAGATATCAAACATCGCCCCGAATCCTCCGAGACCTCCCATCACTTCCGGGCGCATCGTCCGCGCGGTATGCTGTTTCATCCGCTCTACCGCTTCGTAGCCGGCTTCCACATCAACGCCGGCCTTCTTATAGGCGTCCGACATGCTGGTATCCTCCTTCAGGATTATCCATTGATTACTTTATCGTGAGGGTGCAGTGTGTCTTCATAGATATCGGTCGGATAGTTTCCGGTAAAGCAGGCAAGACACTGTCCGCAGTTGGAATCGGAGTCCTGTCTGCCGATGCCGCTGAGCATGCCGTCGATGCTGATAAAAGACAGCGAATCTGCGCCCATCTGTTCGCGCATTTCCTCGATGGAGTAACTGGCGGCGATCAGTTCCGACTTCGTGGACGTATCAATGCCGTAAAAACAGGGATGGGTGATAGGAGGCGAACTGATCCGCACGTGCACTTCCGCAGCACCTGCTTCTTTTAACATCGTGACGATGCGCCGGCTTGTCGTGCCGCGGACGATCGAATCATCCACCATCACGACCCGTTTGCCTTCCACGACCCCGCGTACCGGGGACAATTTCATTTTCACACCCTGTTCGCGCAATGCCTGCGAAGGCTGGATGAAAGTACGGCCGACGTAGCGGTTTTTGATCATACCCATTTCATAAGGAATGCCGGTTTCTTCGGCATACCCTATGGCTGCTGATATCGAGGAATCCGGAACGCCGGTTACAATATCGGCATCTACCGGCGCTTCGGTGGCCAGCTTTTTACCGAGGTTTTTCCGGGCCGTGTGGACATTGACCTGATCAATGTTGGAGTCCGGACGGGAGAAATAAATGTATTCCATGCTGCACATCCGCCGCTCAGCGGGGCGCGCGTACAGTTCCGAGCGCATGCCCTCCCGGTCGATCGTGATGATTTCACCTGGCTGAACTTCCCGTTCATACTGCGCCCCGATGACATCAAACGCACACGTTTCGGAGGCAACGACATAGGCTTCCCCCATTTTTCCGATACTGAGCGGACGGAGGCCGTGCGGATCCTGGGCCACCAGGAGCTTATCTTCTGTCATGACCGCAATCGCGTAAGCCCCCTCGACCATCGAAAGCGCGTCGCTCAATTTATCTTCCATTCTCGGGTAGACGCTCCGTTTAATAAGATGCGCGATAACTTCCGTATCCGAGGTGGACTGAAAGATACTGCCCTGATTTTCAAGCTCCAGCTTCAGGTTGTGCGCGTTGACGAGGTTGCCGTTGTGGGCGATCGCCAGGCTGTCGGTCTGGGAGCGGAACATGAGCGGCTGGCAGTTATCGAGGCCGCCGCCTCCTGCCGTGGCGTAGCGCACATGGCCGAGCGAAGCATGCCCCTCGAGCTCTTCCAGATCGCCTTCCTTAAACGCATCGTTCACAAGACCGAGGCCTTTATGGATCAACAGGTTTTTTTCATCACTGACGACGATGCCGGCCCCTTCCTGGCCGCGGTGCTGCATGCTGTGCAGGCCGTAGTAGGCGAGCTGGGCCGCTTCCGGGTGACCCCAGGATGCAAAGACGCCGCATTCTTCATTTAATCCCTTGATTTCACCAAGCATGGGATAGCTCCTTTCCAGGCATGTTCTAATTCCTCTGTGTCTGCCTGCAGTACCTTGTCTCCGGATGACTGATAGACTTCAAGTGCCGCTTCCTGTGTGACACGGCCGAGAAGCACGGCATCAGATACGGTTTGTTCGAAAGCTTCCGTCTTTTCAGGCGGAACCGATACGAGAAAACGGGACTGGGTTTCAGCGAATAACGCCGCTGCCGGATCCTCATCTATCGTCACGCTGGCACCAAGCCCCCCGCTGTCGATTACGCTCTCGGCAAGCGCGGTGCCAAGACCGCCTTCCGCCAGATCGTGGGCGGAGCGGACCAGGCCGCTCTTGATTGCCGCTAGCAGGCTTTGCTGGCGTTTTTTCTCGACGTTGAGATCAAGTTCCGGCACCCGTCCGGAAATACCGCCTTCGATCAGCTTCTGCACTTCACTGCCACCGAACTCCGCGGAAGCGCCGCCGATGACATACACGGCGTCACCGGCCTCTTTAAAGGATTGCGTTGTGATATGATCGAGATCTTCGATAAGGCCGACCATGCCGACAACCGGTGTCGGGTAGACAGCTCCGGCCTGGGTTTCGTTGTACAGCGAGACGTTGCCGCCGATAACCGGTGTATCAAGAACCGAACAAGCTTCGCTCATGCCGTCGGTCGATTGTTCAAGCTGCCAGTAGATTTCCGGTTTTTCCGGGCTGCCGTAGTTGAGGCAGTCCGTTAACCCTAGCGGCGTGCCGCCGGAGCAGACAATATTACGGGCTGCCTCAGCAACGGCGATTTTTCCGCCGGTTTCCGGATCGAGATAGATATAGCGCGAGTTGCAGTCGGTTGTCATCGCAAGCGCCTTGTTCTTTCCGCGCACGCGGAGAACCGCAGCGTCCGATCCGGGGCGGACGGCTGTGTTCGTCAGCACCATGTAGTCGTACTGGTCATAGACCCACTCCTTGCTTGCGATCGTCGGTTGGCTAAGAAGGTCCAGCAGTGTCTGTTTCGGATCTTTGACTGCGACATCGGAGGCCGTTTTTTTCTGATTTTCGGTGAAAACGGGATGTTCCGCCGATTCCGGATGGTACACCGGTGCTTCTTCAGCGAGGGCATCCGCCGGAATGTCAGCCACTACTTCCCCTTCAAACAGCAGACGGAGATTCTGTTCTTCGATGACATACCCGACTTCCGCGGAGTAAAGACCCCAGTGATCACAGATGTCCCGGACTTCCTGCTCGTGTCCTTTTTTTACGACGAGAAGCATGCGTTCCTGCGATTCAGAGAGCATCATTTCGTACGGCGTCATATTGCTTTCGCGCTGCGGTATCTTGTCGAGATCCATTTCAATACCGTATCCGGCTTTACTTGCCATTTCCGATGACGAGGAAGCAAGCCCCGCCGCTCCCATGTCCTGGATGCCGACAAGCGAATCGAGCTGCACCAGTTCCTGGCACGCTTCCATGAGCAGCTTTTCCATAAACGGATCGCCGACCTGGACCGACGGCCGCTTCTCTTCGGAATCTTCGCTTAATTCCTCGGACGCAAACGTTGCGCCGTGAATGCCGTCTTTACCGGTGCTGGCACCGACATACATGACGGTATTACCGGTTCCTTCAGCAACCCCTTTCTGGATATCTTCATGGTTGATCAGGCCGACACACATGGCATTCATCAATGGATTTTCTTCGTAACACGGATCAAACTGAATTTCACCGCCGATCGTCGGAACGCCGACACAGTTGCCGTAGCCCGCAATGCCGGCAATGACTTCTTCAAACAGATAGCGGCCCCGGGCGGAGCGGACCTCGCCGAAGCGGAGGGAGTTAAGGAGGGCAATGGGTTTCGCTCCCATCGAGAACACATCCCGCAGAATGCCGCCGACGCCAGTCGCAGCTCCCTGATACGGTTCCACTGCAGAGGGATGATTGTGGCTTTCCGCCTTGAACGCAACCGCCTGGCCGTCGCCGATATCGATGATACCTGCGCCTTCTCCCGGCCCCTGCAGCACTTTTTCCCCTTTGCTCGGGAACTTTCGGAGGAGCACTTTGGAATGTTTGTAACTGCAGTGTTCCGACCACATGACGGAAAAAACGCCCGTTTCTGTATAGTTCGGCAGACGGCCGAGAATTTTTTCCGCCATGGCAAATTCGTCGTCTGTCATGCCCATGTCCTGATAGACTTTTTCATCTTTGATTTGCTGCGGAGACGGTTCAAGAAGAAGCGACATGTGATTCCCTCCAGTTTTTCAGCATCGATTGAAAGAGTTTCTGCCCGTCGGCGCTGCCCAGAAGATCCGACATGGCTCGTTCGGGATGCGGCATCATGCCGAGCACGTTGCCCTGTTCATTCATAATACCGGCTATACCGGCTGCCGAGCCGTTAATATCGTCCTGGTAGGTGAAAACGATCCGGTTGTCCTGCTTCAGAAGATCAAGCGTTTCGTCATCACAGTAGTAGTTGCCGTCCCCGTGCGCGACCGGAATCGTAACGGTGCTGTTTTCTTCAAATTCTGTCGTAAATATCGTCTGATTGTTCGCAACCGTCAGCGGCGTCGGGCGGCAGATGAATTTTAAGTGCTTGTTGCGCTGCATGGCCCCCGGAAGCAGCCGGGCTTCGAGAAGTACCTGAAATCCGTTGCAGACACCCAGTACCGGTTTGCCTTTCTGGGCTTCTTCGATCACGCTTTCCATCACCGGCGCAAAACGCGCGATCGCACCGGAGCGCAGATAATCACCGTAGGAAAATCCGCCGGGAAGGAGCACTGCGTCATAGTCCGCCACGCTCGTTTCGGTGTACCATACTTTCTCCACCTCTTCGCCGAGGCCTTCTTCAATGGCGTAATACATGTCGTTGTCACAGTTGGAAGCCGGAAATACAATCACGGCAAATCTCATCAGGATACAGCCTCCCCGATCGAATAGGTGTATTCTTCAATGACTGGATTCGACAGCAGCTTTTCGCACATTTCTTCTACCCGCTGTTCGAGATTGTCCGTGTTTTCCACTTCAAGCTCCATATATTTGCCGATCCGGACGCTGTTCACTTCGTTGTACCCCATGGCATGCAGGGAATTGGTCACCGCACTTCCCTGCGGGTCCAGCACTCCTTCTTTCAATGTTACATAGACATGGACTTTAATCATGACTCAGGCTCCTCCCAGTCTTTTTAGAATTTCAGTATAGCCTTCCTGCAGCGACCCGAGGCCGTAGCGAAACACATCTTTGTCGAACTTTTCCCTCGTTTTCTCATCCCAGAGCCGGCACGTATCCGGCGAGATCTCATCAGCCAGGAGCAGGGTTCCGTCGGCGGTGATTCCGAACTCAAGCTTAAAATCAACAAGAAGCAGGCCGTGCTGGTGAAAATGGCTTTTCAGTGTTTCATTGACGGCAAGCGCCTGGGTTTTCATGTTATCAAGCTGTGCGGGCTCCGCCGCTTCCAGGATGCGGATATGATCTTCGTTAAGGAGCGGATCGCCGAGATCGTCATCTTTGTAGTAAAACTCCACAATCGGCTGCTCGAGCTCCGTGCCTTCCGCTATTCCGGTCCGGCGGTGCAGGCTGCCGGCGACAATGTTGCGCACCACCACTTCCAGCGGAATAATTTCGGTTTTGCGGACGAGCTGCTCGGTCTCTGACAGCTTTTGTTCAAAATGGCTCAGTATGTCCCGTTCCGCAAGTGTCGTAAACAGCATCGAGGACAGGACATTGTTCAACCGGCCCTTGCCGGCCAGCACTTCCTGCTTCTCTCCGTTAAAGGCCGTAGCGTCATCTTTGTATTCGACCCACAAGAGCTCCGGATCATCCGTCTCGTACAGTTTCTTTGCCTTTCCTTCATACAGCAGTTCCCGTTTTTCCATCCCGGAGCGCCTCCTTTTTAATCCTCTAACCCGGTACGCTGAAAGACCGTATCGATTTCGCGCAGATGATGATTGTAGTCAAAACATCCCTCCAGTTCATCCGCTGTCAGGGTATCCGTGATACGGGGCTCCTGATCCACCATCGTACGGAACGGAATGCCTTTCTCCCATGCTTCCATCGCTTTCGGCTGGACGAGATCATACGCTTCTTCACGGGCCATCCCTTTGTTGATCAGGGTGAGCAGCACCTGCTGGGAATAGATCAGGCCGTAAGTGCGGTCCATGTTCGCTTTCATGTTTTCCGGAAAGACGGTGAGCTTGTCTACGATACCGGCAAACCGGTTGAGCATGTAATTAAGCGCGGTCGTCGCATCGGGCAGAATGATCCGTTCCGCAGAAGAATGGGAGATGTCCCGTTCGTGCCAGAGCGCCACGTTTTCATAGGCGGTCATCATATGGCCGCGCACCACCCGCGCCAGCCCGGTCATGTTCTCCGAACCGATCGGATTTCGTTTGTGCGGCATCGCCGATGATCCTTTCTGACCTTTCGCGAAAAATTCCTCGACTTCGCGCGTCTCACTTTTCTGCAGGCTGCGGATTTCGACAGCCATTTTCTCAATCGAAGTCGCGATCAGCGATAAGGTGCTCATGTAATGCGCATGGCGGTCGCGCTGCAGCGTCTGCGTGGAGATCGGCGCCGGCTCGAGCCTGAGTTTTTCACAGACGGAGGCTTCAATGGCAGGCGGAATGTTCGCAAACGTTCCGACGGCACCGGAGAGCTTGCCGACCCGGACCGTTTCCGAAGCTGCTTTGAAACGCTCGATGTTGCGCTTCATTTCTTCATACCAGAGTGCCAGTTTCATGCCGAACGTCGTCGGTTCGGCGTGCACGCCGTGCGTGCGTCCCATCATGACCGTGTACTTATGTTCAACGGCCTTGTTTTTTAACACAGCGAGAAAATTCTCCAGATCGCGCAGCAGAATATCATTCGCCTGTTTCAACAGGTACGAAAGCGCCGTGTCGACCACATCCGTGGAGGTCAGTCCGTAATGGACCCATTTCTTTTCCTCCCCGAGCGTTTCCGAAACCGCGCGGGTAAAGGCGACCACATCGTGGCGCGTTTCCGCCTCAATCTCCTGGATCCGGTCCACGTCAAAGCCGGCGTTTTCCCGGATTTTTGCGACGTCTTCTGCCGGGATATCCCCGTATTCCGCCCATGCTTCACAGGCGGAAATCTCCACCTCGAGCCAGGCATTAAAGCGGTTTTCCTCTGTCCAGATGGCGCCCATTTCCGGGCGGGTATACCGTTCAATCATGCGATTTCCTCCACTCTCTATCTATTATTCTGCTGACTGCCAGAGATTGTTTGTGTTCTCCAGCGCTTTCTCCCGGCTGCTTTCAAGAACCGTCCAGTGCCCCATTTTCCTTCCCGGCTTGGCATCTGCCTTGCCGTAAAAATGAACGTGGCCTGCTGCCTGGAAAGCTGTCTGATTGTCCTGGACAAACGGCACATGATTACCAAGAATGTTGGTCATCACGACCGGTTTCAAAAGTTCTGTAGAGCCGAGCGGCAGACCGCAGACAGCGCGTACGTGCTGCTCAAACTGGGACGTTTCACAGGCTTCAATTGTATAATGGCCGGAATTATGCGGCCGCGGTGCGACTTCGTTGACATAGACGGTATCTTCATCAAGCACGAACATTTCCACCGCAAGTGTTCCGACCAGATCAAACGATTCAGCGAGGCGGTACGCCATATCCACGGCTTTCTTTTCCGTTTCAGCGGCAATATCCGCCGGAACAATGGTCTGATGCAGAATATTGTTCCGGTGGATGTTTTCTCCCGCCGGGAACGTGCTCGTCTCGCCGTTTGTGCTGCGCGTCACGATGACCGATATTTCCTTTTCAAACGGAACCCAGGCTTCCAACACAAGATCCGTCGTCTGAGCGGCCAGTTCCTCAAAGGCGCCGTCTGCTTCTGCTTCCTCCCGGATGACAACCTGTCCCTTGCCGTCATAACCGCCCTGGCACGTTTTCAGCACGGCCGGGAATCCGATTTTCTGCAGGGCCGTTTCCAACTCCTGCGCGGAGGAAACGGCCTCGTAAGGCGAAACGTTGACACCGGCGTTCTGAACAGCCTGTTTCTCGCGGACCCGGTGTTTCGTCGTATACAGCAGACGGCCGCCCTGCGGCAGATACATCGTTTCTTCCAGAAAGGAAGCAGTATCGACATCGATATTTTCAAATTCATAGGTGAGCACATCACAGTGCCCGGCAAGTTCCCGGGCCGCCTCCCGGTCATCGTAGGCGCCTTCTACAGAAATGTCGGCAACCTGTGCGGTCGGTGCATCGGTTTTTGGTTCAAGCACCGCGATCCGGTACCCCATTGCTCTGGCAGACAGTGCCATCATCCGGCCGAGCTGCCCGCCGCCGAGAATACCGATTGTCTGTCCGGGCTGTATCAGCCTTGTCATGACAAATCCCCCGTTTCCATCACTTTCTGGCGCATCGCTTCCCGCCGTTCCTGAAGGCGTTCTGCCACTTTTTCATCAAATGCTCCGAGAAACTGGGCGGCAAGCAGTCCGGCGTTGACTGCACCGGATCTCCCGATAGCCGTCGTGGCCACCGGAACACCGCCCGGCATCTGTGCTATCGACAGCAGCGAATCCATGCCGTTCAGTGCTTTGGACTGAACCGGCACCCCGATTACCGGGAGGGTTGTCTTCGACGCTGCCATACCGGGAAGATGAGCGGCTCCTCCGGCTCCGGCAATGATCGTTTTCAGTCCTCTTTCCCTCGCCGACGCCGCGTACTCAAACATCAAATCCGGCGTGCGGTGTGCGGAAACGACTTTTTTCTCATATGGTATATCCAGCTCCTCGAGCACATCGACCGCATGTTTCATCGTCTCCCAGTCCGATGTACTCCCCATGATGACACCTACCTGTGCCTGTCCTTCCATGTCCGGATCTACTCCTTCCTTGAACAGTAAAATACCCCGGCGCCGGGCAGTTTCTTATCAAAAGAGAAAGCTGTCCGGCGGCCGGGGCCTGCACCTGCCGTACTTCCTCTCATAGTCCGGCCATTTACGGTCGCCGGGTAGAAACGTATCAGGCCGTATTCCCGATGATATATGAGAGCGTGTTGTTTATCGTATTATTTCATCTACAGCTTAACAGGATGTCATGAAATCTGTCAAACAAAAATCGAACGTTAAAACATGGTGGAAACGAAATGTTCGGTTATTGCGGACGCGCTTCAAAAACAATCTGCTGTTTCACTGGTATTTTTTCCGTTTTTCCGTTTTTCTTCACTTCCTGAAAGACCGGTTCCTCCCTCCGGCTCACCGGCACAAAACCTTCTGCTTTCATCCGCGAGAGGCACTCTTCAATCGTTTCTCCCTCCTGAACTTCAAACCGCTTTTTCTTCGACATATCTTTTCTCCTTTCTGCTGCCTTTGTTTCTATTTATTCTAGGACATCCACACCCGGCATAGAAATAAAAAAAAACAGCAAAGGCATCGTACTTGTGTGTTTTTTCCTGCTTTGCTAGGATTTAAATAAAGGGTTAGGGTAATAAAGGAGTCTTGTCTCATGAATACTACTGGACTGGTGCTTGAAGGTGGAGGCATGCGCGGGGTCTATACCGCCGGAGTCCTGGAATATTTTCTGGATCATGACGTTCACTTCCCTTATGTCTCCGGCGTATCCTCCGGCGCTTCCGTCGCCTGCTCCTATCTTGCCAGGCAGAAAGGACGCAACAGAAAAGTCAACATCGGGATGGCGGGTGACCCAAGGTTTCTCAGCCTCCGCAACCTGTGGAGGGAAAAAAGTCTGTTCGGGATGAATTTTTTATACGATGAAGTGCCGAAAAGCCTGGTACCGCTTGATGTCGAACAGATCAACAACAGCAGCCAGACATTTGTGATTGGGACAACCGATATCAAAACCGGGGGACCGCACTACATTTACCATCAGCGTGACGAAGACGTTCTGAGGGCTGTCCGCGCTTCCAGCAGCCTGCCGATGCTGGCGCCGGTCGTTCATTACAGAGGGCTTCAGCTGCTCGACGGTGGTGTCGCGGATCCCATTCCCATCAAGCAGGCGGCCGCTGACGGATATGAATACAATGTCGTCGTTCTTACCAGGCCGAAAGGGTACCGGAAAGAACCATTCAAACTGGGGCGTCTTGCCCGCCGCTTTTATAAAAATTATCCCGGGTTCGTCCAGTCTCTGATCAACCGCCCTGCCGTCTACAACCAGACGATGGAAGAGCTTGAGGATCTGGAGAGCCGGGGAATGGTGAAAGTGCTCCGTCCGGATGCCTCTCTGCACGTCCACCGCACCGAAAAAGATCCTGCCAGACTGGAAACCATGTATGAGGCCGGCTATCAGGATGCCGCCGAACTCCATCAGGAGTTCCCGGAGTGGCTCCATCATTCCTATTCCTCCGCTACATAACGTAACCCCTGGCTTCGGTCCATCTGGTTAAAAACGGCTCCGGCAAAGGAGACATCCTCTGCCGGAGCCGTTTTATTATCCACCGACCGCCTGAAGCGTTTCGCGCAGCAGTGCCACCCCGTCCAGGCAGTCCTTCAATTCCGTGAATTCTTCCGGACTGTGGCTTCTTCCCTGAACACTCGGTACAAAAATCATACCGGAAGGGACATACGTTCCGAGAATCATCGCATCATGCCCGGCGCCGCTTGGCAGATACTGATGCAAAAGACCGAGCGACTCTGCTGCCATTTCCATCCGCTTCTGGAGCCAATCCGGCACCGGCACCGGCGGAATCCGGATCTGAAGCAGTGTTTCGGCCTCAATGTTTCTTTTTTCAGCAATATCAAGGGTCAGCTGTTCAATACGGCGGAGCATCTCATCGCGGGTATCTTCTTCAATATCCCGAACATCCACAATCAGGTCCGCCTGGCCGGCAATAACGTTTGATCCATTCGGGGTCAGGGTCAGTTTGCCGACAGTGGCGACCGCAGTACTGCTGATCTGCGGCGGAACAGCTTCTATCGCCGTCATCAATTCCGCGGCAGCTGCCGCGGCGTCCCGCCGCATATCCATCGGCGTGTTGCCGGCATGGTCGGTTTCGCCTTTCAAGGTGATTTCCAGCCAGGACGGGCCGGCTATTCCGTTGACAATACCGACACTGCTGCCGGCTTTTTCAAGCTGTTTGCCCTGCTCGACATGCACTTCCAGAAAAGCTTCGATCGATTCGGGCGGCAGGAAACACCGCTGCAGTTTGTTGGGGGTGTATCCTCGGCGCTTCATGGCTTCTGCCGCTGTCGTATCATAGTCATCCCGCATCTGAAACAAATCTTCTTTCGTCACTTCCCCCATGGCAATACGGCTGCCGAGCAGGCCCCCGCCAAAACGGGAGCCCTCTTCATCGATAAAGACGACGACTTCGATGGGATGGGTCAGTCTTCCCTGCCGGGCCATCACGGCTTCTACTGCCATCAGGGAACTCACGCAGCCAAGCGCCCCGTCAAAAGCGCCGCCGTCGGGGACTGAATCCAGATGAGACCCTGTCAGAACCGCCGGCAGGTCCGGATTGGTTCCTTCCAGTCTCCCATACAGATTTCCGGCTTCATCTTTCCGTACCAAAAGACCGGCGTCTTCCATCCACGATTGAAAGAGTTCTTTCGCACGGGCTTCTTCCTCGGTGTACACAAACCTTGTCACGCCGCCGTTCTCTGTCTTTCCGATGTCCGCCAGATCCGACAGCCGCTGTGCGAGCACTTCCGGATCGAGGAAGGCATGATCCCGGCACTCCGGCTTGGTTTCCAGCAGCCGTTCTTTTGTGAAGATAGTCATTCTGTTCCCCCATACCCCGTTTAATTTTTACCGTTCCACATAGTGTAGTAGAAAGCACGCCGGGGTTCAACCCTGCCTGCCCTCCGCGGGGAAGGCTGGTGTCATACCCATGATATGATGATGTTTCCGCTTATGTTTCCAACCTTTTTTTAAAAAAGCAGAAGAAAAACCGCCCCCTGTCTGATCAGTCGGAAGCGGCTTTATACCTGTCAGGCGAGTGTTACGACTTTGCGTCCCCGCACCTGTCCGGCGAGAATCTGATCCAGCGTGTCCGGCAGCTCCTGCAGGGAGACGTAATCGGCGATCTGTTTCAAACTATCGTCCACTTTCATGTCCGAGGCAATCCGGTCCCAGACATCAAGGCGGCGCGGCATCGGACAGTTGACGGAATCAATGCCGGCAAGCGTCACCCCGCGCAGAATGAACGGAAAGACCGTTGCCGGCACCTTGGTCCCGGCTGTCAGTCCGCTGACAGCGACCGCGCCGTCATAGGCGAGCGTACTCAGTACATAGGCAAGTGTCTCCCCGCCGACCGGATCCACCGCGCCGGCCCAGCGCTGCTTGTCGATCGGGCGGATAGTATCAGGCTGCACTTCTTCCCGCGGCAGAATCTCGGAAGCCCCGAGACGCTTCAGAAAGTCATGCTCCGACGCCTTGCCGGTGCTCGCGGCCACACGGTATCCGAGTTTGGAGAGCATTGCCACTGCCATACTGCCGACACCGCCTGTTGCACCTGTTACAAGAATTGTTCCATCTTCCGGTTTTACTCCTTCTTCCTGCAGCCGCATGATGGACAGCCCCGCCGTAAATCCGGCCGTACCGTAAATCATCGCTTCTTCGAGGCTCAGATTTTCCGGAAGCGGTACGACCCAGTCCACCGGAACCCGGGCATATTCGGCAAACCCGCCGAAATGAGACACCCCGAGCTCGTAACTGGTGACAATCACCGGATCTCCTTTGGTGAACCGTTCATCCTTTGATTCTTCCACCACACCGGATAGATCAATTCCCGGCACCATTGGGTAATCTTTCACAATATTGCCGTCGGCCATCGCTGCCATGCCGTCTTTAAAATTGACGCTGGAATAATGAACCTTAACAAGAACCTCTCCGTCGGGTAGATCGTCGATAGACAGCGTCCGGACTTCCCGGGAAACGCTGCCGTCCTGATTCTGATCCACCATCAATGCTTCAAATCCGCTCATCCTTACGTCCTCCTTTTTTCGATTATCTTTTTATATTTTCCCATTTGCAGGCAGGATCAATCCAATGATTTGCCTTTCCCGGAAGTGGCTATACTAAGACGAAACCTTCGGACAAAGGAGCACGATCTTCATGACACACTGGCTGCGCGGCCTCCGGCTCACGAATTTTCTGCTGATTTTTCTGGGCGCCTTCATTTTTGCGTTCGGAATCATTCATTTCAACCTGCAGAATGGTCTCGCCCACGGCGGTTTCACGGGACTCAGTCTGATTATTTATTACCTTCTTTCCATTCCGCCGTCCATTTCCAACATCGTCTTAAATGTCCCGCTTTTTATTATCGGCGGCAAACTGCTCGGTCGGAAAGTCTTCATCTACAGCCTGTATGGTACGTTAATGATGTCGCTCGCGCTTTCTTTTTTTGAAAATATCTGGCACGCCGACGTTTTTCTGAAAAATGATATGATTCTCGTTTCCCTGTTCGCCGGAGTGTTTGCCGGAACCGGTCTTGGCATCATTTTCCGTGCCGGGGGTACAACCGGCGGCGCGGATATTATAGCGAGACTGGCTGAAAAGTATCTCGGCACCGGTATCGGCTCGGCTATGTTTTTCTTCGATGCTTTTGTGATCACCTTTTCCCTCGTTCATCTATCACTGCCTGAAGCGATGTATACGCTTGTTGCTGTTTTCATCGCGACCCGGGTCATCGACTTCATCATCGAAGGGGCCAACGCGGCAAAATCGGCGATGATCATCTCGAACCACACCGATGCGATTTCTGATGCCATTGCCCGCCGGATGCGCCGCGGAGCCACCGTTCTCAGCGGAAGGGGAAGTTTCACAAAACACGAACGGAATGTGCTGTACTGTGTCGTCAACCGGAACCAGCTTATTCATCTGAAAACGATCATTTCCGAAGTTGACCCTTATGCGTTTGTTTCCGTTCATGACGTCAAAGAAGTAGCCGGCGAAGGGTTTTCATACGAACCCGGAAAACAGTCGTAATTTTTTATTGACCAAAGTCTGGGCATCCTATCGTTTTATTTTTTGCCGCTTCTTTTTTTACCCGCTTAATGAAAACACCCTGCATAGAGGTGCCAAGATGGCTGATGTCAAAAGAAAATCCGTCGATCGGATACTCGAGGCGATCGGTGGACAGGAATGAGCTTGGAATGGTCATCAGCTTTGCCAAAAAAGAGATTACCGTAGAAGAGCCGGAACCGGAAGACCGTGAACTTCTGGATCTCGAGCACTTTTCTTCCATTGTCGTCGTGAAAAATGAAGTCTATCTCGAAGATGCCACGCTCTTTCAATACACAGAATCCCGCCACCGCCCCGATAAATTCAAATTTGTCGACTTCGCCAGACGAAACCGCCCGCTTACGTGAACCGGACCGGATATATAAAAGAGGATCCCATCATTCGGGATCCTCTTTTTAACGCAGCGCGGACATGAGTTCCGTTATATCCCCTCATTCAGCGGCAGGGAAGAAAGTCACGGCCATACAGTACGCTATTGGCTTATTTTTCGTTTGATTCGGAAGGAAAAACCACGAATAACGAACCCAATGTCCGAACAGCTTTCGTATTCCCTGAAATTTCAGGATGTAACGGAACAGATGTCCGGACCGCGCCGCATCCTCTTCCATCTTCTCTTATGCTCCTAGAAAGGCAAAGTACACAATAAACACAACAAACAAGACATACATGATCGGGTGGATATCGCGGGCCTTTCCTTTCAGTACCATGGTGATTGGATAAAAGATGAACCCGAGCGCGATTCCGGTTGCAATGCTGTAGGTCATCGGCATGGCAATGATGGTTAAAAAGGCCGGAAGCGCCATCTCCAGCTTATCCCATTCAATCAGCCGCAGGGAGGACGCCATGAGTACGCCGACAATGATAAGCGCCGGTGCTGTCACCTCGTTGGTTACGACCACAAGCAGCGGCGACAGGAAGAGAGCAAGCAGAAACAGCACCCCCGTAACAACGGAAGTAAAACCGGTGCGCCCGCCGGCGGCTACCCCGGAGGAAGACTCGATATAGGCAGTCGTCGTCGATGTGCCGAGCACCGCGCCGATGGAGGTGGCTGAGGAGTCGGCCAGAAGGGCCTTTCCTGCGCGCGGCAGTTTATTGTTTTTCACAAAACCGGCCTGGTTTGCGACCGCATAGAGCGTCCCGGCCGTGTCAAAAAAGTCAACAAACAGAAACGTCAAAATGACAATCAGCATCTGCCCGACGACCTGTCCGCTCCATTCCATTTCCCCAAGAAAACTGAGAGCCGAGCCAAAAGTCGGCGCAAGACTCGGCACAGAGCCGACGACAGCATCCGGCAGACTGATCAGTCCGAATACAATGCCGGCCAGCGCCGTGAGCACCATTCCGTAAAAAACGCCTCCCCGGAAACCGAGTACCATCAGCACAGCCGTAACAACCAGGCCGAAGCAGGCCAGAATGGTCGTTGGCTCCGTCATGTCGCCGAGCGTAACAAGCGTGGATTCATCCGCAACGACAATACCGGCATTCTGAAATCCGATAAAAGCGATAAACAGACCGATACCGGAGGCTGCCGCGTATTTCAGCTGTGCCGGTATCGCATTGATTACTTTTTCGCGGATACCGAGCAGCGTGATGCAGATAAAGATAAGTCCGGAAACAAAAACGCTGAACAGCGCCAGCTGCCATGGAATCCCCATCGTTAAGACGACCGTATACGTAAAAAAGGCGTTCAGTCCCATCCCGGGCGCAAGAGCGATCGGATACCTGGCAAGCAGCCCCATAATCAGGGTGCCGATCGCGGCCGATACCGCGGTGGCTGTAAAGACAGCTCCTTCATCCATACCGGCTTCGGCGAGGATGCTGGGGTTCACAAACAGGATATAGGCCATGGCCAGAAACGTAGTCAGACCTGCCATGCCTTCCTGTCTGTATCCCGTCCCCCATTTTTCAAATTCAAAATAACGTTCCACAAGCTATTCCCCCATTTTCAATTAGGATGTCCAGTATATCCTGATGTAATAAGAAAAAGCTCCAGGCGCATACTGCTGCACCTGAAGCTTCAACCACAAACGACGAACGAAAGAAACCGGCTTCTTTCGATCCCGAATTCGTAGTCAAGCTATTTACGGCAGCCTGTAGAAACCAGCGGACCCTATTACCGCTGTTATACGAAACGTTTTTCTTTTTTTGATCAGTCCGGGCCTACTCCCACTCAATCGTGGAAGGCGGCTTGGACGTAATATCATACACAACCCTGTTGACGTGCTGAACTTCATTCACGATTCTCGTCGAGATCCCTTCAAGCACCTCGTATGGAATTCTTGCCCAGTCCGAGGTCATGCCATCAACAGAAGTTACGGCGCGGATGCCGACAGTATAATCGTACGTTCGCGCATCCCCCATTACACCGACACTGCGCATATCCGGAAGTGCGGTGAAATACTGCCAGATCTCACGGTCGAGCCCGGCGTTTTTGATTTCTTCCCGGAGAATAGCATCCGATTCGCGCACAATCGCAAGCTTCTCCTCCGTAATTTCTCCGAGCACACGGATGCCGAGCCCCGGTCCCGGGAATGGCTGGCGCCAGACAATCTCATCCGGAACTCCGAGTTCTGTACCGAGCTGGCGGACTTCATCCTTGAACAACGTATTGAGCGGTTCAATCAAGTCCATGTTCATATCCTCCGGCAGTCCGCCGACGTTATGGTGTGACTTGATCGTCTGGGCCGTGTCCGTGCCGCTTTCAATCACATCGGTATAAAGCGTGCCCTGTGCGAGAAAATCCATGTTTTCCAGTTTTTCTGCTTCCTCTTCAAACAGGTAAATGAACTCGTTGCCGATGATTTTCCTTTTTTCTTCCGGATCGGAAACACCGTCCAGCTTCGTCAGGAAACGGTCCTGGGCATCGATTTTCACCATGTTCATATTGAAGTCGCCGGCAAATGTATCCATCACGCTCTCTGCCTCGCCTTTGCGGAGCAGCCCGTGATCAATGAACATACAGGTGAGCTGGTCGCCGATAGCGCGGTGGATCAACGCCGCGACAACGGAAGAGTCAACCCCGCCGCTCAGTGCGCAGAGGACGTTTTTCTCCCCGACCTGTTCCCGGATATAGGCTGTCTGTTCCTCTACAAAATTGCTCATTGTCCATGCTCCGGTACATCCGCAGATGGTAAAAGCAAAATTTTTCAGTATATCATCGCCGTGCTCGGTATGGCGGACTTCCGGATGGAACTGGACGCCAAAGATGCCGCGCGCTTCATCACTCATTCCCGCCACCGGGCATGAAGCATTCCCGGCGTCGGTCTGAAAGCCTTCCGGAGGTGCGGTAATCAAATCTCCATGGCTCATCCATACCGTCTGCTCTGCCGGGAGATTGCTGTACAGGGCGGAACTGTTCTGCACCTGGAGCGTTGCCTTGCCGTACTCACGATGGTTGGACGCTTCCACCCGGCCGCCGTAATGCTGGGTCAACAGCTGCATCCCGTAGCAGATCCCGAGAATGGGAACACCGAGATCATAAATGGCTGGATCAGCGCCGGGAGCACCTTCGGCATACGCACTTCCGGGACCGCCGGAAAAAATAATGCCGTCCGGCTCCATATCCTTGAGCTGTTCAGCTGTCACAGACCCCGGGTGCAGTTCGCTGTACACACCAAGATCCCTGATACGGCGGGTTATCAACTGATTGTACTGGCCGCCGAAATCAAGAACGACAATCCTTTCATTTTCATTTGCCATGCTCTCATTCACCTTTCTTCTATAAATAAAAACCCGGAATCTTATCTCCAAAAGGAAGACAGATTCCGGGTATTGGATACACCCGTCTTTTCTGCCTTCGTAGTCCAGTTCATTCAACCGGGTAGAAACTCTTCCTTCACCGAAGATATACGAAGCAGGACTTCTATTCTAAAACATGCCTATCATTGTAGCAGGCGCCTGTAAGACGGTCAAGCTTTGATCCGCTGGACCATGTCCGCCCAGACGGAAACGACCTCGTTCCAGCTTTCTTTCTCTGTCCGGCCTCCGTAATGAATCTGTTCATATTCCTGTACAAGCCGGGACATATCATAGGTACCAAAAAGCCCATCCATGCGCCGGCCGTATTCACGCAGGGTTTCACCGGTATTTCGTTCCCAGCCGGCATGGCGGAGCAGTCGGAGCAGCGAGTGAAAAGCTCTCGTAAAGGCCGCCGCATCTCCGGCGTGACGGAAACGCAGCAGCATGCCTTTCTTGATCACCGTAAAACGGTACGCATACAGCAGTCCGGCAAGAACCACGACACCGCCGGCGGCAAACGGCCAGAGCGGAAACCCGGATGCTGATGCTGACGCCTCGTTGTCTTCCTCGTTTTCCTGCTCCTCTTCTTCATCGGTACTTTCTTCCTCATCCTGCTGCTGTTCTTCTTCCCCTTCGGAGGTTTCACTGTTTTCACCGGATTCAGGTTCTTCGTACGTGTAATCAAATTCCGAGGCAAACCCTCTCGTTGGTTCAAACGGCACCCAGCCTGTTCCCGGAAAATAAACTTCTACCCAGGAATGGGCATTGGCGCTCGTCACTTCATATACCGTATTTTCCCCGCCGACATTGGATTCACTGCCTTTCGTAAATCCTTTCACCCAGCGGGTCGGAATATCAAGCGTACGGAGCATCACTGCCATCGACGTCGAAAAATTGTCGCAGTATCCGCGTTTTGTATCAAACAGAAACTGTTCCACATAATCGCCGCCTTCTTCCGGGACGGCGATATTGGAGGTATCATACGTGAATTCCGGGCTGTTCAGATAACGCTCCACCGCACGCACTTTATCATAGCGGTTGTCCTCTTCCGCGGTAATCTCTTCGGTCAGCTCGGCAATAGAGGAAGGCAGATCATCCGGGAGCCCGAGGAAATGCTCTCTTATATGTTCCGGGTCCTCCATCGGAGTCTGCTGCATCTGTTCGATCGGGAATTCCGGATAACCATACGTCAAAGTATACCTGTCGGCCGTGTGCGGTTCCCCTCCAGAAAATGTTGACGCTCTTCCGGAATAGCGGTCCACCTGCAGGGACACATTTTCATCCGGAACCTCGATCTCTCTCAGGCTTCCCGGATAAAACGCAAAGTCAAAGGAACCGGCGTGCTCTTCAGCCACCTGAACGGTGACCTGCTGTTCTTCAACCGGGACCGATTCTTCATAGAAATTGCTGTCCGCTTCCGTTTCGTGCGGGGTATCAGACTCCCAGCCAAGCCCGGTGTAGACGTTTTTGGATTCTCCGCGCCAATAGCCAACCTCTCCGCCGGAAGCGGTGAAGACAGGCGTTTCATCCATTTCAAAACCCCCGCCGAGGCGTTCATCGTTTTCCCCATAACCGATCTTCTGGACGGTGTTGCCGCCATTTCCCGCCGGGGCTTCAATGCCTGCTGCCTGCTCCATGAACGGTACCGGGTCCGGCCACTGCGGCTGTGCCTTCGGAGCGGCTATTCCGACTGCTGATGATACGGCCAGAAAAAACAGCGCCAGCATCGTCCAGCGGAACCACACCTGTCTCCGCTGCACCGCTCCGGGAAAATAATAAACAAGGCGGTCCCACTGAAGTAGTGCCAGCAGGACAAAGCCGAGAATAAACACCCGGACGGCCGCCATATTACCGTCATAGATGAAGAACGTATCCATCACCCCGATGTATATAACGGTAAACAGAAAGAAAAACAGAACCCGCCGCGCATGCACGATCCAGAAATATAGAAGATAGCTCATAATCGCCAGAAGCAGCAGAAACAGCAGGCTCCGGAACATATCGCTCAGACCGTACCACTGTCCGTCCAGCATATAGCCGACATTCGTACTCACTTCATGAAACAGAGCTTCCCACCAATGCGCGGCGAACAACGTATAGTCGAGAAAAATCATGTGAATGCTGAACAGCATTCCGGCTGTCATCAATAGAATACCGGCCCACCACGGAAATTGTAAAAACATGACAAGAAAGAAGAATGCCGCTGCAGCCATAAAAACGGGTACGTATCCGGTATTTGTCACGTCCGGCAGCGGAATCAGCCATTCCATCAATAAAAGATAGCCAAGCACATACATTAAAAATATCCGCGGGGTCTGTTTCGTCCGCTGCATAGCGGGTCCTCCTTCTCAGGAAGTTAAATCAAACATATTATCATCCGTCTGTACATACACCACACCGGCTCCGGACGTGCGGAGCGCTTCCAGACGCCTCCGTTCCTCTTCATTTACCGAGGAACCCGGACAGACAGCAATGATTAGTTCATTCCGGCTGTGCACTACCTGCTGCAGTTCTTCCGTCCGCTGCAGCGACATGGTCGAGGTGATAAAAAGAAAGGAACGTCCCGGAAAGGACTGCCGGAAAAACGGTGTGCTATCGAAAAACATACTACTTCCTTCCATTTTTGCAAGTTCCTGATAGATTTTCTGGAAATGGGCACGTTTCGACCCTTCCTCCAACAGAATCTCCTCCCCTGTGGCAAGGCCTAACCCGGCAGGTATCCCCTTTTTATAGCAGTAATCCATAAAAGAGGCGGCAAATTCAATCCGTTCTTCAAACACAGCGTCATTCTCTTTGCCGGTATTATCCATAATGACGGTATGGCCTCTGCCTTCCTGGGATTCAAATTCTTTTGTCACCAGTTTGCCGGCGCGTGCACTGACTTTCCAGTCTACGCTTGTCATTTTGTCGCCGGGAATATAATCCCGTACACCAGCAACGGAAAAACTCTGATCCATCATCCGGACCGCGGCAGGCGTGGTTTCCTGGTTCTCATTGCGAAGACCGCTCCACCGCTTCAGGGGACGGAGGCGCGGAAGTACGGTCACAGGATGCGGCAATTCCACCTCATACTCTTTCTGGAAGAAGCCGAACAAATCTCCGGTGCGCAGGGTTACCGTTGAAAACCAGTATTCTCCGCGGCGGCCGCCCCTGATCTCATAGGAATGGGAGAGCTTCGAGGACGGCGCCAGAAAAAAAATGGTACCGGGTGCCTGTCCAAGGCCTTCGATGCCGGTGGGCACGTCATCTTCCACACTGAGAAAGAGAAACGGAAAGGGAACTTTTTTTTCGATATGCAGGGTCACCTTCATCGTTTCACGGTGCGACAGCATGACGCGGCTGCAGTCGCGGGTCACTTTCAGCTTCCGGAGCGGATATGCGCTGCCCAGCACATTCAGCAGCATGACAGACAGGACACTGTAAAAAAGATACCAGCTTACAAAACCGCCCTGAAACATCGCATACGCATAAAGGACGGCAACCACTGCCGCCAGCAGCAACGCTTTTCCCATTTTTACGATGATCCGGCCCGTCTTCATTTACTGCACCGCTTCCTTATTGGAGAGCGGTACACGGAGGGTCGAAACAATGTCACGAATCACATCTTCCCCGTCTTTTTCCACCATCTGAAGGTCCGAGCGCAGAATAATACGGTGGCTGAGCGCGACAGGCGCAAGATGCTTAATATCATCCGGAATAACGTATTCACGTCCATGCAGAAAGGCAAAAGCCTGAGATGCTTTCATGAGTGCAATCGACCCGCGCGGACTTACTCCGAGCTGCACATCGCGGTGCGTCCTCGTTTCATTGACAATGGAAATGATGTACTGTTTCACAGCATCATCCACATATACCGAGGTCACACGACGCTGCATGTCCAGAATATCTTCCAGACTGAGCACCTCGTTCAGTTCTTCAATCGGATGATTCTGTTCCACCCTTTTCAGCACGTCCAGCTCCTGCTCGTATGTCGGATAGCCCATTTTCAGCTTGAACAGAAACCGGTCCAGCTGTGCTTCAGGGAGCGGATAGGTACCGCCGTATTCAATCGGATTCTGGGTCGCCATGACAAAGAACGGATTCTGCAGGTCACGGGTCCTCCCGTCAATCGTCACGCTCCCTTCTTCCAGTGCCTCCAACAGCGCCGACTGCGTTTTCGGGGAGGTCCGGTTGATTTCATCAGCAAGAACCACATGGGACATCACCGGCCCCTCCCGGAATTCAAAGGACTGGGTTTTCTGGTTATATATCGAGACGCCGCTGACATCCGAAGGCAATAAATCCGGTGTGAACTGGATTCTTTTAAAATCGGCACCGATGGACCGGGCAATCGCCCGCACCATCATCGTTTTGCCCACTCCCGGAACATCTTCAAGCAGGACGTGTCCTTTCGCAAGAAGGGCGGTCAGACTCAACTCTATTTCTTCGCGTTTGCCGACAACAACGCGTTCTATATTTTCAATCACGTGATGCAGCCCGGAACGTTCCGTCTCCACTTTCATTCCTCCCATATACTCTGGTGAGCGCCTTCGTTCTTCTTTTCATATTATCACATATGGGAAGGGTTTGTGGGGATGACAATCTTTTTCCAGAGAATGCCCCGTTTTCTGCCGCTATCTTGTTTTCATTCTATCTAAATCATGGTAGTATCTTCCTTAGTTAAACCATTAAATGAATTTTCAGGAAAATGAGAGGAGAGATTCGGTGAGTTTTCAAACACGTCGATGGTATCGTTCCAAAATGGTATCGCTGGCTGCTGTCATGGGGCTGTCCTGGACAGCGGGGGCACAGATCGGACAGGCAGCACCGGCAGAAGAAACAGAAGTGACCATCAACGCACAAGACAGCAGTTCTGGAACTGTAGAGGAAAGCGGTGATGTCCGGTCCAGCCAGGCGGATGAGGAAGAGGCTGAGATTACAAAAGACGAAGCCGTTGAAAAACTCCGCAGCGTCATACCGGTACTTGAAAAAGCCGACGTCGACCAGGTCGAGCTCCGCCGTAATTCCCGGACGGCCGGCGGAGGAGAGCAGCTTTTCTGGGAGATCAGGTGGCAGTACAGCGAAGGCAGCACAACATACGGATTTCCGGGAAGAGTGAATGCCATCACCGGTGATGTGATCAGCGCGGGTATCCATGGTCCAATGATAGAGGAGGAAAGTGACGCCTATTATCCTCCGGAACTATCGGAAGAAGAAGCCGCCGCCAAAGCAAAAGATCTGATTGAAAAGGCTGTTCCGTCTGTTGATGTCTCGCAGCTGAAACAACATGACAGCACCGGAGCGGGCAGTGAGTCCTTATTTGGAAGCGTCGGATACAGCATGAGTTTCGTTCCCTCCATAGACGGCGTTCCTGCAACCGGTCAAAGCATCAATGTTGACATGAGCGGTTCCGGTGAAGTGACCAACTTTTACAACCACACTCGTCCCGGGCAGGACTATCCGGACGTCGAGCCATCACTCAGCAGCGAGGAAGCAGCTCAGTCCTTTCAGGAGAACCTCGACTTAAGACTGGCTTATTACACGAATCCAAGGAGTACAGAGGATGACGTGTTCCTCGGCTGGGGACCCGATCCTTACAACGCCTCCAGGTATTTAGATGCGACCGCGGACGAATTTCTGAACAACGAGGGAGAACCGCTTGAACAGACGGATCAGTCCTACGAAGAGCTGGACGCAGAATCCACTTTTGAACCGGTGGAAGCGGGGGAAGACGGCACAATTTCTGAAGAACAGGCCATTGCGGTCATTCAGGAACATGTCGGGAAAGTAAAGGACCGCGAACCCGACCGGGCTTCGCTCCAGCAGCATCCGGGAAGCGGTGAAACTTCCGTATGGAACCTGATCTGGCAGCCGCAGGACGCCCAATCCGGCCACATTCAGGCGGAAGTGGATGCAGCGAGCGGAGAAGTTATGACGATCAGCCAGTTTACCGGAATGTCCGGTGAAACGGACGAAGGGAGCGGCTCCGCATCGGAAGAGGAGTTGAAAGAACAGGCCGTTTCCACTCTGGCCGGCCTGTACCCGGACGCATCGGAAACATTTAAACTGGCTGATGCCGAAGGAATAACGGCATTGCCGGGACAGAATGGTTCCACTTTTGTATTCCAGCGTTTCGCCGGAGATATCCCGGTGCAGAACGACACTATTTCCATCACCATGAATAATAACGGGGAACTGATGGAGTACCGCACAAATCTCACACGCAATCTGGAGGAAAAAATAGAAGGACTCTCGGATGAAACCGGAGAGGAAGCCGCACAGGAGAAATACTCTGAATCTCTCTCCGCAGAGCTTGCGTATCAGTCCTTCCCGCTCGTATCAAATTCGGAGTCAGACGAAACAGAAACGAAACTCGTCTACCAGAAGGAATTATCCGGCAGTGACACATCAAATACCATTATTGACGCTGAAACAGGAGAATGGAGAGCGCCTGTTTCAGGAATAGGTGGTCAGAGCAGCGCGAACACCACTTCCCCGCAGGATATCGATGGCCATGAAGCTGAAGATGCCCTTCAGACTCTGGTGCAGTATCAAGTGCTTACTCCGGACGAACAAGGCCGTGTCAACCCGGATGAAGCGATTACCTATGGAGACTGGCTGCATATGGCGGCGAGTGCTGTTTCTCCAGACTTCGACCGTACCAGCTACACTCGGGAGGAACCAAAAGCCGTAAAAGGAACGTCGCCGGATGACACCTATTATGACGCTGTCGCCTTTGCCAACGAACAGGATTGGCTCGACAGCAGCAGTGACACAGTGGACCCCGGCGCCGCTCTCACCAAAGAACAGTTTGTTGTGTCTATGGTCCGTATTCTCGGGTATGATCAGTTTGCAACGCATATGAAAGAAGAGACACCGCCGTTTGACGATGCCGGATCCATTACGAATACCGGCGCCGTCAATACAGCGGTACAGCTGGACTTAATCAGTTCAGACGCTGATACGTTCAATCCGGACGCAGACGTAACAAAAGCACAGGCGGCAGAGCATATGATGAACATGGTCGGTCTGCAGAGCAGCATCGACCAAAACATCGGAAACAGCCGCTACCGTTAAACAGAAAAAATTTGGAGCTGTATCAAAAAGGTACAGCTCCTTTTTAGCGCCAAACTATACCATCGATCATTATCAGGAAACGTGGAATAAATCCAAAACACCAGATTCCAGTAAGGACCGCCGGTCAGAAGATGTATGAAAAAAAGCCGTCAAAAATCTACCTCATCATAAAACAGAGCTTTGGCAGCGGCCAAAAGCTCTGTTTTTTAATGGGAGATATTTTCTTCCATATATTTTTTTAAGTTATTGGATGTTTCATTCAGCTTTTCGATTTCTGCCATAAAATCGGTGACAAGCTTTGCTTCTTCCTGGGTAGAATTGGAGATTTCCTGAAAATCCGTTTCCATCCGGCTGATGGAATTCTTTATATCATTCAGTGTATCTTCAATTCGAACCGTCGCTTCTTTGGAATCATTGGAGAGCTTGCGTACTTCGTTGGCGACGACACCGAAGCCGGCTCCTTCCCTCCCGACACGCGCTGCTTCAATGGCGGCGTTCAGGCCGAGGAGATTGGTCTGATCGCTGATTCCCTTAATCGTCGCTGTCACTTCGGTGATATTGGAAGAGTGTTCAACGGCTGCTTTCGTGTTTTCTGAAATTTGTTCGGTAGCTGCCGACAACTGCTCGGAATGAGCCGCGATGTGCTGCACTTTGCCGACAAGTGATTCCGCAATGGTATCCATGGATTCGATAATGGAAGAAAACTCTTCCTGTTTCTTCGTGCTTACCGCCGCATTCACCGCTGCAACGACTTCTCCGTTTTCTTTGATGGGAAAGGAGATGCTGTCAAACGGAATGCCAAACTCCTCCGCTCCGACTTTCACCACTGTGGTTCCCTGTGCATTGACCTGCTGGAAGTTCAGGTAGCTCTCCGGAAGCGGATCTCCCGGCTGATGGCCGAAATTCAGCTCTTTACTGGGGGCGTAATAAAGATATTTCTCGTGGTCAAAGACCGTAATCATCGTATCTTCACGCAGCATTTCCTTAATATATGGAATGGATGTAATAAAAGCTTGTACCTTATCCATTTCCTGGACCTTTTCCATACATAACACCTCTTCTTATAGTATCGGTGTTAATATCGGAACGTTGGACGCAGGACTTAACATCTATTCCCGTTTCTGTTAAGAAAATCATATACACGTTCAAAAGTCGGGCACCCGGCCTGTTATTTCGTGTTGGTAAAGCCGCCGTCGATACGGATGACTTCGCCGTTGATGTACTGCGCCGGGGCTGTCAGCAGGAACGTGACCAGTTCTGCGACTTCTTCCGGTGTACCCAGTCGTTTCTGCGGAATACCGGCCGATGCGTTTTCTTTCATCTCGGGATTCGCATCGAAAAACTCCTTCACCATCGGCGTCTCTGTCGGCCCTGGTGCAATGGCGTTCACCCGGAGGCCGTCCTTCGCGTATTCTGCCACCATGCTTTTGGTCACCCCGATGATGCCGTGTTTGGTGGCAGAATAGGTTACGACCGAATCCTGTCCTGTCACACCAGCGCTTGACGACGTATTAACAATCGCACCGCCGCCGTTGTTGATCATTACCTCCGCTACATAACGTACACCGTACAACGCTCCAAGAAGGTTGATGCCGACAATCTGTTCGATCTCTTCCGCTTCGGTCTCAAGAAAATAGCCGCCGCTTCCGGAGATTCCGGCATTATTGAAAAAGTAATCAATACGTCCGAAATGCTCCATTGTCTGATCCACATACTTTTTCACGTCTTCTTTTTTGGATACATCAGCTGTAACGGCAATAGCGTCTACCCCTTTTTCTTTCACGAGTTCCACCGTTTCCAAAGCCGAGTCTTCTTTCACATCCACCACCGCAATATGAACGCCTTCCTGAGCGAGTCGAAGGGCGGCAGCCTGCCCAAGTCCACTTCCACCGCCGGTAATAATTGCAACATTATTCATTGTTCTGCCTCCTGTCATGTTGAGAAATCATTTTTATCGTACACCTTCACAGCCGAAAAAGAAAAAATTCAGCCTGTATGTTCCCCAAAATCCAGTAAAACAAGATACCCGGCAGTTGTCATCACAGTGCCGGGTATCTTTTAGTCCATCATCTGAATTTTATTTCGAGAAATACAACGCGAGTATCACAACAAGAGTTATACTTATAGATAAAGGAAAGAAAGTATTTTCATGAGAGGAGGACAAGAAATGGACATCCAAAGGCAGCGAAAGCTTTTTGACCGACAGGCAGACAAATACGCTAAGCGCGCTGAGAAGCTTGGTCCTGATCATCAGTGGCGGCAGCGTCTGCTGTCGGCAGCAGACGGAGATATTTTGGAAGTATCCGTCGGTGCTGGAACGAATTTTTCGTATTATCCCAGGGATGCATCGATCACCGCGGTTGATTTCAGTCCAGCTATGCTGGAAAAGGCAAGAAAAATGGCACAAAAAGAGAAGAAACAGGTGACAGAATTTATTTCCGGCAACGTAGAAACCCTGGATCTCCCTGAGCATTCATTCGATACTGTCGTTTCCACCCTGTCCATGTGTGCTTACCCGAATCCAGATCACGTGCTTTGTCTTCTATCGAAATGGTGCCGGAAAGATGGACAAATTCTGCTTCTGGAGCATGGGGTGAGTTCCAATCGTTTTTTTGCCAAGCTTCAGAATATATTCGACCCTGTTTTTAAAAAGAAGGCAGGCTGTCATATCAACAGGGATCTCATGAAACTGATACATCAATCGCCTGTCATCATACAACGGGAAGAACACGTCCTTTTCGACACGGTCCATCTCATTTGGGCAAAGCCGAAACCTTAACGACTGAGACCGGGGTCCAGCCCAAAAAAGAAGGCGCTCTTTTTGAAAGAGGCCTTCTTACGAAGCATTTTATTTCGCTTTTTTCGCTTTGATGGTGCCTGCGTCAGGTGCATGTACGCCGTGACGATAGAAATCAGCGTCCATTGGCTCAAGCGGCTGACGTCCACGGATAAGGTCCGCTGCCTTTTCCGCCAGCATCAGCACCGGCGCATGAATATTGCCGTTGGTGATGTGCGGCATCGCGGACGCATCGACCACCCGTACATTGTCGAGTCCGTGCACCTTCATGGAATTCGGATCAACAACCGCCATCGGATCGGAATCCGGCCCCATTTTTGCCGTGCACGATGGATGAAGCGCCGTTTCCGCATCTTCTTTCACCCACTCCAGAATCTCCTCTTCAGTCTGAACGGAAGATCCCGGAGAAATTTCTCCTGAATTGTAAGGGGCAATGGATGGCTGAGCCATAATGTCGCGTGTGACCCGCACGGCTTCCACCCACTCCCGCCGGTCCTGCTCGGTGGAAAGATAGTTATAGACCATGCTCGGATGTTCTTTCGGATCTTTCGAACGAATCTTCAAGGAACCGCGTGCATCGGAGAACATCGGGCCGACGTGTACCTGGAATCCATGTTCCGTTTCCGCCTGCTGGCCGTCGTAACGTACTGCTACCGGCAGGAAGTGATACATCAGGTTCGGGTAAGGAACGTCTTCGTTCGAACGGACAAAACCTCCCCCTTCGAAATGGTTCGTTGCTGCCGGTCCTTTGCGGCCAAAGAGCCACTGCAGACCAATCCACGGCATCCGAGATTTCTTTAAGTTAGGCTGCTCCGACACCGGTTTAGGGCAGGAGTACTGAATGTAGGCTTCCAGGTGGTCCTGAAGGTTTTCGCCTACCCCCGGGAGATCAATGACCGGTTCAATTCCAACGGAGCGCAGGTGTTCTGCTTCGCCCACTCCTGAAAGCTGAAGCAGCTGCGGCGTGTTGATGGCGCCGCCGGCAAGAATAACTTCCTCTGCCGAGACGTGATGCGTCTTTCCGTTCCGGCGATAAGTCACACTTTCCGCTTTCGTACCATTAAAGTTAATACTTGAAACGAATGCACGTGTTCTCACCGTAAGGTTCGACCGCTTCATCACCGGACGCAGATAGGCCCGTGACACGGACATGCGTCTGCCTTTGTACACATGCTTATCAAACGGCGCGAATCCTTCCTGGCGGAAACCGTTCACGTCCGGGGTTCTTGAATAACCCGCGTCTTCCGCAGCATCAAAAAATGCCTGGAACAAAGGATTTTTGGCGGGGCCGCGTTCCAGTTTAACCGGCCCGTCATGACCGCGGTACTCATCATCCGGATCCGCTGCCAGCGCATTTTCCAGTCGTTTGAAATACGGAAGACAATGGGCATAATTCCACGATTCCATACCTGGATCTTCTCCCCAGCGTTCATAATCCAGTGGATTGCCCCGCTGGTAGATCATGCCGTTAATGGAACTCGAGCCTCCAAGTACTTTCCCGCGAGCGTGCTTCACGCGTCGTCCATTCATATAAGGTTCGGGATCGGATGCGTATCTCCAGTCGTAGAATGGTTTTCCGGCAGGAAACGGCAGAGCTGCCGGCATTTGAATCAACAGGTCCCACGGATAATCACTGCGTCCTGCTTCCAGAACAAGGACGCTGTTTTTTCCATCTTCACTTAGACGGTTGGCCAGGATAGAACCTGCGCTGCCTCCGCCTATCACAACATAATCAAACGTTTCACTCATTTTCCAGACCTCCTTAAGATCGGAACAGGCTGCGTCCATTCCGTCCCTATCTTTCCTGTAAAATTAATTTTATTAAATTTTTATTTAACGTTTTTAACACAATTAATTTACCATGTTGTATTTCTTTTGTAAAGGGAATTCATAGAGGATTTAAAATCACTACATTATAAAAGAGATGGGAAAACATCATAAAAAAGAAGGCACGAGTGGAAATGTAACAAGTATCATGCGAAGAAACGACTTCTGTTTCTTACTTATTTTGTTTTAGAAAAAATAATGCCGGCCGAAAACGGGCCGGCGCAAAGAAAATCCGCCTGAGGAGTTTTATAGGTCATCTTTTTTCTGCTGTAATGTACTGCTCAACATGCCATCATAATTATCGGCAAGATCTTTCAAAAATGATCGATAGGGAGTGACTCCTTTTTCCTCCAGCTGACCTAGTGCCTGCAGATATCCCGTTAACACGTTCATTTCTTCATTGGAGATATCCCCTTCCATCTCCGTCAGCTGGTTTTCTATTCTTTTGTGTGTTTCCTCCGCTTTTTCATGTTGAAATGTTTCTACCTGTCTCCGGTACTTTTGAAACATGAAGCGCAATTTTTCTTGTTCCGGGAACTTTACATAACCTGTTTTTTCAATTAAGGTTTGTCCCTGATCCGATAGTATCCATGTAATAAAGGCATCGAGATGGGGATTATCGGACCCGTTCGTGATCGCATAAAATTCACTCGTTAATGGATATTGATCCTGCTGGATGGATGTTTCATCCGGTTTCACGTTGTTCACCCTCAAAAGCTTCACACCATTGTTTTCTACCATCTCCGTGGCAAAATAGCGGTAGGAAAAACCGATCGCATTGCGGTGATTCCGGTAATCGGATGTCTTCTCGACAATCCCACCCATACCGCTTACCTGTTGATCGGCAGGCGGATCCATAATCGGCGTTTCCCCCATCATGTTTTGAAGCCCTGTCTGACTGCCGCTTCCTTCTGGCCGTTGAAAAGCAATAATATTCTGGTTGCGTCCGCCCACTTCTTCCCAGTTCGTGATGTTACCGGCATAGATCTGCCGCAACTCTCCCACCGTTAAACTGTCCACCGGATTGCTTTTATGGACAAAAAAGACAAACGCTTCTTTTCCTATAGGAATCTGTTTTTTCTCCGGTCCAAGCTTTTCTTCCTGCTTATCGGACGGCCCCGCAGCAAAAATCATATCCACCCCGCCGTCCGCCAGACGGCGGTAGGCTCCGTTTGTTTTGGAGACAACCACTTCACTGCGCTGCGTGCTGCCGTGGGGATAGGGATCTTCCGGATAAACGGCACGAGCAAAGGCCGCATACACCGGATATAACGCGGTAGCCCCGTCCAAAGCAGGGAGATTTTCTTCTATCGTATAGTCAGACGTTCCATCAAGCGAAGCGGCTTTTGTATTTTCATGAAATGGTTCGTATGCTCTTAAATCTATTTCCGAACGCTGGATTTCAATATTACTCATATAAGCATCGTATCCGGCATAACCGGCAGAAGGCACAACAAGCAGAAGCAGCGGAATAAAAACTTTCATACGTACCGATACATGGGAGAATATTCCCAGTATCCATAAGTCTCCTGATATTAATATCGCACCAGCAGTAATACCGACATATATGTAGCCGCTCTGGGGAAAAATGAGCAAGGAAAAAAATACTGCTATGGCACCCGCAAAGCCAAAAATAATAGTAAAAGCAAGCATTCCGACTATTCGTTTGGCCACTTTCCGTCTCTCCTTTCCTACTATCAGTTTTCAGAAATAAGATTAATGGCTCTCTGCCGATCCATCCCAATCCCCCTTTTTTCACTTTTAGTGTAATTATGCATTTTTTGTTCGATTAGTTAAATAATGTTGTGAAAAATTGGTGATAATTAAAACCCCGGCTTCGGAAGCCGGGGTTTTGTCATAACCAGGATGTTTTAATTCATTCTTTTTTCCCATCCACCTTTAATGTCGACACCGGAAGCTACAGCGGTTTCTTCGAGTTCGCTGATTTCCTGATCGGACAAAGTCACGCCTGCAGCGGAGGCAGCTCCGTCCACGTGATGTGGTTTTGTCACACCGACAATCGGTACGGTGCCTTTGGCAATGGCCCAGGCCATCGCAATTTCAGCCGTTGTTACGTTATGTGTTTCGGCTATCTTTTTCAAGAGCTGCAGCAGATCATCCAACTGTGCCATTACATCGGCGTTGAAAGCATCTCCACGTCTGGTGCCGGGCTGCATCGGATTATCTTTATCGAATTTGCCCGACAAGGCACCCTGCTCCAGTACCATGTAGGAAAAGAAAACAACGTCGTTTTCACGGCACCAGTCAATAATACCGGCATCCTCGGATGAACGGAACAGAAGGCTGTAGTGGTTCTGCACCGCAGACAGTCTCAGTCCTTCCGCCTCCAGAATCGAAGCAGCCTGCTTCACTTCTTCGAGATTGTGGTTGGATACGCCGGCGTGCTTGATTTTGCCGTTTTTCATTAATGGAATCAGCTCTTTTGTCCAACGGTCCACGTCGGTTGGATTATGAATCCAGTAAATATCGGTGTGATCGATATCGAGGCGTTCCAGCGTCGTGTCGAGCGCCTTTTCCACCGGTTCCACGCTCATACCCGGCGTGAATTTCGTTGAGAGGAAAAGGTCCCGGCGGCCATTCATGAACCGGCCGAGGATGGTTTCGGCATTCCCCATACCGTATACCGCAGCAGTATCCCAAAGGGTGAAACCAGCATCCACTGCTTTTTCAAATACAGGCCGCAGATCATCTTCTGTCAGGTGGTTCCCGAAAATGTCCTCTCCGCTGTTGGAGCCTGTGCCCCACGACCATGTACCGAGGGCGATGGATGGGATGTTTTCTTTTGTTAATGGTGTTTGTGCCAAATGTGACGCTCCTTTCGTTTCTCACGTGAATGGCTAACGTATCACTTCAGTCTGTATTTCCTCAAAATAAATGCTCAAAACGTTTATCTGCAGTCGGTGTGTTTCCTATTGCGGGCGGGAATATGTCGAAATCGAGCGAAATCCTTCCTCTTTCGGGCGATTCCCCGAAACATACCATTTTTACTGCTCCACAATCTGAATTAATGCCGCCGTTGTGAATCCAGACCACGCTGACATGTTATCCTCTCCCATCTGCCAAAAAAAGATACAACAGAAAACGATTCTGCCGCATCAGTCTGTGTGTCAAATTATGAAAGGGGGTCGTCCATCTTATCTTCTAATTCTTTTATCGTTTCGCCTGGTACCAGATCCGGCTGGTAATACGTTTCGTTCGGCAGGTTTTTCGTGCCCTGTAATTTTTTAATAACCCAGTCCGCCGCGTCACGCCCCATCTGCTCCTGGGGATGGGTGAGCGTGGAAAGGTGAATGTTTGCGTTCTTGGCAATATACGAGTTGTCCTGTCCGATAATGGACAGCTCATCCGGAATGGCTATATTAAGCTCTCTGCATACGTTTGCCACCTCAAGCCCGACTTCGTCATTGTAACAGACAATAGCAGTTAACGTATCTTTATTTTCGGTCAGAAACTTTTTTACATCCGCATACAGTTCCGACTTTGATTCGGTCGTATAAGATAAAACATGTTCCGGATTGAATTCCAACTTAGCTTCTCCTATCGCTTGAATAAATCCCCTCATTCTATACTTCCCCTGCAGATCATCCATTTTGGCGATGAGTCCGATGCCGGAATGGCCTTTTGAAATCAATTCACCTGTGGCAATATAGCCCGACTGCACATCGTCAAGACATAGGAACGGAACGTCCAATTCGTCATAATGCGCATTAATCATGATGATGGGAACATCCTGCTCCTTAAACGACATGTAGTAAGCGATGTTCGGATTGTATAGATTACTTTTTGTCGGTTCAATAATCAGCCCGTCCACCCCAAACGAAAGCATCGTTTCCAGCGCATTTCTTTCCTGCTCCACGTTATTGTTTGTGCTGGCGAGCAGCAAGGAAAAATCGTCATCGTTTAATCTGCTTTCAATACCGCGGATGATGGAAGGGAAAATATAATCGGAGATGTAGGTGGTGATGACACAGATTGTTTTTTTATCGGCTCTGGATGGATGGTTTGATGGATGCTGGTTTATAACATACGTGCCGGACCCTTTTTCCGTTCTCAGAAATCCTTCATTCGACAGTTCGGAGATCGCTTTTCGGACCGTCTGCCGGCTGACTTCATACCGGCTCTGCAGAGTAGACTCCGTAGGAATTTTTTTATCCTGCTTATAATCCCCGGAAAAAATACTGCTTTTTATATCATCTATAATCATTTGATATTTTGGCTTCATGTCATCCCTGCTTTCCTGAAGATCTCTCTCCTGGGTCTTAATGGACACATTCTATCACGGCTCTGCATGAATGAAAAAGAGAATATATAATAATTTGTACGTACATATTATTAAAGTATTGACAAATGTACGAACATAAAATACACTAATGTGGAAATTTATTGACATGGTTGATACATAATCACCAACAAATAAGGATTATCTTTATTTTTGTGCGTCATTGAAATCGTTATCAAGAGAGGAGGAATATGCAACATGAACCACTCGGATGTTAAACAGGCCATTACAGACGGTGAAACGTCCCTCGGTATTGAGTTCGGTTCAACACGTATTAAGGCAGTACTTATGGATGACCACTTTGAAACGATCGCATCCGGCAGTCATGAATGGGAAAATCGGTTGGAAAATGGATTCTGGACGTACAATCAGGTTGATATGATTACCGGTCTGCAGGAAGCCTACAGCGATATGAAGCAGAAGGTGGAAAGCAAGTACGGCATAACGATACGAACGATTGGATCGATCGGTATCTCAGCCATGATGCATGGATACATGCCTTTCGATCATACGGGCGAGCTGCTCGTACCGTTTAGGACCTGGCGTAATACTACGACAAGTAAAGCTGCTGATGAGTTAACGGATTTATTTCAGCATAATATTCCGGAACGCTGGAGTATTGCCCATCTTTACCAGGCTATCTTAAATGACGAACAGCACGTGTCCCGTATCGATCATATGACGACATTAAGCGGATACATCCACTGGCTGCTGACCGGTGAACAGGTCATTGGAACCGGTGATGCTTCCGGCATGTTTCCACTTGATGAAACCACTCTCGACTATAAAGCGTCCATGGTTGATCAATTCGATGGACGCATTGCGTCAAAAGAGTACCCTTGGAATCTGAAGGATATCCTCCCTAAAGTGATGGATGCAGGCGAAAAGGCAGGAACATTAACCAGCGCAGGGGTCAAAATCCTCGACCAGTCCCAGAATCTGCAGCCGGGCATTCCGTTCTGTCCGCCCGAAGGTGATGCCGGAACCGGGATGGTTGCGACAAACAGTGTCAGAAAACGTATTGGCAACGTATCTGTAGGAACTTCTGTCTTTGCCATGATTGTCTTGGAACAGGATTTATCCAGCATACACCCGGAAATTGATTTGGTTACGACACCGAACGGAAGCCCGGTTGCGATGGTTCACGCCAATAACTGTTCCAGTGATTTGAACGCCTGGCTCGGACTCTTCCGGGAATTTGGAGAAGCCATGGGACAGGATGTGGATTCCGACAAGTTGTTCTCCGTGATGCTCACCAAAGCACTGGAAGCGGATCCGGACGGCGGCGGTCTCCTCAGTTACGGTTATTTCTCCGGGGAGAATATTACAGGGCTGGATAGCGGCCGGCCGTTGTTTGCCCGTTCTCCTGAAAGTACATTTAATCTCGCCAATTTCATGCGGACCCACCTGTTTTCGGCGTTTGGAGCACTCAAAATCGGCATGGATCTCTTAACAAAAGAAGAACAGGTGACCATTGATAACATGTTCGCTCACGGCGGATTGTTCAAGACGCCTGTTGTCGGACAGAAAATCGTCGCCGCTGCGATCAATGCTCCCGTTTCCGTTATGGAAACAGCTGGTGAAGGCGGTGCGTGGGGAATAGCCATCCTTGCTTCCTATATGAAGAACAAAGAAAATGAGGAACGCCTGGAAGATTTTCTGGATGAAAAAGTATTTAAAGGTATCGACAAGCAGGAAATTTATCCAGATCATCGTGATGTCGAAGGATTCGAAACATTTATTGAACGATACAAGAAAGGCCTTACCATCGAACAGACGGCTGTTGATCATCTGGCCCCGGATAACCGGTAAAACGCGTGGGAAACAGAAGCAGGGAATCCCCCTTTCTGGGCAGAATGGAGAGCGTTCATCTTCTGTCCTCCCCTTTTCCTTTTAACTTGTACGTACAATCAAAAGAAATGTACAAGCACTTATTTCCACACGCAACAAGCAGCATGTTTTGTATTCCAGGAAACCGCTTACGATGCCACAGATGCACTACTGACTTTATGAAGAGGAGTGATTGTTATGGAAACCATTCAAAACCCCATCGTATTACAGAGAGCAGACCCATTTGTTTATAAGCATACCGATGGTTATTATTACTTTACCGGCTCTCATCCGGCCTATGACCGGGTTATCATAAGACGCGCGCAGCATCTCTCTGACTTGTACGACGCCGAAGAACACGTCGTTTGGCGTAAACATAGCGAGGGGCCGCAGAGTGACTTGATCTGGGCTCCTGAACTCCACCGGATAGATGGAAAATGGTATATCTACTATGCCGCTTCCCCGGACGACAAAATCGTGGATGATACGTTCAACCACCGGATGTATGTGCTGGAAAATGAATCGGACAATCCAATTGAAGGAGAGTGGGAGGAAAAGGGACAGGTAGATCCAGGCTGGTCCAGTTTTGCACTTGATGCCACCACCTTCGAACACAACGGCGTGCAATATTACGTCTGGTCGCAGCAGGATCTTGATATTACCGGGCACTCCAATATTTATATCGCTGAGATGGAGAATCCGTGGACGTTATCGAGTCCGGCGGTTATGCTCACCAAACCTGAATTACCATGGGAAATCAAAGGATTCTGGGTGAATGAAGGCCCTGCCGTTTTAATTAGAAACGGGAAAGTTTTCATTACATACTCGGCTAGCGCTACAGGAATCGACTACTGCATGGGCATGCTGACGGCTGACTCGGATGCGGATCTTTTGAATCCGGATTCATGGACGAAACGTCAGGAGCCGGTCTTTGAAAGCTATACACCAAATGAACAGTACGGACCGGGGCATAACAGCTTCACCGTCTCCGAAGACGGAAAGACTGACATTATGATTTATCATGCCCGGAATTATACCAAGATCGACGGCGACCCCTTATATGACCCAAACCGTCATGCCCGTGCGCAGGTTATTACGTGGAAGGAAGACGGTACGCCCGATTTCGGCGTTCCCGCTGCAGATGACAGATGGACCCCTGATACAACCAAGATTTTAACGAAAGAGGATTAGTATGAATAGTTTAAAAAACAGCACCTTTTGGAATTTCGGCGGTATTAACTTTTTCTATTTTACCGTCTGGACACTCATCATCACGTTTCTGCCGCTGTGGTTGGACGATCAGGCTGATTTAAGTACAGCGGAAGCAGGCATCGTATTTTCCACGATGTCTGTTGTGGCCATATTTTTGGAACCGGTTTATGGGGTCATCCAGGACAAACTGGGACTCAGAAGACATTTATTTGCCTTTGTCATTTTGTGTTTACTTATGATTGGACCTTATTTTGAATTTGCGTTCATTCCCCTCCTTCAATTTAACGTTGTTTTCGGCAGTATAGCCGGAGGGGCGTTCTTAAGCCTGTGTTTATACAGCGGCGTCGGCGTTGTGGAAGCATATACAGAGAGATCCAGCCGCGCCAGTAATTTTGAATACGGCCATGCCCGTTTATTCGGGTCTCTTGCAGGCGGGGCTTTTGCTTTTATCGGCGGTATTATGTTTGTACGCGACCCCTTCAGTGTGTTCTGGGTATGTACCATCTCCGGCATTCTGCTTGGCATCCTGCTTTTGATGGTAAACGTAAAAAAACTGGACTCCCAGCGAAAAACCAATGAACCAATAGATACCGACAGCCGAGATACGGAAAAAGATAAAGGATCCCACGTGAATAAAGACAGTATTCTGAGTGTTTTTAAGAAAAGAAGTTTCTGGGGACTCTGTCTTCTGATTATCGGCAGTGCCAGCCTGTATGATGTTTTTGATCAACAGTTCCCCAACTACTTTGTAAGTTTCTTCCCCGAGGAAGGAAACGGAGAATCCCTTTTCAGCAGATTAGCGTCGGTACAGATATTCATGGAAGCCGGGTTTATGGTCCTTGCTCCCTGGTTTATTAATAAAATCGGCGCGAAAAACGGACTGATTCTGTACGGGCTCATTTTATTCGTACGGGTTATTGGAACCGCTTTTTCCACTACGCCGGTACTGCTTGCACTCTGGAAGCTGCTTGCGGCTATCGAGATGCCTCTCATGCTTGTCTCGATTATGAAGTACATTGTGAATGTGTTTGATGTGCGTCTTTCCGCGACAGTCTACATGTTAGGCTTTAACGTGGCAAAACAGCTTGGTGTCGCTTTCTTCTCTCTTTTTATGGGAAGTCTTTATACCAACCTGGGATTCCAGAACGCGTATGTCATTATGTCCATCATTGTTCTGGCGCTTGTCATCCCCGGCGGATTATTAATGAGAAGCGACAAAAAACCCAGGAAGCAGGCGCTTAACACGCTGGACAATTATCACAGCGCGTAAAAATGAATGAAGCCAGAGCTTTCGTGGTATCATCTATTTTTGTTTCATGAAAAGGATTCATTTCAGATAAAAAGAGGCACCTACCTCCCGCAGCTGTAGGTGCCTTTTTTATTATGCTTATCTAAATACGATTCCGCCGTCTGTGATGATGGATTGTCCGGTAATATAATCTGATTCATCCGATGCGAGAAACGAGACTAGATTCGCGACGTCTTCAGGTTCCTGCGATCTTCCAAGCAGGATGCCGTCGGTAAATTCCTTGAATTTGTCACCTCGTTCCAGGTTGTCATCATACTTCACCATTTCTTCATCGATCCGGTCCCACATAGAGGTGCCGGCAACACCGGGGCAGTAGGCGTTCACGCGGATTTTATCCGAAGCCAGTTCCTTGGCAGCTGTCTGGGTGAAAGAACGCACGGCATGCTTGGTGGCAGAGTATGTGCCGAGCATCTCATAGGATTCGTGCCCTGCGATACTGCAGGCGTTGATTACTTTCCCTTTTGTTCCCTGTTTCCTGTATTGTGCGGCGGCCGCCTGCGTGCCAAAAACCACACCATGTACGTTCACAGAAAATGCTTTATTGAGCTGATCTTCATCTATTTCCATAAAAGGACTGACAACATCGATACCGGCATTATTGACAAATACGTCAAGCTGTCCGAACTCTTCCACGGCTTTGGCGGCAAGACTGAACTGGTCGTTGCGCTTTGACACGTCCCCTGCCATTGCAGTAACAGGAATACCGTCCTGTTTGAACTCTTCCAGTGCATCATCCAATGTGTCCTGATTGATGTCATTCAAGACAATATTGAACCCGTCTTTTCCCAACCGCCTGGCGATTCCTTTTCCAAGACCTCCTGCCGATCCAGTAACTACTGCTGTCTTTGCCATACTATCACTCCTTTACAGCCATTTACCTGCAAACAGGTAATGTAGTTTCATTATTCCCTGATGCCTTACATTCATAACTGCGTCTCCGACCATTTTTTCAACGCTTTGTCTTCTTCTTTTATTTGAATATCCTTCCGGCATCCGTTCACATCCCTGTATGACAGACAATCATTTTCCACAAATAAACCGAACAATTCTTCCATAAATCGTTCGGGATTTTGTTGTACTTCATACATTGCTTTGTCAAATTAGGCCGCTTTCCGCAGGGACAGCTCGTATCTCCGAGTGATTTAACACTGCAGCTGAATCCGGAAAACGTCAACAATTGATACCTCCCTAACCGATCTGAAATTTGTTGCCGGAGACAAAAAAACAGACACCCTTTACCGGGTCCCTGCTTTCTGTGTTCGAACTAATTTTGTGACGGCCTCCACGTGCACGGTCTGCGGGAACATATCCACCGGTTGAATCTCCTCGACCGAGTACCTGTTTTTCTCCAGGTATTCAAGATCACGGACCTGCGTTTCCGGGTTGCAGGAGACGTATACAATCCGCTCGGGCTGCAGCTTCACGACGCTTGATAAAAAGGCTTCGTCGCTTCCTTTGCGGGGAGGATCCATCATAACGACATCGGCTGTTTCTCCCCGCTCTGCCATCTGCACCATAAATTTTCCGGCGTCGCCCTGGTAGAAGCGGGCGTTTTTCACACCGTTGCGTTTGGCATTGCGGATGGCATCGCGGACCGCATCGTTATTCAGCTCCACACCGATAACCCGGCCGGCAGTTTTGGCGGCAATCAGAGCGATCGTACCAACTCCGCAGTAAGCGTCGATCACGGTTTCTTTTCCGGTCAAACCTGCCATTTCCATTGCTTTATCATACAATTTCTCTGTTTGGACCGGATTGACCTGATAGAACGATTTCGCCGAGATCACGAACTCCATCCCGCCCAGCGTATCGGTAATCGTGCCCGGTCCGAACAGCACTTTTTCGTCGTCGCCCAGCACCATGCTCGTGTCCTTATTGTTCACATTATGGACAAGCGTGGTAATCTCCGGGTGGGCTTTGCGCAGCGCTTTGACAAAATTATTCTTGCCGGGAAAGACAGATGACGCAGCGACAAGGACCACCATAATCTCGCCGCTCGTTTTGCCGACCTTGATCAGCACATGGCGCAGAAAGCCGTGACCCGTGTCTTCGTTGTACGGCTGCAGCTTCGTCGTTCGTAAGATATCCTTGATCGTCCCAGCAATCTCGTCCGCTTTCGGATCGTGAATGAGACAGCGGTCCATCGGAATAATCTCGTGGGTATTCCTTGCGTAAAGACCGCCGATCACCTGCCGGTCTCTGTTCATCCCGAACGTTGTGTGGCTCTTGTTCCGGTACGCATACGGATGCTCCATCGTCAGCATCGGTTCCGGTTTCCCGAACGGCTTCATCAGCGCATCCACGGTCTTCTGTTTGAAGCTCGTCTGTGCCTGGTTGGTCATATGCTGCAGCTGACATCCTCCACAATCGTAGAAATAGACGCATGGCGGCTCCACTCTGTCCTCGGACGGCTTGATGATCCGCTTCAGTTCCGTCGTGGTATGCCGGCCTTTCTGGAAAACAGCGACTTCCGCCGTTTCACCGGGCAGAAGATGCTCCACCTCCAGTTTCTTTCCATCCCACTGGACGATGCCTTTTCCTTCATTGGTTAAGGCCGAACAGGTCACCTCCGCAATGACAGGTTTCTTCCCGCCTGCTCCTTTTCCTTTCGTCTGACCGCGCTGTCCCGGGTGCTGTCTGCCGGACGGTTTATTAGCAGTACTGTGCTTTTTGCCCGGCTTTTTATATCCATGGTTCTTTCGTTTACTCATAAGCACTTCCTATCTACATTTCTTTCTTGACCCTTCATTATAGACTACTGCAGGCAGGGAGTAAAACGGCCGTCCACGGCAGTATGTTACGTTTGCACCCTTTGAACGACCGTAAACGTCGTTATGAAAGGTTCATAGTGACGTTTAGAGCACGCAGAACAGGTAAAAACGTAATCATGAACCATTCATGATTACGTTTAGAAGATTGCAACCAGGCGTTTTGGCCGCATGAGCGTATTCAACTTGTTCTTCGTCATAAAAAGACACTTCCGCAGACTGATACGTCTGCACGGAAGCGTCTTTAACAGGCGTTTTATTCATTTGGGCATCCATGAAAGCGGTCATTATAGGGTTGAAACACACGTAGAAATGGACAGTTTCTACGTGAACGCTCCTTTTGCATGGGTTTTCCGCTTACATGGACACATCTTGGGATAAAAACTCAGCCCGTTGGTTGTCATGCTTGTCGAGCATGATCTGTTCCGGATTAATGCCCCGCTCACGAAGTACGTCGATGTTCTGCATGAGGAATTCGTCGCTTCCGACAACATAAAAGAGTCCATCTTTGTCTTCCGCAAGAGCATTCACTTCCGCGTAGTAATCGTTACGGTTGTCAACAAACTGTGAGGTGAACGTCTTGTCAGGGGCGGATGTAAATACATCAGGGAATAAAAAATCTCTCGATGAATCGATGTTCAGGGAATGCATGTGACGGACGTTGTCAGCTCGTTCGAAATAATCCAGTATCAGTGGTCTGAACGTTGCCAGGCCGACCCCTGATGACAGCAGATAAACATTTTTGTCTTCTCTTTACAGCGGCACATTCGAATGTGTTTTGAATATGGCAACATCACTGCCGACATCAAGCTGCTTTAATATCGATTTAAACGTGGAGCACTGTTCTCTGATACGTGTTGTGATACCGATGGACTGTTCGTTCGGTAACGTAGAGATGGACATGTGACGGATCAGGCTGCGGTCTGGCTGCTCACCGGCATTAAAACCCTCCAGCGCGAAGTGGGTGTGGGCCCCTTCCTCCCATGTGAAACCTTCCGGACGGTCGAGCAGAAACGTTTTCACTTCAGATGTTTCTTCGATAATATCATTTATTTTCGTCCAGTAGATCTGCATGACATATTCTCCTTGTTTCATTGTATTTCCTGTCACTGTCCATATACAATAATTGATAATCATTATCAATTATTGTATATGGAATCTGCAGATAATCCCGACCCGATTCACCTGCCATACTGTTCGTTCCTTTCCGTTTGAAACGCGTCTGCGCTTGATTGGTCATATGAATTAGCTAATACAATGATTTTCTTCCTGACATAAATCCTGAAAGAAGAATTACAGAATAAGCTAAAAGCAGCCATGATCCAAAAATCCCATCAGTTCCAGGTTCTAAATTCACAAAGATATCCTGGAAATAAATTAATGCTATGATATCGAGAAGCATACCGGGCAAAGCTATCAGAATGGCTGCTTTTAATTGATTTAATGAATCTAGATTTTTGTACCGGTAAACTGGAAGTGTAAGGACTAAAATTAAAGGAATAACCAAAATATATGCAGCAACTAATAACATTGGATCTCCCAGGGAGAAGAAATATTGCCCCGTAAATCTAAAGATACCTGTAGCTCCCAGCCAAACTAAGAGCCCCCATAAGAGAAAACACATATTCTGCCACTCCATAATTCATATTTAATCTTTCTGCTTAATAGATTGAATGTGTTCCATTTGTTTTACTAGTAAAGATTCAACATCATTAAAGACTTTTTCTGCGTTGAAGTCTTTTACCGTGAGAGACTGAATGGCTAAACCGTCTATTAAAGCATTCAATAAAATGCTCCATACCTCTGTTGAAATTCCGTAAAATTCACTTGTGCCGACTAATGATTCAATCTGTTTTTGAAGGGAGTCATTTTCATATCTCAACAGATTATTAATTTGTTCACGAACTTTGTCATTATTTAATCCTGTCACGATTAATGACAAAAATAAGTGATGATAATAGGAACCTTTCGTACTCCGTTCATAAGCAGATCCAAGTGCGGATTGAACCCAATGTATCTCCTGTTGATTTGAGTATTTTTTCATTTGCTTTAACTCTTCCCACGAGGTTTCGCACATATCATTTACAATCTCAATCGTTAGTTGTTCCTTCGTTTTAAAATGATAATATACAGTACCTTGTGTTACACCAGCACCTTCTGCTACTGCTTTTAAAGTTAATTTATTTATTCCATTATCCACGATGCACTTTTTGGCGGATTCAATTAAATCTTTTTTCGCAATTACATTAGGTTCAGCCATGTTATTCACTCTCAGTCTTTAAGTTAGTTGTATAACTAACTATACATAGCATATTTTATCCTGTCAAATTAGCTGGTCCTTCCCCTCAGCAAAAATGCTGGATATCACTGCCTGCAAGGCTGGGGGCTATTTTCCCTCGCCGGAGGGCTTGGCTCAGGAAGCTGTTCGGGCTCATCGTAGTTATGGCACTCAGTTAATATTCCTTAGCTAACATTACTATACAGGCAGGTCTGGAGTGGAATGTGTCCCCTTACATGGATGTAGCACGTCTGAACAATGCTTCTACGTTCCGAGCATTTCGAATTCGGCTGCTTTTGATATTTCCGTCTATTGTAGCCGGCTGGTCATTAGTGTTCATGGAAACCATCGGAGATAGGACTGCAGCCCACCCGCCAGTACTTTTTCTTATGCTTCCCAATTCCTGGGTTGAACGTTCACCGCATGACCCTGCTGTTGGATTAACGGAAGCTGAGTTGGAAGGGTGCGACATTGCCCGGCGTTACATCATGACTTCTATATTTTCACATCGTTTAAAGCTCAAATGTTGTTTAAGTTAACGCGGTCAACTGCTTCTGGTGGTTGTTCCAACCATCCGTGATCAATCATAATATTGGCACCGTCCTCCACATATAACGAAATATCAAATAAACAACGGGCATACAAGGCACCGATATCACTTCTTCCATTGAGAGAGGCGCCGTCCGCATATTCCCTTATCTTCATAGAGAACATATCGATTTTATGAAAAACCATGAGCTTATCTGAAAATGGCGGCTTGGTAGATGAAGTAACTAAATGATCTAAAAGCGTAGGGGAAGGTAAGTGACTCTCCATTAACTTGGTTGACATCTTCTCAATATGCTTCGTATTAATATTCTTTCCACGCTCTAAATACTTTTTTACCTTTTCGAGCTGGGCCACTTGTTCAAACCCGATTATAAGCGCTCTGCTTGTGATGTCATTATTAATGTTACCAAAAAGATGAGCTATTTCTAACCCATGAGGAGGCCTGACATTTCCAAAAAATCCATTCAAGAAATTTTGTTTGGTTATGAAATCTACTCTTTCAGGGTTCGGCATGGGTGGCGTATTCATTAAAATGCCTTTTGATTTTAACACGTCATTAACATCTGTCATCAATTTGACCGTGTCATTAAGACAACGAACAAAAAAATCTCTTACATCTTTCCTTGTCACCAAAGGAATAGCGACGCTGTATATACTCATTCCTGCTTTACCTAAATACTGCAGATAATGGAGATAAAATTCATCGTGAAACAACCTGGGCGCCTCTAAATTCACGTCACCATCAGTGAACCCAACAGGTACTGGGAAACCTTCCTGAACAAAAATCGCTTTAATATCTTTGGTATATGATTTACTTAAACGTAAGGCATGTTTTAATACTTTTTTAACGTCTTTGTCGTTCACGTGTTTCAAATAATAACTAAGGACGCATTTACCCAGAGTATTCCCAACATAAGTCGCCCAAAGCTTTCCCATTTCTGCCGATGTTAAGTGAGATTTATCCATGAGACTACGCACATTTCCTTTCACCATCTTTTTCATCTGTTTCCGATTAATTTGTCTACCCGATTTGTGCAACTTGTAGTCAAAGTCAATCTATAAGTTGAAGTGACTTTCAAATTTGAGAAGAAATGGACTCTTAAAAAAATAAAAACACATAACCTGCCCTTTTCTCTCTTAAGTAACAGCTACATCCCTATGTTTTCCTTAAGCGAGCTGCATATGCACACTATATTTAAATAATAAATTATCTTTGGATCCCGCCTTTTGAATAAGGGATTTAAAATCTTAGGATCCATCAATAATAATTACTATAGGTACTTCCCAACTTCCGTTCATTTATGACCTTTCATTATATATAACAAGAAGCATCTAATAAAACAGATGTTGCAAATTACGTCAATTTACTATTTCGCATAAGCTCGTGATTTGAAGTAATTTATTTAAAGGCTGTCAACTTGATAATCCGTCTGTTATTATTGAAAAGTGAAATTGCTAAATTCTGGGAGGTTTCTCATGAATAAGATAATGGCTGTCTATATCGCTTTTTTCAGCAGCATTTTACTGGTCATTGGTCCGTCAATAACACTTCTCTCAAACGATATCGCCGGAAGTATTGCCGTAGTAGTTCAGTACCTCCTTTTATTCAGTGGAGTCATTGGGGTAATAGGTAATGCTGTAGTCATTAAAAAACACAGGAAAGGCGCTGAGTGAAAAACATACTCCTTCCTTCGTGTAATCGATGAGTTTTTCGTCTTTGATACAAAAAGATGTGACAGGGCCTCATACCTTTCGATAGTGACACCACACCATCACGTGGGTTTGATTCATCTGATGGACCGTAACAATTTGCTGGCTCAACATCGCTTCGTAAATCACCTGATTCGGTTCCTTCGATTCTGCAGCTCTTTTCAAAACACCTTCCATCACGAAGCCCCCGTTCGTTTTTTTATTTTATGAGAACGCTTGTTTCATTTCAATTCTGTACAGATCTCTTGTTTGTTAGTATAAGAACGAGTCATGCGCTGGGAATCGATGCGGATAATCCTGCCAGAGCACCGAGAGATGTGGCTGAAGCATAAAGAGGAACAGAAGAAGCCCAAAAGCCAGTGTTGGACAAACAGCAGTGGGAGGAGTTTGAGTGGCTGCTTAATGAAGCGATGAAAGAAAACGCTGAGCTTGTGTTTACCTATTGGGAGAATGGATTCTTTTATGAGGTGGCAGGATGGTGTCGTTATGTGAATAACAACCAGAAACAAGTCCGTAGTGAGGACGATGTACATTATATCCCCTTCGATTAGATTACAGACATCCATAAAAGCATAGCCGTTTCACTTTAAGTATTGATCTGGAGACACTAAAGGATCAATTCGATATCGATGAAATAACCATTGAAGATTACGATGTGAGCTACAACATCGCCCCTTCTCAAGATATACTTGCTGTCATTAATGATGGAGAAAATAACCGTCTGGGAAAATTGCGGTGGGGTCTCATTCCTTTTTGGGCAAAGGACAAGAATATTGGGTATAAAATGATTAACGCACGTGCTGAGACCGTTTCTGAAAAAGGCAGTTTTAAGCACGCATTAAAAAAACGTCGTTGCATCATACCGGCCGATTCATTTTACGAATGGAAGAAAGTCGATGGCAAGAAGTAACCTTATCGTATACATCTTAAAGGCCAGCATGTATTTGGATTTGCAGGCCTTTGGGAAAAATGGAAGGATGAAAACGGCAAGAATGTATTCTCCTGCGCAATCATTACAACGGAAGTAAATGATTTTATGTCAGAAATCCATGATAGAATGCCGGTAATTCTGCCTAAAAAACACCATCAGCAATGGTTAGATTCGACTAATCAGGACAATGAGAATTTACAGCAATTCCTGCAACCGATTGACTCTAACGCTATGACAGCTCATGAGGTTTCAACAGATGTTAATAATCCTAGAAATAATTATAAAGAATTGTTGAATCCACTCTAATGATTATAAACATCAATAATCACTAAATAACTTTTCATACCGCCGGGAACAATCTGCTTTATATAAGCTTGTATTCCTTGCTCGTTATATTCCTCCAATATGTATTGAATTTCGATGTTAATATCACTTGCATCGACGTATCCAAAATTATAGAAATAATGATTTGCCGGCTTTCAAATAACGAGTCCATTAGTTATTTACTTTCTTATTTGATGTATGAATTATACAACAAGCACATAAAGATGCCGAGTCACACTTTCCATAATCGAGCCAGATCGTATTGTTGAAAATCTTTTTCGAGAATAATTGGATATTTATGTTAAAATAGGTGGAGTTTGTGGAGGAATGTTAAACTATAGAAGCAGAATAGTTTAAAAACAAATGGTTAAAATACCCGATAAATGTATTATTGGGTGGGATAGTATATGAAGGAAAAACAACTAGAGTTTTTGACTCAAATTAGGTCTATGGGAGAGGAATTAACCCATAAAAAGATTGAGTATTGGAAATCATTTTCGGACTTTGAAATATGGCAATTTTTGGTATTGATTCTAACGTTAATCGTACCACTAATCATGTTATTCATTTTCATTGATAAAGATAAAATGCTACTTCTTGGTTTTTTTGGACTGAATTATTATGTATGGTTTGCTTATATAAATGCTACTGGTATTAGTCTAGGTGTGTGGGAATAACCCTACCAAATTTACCCTTTTTTCCAAAGTATATCATTGGATGGTTCATTAGTTCCAATAAGTTTTATGTTGTTATTTCAATGGACAGTGAATCATAATAAAAATATTTACCTATATTCAGGTTTATTATCTGCTGCTTTTGCTTTTATAGTAAAACCAATTATGGTGAATTTTCACTTTTTTCATATGTCTAAACTTATTACAAACCTATTTGTATGGTTGCAACTAAAGAAACAATAAAATGTTATTCAATTAAAGGGCGTATCCGGAACAAGGAATGCGCGCCTTTTTTCATGAAATACGGTAGCGATTTGCTCTCTTGTGATCGACTTCCGAGGGGTTGTTCTGTTCAGCAAGCCTTTTTCTTGTGCCCATTCCCATGCTTTTTTGTGGCTTTCATTCAGTTGCTGTTGTGCCATATCTTTAATAACCTCTACCATACATAACGCTTGTACGCTTCGTTAAAATCAATGCTGCTGCCATTCCAGAACGCCTACTATCCAGCCACCTCAGAGACGTATGCCATCCCATGTTTTAGAACGTCCTTGCGCTTGAGCTTCTATTTGATTAATCTGACCTTTCACTTTTTTTAATTTTATTCCGGACTTCCTCAACTTCTTCCAGAAATCCGTTGTACTGCTTGATCATAGTTCGTGTTTCTCTCATCTCGGAACGGAGGTCGTGAAAATCCTCCCGAACGTCGTTGAGCTGCTCGAACGGATCTTTATTGCTGTACCACTCTTTGCTTTTTGCTCATCACTCATCTTGAGCCCCTTCTCTATTTCTCGGGCTTACTACTCGCCGTTTTAAATAGAATCAAGATTGTTCTGCGCTTGCTTGGCAGCTGCCGAGAAGTTGTTGTTCTTCCACCAAGCAATGACCGCAGTTACACCAGAGAAAATAAACGACACAGCTCAACTGGCAATGGGGATTGTCCAAAGATGGCCAGCCTCTGGTTGATAAAAGCTACCATAATAATGGTCCTTGTCACTGTGCCGGCGTCGAGCTCTTTGAAAAAGTTAATCATGAAAATCACTCCTAAAATAAAATTAAAAAGAGCCCCCATTTTTGGAGACTCCTTCATATTTGATGCTGCAGTTGTTTGTGCAAAAAAGCCACGAAGGGCGCAACCTTTTGTTCCAGGTTCGCGCCCCTGCAGAAATACTTTTTATTCAAAGTTACAGCTTATCATCATTCTCTTCCTTGTTCTGCAATTTGTACAGATAATCATCGAGGTTATCAAACCTTTCTTCCCAGAGGCTTCGGAAAGAATTCAGCCATTCATCAAGTTCTTTGAACCTCTGTGGTTGAAGCTGATAGATGCGGCGGTTTGCGACTGGATCTACCTGCACAAGTTCCGCCTCTGTTAATACTCGGAGATGCTTCGAGGTTTGGGGTTGGTTAAGTCCAAGACGGTCAGACACTTCTCCTACCGTGAGAGGCCCTTCTCTCAAAAGCTCAACAATGTGTAATCGCTTCGGTTCCGCTAACGTTTTGAATGTTTTAATCATGATGATTTCTTCTTTCTTTTAGAGTAACATAACCAATTTTTAGTTATTGGGCTTCTTTCAAATGTGTTTCCAAATTGTTTATTGTTTCTTTCATCCCTTCCATCATACCCATATCGATTGCTGCTTTTAGATTTTGAGCCGATGGGAATTCAACGTTGATGGTAAGTTTTGTTTTTCCTTCATGCTCGATGAATGTCACCGTTACTCGATTCTCCGGCATCCCTTCAATAGGATTAGCCTCCTCGTCTGCAAAAGTATCAGTATAAACGATGCGCTCAGGCTTGACAATTTCCTGGTAAATACTTCTCGACCAATGCCTCTCTCCTTCAAGAGATTCAAAACAATAATGCCAAATCCCCCCCGGGCGGAGGTCCATTTTACAAACCGGCATAGTGAAACCACCCGGAGCCCACCAGCGGGATACATGTTCGGGGTCAGTAAAAGCTTTAAACACTAGTTCTCGCGGGGCATCAAAGATCCGCTCTAATGTAAACTCACGGTCTCCTATATTTGTAGTAATGCTCCCTGCTTCATTCGGTTTTGTCATTGTAAAATTCTCCTTTTTAGGTATTTGATACTTGACTTTAGCCATTTTGGCTCCGCTAAAAATCAAAATACCAGCTTATGAATAAAGTATACCACAAAAGGAATATTCATTTAAAGGAATATTTTTACCGCCGTTTTTAAATTTTTGCTACATGCACTTCGCGTAAGCTACTCTATCGGCTTTTCAGATATTCATACTGTTCGCTCGGCGTTTTCCCCTTTAAATTACTGTTGTGTGCCGCCTCAGCAATTAATTCACTACATATCATTTGGCTCGGATTGTTCCAGAGTTTATCACCAAAATTAACTCCATACCAAATAAATTTAAGCACATCACAGCGCTTTTCATGGTGTTTAATAACCTTGTTTATATCTCCCTTGACTTCTACTACTTCGAAGTCTTTAAGATCAAAATGACGGATCTGAGCGCCTTTTGGAAACCGGGAATCAAGTATATGATAGTCGTCTATTTTGATTGCGTTGTGGCTCTATTTGCCATCCGTGACCCCTGCTCCTGTTGTTCTGTAGCTGAGATAAAACTATTCGATAAGTCCACGCTGCGTATCAAGATATGCTCGATTAAGATTCCAAAATAAATTATGTTAGTTTTTCGTGATTTTTTTGATAAAAAAAGAGATGTGACAGGGTTTTAACCCTGTCACATCCCTATTTGGGAGGGCGGATTACATCATGCCGCCCATACCTCCCATGCCGCCCATGTCAGGCATGCCGCCGCCACCGGCAGCGCCGCCTTCGTCTTCTCCAGGCTTATCTGCGATAACCGCTTCTGTTGTCAGGAACATCGCGGATACGGAGGAAGCGTTCTGCAGTGCGGAGCGGACCACTTTGGTCGGATCGACAATACCGGAGTCGATCATGTTGACCCATTCGCCGGTAAGGGCGTTGAATCCGTTGCCGACTGCTTCGCTCTTCATACGCTCGACCACAACGGAACCTTCGAGACCGGCGTTGTGAGCGATCTGACGAAGCGGTTCTTCGAGCGCGCGCAGCACGATGCTGACGCCTGTTGCTTCGTCGCCTTCTCTTTCGTCTTCAAGCTTCTTCACCGCTTCATGCACGTTCATGAGTGCGGTGCCGCCGCCGGATACGATGCCTTCTTCAACAGCCGCGCGTGTGGAGTTGAGGGCGTCTTCGATACGGAGCTTGCGTTCTTTCATTTCCGTTTCGGAAGCAGCGCCGACTTTCACAACTGCTACACCGCCTGCGAGCTTAGCAAGACGCTCCTGCAGCTTTTCACGGTCAAAGTCGGATGTAGTTTCTTCAATCTGCGCTTTCAGCTGGTTCACGCGGTTGGTGATGTCGGCCGGGCTGCCTTCGCCTTCCACGATGGTGGTGTCGTCTTTATTAATGACGATTTTGCCGGCTTTACCAAGCTGATCGATCGTTGCATTCTTCAGGTCAAGACCGATGTCTTCAGTAATAACTTCGCCGCCTGTCAGAAGCGCGATGTCTTCCAGCATTGCTTTACGGCGGTCACCGAATCCAGGTGCCTTCACAGCTACTGCGTTGAAGGTACCGCGCAGTTTGTTCACGACGAGTGTCGCAAGCGCTTCGCCTTCCACGTCTTCTGCGATGATCAGGATCGGCTTGTTCTGCTGCACAACCTGCTCCAGAAGCGGAAGTACTTCCTGAATGTTGGTGATCTTCTTGTCTGTGATAAGAACATACGGGTTATCCAGTTCCGCTGTCATCTTATCAGAATCAGTCACCATGTAAGGGGACGCATAGCCGCGGTCAAACTGCATACCTTCCACGACTTCGAGTTCTGTTTCGAGGCCGCGGGATTCTTCCACCGTGATAACACCGTCGTTGCCGACGCGCCCCATGGCTTCAGAAATAATTCCGCCTACTTCGTCGCTCGACGCGGATACAGAGGCAACCTGGGAAATCGCTTCGCTGCCTTCGATCGGCTTGGACACTTTACGCAGCTCTTCAATAGCTGTCTTTGTAGCTTCTTCAATGCCGCTGCGGATGCCCATAGGGTTCGCGCCGGATGTAACGTTTTTCAGGCCTTCCTTGATCATGGCCTGCGCGAGAACCGTTGCGGTTGTTGTACCATCGCCGGCCAGGTCGTTTGTCTTGCTGGCCACTTCGGATACAAGCTGGGCTCCCATGTTTTCGAAATTGTCTTCGAGTTCAATTTCTTTGGCAATCGTTACACCGTCGTTTGTGATAAGCGGGGATCCGAATTTCTTTTCCAGTACTACGTTGCGCCCTTTCGGCCCTAACGTAACTTTTACTGCATTCGCCAGTTCGTCCACTCCGTCCAGCATGGAACGGCGTGCGTCTTCACGGAATTTAATATCTTTTGCCATCGTTTCGACCTCCTGTAAATTAGAATATGTAGGGGCGTTCCCCTATTGATTAACCGATAACAGCAAGAACATCGCTTTCACGGAGAATGAGGTAATCGTTTCCTTCGTACGTCACTTCCGTTCCTGCGAATTTGGAGAAAATGACTGTGTTTCCTTCACTGACTTCCGGAGCGATACGTTCGCCGTTATCAGCAACGCGCCCGCTTCCTACAGCGACTACTTTGCCTTCCTGCGGCTTTTCCTGGGCGGAATCCGGAAGGACAATCCCACTCTTTGTCGTTTCTTCCTGTTCAATCTGCTCAATCACAATGCGGTCACCAAGAGGCTTTAACAAGGTAAACACCCTCCTTTGATATTTGCGCGGCACCCCGGCCTGTAAGGCAGAGAGCCGACATGATTCGTGTTTATTAGCACTCATTGATGTCGAGTGCTAATACCAATTCTTATGATAAGCATTCCGCTTCCATTTTGCAAGGGGGAAGCCGTAAATTTTTTCATCTTTTCTCCACAAAGGCTCCATATAAGACCTACCCGTTTCCTCAATATATTGAAACGCTTCATTTCATTATTTTTTCACAGCCGTTTCGTACCCCCTGCCCCGGCGCATTATGATACAATACGTACATATGCATAGTATTATTCACAGGACATAGAGGAGTGGAACACTTTGAATAAACGCTATTGGTGGATTCTGATCGTTTACATATTGATGCAGGTGTCCGGACTTGCCGGAGCGCCGCTTCTGATGGCGTTCGGACTGAATCTGCAGGAAAGTACCGTCTTATGGAGTCTTGTCAGCTTCGCTGCCGCCCTTATTGTGATGCTGTTTCTCGTTCTTCCGGAACGGAGAAGCGACCGGCATCCGCATCTGCGCAAAACCTCCAGAGGACATGCGGTAAAATGGGCGGTGCTCGGGATCTTTCTCGTATTTCTTGCCCAGTATATTGCCATTCTGATTGAAATGGCTATCGGTATTGAACCGGGATCGCAGAATACCCAGGATATTTTATCGATTGTTGAAATGTTCCCGGTGTTTGCGGTCATCGTAGCGGTCATCGGACCGATTCTCGAAGAGATTGTGTTCCGGAAAGTCCTGTTCGGCACCTTCTACAGGCACTTTAATTTTGTAATCTCCGCGCTGCTCAGCGCCCTTATTTTTTCCCTCGTCCATTTTGATTTTACGCACGTGCTGATTTACACCGCGGTTGGATTCGCCTTTTCCTACCTGTATGTAAAAACAGGACGGATCCTCGTTCCGATAGTGGCCCATGTGGCGATGAACAGCTATGCCATTCTCGTTCAGGTGATGTTCGGGGATCAGATTCAGGAAATGCAGAGAAAGCTCGAACAGGTGAGCATGATTCTGGGAGGAATCATGCTATGAGGCGAAATTCAAAAACGATGGGGCTTATGTACTTCGGCCTGGCAGGGCTGTTCATTTACTTTGCTATCGTCAATGTGAACAATGAATCCTGGAACATATGGACGTTTCTGTTTGCAGGCATCGCCGCAGTGGATGTCATGATCGGCGTCCGTTTTTTGCGTTCCTCTACAGGCAGTCATTCCAAAAGCTGAAAAAACAGGAGCCGGGATCATCCCCGTGCTCCTGTTTTATTTATCTCTGTCCGATATGTTGTTGTCCTCCTGTCCGGCCTGTTCCTGCTCCGCCTCGAGCGCTTTCCGGTAGGAAAAGCGTGAGACGACAATGCTTCCTTCGTAGAGAAGAAAGAGCGGCACCGTCACCATCAGGTGGGAAACAATGTCCGGCGGCGTGATGAATCCGGCCAGCACGAGCAGGACAAAGTAGGCATATTTCCGAATGTAACGGAGCCATGCCGGTGTGATCAGCCCGAGCCTCGTCAGAAACATAACGACTACCGGAAGCTGAAACAAAAAGCCGAATGGTATGGTCAACTGAAACAAAAAGCCGAAATATTCATTGGCCCCGTACTGCTCTGTCAAATCGAGGCGTTCCGACAGATTGCTTAAAAACCGGATGACATTAGGAAAAAGGACGAAATAAGCAAACGCAAGACCTCCCAGAAACAGGATAGTTGCCACTGGAATATAGGCAAGCGTTACTTTCTTTTCCTTATCCATAAGCCCCGGTGACACAAACGCCCACAACTGATACAAGAGCACAGGAAACACAAGAATCAGACCGATGAAAAACGCAAAATTCATGTAGAGTTTTATCGGATCGGTCAGATTAAATACGTTCATCGGAAAGTTTTCCGCTTCCGGAACATTCTGCAGATACGTAATCACAGCGGGAGCCATGATCAAACCGGCGATTAACCCGGCCAGTAAAAATACCGCTGAAATAATGATACGTTTCCGCAGCTCTCCGATGTGGTCATATAAAGTCATTTCATTCTGCGCCATGCCTGTCCCGTCCTACTCTTTACTTTTCAGAATCATCCGTTGCTTGCTGCCGGTTTTTCTTTTTATCGTCTTCTTCTACATCGTCGGCAAGCCCTTTGGTCGCGCTCTTGAATTCACGAAGCGTGTTCCCTGCGGCACGGCCGAGTTCCGGAAGTTTTTTCGGTCCGAAAATCAGCAGCGCAGCAAGAACGATCAAGCCGATACTCATAGGTCCCAGATTCATGTTCAAACACCCCCTGCATGTGCTATAAAGGATAATTTTTCAGAAAGTATACCAACGTCTGCAGTTCTACCGACAAATCAATATGATGCACCCGTATCGTCTCCGGTACCGTCAGCCGTTCCGGTGTGAAATTCAGAATACCGGTAATCCCGGCATCCACCAGCTTTTCTGCGGTATCCTGGGCGGCAGAGGCAGGGACCGTCAAAATTGCGATCGAGGCGCCCCGTTTCTTTTTCACATCCGGAAGATCATCCATGTGATGGATGTCCACGCCGCTGATCTCATGGCCGATGATTGCTTCATTCACATCAAAGGCGGAGATAATCTGGGTGTTGTCACTTTTGGAAAAATTGTATTTTAAAAGCGCGGTGCCAAGGTTTCCCACTCCGACGAGAAATACTTTTGTCACTTCATCCTGATCCAGCGTTTTGCGGAAAAAGGATAGCAGATACTGGACATTGTATCCGTACCCTTTTTTGCCGAGCGCTCCGAAATAGGAAAAATCGCGGCGGATCGTCGCGGAATCGACTTTCACCGCCTCGCTCAGTTCTGTCGATGACACGCGTTGTTTCCCCGATTTATGAAGGTTTTCCAGAAACCTGTAATAAAGCGGCAGCCGTTTGGCGGTTGCCTGCGGTATCTTCTGCTGGTCTATGTTCATGGCAGCCTCCAACTATTCCTTCCATGGTCTCCTGTCCAGTATAACATGACACGCCGTGCCTTCGTCATAAACAGCAGACCTGAACAGTCTGCACTTCTTCCCTATTGTACACTAATTCTTAAAAATATGTAACAGGATAGGCTGACTGATACGCCTGTTCATGATTTTGACATATCGTAAGTATTTCGCGTTTTCATAAAAATTACGATACACTTGCAAGGGAAGAGTTTTTAACAAAGGATGAACGATAATGATTGTGCTTCAATGTTCGAATATAACGAAATCCTACGGTGTCGAGACGATTCTGGACAATGTCAAACTGGAAATCAAGAAAAACGAGCGAGCCGCGCTTGTCGGCCGAAACGGGTCCGGCAAATCCACGCTTCTGAAAATCATAGCAGGGGAACTTCCGTACGATGCCGGAGAGGTGATCACGCCAAAGGGAGCCCGCATCGGTTATCTTGACCAGCATACCGGCCTGGTTTCGGAACGGACCATCTGGGACGAAATGCTGGCGGTATTCGACGAACTCCGGGAGATGGAGCAGCAGCTGCGCGTGCTCGAGGCCAGAATCGCCGACCCGGATATATATAATGACGAAGAAAAATACGAAAAAACACTGAAAGAATATGATAACCTTCAATATGAGTTTCACGAACGCGGGGGCTACCAGTACGAAGCAGACATCCGCGGCATCCTGGCAGGACTGAAATTTGACAGCTTCGATTACAGCACCCCGATTACTTCATTAAGCGGCGGACAGAAAACGAGACTCGCTCTCGGGAGACTCCTGCTGTCCAAACCGGACGTGCTCGTTCTCGACGAACCGACAAACCATCTCGATATCGACACGCTCGGCTGGCTGGAAAACTTTTTGTCCAATTATGAAGGTGCCGTGCTGATCGTCTCCCACGACCGCTACTTTCTCGACCATATCGTTTCCAAAGTCTATGAAATCTCGCGTGCGAAGGCCTCCCTCTATTACGGCAATTACAGCACCTACCTGGAGAAGAAGGCGGAGCGTTACGAACAGGAGCTCAGAGAATACGAAAAGCAGCAGAAAGAAATCGCCGAACTAGAAGATTTCATCGCCAAAAACATCGTCCGCGATGCCACCTCCAAACGGGCTCAGAGCCGCCGCAAGAAACTCGAGAAGATGGAGATCAAAGAGAAACCGCAGGGAGATGAAAAATCAGCGAGGTTTTCGTTTGATATCGACCGGCAGAGCGGCAATGAAGTACTGAATATTTACGACCTGAACGTGTTTTATGAACAGGACAACCCGGTGATCCGGGATTTGAACCTTTCTGTCAAAAAACAGGAAAGCATCGCCCTCATCGGTCCGAACGGCATCGGTAAAACAACACTGCTGAAAGCAATCGCCGGCCGGATTACCCCCGCTTCCGGAACTGTTCAGTACGGCAGCAAAGTGTCGGTCGGCTATTACGACCAGGAACAGTCGGACCTTGACAGCGGCAAAGACGTCCTGCATGAATTATGGGATGAGTATCCCCTCACCCCGGAAAAGGACATCCGCACCGTCCTCGGCAACTTCCTCTTTACCGGGGAAGATGTACTCAAGCCGGTTTCCAGCCTGAGCGGCGGGGAAAAGTCGAGACTCGCTCTCAGCAAATTAATGATGAAAAAAGCGAACCTGCTCATATTCGACGAGCCGACAAACCATCTCGACCTCGACAGTAAGGAAGTGCTGGAATCCGCACTGCTGGAATTCCCGGGAACCCTGTTGTTCGTTTCGCACGACCGCTATTTTCTAAACCGGATGGCGACCAAGATTGTAGAATTGACGGAAGACGGCCTCCAGGAATATCCCGGCGATTACGACTATTACCTGATGAAAAAAGACGAAGAACGCCAGCGCGCCGAGCTGCGCGCACAGGAACAGCCGGCACCGGCTTCCGGAGACAGCCGACCCGGTGAGGATAAAAAAGCCTACCTGGAGGAAAAGGAAGCGAAAAAGCAGGCGCGCAAACGGCAGCGGGACATTGAAGATACAGAACAGCAGATTGAAGCGCTCGAAACGAAAATCGAGCAGCTCGAAGAAGAAATGTTATCGCCTGAGGTGTACGAAGATCACGAGAAAGCGGCGGACATGCAGCAAAAAGTGAACGAAGCCAAAGAACAGCTCGAAACGTATATGGAAAAGTGGGAAGCGCTGCAGCTTGAAGAAGCTTGACGCTCCGGACTCCTGCTTCGCCTGAAGGTCGCTATGAGTTATTCATGGCGGCCTTTTCTATACCATTTGTCCCTTTTCGATTGCTGCTCCAGATGTAGCGTACACAGAGAAGATAGAACATCGAGGTGGATGCCGCTACGGCCCCGGAGTCATTGAGAAGCAGCAGAAAGATCGAACCGGCGGCACCGGCTTTTAGTACAAGACGCTGAGACGGGCGCATCTGTATTCTTTTTTCCGTCAGCAGATAAAGGGCTGCAATGGCATAACTCGTAAGGAGCAGCTGCGTCCAGTTGGAATGGAAAATGATTTTTATATTCATCTCAAGCTTCCGGCCCAACAGCGCCCGCAGTTCCTCCCATTCCCCATGAAACAGCTGCTGGAAGGCTGCTCCGATATGGGACGTACCGCCGGTAAACTGAAGCAGCCAGAGCAGCGCACATAAACCAATCACAGCACCCGTCCCTGCTGCCAGCATACGCTTCCAGCCTGCGGAGTGGATTTCAGACATCCAGAAACTGCCGAACATCAAGCCGGAAGCAACGGTCACTCCTGCATTTTTTCCAAGTGCCGAGCTGCCGCTCACCATCATAAAACCGAGCATAAGCGGAAGCACCGCTTTTTTTTTATGGCGCATCACCGGCTCCAGACATACAACCGCAGCCGCTGCAAAAAAACCACCGAGCTCATTGCCAAGACCCCCGTACCGGGCACCGATCAACGGGTCATAGCCAAGGTAGGAACGCTGCATCGCATCAGCCCCGTTCAGAAGATCCACCGTTAAGAGTGCTGTTACAAGGACGGAGATAACAACCGGGGCTTTTTCCCTGTTAATGAAAGAAGCAGCCGTACCGAGGATTAGAGCGGCAGCGGCAAGACAGCAGGCGTAGGCCGGCACTGTGAAAGTCGGACCGGGACGTCCGATCAAAGCCGGAATCAGTACAAAAGCAAGAGGCGAAACCATGCCTGTCAGAACGGCAGCATCCATCCAGCGGGACGGTCTGGACCGCTCCCATTTTCCATAAAGAAAGCCTGCGGTAAGCAGCACAACAAGCATGGATATATAGATGGAAAGCACCGCTGCCCGTGAATCATGAATCGCCTGCATCCCCTGGAGCTCCGATTTCATTTCCGCCAGATCCGCTCTTCTGTCAGAAATCAATGCTGATGCATAATCCCCACCGGAAAACACTTTGATAAACGCGGAAGCCGCATCGATACTGCTTCCCAGATACAAAAGCCCCGTCGACGTGGAACGAAAACGCTGGACCGGCGGTTTGCCGTCCTTGGTCCACATGACAAACGGAAGGACATCCCCTGTGGATGGATCCACTCCGAGCAGAAAAAGGGGGGAGTCTTTTTTCCTTAATTCGAGCAGAAGATGCTCCAGCGGCTCGAGCACGCGTCCGCCGGAACTTTCCAGTCCCTTTTGGTGTGCACGGTAAATATCGCCCCATTCGATCACCGACCAACTGGAGAAAGTCTGCTGCTGTACGTTATCGACCCAGTCGAGGGTTTTCTGTGGATTCATGCTCCATCCGCCGGGAGCGGATCTCTTTTTATCCACAACCGCATCACGGTTTCCGGCGGACATCCCTTCGGAATCAGCAGTCAAAAAAGGGGCGTAACTGCGCCGCTTTTCATATATGTCACTGTGACCGGCAAAACGGATCACGGTCCCGGCAGAACGAAGAGTATCCCCCAGCGTACCAGGAACCGCTCCATACCCGCTTTGCTCATTGGCTGCGCGAACCTCTCTAAACCCAGGCAGAATGTATGTACTTCTTTCTCCCTCCGCCTCTTTTTCCACCCAGTCTTCCAAAGAAAGGTGGGGCGTTTCGGCACGTCGGCCGGAACTCAGCGTCAACAGTTCATTCACCGGTGAAGAAGGACCCGCTGTCACACGATTCAAGGCGCCGGCAGCAGCCCCGCGCTGCAGCCTTCCCTCTTCGAGCAGCAGAAAAACATCATCCATCGACAATGCAGGGACAAGCACCAGTACAGCATGCGGCCCTTTCGCTTCAGACTGCTGCAGTGGCACGCACAACAAAGAGACGATCATCCCTGCTGCAACGATCCATGTGTATTTGCTGCCCATCTTATGTCTCAATGATCCACGACCTCCTTGCCCCTTTAGGAGTCATCCACATTATTCACAAGGTTATCAACATCTACACACTAATTTGCGTGGGGTCCACCCCTTTATTCACATAAAAAGGGGACTTATCCACATAAACACTGTTAACATATGATTTCCCTGATGTATTAGCTTTCCACCGGTTTATCCCCATTATCCACAGATAAACTTTTACACAATCCTTAAAAACTTGATCATTTATTCATAAAAAAAACTTGACCTTAATATAAGGCCAAGCCTGGTACGCCGTTCAGATCCCAACCAGCGGTAATTCCTTTTTTCCATTGGACGTGGGCAGCGGCACCAATCATTGCAGCGTTGTCGGTACAATACTTGAACGGGGGAATCGAAAGTTGGGCCCCGCTTTCTGCAAAGGTTTCTTCCATAGCCGCGCGCAGTCCGCGGTTGGCAGCCACACCGCCGGCAAGTACAACCTGACGGACCTGATACTCCTCTGCTGCCCGTTTTGTTTTTTCAACAAGGACTTCGAGGACGCTTGCCTGAAAGCTGGCGGCAACATCCGCTGTGGATAAATGCTCTCCCCGCTGTTCAGCATTGTGAAGGGTGTTGATAACCGATGACTTCAATCCGCTGAAACTGAAATCATAGGAGCCTTCTTCGAGCCAGGCAATGGGCATCGGAATGGAAACACGGCCTTGGGCTGCCAGTTTATCCACCTGCGGTCCGCCTGGATACCCAAGTCCAAGGGTCCGTGCCACTTTATCGTAGGCTTCCCCTGCAGCGTCATCCCTCGTACGACCGATTACCTCATACTCCCCTTCTGCGTGCAGCAGAACGAGTTCCGTGTGGCCTCCGGATACGACGAGGGCAAGCGCGGGATAGTTCCACTCCCGTTCAAGCCGCGCCGCCTGTATATGTCCGGCAATATGATGAACAGGAATAAGCGGGAGCTGATGGGCAAAGGCAGCCGCTTTTGCCGCATTCACACCAATCAGCAGCGCTCCGACCAGTCCCGGTCCTTCTGTAACGGCAATGCCGTCAAGGTCGGCGAAAGTAAGACCGGCTTCCGTCAGCGCTTCTTCCATGATAAGCGTGATATTTTCGGTATGATGGCGCGATGCAATCTCAGGCACGACCCCGCCGAAACGTTTATGGCTGTCAATCTGGGAGGCCACAACGTTCGAGAGCACCCGTCTTCCGCCCTGCACCACCGCTGCCGCCGTTTCGTCACAACTTGTTTCGATCGCAAGCAGTACTTCCGCTTCAGTTGAATTTGTAGTCATCAATATTCACCCACATTACCAATGCATCTTCGTGATTGTCGGTATAATAGTTTTTCCGAATCCCGCCGGGCTGAAACCCGAGCTTTTTATACAGAGACTGGGCAATCAGGTTGCTCACTCTGACTTCGAGCGTCATCGTTACAGCCCCGTAGGCATGCGCCATGTCGAGAATGTTTTTCATGAGCAGTTCACCGATACGGCAGCCCCGGTACGCAGAATGTACGGCTACATTCGTAATGTGGGCTTCATCAATAATGATCCACACTCCGCAATAGCCGATGATTTCATCGTTCCATTCCGCCACCAGGTAATGAGCAAACTGGTTATTCGTCAGTTCATTAAAAAAAGCGTATTTCGTCCACGGCATCTGAAACGCATCATGCTCCACCCGAAGAATCCCCTCCAGGTCCCGTTCTTCCATAAAACGGATACTCGGATACTTACTCATGTGCTCGCCCTTCTTCAGCGGCGTACCATTTCTTCTCTGCTTCCGCCATCTGCGCGTATTCCGGCACGACAGCATGAGCCGGCTGCGGTTCGATCCGTGCGGTCAGCCGGAGCAAATCCGCCGGACGGGGCCGATAGTCTGTATAGGAGCCGAACACAGCCTGATCCGGAAGGGCTTCCTGAATAGCTGCCTTATGCTGATCCAGGTCCCGGCTTAAAAATAATACCGGTTGCTGCGCTGCTTTCAGATTCTCGAGCCATTCCCCGAGATCCGTCACCCTGTCTTCCTGTTCTGCTTCCGGCATGCCGTCCCGGAACCGGTACAACCCGGTATAGACTCTCCCTCTCCGTGCATCTGAAAAGGGGCATATTAATCCCGGAAAGTAGGTACCGCCGGCTGCCAGCTGCATCAGGCTCGATATGCCGTAAACCGGGATACCAAGCGACCAGGCCATTGTTTTAGCCGTCGTCACGCCAATCCTGACCCCTGTATACGAACCGGGGCCTTTTGCCACAGCGATGGCATCCAGTTCACGTGGAGTCATCTCCACATCTTCCATCATCCTGTCAATGGCAGGCATTAAGCGTAGAGAATGGTTCTTTTTGAAATTCGTAATATATTCCGCCAGTACTCCTTCTTCGGAGGACAATGCCGTTCCCATCACATAACTCGATGTATCAATCGCCAGTATGTTCATCATTCTCAAGCTCCTTGCATCGTTCCATAAAGCTTTTTCCCTGGGGACTCAACCGGATCATCCGGTCGTCTCCCTCCAGCCGGTCCAACGTGACCTTCAGGTGGTCCGGCGGGAGTATATCTTCTATTCTGTCCGCCCATTCGATCACACAGACGCCGCTGCTCTCGATATATTCCTCGAGCCCCATCTCTTCAGCTTCTTCCCCGCCGAGTCGATACAGATCCATATGATAAAACGGGAGGGTGCCGTGATATTCTTTTATAATCGTAAACGTCGGGCTGTTTACCGTCTCCGTAATCTGAAGCGCACGTGCAAGCCCTTTAGTGAAAAGGGTTTTTCCGGCACCGAGATCTCCTTCCAGCGTAATTACATCCCCGGCTGCCAGGATGGAACCGAGTTTTTCAGCCTTACAGATCGTCTCTGCCGGAGAATGAGTCGTAAATGATAAAGACATGCTGCTTCCCGCCTTTATGATTGAAAATGATTGTATCCTTTTTTCGGGAGGACGGTTGTGTCTGATCCGTCCTGCAGCGTAACCAGTGGATCTCCTTCTTTGACCCGGCCGATATCATACAGCGGAGCACCTTCCTCTTCCATCCGCTGTTTCAAGAGAGGCCAGTCCTCCGGCCGGACGGTACCGATCAATTCAAAATCTTCCCCGCCGTAAAAGATCCACTCCCAGTACTGCGTGTCCGGGAATTCTTTCAGTTCTCCGGCAACCGGAATATCCCGCTTTCTCAATTCCAGTTCCACCTTCGAAGCTTCCGCAATTTCGTTCGCCTCACTCGCCAGACCGTCGCTGATATCGTTTAAAGCGGCACCGGCGGCTGTGCTTCCGATGATCCTGCCTTCTTTCACACGCGGGTGCGGAGTTTGATGATACGCTGTGAGTGTACGAATTCCCTGAGGGCGGGAAGCGCCGCGTCCGTGCTCCAGCAGCCAGTCAAGCCCGGCTGCGGATCTCCCGGTGAAACCTGTAACAAATACAATATCTCCGGGCAGGGCATTTCTCCGCAGGAGATGGCGCCCCTCTTCTACCCTCCCGTGGACGGTGACCGATACAACAAGTCCGGACCTCGTAGAGACAGTATCTCCCCCGATCATATCCATATCAAAGGCTTCCGCCAGTTTTTCCAACCCCTCATACACACCCTGAAGCTCTTCATCCGTCCAGGAGGAAGGTACAGCAATGGATACGACATAAAAAACGGGGACTCCCCCCATCGCTGCAATATCACTTATATTTACGGCGAGCGCCTTATGTCCGATATCCAGCGGGCTCATCGTTTCTTTCGTAAAATGAACGTCCTCCACCATCGTGTCCACACATAATATCTCATGATAGCCTGCCTCGGCAGCATACACCGCTGCATCATCCCCAATCCCTTCTATCAGACCAGGTTGGCGGTAATGATCCGGGATATGCTGCTGAATCCATTCAAATTCGTCTTTCGGCATGAGTGACATCCTTTTATGTGCATCATTTCTTCCAGTGTAACGCATTCCCGGAAAAAACGCACCGCCCGGGAATCGTCTCTGTTTGAAAAAAATACAAAAAAAAAGCCTTCTGCAGGCTTTGGGGTTTTAATTATTGGTTGCGGGGGTAGGATTCGAACCTACGACCTCCGGGTTATGAGCCCGACGAGCTACCGAACTGCTCCACCCCGCGATGTGTAAAATCGCGTTTTCTTAACGGCACTTTTATAATATATCACAGCCTTTCTCGTATTGCAAGGCTGTGGTAATAATTTTCTTGTTCAAATGTGACAAATGTGTTACATTAATTAAAAGAATATTTCGACATATAATGACAAAAAGGAGGCCGTTTTCATGAATACCTGGAAGTACTTGCGTTCGGCTCTGCTGGCTAATGTACTCGTCATCGTTACGTTTGTGTTCCTCCCCATTATGATATTGACCGACAATATTAGTATGTACCAGGATTTTATCAATTATCTGAATAACAAATAAAAAGGAGCTGCCCCATTTTTTGGGACAGCTTTCCTTTGCTGCAGGGTGTTCAGTTTTCTGCCTGCTTCAGGGCCGAAGAAAAGGCAGTAATGATATCGTCTTTATCTTCAATGCCGGCTGAAATCCGGACTGTCCCGGCAGTGATGCCGAGCTGCTCCCTGATCTCATTCGGGACCGTACGGTGGGAAGTATTCAATGGATAGGACACAGTCGTCTCTACACCGGCAAGGGTGGGAACAATTTTGATCCAGTCCAGCGCCGCAAAAAACGCGGTAACATCATAACGATCGCCAAGATCCACGCTCACCATCGCCCCGTTGCCTTTGTCAGAAAGATTCTCTGGATAATAAACGGCAGATACACGGGTATGCTCCTGAAACCACTGTGCCAAAGATGCTGCATTTTCCGCCTGCCTGGCCATCCGGACACTCAGCGTTTTTAATCCACGGCAGGCAAGCCACGCTTCAAAAGGGCTGAGATTGGCCCCGATATTAATGACACGTTTTTTCGCTTTTGCTATGAGCTCCTCTCTTCCAACCAGCACCCCGGCCGAAACATCACTGTGTCCCCCTATGTATTTGGTCGCGCTGTGAACGACAAGGTCCGCACCTTGAAGATAAGGCTGGAGAAAGTAAGGAGTCGGAAAGGTATTATCAATCATAAGTGTCAGGTCATATCTTCCTGATATTTGTTTCAGTTCCTGAATGTTTTCCCGGCGGAGAAGCGGATTTGTTACGGATTCTGCGTACAGGAGGCTCGTCTTATCCTGAAGGGACGATTCCAGCGCCTGTTTATCGGTGAAATCTACAGCCGTTACCTCAAATCCCCATTCCTGAAGCTCTTGCTGAAACAACTGGTAGGTCCCTCCGTAAAGATCCAGCGGTACGATCAAATGGTCTCCCGGGGCCGCTGCTGCAAGAATTCCAGCAAGAATAGCAGACATACCGGACGAAGTCGAAATGCCCGACGGAGCTCCTTCAAGGGAAGCTGTCCCGGCTCCTAAATCATCTGTATTCGGGTTGGAATACCGGGTATACAGATGGTCTTTGCCACCGGTAAAATAGGATTCCATATCTTCGAGATCATGGAAGGCAAACGAAGAGGTCTGATAGATCGGTTTCGTTTTGCTTTTATTTTTCTCTCCATCCCCTTTCTGAAAATGGACAGCCTTCGTATCAAATTTCTTTTCCATGTATCCCACTCCTATAAACGTTCTACTCTGTATATGATAGCATGTTTCGGGAAGCGAGCGCCAAAGCCGCGATCCGGCGCTGCTGTTCTTTCAGCAGATCATGAGCCTGCTGAAGGGGTATTTTTTCGAACATAACCTGCTGCCCCGGCAGCAGCTGGGCCACTTTCGGAAGATCTGCCTGAATAACCGAGGCCGGGCGGGTGTAACCTCCGGTCGTCTGTCGGTCGGCCATTAATATCATCGGACGCCCATCCGCGGCTGCCTGAATAGACCCGGTATCCACCGCTTCCGACAGAATATCTGCGGAGCCGTGATGAGAAAGGACGGCTTCCTCCATCCGACATCCCATCCGGTCTGATGCATTAGAGATCGTGAAGGAGGAGTGGTACAAAGCATACCGGGCTTCCTCCGTAAACGCGGAGGCTTCAGGGCCTTCTGTAACACGAAGCACGGTTTCCCCGCTGTATTCTGGAATCAATGGTGCACTCAGACGGCTGCATCTTTTCAACGGAGGAACGGAAGCGGGGGTCGACAATCGGTCTCCTTTTTCCAGAGCTCTTCCTTTCATTCCGCCCATTCCTGCTTTAACAAACGTTGAACGGCTGCCGAGTCTTTCGTCTCCATCAAATCCTCCCTGAATTGCAATATAGGTACGCGCCCCGCTTTTCACTCCGGCAAACGACAGTTCATCTCCTTCCCGGACGCGGAATGAACGCCATCCTTCTACTGGTTTATTGTTCAGTGAAGGCTGGAGGTCCGCCCCCGTTAACGCTATCACAGCAGCCTGTGTGAATTGCAGAACAGGACCCAGCATCGTTACTTCAAGCACTGCTTCCTTTCCTTGATTGCCCGCGAGAATGTTAGCGGTCTGAAACGCATACTCATCCATCACACCTGCCGGCGGGATACCTTTTCTCTGCCAGCCTGGACGTCCGGCATCCTGAATGGTTGTAAACAGCCCGGGTTTTTTAACCAGACAAACTTCGCTGCCGTTCATTGCGTTTCCCCCGGTGCCTGAAGGACCACTTCCGTCTGCTGCAGTACATGGTGGAGCTGGTTGAGAAACTGCAGTGCCTCCGGCGTGTCCCCGTGGACACAGATCGTGTCGGCCTCCACTGGAAGCCGGGTGCCGTCTACAGCTCCCACCTCACCGTTCATCAGCATATCAAGAATACGTTCCGCCGCTGCGCCGGGATCATGAAGGATAGCATCCGGGTGCGACCGCGGGGTCAAAGATCCGTCCGGTTGATATGTACGATCAGCAAAAACTTCAGAAGCAACCGGCAGCGCTTCCTTACGGCCTGCCTTTATCAATTCGCTTCCTGCGGGTGCAAACAAGATAAGGCCGGGATCTATTCTTCTTACCGCTTCCGCTATTGCTTCTGCCATTTCCGGATCTTTGGCTGCCTGGTTATACAAGGCGCCGTGTGGTTTCACGTGCTGCAGCCCTATCCCTTCCGTTTTACAAAATCCCTGAAGGGCTCCCACTTGATACACAACCAGGTGATAGATTTCATCCGGATCCACAGCCATCTGCCGCCGTCCAAATCCGCCTAAATCAGGGAAGCCGGGATGAGCCCCCACCGCTGTCTGCTGCTTTTTTGCCGCTGCGGTAGTCCGGGCCATAACGCTGTGATCGCCGGCATGATATCCGCAGGCGATGTTCGCTGAAGTGACGTACGAAAGAACACGGTCATCATTTCCAAGCACATAGGGCCCGAAGCTCTCGCCGACATCACTGTTCAGATCCACTGTTTTTTTCATTTCTCTGCCTCCTTCTGCTCGATATCACGGAACTCTTCTTTCGACACAGGTCTGAATCGAATAATCATACCGGCATCCAGCAGTACCGGCTCTGTTTTGTCCGGGCGGAACAGCTTTTTCGGTGTTTTTCCAATAATATTCCATCCTCCGGGACTTTCCAGGGGGTATACACCGGTCTGGGTGTTTGCAATTCCGACAGAACCGGCCGGTACTTTGGCTCGCGGGGTCTCAAGACGCGGAGCAGCGATGTTTTCATTCATGCCTCCAAGATACGGAAAACCCGGAATAAACCCCATCATATAAACCAGGTATTCCGCTTCCGTATGCCGCGCAATCACCTCATCCGTTGTTAACTGGTTCTGTTCTGCCACCCTCTTCAGATCAGGCCCAAACGTTTCATCGTAACAGACGGGGATGGAGATCTGCGGAGACGAGGGGAGATCCTGCGGCTTCATGGTTTCACAACATCCGGAAATAAAGGACTGCAGGTCTGACGGTGAAAGGCGGAGGGGATCATAGAAAACCGTCACCGTCGTGTAGGCAGGGACCCATTCCTGAATGCCTTCCCGGGGATGATCTTCCAGTTCGCGGCAGAATGCCCTGATATGTTGGTGGGTTTTTACCGATATTACGGTCCCGAATGTAACACGTATCGCTGTATCACTGACCATGTTCATCTGCAGCGGTTCCACATACATCTTCCTTTGTATCCAGTCTTGTCTCCAGTATACTGGATTTTTTACTGATTTACATACCCGTTCTATTAACCCTGAAGACCAAAACCTTTGCCGGAAGGAACAGCTTTTGGATCCGATTGAATATCGGAAACATGGCGCCGCGGTATCACAGAATTTCAGAAAAGGGATTGGAGCGCCCCCAGTGGTGTGCTACTCAGAAAAACATCACCATTCTGTAAGCAGAGCAGGCAAATCTTCAAATGTCGTCGTTATGACTTTGATTATGACTTTTCTAAAGTGACCTTGGCCGTATAATCATTGGACTCAAGCGTCAAAAAGCACCTGAAAAAGAACACATTCCTGATGCAGCGACTGAAGCTTCGTCCACAAGCAGCACCCAACGGCTCTAAAGTTGCGTTTATCCCGAAAAAAAAGTGACAAACGCAACATAGAAGGATTCATGATGACGTTTACGGGTATCGAATAGGGAAGAAACGTCACTATGGTTGATTCATAATTACGTTTGTACACCCCGGAGCAGTTACAAACGTCGTCATGACTTTTTTTCTAAAGTGACGTTGGCCGTATACGTCACGAAGTGCCTGGAAAGGACTATATTTCTGATACAGCGGCTACACCCTCGTCCTGAAACAGCACTCAACGTTCTCTACGTTACGTTTGGACTCCTCCCATTTTTTGCTTTTTCCGGTAAGCGTCAAATAATCCCCATCTTTTATCAAGGTGGGGATTATTTGACGCTTACTCCGTAACAGCCTATAGCTGAACTTCACGTTTTATAAAAAAAGGACGGTCAGATGAATATCATCCGACCGCCCTTTTGGTGCCTGGCAGCGTCCTACTTTCACAAAGGGTTGCCCCTTCATTATCATCGGCGCTGGAGAGCTTAACTTCCGTGTTCG
>NZ_JBSVZE010000003.1:0-629621 GCF_054052005.1 Salibacterium sp. K-3
TGCTTCTTATCTGTATGGTTCGTTGAACCATTTGAATTGACAGACGCTTGACTTTCATTCAATTTTCAAAGAGCAATGTGTATGCCGCCTTTCAAAGCGACAATTTCTATAGTACCAACTCATTTAATCAGAGTCAACACTTTTTTTAAATTCTTTTTAATGGTGGGCCTGAGTGGACTTGAACCACCGACCTCACGCTTATCAGGCGTGCGCTCTGACCAACTGAGCTACAGGCCCCGGTGATTTCTTCCGGGCATAAAAAAAGACATGTGTTTCTTTATTCAGTTGAAGAAATATAATGGAGCGGGTGATGGGAATCGAACCCACGACATCAGCTTGGAAGGCTGAGGTTTTACCACTAAACTACACCCGCAAAAAGGTGGTCGGGAAGACAGGATTCGAACCTGCGACCCCTTGGTCCCAAACCAAGTGCTCTGCCAAGCTGAGCTACTTCCCGTTCTTTGAAAGAATAAACTGCGAATCTCTTCGTCAACTGCGTTCGTGTCGTCGGGTCACGTACTGAGGTACGTTCCCTCCTTCACTTTTTCAAAACAGTTATGTTCAATAAAAATGGTGCGCCCGAGAGGAGTCGAACCCCTAACCTTCTGATCCGTAGTCAGACGCTCTATCCAATTGAGCTACGGGCGCATATGGTGCGGTCGAGAGGACTTGAACCTCCACGGGATTAACTCCCACTAGGCCCTCAACCTAGCGCGTCTGCCATTCCGCCACGACCGCGAAACTTTATGAAAAATGGTGCGGGCGGAGGGACTTGAACCCTCACGTCAAAGACACTAGATCCTAAATCTAGCGCGTCTGCCGATTCCGCCACACCCGCAAAAAATGGCTGGGGTAGCTGGATTCGAACCAGCGCATCACGGAATCAAAATCCGATGCCTTACCGCTTGGCTATACCCCATCATATGTTTTATGTTTTTTAAATGGCGGGCCTGACGGGAATCGAACCCGCGATCTCCTGCGTGACAGGCAGGCATGTTAACCGCTACACCACAGGCCCTTTTTTGAAAGAATAAACGGCGAATCTCTGCGTCAGCTACGTTCATGTCGTCAGGTCATGTACAGTCGTACATTCCCTCCTCCATTCTCTTGCTTCCCTGCCCTTCCTGTTTCTTCTTTCAAAAAGGCAAGGTGGACAATCTCTGCATCAGCTGCGTTTTGTATCGTTTAAAATGGTGGAGGGTGACGGGATCGAACCGCCGACCTCCTGCTTGTAAGGCAGATGCTCTCCCAGCTGAGCTAACCCTCCGTGGTGACCCGTACGGGATTCGAACCCGTGTTACCGCCGTGAAAGGGCGGTGTCTTAACCTCTTGACCAACGGGCCGTTTGAAATGGCGGAGAAGGAGGGATTTGAACCCTCGCGCCGCTTTCGCGACCTGCACCCTTAGCAGGGGTGTCCCTTCAGCCACTTGGGTACTTCTCCATGGCTCCACAGGCAGGATTCGAACCTGCGACCGATCGGTTAACAGCCGATAGCTCTACCACTGAGCTACTGTGGAATATGTGAAAAAGTGCTGTTTTCAGCGACAAAACTTATTGTATCGAATCCGCTATGTAATGTCAATGCGTTCTTTTTAATCGATTTTTTATCTCTTTTCACTGATATATGCCTTCTGTGCGAAGCGACTTTTATAATGTAACACAGGCTTTTAAAGCTGGTCAAGGGGAGCGTCTATTTTTTTTAACGTTCCACTGCACCTTCCGCATACGTATCTGGCTGTATTGACTCTCCGTTTTCTTTCAAAGGCAGTGCCGCAGGAGGAACACCTGTAATAATGTATGGTACGGGACTGGTTTTTCTGATCTGGCATCGTGCGGCAGTGCCTCGCACCTCCCACTTTTTCAAGCAGCACCTTAAAGTCTTTATCCTTGTGCCGGTATCCTCTTCCTTCAAGGTGAAGGTGGTAATGGCACAGTTCGTGTTTGATGATGGAGAGTAATTCGTCCTTTCCGAACCGCTCATAGTGTTTGGGATTTAATTCGATATGGTGGCTGTGGAGCATATAACGCCCGCCGGTTGTCCGCAGTCTGTTATTAAACACGGCACGATGCCGGAATGGTCTATGGAAAAACGTTTGGGAAATGTCCTCCGTCAGCTTCTGTAATTCGGATTCATCCATTTTCCTTCCTCCTTCTTGTCAACGTTGACAAACCCTTCCTCATATAATAAAAGACCAGCCACACTGCTCTTATTTTACGTGCCGGAGGAGGAGGTCCGCAATGCCTGCCTGGTTTATGAAACAAATGAAAAAAGCTTTTTTCGAAAAAAACCGATATGAGATCCGCATCTTAAATCAATGCTGGTTTGATTATCAATGGAAAAAGAAAAACACGGCGGGAGACGATACATCTTTCTAACCTTCCCCCGCCGTAATCTATTTTAAGATTCTGTCTGTCTTTCCGGCTGTATCATGGTGAGTGCGATCCGGCCTTTTTTCTGATCGACATCCTCCACCCAGACCGTCACTACGTCCCCGACGGAAACTTCTTCCATCGGGTGTTTTATGAATCGTGAAGCAAGTTTTGATACGTGGACCAGGCCGTCCTGCTTCACTCCAATGTCCACAAATGCCCCAAAATCTACGACATTCCGTACCGTTCCCTGCAGTTCCATGCCTTTAGCCAGATCTTCCATGCTCATGACACCTTTTTTCAGAATCGGCGCCGGTAGTTGATCCCGTGGATCCCGGTTGGGCCGTTTCAGGTCTTCCATTATATCGCGGAGTGTAGGAACCCCCGTTTCCAGACTTTCTGCCGTTTCATGAACATCCAGACTGTCGAGTTTTTCCTTGATGGCGGCGGATCCGGCCTGACCGGCATCTGCCTCTACCTGCTCCAGCAGCTTCCATGCGGTGCTGTAGCTTTCCGGGTGAATGGCAGTACGGTCCAGCGGTTCCGCTCCATCCGGAATGCGGAGGAAACCCGCTGCCTGTTCAAACGTTTTCGCCCCAAGCCGCGGAACACTCTGAAGTTCTTTCCGGTTGGAAAAGGATCCTTTTTCATCCCGCAGGCGGACGACATTATCAGCTACTGGCTTCGACAATCCGGAGACATACTGCAGCAGGCTGGACGAAGCACTGTTCACATCCACGCCGACTTGGTTGACCGTCGTTTCCACCACAAATTTAAGGGATTCCTGCAGTCTGCTTTGGGAAACATCGTGCTGGTATTGTCCAACGCCGACAGACTGCGGATCAATCTTTACCAGCTCGGCAAGCGGATCCTGCACCCGTCTTGCAATCGACATGGCACTGCGCTCTTCCACCTCCAGTTCCGGAAATTCCTCCCGGCCAAGCGGTGAAGCTGAGTACACACTGGCTCCGGCTTCACTGACAATCAGGTAGGACACATCGGCTTCCAGTTCCGGAATGACATCTGCTACAAACTGTTCCGTTTCCCGGGAAGCTGTCCCGTTTCCTACAACGATGATTTCAACCCCGTAGCGCTTGACCAGGTCCTGTACTTTCGCTTTGGCCTTCTGCACTTCATTTTTCGGAGGTACCGGATAGATGACACCCACTTCCATCATTTTTCCGGTCTCATTCACCACCGCAAGTTTGCAGCCGGTTCTGTATGCCGGATCCACTCCAAGAATGACTTTTCCTTTCACCGGAGGCTGCAGCAGCAGATTTTTCAGGTTTTCTGAAAAAATATGAATCGCCTGTTCTTCGGCTTTTTCAGTCAATTCTTTGCGGAGCTCCCGTTCGATCGCCGGAGCGATCAGACGCTTATATGCATCTTCATAGGCTTCTTTCAGATAAGGCACGGCAGGTGAGCCGAAACGCTGGATCACATGCTTTTCCAGAAAGGAAAGTACCGGCTCTTCTGCCATCTCGAGCGATACTTTCAGTACATCTTCTTTCTCCCCTCGGTTCATGGCAAGGACACGGTGGGAAGGGACATGGCGGACCGGCTCTTCATACTCGTAATACATTTCATAAATACCCTGGCTGTCTTCCGCCTTTGATTTCTTCGATGCGGTGATCCGCCCCTGACGTGACGTAAGGTCCCGGATTTTACTGCGTACTTCCGCCTGATCCGATACCCACTCAGCGATAATATCCCGTGCTCCCTGAAGCGCTTCGTCGGCGGACGGAACTTCCTGTTCTTCTGAAACAAAGCGGGAAGCCTCGGCTTCTATATCTCCTTCTCTGGGCTGTGAGTATATGTATTCCGCAAGAGGCTCAAGACCTTTCTCCTTCGCTTTGACCGCCCTGGTTCTTCGTTTCTGGCGGTAAGGGCGGTAAAGGTCCTCCACTTCCTGAAGTTTCACCGCAGCTTCGATGGACCTCTGCAGTTCTTCTGTTAATTTCCCCTGTTCCTGAATCAGCCGCAGCACTTCCTGTTTGCGGTCATTTAACTGCTTGCCGTACTGCCACGCTTCCTGAACATCACGGATCTGTATTTCATCGGCTCCGCCGCTCTGCTCTTTCCGGTAACGGGCAATAAACGGCACCGTATTGCCTTCTTCAAGAAGCTGGATAATGTGCTGTACTGCGTTCTTGTTGAGCTTTACATCTTTCGTTATATGATCCAGCAGCACCTGCTGCGTTTTCTCCGACATTGTCATCTTAAGGGGGCTCCTTTCCGTTCAGGCAATTCCTTTTCTTTCTGTATTATCATAACATGAAAGACAAATAAAAAAAGAGCCGCTCCAGGCGGGCTCTCTTCATGTAATAGTTCCTACGACTACGGTAATATCATCATTCTGCTTCTGAGCTTTCTCCGCAAAATACTGGATGGAGGTGCGCGGGCATCTTGAATGCTTCACATTCTCCTGATCCGATCTGGTGAATTTGATGCCGTCGGAATGCATGACAAAATGGCTTCCCTGCTTTATCGGATACCGTTGCAGCTGGAACTTAAAATTCCGTCCGGAAAGGTAGCCGAGAGCGGGAACCGGCCGTTTCATATCGCCGTCTTCAGAAAATAAATACGTTTCCACGTTGCCGATATTTCCGTACACGATTTCGCTGGCGTCAAAATCCACTTTCAAAATCGTGATCACCACCCCGCGCTCATGAAGAAGAGCCCGATTACACTGCTGAAGGACCGTTTCGATGTCCTCGTCATGATATGCCCTGATTATATCCATGGCAATGCTGGCGGACCGGTACGCCGGCTCTCCGCTTCCAAGGCCGTCGGCAAGGGCGCAGAGAAAGTATGATTCCGCCTCAATCGTCACATAATCGTCTCCGCAGCACCTTGAACCTTCTTTTTCCTGCTGAAACGCAGAGATTTCCACTTTTGCATGGGTTTTGTTTTCAATCATTACAGACACTCCGATGGTTCAACTCGTATTGAATCTCTCAGTTTCTGCAAGGCTCTGCGCTGCAGGCGGGATACATGCATCTGTGATATGCCCAGCTGTTCTCCTGTTTCCTTCTGACTCAAATTGTCAAAATAAGTACATTGGAGAATTTCTTTTTCCCGGTCGGTAAGTACCGAAAAAGCTTTTTCCAGAAGTAGATGCTGATCCGTCTTCTCATACCCTTCCTCGGTCGACCCGACAAGATCCAGAAGGGTGACCGCACTTCCTTCCTGATCCGCTTCAATCGAACGATCCACCGAAAGAGCCTGGTAACTTTTCCCCATCTCCATTGTTTCGAGCACTTCTTCTTCACTTACATCAAGATACCGGGCGATTTCCTCGACCTGCGGAGAGCGCTGCAGGTCACTCGTCAGCTCTTCCACCGCTTTCTTTATCCGCGGGCCGAGCTCTTTTATCCTCCGCGGAACATGGACACTCCACGTTTTGTCCCGGATAAAACGTTTGATTTCCCCTACAATGGTAGGCACCGCAAAAGATTCAAAACTGCGGTTGTAGGAATTATCAAAACGACGGAGTGCAGCGAGAAGCCCGATCATTCCCACCTGGTACAAGTCATCGTCATGATCCTGTCCGCGGGAAAACTTCCGCGCAAGGGACTGCACGAGCTGGTCAAAATGTTCTACGAGCCTGGTCTGAACCTCTTCGTCTGGGTCTTCCTGAAACTGCCGGATCCATTCGTATACCTCTTCATTATCCTTATCACTGTTGTTTTTGCGCGTCTGCTGCTGGGATTCCATTGACATTCTGTTCCCTCCCATCTCTTTGCAGGAACTTCGTCATTACAATGGCGACTCCTTTTTCTCCGTTGATTTCAACTCTGTCCATCAAGGAATCTATCAGAAAGAGCCCCAGACCTCCTTCCTTCATATCTTCGATCGGTTTGGCTGCATCGACGGGACCAAGCGCTTTTTTCATATCTTCAAAATCAAAACTCTGCCCGCGGTCGGCAACGACAATTTCTATTTTGTCCTGATAAATGTCACACATCATCCGGATAAAACCGTCTTCTTCGTACGCATGATCGACAACATTCGTGCAGGCTTCAGCCACCGCCACCTTCAGATCTTCGATGTCATCATAGGAATAGCCGGCGCGGCTGGCCACCCCTGATACGGTGAGCCTGGCAACTCCCACATACTCCGCCCGTGCCGGGATTTTCATTTCAATATGATCCAATACGTTTTTATCCATCACTGGGCTTCCTCCTCTTCTTCGATGTCCATGACCTCATCTAAACCAGTAATAGAAAACAACCGTTTCACCCGATCGTTCAATCCCGTTAACCTCAGCGTACTGCCGCAGCTGTTTGCTGACTTCAACGCCCCGATAAAGATGCCGAGCCCGGTACTGTCTATATAGTTTACATTTGTCAGATCGACCACCACTTCCACTCCCTCTTTTTCAGTCAGCGGAAGCAGCGCTTCACGAAGCTGCGAAGCCGTATAGGCATCAATTTCTCCTCCGACAAAAAGCACTGTTTCTTCATCCAGCTCTTCGGTATGGATATCAAGGTTCATAAAGGTACCTCCTATAATCAAACAACATGATGACATTTTTATATTTAAATACTTTGCAATAAACAGAGGGGGAATTCTGTGCACTCTAGCCCATGACTTTCCCCCGTCTATTTATATTTAAACCTGTCTTCTCAAAATGATCAGCGAAAAATCGTCACGCAGGCGGAATCCCTGTAGTTTTTCCAGCCGGTAAAACACATTGTTGACAATTTCCTGCGCGGAGAGATGACTGTATTCCCGGATAAGCCGGGTGAGTTCTTCTCTTTCGATAAATCCTTCGTCCGTCCGGCATTCGGTGACACCATCAGAGAGCAGCACGATGAAATCGCCCGGCTCCACTTTCTTATGGTATTCACGGAACTGGGTGTCTCTATTCACCCCTAGCACAAGCCCTTTAGCATAGAGTTCTTCAAACTGATCTGCTGCACAGTTGTAGAACAATCCCGGTTCATGCCCGGCGCCGGAATAATAAAAATGATGTACACGCGGATCATAAGATCCATACATCATCGTAATAAACATATTGGAAGCAACGTTCCGCTCCACTACTCTGTTAAGATTTTCCAGCAACGCACCCGGCTGAAGCCGCTGTTCCGGGAGACTGTCCATGCCGTACTTAATCATCGACATACAGAGTGCTGCCGGCACTCCTTTCCCGATAATATCGGCGATGGCCACCCCGATACAGTCATTGTCATCTTTGACAAAGTGGTAATAGTCCCCGCTCATTTTCGAAGCAGGTACGCTGATCACACCAATATCAAGGTCGTCCGCTTCAGGAATGTCATCCGGCAGAAACGTCTGCTGCATGTTAGCAGCAACATTGATTTCAGACTCCAGCTCTTTCTGCTTATCTCTCAGTATCTGATGTTCCCGGTACGCCATCCCGTATCCCATCATAATCTCAATTAAAAAATCGAACGAATCCCGGGCCCCCTGTGGAAGATCCGGGTAAAACTGTTCCAGGGCTTCAATATGGAGACTGACTACTTCTTCCGGGGAAATCTGGTTTTCCAGCACCTTTTTGCTGAACTGCTGTGCCTGGTACAATCCTACTTCATTTTTTTCCTGCAAATAAGTCCGCAATATATTCACATACTGTTCCTGCATAATACGATACGCGTCAGCCAAAACCTAATTCCCCCCTACGTTAACGAAGCCATTTCACCGCTGTAATCTCTGTTCCTTCCCCCGTAACAGAGTCAATGTCAAATTCATCCATCAGCCGCTTGACTCCCGGCAGTCCCGCACCCAGTCCGCCCGATGTGGTATAGCCGTCTTCCATGACCTCGCGGATACTTTTAATACCGGGTCCCTGGTCTTTTGCGACGATTTTAAGCCCACACTGCACTCCGTCGGCTTCTTTTACTTCGATGCCTTCAAGCACAATCTCGCCTTTTTCGGCATAAAGGTATATGTTCCGTGCGAGTTCCGAGATGGCAGTCGTAATTCTTGCCTGATCCACGCCCCCGAACCCCAGTTCTTTGGCTAAATTCCGCCCTGCCTGCCTGGCGGAAACAATGCCCCATTCGCTGTGTACTTCAACGTTGGATTGAACACTCATATTCATGCCTCCAATTCCTGTTGAAGTTTTTCCAGACCCTGCTCCAGATCCAGTGCCGTTGGAACTTCTTCAAGCATGATACCCATGTCGATCAGTGTAATCGCAACCCCAGGCTGAATACCTGTAAGCACTACTTTAGCTCCCATTAAGTTGGACATTTCCACAACATCGCCAAGCACTTTTGCAATAAAGGAATCAATCATCTCGACCGATGTCAGATCGATGACAACTCCTGCCGAACCTTCCTGATGAATTTTATTCAAAAGATCTTCCTGGAATTGAAGAGCGGTCTGGTCATCCAGGTCGACCTGGACGGAAATCAATAAGTATCTGTTCAGTTTTAAAATGGGTATGCGCAAAAACTTCAACCCCCGATCTACATCTCCTCGTATTTTATAAATCCATTACACATGCACAATCTGCCTGTTTGTCCGTTCCAGACCGGATTCAATACCTTTGCGGAGCGTGCTTTTCGTCGGGAATTTCCCAAGATCTATACCGAGATTGACAATCGTCTGGGCAATTTCCGGACGAATCCCCACAAGGATACATTCCGCTCCGACAAGCCGGACAGCTTCAGCTGCCTGAATAATGTGATGAGCCACCATCGTATCCACAACCGGCACTCCGGTAATATCGATTAACACCACCTGAGAGCGGTGTTCAATGATGCCCTCGAGCAGATTTTCCATGATCAGTTTTGACCGTTCCGTATCAATAGTCCCGATCAGCGGCATAACGCTGATGTGCTCAAAAACCGGAATTAATGGAGCAGATAATTCATTTAAAGCCAGTTTCTGCAGCTGCAGTGTATTTTCCCAGGAACCGGAATATTCATCTACGAGCTGGTTGATGATACCGTCCATCCAGTTTTCGATTTCGTGAAAGGTTTCAAAAACTTTCCGGGAAGGTATAGTGTCATTAGATGTTATTAATTCCAGCAGGACACGCCGGAACAACTGAAGTCCCTTCGTGAAATAACGCAGCGGCCAGCCGATGTGAATCAGGCGTTCCACAAAAGAACGCAGCCGCTCGCGGGCTTCTTCCTGCTCCAGTTCCAGCGTCTCCATGATCAGCCCGGCAAACTCATCATTGATTTGAGTGACCACCGTCTGAGCGGTATTACGTGAAAACTCTTCCTCCTGGATGTTTATCATTTCATTTTTCCATTGTTCTATCACTTCATGACGGTGGGTGAACAACATTTCAATGACAGATGGCTGCATAAACAAACTCCTCCACAATCCATTTCCACTGCAATTGACACACAGGACATCGGTATCTTTTTCAACACATACTTGTTTCTCTATTATTTCATGACTTGCGCCCGGGAGCAAACAAATCCTTCTATTTTTCGACGAAATATTTTCAACATCAAACAGAGTGACACCAGAAATAAAAAAAAGCTGTCCGCCCTCCGTCAGGCGAAACAGCTTTCTCTTTTTCTGATTAAAGAATAAAGAAATAATGCCGGGAAAAATGGATGTTCTCCACGTTATACCCCGCTTACAAGCCTGTTGTCCAGAGAATTCTCCGCTTCTTCTTCAGCAAGAAAGGATTCCGAGGCGATATGAAGATTGATGTTGGCCATTTCAAGATACCCCTGCTGCATCGATTCCCGATTTCTGCGTTTCCGGCGCTCCTTGAGATAAAATTCCGCAGCTTGATAGATAAAATCATGACGATTCATGTTGTCTTCCTCCACAATTCTATCCAGTTCGCGCAGCAGATACTCAGGGAGACTGACTTTGATTTGCTTCGTGCTACTCTGATGCACGCCACATACACCTCCAGCTTACGCCTTACTTCTCTTTTCAGCTAAATTTATGATAGCATTTCACTCTCCCGTTTGCAAAGGACTTTTAGCATCCGGGTTTTATCCCGAGACCGGATTATTCTCTTCCTGGATAACAGCGGGGCACCCGGCTGCTGATCATACAAGGAATTTCATACGTAATCGTTCCCAGTCGTTCCGCCGTCTCCAGTACACTGATGTGTTCGTCCTCCTGGTGTCCTATCAGCGTCACTTTCGTTCCGGCCGGCACGTATTCCGGAAGCCGGACCATCATTTGATCCATACAGATTCTTCCGACAATGGGCACCCGTTCTCCGTTGACAAGAACTTCTCCGCCTTCAGAAGAATGGTACCGGTACCAGCCGTCCGCATATCCGATTGGAACCGTAGCTATCCATTCGTCGGAACTTGTCGTATACGTCGCACCGTAACTGATGCTTTCCCCGGGACCGCATTGTTTCACCTGGACAATACGGCTGTGCAGAGAAAATGCTTCTTTCAGTGGAAACGGCAGTTCTTCCACGATTTCAGCCGAAGGTGTCAGGCCGTACATCGATATGCCAAAACGTACCATATTAAAACAATGGTCCGGAAAACGAAGGGTGGTGGCGCTGTTTCCGCAGTGAACATAAGGAAGAGGGCCGATGCCTGCATTCAGCAGCCCGAGAATTTGCAGAAAACGCCGGTACTGCGCTTCCCAGTACGCTGTATCCAATTCATCCGCCGTCGCAAAATGGGTGAACACCCCTTCTGCCTGGATACACGGGATTTCATTCAGCACCTTGATAAAAGACAAAATCTCCTCCTCGTCTTTCATGCCGATACGCCCCATGCCGGTATCTACTTTCATATGAATCTGCAGCGGCGGCAGATCGTATGACAGGCAGCCTTCTGCTTCTTTCAGCCAGTCATTCTGAAACGCGGTTAAGCGGATATGATGCTGCTGCGCCGTGCCGGCATCTTCCGGATTAATGCGTCCCAGAACAAGAATCGGAACATCGATTCCTGCTTCCCGCAGCTCCAGTGCTTCTTCCAGCAGGGCCACCCCCAGAAAACCGGCTCCTGCTTCGAGTGCGGCTTCTGCACTCTCCACCGCTCCATGCCCGTACCCGTCCGCTTTCACAACGGCCATAACATTCACCGGCTGCTGAAATAAACGTTTGGCTTTTCTCACATTATATTTTATATTCTCCAGGTTAATTTCCACCCACGTATCGCGGTAGGATGTTTTTTTAAATGCCATAGTGTGATCGTCCCTTGTTATGTGTCTTGCCTGTGACGTCTATTATGATTATTATAGCGATCTGCCAATCTGTCAATTCATCAAAACACACGGGACAAAATCAAGGGACTGACCTGATAAGGACAGCCCCTTTTCTATGCAGGTAGGATTATCGGGATGCCACCGGAAAATAGATGACCCATCTCTCTTATTTCACTTCCCCGGCGGGTTCTGTCATGGAACGCGCCACCGCCGCCATTTCTTCGCCGGTTAAGTGATTGGACGCAATCAGAAATTCCACCCCGCCGCTGCTCCAGGTGAGCGAGTCCTCCGTCCGGGCGCCTACAGCACCTTCGAGGTTTACCGGTTCCCCGTTCCCCATATCGATATCAGCGGTTACTGCTTCTGCTTCTGCGGGTGTTTCCACGATCGTGAAAGGTTTATCGCCGCCATAGGACAGCACGACTTTTTGGCCTTCTTCTGTCATCGTTTCTTCCGTGTCTTTCAGCTCTGCTCCCTGCGGCTCAAACGTTGGATAGATAACATCAAACGTTTCGTTACGGTTCTGTTCACTGCTCTCTTCTTCTTCGTTTTCAGCTGAAGCCGGAATTTCCATATTCGCCGCAGTCATATTCCGTTCCGTGTCAAAATCACTCTCTTCAAATTCTGTGCTTTCTTCAAACTCCGAAAACTCCACCGTAACGAGTTCTTTATAATCTGCATCATAAATTTTCACCGAGCGGGGAGCCAGGGATTTTGTATCCAGAGCGATCTCCTGATGATGCAGGTTTTTATTCTGATAATTCGTCTTCGTTTCAAATACATACGTGTCTTCATGGATGGCAAACGTTCGTTCCGCGTCCATCAGGATATCAGAAATCAACGATTCATATAGATAGACCTGGCTGTTGTTATTCGGCCAGTCGCTTTGAAAGCGGAAACTTTTGTTCAACGATGGAGTGAGCACAAACACGCCGTCATCGTTACGGATAATCATCTGATTCTGTTCTTCATTTTCATTCTGGAGATCCACTTTATAATACTTGTTCTGTTCATTCTGCATGTACCAGACGCCGACATCATACGTTCTCGGTTCATCTCCGGTTTCCAGTGTCATAGATGCCGTTCCCTTATACCCTTCCATATCCTGCAGCTTCTGATCAAGATCCTGTACCACCTCGTCCTGGGATTTTTCCCCGCAGGCGGCAAGCAGGACAATCAAGAGCAGCATGGTGCCTGCGTAAATGAATCTCTGCACGATAGCATGTCTCCTTTGTCTGTGGAGTAACGACAAAGGAGGGAACCTTACAACGAAGAAAGAATAGAGCGAAATGCAGATGGCAGATAGGAAATGATATCTGTCGATGCCATGGCATAGGAATCAAAATCATGTTCTACAGCAAGATCAGCCGCCAGCCCATGCAGATACACTGCGTTACTTACAGCAGGCTGCATGTCCTGTTGCTGCATCAACATGCCGAGGATTATTCCCGTGAGAATATCTCCGGTGCCTCCACGGGCCAGTGCTTCATTGCCCGTCGTATTGACAAACTGTCTGCCGTCCGGCATCGTAACGATCGTATGAGGACCTTTCAGGACAATACAGCTGTTGTAAAGGGCGGCTGTTTCTCTGGAAAGGCTGAACCGCCTCCGGCTCACTTCCTGCACGGAAACGCCGGCCAGACGGGCCATTTCTCCCGGGTGGGGTGTCAACACTACCGGGGAGCGCCGCTGCTGCAATGCATGAACAAGCTCCGGAAGAAAATACAGGGCATCCGCATCAAGCAGGAGCGGAACCTTCGTCTGTTCAACCAGCTGCTTTACTATTTTTCCGGCTCCGCTCCCACGTCCCATGCCGGGACCGGCGGCAGCGGTGTCAAAAGCATCCGGATCGAGGTCGTCCACCTGGATTTTCGGGGAAACATACCCATCTTCGTCCGGCAGCGGCAGCATCATCAATTCCGGAGGTGCTCCTGCCGGAATGGCGGCTGCAGAAGCAGGAAAAGCAGCTGTCAAAAGTCCGGCTCCGCTGTACAGACAAGCTTTCGAAGCCATCCGGAGCGCCCCCGGCATCGTCGTTGATCCGCCGAGGAGAAGTCCTTTTCCGTGGCTCCCCTTATGAGCGTCTGATTCCCGCTTTTCCAGTGTTTGGGCCGCATCCTGCCGGCGCCACAGCTGCTTTCTGCCTTCCTGCACATCCAACGCCAGGCCCGGCAGTCCAATATCGACGATCTCAACCGTTCCGTAAAAGCGGGCGGCCGGATGCAGATAGGCACTGATTTTTGGACACTGGAGCGTTATCGTGACATCCGCCTGTACGACTGGTTCCGGCACGGATTCTTCCCCGGACGGAACACCGCTTGGGATGTCGACAGCAGCCACCGTGGCTTCCGATTCTCTGAGCGCTTCGGCCGCCTCTTTAAATGGAGATCGTAATCCGCCTTTTACGCCGGTGCCGAGCATAGCATCCACAATCAGGTCGTATCCGCTTTGAATCCGGCTTATTTCCCCTTCGTTCCAGTATTTCCATTGAAACCCGGACCGTTCAAACACGTCCTTGTGGTAACAAGCGGCCCCCTGAAAAGCCTCGGCATCGGAGAGAAGCAGCGTCTCTATCTTCCACCCTCTTTCCTGCAGCACCCTTGCAATAACAAACCCGTCTCCGCCGTTATTTCCTTTGCCGATAAGGACAGCTGTTTTTCTTCCGGCGGACGCACTGTATTTCTTTTCAAGGGCGTGTGCCACAGCCCGTCCGGCATTTTCCATCAACAGCTCTTCTTTCATCCCCAAGTCCTGCATGGTATAACGATCCATCTCTCTCATTTCGTTTCCTGTAACCACCTGCATGTCAGGTCCCTCCCAACCGCACTTTATTTCTATGAGACGAACTTCCGCGTTATGCAAACAAGCCGTCTCTTCCTTCAAGAATGACCTGGGCGGCAGCATAGCCCGTGCTGTGCGTAATCGATACATGAACAATGTCGTCCAGCTCTGCCTTCAGACACGGCCTGCCCCGTTCATCCGGAAGTATTTCTATATCCTGAAAACTGAAGTGCTGTGAAATGCCGGTCCCGGCAGCTTTCACAAATGCTTCCTTCGCAGCAAAACGACCCGCCGTAAACTCAACTCTCCGCCAGCCTGCACAGCAATCGAGCCGCTCTCGTTCAGCCGGTGTGAGGATCCGCATTTCAAATCGTTTATTTTTTGCCATCAGCCGCTCGATCCGCGGCAGTTCCACAATATCCATCCCAATTCCCTGTATCATTCTTCCTCCTCCATCCTCAGACCGGCGGCATTCGCCCCGTTCCTCTCTCATATGCTAAAATAAAAAAACAGAGCTTTGTTCATAAAAAGGAGAGGCCGTATGTTCATCCGAAATGAAACCTTCTATTCTTTCCGTAAAAATTACCCCATCGTTACATGGTTGACAGTGATACATCTTGTACTGTTTCTTTGGATCAACCTTTCCATCCTGACCGGGGGATTGATCCCGTTCGGGAAATTCATCCTCCGGGCCGGTGCCGGTAATACAGGAGCCATTGAGTATTACGGAGAATACTGGCGGCTTCTCACCCCGATTTTTCTGCACCAGGGTGTCCAGCACGTAATGTTCAACTCGATTTCCCTGATTCTGTTCGGACCGGCTCTGGAAAAAATGCTCGGCACGGTCAAATTTCCCGCCGTCTATTTTACGGCCGGCATCCTTGCCAATGTCGGGACCTTCTATATGACTCTGAACAATCCTATGTATTCGCACATCGGAGCGTCGGGAGCCATCTTCGGTCTGTTTGGCGTCTACCTCTATATGGTATTGTACCGAAAAGATTTAATTGATGCCATGAACGCCCGGATTATCACTATCATTGTCATTCTCGGGGTTATCATGACTTTCTTGACTCCCAACATTAACATTCTCGGCCATCTGTTCGGCCTCATCGCCGGTGCCGCACTCGCCCCGCCGGCCCTGAAAAATGCCCGGCCGTTTCAAATGATGCAGGTCAGGCCCAGGGTGTTTCATGATAATGAAGTCAGCTTCAACCCCAACCGCTGGAACAAGCGTAGATTCTTCAATGGAAGAAAAGCAGGACGGTTTGTCGGATGGGCTTTCGTGATCCTCGTCATTATCGGCATCCTCAGCACCCTGTTTTAAGCATACAGAAAGGGGCTGAGACAAAACTCTAAAGCGAATGAAAAATTCCGAACGATTATGAAGCAAATCGTTTGGAATTTTTGTTTTACATTCTACATCGCTTCGTCTAAATACTTCGCTTTCCGCGGCAAACTTACGCCCGGATTCAGCCGGTAACCCCGGATGTTTGGCTGGTAAGGCCTTCTTGTCAGCTCTTCATCCGCTGCCGTTCAAACAGCAGGTTAGCAGGACGACGCACACTTCATCCCGGCAGCACCGCAGATAGACAAAAAATCCGAAGGACGGAACAGAATGCTTGAAGCACAGCACTCCATTCCATCGTTCGGATCATAAACGGACCTGCATTCTTTTGTCCCGCCCTCTTTCTGCCTATTCGATCAGATTCGGCGCGGCCGGAATATCCACAGGCTCTTCTACCGGATACCCGCCGCTTGTATCGGGGGATATTCCTTCGAATCTCACCTGTTCATACCCAAAGTCTGCTGCCGTAAACAGAATCGCCTCCATCATCCAGCGCAGGCTTCCATCTCCTTCAAGACCCGTCTCTTCAGAAAACACAATTTCAGCCATCCCGTTTTCTCCGCCTGCCGACTCAATGGAAACCTCTTCCGGTATGGACGGAGCAGCAGCGCTGTTCTCAGGGACGGATTTCATTTGTTCCAGCGTTTCGGCCAGTGTAAACAGTTTTCCGTCCTCTCCACTGTTTTCCAGGTCAGCAGCCTGCTGGCTGACGAGGAACTGATCATTCGTTTCACTCGTATACATATAATAGCCCCGGTTGTCCTCCTGCTCCCTGTAGTTCTCCGTCATGCCGTAACCGCCGAGGTCCACACCTGCTTCGCCGTCATTGGTTAAAAGCACCTGACTTTCTTCGGTATAGCGGAGCATTTCCTGCATGCTTTTCACCATCATATCACTCTGCGCACTACTCACCGGCGTTTCAGCATCTGAAAAATCAGCTTCAAGGAAGCTGTTCTCTCCCCCGTCGACCCAGTTGACTTCATGAAGCGGAGCATTGCCCAGTCCGAATTCCGCTGCATTCCATCCGCTTTCTTTTTCATCCATCAGTGCCGCTTTATTTTCGGAGGAAGCAGTGAATGTAACAGGAACCACAATAGAAGCATCTGGATCCTGTACAGCGATCGTGGCGACGGTTTCAGAAGCGCCGCGCTCTTCTTCCGGCAGTGCCGGAACGTAGTTGTTATAGGTTAAGGCTGTTTCTTCGGTGTTGACCTCCGGTTCCTTTTCCACCTCCGTCTCTTCTGTCTGCTCCCGCGATTGTGTGGATGCATCGCTGTCAGCATTACCGCCGGACCCGGATTCATCCCGGGAAGCTTCCCGGGATGCTTCCTCCTGGTCTTTCGAGCCTTCCATAACGTTCATGTCCGCCTCTTCTTCAGGCTGACTGCTGCTCTCCCCGGAGGAACCCGACTGATTGTTCATCGTTATCATATTGGGAATCAGCACCAAAAGAAGGATAAGCGCGGCTGCTGCAGAAAAGGCAGGCATCGCCCATTTTTTCACCGGTTTCTGTTTCGCGCGCTGCGGGTGCTTCACTATATGATGATAAATATCTTCTTTAGGCCGTTTATCTTTTACCTGTGGCAGCTGTTCCAGCGACTGTTTAATCCTTTCTTCCGAAGCACGGTCGTCTCTCTTCACTGTCCCGCCCTCCTTTCTGTCATCCGGTCTGTGCGGCCGAGCACATCCTGGAGTTTTTTTATAGCGCGGTGCTGGGTGGTTTTCACCTTGCTCTCCGACCAGCCCAGTACTTCCGCGGTTTCTTTTATGGAAAGAGAATCCATATAGCGAAGCACCAAAACCTGGCGCTGATCCGGCGTACAGTGCTCCATCCCGTCGAACACTTCGCGGGCATCTTCCCGGGCCGATACGACTTCTTCGGGAAGAGGCGCGGGGTCCCGCACTTCCTCTTTGGACAGCGGCCCCAGCACACCGAGCCATTTGCGTTTTTTGCGGTTCTGCTTTCGTATCCAGTCAATACCTACATGTCGGGCGATGGAATACAGCCATGTCTTTTCACTGCTCTTGCCTTCAAACGAATCGAAGGAATGGAACACTTTAATATAGACTTCCTGCACCAGTTCCTCCGCCGTTTCCTTATCCCGGACCATGTAGAATAAATATTGAAAGAGAGAGTGGTGATAGGTTTCATATAACCGTTCAAATTCCTCTTTCACGAGTAACACTCCCATATCTTTAGTCGTTCATTATATCTTCCGGGTTACAAAAAATATCATATTGTAACCGCTGCTGTTTTTGGTATGTCATCTTACAGGAGGACAAACGTCCAATAAATCACTGCGTATAACAGGATAAAAGCAAGAATCGCTCCTGCCACCTGTTTGTTTGATTTCCTGCGCACATTATCACCTGCCGTTCAAACGTAACACGCCTCATTATATCACGTTTTATTACAACGGTAGATTCCAAAACCATGAAAAAATATGGAACAGGAGGAAAGGCCTTTGACATTCTTTTCTACTTTTTCTACACTTTCTGTAACTGTTTCTTTGTACATAGCGACTATGAAGTAGACAGACATACAAAGAGAAAGGAATGGTGCATGCATGAACCGCCTGCTATTATTGTTTATTACCACTGCACTGACTTTGGGCGTTCTCGCGGCCTGCGGACAGGGCGGAGAGAACGGGCAGAGTGGAACGGAAGGTACTTCTGACGATACCGCACAGAGTGAAGAAGAAACGCAGGAGGATGATTCCGGCGGAAGCACTTCTGAAGAGACAACGGAAGAGAATGAAAATGAAGGGGATACAAATACAGAGGTAGAGCAGGAAGAGACGGTGGAAACCAGCGATTCTGAAGAGACAGTGACAGAAACGGTTACACTCTATTTTTCGGATGACCAGCTGCTTGAAAAATACACAGAAGAGCAGGAAGTAGAAGCATCAACCGAAGGTGAACTGCCGGCAGCCGCACTCCAGGCCTGGATTGACGGCCCTGAACACGAGGACCTCGTGTCGCATTTTCCGGAAGATACAGACGTTGAGGTACAGTCTGTGGAAGGTTCGGACGGCACAGCAGAAGTATCGTTCTCCAGCGCGTTTCTTGACCTCAGCGCCGGCTCCAGTGCCGAAATGGCGATCACTGAGCAGATTGCTTTAATCATGGAGCAGTTCGGCTATGATCAGACAAAAATACTAATTGAAGGGGAAGAAGAAGATTCCCTGTTCGGTCATATGGACGCCTCTGAACCTTTTTCGGCAGAGAACGCCGACGAATATGAACCCATTGAATAGAAAAACCGTGCCCCTTTCCCTGTTAGCAGGCGGAAAGGGGCTCTTTCTGTCTTGATCTGAAATTGGCTGTAATTCCCTGCTGCTTTGCTTTTCCTCCTCCTGATACACTGACGCTGTGTTTTTGATAACCATACACAGGAGGTACAGCATTCATGAAAAAACACATTACTGCCATCCTGGCTGCAGCCTGTATTTCACTGGGAGGTACAGCAGCTCAGGCAGCAGAAACCCATACAGTCAAAGAAGGGCAGACGCTTTGGGAGATTGCCATGAATCACGGCACTTCCGTCATTGATATTAAAGCGGCGAACGATAAATCATCCGGTCACGTCGACAGCGGAGAAACGCTCACCATTCCCTCCGGCGTAAGCGGCGCCGAGCAGGAATTGATGGCCCGCCTTGTCCATGCTGAGGCCAAAGGAGAATCCTACATCGGTAAAGTGGCGGTAGCGACAGTTGTTTTAAACCGGGTGGAGAGTTCTTCTTTTCCGGACAGCATCCGGGGCGTCATTTATGACGTCTCCGCCACCGGCTATCCGTCGTTTTCGCCTGTCGGAAACGGACAGATTCACCAGCCGGCCGGTGATGAATCAAGAAAGGCAGTCATGGAAGCCATTGCCTATCAGGGGCAGGGTGCCGGCTCTCTCTATTTCTACAATCCCGATACAGCCTCCAACCACTGGATTGCAACCAGAGAAACGACCACCGTCATCGGCAACCACGTTTTCGCTCGATAAAAAAAGTCCCGCCGGAGCTCCGGCGGGATTTCTTTATTATTTATTCAATTGTTCTGCCACATGGGCGACGCGTCCGCCTAACCGACGAGCCATTGTTAATTCCCTTTCTTCCGGCTGATTGGAGCCGTCAACCCCGGCCACCGTCGATGCTGCATACGGGGAACCCCCGATGCCGTCGGTTGTCAGCATTTCCTGGTTCTGTCCGTATGGCAGACCGACATAGATCAGTCCGAAATGAAGCAGCGGCACCAGCGTGGTAATAGCCGTTGTTTCCTGACCGCCGTGGATAGAGCCTGTGCTCGTAAAGACAGATGTTGCTTTGCCTTCCAGTTCACCGTTCATCCAGAGCGCACCGGCGGAATCCAGAAACTGTTTGATCTGAGCCGGCATGTTTCCGTAGCGGGTCGGCACACCCCAGATGATGCCGTCCGCCCATTTCAGGTCGTCATGGGAGGCCGTTGGAATATCTTTCTGTGCCTCCTGTGCCTGAGCATAAGCATCGTCGCCGGCCATGGCCTGGCGTACCTCTTCAAATTCCGGAACTTTTGCCAGCTTCACTTCCGCGCCGGCCTGTTCTGCTCCTTTTGCGATTTCCCGGGCCATCTGATAGACGTGGCCGTATGTGCTGTAATATGGTACAACAATCTTCGCCATTTCGTTTCACCTCTATTTGTATTGATTTCTTCCACCTCCCGTTTTCCCCATGTGTGCATTCGAGTAAACGTGCAGGGTATGATAGAATGTAGAAAGATAAAAACGAAGAAGGAAGGGGCGGTCCATCCGAATGACAGATGTCCACACGTTTTCACGCAAAGAAGAAATCGCCAATGCCGCCACTCACGCAGTCGGAATCGCCTTGAGTCTTGCCGCCACAACGATCCTTATCGTTTTTGCTGCACTCGAGGCTACCGCTTTTCATATCACCAGCGTTTCCATTTACGGAGCCACCATGGTTCTGCTGTACGTCTCGTCCACTCTTCTGCACAGCTTCCGGCAGGGCAGAACGAAAGATATCTTCGAAATATTTGACCATGCTTCCATCTATCTGTTTATAGCCGGTACCTACACCCCGTTTTTGTTTCATGTGCTCGAAGGCGCACTGAGCTGGACGCTGTTCGGCATCGTGTGGGGGCTTGCGCTGTCCGGGGCTGGATTTAAGGCTTTTTTTGTCAAAAAATTCATGGTGCTCTCCACCCTGCTTTATATAGTAATGGGCTGGATCATTATCGTTGCCTGGCAGCCGCTCACCGAAACACTCGCCCCTGGAGGAACTGCTTTTCTCGTAGCCGGCGGCCTGTTGTACACCGTCGGAACCATCTTTTACGTGTGGAGGCATTTTCCTTATCACCACGCCGTCTGGCATATATTTGTCCTCGGGGGCACGGTGCTCCACTTTTTTGCCGTCCTCCTCTACGTCCTGCCGCTTTCATAGACATATAAAAAAGGGGATGCCCGTCTTTTTAAGGCATCCCCTTTTATGATTTATTTTGTTACAAACATCTGCGTCCAGTAATGGCCGTGGCTGCCGCCTTCGGCATGGCCGACACCAATGTGGGTGAAGTCTTCGTTCATAATGTTTTCGCGGTGGCCTTCAGAATTCATCCAGCCTTCCACGACCTGTTCCGGTGTGCGTTGCCCGGCAGCGATATTTTCACCCGCGCCACGGTAATCAATACCGTAAGAGTCCATCATGTCAAACGGACTGCCGTAATTCGGACTGTTATGGGAGAAATACCCGGCATCCCGCATGTCCTCCGATTTATCGCGTGCCACATCCGACAGTTCACTGTATGGCTGAAGCGGCTCCAGTCCGGCTGCTTCTCTTTCCTGGTTGGTCAGCTCAATAACCTGCTGCTCGAATTCACTTTCTGTTTCCACATCAGCTGTATCCTGCTGTCCGGACGGCTCTTCCGAAGCACTTTCTTCCGAAGCGGCTTCATTGGACGGCTCATTAGCAGCGTTGTCTTCAGGGGCACTGCTGTTGTTCCCGCCGTTTGATTCACGTTCCTGCTGCGCCTCTTCAGGAGCTTCCTGTGTCTGTTCCTGCTCGTTTTCCTGTGTCTGTTTCTGCTCGCTATCCTGTGTCTCCTGCTGCGGCCAATCAAAACGGAACTGCCCGTTATTCTCCTTCACGAATTGTTCCAGGGATACGTTCAGCTCCTCGGATTGTTGTGACCATGTATCTCCCTTTTCCGCCGTTATGCAGTTTTGTGCCTGTGCAGCTGCCGGAAACATAAGTATGACAGCCGAAGCAATGATGATTTTTTTCATGTTGAACACCTCCATTTGTCATTATGCCATATCTCTCTTTCTGTGAAAGGGGGGCGGAACTTACTGGAAACCCGTGCACTGTATTTCCGAAAGCCTTTTGTCCTTCCCTGTTTCTATAAAGTGGATACATATATAAGCCTTTTGTCCTTTTCATTGCTTGCATCAAACGAAAGACTCTCCCATCTCCGGCATTATGCAGGGACGATATTCCTTCTATTTCTTATACAATCGTAAACTGGTGTAATTAAAATGATATTAAAAAAACGGAGATTGGAAAAAACACCCTGGCTCTGTCCTTTTCCCATACTTACGTTTTAGATGCCCTTTCGCCTCCTTCCATACGTATGAAGTAGAAAAGCGTAAAGGAGGGTGCGCCGAATGGATCTGTCTCTTGCAGGCCTTCGAACCAGAGCTGGATCTCGCAAACGCCCAAATGGTAAAAAAAAAGCGCCGCCGGGTTGGCGACGCGCTCTGTCGTGATTGTTATTCTTCCATGTTTTCTTCCGTAGCAGGTTCTTCTTCCGTCGCAGGCTCTTCTTCCATCTCCGGGTTTTCTCCGTCTGTTCCTCCGCAGGCTCCCAAAACACTTGCTGTCAATACACCGGTAAATAAAGCATACATCATTTTTCTGCTCATGTTAGAACCTCCCTTGTATTTATGCAGTGCAGGAACACCTCTTGCTCTCTCCTGCTTGCTTATAAGATACCACATTTTTCCCTCTCCTATATCAAAACAGATATCCTTTGATATTTTTATAGAGATGCACACGATTCTGCGTCATTTTTTTATGTTTCATTTTCTTAAAATAATGTTTTGGAATGAGAGAAAAAGGGTAATATTGATGCGGCATCGTTGTAAGCATACATAACTTTTGCAGAACAGGGGTTAGATAGAATGGAGAACCAGGAAGAAATATTCAAGAAAATCGGAGCGGACATCTCCGAGCATACCGAGGCATTAAAGCAGCAGATGCAGGCGCTGCAGCAGTCGGATGAACGGTTTGATTTCGCGCGGAACAATGAGTATTTTCTGACGCTGAACGAAGAACTGTTTCAGACGATGGGAGAAGGGATTATCGACGATCACCCCGACTCTCCCGCCCTGAAAGAAAACATCCGGTCCTGGGGGAAGAAAGCAGCGGATTACTGCCTGAAAAAAGAAATCACGCTCGGAACTGCTTTAACGCTTATTCCCCAGATCAGAGAAGTACTGACAACCACGATTGAACGAAAATGCGTGGAGTTTGAATTATCCCTGCATGATTCCTTTGTGATTTACAACTCGTTCGAATCACTGCTTGATAATGCTGCTCATGCGTTCAGCCATTCATTTGTTAATCATCACATCGAGGCGCTTGAACGGGCAAAACAGGAGATGCAGGAAATCTCTGTCCCGGTGGTTCCGATCACGCAGGGAACAGCTGTCCTGCCGCTTATCGGTGACATGGACGATGAACGCTCCGAATTTCTGCAGGAGCGGACACTGGAGCGTGCTACAGAACTGGAGCTGTCTTATCTTATTATCGATCTTTCCGGTATCAATACCATTAATACCTGGTTTGCCCAGCACCTAAACCATTTAATTGAAGCCCTTCAGCTTCTCGGTATTGATACGAGCATTTCCGGCATGCGTCCGGAACTTTCCCAGACCATTGTACAGCTTGGCATCAACTTCAAACAGGTGGCTAAATATTTAACACTCGAGCAGGCCCTCCAGCAGCATACCGCATACTCCAGCCTGTAATCCGGCGCTCCCTGTCCAGGACAGGGAGTGTTTTTCGTGTGCAGGAAAGCTGTTGTTTCGGTGCAGGGAATCATTTATGATGGAATGGTTGAAGGTACTACGTAGAAAGGATTATGCTATGAGCACATTACACGAGGAAATTACCTCCCGCAAAACGTTTGCGATCATTTCCCACCCGGACGCCGGTAAGACCACCCTAACCGAAAAACTGCTGTATTTCGGAGGCGCCATCCGGGAAGCCGGTTCCGTCAAGGGAAAGAAAAATACCAAGCAGGCAACCAGTGACTGGATGGAAATCGAAAGGCAGCGCGGCATTTCCGTCACCAGCTCTGTCATGGAATTTCAATATGAAGGCCATCACATTAACATTCTCGATACTCCGGGACACGAAGACTTCAGTGAAGATACGTACCGCACGCTGACGGCAGCCGACTCCGCCACCATGCTGATCGATGCCGCCAAAGGGGTCGAGGCCCAGACCGAGAAGCTTTTCAAAGTCTGCAGTATGCGGGGTATCCCGATTTTCACATTCATCAATAAAATGGACCGGGAAGTCCGCGATCCATTTGAATTAATGGAAGAGATGGAAGATATTCTCGGCATCCGTTCCTATCCGATGAACTGGCCGATCGGTATGGGCCAGAATTTTTACGGCATTTATGACCGCCATTCCAAAAAAGTAGAACTGTTTAATACGGAAAACCCTTCTCATGTGGAAGTGAAACAGACAACCGGTCCGGATGATCCGATCCTCGATGAGCTGATCGCTCCAACATTTCTCTCCCAGTTCCGTGAAGAGATGGAGCTGCTGGATGTGGCCGGAGATCCTTATGAGGAAGATAAAATACTGCGCGGCGAGCTTACGCCTGTCTTTTTCGGCAGTGCCGTCTCCAACTTCGGGGTGCAGAACTTTCTGGAGCATTTTCTCTATTTTGCCCCATCGCCGGTGGGAAGGGAAAGCGACCAGGGATTTGTCGAGCCGGTTCAGGAGAATTTCTCCGGATTTATTTTTAAAATTCAGGCGAACATGAACCCGAAGCACCGGGACCGTATTGCTTTTATGCGGATTACGTCCGGAAAGTACACCCAGGGCATGACGGTAAATCATGTGCGCCTGAACAAAACAATGCGGCTCGCCCAGCCGACCCAGTTTCTCGCACAGGACCGAAGTATCGTTCAGGAAGCCTACGCCGGGGACATCATCGGTTTGTTTGATCCAGGCACGTTCCGGATCGGCGATACCCTCGCGGAAAAAGGAAACTTTCAGTTTGCAGAAATGCCGCACTTTTCACCGGAACAATTCGCTGCCATATCTGTCAAAGACGCGATGAAGCATAAATCGTTCGAAAAAGGTATCCAGCAGTTGACGGAAGAAGGGGCGATTCAGCTGTTTCAGACGTACAACCGCTACCCGGAACAACAGATCATCGGCGTCGTCGGCGGGCTGCAGTTTGAAGTGCTTGAGCACCGGCTGAAAAACGAATATAATTCCGATATCCGGCTCGAACATCTTCCGCTTTCGATTGCACGCTGGATCAGCGGGGACGAAAAAGAACTCGAGACCTTCCGGAAAAAACAGCGGAACCTTGCCGTCGACCGGGACAACAAACTCGTGGCACTCTTCGAAAACGAATTCCAGATGAACATGGCTAAAGATAAATACCCGAACCTCGTCTTTCACGAAAACTCTTTTACAGACTAAAGCGAGGCTGGGAAAACGAAACCGTTTGTTCTAAAAGACGGAGTTTGGGAACATGATCCCGCTCCGTCTTTTCTTATGCAATGCTTTGGTAAGCGTCACAGGGACAGATCGGGGTTGGGGGTTCCAAGAAACAGAAGAAGCAGAAGAACGGCTGCTATCAGGCCTTGATTAATTGACAGTTCCTTATCCAATGCAGCTTCCTCCTTTCTTACGTTTAGAGACGGAGTCGGAGCGCTTCGAGGATGTCTTCCACGGTCATGTCGTCGTTTTCCTCGAGAAACGATGCCAGGGCTTCGGCCTTCGAGGAAGCCTTCTGCTTATATTCCCCTATTAATGTAACCAGTACTGCCGGCTCTCCTCTATACAGTTCCACGGAATTGACTCTCAAGCGGCCGCTCAACAGCAGAACAGCAGCGATTACATCCAGATGTTCTCCCTGCAGTAGATCAGACAGCGTATAGGGGGGCAGGGCGCTATGGCTGCACTCTTTTTTGTCTTTCACCGCATCCCCCCCTTTGCTGTCAGCCTATGCGGATGAAAAAAGACCGTGCGGACCTATAAACCCGCCAGCAGCACATAATTCAACAGAAAAAGGCTGGAAATCACATACATAATGGGCGACACGGCTTTTGGACGGCCCAGGGCGAGTTTTAGCAGCGGGTAAGCAATGAAACCAAACGCAATGCCATCCGCAATCGATGATGTAAGCGGGATCAGACCGATAATCAGATAGGCAGGAAACCATTCCGACATATCCTGAAATGTAATATGACGGATTTCCTGCACCATTAATCCGCCAACAATAATCAATACAGGCGCAATCGCTGCTTCCGGGATACTGGTGAACAATGGAGCAAACAACAGCGACAAGGCAAACAGCACTCCGACAATAACCGCTGTCACTCCGGTCCGTCCTCCTTCTGCTATGCCGGACGCACTTTCAACAGTCGGGATCGTCGGGGACGTTCCCATAAAACCAGCGGACAACGCCGAAACAGCGGAGGCCTGGTACGACCGTGAAAATTTCTGTTGGTCAGGCAGCATGCCCTGCAGAAGCCCCATGCTCTCAAACATAATGATAATCGTTAATGAAAAGACCGATACCCAGAAGGGAAGTTGGAGCGCACCGCCAAAATCCAGGGAATGCCAGACTGATTCGTACCCGGAAAACGAAAGAGAAGTGCCTGCACGCTCCCCTTCCATGCCAGCCATCCATCCAGCTGCTGCCGTAATTCCCATGCCGAGCAGAAAACTTCCCTTTACCCCGCGTACAAATAATGCCAGCGTCAGCAGCAGGCCGAAGATGGTCAGCAGGGAGCCCGGCGAAGAAAGCGTCCCGAGTGTCACAAACGTTTCTTCATCGGCAGCAATTAATCCGCCTTTCTGCAGGCCGATAAACGATAGAAAAATACCGATTCCGACCGTAATACCTATTTTCAGGGACTGCGGGACCGCCGCTGTCAATTTACCGGCAAGCGGTGTGAAAGCAGCGATAACAAACAGAAATCCTGCCGCGGCTGCCGCAGCCAGCCCCTCCTGCCATGTGAGACCAAACCCCTGCACGATCGTATACGTAAAAAAGGCGTTAATCCCCATTCCCGGCGTCAACACGATCGGGGCGTCCGCCCACAGGCCGATCAGTATACACCCCAGCACCGTCACCAGTACAGTACCGAGAAGGGCATAGGAATAAGGCATCCCGGTGTCTGCAAGAATCGCCGGATTCACCACCAGAATATAGGCAATCGTGAAAAAGGACGTGAGACCGGCTGTCAGTTCCTTTTTCCACGTTGTTCCCTGCCTCTCGAAAGAAAACATAGCTATCTCCCCCTCTAAAAAACATAAAAAAAGCTACAAGTCTCTTCAGTACCCAAGAGACTCGTAGCCGGAAATTTATCGGTTTCCTGTAGAAACCCCGGACCCTGTCGTCCGGGATATACGAGTAATCGTTCTGTTGTTCCCTGCTAGATTATAGCCGATCCTTTATTTTCCGTCAATGCCCGGAAACCGGAGGCAGTGAAGAGAAAATACGGGCTGGCTCTCTGCTGATATGGTAAAATGTGATTCGAACGATACGTTTTTAATGAGAAGGTGACCACGCATGAAAGTAATGGCAATTGATATGGACGGTACCCTGCTGCACAGTGACGGATATGTTTCCAGACGGAATGCAGATGCCCTCGAGCGCCTGCAGCAGGAGGGACATAAGCTCGTCATCGCCACCGGCCGGGGCATTTCGGACGTGAAACGCCTCCTCGGCGGTGCCGGCCTTATTCCCGACGGCATCGTATCGCTGAACGGTGGCTTTGTCACATGGCAGGATGAACCGGTGAAAGAAACCTATATGCATGCCGGAGACGCCGTCCGGCTTGCTGAATGGCTGAATCATCACCAGTACTATTATCACATAAATACGGCGGAAGGCATTTTCAGCCCTCCCCGGGCCCGCGAATTTTTTCTGCATGACCTCGATATCTATTCCCAGGATAAAGAAAAGGGAGAAGAAATCAAAGAAGCTGTACGCCGCCGTGCCGACGGTCACCGGAAACAGTATGAAATAAAGGAGCTGTCTTCTCCTTCCCTGATAACGGAACAACAGCTGACTGTCTATAAGTTTCTTATCCTGTCGATGCTGGAACCTAAACTCGAGCGTTGTGTGGAGTACTGGAACGGCACTCAAAACATTGCAATCACCTCTTCCGGAAGAGATAATCTCGAAATTATGCATCCGGAAACCGAAAAAGGAAAAGGACTGCTCCATCTCCTTTCATTTGCCGGTCTCGACAACGCTTCTACGTACGCCATCGGGGATAATTTTAACGACCTTTCCATGTTTCATGCCGCCTCCACGAGTATCGCCATGGAAAATGCAGAGGCCCATGTGAAAGAAGCTGCAGATGTTACAACAGCTTCCCACGATGATGACGGGGTGGCTCAGGCGGTGGAAACCTACATTCTTGATTCTTCCGTCTCCCGTTTCACCAGATGAATTCATGTCTTTATATTGCCCGACAGACACGATACTGGTATAATCTTCGTGATTCCTATGACACGTCATTCACATGAAAAACCGCCTGACTGGCGTGCTGCCAGCCAGGTTTTTTCTGTGTTCACAACTGCAGAAAGGAGCACACACCATGGAAGAAGCAACCGCATTGTCTTTACTTCCGCCCGGGCTGGCGCTCGCAATGATCATCGCCACCCGCAGAGTACTGCCTTCCCTGGGGGCGGGAATTGTTATCGGAGCCCTGCTGTTGAACGACTGGGCTATCCTTTCAACCATCTCTCATATCTGGGATACATTTACTGTCATTTTCGTCACCGACGGAGCTTTGAACGAATGGGAATTATTTATCATTCTTTTTCTGCTGCTTCTCGGCATGACGGCCTCACTGATCAGTTTTTCCGGAGGAAGCAGAGCGTTTGGAACGTGGGCGCTGCGTAAGATCAAAACTAGAATCGGAGCCCAGCTTGCCACTTTCGTATTCGGTATTCTGATTTTCATTGATGATTACTTCAACAGCCTGACTGTCGGGCAGGTGAGCCGTCCCGTGACGGACCGGCACCGGATATCCCGGGCTAAACTGGCTTACATCGTGGATTCGGCGGCTGCACCGATCTGTGTACTTGCTCCCTTATCCAGCTGGGGTGCCTACATCATTACACTGCTGGACGATATCACGGGAAGTTACAGCGCGGTGACAATAGGCGGATTTCAGGCCTTTCTCGCTATGCTGCCGATGAATTTCTATGCGCTGTCGGCGATTGTCTTCCTGTTTTTCGTTATCATATGGAAGCTGGACATCGGCCCCATGCGCAAGCATGAAGAAAGGGCACTGCTGCACCACGAACTGCTTGATCCATCCCGCACCGGTATTCCCGGACAGGCGGGATCCGCATTGGATGAACACCACGGCCGTGTCAGGGATCTTGTTTTCCCTATTGCTGCGTTGATTATCGGCACCGTGTTTTTCATGGTTTATTCCGGCATTCGTGCCGCAGACGAAGTCACCCCGCTAAGCGTCTTTGCCGCGACAGACGTATCTCTCTCCCTTGTGCTGGGCGGCAGTATTGGACTGGCCGTTTCTCTGCTTTTTACGTTCGGAAAACGTCCGGCCCCTGCAGCACTGGGCAGAACGATCTGGAACGGGATCCGCTCGATGCTGCCGGCTATTTATATTTTGATCCTGGCCTGGATGATTGTATCTATTATTGAAGAGCTCCAGACAGGGGAATACCTGGCCCGTCAACTGGACGGATCGATCCCGGCTGTTCTGCTGCCTGCGCTGCTGTTTTTAACAGCCGGTCTGGCCGCTTTTTCAACCGGTACTTCCTGGGGAACATTTACGCTTCTCCTTCCGATTGCCGGAGAAATTGCCTCAGTGATTGACATCACCATGCTGCTTCCGTTTCTGGCGGCTGTGATTGCCGGGGCCATTCTGGGCGATCACTGCTCTCCGATTTCGGACACGACCATCTTATCGTCGACAGGAGCCGGAAGCCATCACATCGACCATGTGATGACACAGCTGCCGTATGCGATGATAGCAGCTGCTGTGTCATTTATCGGGTTTCTCGTTCTGGGGCTCACCGGAAGTGTTACAGCCGGCCTTGCTGCCGTTCTCGCTATGCTTCTGCTAATGGCTCTCTATTTAAAAAACACGATCCGGACTCTGCATGATGACAAGGGAGCTTTATCCCAACCGGATTAATCCACCCGCTTCGTTGAACCATAAAACATGCTTCCTGTTTAAAGAAGAGCGGAAAAGGAAAAAAGAAAGATAAGACGTACGCTTGGAAAAAGGAAAGGGTGTTGGGAATGGAAGTACTTTTTATTATTATTGTCGTTATCATCGTCGCGGTGTATTTTTCCCCGTTTTTTCTCGAGAGCCTGCAGGCTTCGTTCCCTTATTTCAACTCGTTCATGCGAGTCCGGTATGCGATCATTTTCGGGGGTATCGGACTGCTTTACGGATTAACGGAGGGACAGATGGACATTCAGGATCTGTTTCTCGGTATGATTGCCGGCAGCTTTGTTGATTTTCAGCTTCGCAGCACACAGCGTTATTAGAACCAATAAAACCGCCCGTCTCCTTGAACTGGAGGCGGGCGGTTTTGTTTCGTTCTTATACCGTTTTCGGAACCTGGTTAAAACAGCGGCGGTAAATCCATTCGTAATCCGGTATGCTGAGATCGCGTGGATTCCCTTCCGTCTGCGGATCTTCCATGGCTGCCCGGGCAAGGCTCTCTGTCCATTCCGGATCAACGCCCTGTGATTTAAGGCTCGGAATGGCGAGATCCTCGACAAGGTCATACATCCAGTTCACGGCAGCTCTGGCTGCTTCTTCGGCAGTCATTCCGGAAGTATCGATGCCGAACGCCTGAGCCACGCGGGCAAAGCGTTCCGGCGTTCCTTTCCAGTTATATTCCATAACCGGTCCCATCATAGCCGCCACACATTGGCCGTGAGCCACTGGAATGAGTCCGCCGAGTGTCTGGCTCATGGCGTGTGCTGCTCCTGCTGATTCACTGCCATAGGCAAGTCCTGCAAGCATGGCACTTTGCGCCATCCCGTACCGGGCTTCCAGATCTGTGCCGTCAGCATAGGCACGCCGGATATATTTGGCCCCGTACTCCATGGCCAGCAGTGCAACGGCATCCGTTACAGGCTGGGCAACCTTCATCGTATAGCATTCCACAGCATGGGATATAGCGTCAATGCCCGTCATCGCAGTTACATGCGGAGGCATGGAAACGTGCAGTTCAGGATCAATGATCGTCAGGTGCGGTGCAATCAACGGACCGCCGGTGTTAAACTTTATCCTGCGCTCTTCATCCGTGATCACCGCCCACTGTGTTACTTCCGACCCGGTGCCGGCAGTTGTAGGAACCGTGACAAGCGGTGGAATACGGTGTTCAAGCGGCTTTTTTCCTTCTGCATCTTCATAGTCCGCCACGCCGCCTTCATGCGTCACTTCCACTCCAATGGCTTTCGCTGTATCCATAGGGCTTCCGCCGCCGAGAGCTACCAGACCATTACATCCTTCCTGGTCATACACGCCGGCGCCTTTTTCGATCACACGGATCGGAGGATTCGGTTCTATATCGCTGAAAACGACGACGTCCACGCCGGCTTTCTCCAGAATCTCTATAACTGGATCCGCCGCTCCTGCTTTATAAAGACCGGGACCCGCCACGAGAAGTACTTTATCGGGACCGAGGTTCTGCACTTCTTCCCCGATATGCTTAACAGCGCCGATTCCATGCTTCATAGCAGTCGGAATCTCAAAGGAGTGGTATCCAAGCATGTGCTCGACTTTCATATTAAGACTCATCATCATACCTCCCGCCGTTCATCAACATAGTGACGTAATTCCCGGTTCGTACTTTTATTTAAACCAATGGATTGGTTCCGGCTTTTTGTTGCGGAAAATGTGTTTCGTTTCCGTATACTCCTCAAGACCCGGTTTGCCCAGCTCCCGTCCGATGCCGGACTGCTTGAATCCGCCCCACGGCGCCTGGGCAAAGTACGGATGGAAATCGTTGATCCAGACCGTGCCGAGACGAAGGGCTGCTGCAACTTCTTCCGCCTTGGCGGCATCGGTTGTAAAGACAGCGCCTGCCAGGCCGTAAATGGTATCATTGGCTTTGGATACGGCGTCTTCCCGGCTGCTGAATTTCTCCACGGTAAGAACGGGACCAAATATTTCCTCCTGCACTATCGTCATATCCGAGGTGCAGTTGCTGAATACGGTCGGCAGATAGAAGAAGCCGTCCTGCAGCTCAGGATCGTCCGGACGTCTGCCGCCGGTTTCCAGTTTCGCGCCTTCTTTCTGCCCGATTTCCACATATTTTTCCACTTTGTCCCGGTGTTCTGCCGAAATGACCGGACCGGACTGGGTTGTCTCGTCAAACCCGTTTCCGAGCTTTATATTACCGGCACGTTTCACGAGTTCTTCAACAAATTCATCATGGATACTCTCTTCCACCAAGAGCCTTGCTCCTGCTGAACATACCTGGCCGGCATGGAAGAAAGCTGCATTTAAGGCCTGATCGACAGCCAGTTCAAAGTCAGCATCAGCAAACACAATGTTCGGATTTTTGCCGCCAAGCTCCAGCGCAATCTTCTTTACATTGACACTGGCAGACTGCATGATTTTCTTTCCGGTCACAATGCCGCCTGTGAAGGAAATCAAATCCACATCCGTATTCTCGGACAGTTCTGCCCCGACATCTGTTCCTTTTCCGAGGACAAGATTGGCAACGCCTTTCGGTGTACCGGCTTCTTCAATCAGTTCAAATACTTTCACTGTTGTTAGCGGAGTGATTTCACTCGGCTTCATGATAATCGTATTTCCTGCCGCCAGAGCTGGAGCGATCTTCCAGGCTGCCTGAAGAAGCGGATAGTTCCAGGGTGTAATCTGGCCGCAGACGCCGACCGGTTCATGAACGACTTTACTGTCCGAATCCGGAATCGGCGAAGCAATCACTTCGCCGCCGTCTTTATCGGCAAGACCGGCAAAATAGTGGAAGACACCGGCGATATCCTCCATATCGACACGACTTTCTTCGATTGTCTTGCCAGTATCAAGTGTTTCAAGCTCTGCAAGTTCTTCTTTATCGCGCAGGATAAAATCTGCGATTTTCTGTACGATGGCTCCTCTTTCAGCGGCAGGAGCGGCTGCCCACTCTCCTTTGTCAAAAGCGGTGCGTGCTGCCTGTACAGCTGCTTTCGCGTCCTCTCGGTTTCCTTCGGCAGCCTCGGCCGCCTTTTCCTGATTGTATGGATTGATAATGGTCCTGGTCTCTTTTGAAGCTGCTTCCACCCAAGAACCATCAATATACATTTTTTTCAGTTCCAAATCGGTCCCTCCTCACTGATGATGACGAAAATTTAATTTGTTTTAAAAAAATTTAACGTTTCGAATGTTATTAAGTTATCATCTTGTTTTTTTATTGTCAAACGGATCAGGGGAAAGTGACCGCTTTTCAGTTTCTATCCTTGATTATTATCCCATTTCTGATTTTGTTATTGAATTTTTTCTTTGATATCTTACCGATATACGTTAAGATATTAAAGTAAACAACAAATTTAATAAGTTTAACAGCCGATATAAAGGAGGATGGGTATGGGTCATTCTTCAGATCAGGAAGCTCGCGCGTCCCTCGATCATGCCAAAGAAATTGTGGTGGATTCCATCGCAGAAACGATGGATCTTTACGGCGTCACCCGCAGTGCCGGCACGTTGTACGGTACCATGTACCTTGAAGGGGACATGACACTTGATGAGATGCGCGAAAAGCTTGGAATGAGCAAACCGAGCATGAGCACCGGGGTTAAAAAACTGCAGGAATTCAATGTTGTAAAAAAGACCTTCCGAAAAGGGAAACGTAAACAGACATATGTACCTGAAAAAGATTTCTTTCAGTTTTTCTCCAATTTTTTCACCCAGAAATGGGAAAGAGAAGCCAAAGTCAACCTTCATTCCATTAAGGAAGCTCAGGATATAATGGAAGAGATTATGCAGGATGAGAACGTCTCCGACGCTTTGAAATCAGAAGCGGAAGAAACGTATCAGGTGATGGAAAATTCCAAAACGTACTATATGTGGCTGCATAAACTGGTTGAAACGATTGAGACCGGTGAAATATTTGATTTGATCCCGGTGGATAGAGATCCAAGCGAAGACAGATGATGAAAGAGAGAGCGTACCGGAATACGGAAGACGCTCTCTTTGTTTTATTTAATAATCAGCACCGGGCATTCCACACGCTTGGCGACTTTATGGCTGACGCTGCCGAGCACCATCGTCTGGAGCTGGTTCAGCCCTCTGCTGCCCAGAACGACACAATCATAATTGCCTTCATTGGCAAATTTAACAATGGAGGGCCCCGGCTCCCCGTGTTTTAAATGGATCGTATAAGGAACATTTTCCTCGTTCAATACATCTTCAACCGGAGTCAGTTTTTCTTTCCGTTTTGTCTGAATGACATCCGTGTTTCCGTAATGCAGGACATCCGCCTTCGATTTATCGCCGTCCACGACGTATACAATATCAATGTGCGGAGACTCCTCCCCTTTCACAAGCCCGATAGCATGCCGGACCGCGCGGAGGGAATGATCAGATCCGTCTGCGGCCAGTAAAATGTTTTGATACATGTTTCTTCCCTCTCTTTTCATCCTTTTCTATCATGTTACCTTCTATAACGTCCGAAAAAAAGTGCGCTTTCACAGCGCACTTCTTTAATGTCCGGAAGAAAGTCCGTCCAGCTTCTGCATCAGCCTGGAACTTTCCTGATTGACTCCGGTGAGCACCACCTGGGTCCCTTTCTGCCGGAACTTTGCCTTCACCTTTTCCAACGCCTGCACGGCGGAATCGTCCCATAAATGTGCGTGGGAGAAATCCAGTTCTACGGTTTCAGCCTGCTTTTCATAATCAAAACTGTTTGTAAAGTCCGTAACGGAAGCAAAAAACAGCTGTCCTTCCACCCGGAACAATCTGTGGGACACCGTGCTTTCGGATGCTTCTCTCACTTTCACCCGGGAAATCTTTGCGGCGAAAAAGATGGCACTTAATACTACTCCAACGGCCACTCCTTTGGAAAGATCGTGGGTCACGACGACCGTGCCAACGGTGGCAAGCATAACGGTCGAATCGCTTTTCGGGAGTTTTGGCAGCATCCGCAGCGAATTCCAGTCAAAGGTGCTGATCGAGACCATGATCATCACACCGGCTAATGCAGCGATCGGGATCTGCACGACAAGATCGCCGAGCACAAGGATGAGAAACATCAAAAACACTCCGGCAGTCAGGGATGAAAGACGGCCGCTGCCGCCGGATTTCATATTAATCACAGACTGCCCGATCATCGCACATCCTGCCATCCCTCCGAAAAATCCTGTTACTACATTGGCATATCCCTGCCCGCGCGATTCTTTATCTTTATCGCTTTCGGTATCTGTCATGTCATCCACAATGGAAGCCGTCAACAGCGATTCCAGTAGACCGACGACCGACAGAGCCAGCGCGTAAGGGAAAATAATCCGCAAGGTTTCAAAATTCAGCGGGATCTCCGGAATTAAAAAGACCGGAAGGGTCTCGGGAAGCGTCCCCATATCTCCTACGGTTTTCACGTTTACCCCGAGAGAAACGGCGAGAACCGTTACTGCAATAATAGCTATCAGTGTCGAAGGAACAACCTTTGAAATCTTTGGAAATAAATAAATAATGACAAGTGTTATACCGGCCAAGGCGTACATCATCCAGCCGGCCCCTTCAAAATGTTCAACCTGTGATAGAAAAATTAGAATGGCTAGCGCATTGACGAAGCCGACCATCACCGAGCGCGGTACAAATTTCATAAGGCGGGACAGCTTACTCCAGCCGAAGAAAATCTGGAGTATTCCTGTCAATATCGTTGCCGCAAGCAGATACTCCAGTCCGTATTCAGCCACCAGTGTCACCATCAAGAGCGCCATCGCTCCGGTTGCAGCTGATATCATCCCGGGACGGCCTCCGACGATCGCGATAACGACCGCAATGCTGAAGGAAGCATAAAGCCCCGTCATGGGATCGAGACCCGCCACGAGCGAAAAAGCGATCGCTTCCGGAATCAAGGCCAGGGCGACGACCATACCGGAAAGTACGTCCCCGCGGACGTTCCCGAACCACTCTTGTTTCCATTTTGTTAGATTCAAAATCTCCTGTCTCCTTTGTCATATATTGGGCAGTAACCCGTTATTCTGCTTTTGTCCTGTACAAAAGCCACCGTTGTGAATAAACGAATTCTACCATATACAAAGACAGGTCCCAATCTCCATGTAAGCGTTCATCATTGACATTTTTCTTCCGCAGGCCTCATATTTACGCCTTCATCCTCCCATTTTCATGGATTTTCATAAATATTATGCTTTTCCTTCCCATTCACTGTAGAACTGTTCCAGATAACTGATCATAAATTTCTGGCGTTTGGCGGCCATTTCTGCTGCTGTTCCGGTATTCATTAAAGACTTCAGCCGTAGCAGTTTATTGTAGAAATGACCGACAGCGGTGTGATGCTTTTCCGCCCCCGGCAGATCTGGACGGTGCAGCGTTTCTCCTATTTCTCCCGCGTAGGCGAAGGTTCTCGCAATACCTACCGCTCCGATGGCATCCAGACGGTCGGCGTCCTGGACAACCTGCCCTTCCATAGACTCCATCACGGCCTTCTCCCCGTTCCGGAATGACATCGTTTCGATGATACCGGCCACGAGGTCTGCGATCGTTTTGTCATCCACATGGGCCTGGAGCCACTGCTTCACCCGTTTAAGACCGGCTTCCTCCGATTCATTTAATTTCGCGTCCGCTATGTCATGCAGCCATGCTGCCAATTCACAGACAAACACATCTGCTCCTTCCTTCTCCGCAAGCAGAACAGCCTGGGAAACCACCCGCGAGGTATGCCAATAATCGTGTGCGGGTCCTGTCTGTTCAAAGAACGATGCGGCCTCCTGCTGGGCCTGTTCGAGAATCCACGATGTATCCATGTCATCACCTCCGCCTGTTTCCTTCTATTTTTAACGAGACAACACCGCTTGTAAAGATTTCTTTTCTCCTTCTCCTGCTCGGCCCTTTCCTCGCTATGAATATGTTATAATGATGGGTACTGTTTTTTTACGAGAAGGAGGAAGAAGGGTGCGTTTTTCGACGAAGACTACCATCCGGAAACTTGCCGGAACAACGATATACAACCGAGGGTTGGCCTATTGGAAGGACAACCGGGTGACACCCGTCAATGAAAATACGGCGGGGTCTTTCACGAAAATAAAAGCAGTTGTTGCCGGTACTTATAATTATACTGTCCATCTTCTGTTTCATGAAGACGGAGAACTTCAGGAATACGACTGCAGCTGTCCGGCTCATGACGAGGGCATGGACATATGTAAACATATTGCCGCTGTGCTTCTTTTTTATGCCGCACCGGAAGAGCCCGCTCCCAGATCTCCGGCACCAAAACAACAAAGAGCTCCCCAGCGGCCTGAAGAATCAGAAGAGGAAGCCACCGCTTCCCTGAAAAAGCTGTTCGTTGATTATTTTGCCGGACGGATGCAGTCTGTGGAATCGGTCGGCGAAGCCCTTCATACCGAATTCGTTCTCACCTTTCATAAAGACAGAATGTATCCGCAGGAACAGCATTTTTCAGTACAGATGAGGATAGGCACGGATAAGCTTTACGTCGTCAAAGATATAGAGGCCCTTCTGTCTGCCATGCGGCAGCGGTCCCTGCTTCCGTTCACAAAGAAATTTACATTTGATCCAACCTATCATTATTTTGAAGAAACAGACCTTACCGTCATACAGAAACTCCAGGAAATCATCCGCAACCAGAAGTGGGCCGACCGGCAGACCAGTTTCCTAAACGGTGAAACGTCCGGGCGCGCCGAGGTCGCTATTCCCCCGGTAGCCGCAGCCGGCATCATAGAAGCCCTGCTGGAATGCAGCAATGTTCTCATCCGCCCTTCCGTCGGTTCGCTGGTTCCGCTTACTGTAAAACAGCAGTGGCCGGGAACATTTCAGCTGCATCAGGATAAGGAGCATTATTATCTATCGTATTCATCGTTTGAACATCCGCCGCGCAAAGTCAGTCTGACTCCTTACTACATCTGGAACGACAGACTCTACGAAATGAAGGAAGAGAACGATCATCACACCGAGCTGTTATTTCATATGCTTATGGACACACCAGCCGGGAGGCTTCCCCTGGATCATCGTGAACTGGAACAGGTGTATGCTTCTGTTGCTTCCTCCCTGCAGGAGCAGAACCGGTTAACCGTGGATACGGACGTGGAAGAGGCGGTGGAAGCCCACCCCCTCCGGGCAAAAATTTATCTGGATGCCGACGATGGTGCGGTACATGCGGATCCGCTGTTCTGCTATGGCCCGCATTCGCTTCATGCGGTCACCGAAACAAGAGATGCCGATGCGGAATCATCTCTCTTGATCCGGGATTCCCAAAAAGAAGAAGAAATCCTGCAGGGCATAGAATCCGCCGGCTTTCATTGGAACGGTCAGACCTTAACGCTCGCCGAAGAGACGTCGATCTATCATTTTCTGACCAGTCTGCTGCCTGATCTCAAAGATAAGGCGGACATTTTCATGAGCCGTGAGGTAGAGAGAATGCTCATCCCTCCGGAACATTTTTCTGTCGATTCAGCTCTGGATGAATCGCTCGGATGGCTCGATATTTCGTTTCAGACCGACGATCTTAATGAAGAAGAACTGTATGAACTCATGCACGGACTAAAAGAAAAACGCACCTACCATAAAACAGCAGACGGAAGGTACGTGCCGCTCGATCATGAGCTGCTGCAGGGCGTAAAGGATTTTCTGGATGAAACCGGAACTTCCCCTGAAGACTGGAAAGATGGGACACTGCGGCTTCCCGCCTACCGGGCCTTTCAGGCAGATAAACATTTCAACACCGGAGGACACTGGCAGAAAAGCAGCAGCGTCGACAAACTGCTTCACGATATCCAGACGCCGGAACAATTCAAATATCCGTTTCCGGAAGGCATTCCGGCAGAAGCCCGGGACTACCAGATAAACGGATTCCAGTGGCTGAAAGCCTTATCCACCTATGGTTTCGGCGGGATTCTCGCCGACGATATGGGACTTGGCAAGACGCTTCAGACGTTGAGCTACATTCTTTCGGAACGTCGCGAACGTCCGGAAGCACCGCCTTTTCTTGTCGCGGCACCTTCCTCCCTCGTCTACAATTGGAAAAACGAAGCGTCGACGTTTACACCGGAGCTCACCGTGCGTCTCGTGGAAGGAAGTAAAGCTGCGCGCCGAAAACAGCTCTATGCAGCCGAAGAAGCCGACATACTGATTACGTCGTATCCGCTGCTGCGCCGCGATATTGATTTGTATGAGGAACGAATATGGCACGGGCTGATTCTCGACGAAGCGCAGGCGCTCAAGAATCATACCTCCAAAACGTTCCGTGCTGTGCGGCGGATCCGGACAGAAAAAGCCTTTGCTTTAAGCGGTACACCCATCGAGAACAAAATCGATGAGTTGTGGTCCCTGTTTGCCATTCTGATGCCCGGCCTGTTTCCGGATATCCAGACGTTTAAAAGCATGGAAATGGAAACGATACGGCAGCGTGTGTCTCCGTTTATCCTGAGACGTACCAAATCGGAGGTACTCACCGAACTTCCGGACAAAATAGAAACAACACTGCACTGTGAGCTGACAAAAACACAGCGGGAAACCTATGTGGCCTACCTGAACCGGATCAAGGAAGAAACAGCCGGACAGCTGCAGCAAGGCAGTTTTCAGGAGAACCGGATGAACATTCTGGCCAACCTGACAAGGCTGCGCCAGCTCTGCTGCCATCCCGGCATGTTTCTTGAAGAATACTACGGTGGTTCCGGTAAGCTGGAAGAATTAATGGATGTGATGGAAAATGCCCGTGAAAATGGCAGCCGGGTTCTCGTTTTTTCCCAGTTTACATCCATGCTGTCCTTCATCAGCAGCGCCTTTGACGAAAAAGGATACTCCTACTTTTATCTCGACGGTAAAACTCCGGGACAGAACCGGGTTCAGATGACAGAGGATTTCAATAACGGGGCCGGGGAAGCCTTTCTAATTTCGCTGAAGGCCGGTGGAACCGGGTTGAACCTCACGGGGGCGGACACAGTAATCCTGTTTGACCTGTGGTGGAACCCCGCTGTGGAAACCCAGGCCGCCGACCGTGCGCACCGGATCGGCCAGAAACAGGCCGTCCAGGTTATCAAACTGATTTCACAGGGTACCATCGAAGAAAAAATCCAGCAGCTGCAGGATAGGAAAAAAAAGTTGTTTGACCAGGTCATTCAGTCCGGTGAAACCAATTTGTCCTCGCTTTCCGAAGAGGATGTACGGGAGCTGCTGAATTTATAATATCTATTCAGTGAGTAAAAATCATAAAATGAGCCACGCTAGAAACAAGACGTTTACAGCGGAGGACGGCTCATGCTTTATATTAATATCATTCTGTTAATACTACTTATACTGCTTACCGCTTTTTTTGTCGCAACCGAGTTTGCCATTGTCAAAGCGCGCAGTTCCAGAATCGAAAACCTTAAAGCCGAAGGTATCTCAAGAGCTGAATCGGCAGAAAAAGTCATGGACGGACTGGATGAATACCTCTCCGCCTGCCAGCTCGGCATCACCATTACGGCACTGGGGCTTGGCTGGCTCGGGGAACCCACCGTTGAACGGATTCTGCATCCGCTTCTCGCGTATCTTCCCCTGCCTGAAGCAGCAGCGTCCATTATCAGTTTTGTTCTGGCTTTTATTCTTGTCACTTACCTTCACGTTGTCATGGGGGAACTCGCACCGAAAACGTTTGCCATTCAAAAAGCAGAAGCCATCGCATTAGCCTTTTCCAAGCCCATCATCTGGTTTTACAAAATCATGTATCCGTTTATCTGGCTGTTGAACGGATCCGCCCAGATGCTGACACGGCTGTTCGGAATCCGGCCGGCCTCTGAACACCAGACGGCTCATTCCGAAGAAGAGCTTCGCATTATTCTTTCAAAGAGCCTGGAAAAAGGGGAAATCAACAAATCCGAGTACGATTTTATGAACCGTATTTTTGCGTTTGATAACCGTTCTGCCGGGGACATCATGATTCCCCGCACGGAAATGGTGACTGTATCTCTCACGGATTCCGCCGATCACACGATGGAAATCATTTCGGGAGAACCTTATACCAGATATCCGGTGATTCGTGAGGATAAAGATGACATCGCCGGTTTGATCCATGCCAAAGAAGTGCTGGGAGCGTTCGCTTCCACACCCGGCAGACCTTTGGATCTTTCCGCCTACCTGCGTCCGATGGTACAGATGATTGAAACGACTCCCCTCACGGAATTGCTCGTACACATGCGCAGAGAAGAAACACACATGGCAGTGCTGCTTGATGAATACGGCGGTACCGCGGGTATCATTACGGTCGAAGATATTCTGGAAGAGATTGTCGGCGAAATGCGGGATGAACTCGACGACCATGAACAGGATTTTATTCAGCCGCTGAATGAACAGAATTCCCGCTTTTTAATGGACGGAAAGGTTCTTCTCGAGGAAGTGAACGAAAAACTGGGTCTTGATATTGAAGAAAAGCCGGTGGACACACTTGGAGGATGGCTTTTGTCCGTGAAACACAATATTAAGGAAGGGGAAGGCATCACCCATAACAACTGGACGTTTATCCCCAGAAAACTGACAGGCCGTCAGATTAAATCCATCGAAGCTGTGCAGAAAGAAAGCCCTTCTCCTTAAAGGGCTTCCTTTTTTTGTTCGAAGGTTTGACCCGGCAGAACACGTTCGTTTCTCTTATCAATGATTGAAAAAGTATGTTAGATTTCCTTTCGTTTTCCACCAAAATACCTCCCGGATACTATACACTCAAAATACATATTAAAAATGAAAAACCAAGTACGGAAGAGAAAGGGGGATCTCTGGATATGGAAGAATCGTATGGAACCATCCACATCGTCGGAGCGGGGCCCGGCTCCCCCGACCTGATCACTCTCCGCGGCGCAGAATGTCTGAGAATTGCCGACGTTGTTCTATATGACCGTCTTGCGCATCCCGCCCTTTTACTGCACGCTCCGGCGGATGCCAAGCTGATCTACTGCGGCAAAAAACCCTGTGACCATACATTAAGACAGGAAGATATCCAGCATGAAATGATCGTGCAGGCCCGGCGCGGAAAAAAGGTGGTGCGGTTGAAAGGTGGAGATCCCGGCATTTTCGGACGGCTGGCAGAGGAACTGGAAGAACTGAAACAGCGTCGTATCCCCTACGAAATAGTGCCCGGCATCACCGCCGGCAGTGCTGCTGCTTCATATGCCGGCGTTTCGCTCACCCACCGCCGGGAGGCACACGGCTACCGTGTCATGACCGGACATGGGCATGAGACGTCCGGCCAGGAAGACATGGACTGGGAAAACCTAGCCGCAACGACTGATACACTCATCTGGTATATGAGTGTGAAACGCCTCCCCATGATAGCAGATCAGCTGTTGGGACATGGAAAAGATCCCGCCACCCCTGTATTAATGGTAGAATGGGCAGCTCACAACCGTCAGCGCACAGTCAGCGGTTCGTTAGATACCATAGAAACTCTGGCAGACGAACAGAATATAACAAATCCTTCTATTATCCTTATCGGGAAAGCAGCCGGACAACACGGGGATCACCAATGGTTCCGTCCTTCAGAAACGGGAGGTATCCTCGCTTTTCCGCAGAACCGGCTTGAACAGCATGTGTTTGAACAGTTAAAAACAGAAGGGCAGGATGTATATATACACCCTCTCTTATCAGAAGATTCTCATTACTCCGAAAATACAGAGGAGATCATGAATCGGCTGCTTGAAGAAGGATTTATCCGCCATGCTGTTTTCCCTTCCTCCGAGGCAGGGCAACAGTTATATGAAACACTGCTGCAGAGGAAGAAAGAGCCGGAACATCTTCTCACTTTCTGGATGACTGTGGATCAAGCAGAACCCGGCATCCTCACTTCCCTCCTGCCTGTTTTACCGCTCGAAACCCCGGAAGAATGGCAGGGCCGCTTTCTTGCAGAGGAACATCAGCCGTCCACAGATACAATCAGTAAAGCCATGGTGTAGAAACCTTTTCATTTTACTCAAGGAGGAATATCTATGACAGCAGGCAGCAGAGAACAATTAGTCGTTATCGGAAACGGTATGGCCGGTGTACGAACGGTAGAGGAAATACTGAAAAAAGATCCGGAGCGCTATGACATCACCATCTTCGGAAAAGAACCACACCCCAACTACAACCGTATTTCATTATCCTCCGTGCTGCAGGGGGATACGGAATTGGATGATATTATTCTAAATACCTACGAATGGTACGAACAAAACAATATCGCCCTCTATACCGGGGATCCTGTCGCGGATATTGATACAGAGAAAAAGACCGTTACGAGCGAAAAGAACGTCACCCTTCCATACGACCGCCTGATTCTGGCCACCGGCTCCAATCCGTTTATGCTTCCGCTGCCGGGAGCCGACAAAGAAGGTGTCATTGCCTTCCGCGACATCGAAGACTGCGAAACCATGATTAACGCTTCATCGCAGTATAAGCGGGCTGCCGTTATCGGCGGAGGTCTTCTCGGCCTTGAAGCCGCCCGCGGACTACTCAATCTAAACATGGAAACGGACGTGATTCATCTCGAAGATTCTCTCATGGAACGGCAGCTGGACAGCACGGCCGGACAGATGCTCAGAGAAGAACTCGAACAGCAGGGCATGCGTTTTCATATGAAGAAGCAAACCGAACAGATTGTCGGCAGGGACCGGGTGGAAGGCCTGTATTTCAAAGACGGCACGAAATTATACGCCGATCTTGTCGTCATGGCTGTCGGCATTAAACCAAATGTTGCGCTCGCACAGAAGGCGGGAATTGAAACGAACCGTGCCGTTGTCGTCAATGACTACATGGAAGCAGATATCCCCAACGTGTATGCCGTCGGCGAATGTGCCGAACACAACGGCATCGCCTACGGGCTCGTCGCTCCGCTGTATGAACAGGCAAAAGTATTGGCCGACCGGCTCTGTGACGAGTCCTCCACAGCCGCTTATACTGGATCCCTTATGTATACACAGTTGAAAGTTTCCGGGGTGGATGTCTTTTCCGCCGGAGATTTCATGGACGGAGAGGACAAAAAAGCTGTACGGGTTCACGACGAATTCGAAGGCGTGTATAAAAAAGTAACCGTCCAGGACGATAAAGTCGTCGGATCCGTGCTTTTCGGGGATACCTCCGATTCGCCGCGGCTGCTGGATATGATGAAAAAGCAGGAGGACATCAGCGGCATGAGCAAAGCGGTACTGCTGCCGTCGGAAAACGCTGAAGCGTCAGAAAGTCCGGTTCTTTCCATGGCTCCAGAAGAAACGATCTGCGGTTGTAACGGAGTGTCCAAAGAAGCGATCGTCCAGGCCATAGAACAGGATGGTCTTACATCGGTGGAGGAAATCAAGAAGCACACGAACGCTTCCCGTTCCTGCGGCGGCTGTAAACCGCTCGTTTCCGATCTTCTTCAGGCAGTGCTCGGCGATGAAGTCACCGAAGCGCAGGTGGAACCGATGTGCGGATGCACGACCATGTCCCATGAGCAGGTGCAGGACGCGATCCGCACCCGGCAGCTCACTCATCCGCGCGAAGTCATGAATGTACTCGGCTGGGAACATGAAGAAGGCTGCACCAAATGCCGTCCGGCCATTAACTACTACCTCGGTGTCGTTCACCCCCAAACGTATGAAGACGATGACCGCTCCCGTTTCGTAAACGAACGGATGCACGCCAATATCCAAAATGACGGTACTTATTCCGTTGTTCCAAGAATGTACGGCGGCGTGACCAATTCGGATCAGCTCCGCACCATCGCCAACGTTGCCGATAAATATGACGTTCCGATGCTGAAACTAACGGGCGGCCAGCGCATTGATATGCTCGGTGTTAACAAAGAAGATCTGCCGGATATCTGGTCCGATCTTGATATGCCGTCCGGGCATGCCTACGGAAAAGCCATCCGTACCGTCAAAACATGCGTCGGCGAGGATTTCTGCCGGTTCGGCACTCAGGATTCCATCGGCATGGGTATTGCCATTGAGAAAAAATTCGAACGGCTCAACACCCCGCACAAAGTGAAGATGGCCGTTTCCGCCTGCCCGCGGAACTGTGCGGAGTCCGGCATTAAGGACATCGGTATCGTCGGGGTGGAAGGCGCATGGGAAATGTATGTCGGAGGAAACGGCGGAGTCGACCTCCGTGGCGGCGACATGCTTGTGAAAGTCGAGTCCGGTGACGAGCTTCTCGATATTATGAGTGCTTTCCTGCAGTACTACCGGGAAGACGCCCATTACCTGGAGCGTACCTCCCACTGGGTGGAACGCGTCGGCCTCGACCATATCCGTCAAACCATTATTGAGGATCCGGACACCCGGCAGTTCTATAAGGAACGCATGGATCACGCCCTTGAAAACAAGCCGGAAGATCCGTGGGCCAGCCTGACCCATAATGAAAACAAGCGGAAAGAACTATTCGAGCGTAAAGCTGTAGAACTTGTCTAAAAAAGGAGTGAAACACATGGATACTCTTCAGGGGAAGAAGCTTTATATTCTGGATTATGATGAACTCGAACCACATCTTGCGAAAGAAGTGATCGTTGGTGAACAGTCCATCGCCGTTTTTTTGACCGACGGGGAGGTTCACGCGGTGGAAAACAGCTGCCCCCACCGCGGCGGCCCTCTTTCCCAGGGCCTTGTGAGCGGCAGATACGTCTTCTGTCCGCTGCACGACTGGAAAATCGATGTAACCGACGGCGTCGTTCAAGGCGCTGATGAAGGCTGCGTCAAAACATTTGAAACCAGCGTGGAAGACGGTGCCGTTTATCTGCTGTACGAATAATTTCATATAAAAAAAAACTGTCCGCTATATCTGTTTAGTGGCCAGTTTTTTCGTTATGGAATGCTGTATTGACCAGTATCGGTGTTTTCTAGACATTTTCGAAGCCGTCATCAATCATTGTGGGTTCTACACGGAAATACCAGCCATTCCGCGGCTGAAGATGTCCGTAAATGGAATCGAAATGTCTTTTCAGCGCAGTGCCTCCCTCAGCGACTGCGCGGCCTGCCTGATATCCTCCGCGCGGCTGATAGCCGATATCACAGACACCCCGTCTGCCCCGGATGCCGTGACGGCTTTGGCATTTCCGGAATCAATACCGCCGATCCCGACCACCGGGACCGTGATTCCGGACTCGCGAAGTTGACGAACAGCCTCCGGTCCGATCGGAGCTTCGGCGTCTTCTTTTGTCGTTGTGCCAAACATCGGTCCGACGCCGAGGTAATCCGCACCTTCCTGTACCGCTTTTGCCGCCTCTTCTGTCGTTTTAGCGGAAACGCCGACTGTCATGGAGGATGGGCACTGCCTTTTAATGTCGCGAAGCGGTGTGTCTTCCTGTCCGGCATGAATGCCGTCCGCTTCCAACTCCAGCGCAAGCTCCACGTCATCATTGACGATAAACGGAATTCCGGCCTCCCGGCATATCAGCTGCAGACGCTGTGCCAGCTTTTTTCTTTCTCCGCCGGTGCGGGCTCCTGTTCCTTTTTCCCGGAACTGAAAGCAGGTAATACCGCCTTCCACTGCTTCCCGCAGCGCTTCTTCCGGATCTCTGTTCGTGTTGTTGCTTCCCATAATAAAATATAGAAGATACTGATCCCTATTCATGATCCTGTTTCACCTGTTTCACCTGTTTCATATGAAGACTCTGACGGAGATCAAGTTCCCCGACGTGATACAGCGCATTCAACAGTTCAATCTGGAAGGTCCCCGGACCTTGATTGGCCGCAAAGCCTTCCGCCCGTTCTGCTGCTGTGCCGTAAAACCCGAGAGCCGCCGCCGCTCCTTTGACGACGTCTTCCGATGCCGTTAAAAAGGAGGCCGCCACTGCACTGGCAAGGCAGCCGCTTCCGGTTATTCTTGCCATCATGGAATGTCCGTTGTAGATATGATACGTATCCCTGCCGTTGGATACCGCATCCACCGGCCCGGTGACGGCCGCCGGAAGGCCGAGGGTATCAGCTGCATATTCTGCAATGACAGCCGTATCCTTATTGGTGCCGGATACGTCTACTCCTTTCATCTCACTATCCAGTCCAGCGATGGCAGAAATCTCCCCAACGTTGCCGCGGAGCAGCGTCACATCCAGCTGCCGCAGCAGATCGCGGGCAGTGTTGGTCCGGTACGGCGTCGCTCCTGCTCCGACAGGATCCAGCACAACCGGAATGCCTTTTTGGGAAGCCGCTCTGCCGGCAGTATACATACTTTCCACCTGTTCCGGATGAAGGGTTCCGATATTCAGCACAAGGGCATCCGCTGCAGCCGCCATATCGGCTGCTTCGTCCGGGGCGTCCGCCATCACCGGGGATGCGCCGACAGCCAGCAGGCCGTTGGCGTTAAAACCAGCCACTACCTTGTTCGTAATATTGTAAATCAGTGGTTTTTGGTTTCTTACCTGGTCTAAAAAAGCTCCGACTTCTTTTGCTTTCATTTTTTACCTCCTTCCTTCGTGCAGCAGGTCCTCCCGGGAAAATCTCGATCCCCAGTGATTGACCGGACCGTTTCCTTTCCCGATACCGAGCGTTTGTGATACTGCATGGGTAATAAAGGTCTTACTGTTACGGATCGCCTCTTTCACTTCCTGCCCGCGGGCAAGATGAGCCGCGATCGCTGCAGAAAAGGTGCATCCGGTGCCATGGGTGTGATGTGTCTTTGTTCTGGGCACGCTTACGACATCCACTTCTCCATTGTAGTAGATAATATCCTCGGCATCTCCTGCCTTATGACCGCCTTTTATTACGGCTGCGGAGACCCCCATATCTTCGACAAGCATCTTTGCTGCTTTTTCAACATCTTCCCGGGTCTGAATGTCCATGCCGGTAAGCAGCCTGGCTTCATCCATATTCGGCGTGGCGACTGCAGCCAGTGGAAACAGTTTGTTTTTCATGATGGACGTGGATTCGTCCTCCATCAATGAATCTCCGCTGGTGGCCACCATCACAGGATCAATGACGAGGGGAATATCTGCGTTCTCCAGCAGCTTTGCCGTCTTTTCGATCATCTCCGGGGTGGCAATCATGCCTGTTTTAATAACGTCAGGCCTGATATCTTCAAGGACGGCCATAATCTGTTCTTCCAGTGCATCAATCGGCAGATGCCATACGTTCTGCACTCCTTCGGTATTCTGGGCGATGACTGACGTCACCACTGCCATGCCGTAGACTTTACACTCCTGAAATGTTTTCAGATCCGCATGAATACCAGCACCGCCGCTTGGATCAGTGCCGGCAATAGACAGGACACTCGGAATATCATTCATATTTTTTTCCTCCTTCAATAAGAAAAGCCGCTCTTCTTCAGGAAGAGCGGCTGCACATTCATCGTTTATCCATCTGTGCGTTCGCTCCACTTTCCTCCGATGGTACTAGCCATATCAGGTTCTGAGGGACCGATGCCCGAAAAAAGCATCATCTCAGCTGTGTTCAGCGCCCCTAGTGGATAGTTGTATCAATACGTCTTTATATATATCCTACTGGACAGGAATCAAACCTGTCAATCAGCTGCTGCTGTTCTTCTCTCCTTCTTTAATAATGGCTTCGAACTTCCTGAAGGTGCTGAGCATTTGTTTCAGCTCCTCCAGTTCAAGCTGAGTCAAATAATCCTGGACGATAGACGTTTCGAACATGTCAAATTCTTTTTTCAGCTGTTTCCCGGTTTCTCCGAGACTCATCGTTACTTCCCTGCGGTTGTTTTCATTGATGAAACGGATCAACAGATCTTCATTTTCGAGTTTATTTACGGATTGGGTGACCGCGCTTTTTGAAATACCGAGCCGCTCCGCCATTTCCCCAAGCGTCATCCCTTCGTGCCGGATAAACAATATCATCATGGATTCCTGGCGGGATGTGAGCTGCAGTTTACTCAGGATCGGCAGTTTCGGCTGCAGGTATTTCACTATATTTTCCAGTGAATCGATGGATTCCAAATAGATTCGTCTATATTCCTGTGTATTCATGATTGATTATCCCCTTTTCTCTTCCCCGTTACAGGACAGCATTGATCCGTCCGTTGTGCAGCAGCGCTCCGACCGCTCCGCTGTACTCTCCCTGCGGCAGGAAGTAAGGTTCTTTTCCCCGTAATTGTGTGTAGCCTTTTATTATCTCTTTTAGTGTATCATGGCCCGCGAATGTCGAACCAATATAAACAACAGCATTCGTATCCAGACGTTCCGCAGCCTGCACACTCATGGTCGTAATCGTTTCGCCGATCATTCTTACAATCGCTGCAATATAATCTTCGTTGGAAAATGTCGATTCTTTCATATTAGCTGTATTTCCAAAATTACTGGCAGTGAGTTCTCCGGGAATCGGTGGTGTCTCGTGGGAGTAAATGTCAGCCACGGTCATATTCAACGATGGTCCGTCCCCTTCCCGGCCCATTTTTAAAATGGTTTCAAAGTCATCTTCACCTGTAAGCAGATAAGACAGGCCGAGGAGGGTTCCGCCTCCCATACCGCTTCCTCCGATACGTTCATACCTTTCCCCGGAAACATAATGTATCGAAGTTCCTGTTCCAACGTTGGTTACAAGAAACCGGCTTCCGACAGCGGAGTCCAGACCCTGCTGTTCAAGCAGCCGGCGCACTCCTGCACAGGTCGCCTCAAATTCATTGACTTTGATAATCCGTTCCGGAAATGCTGCAGCCAGCACCCCCGCCTTCCCACCTGTTATATGTATTTCCGGCTCTGAAAAGCGGTTATGTATCCAATCAATGATCTCATCGATCTGGTCGGTTCTCATTTTCTTATATTGTATCCTGTCGTTTTTCGTATATACGATCTTCGCAAGTGTTCCGCCGGCATCAATACCTACATACTGCCTGTTCATCGGCTCTGCCTTCCCCTTTCTGTCTCTCCTCCCGTGACTTTACGATATCTTCGTATATTTTATACCAAAACCCTTGCCGAATGATAGAATATTTTATCCGATGGCGGTTCTTCCACAGACGAAGGGCGTTTTTTTTGTTATACTATGGAAATCAGTGCACACAGTTAGGCAGGGAAACTTATGGGTGTTTATTCCATTTTAATCAGTCTTGTATTTCTTCTGAATTTTATTTTTGCTGTTATCATTATCTTTCTGGAACGAAAAGATGCCACGTCAACGTGGGCCTGGCTGATGGTTCTCTTGTTCGTCCCGTTTCTTGGATTCATTCTTTATCTGGTATTCGGACAGAACATGAGCCGGAAACGGCTGTTTGACTGGGATGATATCAAAAAAATCGGGATCGAGGATTTGATTCAGGAACAAATTCAGTCGCTCCGGGAGCAGCGCTTTCACTTTTCCGATCCGGATGCCAGAGATTACAGAGACCTGATTTACATGCATCTTGTGAATAATGATGCCCTTTTGACAGAAAACAATAATGTCGACATTTTCACCGACGGCCGGGAAAAATTTGACCAGCTGATCGAGGATATTAACGATGCCGAGGATCATATTCATCTGCAGTACTACATTTTCCGGAATGATGAGCTCGGCACAAGGCTGCTGGAGGCGTTAACGAGAAAAGCGCGGGAAGGTATAAGGGTCCGCATCCTGTATGATGAAATGGGCTCCAGAAAGCTTCCGAAACACGCCTTTCACGCGTTGAAAAAGGCCGGCGGTGAAGTCGAAATCTTTTTCCCGCGGCGGATTCCTTTCATCAACCTGCGTCTGAATTACCGCAACCACCGGAAAGTGGTGGTGATCGACGGCAGGACCGGGTATCTCGGCGGTTTTAATGTCGGGGACGAATACCTGGGGCTGAATCCGAGATTCGGATATTGGCGCGATACCCACCTGCGCATGAGCGGGCAGGTCGTTAAAGCCCTTCAGACCCGTTTTATCCTGGACTGGAACCAGGCCACGCACCGGCATTACATCCATTATGAAGAACGGCTTTTTCCTGAACTGGAAGCCACCGGCGATATGGCCGCCCAGATTATTTCAAGCGGTCCCGACTCGGAATGGGAACAGATTAAAAACGGGTACATGAAAATGATTATGGCTGCCAAGGATTCCATTTACATTCAGACACCCTATTTCATTCCCGATCAGAGTTTGATGGATACGCTGCGGATCGCTGCCTTATCGGGAAAAGACGTGCGGATTATGATTCCGGATAAACCGGATCATCCCTTTGTCTATTGGGCGACCTATTCCCACGTCGGGGAGCTGTTAAAGGCAGGAGCAAAAGTATTTGTCTATGAGAATGGATTTATCCACGCCAAAACGATTGTCGTGGACGGAAAGGTCTGCTCGGTCGGTACGGCCAATATTGACGTAAGAAGCTTCCGCCTTAATTTCGAGGTGAATGCTTTCCTATACCACCGTCCAACCGCGCAGCGCATGGCCTTAACGTTTGAAACAGACATGACATACTGCCGCGAACTTACGCTGGAAGATTACAAAAAACGGTCCCTGTGGATCCGGTTCAAGGAATCCATCTCCCATTTATTGTCTCCGATCCTGTAGAAACAAAGAGCTGTCCCGCTCGTGAGGGACAGCTCTTTACTTATGGGCCGTGGTTATATCTTTCAGTCCGCCTGCCCTGCTTTCCAGACAGCGGCTGTATTTCTCGCCAGGTGCTCTATGTAGGTTTCGCCGTTCTTCATCGCGGCCTCCACGGTTCCAGGTCCGGGCATTAAACTGAATGCCGCGGTAATGCCGCGCGAAAAGACCGCTTCGTATCCTTCTCCCAGCTGTCCGCAGAATGCCAGCACCGGCACCTTTTTCACCGCCCGCGCCGCTTCTGCTACTCCCACCGGTGTCTTCCCAAATACTGTCTGATGATCCAGTTTCCCTTCCCCGGTGATAACCAGATCAGCATCCTGCATTCGTTCAGCAAAACGTGTTTCGTTCAGTACAATATCGATACCCGGTTCCAGCACCGCATTCATGAACGCCTTTAAGCCGGCTCCCATGCCGCCGGCCGCTCCGGCACCCGGCAGGCTTTCCACATGGATACCGAGCTGCGCTTCAATAATGGAGGCATAATGGGCCAGCGCCTTGTCCAATACATCGATCATTTCCCTGTCCGCACCTTTCTGCGGTCCGTATACTGCGCTGGCTCCGTTCGCGCCGGTCAATGGATTGGTAACATCACAGGCTGTCCGGATGTCTGTATGGGCAAGGCGGGAATCGAGTCCGGAAAGATCAATCCGGGAAAGATCCGACAAGGCAGCCCCGCCTTCAGAAAGGGCCCGGCCGGAGGCATCGAGCAGCTGTCCGCCCAGCGCCTGAAACATACCGGCGCCACCGTCGTTCGTGGCACTGCCGCCGATCCCCAGTATGATTTTTCCGACACCTTCATCAAGTGCTGCTTTTATCAGTTCTCCGGTTCCGTATGACGTCGCTGTCAGAGGATTCCGCTTCTCTTTTGGAACAAGGGCAATGCCTGAAGCTTCCGCCATTTCAATAACTGCCGTCTGTCCATCTCCAAGCACCGCAAATTCAGCCCGCACGGGATTTCCCGCCGGACCGGTTACGTCTTTTTCAATCATTTTTCCCTGCAGGGCATCAGCCATCGATCGTGTCGTTCCTTCTCCTCCATCAGCCATCGGAATCCGCTCTGTCTCGATCCGGTCTCCGTATACCTGTCTGATTCCTCTTTCCACTGCTTCGGCAGCCTGCATAGCTGTCATACTTTCTTTGAAAGAATCCGGTGCAATGACTACTTTCATACGTTTCGCTCCTGTCCTGGAATAATCATGCTATTTGTACAACTCATGCTGGTGACGCTGAAGCACTGTCTCAAACAGTAATTTTTTCTCCGGCAGGGGGAGCATGCATAATTCTTCTTTCAGATCTGTGTGCCGGACAAGGCCGATAATCGTTTGACAGTACCCGCAGTGACTGCTCTTGTGGATCATCGGATTTTCATCCGGATACCAATCCTGTCTGGAAGGAACATAATAACCGTGTATCGCCAGTTCCGTCCCATCGACCAGTTTAAGACGGACGTGCAGCAGACTTCCCTGCTTCCAGGTACCTTCTTCGGCAAAATCCCTGACAATCGACTCTGTTTCTATCTGCACCTGCGAATGCTTCACCTGCAGAAAGCCGGGCAGTTCCTCTTCCCGGAGCTCGCGCCACCCCGGTGACTCCTGGCCTGTTTCCTGTAAATACGCAATATGCTCCTGATACCTTGAAAGATATAAATGAACAGGCTCTCGATCTGTCATGTCATCCCCCTTTTTTCTTTGGCCATTAACCTTATAGGAATGGTAGTACTACATCCTTCGATAAAAATCGTTTTATCCCTTTTTTATTTTATTACAAATCACAGCAGAGTGTGAAATCCCGCGTTTTTTCATTAAAAAGGTCCGGCTCAGTGTCCGGACCCTGGCGATTCTTTTCATTTACGAAAAAACTTCTTGTCGGTGTCCTGGAATACAAAAAACTTAATCATAAAGAAACTGGCCGTGAAGGACAAAAACATGGCACAGCCTTTGGCGGCGTTATAGCGCAGCCATCTTGGAATACCGATCCATTCCAGCAGCTGATTTGCTCCCAGAAATACGATATTATTCACACCGAGACTGACAATACCCTGAAGAATAAACATCAGCCTCTGCCGCCGGCTGCCTTCAGCTGAGTTCCGGAACGTAATCATCACATTCCAGAAATAACTGTTGGCTACAGCAAGGGAATAGGCGATCGTATTAAAAAGAGCAAGCATTCCGTGTTCATCGGTTGGAAACAGGACAAGGAGCAGATTCAATGTCCCAATATCCACTCCTGCATTAGCCAGACCAATAACACTGAACTGCATGAACTGAAATGGTCCTTTTGTTAGTTCTTTCTTCGCCATGATATCCCTTCTATTTCCATGACTGGATCAGAGGGCGTCCGCTACGTCAGTTCCTCTTGTTTCCGGGCAGCCTCTTCCAATCCAACCGCTTCATAATATAATTCCAGCAGCTGGCTTGCGGCTTCCGACCAGCCCAGCTCGCCGATGTCTTTACGGGCGTTGGCTGCCAGCCGTTTCCGCAGGGTCTCATCTTCAAAACGACGGACGGTATCAACAAAATCACCGTCTTTCTCTGCATTATAGAGCAGACCGGTGCGTTCATCCTCTATCTGTTCACACGTCGGACCACTCCGTGCCGCCACGAGAGGAAGACCGGACGCCATCGCTTCCAGTATCACAAGACCAAGTGTCTCTGTCGTGGAAGGAAAGACAAAAACATCAGAAGAAGCATAAGCCTGTGCCAGTTCTTCTCCATGCATGAAACCGGTAAATACCGTCTTCGTGCCTTCAAAGTGCTTCTCCAGCGGTTCGCGGTGCGGACCGTCCCCGACAATGGCCAGAGAAAACTCATCCGATTCCTCCAGCACCGAGCGGAGCTTTTCGATTTCTTTTTCCGGCGCCAGCCGGCCCACATAAAGAAGCAGTTTATCCTCCGGCCTGCCGCCGGTCAACTTGTCCCGCATGCTGCTGCAGTAATTGCCGGGATGAAAGTTTTCCGTATCCACGCCCCGCTTCCATACATGTACGTTGTGAAATTCCCGGGATACCAGCTCATTCTGTACCGTCTGTGAGGTGCAGATGTTCAGGTCGGCCTGGTTATGCAGTTTGCGGAAATACCACCAGATAAGTCCCTTAAAAGGGGAAAGATGGTAATAATCCAGATACTGAGCCACATTGGTGTGATAGGATGCGACCAGCGGATAGCCGAGCTGGTGCGCATACTTCACCCCCGAGTATCCGAGAATCGCCGGGTTCACAACATGAACCACATCCGGATGATAGTCTGCCAGATATTCTTTAACGATACGATTAGGGAGGGCGAACTGTTTCGACCGGTAAAAAGGGAGCGTTCTCGCAGGAACTCCCTTAATCACCGCACCCTCAAACTCGTACACTCCAAGGTCAGGGGCAATAATCTGCACCTCATGACCCTGTTGATGGAGCCACCTGATACAGGCGGTCAGCCTGGTGACAATCCCATCTGTGGATGGTAAAAAAGTTTCCGTTACAATCGCGATCTTCAAGGAGGACACTCCCAGTTTCCTTATTTCCAGGATACACCCGGCAGCACATTTTCTTCGATGACCCGGTCTTTATGATGCATCACGGCTTTGAGAATGTCGCGGATGACTTCATCAGTCAACAGATGTGGTTCCAGGCCGAGATCTTTCAGTTTTGTGTTTTCCGCATGGAAATAATGGTCTTCAAGCTCCACTCTCGGGTTTTCGAGGTGTGCAATGTTGGTGTCGAAGCCTTCTTCCTGAGCGACTTTCTGTACCTTGTTCGCCAGGTCCAGAACGGAGAATTCTTCGGTAAACTGGTTAAATACCCGGAATTCCCCTTTATCCGCAGGATTTTCCGCTGCGATCTCGATGCAGCGCACTGTATCCTCGAGATTCAGGAAGCCTCGTGTCTGTCCGCCTTTTCCGTAAACCGTCAAGTCATGGCCGATGGTGGACTGAATGATGAACCGGTTCAATGCGGTGCCAAAAACTCCGTCATAATCCAGGCGGTTCGAAAGTACCGGATCCATCTTTGTTTCGTCTGTTTCCAGCCCATACACCACACCCTGGTTCAGATCGGTGGCACGGATGCCCCATATTTTGCACGTGAACATAATATTGTGGCTGTCATGCACCTTGGAAAGGTGATAGAAAGAGCCGGGCTGTTTCGGGTAAGGAAGCACATCTTTACGGCCTTTATGTTCCACTTCCAGATAGCCTTCCTCGATCGGGATATTCGGGGTGCCGTATTCTCCCATTGTACCCAGTTTAATAAGATGGCAATCCGGAACAACCTCCTTAATGCCGAAAAGCACATTCAGGTTGCCGACAACATTGTTCACCTGGGTGAACACAGCATGTTCACGGTCAATCATTGAATAAGGAGCGGAACGCTGCTCGGCAAAATGAACAAAGGCGTCCGGTTCTTCCGTAAGAAGCACCTGCTTCAGAAAGTCATAATGGTTCAGGTCGCCTTCGTATGTACGAATTTCCCTGCCGGTCAGTTCTTTCCATTTCTCCACACGTTCGGTCAGATCAGCAATCGGGGTAATCGAATTGGAATGAAGCTCGTCATCCCATTTTCTGCGGGCCATGTTATCAATGATTGAAACATCATGCCCCTGTCTGGATAAATAGAGGGCCGTAGGCCACCCGCAAAAACCGTCTCCTCCAGCTATGATAATATTCACGTCATAACCTCCACTCTCATCTTAATAGTCAATTGATATATGAAACGCCATATGAAATGGCAGATTCTTATACCTGCTGATGATACCAAAGAAAAGGTATCATGTTCCAGCCCTTTTCGCAAACGTTATCCGCCGTGCGGAAGTTCCTTTGACATTATAACATTTTCTTTCTCATTGTATGTGTCAAATTGAAATGAATATTTAATGAAATCAGTTTTTACAAAAATAAAATATTCTTTTACAGTTAAAAAACTTCCCCGCCGGAACGGGAAAGTCCTTCTTTTCTTCTGTATTAACCGCCGATATATTTCTGGTACAGCGTCCGGGCTCTGGCTTTGTCACTCTCGCCGTGAATGATCGTGCGTCCGTCCGCAAAAATAACGAAGCGTTTATCCTCCAGCTGCAGTACCAAAAGATGCGGATTCTCTTTTTGCACCCGGCTTTCATACCGATTCTTTAAATCGGGCAGGGATACATACTGCCGGGAGCCCGGGCGGACCTGGACGGCGTCCCGTCCGCAGAGAACTTCTGTCCTGGCACGGTTTTCATAGGCCAGAAACGGGTAATGAGCGCCCTCTCCACAGGAGGGGCAGTCTGGTTTTTTGAGCGAATCCACACGCAGCGCGGACCTTTCATTCGACCAGATATCAAACGACAACAGCGTCCCCCGCAGCTCATGCGGCTGCTCTGTTAAAAGCTTCATGGCCTCCGTCGTCTGGTGGGCACTGACCATCTGGACCGCGGGCGCTATGACACCGGTCGTGTCACAGGTTTCGCCGTCTAATGGGATATCTTCCATCAGACAATGCAGACACGGCGTCTCTCCCGGCAGGACGGTGTAGGTCAGCCCGTAGCTTCCCACACAAGCACCATATATCCAGGGAATCCCGTGTTTCTGGGAGAAATCATTCAACAGCATGCGGGTGTCGAAATTATCAAGCGCATCAATCATAACATCCACCGGCCCGATGGATTCCAGAAACGCTGGATCGGCTTCCCCGATGACAGCTTCGATCGTAATCTCCGAGTTCACCGCTTCCAGTCTTTCTTTCGCGGCTTCCGCCTTTGGCATCGGCAGGGCTGCGTCTGTTTCTGTATAAAGCTGCTGCCGGTTCAGATTGCTGTACTCCACATAATCCCGGTCGATGATCGTCAGACGTCCGGTTCCGGCACGTGCCAGTGTTTCTGCAGCTGCACTTCCAAGCGCCCCGGCGCCTACAATAAGCACATGTTTTTCTGCGAGCAGCTGCTGACCCTGCTTACCAATGCCTGAAAACATCGTCTGACGGGAATAGCGGTTTTCCATCACAGGCGGCTCAATCCCTCTGTCGGACTGCTTGCCTGCGCATAATATTTTTTATCTATCCGGCCGGCCTCATAACCAAGTCTGCCGGCTTCCAGGCCATACTTCATGGCTTCTGCCATCTTCACCGGGTTCTCTGCACCGGAGACCGCCGTATTTAACAGGATACCGTCTGCGCCGAGTTCCATCGCCTGGACCGCGTCTTTCGGACTGCCGATACCGGCATCCACAATGACAGGAACATCCGCCTGCTCTATAATATGGGACAAATTAAACGGATTGATAATGCCAAGGCCCGTGCCAATCGGAGAAGCACCCGGCATCACCGCATGCACCCCGAGGTCCTGAAGGCGTCTGGCCAGCACGACATCATCGGACATATACGCAAGAACTGTATACCCTTCTTCGAGCAGTGTTTCGGATGCTTTGATCGTTTCCACCGGATCCGGGAGCAGCGTTTTGTCACAGCCGATGACCTCCACCTTGATCATGTCGCACATATCAGCTGCGGCTGCAATATGAGCAATCCGGACTGCTTCTTCGGCTGTCTTCGCGCCTGCCGTGTTCGGAAGCAGACGAAATCCCTCCAGATCCATGCTTTCAAATGGATCGGGCTGGCTTGCATCAAATAAGTTCATTCTCCGGACCGCAAACGTCAACACTTCCGTTCCAGAAGCTTTCACCGCTTCTTTCTGTGTCTGGGCGTCCGCGTACTTGCCGGTCCCAAGAAACAACCGGGAGCTAAACGTATAACCGCCTATTTTCAACATGCTGTCATCCTCCTCCTACAAAATGGACAATCTCCAGTTTGTCTCCTTCTTCCACCGGTTCATTGTCATGTTCTTCTTTTTGGACGATGGTACCGTTGCGCTCCACGACTGTTTTTTTACCGCCAAGCTTCAGATGTTCCATCAAGCCGCTCACAGTGTTTCTTTCTTCGGGAATAGTGTGGTTGGTTCCATTAATAATCAGCTGCAACGATCTCTTCCTCCTTTCCACATACATGGCGCTGCGGCGAGAAAGCTGTCAGCCATTCCGTTTCCGCCGCGTCTCCTTCCAATACTTCCGCCATCCATTTTCCGGTTAAGGCGGATAACAATATACCGTTGCGGTAGTGACCCGCTGCCATCCATAATCCGTCAAACGCGGTCTGTCCGAGATAAGGTTTTCCATCCAGGGACTGCGGGCGTACTCCGCTCCAGGTTCGTTCCCAGGAAGCACGGCTGAGTCCGGGTACAAGACGGCAGGCTTTATGCAGAAGGGTCTGCACGGCTTCGGCACTTACCTCTTTTCCCATTTCCCCTTCACGCTCTGTGGCGCCGATAATAATCGAACCTCCGGGTTTGGGGACAATATAAAAATCCGAAGCGTGTACGGTTTTTTCGAGAATCGGTTCTCTCGAATGCAGCCCCACACACTCCCCTTTTACCGGAATGAGCGGAGGGAGCTGTCCGCCAAACGGAGGAATGAAGCGGGACCAGGCTCCGCCTGCCAGAACAATCTGATCGGCGTAGAAATACCCCTGCGGTGTTTCCACTCCTGTGACCCGGCTCCCGTCGAGGATGAAGCGCAGCACCGGCGTATACTCATAAAAATCAGCCCCTTCCCGGACAGCTGCCCCTGCATACGCTCTTGTCAGTTCCGGAGCTTTCACCTGCCCGTCGCCGTAGATATATAAAGCGCCGAAATGGCCTTCAGCAACACTTTTGTCCACGGCTTTCACCTGTTCCGGCTCCAGCCATTCCACCTGCTCGCCGGCCTGCTTCTGAAAATAATACATCTGTTCAAGTCTGCTTTTTTCCGCGGGTGTATCTGCCACTTTGAGCATCCCGTTACAGACATAGGAAACAGCGGTCCCTGACTTTTCTTCGAGCTCCGGGATCAGATCCGGAAACATATCCCGGCTCTGCCTGGCAAATTCGAAAAACGGGCTGTATTCTTTCATTTCAGACTGGGCACCAAGCATGCCGGCCGCTGCGCTGGAAGCTTCCGCCCCGGTTGTCGTTTTCTCCAGCACCGCCGTCCGTCTGTTCCGTGATGCGGTTTGATATGCAATGGAACTGCCGTTAATGCCCCCGCCGATCACAAGTACATCATACGTTTTTCTCATGCTATGCCTCCCTTGGGTAAAACAGCCCGAAAAGCCTCTGCCGCCGCTTTCGGATCATGTGCCTCATACACGCCGGACATAACCGCCGCACCGGTTGCGCCGTAGTCCAGACACCATCCCGCGTTATCCGGGGTGATGCCTCCAATCGCTATCACCGGGATCGAAACGGCTGCTGCTGTCTGTTTGAGGGCGTTCAGCCCTCTGCCCGGATCATTCGGCTTGCTGCCGGTCTCAAAAACATGACCGAAAAAAAGGTAATCCGCCCCTTCTCTTTCTTTTTGGACGGCTGCCTCTGCATCGTGAATCGAGGACCCTTTTTTTCCCGGAAAGGTTACGTGGTCCGGTATCGGTCTGGGTTCCGGCAGGTGAACGGCCGCCAGTTCCATTTCCTTCACCAGCTCCGGATGGTCGTTCAGAATAATACGTGTGCGCGGCACGCCTTCCTCTTCCAGTTTCTGGACAGCCAGGCGGATCTGCGCGGCATCCCATGTTTTTTCGCGGATATGAATATAGTCTGTCTCCCGGTAAATCCGGGTTGTGATATCCAACCACTGCCGAAACGGCTGCCGGCCTGTTGAAATAATATGGAGCATTCGTACGGAAAGCCCCTTTCTTTATGACAATAATAAACAGTAAAAAACCGCTTCCCTTATGAAGGAAAGCGGTGTTGGATTTCAGTGTCCCGACATCCCACTTTCCTCCGCTGGAATCATCCAGGTCAGGTTCCAAGGGTTTTAAAGGTTTACTTTAATCTCAGCCCTTCTCGAGGGCACCCCCAGTGGTGCTGCATTATTCGTTTTTTTAGAAACGTATTGGAATTTATATTCATCATAAGCGAACTTTCAGTCCGCTGTCAACCGGGTTTTTCGCTTCAGGACACTACTCCTCTGCTGTGATCGTAGTGTTTTCGTGCTCGTGGAGTCCTTCTTCATTTTCCGCATGAAGGGTCAGTGTATAATCACCAGCTGCTTCGAAAATGTGCGTACCTGTATAGACGCCGTCCCCGGTTTCTTCCGTCTCCAGCCATACGACAGAACCTTCTCCTTCCGATTCTATTTCGTATCTGACATCAGCACCTGTCAACGCCTCTCCTTCATGCTGTACGGCAAATGTCAGATCCGATGGTTCTCCCACTACAGCAGGTTCGGACTGATACGTTATATTGAACGGCTCACTGCCTTCTCCGGCAGCACTTTCATCCGATTCGCTGCTGTTCGTTTCCGGATTTCCCACCGTCACATCTGCGGTCGGCATATTGTGCATATCTCTTGCCGTAACGTGAGCGGTAACATGATATAGAGCCTCTTCCTCAAACGTATACGAAATGGAATAGCGGTTGTCTTCTCTATTTTCGGACAGAATTTCCTCACTGTCGGATTTGGATCCGTCTTTCCAGATTTCAAAACGAACTTCATCCGCATCGCTCACTGCTTCATTTCCCTGTGTGACGGAAGCTGCAAGCTCCACTTCTTCTCCGGGCTCCGGTTTTTCAGGCATGTCCGTTTCCACCTCGATCGCTGCCAGTTCTGTCTCTTCTCCTCCGGACGTATCTCCTTGATCCTGCGCCTGACCGCAGGCACTGAGCATGAGCACAAACAGCAGGAGAGCCGCAACGGTATATAAACCTTTCATCTCGTCCACCACCTTTTTATTCCATTATACATCAATTCAGCGGGACCTTTCTTCCTGCCTTCTTGACAATTTGTTTACACTCCGAACAGGGACAGCAAAACCCACAGGGACGGTACACTACACAGCGTTGTCACCAGTGTAATGCTTGATACCATATTTGGACTGGAATTAAACTGTACCGAAATCATCGCAATCGTGGCGGCGGTCGGCATCGCAGCCGAAACGATGAGAACCGCGCTCAGTGTCGGTCCGGTCTGCAGCACAAGAGTGAGCAGAAACGCCGCGGCCGGAGAAATAACGAGGCGGAGAGCCGTACCGATACCAACCAGTTTCCAGTCCAGAGCGGATACGGAAATCTTCGCCAGCTGCATGCCGAGCACAATCATGACGACAGGAATCGCGGCGTCAGCAAGCATATTCACGGCATCCATGTACGATTCTGTTATTTCCAATTGTACAGCCTGACACAGTACTCCGACAATGAGCGCATGAAAAACAGGCATCTTCAGCACGACCCGGAACGCATCCCCGGCTGACAGGCTGCTGCGGTTGGCTATGTAAACCCCGATAGTGCTCATGAACAAGGCCTGAATGACCATAAATATAATCGAATAGGAAAAAGCCGTATCACCAAAGGCGAAAAGAACGAGCGGAGCTCCGTAGTTTCCGGAATTCATAAATGTTGTTGCCAGTGTCATCCCGCTCGTTTTTTCGGTATCCCATTTCATGAACATAGCGAGCAGTTTATTAAGAAGCAGCATGACAATGAGAAACAAAATCGTGAATAAAACGATGCGGAATAAATCCGCATCTGGTTCCGTCGTATAAAAGGTGCGGAAAACAAGGGCAGGATTTAATATGTAAAGCGCTACAGCGGAGACAGATCCCACCTCCAGGATCTGCTTTCTCTGAAGCAGATAACCCGCCGCAAAAATCAGAATGATAGGCACAAGAACGTTCAGAAACACAGACATAACAATGACCACCTTTACTCTCCGGGAATCATCTCCTCTTTCAGACTTTCAGCATCTGACGGAGTTTCTTTTTTTCTTTTCTCGAAACAAGAATGTATAAAAAATCACCCTTCTGCACTTGTGTTTCTCCATATGGTGTGATCAGTTCATCGTCACGGACAATCGCACTTATGAGAACAGAATCCGGAAAATCAATATCCTGCAGTTTCTTCCCGACAATGGACGTTTTTTCATCGGTCTGAAATTCGATGATTTCCGCATTGGCCCGCCCGATCGATATTAATTCAAGGGAATGGGTCGGGGTTTCTTTTTTCGGACCGGAAAGCCCCAGTTTATTAGACATATAGGAAAGCGTGGAACCTTGAATCAAAGCAGATGTCAATACGATAAAAAATACTACATTAAAAATCATGGCGCCGTTTTCTACATCCGCGACAATCGCAAATGTCGCAAGGACGATCGGCACCGCTCCGCGCAGCCCCGCCCAGGAAAGGAAAAGTTTTTCTTTCCATTGATATTTCATCCCCATTAGTGACAGGAACGAAGCAGCCGGTCTCGCTGCAAAAATAAGAACCGCCGACAGCAGCAGGCCGCTGCCCATCACATTCGGGGACAGAATCTGTTCAGGGAAAGCCAGCAGACCGAGAATTATAAACATAAGGATCTGGGCCATCCATGCAAATCCTTCATTAAATCGGAAAATCGAATGCCGGTAGGTCAGTTCCGAGTTACCGATGACCAGCGCTGCAACATATACCGCAAGAAAACCGCTTGCCTGGGAAAGAGAGGCCACACTATAAATTAACAGGGCAAAGGAAAGTGCAAAGATAGGATAAAGACCGCTGGAATCAAGATTAATGCGGTTGATCGACGCCGAGGCAGCTTTTCCGAGAACAAGGCCGACGACAAGACCGATCCCCATCTGCCAGAAAAAAGACCCGATTAACAACCAGTAATTCGGCTGATCCACAATAATTAATTCAACAAAAAGAAGCGTCAAAAACACAGCCATCGGATCATTCGTGCCGGATTCCGCCTCCATCGTGGCTGCAATTTTTGTTTTTATGTTTCTTTCCTTCAACGAAGCAAACACCGCAGCAGCATCGGTTGAACCGACAATGGCACCAAGAAGAAGAGCCTCCAGCCATGTCAGATCAACGACATACCATGCCGCTGTGCCGACAATAAACGAGGTGATCAGCACCCCGAATGTAGCCAGGCTAAGGGAAGGGCCGATCACGGGTTTGATGACGGACCATTTTGTCTGAAGGCCGCCTTCAAACAGGATGATGACAAGCGCGATAACGCCCACCAGCCGGGCCTGTTCAGCATTATCAAAATAAATAATACCGAGGCCGTCACTTCCAATGAGCATCCCGACCAGAATAAACAGGATCAGCGAAGGCATCCCAAGCCTCGCAGAAAATTTCGTTACTGTTACGCCTACGATTAAAAGCAGCGCAGACAGCAGCACAAATGAATCAATATTGAAACCCCCGGCAAACATACGTGATCTCCTCTCCCACACCTGAACATGTTATTATAATGGTATCATATCTTTTCCAACCGTCTCACTTGAAAGGAGCTGCCGTAATGACCGAATTCACCCACCTCAATGAACAGGACCGTGCCAGAATGGTCGATGTTTCCGAAAAAGAGGAAAGTACAAGAACGGCCCGGGCACGCTCGGGCATCACGATTTCCAAAGAAGCCTATAGACAGATGGAAGAAGGAACCAACAAAAAGGGAAATGTGCTCGCGGTTGCGCAGGTTGCCGGTATCACAGGAGCAAAAAAAACATCCGACTGGATTCCGATGTGCCACCCGCTGCCGATCAAGGGCGCCGACATTTCTTTTGAATGGGAAAAAGCCGGCGGAGACACATACCATCTTCTTATTACCGCCGAAGTAAAAGTAAAGGGAAACACAGGGGTGGAAATGGAAGCTCTTACCGCAGCCTCCGCCGCAGCCCTTACAGTATATGATATGTGTAAATCGACCGGTAAAGACATGACGATCGGACCAACCTGGCTGCTCGAGAAAACCGGCGGAAAAAGCGGGGACTATCAAAGAGAACAGCACCGCACATGAAAAAGCCGGCGGAACAGGTAGTACCTGTTCCGCCGGCTTTTCGATTACCCGATCACACCATAACCGAGAAGTACAATAACAATCAAAAGGATAATCAAAAGACCCACAAGGCCTCCACGGGACTGTCCGCGTTTTTTTCCTGCCACCGTTACCTCCATGAGGGCAATGGCAATCAGAGCAAGTACTCCCTTTAACAGATAAAGAAGCGGGAAGCCGTAGGAAACCAGCATACCGATGCCTGAGAGCAGCATGATAACAGCAAACAGGCGCATAATCATCAGCGTCACTTTCTGTTTCGGTGCAAAGTAGCTGATGAGAAAGAAAATCACGAGCAGAAACCATGATCCTTCATGGGCTCCTTGCAGCATATTCATCATATAATGTCCGTCTCCTTTGTATGTAATACTCTATCCCTAATATATAGGACGAATCGTCACACCGCAAGCTTTACGGGTAATCTTCACCGATCGTTAAGAAATCAGTTTAAGACCGGCGGCTGCGGCAATAATAATTGCGATACAGCTGATCCGGAACGTGTCTTTGGGCTCGCCGTACCACATCATGCCGAGAACAGCTCCTCCTGCGGTACCGATCCCTGTCCACACCGCATAAGCGGTCCCCATCGGCAATGTCTGCATGGCGAGCGACAAAAGCATAAAGCTGATTCCGAAACTGCCGATCAGATACAGGAGCGCTGCCGCACTTTCATCACGGTGAAGCTTATTGATCATCGTAACACCCGTCATTTCGAAAATGCCGGCAGCTGCCAGATACACCCAGGCCATCAAGCATCCTCCGTTTCCGTATTATCTTCCGCTGTTTTCAACCCGATAATGCCGGCAAGCAGAATTCCGATCAAGAGCAGCTTAAGCGCGTCCACAGGTTCCTGGAAGAAAACCATGCCGCTCATCACTGTACCGGCTGTGCCAAGCCCGGCGAACACTGCATACGCTGTTCCCACGGGGAGCGTTTTCCCGGCAGCAATAAGAAGATGAAAGCTGATATACATACATACTGCTGTCAACACCCATTCTCCGGCCGTTCCTGCATATTTCAGCCCGATCACCCAGCCGATCTCAAAAACCGCTGCCGTTATAACGATCAGCCATTTCACGTTGTTCACCCCAAACTCCGTTTGTACCGTGTAGAGACTGCAGTATAATCCCTGTTTGTATTATAGACGCAGACCACTGCTTTGTCTAAAAATTGGATGCCTCCCTCCCTCATAAATTCTTTTCACTTCCGTATGCTAAAAAGGCCGGCCTGCTCTGTTCTTCAGCAGCAGTATCCGGTCAGAGAGTTGGAAAATTTAAAAGCATGGGGGCCATTCATCATGGGTATTTTAGGCGGACATCCACAGGACGAACCGATGCATTACGGGGAAATTTTCGGCGCATGGTCATATCTAAACGGTGTCAAAGGTATCATTTCGGGTTATGAAACCTGGATGAACCATACAGGCGACGCTGATTTATTCAAACTGCTGGAAAGCATCGTCGATCAGGCAAAAAGAGAAGAAACAGAAATCGAAGAGCTTTTAAAATCAAACGGGACCACTCTTCCACCGTCTCCGCCGGAGCGGGCTTACTCCGATATGGACAGCATCCCGGCGGGAGCACGGTTTAATGATGCGGAAATATCCGCTGCCGTTTCCAGAGATATCACCAGCGGCATGATGGCCTGCAGCCAAATGATCGGCCAGTCTCTCCGGGAAGATATCGCCATGTTGTTTGACCGGTATCATACCACCAAAGTCCAGACAGGAGCGAAACTGCTGCAGATGAATAAAGACAAAGGGTGGCTTGTCGTACCGCCGCTCCAGACAGAAGGACCGGTAACGGTTTAAGAACCAGGCTTGGCAAAACGAAACAACTTCAAAAGACGGAGCTCGGGTAAAAAGGCCCTGCTCCGTCTTCTCACGTCGTATAACTCTTGGTTACAATTGACCAAGGAGAGTCATTATTAAGAGGGCTGCTAATATCCTATACTGGTCACAGCTCCTTTGTATAATGTAAGCCGATGCGCCCTTTTTATCTCAAATCTCCATAATCAAGAAAATGGTCCAACGGAAAAATCTCCACGTCATTTTCGTCAATTGATTTCACCACCAGATATTCTGGTTCATCACTCACTTCCTTATGGCTGTAAACCTGACCACCTTGTTCTTTCGCGTTCATACTGCCGATTGAAATGACCTCGTTATTCTGGGTGTGAACTTGTGCTTCAGGGTTATCTTTATTTAAATTTTCCACAAAGACATAAACTTCTCCGCTTACATCATTCACCCAGACGTAACCTCGTGAACCTGTACCCACAGCAGAAGTTGACGTGTACAAATTTGTCCCCGGCTCATGGAGAAATGAAAGCGTGGAAGTTCCCGGAATACTATTTTCTTGTTCTGTATTCAATAACGGAGGCAGGGCGGTAGCAATACAGAGTATTGCTGCGGCAAGTACAGTACCACCACGTCGTTTTTTATCTGTTGATCCGCACTTGCGGCTGATTGTTTTCTGAAAAATGGTGTGTTTTACATTTTCAGATGGTTTCCTCCAATCTTTTTCCGAATCTTCCAGCAGATGGTTCCATTCCATCACGCATTGAGAGCAGTCCGGGCATGTTTGCAGGTGGTTTCGAACCTGTTTGTGGCTTGCTTCAGAGAGACCGCCCAACGCATAATCCACAAGTATCTGCTCTTGATAATGCTTACACGTCATACTTATCCTTATCCTTCCCTCTTGATCGTTCCTCAAACCATTGTTTCCGGAGACCACGCAATCCCTGGCGCACCCAGGATTTTACCGTTCCCAAAGGCTTGTTCAGCTTTTCGGAAAGCTGAGCGTGAGACTGGTCATAGAGGTAATTTCCGATAACCGCTTGTCTCTGTCGTTCCGGAAGCTTGGAGAGAAATGTTTTCGTCTTTTCCCATTCGATTCTGCGGAGGACATCCTCTTCCAGCTGTTCCTTTGATTCTATCTCTATTTCATCCTTGACTGTTTCCTCCTTTTTCCGAAGACGATCGAGACAGCGTGAACGGGTTTTTACTGCCACCCAGGCACGAACCGATCCACGTTGTCCATCATACTGACCAGGAGTCTGAAATATCTCAATAAAGACTTCTTGAACGACATCTTCTGCATCTTTTTCATTTTTTAATAATTTCAGCGCTATCGTATAAGCAATTGGTGAGTAGGTCTCATAAAAAAGAACAAATCGTTCTTCGGTTTTATCAGCCATTTTTAGAAATGCATCAGCCGTATCTGGATCATACCTCACTTTGAAACTCCTTTGTCTTTATATCTTTTATCTTTAAGTTTAATCAAAAAGCATAATCCATAGCAAAAAATTTTTTAATATCTTCATCCAATCAAACTTTTCCTGCGTATGAAGAACAGACAATGATGAAGGAGGTTGTTCTTTATGCTAAAAAAATTTGTCATGCTTATTTTCAGCATGGGCATCATTCTCTTCGCTTCCCACCCCCCCGCGGTTCAGGCTGTGAACGGATTTGAACTGTATAGTCCTTTTTCGGGTATTGCAGTTACACCCGGAGAAACTATCAACTATGATATGCAGGTCATGAACGACACCGGTGCCATCCAAACAGCAGATCTTTCTGTTCAGGGACTGCCGGAAGGATGGTCCTACACATTGACCGCGGGTGGATTTCAATTGAATGAGCTTACGGTTCAACCGGGCTCCCCGCAGTCTTTTGCACTCGAACTGGAAGTTCCGCTTGAGGTGGAAAAAGGTACGTATAACTTTGAAGTGCAGGCAGCCAATGCAGACGGCCCAAGTGACACGATTTCGCTTTCAGTAACAGTCCAGGAGGAAGGCGTATATCAGACAGAATTCTCCAGCGAACAGCCGAATTTAGAAGGAGATTCAGAAACAGAATTCACTTATCAAGCCAACCTCCGCAACCGCACGGCGGAAGAACAGGTCTATGCCATGGAAGCGTCAGCCCCGGAAGGATGGTCGGTACAGTATGAATCAAACGGAGAAAGTGTATCTTCCGTATCGGTGCCATCCAATCAGGAAAAAACAGTCACCGTAACTGCCACACCCCCGAATCAGATTGAAGCTGGAAATTATTCTTTTGATGTAACCGCCTCCGCCGGCGGAACTTCCGCCTCGCAGACATTTGAAGCCAGCATTACAGGGCAGTACGGCATGGAATTGTCAACGCCTTCCGGTCAACTCAATACGACACTGAATATCGGGGGAAGCCGGACCATCGACCTTGTCGTAAAAAATACCGGCACTATCCCTATCCAGGAGCAGACTTTATCTGCACAGGCGCCGCCAAATTGGGATATTTCGTTTGATCCTTCTTCCATCCCGGCCATTGAACCCGGCAGTCAGGCAACCGTTCAAGCTGAGATTAACGCAAGCGGCAACGCTATTGCGGGCGATTATGTATCCACAATAACTGCAGAAGGTGCTCAGGTCAGTGACAGTATCGATCTGCGTATGTCTGTACAGAAAACAGGAGTATGGGGATGGATCAGTGCAGCTATTATTGTCCTGACTGCAGCAGGCATCTACTTCATCATCCGCCGTTATGGGAGGAGATAATGATGAACCATTCGATTGTTCAAATCGAAGAGTTAAACAAAAGCTATGGTTCCACTACCGCTGTAAAGAATTTGAACTTAAATATTGAACGAGGAGAGATCTTCGGACTTCTTGGACCAAATGGCGCCGGAAAATCGACCACCATTCTATCCATGCTTGGTTTAACATCCATTGACTCCGGAACGATCAAAGTAGGCGGGTTCTATTCCCAGATAGAGCCGATACGTGTAAAAAGGATTACCGGCTATCTCCCGGATCAAGTTGGTTTCTATGAAGACATGACCGGAATCGAGAATCTACTTTTCACCGCCCGTCTGAATCACCTTTCAGAAAAACAGGCCCGGGACAATGCAGAATCACTGCTCCAACAAGTCTATTTGGACTATGCCAAAGATGCGAAAGTCAAAACCTATTCGAGAGGAATGAAACAGCGTCTGGGGCTTGCCGATATTTTAATGAAGGATCCGGATATTATTATCATGGACGAGCCAACTCTTGGCATTGACCCAAAAGGGGTACAGGAATTATTAGCGCTGATACGGAACCTCCGGGAGGAAAAACAGTTAACAGTCCTTTTGTCCTCCCATCACTTGGAACAGGTTCAATCCATCTGCGACCGGGTTGGACTGTTTATGAACGGATCCCTTTTTGCCTCTGGAACAATTGAAGAATTGAGTCATGAATTATTCGACCAGACAGATGTTTCATTTGATATCATTTTTGATCGTTCTCTTTCCTCAGAAGACCGCGAAAAACTGAAAGAACTTTCGGAAGGATACGTACAATTTGAAACGAATTCCCGCATTACGCTTCCCATTGAATTTGAACATGTTTTTCTGGAATGGGTTTCCCGACGCGCGCTCACTCTGCGGCAATTCAACAAACAAGGCTATGAACTTCAGGATATTTATGATCGGTATTTCACAGAAGAGAGGGGGAGCTGAATGAAAAACGTATTGCTGAAAGACAGAGAGGAATCAACATGGCAGCCTTTTATCGTTCTCGTAAAAAAAGAACTGGCCGATCACATCCGCAGCTTTCGTTTTATTGTTCTTTTTGCGCTCGTGTTTTTGATATGCGCGGGTTCTCTATACGTCGTCCTTTCCAATATTCGTGAGGCGGCTGCTGATTTGGATCCTGGTACAGCAACGTTGTTTTTGAAAATTTTTACGTTGTCAAGCGGAAACCTCCCGCCTTATTTTGCCCTGCTGGGGCTTATCGGTCCTCTTATCGGTATCACGCTTGGTTTTGATGCTATTAATGCAGAAATGAACAAGCGTACATTAAGTCGTATTCTGGCTCAACCAATTCCCAGAGATGCGGTTATCAATGCCAAGTTCTTTGCTGCTGTACTTGTTGTATCCATTATGTCCAGTATTCTCAGCCTGTTGATGATCGGCTTTGGCATCTGGTTTATAGGCATTCCTCCAAGCTTCGAAGAATTCCTGCGCATTTTGATTTTCACTGTGATTACCATTATCTACATTGCTTTCTGGATCAATGTATCCATCATCTTTTCAACCTTGTTCAGACAGCCGGCCACTTCTGCCTTGACATGTATCGCTATTTGGTTGTTCTTTTCCGTGTTTTACACGATCATTCTGCAGCTGTTCAGCGGATCAAACGCTGAAGGGAGTCCATCCGCATGGACATCTATATTCAGCCGGCTGTCACCAAACCAGATTTACAGCAACATCACGTCGGTGTTACTAACTCCGGAAATCCGTTCGACCGGACCGCTATCCATGAGCCAGGTTGCTGGTTCCATTCCGACACCATTGCCGCTGCAGCAAAGCTTGCTGGTTATCTGGCCACATCTGACAACGTTAATTGCCGGCACGTTTATCTGCTTCGGTATCGCTTATTTATTATTTGTACGGAAAGAAATCCGATCTTGACCCACAAGGGCCGCACCGCTATCCCCCCTGCGGAAAGCGGTCCTCATTTTCGGTTACTCCCCCTGGGACTGAAAAGAAAATTCCGTTTTTCCGTTGCTCCATACGAGCGCAGCATTAAATGGTCGTTTACCCTGAAAACCCTCAATGACCGGGGTTTTTCCTTTTTCACATAACGCCCGGATATGGGCTTTGGTAATGGTTTTTCCAAGAATGGTCCGGTTGAATGTCTGCCTGCAGCCATTGCTGTATTCCGTGCAGCCGTAAAAGGATTTCCGCAGGACAATGCTTCCTTTCCCGCAGGAAGGGCACGCTGCAATCGGCGCCACACTGCGGCGTTTCCCTGTTCCTTTTTTCGGCGCCGGCAGGCCGCTTTCGGGGATCTGCACGTTTTCCACTTCCTGCGCTGCCGTATCCACCAGTTTTTTTGTAAAAGCGGCCGTGTTATCGATAAATGTCTGTTTTTCTGCCTCTCCTTCTCCGATTTTACGCAGAAAGAGCTCCCATTTGGCGGTCATTTCCGGTTTGGACAATAATGAACCCTGCACCGCCTCGCAGAGAATCTCCCCTTTTTTGGTGACATGTACGACATTTTTCTGAACCTTGATATATTCCTGGCGGATCAATGTTTTAATAATACCACTGCGGGTGGCTTCCGTACCAAGCCCCTCTACTTCCTGCAGCGCGGCTTTTGCTTTTTCATCTTCTTCCACCAGCTTTCCGCACGTTTTCATCATATTGATCAGATTGCCTTCCGTGTAGGGTTTCGGCGGCTTTGTCATATCTTTTTCAATCTGCACGGATGCTTTGGCCTGCATTTCTTTTTCAACCGGCGGCAGTTCCGGAAGCTGCTGTTTGGAAGAGGTGCTCCCGCTGTCGAATAAGGTTTTCCAGCCCCGTTGTTTGTCCACTTTTCCCTTGCTGTAAAACAACAGACCTTTCACATCCGTCGTAACCACAGTCTCTTCGTACACATAATCCTGATGAAACATGGCGAGTACACTTTTTACGATTTCGGTATATATATTCTTCTGTTCTGTCGTCAACTTCTGCATGACGGCGTCTGTTGGAACTTTTTTGGTCGGAATGACAGCATGGTGCTCCTTTACCTTGCTATCATCGACAAAACGTTTTTTGGCACGCGGCTCTTCGGCGTGAAAATCGTCTCCGGTGATCTGCTGCCATGCCGAAATGTTCTGTTTGACATAGGCGTATTCGCTGTTCGTAATATGCTGAGTGTCGGTTCTCGGGTATGTGACAAGTTTCAGCGGTTCATCATACAGGCTCTGCACAATCTCGAGTGTTCGGGACGGACTGTATTTATACTTTTTATTTGCGAGTGTCTGCAGACTGGAGAGAGAATGAAGCATCGGTGGTTTGATCCGTTTTTCCTTTACATCGACCGCTTCAATGCTTCCTTTTTCTTCTGAACCGATGCTATGCGCGCTCAGCGTTTTTTCCGCTTCTTCCTGCGTTCCGTATGTTTTGTTCGTTTTTCCCTTATAGGACCCTGCTTTTGTTTCAAAGGAAGCCTTGATCTCATAATAAGGCTCCGGGACGAACTGTTCGATTTCCTTCTGGCGGTCGTAAATCAATTTCAAGGTCGGAGTCTGCACCCGTCCGACACTGAATACGTGGTTCAACCCTTTGTTTTTTAGCAGCAACGTGTAGAGCCGGCTGGCGTTCATGCCGACGACCCAGTCTGAAATCTGGCGCGCCTGCGCTTCCTGATACAACGGATGAAATACTTTTCCGTCCCGCAGGCGTTCAAACCCTTTTCTCACTTCCTCTTTTTCAAGGCTGTTAATCCAGAGCCGCTGCTGCGGTTTATCAGATACTCCGGCCTCCTGGATAATGCTCTGTGCGATATTTTCCCCTTCCCGGTCACAATCGGTGGCAACGACAATATAATCCGCCTGTTTCAGAAGGCGGCGCACAATCTGAAACTGCTTTTTCGTTTTCTGTGAAGGACGGAATTCAAACGTCTGCGGGAGCATCGGCAGATGATTCAGGCTCCAGCGTTTCCATGATGCTTCGTATTCCGCCGGGCTTTTCAGTTCGATCAGGTGGCCGATTCCCCAGGTCAGCACCGCTCCTTCCGGAAAAGCCGGACAGGCGGGAATGGTCATATACCCTTCTTTTTTCTGCCCTTTCGGGAACGCAGCGGCGTATGCTTTGGCCTGACTTGGTTTCTCTGCCAGAATCACCGGCATGGCAGACAGCTCCTTCCTCGTTGATATCGAATGTATGTTCTTTTCAGTATAGAGGATATCGTTCTTTTTTGAAATGCTTTCTCTTATCGCAGACAGAAAAAAATGATAGACTTTTATGGGAAACATGAGAGATGGAGGTCATACCTGTGAGTCAGTTAAAAAAAGCAGGGTACGAATATTACCATTTAAAAGATAAAATACATTATCCGGGGATCAATGAGGATCTCCTGGAACTGCAGCATGCGTTCGACAATCTGCCTGCGGATGAATACGCCCCTCATCTAAACCGGTACCGGCGTTACGCCAGAGCTCTTGTGATGCCCGGCACGCATGAGATAACGTGGCTTCCGGAAACCCATATCGACGGAAAGGCTTACTACGAATACTTTCAGGGAAGTTTTAATCCGGAATATACGGGCGAATACCGGCGCTTTCCTTCGCTGGAGCAGCGTTCGATGAAAAACAGGCTGCTGCAGGAAATGATCCGTTTTGATTTCAGGGAAACCTTCTGGATGCGGGAAGATGCATTGATGCCGTTTCATGCAGGTGTGCATTTTGTGAAGCTGAGAGTGGAAAAGCAAGGAGATGTGGCAGTGTCTTCCCCTAATACGCTGCATCAGGACGGCGAACCCTTTACGTTCGCCCATTTGATCCGGCGCAGCAATATTTCCGGAGCCATGAATGCCATATCATTTCCCCGGCACAAAGGGAAAATGCCTGAGGATGTTCCGGAACGTGATATCCAGGAGTCGTTTTACCTTGAGGAGCCGCTGGAGTCTTACAGTGTCTATGATCCGCTTGTCACCCATTTTGTCGGGGACGTGGAGAAAGGAACCGGAGACGGTCCCGGGGAACGCTCGGCGGTGCTGATCGATTTTCAGCCGACGGTAATAGCAGACCCCGATCAGCTGCGTAGCATGCAGGGCAGCACAGATGCCATGATTTACGTATAGAAAGGCGCGCACTGTTTAGTTCACCGAGGTCAGTGCCACCAGCTCATAATGCAGTGTCGTCCTGCCGGTCCCCCATTCCACTTTTGTAATGACCGCTGTGCCAAACGGCGGTCTCCCTTCTTCAGTCTGTATATCCACCGCCGTATCCAGCGGATAAAGGTGGTACCCATCTTTCACGAGACGAAAAGATCGTTCTCCCAACCGTTCAGAATGCTTGTGCGTAATGATTTCCCAGTTCATTTCAATGGAAAATCCCATAGCCGGTTTCCTCCCTTCCTGAATGTTTCATCTTACGTTATGATTCGACATTCCCGGAACAAATCCTTCTATAACAAAAAATATCCAAGTGCCGTTCGGCTGCGCCAAACAGGAGAGCAAACGGAAGATTCCAGAGTGTGAGATGGTACGAACCTGCAGATAAGGCTCGACGAGCAGTCCCTGCAGGCTGATGGTTACGAGTGGATGGACAACGGCACAGGCGAGCAGCTGAAATTCCGAGAAGCCACGGAAGGAGATGCAAATAGGAGACACTGGTAATGCCGGATGACCAGGCCATATAGATAGACTTCAATCGGATTCCATCCATTCACGCTGGCAAAAGAACGGAGCATAGACTGCACAGCGAAACGATGAAACTCCTGAAAATTGAGTAGGAGGGGGTGACTAACCCCCGTCCTCTCTCACCACCGAGCGTACGGGGCCGTACTCGGCGGTTTCATGAAAATCAAACGTTAAATCAACGATTTTAACCCCAGACGACGCCAATAGGCGTCGTTTAATGTATGGTGGAGGATTGGACTGCAGGCCACCCGCCAGTATCCTTTTCTGGTATTTCCCCATTCATAGGCTTTAGCGGGTGATACCCCCAGTCCACGCAATTTCCTCTTTCTCGTTCTCGGTGTTTTCCACTCTTTCCATTGGATCATACGGAGTCTCCGGCGTATCCATTCCATCATTCTTCGGAATGGCGTTGGCGTTTCTGCCAGAGCGAAGTAGTTCCTCCACCCGACAAGAAACTGGTTCAGTCTCTTTATACGGTCGTCCATGGAAATGCTCCAGCGTCGGGACGTAATCATTCGGATGCGGTCTTTGGCCCGTTCCAGTGATTGTCGATGAATCCGGATTTTCGAATTCCCTTTGGAAGAAGCGGTGAAGCTGAATCCCAGAAACTTTCGTTTCCAGGGTCGGTCCACCGCACTTTTCGTTTGGTTCACCTTCAACCTCATCGTTTTCTCCAGGAACCGGGTCATCTTCCGGAAAATGCGTTCCGCCGCTTTTCGGGAGCCGGCGTAAATCTGGCAGTCGTCGGCGTATCGCACGAAGCGTATGCCGCGTTTCTCCATTTCTTTGTCCCATTCATCCAATACAATGTTGGAGAGGAGGGGACTTAACGGACTTCCCTGCGGTGTTCCCATTCTATTTGATTGGACAACACCTTGATCCATCATACCGGCTTGTAGGTATTTCCGGATGATTCGGAGGATCCGTCCATCTTGGATCCGGTGGCTCAAGGTCCGCATCAGGCGGTCGTGGTTGACGGTATCAAAGAATTTCTCCAGGTCAATGTCAACCACCCATGTATATCCTTCGTTGATATACTGTTTCGCCTTTCGAACGGCATCATGAGCCCGCCGGCCCGGACGGAATCCGTAACTGTGTTCCGAGAACGCAGGGTCATAAATCGGTTGAAGATAAAGGTTTAAAGCCTGCTGGATCAGGCGATCCATGACCGTCGGGATACCCAGCTTCCGTTGCCCTCCGTCCGGTTTCGGGATTTTGACATGGCGGATTGGGGACGGTTGATAGGTTCCTGACAATAAAGCCTCGTGTATGTTGGTCCACTCTTCGGAGATCTGAGGTTTCAGTTCCGTCGTGTCCCTGCCATCCACGCCGGCTGTTCCTTTGTTTTGGATCACCTTGAGATAAGCTTGATTTAAGTTGTCACGATGTAAGACATCTTCCAACATAGGTTTCAAACCTCCACGTGGCTCTTTCCATCCTTTGTGTGGCCTTCTCCTCCACGCTCGCTGAGCCCTCCGGGAATTCCCCCTTCTTTCTCAGAAAGCTGCTATGTTCTGTGTCCTCGAAGAAGACGTACGCAGGGAAAAGAGCTCTCTTTTCATGATTCGGCCCTTCCCATATGTCCTAGTACCACATGGTACTATGGCCGAAGCTGACTTCTGATCGTTCAGCAGTTCCTCGTGAAACTGGTTACCGCAGGTGTACGGCGTTCCGATCAGACCTCCCCGGGTAAGCGCACAACCTTCCTCTCCATATACCCGCCTCATTTACTAACCTTCTCTTTGGTCGTTCGGGCTTCGGCCTGTTTCGCAGCCTCATCCAAGAAGATTAGCCTCCTATGAGATTCGTGTTCCTCGGGTCGGAGATTTGCCTTCGGCTTCCTTCAGATTCCACCTCGCGATGGACACCCTTGCCTTTAGCTAACGGCTACAACGACCTTCGCCGTTCGGGACTTCAACCCTATAGCTTGTGCGCATGCCGGGCACACAAAAAAGAGCACTCCGCTACCGCGCAGTACTCTTTCGTTCTAACTTCATGAACCGGTATATTTTTCGACATCATTTCCCGGGAAATATATAAAGGACGACCGGTTTTTAACACCCCTGCAAAGCATCCTTTATCGGCACGTTTCCTGAAGACAGCTCAAACGTCTTGTTCACAGCGTGTGCTTCTGTCAACACAGCAGCCATAACCCCGGCTGTATCCTCTCTGGAAACGCTCCGGCCTTCTCTGTTATCAAAACGTTCTTTTATTTCGACCAGCCCTGTGCCTGCTTCGGAGGTGAGAGAGCCTGTTCTTATGATCGTGTAATTCAGGCCGCTTCCCGCGAGATGGGCATCTGCCGTTCCTTTTGCTTCCAGATAATATTTGTCGGGACCAGATGGGTCATCCGCTCCAATACTGCTCAACATAATGAAGTGCCGGACCCCTTGGGCCCTGGATGCATCGATCAGCTTTTTGGCGCCGACCTGATCCACTGCAAGCGTCTTTTCAGGGCCGGTTTTGGAACCCGAGCCGGCGGCAAACAGAACGGCATCCATACCTTTCGGCGCTTTTGACACATTGTTTTCCAGATCCGCCGTTACAATGTGATCCGCTCCCAGTTCCCTCATCCTTCCTGCCTGATGATAATCACGAACCATGGCGTGGACTTCAAGCTCCGGATGTTCAGCAAGGATTCTGACCAGAAGCTGGCCTGTTTGCCCATGGGCGCCGGCGACCAAAACCTTCATCCCTGATCCCCTCCTCGTTTTTTCCTTCTATTACCCTCATTTTACCACACACCAAACCTTACATGGCATCTCCGTGGTGGTGAAAACGCGGCTTCTTTTTTCCAGGCCTGAATTTCCGCCCGGTGGAAAAGACCGAGAGAAGAATCGAGGAAAAAACAAGCAGGATACCTGCGCTCTGCCAGCCTGACAGCTGATCACCGAAAACAAGGATGCCTACGATAATCCCGACAATCGGTTCAATGGTCGCAAGGATGGCGGCATGACTCGATTCAATATATTTTAATCCGGCGGTATATAACACATACGCCAGAATCGTGGAAATCAGTACACTGCCGACGGCATACACCCAGACCATCGGTTCCGTGAAAGGGGCAAGGTTCTGTTCAATGCCGCTGACCGGCAGCAGAAACAGGCCCCCGCTCATCATCGAATAAGCTGTAATGGTAATCGAATGGTATTTGCGGCTTACAAATTTGCCGATGATGCTGTAGAGCGCACAAAAAAACCCGGAAGCCAGCCCAAACAAGACGACCGCATAGGTTATATTCATGGAACCGAGCGGAAAAAAACCGGCTACAAGACTGCATCCGGCTGTCGTGAGAAGTACGGCTCCGACTTTATTCGCTGTAATGGGTTCATGAAAGACAAATCGTGACATCAAGGCTACAAATACCGGGCTGGTGTAAAGCAGGACTACGGCCACAGATAAGGATGCCTGCTCCATCACCGTGAAATAACACCAGTTAAACAGGGCAATGCTGACCACCCCGAGCCCTATGAAATATGGGATATCCCGCAGGTGTATTTTCAGAAGATAAGGACGGATGACCCCGATCAGGACAAACATGATAACCATCGACAAGGTCATCCGTATGGTAACCACTTCAAGCGGGGAGAAGCCGAATGTATATAAATTCTGAACAAACAGCCCGGTCACTCCCCAGAAAGAAGCACCGAGTATCGTTATTCCATAGGCAGCAGCAGGTTTCATCCTATCACCTTCTTTGCACTCCAAATGATGTAAACAGGACATACGAACCTAAAGCATTCCTATCTTCTCACCTCTTCTGCAAAAATGCTATAGAAATTCAATACTATATTAAAAAAGTTTTGATGTTCTTTGACGTTTGCGATGCACAGGTTAGTCTCTTGCCAAAAATAGAGGAAATTGCTATCATTATCCATTACGTAACGTACCATAAATCCCGGAGGATTCCCTATGTACCATGCTGAAAAACTGCTCGGGAAAATAAAATTGTTCATGGTGATTTTATGGCCGATTCTCGTCACGGAATTAAGTTATTTCGGCATGAATCTCATCGATACCATCATGTCCGGGCAGGCCGGAACAAACGATCTTGCCGGCGTTTCGATCGGTTCGAGTTTATGGCTCCCCGTCTTCACCGGTGTGAATGGAGTTCTTCTTTCCATTACGCCCATGATCGGACAACTGCTTGGTAATAATGAACGCCGGAGCATCACCGACATTGTGACGCAGGGCTTTTATGTCGCCATTTTTTTCGGTCTTCTTATACTTGGAGGCGGATGGTTACTCCTGGACCCTGTCCTTTCGGTGATGTCACTGGATCCTGCCGTACACTACACGGCCAAACACTATCTCATTGGGTTGTCTTTTGGCATTATTCCGTTTTTTCTTTCGATGGTGGTACGTAACTTTTTTGACGCGCAGGGGTATCCACGTATAACCATGATGATTATGCTGACCGTTCTGCCTCTCAATTTTCTGTTTAACTACTGTTTCATATTCGGGAAATTCGGTGCTCCTGAAATGGGAGGAGTCGGGGCGGGGTATGCCACTGCTTTATCATACGGGTGCGTTCTGGTTTTGAGCGTTGTGATGACGTTCCGGGTGGACATGATGAAGCCGTACCGTATTTTTAAACAGTGGACGGCTCCTTCGTGGACAGCCTGGAAAAAACAGCTTCGTATCGGGATACCCCTTGGTCTTTCCCTGTTTTTTGAAGCGAGTATTTTTTCCGCCGTCACCCTCTTTATGGGTGCAATGTTTGATACCATTACCATTGCCGCCCATCAGGCAGCATTCAGTTTCACATCCATCATATTTATGATTCCGTTAAGCATGTCGCTTGCTTTAACCATTGTGACTGCATTTGAAATCGGAGCCCGCCGCCTGGAGCACGCGAAACAGTATACCCGGATCGGGGTTGGAGCGGCCGTATGCATTATTTTTGTTTCTTCCAGTTTCATCTACGTGTTCCGACAGGACATCGGCTGGATTTACACCAATAACCCTGAAGTGGCAGCACTTGCGGGACAGTTTCTCGTGTTTGCCATCTTTTATCAGTTTTCCGACGCCGCCCAGTCCACGCTGCAGGGCGTACTGCAGGGATATAAGGATGTAACTATCCCTTTTTTCACTTCCTTTGTTTCATACTGGCTGTTCGGACTGCCGGCCGGTTATGTGCTGGCGGCTCACACCGCACTCGGCCCTTTCGGCTGGTGGGTCGGTATTACAGTGGGATTAACGTCAGCGGCTGTCGGTTTTTTCATTCGTCTGCGGATCGTCCAGCGCCGTCACGCTGCGTCTCCGGCCTTTCAATCAACGGTAAATAATACCTGATTCTAAGAAAACGAAACCGGCCGATCGACATGGAATGATCGGCTTCCAGCATCTTATCCGTTATCTGCCGCATATAAAATACTTCCTTCAACGGAGTTTTCCAGGTCCACCTGCCTATCGTGATATAAATACCCTCATCCCCCCGGAGATCTGGTCGTTTGCAGCTTGTTAGAACAAGCGCGCCGTCTTCTCCATGCTCCGGCCGGAGAATACCAGTCATCACACCGGCCGGAAGGGGCAGGGCAATGTTGAAATACGTGACATCTTCTTTTGTATGATAAGAGTACACAGCTGTGAATACCGGACTGCCTGTATCCGCCAGGTTCCGCAACCAGACATGCGGAGCGGGGCGCCCGTCCTGCTGTTCATCAGTCTTGTACACCCTTCCTTTCATTTCTCTTTTTCCTGATGCAGGAATATTAATCTGTCTCATTTTATTGGTAAAAAAAGAAGAAACATTATAGAGGAGAGAAAAACGCCAATTTATGTATGCTTCCATATGGAACTGTCCCGTATTCGTGTGAAAACAGGACACAAGCGGAGAAAGCGTCTCCGGGTCAAACCTTTCTCTTTTATATACATCCCAGGAAGAAATCAGGCCCCCGGCTTCGTTCAACGGCAGATTCTGTACTATTTTTTCGGCAATATAAGCTTTCCCCCGCATTCTGCTGACAGGAAATGAATGATAAACCGCCCGGGGGCTGGGTGATAGGAGAGACCAGCCGATCAATGCAAGAATCGAGAAAGCAAACGCATTCCAGGCACCGTGCCACGGGATCATCCCTCCGATACCAATCACAAAAAAATCTGCCGCACGACCAGTACTGTAGAGAATCGACAATGTCATTGTCCAGATCAGCACGACAGAAGAAACGATAATGACCCCTTTGACAGAATACGGCATCGATAACGCCGCCTTTATACTCCATACCGCGAACCAGTAAAGGAATACCACATAAACAGCTACAAGGACCGCTTCAAGAGGGGGACCCTGATCAACTGCAGCCGCTGTCAAAATCGGGCCGGTCAGTATTCCTGCTGTCAACAACCGGTAGGAAGACCGCCGGCCGGGACTTCCTTTATGAAAATGGTGCCGCCCCAACAATCCTGTTAATACCGGAAGCAGAAATGCAGCATAGTGAAAATGAACCGCCGTCAAATTTACAATAACGTCAGAGTATGGAAGCAATGGAGCTGCTCCCGCTCTGGATAGAACAAACCAGGCTCCACCGACAGCAATATACATAAACCCGGCATCGACTGCGGTTTCCTCCAAAGGAGCCACCCCTCTCGCCATCAGCCTCCGCATACCATTCCAGGCAGTAAATCCAGTAAACAGAAACCATACAACGGAAAGCAGCATCGCACTTATTCCCGTTTCCAGCATCATGGAAAGAGCGCCGCTCCAGGCAGCAGCAAACCAATACAAACCTGTCCATCCGGGCAGAGCCACAGTTGATACAGTCAACACAGCGGGGACAATGACAAAGAACGCTGCTGCAAGGGCAGCTTGTATCAAGCCGGGCTGCACAATGGCCGTCCAGAACAGAAAACTGAAAACACCGGGAAGCAGCTTACTCCATCTATTCATGGGCAGACTGCTCCACCGGTATCTTCTTTTTCATCGCGATAACATCAAAAGCCGGCCAGTCCGGTCTTTCCACAGTATACGTGTCATAAATGTGGTATCCGAGCCGCTCATACCGCCTTACATTGTGAGGCGTTGAGGCCCGCACCTTACAGTACACCGTTTCTTTTTTTAGCTGCAATGCTTTGCTTTCCACCCACCGGATAAGCGCCGTTCCAATACCGCTTCCCCGCTCCTCCGGAGGAACCGACAATCGGAAAAAGTAGAGGGCCTCTTCTTCCTCTTTCACCCTGACCACACCAGCTGCTCTCGTTCCCACATAGCACAAGGCAGCTGTCTCCTCTTCGTTTGCTATCGACGCCTGAATGGAGGCGGTGGTTTCATTCATCGCCCCGGATGGAACAGCTTCGCTGCTGTATTCCGCGAACGCCCGCTGCATGACAACCTTGACGATTTCGGCTTCTGCTGGTGCCGCTTCTACTATCTTCATCGTTTTCTCCACCATTTCTTATGACAATCTATCATATCCATCCTATCATTCCGGACATGAATTTCAATCACAAACCATTGACATGTAAAAAAGAAGAACGGCAGCGGCGAGTATTGATGCCGCTGCCGTTCTCGAATACTGCCATTAATGGCTGTCGTGACTTTCCTCCGGCTGTTCTTTCTCCTGCTCCTGAATGTGGAATGCGCGTACTTTCTTGTCGGCTTCTTCACTCATTTCCTGAAGCTGCTCCGCGGTTTCGGCCACTCCCTGGAGCGCCTGTACCTGTTCATCGGTTGATGCGCTGATTTCTTCGCTCGCCGACGCGGTCTGTTGAATACTTGCGTTGATATTGTCCAGTCTTTCCGTGATGTTCTCTTTTTTCTCGTTCATGTTTGCCGCATCGCCGGATATGGCATTCATGGCCTCCGCCATTTCTCTTGCCACGCCCGTCAGCCGTTCAAAAATCTCTTTTGTTTCGAGCACGGCTTCCTTCTGGTTACTGTTGGAATCCTGCACATCTTTCATGGAAACGACAGCTTCCTGAGACTGTTGTTTCACGGAAGTGATCCGTTCCTGAATCTGGCTTGTCATATCTGTCGTCTGTTCCGACAATTTCCGGACTTCGCCGGCGACTACCGCAAACCCTTTACCGTGCTCCCCGGCTCTCGCGGCTTCAATGCTCGCATTCAGCGCCAGCAGGTTCGTCTGTTCGGAAATATCCTCAATGCTTGCGATCACCGATTCAATGCTCTGAACATGCTCCGACAGTTCCTGCACCGTTGAACCGGCTTTATCTGTCTGTTCAGCGGCAGACTCGGAAGCGTGCTGGAGGGTTTCCATCTGTTCGAGACCGTCCTTGTGGTCCGCTTCCTGCTTTTCGCTCAGTTCCCTGACTGATTCCACCCGCTTCGTAATATTTTCAATGGAAGACGCGAGTTCCCCGGAAGCCTGGTTCGTTTCTTCGGTCTGCTCGGACATCGTTGTAGCCGTTGCTGCTACATCCTGAATCGCTTTGTTAATATCCTGGCTGGAAGCTGTTGTTTCTTCCGAGGTGGCACTCATCTGCTCCGATGACTCTCTCAGCGTAAACACCGTATCCCGCATGGAAGTCAGCAGATCGTTCATGTCTTCGGTCATTTTGTTGAACTGCCGGCCGAGTACCCCTACTTCATCATTGGAATCAATCGATGTGTTCACGGTCAGGTCGCCTTCACTCACCCGTCCCATCTTTTCTTTCAATGTGTTCAGGTGACGGGTCAATCGTCCGGAAAACAGGAAGATGACGATAGATCCAAGCAGTGCCACCACCACGGTATAAATGACCAGCTGGGTCAACAGCTGATTGAGCGGTGCATACAGTTCCGTTTCCGGCACTGCAAGAGATAATGTCCACCCTGTTGTCGGGAGATTCTGCTGATAGACAAGGTGTTCTTCGCCATTGTAATCGAGCCTCTGAATCTCTTCCACCTCAGTGGAAAACGCTCCGCCGAACTCTTCTTCGTCACTGACACCCGCCGACATGACTTTGTCCCGGTTCGGATGAGCAATGTACTGCCCGTTTTCATCCGTTAAAAAAGCAAAACCGGAACCGTTCATGTCCGCCGAGCCGATATGATCCTGCAAGGTGGTCAAATCAATATCCGCGGTGACGACACCGGTTGTTTCCCCGGTATCATTCTGAAAAGGAACCGCAGTCGTCAGCATCGTAATGCCTGTTTCCCCATCCGTGTAGGGTGCCGTCCAGACAGCTTCTCCGTCGGAGTTCATCCCCGCTTTATACCATTCATAGCTTGGATAGTCGTAATCAGGTTCTTCATACATTTCGGTGTACACTGCTTCGTCCCCGTCTTTATATACATACGGCCCGAAATATTCTGTATCTTCATTGTAGGTGTACGGTTCAAACCAGACACCTGCCCCCAGCGTGTCTTCGTTGTTCCAGATCATATTTTCCAGGACGTCCGCCATTTCTTCTTTTTCCATAGACGTTCCCTGACTGTTCAACAGAGACGACAAATTATCTCCAATCCGCTGATGACCGACAAACCGTCTCTCTGTTGCTTCCGTCAATTCCGCACTGGTGGCGGTCATATTCTCTTCCAGCGCGTTTTCAAGGTCATCTTTAGCGGTAAAATAGGATACCGCTGAAACAGCTGCCCCAGATATCAGTACCAGCGGAATGAAGATCGCAAGCATCTTTTTCCGCAGCGTCATATTTCCTTTCATGCAAATACCCCCATCTGTTATTGATACATGAGTCCAAGTGATTACAAATGCCATTCTATCGAAAAACAAAAAATAAGAAAATAGTCATATTATAGGGACTGCAGCATGAGAGCGCTTCACCTGCTGTTTTAAACGTTAAAAATAAATTTAATTTTTTATGGTGAAAACCGGCGTACGGTAATCCTGTACGCCGGATGTAACACTTACATTTCTCCGTGATGCTCTTCTTTTATTTTAAACTGTCTTACCTGCTTGTCCGCAGATTCACTCATTTCCTGCAGCTGTTCTGCGGTTTCGGCTACTCCCTGCAGCGCCTGCACCTGTTCATCGGTCGATGCGCTGATTTCTTCACTGGCGGACGCCGCCTGTTCAATGCTCGCATTTATAGTATCCAGCTTGGCCGTGATATTGTCTTTTTTCTCATTCATGTTGCCAACGTCACTGAAAATCGCGCTCATGGCTTCCACCATTTCTTTGGCCGCCTCAGTCAGCCGTTCAAAAATCTCTTTTGTTTCGAGCACGGCTTCTAACGATTTGAATGATAATTTGGAATGCGGTTCAGGACATTTGTCAGATTCGGACGATTTTGTTGAAGTCAGATCCAGCGCCCGGCCGCTCGGAGGAACGGGAAAGAATATATACCAGTCAAACGTCTTCACTTATCCGCCGAATACCGCCATGTACCCGTCAAATGGAGGGTGATACCAGTCCAATCATTCATTATCGGTCAATGAAGTTGTTTTACCCGTCGAATAATGAAAATTATACGCCAATCATGCATCAATATCGGCCAACGTGGCAAAGCTTTTTCAAGCATACGATCCAGGTACTGATTCGTTTCCTCGATATGCTGTTTTTTCCTTTTCAAACTATGTTCTTCCCTAGTCTGCCATCAACACCTGCCAGCTGTTTTCTGATACAATGGAAGCCGTAAAAATATGTAAAGTGGTGAAATCCATGCTTGAAGATACAGGAGAACGAATTATTCCCAAAGAAATGAAGCCGGAAAACGGCCTGCTTCTCGAACACCTGGCACGCTACACGTTCGCCCTTCCCTATGTAAAAGGGCGGGTGCTTGATATCGCGGCTGGTACGGGCTACGGTGCACAGATGACTGCCAAGAAAAAGAAAAAAGAGATTCATGAAATCATAGGAGTGGATGTCGATCCGGAGACGATCCGCTACGCCAAACAACACTATTATCATCCGCTTCTTACCTTTCAGACCGCGGATGCGCTTGATCCGCATATCGGGGACGAACTCGGAACATTTGACACCATTCTATCGTTTGAAACGATCGAACATGTGCCGGATGATCAGACGTTTTTACACAACATCCTGAACCTGCTCCGCCCCGGCGGCACTCTGGTACTGTCAACGCCGTTCGGGCAGGGCCGCGGGAAGCCGAGCAGCTCCCCTTTTCATTACCATCAGATCACCGAAGCTGAATTCCGCGAACTGTTCCACAGGTTTCCTGCGACATCATTCTACTATCAGCGCGGCGTCACAATTGAGCCGAAGCGTGAAGGGCTTCACTACCCGCTCGGTGTGGCAGTCTGCCGAAATGTCGAAAATCAAGACCACGCTGACATTTTACAAGCTTTCGTTCAGCATAGTACCGATGGTCCTGAATACGTCATCAAATCCAGGGATAACGGCCTGCAGACCGTGGATCGGGACACTTTTTTGACAGCCGTCCATACATTAGAGACAAAGGGAACGTAATATCGGGATGCTTAAATATGTAAAATTTACCTTACGTACATGTGCGATCATTGCATTCTATGCGGCAGCGGGATATCTTTTCTATCAAATGCTGGAAAAAGGCTGGTACCCCAGCGGATTCATTAAAGAAATAGAGGAAGACAAAGGAGTCACCTTCCAGAGAGGGTGGTTCGATTCTCGTACGCTGTATATTCCGGAGAATGCCGCGGATGAGACGGGCCGTAAAGCTTTTGCAATGGATGACAGTATGTCTCGTTATAGAACTTATATAGTAGGAGCAGGATTGATGCTTCTCATCACGTTGAAAGCTCTATGGTATACCGTGAAACATATGTACGAGAGGGCTGTCATAGACCGGAATACGGAATTGTTGAAAGGCATTCTGGCCTTCGCTGTTACTCTCCGTTCTTGCCGTTCATCAGTATACAGAAATTAATCAGCAGTGGCATACAATCAAAGAGCTTGTTGAGGAAGAAAACACGGATACATGACGTGTTCTTCTGCTTTGGTATAGAATAAAATAGGATTTGCAGAAGGAGGGATAAAGTCATGGAATTATTCAAACAGTCCAGCATGAAGGAGCGGCTGAGTGTGCTCGAAAAGCACGTACAGCCTTTTAAGGAGAGAGCGGCCCGGCATGACGAAGAGGCTTCTTTCCCCGTGGAAAATATAGACACCCTGAAAAATATCGGATATACGGCTTTAACCGTCCCCGGGCGGTACGGAGGAAAAGAAATTTCCCTCCTGGAACTGGTGAAAGCGCAGGAAATCATCGGGAAAGCGGACGGATCGACGGCACTGTCCATCGGCTGGCATATGGGAATCGTCCAGAACCTTGGCGAACAGAAGAGCTGGCCGGAAGACGTGTATGCTTCCTTCTGCAGGGAAGTGCTCGAAGACGGAGCGCTCCTGAATAATACCGCAACCGAACCCGCCACAGGCAGTCCAACAAGAGGCGGAAAGCCGGAAACCACCGCAGTACACGAAAACGGGCAGTGGAAGATCAGCGGGCGGAAAACCTTTGCGACGATGGCACCGGTGCTTGATTACTTTGTCGTCAGCGCTACTCTCGAAAAGGATGAAAGCGTCGCAAACTTTCTGATTCCAGGAAACAGCTCCGGTCTGGCCGTTGAGGAAACGTGGGACTCCATTGCCATGCGCGGCACCGGCAGCCACGACCTCGTGCTTGATCAGGTGTCTGTGCCGCAGGGCAACCTTGTCACCTACTTAACACCCGGGGATAAGCCGGCAGCCGGCTGGCTGCTGCACATTCCGGCGTGCTATTCAGGTATTGCCGAAGCAGCGAAAGACTACGCCGTGTCCTTTGCCAAAGAATATTCGCCGAATAGTATCGACGGAACAATTTCGGATCTTCCAAACGTACGCTGGAAAATCGGGGAAATGGAGCTTCTTTCCAAACAGAACAGACACTTTCTTTACAGTGTGGCTTCCAAGTGGGATGAGGCCGGGTATGAAGAACGGCAGCTGATGAAACCGGAGCTTGGCGCTGTGAAATACAGTGTGGTGAACAACGCCGTTACCATCGTTGATACCGCCATGCGGATCGCCGGTGCCCGAAGTCTTTCACAGAAAAATCCGCTGCAACGGTATTACCGCGATGTCCGCGCCGGCCTGCACAACCCGCCGATGGATGATATGACCATCATGCAGCTTGCCTCCGAACTCATTAATGAAGAGGAAACCTGAGATCAACGGGTTTCCTCTTTTTCATAAAAGCTTCCAGATCATAATCACTGCAGCCAGGGCCAGTCCCTGAAACAGCGTAACGACAGCGTCTCTTGCAATGGAAGAGGAGCTCCAGAAAATATTCACAATACGTGCAATGATGAATCCACACACAAAGATAACAGCAGCTGCGGCCGCAAACGTAATCAAGGCTGTCCCTCCCCAGCTTATACTATGCATCATCCTGAGCCATATCCGTTACATTTACCTGGACATGTTTCAGCGTTATTTTCATAGCCATGCCTCCCTCACCCCATTTTATAGGAAAATCATTGATTTGTTTAGACGAGTTTGTGGAAGGATAAGGACAGGACGATATATTATGATCAAGGAGGAGTATCCATGACAGACCCTCGGTACCAGCAGACAAACAGGCAGCCTGCCCAGACCCAGCCGTCCCAGCCCGGTATAGAAGCCTCAATGAATCCTCTTCCCATCCAGCCGGGGGAATATCAAGGGGTCGGAAAGCTCTCCGGAAAAACCGCTCTTGTAACAGGTGGCGACAGCGGCATCGGCCGGGCCGTGTCGATGGTTTATGCGAAAGAAGGAGCGAACGTTGCTGTCGTCTATTATAATGAACACAGCGATGCAGAAGAAACAAAACAGCTCATAGAAGCCGAAGGAGTGCAGTGCCTGCTGATTCCAGGCGATATCAAAGATGAAGCGTTCTGCAAAGACATTGTTCAGCAGACAGTGAACACGTTCGGCACCCTTGATATTGTCGTGAACAACGCAGCGGTGCAATATGTTCGAAATGACATCTCCGAGATCACGACCGAGCAGCTGGAAGAAACATTCCAGACAAATTTTTTCTCTTATTTCCATGTTACCAAAGCCGCTATTCCTTTTATGAAAGAAGGCGGTTCCATTATCAGCACCACCTCCATTAACGCCTACCGCGGGCACCCGCAGCTGATCGATTATTCCGCGGCCAAAGGAGCCATTGTCTCTTTTACACGAAGTCTCGCCCAGCCCCTGGTGCAGAAAGGAATCCGTATCAACATGGTCGCCCCGGGCCCGGTCTGGACCCCTTTAATACCGTCCACGTTTCCAGCAGACCAGGTGGCACAGTTCGGCACGAACAGTCCGATGGGACGTCCCGGGCAGCCATCTGAACACGCCGGTATTTATGTGTTTCTTGCCTCTGAAGAATCTTCCTATATGACCGGTCAGGCCGTTCATATTAACGGCGGGGAATTTATTTCTTCGTGACGTAACGACTGGAAGAGAACACATTCGTCGTCAGAAAGACACCGGTAATCACAACAAGAGCACCGAGAACCTGTACCATCGTCACCGTTTCTCCCAAAAACAAAAAAGATCCTGCCATGACAAAGACCGGGAGGAGGTTCAGAAACACCGAAGCCTGGGAGGGACCGACCTCCTCCACCCCTTTATTCCAAAAGACGAGGGCAATCAGCGAGGGAAAAATCCCGAGATACAGCAGTCCCATCATGTGATCCGGCTGCCAGACAGCAGGGAAGCCGCCCAGGCTCCATTCAACAGCGGCGATCGGGAGCAGTGTAATATTGGCAATCGCGAGCATGACCACAAGACTGCCGTAGACAGGAAGTTTCATCATGTGGAATTTGACGAGAATCGAATAGGCCGTCCAGGCTGCCACCGCCGCAAGCATGATCACATCCCCCGTATTAAAGCCGAGGCTGCGGATCAGCTCCCAAGACCCTTCCGTAATGACCCAGACGGCGCCGCCAAGGGAGAGCACGACCCCCAGCCACTGCTTTTGATCCAGCCGTTCGTGTAAAAACACCATGCTGCATAGAATGGTGAAAACGGGGATCGACGCTTCCATAATCGCGACATTAGTCGAACTGGTGAACTGCAGGGAAGCATAAATAAAGGAATTAAAAAAAGCGACACCTGTCAGCGCCATCCCGAGAACAGCCTTCCATTCTTTCTGGAAGGTTTTTTTATACCGTTTCGCTTCTTTCCACCCGAGAGGCAGAATAACAAGAAACGCAATCGCCGTCCGGAAAAAAGCAATCGTGTATGGCGGAAGATCATTGATGGCCTTGCCTACGATTATGTTGCCGGAAAAAATCACAGCTGTAAGAAGTAATAATAGATAAGCTTTCATAAACCAGAACACCTTCCCTAAAAAACCTCTTCCATTGTACTCGATATTTTCTCTTTTCGTAAGAAAGCCGGTAAATATTTGAAACTTTGTGCCGAAATAATTAGTAACAGGTATATGTTAAATGCTTACATAAGGGGACGGTTAAAACGATGAAATTCGGACTTCCATTTTCAAAAAAAGAACAGGATGTGGCCGTTGCAACGGACATTCAGGGGTATAGTCTTGAGCTTGGGAATCATGAAGACCTGAAACGGCAGGCGGATTTAATTTCATTATCGGAACACGACCTTCGTACTATTAAATCACTGGAACCTCTCGTAAAGGAACACATCACAGATATCACCAATGAATTTTATGACGCGGTGACCGCTCAGCCCGGCCTTCTTTCCATTATAAAAGAACACAGCAGTGTCGAGCGGCTCAAACAGACGTTTAAGCAGCACATCAAGGAAATGTTCTCCGGACGTATCGACGAAGATTTTCTGGAAAAACGGAGGCGGATTGCCTATGCGCATGTGCAGGTTGGTCTGCAGACGAAGTGGTATATGGGGGCTTTCGAAAAACTGTACATGTCCCTGATGTACACATTGGAACAGCACCTCGATAACCGCGCCGACCTTTTTGAATCTGTCATGGCAGTCAGCAAGCTGATCAGCATGGAACAGCAGATCGTACTGGAGGAATATGAACAGGAACATGAACGCATCCGCGAAAAACACGCCGAATCTGAAAAAGAACTCGCGCGTCACGTGCGTTCCACTGCCGATGAACTGGCCGGGCTTTCCGGACGCACCAGTGAAGCGGTCAAACAGCTGAATGAACAGGCGGCCGGAACGATGGAGATGGCCAAAGAAGGAAGGGAACTGGCCGTACAGTCCCAGCAGCGCTCCGATGCCGGAAAAGAACAGCTGCAGTCGCTGCATACAGATATGAATGACGTCAGCAGCAGTGTCAGCAATATCTCCGAACACGTCGGGAAGTTAAATGATATATCATCCCAGATGAATGAAGTCATTGAACTCGTTGATAAAGTATCTGAACAGACCAATCTTCTCGCCCTGAATGCATCCATCGAAGCCACCCGCGCCGGTGAACACGGCAAAGGGTTCGCGGTGGTTGCAGGCGAAATCAGAAAACTTTCGTCCCAGACCAAATCATCGACATCCAGAATTGCCGAACTGATCGAAAACACGAAAGAACAGAGCGCAAAAGTGACCACCGCTGTCGACAGCATTGTTGAACTCGTGGACAGAGGGGCAGACAGCCTTACTAATACGGATGAACATTTCGACGAAATCCAGCAGGCCATGCATAAAACAAAAAATCAAAACGATAATATTGAAAAGGAACTGGAAAAATTATCGGCATCTGTCAAAGATATTGATGAAGCTTCGAGTGAAGCTGCCGACTCTTCCAGCCGCCTGAAAGAATCCACCACTCGTTTCACCAATGTTTAATAATACCGCGGATCATATGCTTGGATGCAGGCATATGATTTGCTTTTTTATCAGTTTAGATATAAACTGATAAGGGAAAACAGTAGAACAGAAGGGAGCATCATTATGGACAAGCGCAAACGCGTGACTTCCTCCCTTTTTTCCAGGAATGACGAGCGGCTCGGCCTGCTGCTCTGGTTCCGCCTGTCCCGTTTCTATAATCAAAGCCTCCGCCGTTCCAACGCCCACTTGAAAGAATGGGGCCTGACGGTGGCTCAGTTCGATGTTCTGGCACAGGTCGGCACGCATGAACCATTAACCCAGAATGAGCTGGCCGAAAAACTGTTTGTCACGAAAGGAAGTATCACCCAGCTGCTCGGACGGATGGAAGAACTCGGCTGGATCCGGCGCGAACAGGAATGGAGAAAAAAAGTACTGACGCTGACAAGTGCCGGATGGGAGATGTTTGACCAGATCGTCCCCCGTCAGGAGCAGTTTCAGGCTTCCCAGTTCCAGGCGCTGGACAAGGATGAACAAAAACAGCTGCTCGAGCTTCTCCGCAAGCTTCAGCATCATAACGAAAACATGGAGGGATAAAGAGTGCACCTCAAAGGCATTCACCACCTGTCAGCCATTACCGCTGACGCAAAAAGTAATCTTGACTTTTATACCAACGTTCTCGGCATGCGGCTTGTGAAAAAAACCGTCAATCAGGACGACACCTCGGTTTATCATTTATTCTACGGAGATGAGCGGGGAAATCCGGGCACCGAATTAACCTTTTTCGAAATCCCGATGGCCGCTCCGAACAAACCCGGCGCGAGCAGTATTTCTGCCACGTCCCTCCGCGTTCCGGACGATGAGGCCCTTCATTTCTGGAAGCGGCGCCTCGAAGAAAAAGGTGTGTCCCATGAAGAAATCAAGGACCGCGGCGGACGAAATACCATCGCATTTCATGATTTTGAAGGACAGCGGCTGATTTTTGTGTCCGATGAACACAATGACGGCGTGTCCGGCGGAACTCCGTGGGAACGCGCGCCGATCCCACAGGAGCACGGTATCACTGGACTAGGTCCGATCAAGTTGACCGTCCGCAGAGCCGAGCCGACCACTCACGTTTTGACCGAAGTGATGGGCTTCTCCCTCAAAAGCAGCTATCCTTCCCCGGAATCAGGAAATCCGGATATTGTCATTTATGAAACCGGAGAAGGCGGAAGCGGTGCCGAAATCCATATCGAAGAACGTCCCGATCTCCCGTTTGAACGGCAGGGCCGCGGCGGCGTCCATCACGTCGCATTCCGCGCCGCTGACATGGACGAACTGAATCAATGGATTGAGCATATAAGCAGTGTCGGTCTGCCGAACTCCGGCTTTGTAGAACGGTACTATTTCCGCTCCCTTTATTTTCGCGAGCCAAACGGCATCCTGTTTGAGATCGCCACCGACGGTCCCGGTTTTGACGGCGATGAAGACCTGGCACACCTCGGCGAATCTCTCGCGCTGCCGCCGTATCTCGAACCACAGCGCGATGAAATCGGAGCTAAATTAAACCCGCTCGATTATAAACCGGGCGTGTAAGGAGGATCCTGTCATGAAGCATATTTTCCGGGAAGGAAAACCAGATGCCCCGGTGCTGCTGCTTCTGCACGGCACCGGCGGTACAGAAGAAGACCTGCTTGAGGTTGCCAAATTGATCGATGACGACGCATCAGTGCTCAGCGTGCGCGGCAATGTTTCCGAAAACGGCATGCCCCGCTTTTTCCGCCGCCTCGCCGAAGGGGTGTTTGACGAAGAAGACCTGATCGACCGCACAAAAGAATTGCATGATTTCATCGACGAAAGTGCGGAGCAGTACGGGTTCGACCGAAGCAATGTCGTCGCCGTCGGGTATTCCAACGGCGCCAACATCGCCGCCAGCCTCATGTTCCATTATGAAGGGGCGCTGAAAGGCGCGCTTCTTCACCACCCGATGGTCCCGCGCAAAGGAGTCGAACTGCCTTCCCTGAACGGACAGCACGTTTTCATCGGAGCCGGCGCGAACGATCCGATCTGCCCGGCACAGGAAACAGAAGAACTCTCGCGCCTGCTCGAACAGGCAGGCGCCCACGTCCACATCCAGTGGGAACACAACGGCCACCAGCTGACCATCGAAGAAGTCCAGGGCGCCGCCGCTTATTACGAACAGCATTTGAAATAGAGAATGACGAAAGAGCTGCGTTATTGGTACGCAGCTCTTTTATTACCCGGTAGAAAACAGAAAGGTGCGGTGCACAGCCCCTATGATTACGTTTGGACCGCTTTCTTGCCCTGTAAACGTCGTTATGAAAGGTTCTTCGTTACGTTTTAGGGGGCTTCAGGTGTTATAAACTGTCTTATGAACAGTTTATGGTTACGTTTTTGCGGCCGTTTACGTCCTTTTCGGCCGCATGCATGGCAGTCGTGTCATGCAAGGTTTCATCCTGCCATCGAGCGGCCGTTGTTCTCGCACCATTTTTCCAGCGCTGCCACAGCGGCTTCCTTGTCTTCCGGTTTAAACTGCACCGTTAATGGACCATTGTCCCTTCGTATATCGATTTCCAGGGTCTGCTCATCTTTCCACGACAGCCCTCTCACCAAATGACTCCATACCTCAAGGGGGCCTACTTTGATCCACGATTCGTGAAATTCCACCTTGGTCCAGGATAACGAAGTACGGTCAGCTAAAACCCCGTACCCATACAACAAACCGGCGACAATCAAAAATATGGACAGGACCATCCAATTTCTTAAAAAAATGTGCATGATGCCTCCCATTATCGCAACCAGAACCGCGAACGTCTTAGAATCCGTCGCACTTCCCATATCTTTGACTTCAAAACGCGCAATCACCATGCTTTTATCTTTAAGAATCTCTTTCCACTGGAAAATCAGATGCAGGGTCGCCCACATCCAGTACTGTCTTAGAATAGGAATGAAGACTAACAGTTGTACTCCGATGGTAATTAAAACACCGATATTCCATGTTACTAAAAACAGTAAGGCTTCCAGAGGAATGATGGCATAAACCATCGCCTGATAGATCCTTTTCAAGACGGGATACGGTTTATATTTCCCCTTAAAAGAAATGGGAGGTTTCGGGTTATCGGGATCTATCCGGGTCTTTTCAAAATGCCATTCCAGCAGGTGGTTCCAGTCTCCATCAAAGTGATCGTTAAAGGAAGCAAGAGAAGATGCTGTAGTATATATATAATTTTTTTCCAGAAAAATAGTATAGGCATACTTTTGTTCAATGGAATTTTCCTTTTTTTCTAGTTGTATACCAAAGTTTTCAGCGGTTATTGAATCGATGGTAAATAGTTGTATAATCCAAGGCTGATATTCTGCTTGAAGTTCTTCCCACAGCTCTAAAATTTGACCAGCGTTGGGTTCGGACAAGTATCCTTCCGATTCTGTTCTCCGGACAACGTTTTTTAACTCATAAAGAAACGATAGACTGTCATGTTCGCGCATCGTCTTATTTCGAAACAGCGTTATATACTTCAGTATCTCTTCCGTATTATCTTCATGCCCCCTTTCTTTCAACTGCTCGGCGGTCCATCGAATCAACTGTTCCAGGGCGTCTGAATCCGGATGCAGCTGTTCCCGTTCTTCCAACAACGAAATTAAGCTGTTCGATAATGTTCTCGCCCACTCCCACGTCGTGTAGGCTTCATGAATCGACCTTGCCAAATCTTTATCCACCATCGCTCCCTCTTCATCCAGGACCATCCACTGCATAAAATGATCGTCTTCAGGAATTCCCACCTGACCTACGAGATAAAAATACCTGCTGTCCTTCTCGATGGGAAACGTCCGATAGATAGGGAACTCCGGCAGAGCATGAGGTTTGTAGGCTTTTTTCTGCGCTTTGGTCAGCTTTTTTGTCAGATGGACCTTTTTCATCGATTCCAGCCTCCAATTTATGGTTCTGTCATCCACGGTTCCAGCTTCTGCATAATCTCCTCTTCTTCCGCTTTTTCAAAGTCATAATACTCCATTAACGATGCAAGAGCATTACTCATCTGTTCGTTACTTTTTTCTATTTCTGCAGAATAATTTTCTTCCAGGTCCGTACTGAGATTATCATTGTACATGGCTTCATATTCCCCTTCTAATGGCTCATACGCCCGCCGCATCGCTTCAAAACCCTGTACAAAACTATTTCTTATTTCCTTGCATCTTCTGTCTGAATGTCCAATTCATTTAGTGTTGTTATTTGATTGTTCAAACCTTCCATCACCTGCGGATATTGATGTTCAATCTGTGCGGCATTCAAGGTCTGCACCGCCATAAAATCATCATATGTCTGCTAGAATTCTTCATTTAACGCCTGGCTTCTCACTTCTTCTGCGTCTTCGACAGCGTCACTCCCGCAGGCGGTCAACAGAAGTAGGAGTATCGTTGTTATTATCATACTGTATTTTTTTATCATCAGATTCACCGTTCCCGTCATTTTTGATATATCGGCCAATCTCTCTTATATTTTTATCACAATCTCTCGTAAACTAAAAAATTCTTACAATTCTTTTTTTAGGAAAGAAGTTTTAAACTTATTCAATATCAGTGGGTGATTTTATATTTACACTCCCTATGTATCGGTTATTAATACCTAGATCAAGATGTCGTGTAAATAAACATTTATTTACACACAATTTTTGTTTTTGCTGTATTTTGAGAAGTTTTGCGACTGATTTACAGGAAAGAGGACAGGTGGTCCGTTTTTTCCAAATCCTTCTTTTGAATTATTTTACTTTAATTTTTGTAAAACCAATTAAAAAAAGCTGTGCTTCAGCAGCACAACTTTCCCTTGTTTATTACCTGTATATTTTATAAGAAGCAGGACATACATCATGTTCTTTTCACACAGACAAAAAACCGCCGGACACTTAAGTCAGGCGGTTGCGAGGACGTCGCGGTAGGCGTCGTTCTTTTTCAATTGTTTCTCGGCATACGGGCATTCCGGAATGATTTGTTTGTTTTCTGCTCGCGCTTTATCAACAACGTTTGCGACCAGCTCTTTGGCAATGCCCTGCCCTCTTAATTCCTCGTCGACCCCTGTATGGTCGATGACGATATTACTGTCATTATCATGATAAAACGTGATTTCAGCGACATTCTCCCCGTCTTTTTCCATAAAGAATTTATTTTCCCCGATCTGAATATCACTCATCTCCGGCTCACCGCCTTTCTTCGTTTTAGAAGTCTATTCCCGCAGGCTGGTTTCCTTCAAACATCCACTCTTCTTCCTCGATCTTTCATATTGTATTGGTTAAAAATTGGCGATACTATAGAAAAGGCAGCGGGAAAAGGAGGAGTTATGTTTACATTTCAAGACGTGATCTACAAGGATATTCTTCACATAGACCATCTGGACATAAAAGAAGGCACTATTTCCGCGCTGCTCGGAGAAAGCGGCACGGGAAAGTCAACGTTGTTAAAACTGATGAACCACCTGCTTACGCCCGATGAGGGAAGTATCACGTACAGAGGCAGTCCGGTTCATGATTGGAACGCCGTACAGCTCCGGCGTGAAGCGGCGATGCTCTCACAGCAGCCTGTGCTTTTCGGCAGCACCGTCCGGGAAAACCTTGAAGCAGGCTGCCGCTTTGCCGGAAAACCGCTTCCCTCTGACGAAGAAATGAAACACGCCATCGAGCGCTATTACCTGGATAAAAAACTCGAAGAAGACGCTGAGAAATTGTCCGGCGGGGAGCAGCAACGGCTGGCGCTTGCCAGAATGACGCTGCTTGATCCGGCTGTTTACCTGCTCGATGAACCAACGTCGGCCCTGGATGAAGAACTCGAACACGACGTCATGGCCGCTTTCATTAAACAGGCCCGAAAGCAGGAAAAAACCGTCGTATTCGTGACACACTCCCGCGCCATAGCTGAGGAATCCGCTGACACGATCATTGATATCACGCCATTCTCTTTAAAAGGGAGGCAGGACCATGAACGATAACATTATCGATTTAACCATCTGGCAGCTGGCCGCCGCTTACGTCTTTATTCTTATATTACTTGTCATCGTGAAAATGAGAAAGATCCCACGGGATAAAGAAATTCTCGTGTCCACGCTGCGCATGACGATACAGCTGCTGCTTGTCGGCTATATTCTCATTTACTTATTTGAAAACCCGAATCCATTGTGGACGTCCCTTGTCGTACTGCTTATGATTACCTTCGCGGTCTGGAACATCTTCCGGCGTATCCGCGCCGGACTAAATAAAAAAATGAAACAGATCATCGCTGTTTCCATGGCCGCAGGGACCTTATCCAGCCTGATCTATTTCAACCTTATTGTGATTCAGTTTTCGCCGTGGTACGAACCACGCTATTTCATTCCTATTGCGGGTATGATTATCGGTAATTCCATGACCGGCGTAACGCTTGGCGTCCAGACCCTGACCGAAGGGATGAAAGACCAGCGCCACCGTGTGGAAAGCGCGTTAATGCTTGGAGCCACCCCAAAGGAAGCAAGCCGGAAAATTGTCAATCAATCGTTCGACAATGCCATTCTTCCGACGATTAATAATATGGTTGGAACCGGTATCGTATTTCTCCCCGGGATGATGACCGGTCAGATTCTCGCCGGGGTGAATCCGGTGACAGCCATCGAATATCAGATCGCGATTCTTCTCGGGGTCACCGGAGCGGTTTCCTTAACAGTTATTCTGTTTGTCCAGAACGGATACAAGGTGTTTTTTAATGAAAAAAGCCAGCTGAAGGACTAAGTTTCCCGGGGACTGGTCTGCTCATGCCGGACGAACCACCATTTGATTACCGGAAGGGCAAGGAACAGAATAAATAGAATCCGGAACAGCTGATAGCCGCTGATCATCGCAAGATCTGCGCCGACACCGCTTCCGGTTACGGTCATTTCCGCCAGACCTCCCGGAGCTGTACTCAAAAATGCGGTCGCCAGATTCATCTGCGTCACATTCGTAAGAAAATAGGACAGTCCAAGCGATGCCGACACCAGCACAAGACTGCATATCACGGTACAGACACCGATCCACTTTGAACGTTTAATCAACCCCGGATCCATCTGCAGGCCGAAATGAGTACCGAGAAGCAGCTGGGCGGTAATCGTCAGCAGCGAAGGGAGCGCCTCTGTTGCTCCAAACGCAATGTTCAGCAGCGCCACCATCATCAACGGACCTGTCAGAAATGGAACTGGAAATCCGGTTTTGTATAAAAGGTACCCGGCCGTCCCGCACAACAGGAGAGCGCCAAGATGCGGAAACGACATCCATGGCAGCAGCGCATTATAAGCGGGGGCGGCGCTTCCACCCGTCAATGCGACCTGGTGGACCACCAAAAACGGCACAGTAAAAATGACGGTAATAATCCGGATCATCTGCATAAACAGGACCTTTGTCGTATCGACCTGCTTCACTTCTTCACTGAGGGCGGCAACCTGGGACAAGCCACCGGGAATGCTTCCAAATACAACATCCGCCCAGGTCATTCCCATCTGTTTAAAGACAATACTTCCTATGAAAATACTTACCGCCATCGTCAGCAGCGTAGCAAGGACAATAAAATGCAGCTGCTGTCCGATTTGCAGAAGCGTACTTGTTGTGACGGATACGCCTATCATATAACCGATAAAGACCAGCCCGACGTTTCTCCCCAGTGCCGGCCAGCGCGGGGAGCGTCCGGTGAAGCCCCGCCATAAAATAAGCCCCGACATCGGACCGAGCATCCACGGCAGAGGCATGTTCAACAGCTGAAAGAGAAAGCCGGCAGCAAGCGCAGCAGCCATCGTTTCCCCATAAGGAAGCAGGGTACGGAGGATGTTTTTCATCTTCGATTCATCTCTTTTCTACCGTACGATTTGTTACTGTAAAGCTTAGCACACCCCCGGTTCGTCTATCAATTTCGGCAGACTGATCTTTTCAGCACGTCTCCATTCCACTTTCAGAATTTTTTCGCATGGTCAATTGTCAATTTCCTTTATATCCCGTATAATAAAGAAATGAAAAATTGTTCATAAATAAATGAAATTTATTTCAAAGTGGTGAGAGTTATGCAGGCTGCTGTTGTTAATATGAGTGCGCTGCCTCAATCTTTTTTACATTTTTTTGCCCGGCACCTGGAAACGGAAGCAGGCGGCTGGAATATGGTCATTCCCGGGCGCCGCCATCCGCAATGGCGTTCTTTTCATCCGGAAGAGTTTGCCCGGACCGCCCCGTTTTCAACGGACCCGGATACGTATCGAACCCTTGCCGAAACGCTTCAGGATGCGGAGATGACACTGCTGCTGACGGATCCTCTGCAGCAGGAACAGGAACTGGAACAGTTGTTATCTTCTATAACCAGCCCTGTATTCATTATGCCGGTCTCCATCCTTTATCCTTCGGTCCGGCATTCGGAAGCAGTCGGGTATGACACAGCATTGAATGAAATTGTTGATCAGGCCCTAAGTGTCGCGGATACGGCAGATTCAATGAAATACGGCACACCAAGGCTGTTTTTTCTGCAGCTGCCCGAAGGGGCTTCTCTGCATCTCGCTCAGGATACTGCTCTGTCGACCGGTGGTCTGGAAATCCATCAAACCGATGAATCATCTATTCAGCAGTTCTGCTTCAACCTGGAGAGCCATTTTCAGAACGGCCATACTTTTGCTCTTGCTGTGACGGAAGAAACAGTGGAACTTGAACACATCACGCGGGCCCTGCCGGATTCCTCCGGTTTAAACATCAATGTGGTAACCCTGGACAGTGCCCAGTGTCTCGGGCCGCATTTCACAGCAAAAGACCGTCTGTTAATGGTCCGGGCCGCCCGCAAGGCTAATGAATGGAAACAGTCTGCCCTGACGAGCGGCAGCCGGGTCGAATGGTTTCACGTTACGGCCTGAATCAGAATCGCATTACTTTTAAGGAGGACCTTCATTTGTCACATTTCACTGAAGAAGATAAGCTCGCTGTACAAACGATCCGCACCCTTTCCATGGACGCGGTGGAAAACGCCCAGTCCGGCCACCCGGGAATGCCGATGGGGGCAGCCCCGATGGCTTATACGCTCTGGAGCCGTTTTTTCAAGACAGATCCGTCCAACCCGGACTGGATCAACCGCGACCGCTTTGTGCTCTCCGCAGGCCACGGCTCCATGCTGCTGTACAGCCTGCTTCATTTAAGCGGCTATGATATCAGTATCGATGATCTGAAGCAGTTCCGGAGCTGGGGCAGCAAAACACCGGGACATCCGGAATCGGCCGACACACCAGGTGTGGATGCCACTACCGGACCGCTCGGCCAGGGAGTCGCGATGGCAGTCGGCATGGCCATGGCCGAACGAAAACTCGCGTCCTTATACAATGACGACAAAACAGAGCTGATCGACCATTATACGTATGCCATCTGCGGCGATGGGGATCTAATGGAAGGCGTCAGTGCCGAAGCTGCTTCTCTGGCAGGCCACCTGCAGCTTGGCAAAATGATCCTTCTTTATGATTCCAACGATATTTCTCTCGACGGCGACCTGAACCGCTCGTTTTCGGAGAATCCGGCCAAGCGCTTTGAAGCGTACGGATGGCACGTGCAGTACATTGAAGACGGAGAAGACATGGAAGCCGTCGAAAAAGCCATTAAAGAAGCTCAGGCGGTGACGGATAAACCTTCCTTTATTGAAGTCAAAACCGTGATCGGTTTCGGCGCGCCAAATAAGAGCGCAAACGCAGCCTCTCACGGCGCCCCGCTCGGAGAAGACGAAGTAAAACTGGCAAAAGAAGCTTACGGCTGGCCGTTTGAAGAACCGTTCTTCGTACCCGATCAAGTGTACACCCGCTTCCATGACATGGTGAAAAAGCCGGGACAGGCCCAGCATGAAAAATGGCAGTCCCTGCTGAAAGAGGTGGAAAAGGAGCAGCCGGATAAGGCCGCCCAGTTCAAACAGGCGTTGAACGGGGAGCTGCCGTCGGACTGGGATGCCTCCCTCCCTGTATATCAAGAAGGTGACAAAGCAAAAGCAACCCGGGCGGTATCCGGGGAGATGATTCAGGAACTCGCACGTTCCATCCCCGAATTTTTCGGCGGATCGGCGGATCTCGGCGGGTCCAATAAAACGCATATTAACGACACCAGCGACTTCGGTCCTCCAGATTATGACGGGAAAAACGTCTGGTTCGGTGTCCGCGAATTTGCCATGGCCGCGGCCTTGAACGGTATTGCTCTCCACGGCGGTTTAAAAGCATTCGCCGGTACGTTTTTCGTCTTTTCCGATTATCTCCGTCCGGCCATCCGCATGGCGTCCATCATGGAACTGCCGGTCAACTATGTATTCACGCATGACAGTATCGCTGTCGGAGAAGACGGACCGACACACGAACCGATCGAACAGCTCCCTTCGATGCGGGCCATCCCGGGCGTTTCCGTCATTCGTCCCGCTGACGGCAATGAAACACGGGCGGCATGGAAACAGGCCATGAAAGCAGAAGACCATCCAACCGCGCTCGTCTTAACAAGACAGAACCTTCCTGTCCTTCCGAATACGGCAGAACATGCCGATGAAGGCGTAAGACGAGGAGCCTACGTCGTCAGTGAAGCAAAACAGGAACCGCAGGCCCTGCTCCTTGCCAGCGGCTCGGAAGTTTCCCTCGCCGTCGAAGCACAGAAGCTGCTTGAAGAGGAAAACATCTCCGTCCGGGTTGTCAGTATGCCGAGCTGGGATCTGTTTGAACAGCAGGACAAATCGTACCGCCGCGACGTTATCCCGCCGCACATCAAGGCACGGCTTGCAGTCGAAATGGCTTCCCCGTTCGGATGGGAACGCTATACCGGAGAAGATGGGGATACTTTCGGCATCGAAACATTCGGCGCTTCCGCGGCAGGACCGGAAGTCGTCAAACAGTACGGATTCACCCCTGAGAATGTCGCTTCCAAATTAAAAGCACTGCTGTAACGCATTCATGATCCGGAAGAGGGCCTCTCTTCCGGATTTCTGTATATTTTTCATCCCGTTTTTATTAAAATGAAAGAGGCAGCCAGGTACGCAGGAGGAAAAAGAATGGATCAGTTTTCAAAAATGATTGATGCGGCACGTATGTATTATGAATATGACTACAGCCAGCAGGAGATTGCCAAACATCTTGACATGTCCCGCCCCACCGTATCCCGTATATTAAAAAAAGCAAAACAGGAAGGCATCGTGGAAGTAACCATCCATGACCCGTCCGAACAGATTGAACGTCAGGCTGCTGCTTTACGCAACCAATACGACTTAAAGGAAGTCATCGTTGTTCACGTCGATGAAAACGAACGAACCCTGAAAGAAAAACTCGGGGAAGCTGCAGCCGCCTTTCTCGACAACCACGTGGAAAACCACGACATTCTGGCGGCATCCTGGGGAACAACGCTCTACGAGACCGCCAGACGAATGCAGCCACGCCCCCTTCCCAACCTCGAGATTGTACAGCTGAACGGCGGCGCCAGCCATTCCGGCAGCCAGACCTATGCAACGGAGATCATTCATTTACTCGGCCGCGCATTTCAGACCGATAATTGGCTGCTTCCGCTTCCGGCTATCGTCGATCATGTATCGGTAAAACAGGCGATCGAAACGGACCGCCATATTCAACGTATTCTCCAGAAAGGAAAAGACGCTGAAAAAGCCCTCTTCAGTGTCGGTGCACCCACGATTGATTCTGTACTAATGCAGACGGATTATTTCACAGACGATGAACTGGAAAAACTGAATAACGAAGCCGCCGGAGAAATATGTTCCCGTTTTTTTGACGATTCCGGTCAGATCTGCCATGAAGAATTAAATGAACGCACCATCGGAATTGAACTTCACGAATTGAAAAAAAAGGAGCTCTCCATCCTTGTTGCCGGAGGCAGAATGAAACACCGGGCTGTCCGCGGGGCACTCTGCGGTGGTTACGCCAATATGCTGATTACAGACCAGCATACAGCAAGCCGCCTGCTTCAGGAATAACCTCCGGGGCGGCTTTGCTCCTCTCTCAAAAATTTAAATTTTTTTGACTTATTTATGTCTTTTATGTGAATGATTTGTTACAATAAGAGTAACAAATCATTGAAACCGTTTCCGTACCAATAGAGAGAGGTGTTTTCTCGTGGATATTTTAATGATCTTTATGCTGATTGCTACCATAGCTCCTCTATATTTTGCAAAACACAACAGATGGGTCCTTGCTTTTGTTCAGGGTGCCTTAATGCTCGGCATGTGGGACTATTTCCTGAGCCACTTCACATCCATCACCGTACTGAACGCACCGACGTCCATCATTGCGTTTTATGGCAGCCTGCTGCTGGCGGATGTCGCCGTTATTATGTTTCTCATCGCTTCCATTAAAGAGCTGCAGACAAAAGACTGGATCCCTACATTCCGTTCCAGTACCAGATAAAAAAAAGCTCCACAGCTTATCAGCTGTGGAACTTTTTTATTCCTCCTGCATTTCTTCGTGGTTCTCCATTTCCATATCTCCACCGCCGTCGTGATTGTGCGCGTAACCAAACGACATCGTCCAGACCGATCCCGCTATCACAACAGCAGCGATGAAAAACGCGTGCAGCATGTTACTGATCTGCCAACCCCCGCTGTCCGTTTCAGATATATGCATGAACATGAACAGCTGAATAAACGCCTGGATCACGGCCATTACCATAATGGAGATAATGATCCATGTTACCGGGAGGCCTGATCCAACAGCAGCCCATGCTGCGGCGAGAGTTAAGACAAGCGAGCCGAAAAAGCCTATGATGTGCGATTTAGGGAACTTTTCATTGTGTCCGCTCATTTATACCACCATCCCTATCAGATACACACTCGTGAAGATGAAGATCCACACCACATCAAGAAAGTGCCAGTATAGGCCGAGGACAAACATTTTCCGGGACGTAACCTGTGTGAGGCCGCGCTGCCGCAGCTGCACAATCAACAGCACCGCCCAGCAGATACCGAGCGTAACGTGGAGACCGTGGGTGCCGGTCAGTACGAAAAAGCTGGACCAGAATGCACTCGAGGGCAGCGTCGCCCCTTCGTGAATATAATGGACAAATTCATATATTTCAAAACCGAGAAATCCCAGACCGAGCAGCAGGGTAACCGCAAGCCAGGAAAGCAGCCCTTTCAGGGAACCCCGGCGCATTTCATGGATCGCAATACCGCAGGTGAAACTGCTCGTCAAAAGCAGGAAGGTCATGATGAGCACCATCGGCAGTTCGAACAATTCCGCCGGTGCCGGAGCGTCGGCGGTACGTCCGAACATAACGGCATAGGTCCCAAACAGCGTGGCAAACAGCGCAATTTCCGCTCCAAGAAAGATCCAGAATCCGAGTATCGTCATGCGGTCTTCATGGGAACGGTATTCCAGTGGTCCTGTCGTTAACTCTGAGTGGCCGCTCATTTTTCTCCCTCCCTTGCTTTTTCTTCTGTTTCCTTAATCTCTTCGACCGAAACATGGAAGCCATGATCGTAATCAAACGACCGTATCACCATGCAGGCGAGCACTCCGATTAAACCGGCGATGGCCATGATCATCCATTCCCATACCAGACCGAAGCCTGCTACAAACATAAAGGCTGTCATGACGAAAGGTACACCGGAGTCACTCGGCATATGAATCGGTTCGAGGTTTTTCTTATCGTAGGTCGTACCGCCTTCCTGCTTCATCTGCCAGAATGCTTCCGGGCTGGTAATCTCAGGAACGGTGGCAAAGTTGTAAAACGGTACCGGTGTGGTTGTCGCCCATTCCAGTGCACGTCCGTCCCAGGTGTCTCCTGTCGTTTCGCGCGGACTGTAACGGAAGCTGTAGTAAATGTTGTAGACAAATACGATAAAACCAATGGCCATCAACACGGCACCGACAGATGAAATGACATTCAGCGGCATCCATTCCGGCTCAATGGAATACGTCCGGCGCGGCATACCTGCGAATCCGAGGAAATACATCGGCAGAAAACAGACATTAAATCCAATGAGAAAGAGCCAGAAACTGATTTTACCGAGTTTTTCATTCATTTTATGCCCGAACATTTTCGGGTACCAGAACGTCAGGCCGGCGAAACAGCCGAATACCGTTCCGGCAATCAGCACATTGTGGAAGTGGGCGACAAGAAAGTACGTATTGTGATACTGATAGTCAGCCGCTGCCATGGCAAGCATGACACCGGTCACCCCGCCGAGCACAAAACACGGGATGAAGCCGAGCGACCATAACATCGGTGTATCAAACCGTATCTTCCCTTTATACATCGTGCCGAGCCAGTTGAAAATCTTCACACCCGTCGGCACCGATATCAGCATCGTTGTAATCGAAAAGAATGAGTTGACGCCGGCCCCGGCTCCCATCGTAAAGAAATGGTGCACCCAGACGAGAAAACTGAGTCCCGCGATAATAACCATGGAATATACCATCGCTTTATAGCCGAACAGCTGCTTCCGGGCAAAGGTCGAAATGACCTCTGAAAAGATACCGAAAGCCGGCAGAATGACGATATATACTTCCGGATGCCCCCAGAGCCAGAAAAGGTTTGCCCACATCATCGGCATACCGTCTCCGGTCAGGGTGAAAAACTGCGAGCCGAAAATACGGTCAATCGTCATCAGGCCTAAAGCGACGGTAAGAATCGGAAAAGCAAAGATGATGATAAATGACGTGATCAGCGTCGACCAGCTGAAAATCGGCATCCGCATCAATGTCATGCCAGGTGCCCGCATCTTCAGAATTGTTACAAAAAAGTTAATACCTGTCGCAAGCGTCCCAATTCCGGAAATCTGCAGCCCAAGCAGGTAATAGTTGATATTGGGACCTGGATTCAAATTCGGACCGGCGAGCGGGGCATAGTTTGTCCACCCCGCGTCCGGCGACCCTCCAATCACAAAAGACAAGTTGAAAAGCAGCGCCCCAAACGCAAACGACCAGAAACTGACAGCGTTCAGAAAAGGAAACGCAACGTCTCTCGCCCCAATCTGAAGTGGTATGACAAAGTTCATCAGTCCGATAAGAAACGGCATCGCCATGAAAATAATCATGATCGTACCATGGGTCGTAAATATCTCATTGTAATGCTGGGAGTTAAGAAAATCCAGACCGGGAATCGTGAGCTGTGTGCGCATCAGCATGGCGTCCACGCCGCCCCGGAACAACATCAATATCGCTGCAATAATATACATGATTCCGATTTTCTTATGGTCCACCGTTGTCAGCCATTCACGCCACAGGTAGCCCCACTTCTTAAAATAAGTCAGAACATACACGATGGCGATGGAAACCAGAACGATCGAAACCATTGCTCCATATATTAACGGGTCCCCCGTTACTAAAAATTCATTCAGCAGAAAATCTAACACGTTTTCTCACCCGCTTTCTCTGTGCCTCGATTATTCATCTGCAACATCTTCTCCTCCCTCAAGAGCCGGCAGGTCGTCAAATGCTTTTTCCGGATAACGTTCAATTAAATAATCACTGCCATCCATAGTGCCGTGATCGACGTATTGAAGATGGGTGGAAGAAAACTCCATTTCCTGCAGAAGACCAGGTGCCAACAGCTCATCGTATTCACTCTGTGTCAGTTCCGGTGCGCTCTGCTGTGTTTCTTCCACCCAGCTTTGAAACTCTTTTGTTGATTCCGCGTGTACGTCAAATGTCTGCTCTGCAAAGGCTGTACCTGTAAAGTTGGAGTTCCTGCCTTTATAGGTGCCTTCTTCGTCCGCCTGCAGATACAGCGTCGTTTCCATTCCGGCCATGTTGTATTTCTGGCCACCGAGAGCCGGTATCCACAATGAAGCCATCGAATCCGCCGACGACAGCTTAAATTCAATCGCCCGGTCCGTCGGAATATGGAGGTAATTCACCGTTTCAATATCCTGTTCCGGATAACTGAAAAACCATTTCCAGTCCGCGGAAGTTGCATGAATCACCAAAGGCTCTTTGTCACTGGAAGACTCCGGTGGTTCTTCAAGATCGTAGATCGTAATGACGGTTGGGATTGATAGAGCAGTCACAATAATAAGCGGGACCACTGTCCATATGATTTCGAGTTTGTTGTTGCCTTCCTGTTCCGGATCATAATCCTGATCGCCGCGCCCCGGACGCTCTCTAAATTTAACAAGCATGTAGGTTAAAGCGACCATGACCACCACTACAATGAATAACATCATAATGATAGAAAAGACGATCAGATTTTTCTGGCTTTCGCCGACAGGTCCTTTTGGATCAAGAACCGGCATCCCGGCACAGCCGCTGGTTATAACAAGGATGAAAGCAGATGCCAGCAGCATGCCGTATGTTTTCCATCTATTTTTCAAGGCGTTCCACTCCCTTCTAAAACATCGTAGGTATTTCTCACAACACGTTATTATCATGATAGCAAATGCTTGCCCTGCAGCGTCCTTACCCGTTTAGATGTCATATAAATCTCACGGGACTGTTTCAAATTCAACACAAATTAGTCATAAAACGTTCAATGATGCCGTTTTCAGCCTATTCGGGCTTTCAAACAGTGTTTTTCTCTCGAAAAAAGGAGGCTGGGACAAAACCTTTATAAAATAGAAAAATGCCGAACGATTTTTTAAAATCGTTCGGCATTTTTCGTTACTGAGATAAACCGCTGCGCCAAAATACTTCGCTTTCCGCGGGCACGGCTCGAAAAGAGGATGATCGGCTAAAATCGGCACGTCCTGTGCCAACGCCGACCTGACCCGCATCCTGCGGGCCTTCGGAAGAAAATCGCTTCCTGTGGAGTCCCCGAGACTCGTGCTGTTCTGAGCAGGAGTTGAAGCATTTTGGCTCCGCTGCCATGCGGCTTCTAAATAGACACAAAAGACGTTCGTGCTTTGTTTTATACATTTTTCTTTTGTCCCAAACTCTTTCCTGTGATAAAGAAAATATAACCGAAGCATAAGCGGGAGGCGGCGACGCCTGCGGGAAGAGTAGCAGCCGAAGATCCCATCAAACGGCGGTTTTGTCGTTTGATGTAGCTGAGGCGCTGCCCGCGGCAAGCGTCCGCCTGCAGCGGATGCCTCAGCATGTAACAGACTTTTGATACACCCCCTTAGAATCTATCCTGCTTTTTTCGCGGTGTGTTTTCGATTTTTTCTGGCTGTTTCTGCCCGGGACCAGGTGAATAGAATGAGTCCGGCCCATACGATGATAAAGGAAAGCAGCTGCTGGCGGCTGAATGGCTCCTGAAACAAAAAGACACCTAGAAGCAGCATAATCGTAGGAGCGCCGTACTGCAGAAATCCCATCATCGAAAAGGTGATCCGCTTTGCACCTGCTGCAAATAACAGCAGCGGAATGGCCGTAGCAGCTCCTGCGCCGATCAAAAGCAGTACATCAGAGGACGCGTAAGAGGCAAACATGTCTCCCCTATCTCTGAAAACCAGTAAAAAAAGCAGGGCAAACGGGGTCATCAGCATCGTTTCAATCGTCAGGCCGGCCCAGGCCCCTACCGGCGTGATTTTTTTAATAAGGCCGTAAAAACCGAAACTGAGTGCCAGCCCCATCGCCGCCCAGGGAACATAGCCATAATGCATCGTGAGAAGGATGACCCCGGCGGCAGCAAGCAGAAATGCTGTCCCTTCTGCTTTCGACAATTTCTCTTTTAAGAAGACGGCCGCCAGAATCACGTTGATCAGTGGATTAATATAGTAGCCAAGACTAGCTTCAATGACGCGGTCACTGTTAACGGCAAAAATGAAAATAAACCAGTTCACACTGATTAAAACGGCTGCTGCGGTGATAGCCATCCCTGTCTTCCGGGAGGAAAACGTATGCTTTATTTCCTTCCATACACCTTTGCTTTTCCCTGCAGCCAGCAGTACAACGCCCATGAAAAAAAGCGACCATATAATCCGGTGGGCAAGTACGTCCGCTGCCGGTACATTGCCGAGAAGCTTCCAGTATAAAGGAAGGAATCCCCATGAAAGATAGGCAGCCATTGCTGCCGCAACACCCCGTCCCTGTTGATATTCTCCCATCCTGAACCCTCAATTCTCTGTTTCTTTGTGATACCCTTTCAGTGTAATACAATCTTCTGCCGGGGTGCCACTAAAAAACCCGGCGTTCGCCGGGCGGGAAACATCTATATCTCTGAGCTTGTTTGAACCGGACTGCAGGAGGGAGCTTCGGTATGCGTCGACTCGGCAAGTTTCCATAAGTAATAGCATTCTTCTCTCGACATATGGTCGGCCATCAATGGAGTCAGAGTGCCGAGCATTTCTTTAGTAAGACCCATTTCTTCCAGTTCTCTGAGGAAGGTTCGGAAAATATCAAGTTCCAGTTTCACCTGGTCGTTCATTCTTCCAAGGGCCGGAAATGTATCTACATTGGCGCGCAGATAACCGGCCATCTCCACCGCTTTTAAATAAAAGTGATCAAAATCATCCGTGAACCGGCGGGATTTTTCTTTCAGCTGATGTTCGACTTTATCCAGGGAACCGGTGATTGCATCCGCATGGCCGGCTGCATCTACGAGCCAGACCAAATGATGGTGAAGGGGGTGACAGACCGGAGGGACTTTCTGTTCCCCGAGACAAGTTAGTATCCGCAAGTACTCTTCCACTTCGTTGACCATGTGATTGATGAATGTCGGCGTCAATCCGATTTTTATTCTGCCCGTCAGCTGGCGCTGGATGATCTGCAGTTTAAAGAACCGGATGTCTTTCGCCGCATCTTCCGCTTCCCTCGTAATACGGTCCATATCACCGGCTGACTGCAGATCTTCGAGCAGCTGATCAAACCGTTGAATAAATGCCCGGGCTGTTTCCACATACTCGGTTTCAGACGGGGCCAGCGTATCATGCAGAAAACGTGAATGATCTGCAAGCACCCTCAGCCAGAATGAATGTTCTTCTTCCGCCGCCGTTTCCCAGTTCTTTTTCAATGCCCTCTCTCCTTCTTCCTGGTTTCTCCCTTTTACTCTATGAAAAAGAGGGCTGTCCAAAGAACATATTCCCGAAACACGGTACCTCTGCCCATAAAAAAAAGCCGGCCTTCTCATGAAGAAGGCCTGGCAGGCAGAACTATTTTTCTTCCAGACGGCGGATCCGTTCATCCAGTGGCGGGTGGGAGGAAAAGAGGCTCGCCATCGTTGCTTTATTGTTGATTTTCAGTGTCTGCATCGATGTCTGGCTGTTGTCCACCATATCCGCTCGGGACTGCAGAGCCTGAAGCGCGCGTTTCATTTTGTCCTTCCCGGCAAGATCGGCCCCGCCTTTGTCCGCGTGAAATTCCCGGTAGCGTGAGTAAGCATTAACGACCAGGCTTCCGAGAATCGAAAACAGTATCTGAAAGACAATGATCGCCGCAAAATGAACAACCATCCGCAGCGCGTCATTTTGCACAAAACGGGAGACAATGGATGCGACAATCCGGGAGAGGAATACGACAAAGGTGTTCACCACTCCCTGAAGCAGTGTCATGGTTACCATGTCTCCGTTGGAAATATGGGCGGTTTCATGAGCGAGTACACCCTCCACCGCGTCGTCATCCATGGAGTTCAAAAGTCCGGTGGATACAGCTACCAGGGACCTTTTTTTGGTTGGACCGGTCGCAAATGCATTGACTTCGCCCGACTGGTAAATACCGACCTCCGGCATATGCATTAAACCGGCACTGCGGGAGAGACGGTGGACTTTTTCCACAAGATCCTTTTCCGCCCCGGTGGCAGTATCAGGATCAATGACCTGTACACCCATTAACTTTTTCGCAACAATACGGGAAATAGCCAGCGATATAAACGCACCGCCAAAGCCGATCACCGCACTGAAAATCAAAAGGGCTCCGTAATCGATCTGACCGGAAGCTGTTGCACTCATGCTCGGAAGGTTGATGCCGAACATTCCCAGAATGCTGAATACGATCGTAATCGTAGTAATGATGAGGATGTTGGTAATGATAAAAAGCAGAATCCGCTTACCCAAGTCTGTCTTCCTCCTTAATTGTTTATGCTGCAAAGCATTATACCATATGTTTCTGTTCCTTCATGTATTATACCATGTCTTCATTATTTTCGCTTATCAAAAGACAGTTCTGTTTAGATTTTCCTAATAAAAGGTATAGATAAACACGTGCGATTTATACTAAATACTATAAGGAGGTCCACATACTTATGGCTTATAACGCTGCGCAGAAATTAATAAATGAACATCTCCTATCCGGTGACATGACACCCGGCGAAGAAATATCGCTCGCTGTTGATCAAACATTAACCCAGGACGCCACCGGAACCATGGTGATGCTTGAACTCGAGGCCATGGAGATCGAACGGGCAAAAACGGAAGCGTCCGCCCAGTACGTTGACCACAACGTCATTCAGGAAGACAGCAAAAACCCGGATGACCACCTGTTTCTCGAGAGCGCGGCCAAACGTTTCGGTCTGCACTTCAGCCGCCCCGGCAACGGTGTCAGCCACCCGGTTCATATGCAGCGGCTCGCTGTACCCGGTAAAACACTTCTCGGCTCCGACAGCCACACCTGTGCCAACGGCTGTATGGGCATGCTTGCGATGGGCGCGGGCGGCATAGATGTCGCCATGGCCATCGCAGGCGAACCGTACTACGTCAAAATGCCGCAGATCTGGGGCGTGAAACTCACAGGCGAACTGCCGGACTGGGTCGGCGCCAAAGATATTATTCTGGAACTCCTGCGCCGCCACGACGTGAAAGGCGGGGTCGGTAAAATCATCGAGTATTACGGCCCGGGGCTGGACCAGTTAAGCGCCATGGACCGGCACGTCATCGCCAATATGGGAGCCGAACTCGGCGCAACCGCCACTGTTTTTCCTTCCGATGAAGAAGTCAAGCGTTTCCTGAAAACCCAGGGACGTGAGGAAGACTGGCGCGAACTGAAAGCCGACGAAGGTGCTTCTTATGATATAGACGAAGAAATTGATTTGTCGTCCCTGGAGCCGATGATCGCCAAACCATCCAGTCCTGGCAATGTCGTTCCTGTCACCGAGGTGGAAGGAGAATCCATTTACCAGTCTTATGTCGGCTCTTCTGCGAACCCGGGGTACAAGGACTTCGCCATGGCCGCCGAAGTCGTGAACGGAAAACAGATCGCAAGCGGCGTATCCTACGATATCAACCCGACGTCCCGGCAGATGCTTACCGATCTCGTCCAGAACGGACACATCGCAAGCCTTCTGACTTCCGGCGCCCGCCTGCATCAGGCCGGCTGTAACGGCTGTATCGGCATGGGACAGGCCCCTGCTTCCGGCAGAAACAGCCTCCGTACCACGCCCCGGAACTTCCCGGGGCGCTCCGGCACCAAAGAAGACAGTGTTTTCCTTTGCGGGCCGGAAGTGGCAGCTGCATCTGCCCTGTATGGCAAAATCACGGATCCACGGAAACTGGATATGGATTATCCCCGCATTACCGAACCAGATGAACCGACCGTTGATTTCCGTCTGCTGGAAGAACCGCTGCCGCTCGAAGAAGCGAAGAAAACCGATCTTCACAAGGGACCTAATATTGCCTCCATTCCATACATGGAGCCGCTTCCGGATGAGCTGAACGTTCCGGTGCTGCTGAAAGTCGGCGACAATTTCTCCACCGATGAAATTCTTGCCGGCGGGGCAAGGGTTCTTCCTTACCGGAGCAACCTGCCGGAGATCAGCAAGTTCGCGTTTGAAATTGTGAATGAAGATTATTACAACCGTTCCATGGACATCCGTGAAAAAACCGGTCACGCCATCGTCGGCGGCACCAACTACGGCCAGGGATCGAGCCGCGAACACGCCGCCCTTGCTCCTCGTTACCTCGGCCTGCGGGTGGTCATCGTCAAAGACTTTGCACGTATTCATTTGCAGAACCTGATCAACTTCGGCATCCTCCCGCTTACCTTCGCGGACGAGAGCGATTATAACGCGGTGGAAAAAGGTGATATTATCCAGTTAAGAGATATCCGCAATACCATCCGTCAAAGCAGTGAACTGACCGCTTCCCTTCAGGATAAAAATAAAGAAATCCGGCTCCGCCATGCATTAACCGACCGGCAGGTGGACATCATGTTAACAGGAGGACTTATCAACTGGGTGAAAGATAAGCAATAAGATAAGCCTTATACAGAAAGGGTGCGCCTAACGATGAACATCCACGAAAATGTTTGTTCAGCCTGCGACGGCACCGGCCTGTTGATGGACGATGAACAGTGGAAATATTCCTGCAGCGTCTGCGGCGGAGATGGTATTCTGAAAGCCGGAGAAAGTCCGGAACCGGACGGACCGTTTGACGTGGACGAAACAAACCGCACATTGGAATAAAAAAAGCTTCGCAGGAGCAGCAGTAGTCTCCTGTGAAGCTTTTTTAGTGAAATTCTCTATATTGTCCTTCAAAATAAAGCAATGGTGTTTCATCCTGTACCATCAGATTTTCCACTTTTCCAATAAACAGGGTATGGTCACCGGCTTCATGGCTGTCATACACGGTGCAGGCCAGATTGACCAGCGCTCCCTCAATAACCGGCTGGCCTTCGAAGCGGTCGAGCGGAACATCTATTTCTTCCTTCAGTTGTTTCGCGTAATACTGCGACAGTTCCTGTTGCTCTTCTGTTAAGATATTTACGGCAAATGCACCGTTCTGTTTAATAAGATCGTGAGTGTTCGCGTGTTGAGCCACCGATATCAATATAAGCTTCGGATCCATGGAGACGGACATAAAAGCGTTGGCTGTCATGCCATGCACACCGCCTTCGTCTGTTTCCGTCGTAATGACGGTAATACCTGTCGCAAACTTCCCCATCGCCGTTTTGAATAAGCGGTCATCCATCTATCGTTCCCCCTCTTTACTATCCCAGGTGCTTTCCACGTTACATGGAAACCTGTGATTATGCAATGCAGGAGGATTGTCTTCTGTTCTTTAAATAGAGGAGAAGACCATTACGTGGCTTTCTTTTTTGTATTCTTCTGTGATGTACTTTTCTTTTGCCCGGAGGCTTTCTTCTTTTTGTTTTTATCGACGGACGCCTGCAGTGCTTCCATTAAATCGGCCACATTATCCTGCGGCTGTTCCTGTGCCGGGGTGACACCCTCTTCTCCCTTTTCTTTGGACTTGATAAGCTGCAGCAGTTTCTGCCTATATTCATCCACATATTTTTCCGGTTCGAACGAAGCGGTCAATTGATCAATCAGCATTTTCGCCGTATCCAGCTCTTTGTCCGCGACATTGTCCTCTTCCGGCACGTTCGGAACATCAGCCGCATTTCTGATTTCATCCGGATAATGCAAGGTTTCCATCAATATGGTGTTATGGTAGATACGAAGAACGGCCAGCTGTTCTTTCGAGCGGATCATTATTTTGGCAATCCCTGCTTTTCCGGCATCCTGCAGGGCTTTCCGAAGCAGGGTATAAGCTTTTGATCCCCCTTCATCCGGACCGAGGTAATAACTCCGGTTAAAATAAATCGGATCAATGTCATCCATATTAATAAAGTCCAGAATTTCCACCGCTTTCTCACCGGTTTCTCCACGGACTTCCTCCAATTCTTCCTTCGTGACCACGACAAAGCTTCCGGTTGTCGTTTCATATCCTTTGACCAGATCTTCTGCTTCCACCTTTTCTTCACATACCGGACAAACTTTTTCATATTTGATCGGTGTTTTGCATTTCTCATGAAGATTGCGGAACGATACGTCTTTGTCTTCGGTAGCAGCATGCATTTTTATCGGAATGCTGACAAGCCCGAACTGAATACTCCCTTTCCACATCGTATGCATGGCACTGTCTCCTTTTTTCCTTATTGTGCATGGCAGGCGGGCATCTCATGCATACTAATGAAACCATCATGATGCCAAAATGGAGGAAGAGCAGTGAGACCGGCACGAACACAGGCAATACCAGAAGGAACCGAATGGAAATACGAATGTAAATATGACGGTTACAGAGCTTTTTTGACGTGGAAAAACGGCTCCGCTGATCTCACGAGCAGGAACGGTCATTCCCTGGCTTTTGCTTTCCCCGAAATTATCACGGCCGCCGTTTCTTTCTTTGCAGGTGCTCCCCCGTTTGTGCTGGACGGAGAACTTGTGGTGCTGGAGAACGAGGGCAAAGCGGATTTCTACCATCTTCAGAGCCGGAACCGCCGCCGCAGCGTTTCTAAAATCCAGCAGGACTCCGAAAGGCGCCCGGCGGCTTTTCTTGCGTTCGACTGCCTGCATGTCAGCGAAAGGGATATCACCTCTCTATCCTTGCAGGAACGAAAAGGTCGTCTCCGGCAGCTGCTTGATGAAGCACATCTTCCTTTGGCACCGGACCCCCATGCCGCCGGACGGATTCAAGGCATACCAGTATGGGACAGCCAAAACAAACTTAAGGACTGGTGCCGTTTATACCGAAGTGAAGGAATCGTCGCCAAACGAGCCGACGCTCCCTGGCGCCGGGGCCGGGCCACCGACTGGCTGAAATACAAAACGCCGTATAGGGGGACATGTTTTATCACGGCATGGGACCCGGCTAATGACTATTTTCACCTTGGTATTTTTCAGAATGGCAGCGTCCGTCCTGTCGGCAAATGCTCCCATGGCTTATCCGGCACGGAAAAAGAAGCTTTGATGGAAATTATAAGGAAAAACGGAATCTGGGATCCTTCCAGAAGCGTTTATTCTATGGACCCCTCGATTGTTCTTGAAGTCACTTACACGTCCGCAAAGCATGAAGAGCTGCGCGAACCCCGTGTGTCCCGGCTGCTGCTTCAGACACCTGCACAGGCATGCACGTGCGAGAGCTGGAAGGTGGAAGCGCTCCGCTTTCCGCAAGAGGCAGCTGTCACCCATCCTTCCAAGCCTTTATGGCCGGACGGGAAGGTGCAGAAGCTTGATTTTCTGGATTATGTACGAAAGGCAGCGCCATTTGTACTCCCGTTTCTCCAGGATCGTACTCTGACCGTTGTCCGCTTTCCGCACGGTGTCATGGAAGATGGATTTTTTCAAAAAGACTGCCCGGCTTATGCACCGGAATTCGTGGAAACGTTGAAACTTGACGAGAACCGTTTTATCATTTGTAATACATTAGAGACACTGCTGTGGCTCGCAAATCAGCTTGCCCTGGAATGGCACATTCCCTTTCAGCGGACATCAACAAGGTTTGTCGATGAAATCGTGTTCGATCTTGATCCGCCGGATTCTTCTTATTTTTCTCTTGCTGTAGAAGGGGCACTGCTTATTAAAGAGGTGCTTGATGCTTTCAATCTGGAATCCTTTGTGAAATTCTCCGGCCATAAAGGGCTTCAGATTTATATTCCTCTTCCTGCCGATACGTTCACATGGGAAGACACCGGGTTCTTCAACCGCTCCATCGGGGAGCTGTTGACCAAAAAACATGACGGGCTTTTCACTACCGAACGCCGGAAAAAGCGGCGCGGCGGCCGGGTCTATCTCGATATTCCACAGCACGCCCGCGGCAAAACCATTATTGCCCCCTATTCTCTGCGTGGAAAGGAAGAACCGCTGACGGCCTGTCCTTTATTCTGGGATGACCTCACCTCTGATATGGATCGTACAGCCTTCACGATGCAGCATACACTGTACCGGACTATCCATCAAGGCTGTCCGTTCCAGCACTGGAATGGGGAACGGAACCGGAAGCCGCTGCAGCACCTGCTTCACACCATGGACCATGTTTCCACGTAAAAGGAGGCGTTTTGATGGTGCCGGAAGAAATAATAAAACGCTGCAATCAGCGGATAGCAGACTTCTCCTGCGAAGGATTTCTTTACGGTCAGGGGCCTCCGAATCCAGTCCTGATGTTTGTCGGGGAAGCCCCCGGCGAAACAGAGATACATAACGGCAGGCCGTTCAGCGGCAGAGCCGGACAATATTTTGACCATTTTCTCGAACAGCTGCAGCTGACCCGCAGCGATGTGTACGTGACAAGCACTGTCCGGAGCCGCCCTTATAAATGGGGGCAGCCGAAAGGAAAGGAAAAACGGAAGTATAACCGAACGCCGAATCAGGGAGAAATCGCCGCCCATGCTCCAATTCTCGATGCAGAAATCGAATACGTGCAGCCTCCTTTGATTGTGCCGATGGGTCGGACGGCGTACTGGCGCCTCCTCGGTGATCCCCCGCAGATGGCAGCAGTAACCGGCCGCCTTTTCACTGCACCGATCCGGCGGCTGGAAGCCTGGGAAACGCGTTCATATGTGTTCACGGATAAGGAATACCGGCTGTTTCCGATTTATCACCCGGCTGCCGTCCTTTATAAACGAAGTCTTGAAACAGACATAACGCGGCACCTGGAAACGCTGAAGGAGCATCTGGACGGTTAAGAGACACCTCTGGATGGAAAGTGTCCACAAACCGATAGATAGTAGACACTTTTCATTCCATATCGCTGAATATGTCTATTATTCCGGGGTATTGGACAAATTCCGGCCTACGGCTGCCAAGGTGTCCAGTATCTTCATATAACAGACATCCGCGCGCACCTTTTATCCATAAAAAGGAACGGACCATTCCAGTCCGTTCCTTCTTTCCTATTCTTCTTTCTGTTCTTCTTCAGCCGGTGTCTCCGGTTTCGCGGTATCCTCTTTTGCGCCGGATGATGTTTCTTCAGAAAACGATTCCTCATTTACGGAAGCTGCGCTTTCTTCCTGGGTTCTCCCGTAAGCCTGGGCCGCCTGGGTCAGGGTTTCGGCTGCTTCCCCGCCGGCAAAGTTTTCAAGCAGTGCTTTCATGTCGATGCCGGTCGTTTCTTTTAACGTATCCTGCATGACCGCCATGTTGTTCGTGACGCTCCCGGCCAGATTGGATACGCCCTGCCCGCTTCCGGTATCAATCACTTTCACGCTGTCAATGTTATTAAGCGGCTCGGAGACGGCTTTGGCAAAGTCCGGCATCATCTTGATCATCATTTCCAGAATAGCAGCTTCGCCGTACTTGGACATCGCTTCGGCCATCTGTTCCTTGGCTTCCGCTTCGGCCGCCCCTTTTTCGCGGATAATCTGGGCTTCCGCCTCCCCGCGCTTGCGTTCCGTTTCTGCATGCGCTTCGGCTTCGGCAATCGTGCGGTACTTTTCCGCGTCTGCCTGCTGCTGGGACGCGTAGCGTTCGGCGTCGGCCTTTTTCTTGACTTCCCCTTCATACTGCCGTTCTTTCCGCTGGATTTCAATTTCTTCCAGTTCAGACTGCTTGGACAATTCGACCGCACGCACGTCCATTTCCTGTTCTTTCAGCTGGCGGTCGGTAATGCTTTTTTCCAGTGCATACGCCTGATCTGCCTGGGCCCGTGCTTTCTCATTTTCCTGTTTAAAGGATGCTTCCTGAATTTCGTTATTTTTACGGGCTTCGGCAATTTCCGTTTTATGCTGATATTCGGATTCTTCTGCTTCCTTGTCCATCTGCGCCTGGTGAATTCTCGTTTCCCGTTCGGAATTCGATTCGGCAATGTCCGCGTTTTTCTTCGCTTCTGCGATACGGGGACGCCCAAGTGCTTCAAGATAGCCGTTCTCATCGCGGATATCTTTTAAAGCAAAGGATGTAATCTCAAAGCCCATTTTCGCCAGGTCTTTTTCCGCCACATCCTGCAGCTGTTCATTGAATCGTTCCCGGCTCTGGTAAATTTCCTCCACCGTCAGCGAGGACAACGCCGAGCGCAGATGACCTTCCAGCACCTCGACAATTTCCTTATCGCGGTCTTCTTTCCCTTTCCCCAGAAATTGTTCGGCAAAGTTGGCAATCTGATCGAGTGAGCTCCCGATTTTCACCATCGCAACCGCATCCGCAACAACCGGAACGCCCTGCGACGTATACACTTCCGGGGTCTGCACCATAAGCTGGGATGTGGTGAGATCTACAGGTTCTGCGACCTGAAAGAGCGGCTTGATGAATACGCCGCCGCCCCGTACCACTTTCAGGCGCCGCCCGTTCGTTTCATCCGTGAACACATTTTCATCGCTCCCGAGCCTTTTCCCTGTAATAATGAGTGCTTCGTTGGATTTTGCCGTCTTGTAGCTCCGTTTAAACATTATGTAACCGATAATGGCTGCAATGAACAGAACAAACAGGGCGATCCCGGTAATAACCAGACCAACTACCCCTTGTAAAACTTCCATTATTATACACCTCCTGATAGCATTCTATAGCATTTTACGAATACGTACAAATGACGTTTCAAAAAATTTGTACGTATTTAACTTAAATTCACTTACAATGAATTGTATTATTACTTAGGTTGTCATAAAATAAACGATAGAAAGAAGGTGTTTGATATGAAATTAGCTGCCATTGATATGGATGGAACCTTGTTAAATCCAGAACAGAAAATATCGAAGGCCAACGTAAAGGCTATCAGGGATGCCGCGCAGCATGGGGTGAAAGTAGTTATTGCGACCGGCCGCGCCCACTTTGATGCCTGGACATTTCTGGAAGAGGCCGGGCTTACGCTGCCGGTTATTGCAGCAAACGGTGCTACATTTCACGATGAGAAGGGGGACCTCCAGCAATCGGTACCGATGCCGGAAGAAAAAGCCCATGCTATTCTCTCCTGGCTTGAAGACAACGACTACTATTATGAAGTGTTTACGAATCGTGCCATCTTCACCCCTCATCACGGGCGGGATCTATTATCCATTGAGCTCGACCGGCTGGAGTCGGCCAACCCTGCTGTGGACAGGAAAACCCTGGAACATGCTGCGGCCAGGCAGTTCAATCAGTCCGGTTACGCGTTTATTTCGTCGGCCTCCGACATCAGGCAGGAACATGTCGAAATCTATAACATTCTTGCCTTCTCTTTCCTGCAGGAAAAAAGAGACGAAGGGTGGGCCCGGTTTCAGGGAGAAGAGCAGCTTACGCTTGTTTCCTCCGGGGACCATAACTTTGAGCTGGAACATCATAACGCCTCGAAAGGACAGATGCTTCAGTATGCTGCGGGGAAAGAAGGAATTGCGCTGGAAGATACATTGGCCATCGGAGACAGTTTTAATGACCTGTCGATGATGAGAACGGCGGGATACAGTGCTGCCATGGGCAATGCCAGAAATGAAATCAAACAGCAGTGCACCATCACCGCTCCATCCAATGCCGAAGACGGTGTGGCAGCAATCATCACACAAATGCTTGAACAGCACGAAAAAAAGCGCGGCTCTCGTTAACGGCCGCGCCTCTTTTTTCGTTACCGGTTATCTTCGACTTCATCTTTGATTTCTTCTCGAAGCCCTTCAATGCTTTCTTCACGCCGTTCATTTTTTTCTTCAATCTGCTGTTTTTCTTCTTCGCTTAGTTCCTCGGCGTGTGCTTTTTCAAAGTCTCTTGCTTCATTTCGGTTCTGAAGCGTATGGCCGATCGTGTTTTCGATTCGTTCCGCATTATTGGAACGATCATCCGGCTTTGCCATTCCTGCATTCCTCCTTAACCTGAAATCAGGTTTAGTATGTCCATGAAAAGGAACATTATGACAAAGTTGTGTACTTTTTTCGAACTTTTTAGTAGAATGAGAACCGATATTTTACATAGACTTGAGAACAACATTAGGAAACAGGAGAGTGAGCTTATGTCCGAATGGCTGACCATGGATACATGGCTGGGCGACGTTGTCGATTTCAGCAACATGATTTTATGGACCTATATTCTTGTCGGATTGTTATTATTTTTAGGGCTGTTTTTTTCTATTAAAACACGGTTTGTACAGTTTACGATGATCAAAGAAATGGTGTCTCTCTTATTTAAAGGGACAGACCGATCTGATTTTAAAGCGAAAAAGGGAACAACCCCATTTCAAGCATTTACAATCAGTACAGCTGCACGTGTCGGTACCGGCAATCTTGCCGGGGTAGCACTTGCCATTACTGCCGGCGGCCCCGGCGCTGTCTTCTGGATGTGGATTATCGCTCTGTTCGGCGCGGCAACCGGATTTGTCGAAAGTACGCTCGCTCAGATGTATAAGGTGAAAGTAAAAGACGGATACCGGGGCGGCCCCGCCTATTACATGGAAAAAGCACTCGGTATGCGCTGGATGGGAGTGCTGTTTGCGATTCTGATAATGCTCTGTTTCGGTCTTATTTTTAACGGAGTACAGTCCAATACGATTTCCCAGGCTTTCACCGGGGCTTACAATGTACCAGGCTTGGCCGTCGGAGCAGCCATCGCTTTATTGATCGGCATTATTATTTACGGTGGAATCCGCCGGATTGCGGTTGTCACAGAATTTGTCGTCCCGTTTTTTGCAATCATTTACATCATTGTCTCTGTGATCATCATGGTCCTGAATATCAGCCAGCTTCCGGATGTTCTTACCATGATCCTATCGAATGCATTCGGTATTCGTGAAATCGTGGGAGGAGGTCTTGGGGCAGCCATTATGAACGGGGTGCAGCGTGGTCTTTTCTCCAACGAAGCTGGTATGGGGTCGGCACCGAACGCCGCTGCTACCGCCCATGTCAGCCACCCGGTGAAACAGGGGCTTGTGCAGACACTCGGCGTGTTCACCGATACGTTGATTATCTGCAGTTCCACCGCCTTTATTATTCTGCTCGCCGGGGCTCATACATCCGGTTCAGATGACGGAATTCAATTAACCCAGGCCGCCCTGGATTCTCATCTCGGAGGATGGGCCCAGTCGTTTGTAGCCGTTGCCATTTTCTTCTTTGCCTTCAGCTCTCTTCTTGGCAACTATTATTACGGCGCCAATAACATTGAGTTTATTTCCAGTAATCCTATTTACATTCAGATCTTTCGGATTGCCTTTTTACTCATGGTGCTGTTCGGTTCTATCAGTAAAGTGGACTTGATTTGGAATCTTGCGGATGTTTTCATGGGCTCTATGGCACTCGTCAACCTGATCGCTGTTGCCATGCTGACCAAAACAGCAGTCGCCGCTCTTGAAGATTATCAACGACAACGGCATCTGGGTCATGACCCTGTCTTTTACAAAGACAGCATTCCCGGGCTATCCAATCTGGACGCATGGGAGAAAAAGCCAAGCCAATCCAATAATAAGAATGAGTGAAGAGATCTTTCCTGATCTCTTCTTTTTTATTTTATTAGTATTTTCCCAATTTCGACGAATCTTTTTTTCATAGACTAGTCTAATTTTCCACACCATGGTATGCTGGTTTCAGGTTAAATAGTATGGAGAATCTTGCCTTTTATTAGCAGATGATCAAAGTGAGAGGAGGATCTTGTCATTTTTTATAAAAAACTTTCCTATCCATTAATGGCAGCAGCCCTGTCTATTTCTGCCGTCCCCGCTTTTTCTGCGGACCAGGCTGAAGCATCCGACCGCTATTCGGATGTAGACAGCGGGTACTGGGCCGAAGAGGAAATTGATTACTTGGCAGAACAGGGGGTTGCCGACGGTTATGCGTCCGGTGAGTTCCGGCCGGAACAGCCGCTAACGAGAGCCCAGGCATCCATTATGATGACAAATGCACTTGGAGAAAACGGGCTCAATACATCCTCACCCTCGTTTTCTGATGTGTCAACGTCTTTCTGGGCGTACGGCAGCATTGAACGTGCGGCGGCATTAGAGATTTTCCAGGGGAATAACGGGAGCTTTGATCCAAACGGGGACATCGAAAAAGCACAGGTCGCAGCCGTTGTGGCAAGAGCGTTTTTTGATCAGGCTCCTGAACCTGAAACAGAGAGCGGCTTTGATGACATAGACAGTGACTTCTGGGCCGAAGAGTACATAGCAACCCTTGTCGATCAGGACATTATGGAAGGAAACGGAGAGTTTAATCCAAACGATCCGGCAACACGCGCTGAATTCTCCGCCTATCTGGCAAGAGCGATGAAAGAAACGATTGAATCGAGCGGAAACACTTCCCCTGATGAAGATGACTTTTCCGAAGACAATATCATGTTTGAAGGAGAAGTGGAAGCCGATACCCCGTTAAATGTCAGGACAGGTCCCGGCACCGATCATCAAGCTGTCGCACAGCTGCAGAGCGGAGCCTCTGTCGATGTCTATGACCGGGAAGGGAACTGGCTGAAAATCGAAAACGAAGGCGAGTGGGCATATGTCCACGGGGCCTACGTAGAAACTTCTGATAACACAGACTCCGATGAAGACTCATCGCAGCCACCCGAAAAAGATTCGGGTAATGCCCCTTCTGAAGGAGTAGAAGGAGATATCGTGTCGGTGGCCAAAGTGACTGTCGATGACCTCAATGTCAGAACAGAAGGCAGTACCGACGGTGACGTCGTGACCAAACTGAACAGCGGGGATACCGTTGACGTGTACGAGCATACCGACGAGGACTGGGCTCTTGTGGATTACGGCAGCGGGGAAGGATATGTCCACCGTTACTATCTGCAGGAAAAAGAGCCCGGCGATGATGCACTTACAGACCGGACCATTGTCATCGATGCCGGACACGGCGACCATGACAACGGTGCTTCCGGCAACGGTCTGATAGAAAAAGATGTGAATCTGGATGTGGCACTCGAAGTAGAGGAACGTCTGGAAGACGCCGGCGTGGACGTGGTCATGACCCGCGACGATGATACATTTCTCGGATTAAACGAACGGGTCGATGTGGCGGAATCCGTCGATGCGGATGCCTTCATCAGCATCCATTCCAATGCTTACAAAAAATCGGCCGACGGAACGGAGGCCTTTTACAGCAACCACTACAAAGGATCAGAAAGCCGCGCTCTTGCAGAATCCATCCAGCAGGAACTGGCCAGTCAGACCGGCATGAGCGACCGCCGTGTCGGAGAAGCCGGATTTGTTGTTATTAAAAATACGACCATGCCCAGCAGTTTAATCGAACTCGGGTTTTTGACCAATCCGGATGACGCAGCAGAGATGAAACAGGACAGCTATCCCGATGAAGCAGCCGACGCCATTTTTGACGGCATTGACAACTATTACAACTGGTAGCAGAAAAAAAGCACGGTTCCTCGTTAGGAACCGTGCTTTTTCTGGTGGCGCTCATACAGTTGTTCCATATCTTCCAAACGGTCATGAAGGGATAAGATGACGTAGTATACGACGATTTCTTTGGAAAACTGATGATGGTACCGGTACGATATCATATCCGGATGAGTTTCCTGAATATGCCAGAAGTGATGATCCACATTGGAAATAAGATCATGATGTTCAGTCGGAATGGCATGTTCCGGATCCTGCAGTACCGAAATAATAGACTGAAAGGCTCTACCGCATAATTCTTTTTCTCCCTGATGGAACGTGTCATCGACTTCTTTCAGCATAAACAGGCTGTTAATGTGATAAACCATTCTCTCCAGTGCTTCCAGCCGGCGGTTTTCATATGTAAAAAAATCGATATATTTCGCACTGTACCGGTGGTACTTCCATTCTTCCCGCTGGTAATACACAAGATCCATGGCACGGTCGACATGTTTCTGAAGCTGTTGAAAACGCTGACGCGTGGATTTAGATGCAGGCCGGTCTTCACAAAGCTCCTGAGCCCGTTTCTCCAGTACCGCTGAAATTTCCCGAATAATTGTCGTATTCTTGTCGGCAATCAATTCCGAAAAGCGCGGATGCAGTATCGAAAAATTCACCAGCGCCGATACGATCAAACCGATGGTCGTGGTCCCCGCTCTTTCCACAAAAGAAAGAAAATAGGTCCCTTCCGTTCCTGGAATCATGGCAACCGCCGTTAACGTAGCCACCAGCGTTCCCACTTCCAGATGAAGCAGGTTGCAGGCATAAATTGTAAACACAGCCGCGATGGCATACGCAGCTGCATTATGACCGAAAATCGAAACGGAAGTCACCGCTAACGCCGCCCCGATCAGCGTAGCCGGAAACCGTTTGATCCCTTTTCGAATGGAAGCTGCAGCAGTCGGCTCCAGCGTCACTATAGCTGTAATAACAGCAAATGCGGACGGCAGTCCGGCCAGACTGCAGATCAGTGCTGCTACATATACCGCAATGCCCGTTTTGATTAATCTGGCTCCTAAAAATCGAAATCGTTTTTGGCGGAGTTTTTCCAACATAATCCATTGTCACTTCAATCGTTTTTTTTTCATCATAACATACTCAAACATGCTGTTCATGCCTGTTCTTTCACAGCTTTCGGTTTCCGGGGTCGTTTTCATAGACAAAGCGTAGTAAAATAGAAATACGATAATAAAGGAGTCATCGTATGTGGTGGTGGAAATTCAGTCATAACGGACCGTCCTTCACGTGGATGGGAACGGCCCATCTTATGGTCTTTCTCTTGCTTGCCGCTTTCTGTGCCTTTCTCATTATTGGACGAAAGCAGCTGCGGTATCCGATGGTTCAATCATACATAAAAGGCAGTTTTATTGCGTTATTTATTCTGGCGGAACTCTCCCTGCAGTTTTTTTTCATCAGTAACGGAGTCTGGGATGCCACGCATTCCCTTCCGCTTCACTTAAGTAGTTTTGTCTGGATGACAGCGGTTCTGACACTGGTCACTCCCCACCGCATATGGTTCGAGATGACATGTTTTGCAGGAGCGGGGAGTGCACTTCTGACCATTATTACTCCGGATCTTGCGAGTTACGGCTTTCCGCATTATCGATTTTTCCATTTCTTCCTTACTCACGGTCTTGTCATTGCTGTTGTCTGTTATATGCTTGCGGTGGAAAAAAGGAATCTTTACCCCTCTTCCATTTTCCGGACGTGGGGCGTGCTGAACCTGTATATGATTCTCGTGTGGATTGTTAACCTCATGACCGGCGGCAATTATATGTATATCATGGAAAAACCCGCCCAGACCACGCTGTTTGACTGGCTCGGGCCCTGGCCGTACTACCTGTTATCTCTTGAAATTGCAGCTCCCTTACTCTTTACGGTAATGTTTCTCGGCTTTAAAGGAGGGACGCATCTAGGCAAAAAGAATAAGGTTGAGAGCGGCCAAAGCAACAATCATGGCGGCTAATTTTCTTATATTCTCCTGGGACAACCGTTTGAACCAGTTCATACCGATTCTGGAACCAACAATGACACTGATTATCCCGATACTGAAATACAGAAGCAGGTTCCAATGTATATCCCCGCTGAAACCATGCATCACAAGAGTGAGGATGCCTGTTACTAAAAAGACGGCCTGGATGTTGGCTGTATACTCGTATTTATCCTTACAAACCATGAGAAAATAGAACACAAAAAAAGGACCGCCGACAACAAAAACTCCACCGATAAATCCGCCGATCAAGCCCATTCCCAACGGAAGTACAGGATGATCCCTGCGTTTATCCGTCTCCGGGTTTTTCTGGAACAAAATAAAAAAGACCATCGCGATTAACACAATCCCGAGCGCTTTTTTCATTTCATCCATTTCTCCGAAATGATGAAGAACAAAATAAGCACCGATTCTGCCGGCAATTGCCGCAATGAGCAGTAATGCCAGCCGCCGGAAATCCACGTGGTGATATACTTTCAGAAAGATCGTCAAACACGTAACCATGGCCAGCGCCATGACAAGCAGAGTGCTGTCTTTTACGGAAAACATAAACGGCAGAAAGCTCATCGCAAAAAGGCCGAATCCGAAACCGCTCACTCCCTGAATGAAACTTGCAATAAGTAATACAGCAATAATCACCATTATTTCAATAAACATATTTGTTCCAAACCCTTCTTCATTTCCGTATCATCATGCTGCCTTGTTCATTGTATCATTAACCTCAACGAAAATCCTGTTTTCCGAGCGAAAGAGAAACTTCCGCTGAGCCAAGCCCAGCGGAAGCTTTATTACCATTCTGCAATACTGCCGTCGGCATGGCGCCAGACGGGGTTCTTCCAGTTGTGGCCTTCGGCTGCACGCTCCCTTACATACGCTTCATCCACCTCAATACCAAGACCCGGTCCCTGCGGAATAGTCACATGACCGTTTTCATAATCAAAGACACTGCGGTCTTTGATATAGTCCAGCAGATCATTTTCTTTATTGTAATGAATACCAAGACTCTGCTCCTGGATAAAGGCATTATGTGCGGTCGCATCGACATGCAGGCAGGAAGCCAGTGCAATCGGGCCGAGCGGGCAGTGCGGAGCAATGGCCACATCATAAGCTTCGGCCATTGATGCAATTTTCTTCGTTTCCGTAATCCCGCCGGCGTGGGAAAGATCCGGCTGGATCACATCGACGTACCCGTTTTCGAGGAGCGGTTTAAAATCCCACCGGGAAAACATTCTCTCCCCTGTCGCAATCGGAATATGGGTATGGCCGGCTATGTCACGGAGGGCTTCATTATTTTCTGGCACGACCGGCTCCTCCAGAAACATGGGACGATAAGGTTCCAGTTCTTTTGCCAGCACTTTCGCCATCGGCTTATGTACTCTGCCGTGAAAATCAATGCCGATCCCGACACTTTTGCCGACAGCTGCCCGGACAGCTGCAACCCGTTCCGTAACGGCGTCGATTTTTTCATAGGAATCAATATACTGCAGTTCTTCTGTGCCGTTCATCTTGATCGCCGTAAACCCGGTATCCGCCGCCTCTTTTGCTGCCGCGCCTACATCGGAGGGACGGTCCCCGCCGATCCAGGAATAAACCCGGATCGTATCCCTGCAGGCACCTCCCAGCAGATCGTAAACCGGGGCGTTGTAGTATTTTCCTTTGATATCCCACAGCGCCTGGTCAATACCCGCAAGCGCACTCATCAATATCGGTCCGCCCCGGTAAAAGCCGGACCGGTACAGCATATTCCAATGATCTTCAATGCGGAGCGGATTTTTCTCTTCCATATACTCCATCAATTCCTCCACCGCCGCTTTCACCGTATGCGCACGTCCTTCTATGACCGGTTCTCCCCATCCGGTGATTCCCTCATTTGTTTCTATTTTCAGAAACAACCATCTTGGCGGCACCTGAAACAACTCATATCCTGTAATTTTCATATCTATCTCCCTTTCGTTCCGTAATGAGCCCCGTCCAACGACTGCACTAACACCGTCCACGTATCTTCTTCCTTCTGTTCATCCTCCTATCCACCATCCTAAAATGAAACAAAGAAAAGCCCCGGCAGTCGACACCCCTGTATAAGAGAAAAGAGCACGATATTTTCTCTGTTCCAGCAGCTGAAAAGCTTCCATACTGAACGTGGAAAATGTCGTAAACGCTCCGAAAAATCCAATTCCTGCAAACAAATACCACGGATCGGTGTATGCTCCCTCCAAAACTCCCTGATAGCGTAATCCAAAAAAAAGGCCGAGGCCGAGAGAGCCTATGATATTGACAAGCAGCATGCTGATAGGAAACGGAACCTGTTTCTGAAAACGCGTGAAATATTGTCCTAATAGATAACGGCAGACAGCGCCGAGTGCCCCACCCGCTGCTAAACAAAAAACTGTCATGGCCGCTCTCCTCCTGCTTTCTGCCCGGCTCTGAAACCAATCATGGCTGCCGTGATACCGAGAAACAGGGTGCCGGACACGTATGCTGCTGCAGGGATGATCATCTGCCCGTTCAGCAGTCCGACCGTGTCCGCAGCAAATGTGGAGAACGTCGTATAACCTCCGCACAAACCGACACCGAGTCCGGCTTTTACCCAGCCGCGGGGGGCCCGGACAACAAACCAGCCGGACAACAGCCCGAGAAGCAGACTCCCTGTTACGTTTTCAATCAAAGTCCCCGCCGGGAAATCCACCGGTATCTGTTGGTTGACTATATAACGCAGGCCGGTGCCGATGGCTCCACCCGCTCCTACTGCAAAGACATTTTTCATTCATCCCCACCATCATTTCACCGTATATTGATACGTCTATCATACTCTTTCTGCTTATTTCCGAAAACCATCATCTTGTTCAAGAAGAGAAATAATCCGATCCAGTTTTTGATTCATTTCTCTTGTTTCACTCTTTCTCTTTGAAACGACATTCACCAGTAAAAAAATAACGAGCACAATAATAGTAATCACAACCAAGAGCGTAATCAGTGAAAAAACAACATCTCCCCAATAAACAGCTTCCGGCATCCCTCATTCTCCTTTCAAAAAATATCCATTTTCATTTTATCATATAAAAAAAGAGAGGGCGTCCGCCTCTCTCTTCTACACGGTGGCAAATGCTCCGCTTTTCAGCTGTTTCAACCGTTTCATGACATCGTTGTCTCCGCGCCCGAAGTAATCGTGGAGACGTTCATATTCCTCATACAGCTCCTGGTACATCTCATGCCTTTTTGAATCCGGAAGAACCGGATCCGGCTTCAGACGCGCCATCTGATGTGCTGCCTCCTGAATGGTGTCATACCCGCCTTTTTTCGACCCGGCGGCCACTGATGCAAACATAGCGGAACCGACTGCCGGAAGTTCCGTGCTTTCTGCGATATAAATCGGCTTATTGGTGACATCGCTGTAAATCTGCATCAGCATTTTATTTTTGTAAGACAAACCACCGTTGGCATACAATGCATCAATCGGCACTCCCTGCCCGGTGAAACTTTTTACGATTTTATACGTTCCAAAAGCGGTCGCTTCAATTAATGCGCGGTACACATCTTCCGGCCTGGTGCTGAGCGTCATACCAAGAATCATGCCGGTTAAATCCGTGTCCACCAGGACGGAGCGGTTGCCGTTCATCCAGTCAAGCGCAACCAGTCCGGTTTCCCCCGGCTCCAGTTTCGATGCCTTTTCCTCGAGCAGTTCGTGAAGGGACTGTCCTTTCTCCCGTGCCTCCTGTTCATAATCTTTTGGAATGAAGTGTTCCACAAACCAGGAGAAAATGTCGCCAACTGCGGACTGTCCCGCTTCATAGCCGAAATAACCCGGGATGACTCCGTCTTCCACCACACCGCACATTCCTTCTACAGTATGTTCTTCTTTTCCGAGTAGAATATGGCAGATGGAAGTCCCCATCGACATGACCATTTTTCGTTCTTCGGTGACACCCATCGCCGGGACACTCACATGGGCGTCAACATTGCCGACAGCTACTGCTGTTCCTTCCGGAAGGCCCGTCACTTCTGCCATTTCCGGTGTCAGTTCTCCTGCTTTGGCCCCCTGCGGATGAATCTCTCCCCTAAGCTTCGTTTCATATAAGTCTTCCATCTTCGGCGACAATGCTTTTAACGTGTCCCGGTCAAGATACCCTTCCCGCTTATGCCAGATTGCTTTGTACCCGGCAGTACAGCTGTTTTTCCGGATAACACCGGTTAATTGGGAGGTCACCCAGTCCGCGGCTTCCAGAAACTGATCCGCTGTTTCATAAACCTCCGGGGATTCTTCCACAATCTGCATCACTTTAGCGATCATCCACTCAGAAGAAAGCTTACCGCCGTAGCGTGCGAGAATATCCGGACGTTTCTGTTCCAGAACGTCATTCAGCCGGTTCGCCTGCGGCTGGGCGGCATGATGCTTCCAGAGTTTCACCCAGCTGTGCGGGTTGTCCTTCCATTTCTCCTCCAGACATAACGGAACATTGTCAGCGCTTACAGGAAGCATCGTACAAGCCGTGAAGTCAATGGAAATACCTATAATATCCTCTTTTGAAACTCCGGACTGCTTTACTGCTTCAGGTACGGCTGTCTGGAGAACATGCATATAGTCCTGCGGGTGCTGCAGCGCCCAGTCCTCTCCCAGCTTAATCTGCTGCGGCAGTTCCTCATCCAGAACTCCATGCGGGTAATCCGATGCCGCTGCCGCCAGTTCTGCTCCGTCTTCCGTATCAACGACGACCGCGCGGCCGGATAATGTTCCAAAATCAATTCCAATCGTGTATTTACTCATTTCCGCTCCCTCCTGACTACACATTCACAATCATGTACGTACAACTATATAATATTTTAAATAATAATCGTAATAATAACAATATTAAACAATATTAATCTTTGGAAACCCCATGAAATGAAAAATTTTTCGTTCAAACTTGTACAAACAACTGCTTTTTCATTATCCTGTGATTAAATACTCCTCTCTTTCCCGAAAATACGATACACTCTGCTCCACGAGATATTTCAGCTTTTTTTGATTCGGTTTTGCATGCATGGCTGGATAGGGATCGCCTCCCGGCCCCAGCGGTTCCGGAGTGACAAACGCCTCTTTCTGATGAAAACGGATAAGATAGAGCGCCATAATGATGGTATCCATATCCATATGTCCATCGCCTAAAGCCCCGCGGTTACTGTCCGCCATATGAAGATTCACCAGATAATCTCCTGCCTCCAGAATCGCTTCCCCGATATGCGCTTCTTCTGACTGCATATGATAAGCATCTCCATTAATGTATTGAATGCCTTCACGATTGACTTTATTGATATAGTCTATCGCATCACGCACGGTATGAACGAAACTCACTTCCGCTGCCCGCACTGGTTCCACTGCTGCTTTCAAATCGTTCTCCTGAAACAAATCGGCTACGTAACGAATCGAATCTATGCTTCGTTCCAGTTCCATCTCATCATAAGCCTGCGGTCTTCCCACTGCACCCGGTACAACCAGTAAGTAGGAGCCCCCCACTTCCTTTGTGAACTCTATTTCGCGCTTTATATAATCAATAGCAGCCTGTCTTTTTCTAGGATCATTACTCGATAAATCATTTTCTGCCGAAAACATCCCGCAAACGCCGGAGACGCTCATATGATATTGTTCCAGTAATCGTTTGGTTTCCTGAACACCGTATCCGAGATCTTTACCATAATGATTTCCATGGATTTCGATGTATGGAATACCTGCTTCATGCAGCCGTTGAAAAGAGTCTTCCAATGACTCGAAGCCAAATCCCCAGTTGCTCCAGGAAAACTTAAGACGTTCGCTGAATGCTTCCGGTCTTTCTTTCAGCATATGGCGGAATTTATTTTTTATCTCATCATCTTTTTTCTCATAATGCTGTTTCACTGCAAACCAACCTCCCTTTATTTCATTCGTTACAAAAGCGGTCAAATCATATTTCATTTGACCGCTTTTCAATCATGATCTTTAACTAAAAATCAAACTCTGAGGCATTTTCTTTGGTGTAGTCCTGAGGCGGCCCCATAATAACGGTTTTTCCGTCATCCTTCACAGTGATTTCTCCTACATTTTCAATTTCCTGTCCGTCTTCCGGCATTTCACCTTCGGCGAGCATTTTCCCTAATGCCACAGTGAGATACCCAAGTTTTTCGGGATTCCACAGAACGGCTGTATCAAGGGACCCGTCCTCAAGGAAAGGTTCAGAATCCGTAGGAAGGGCGGAACCAACAACAGATACTTCATCCTGTAGACCCTGCTCCTGCACCGCCTGGGCTGCACCTAATGGAGCAGGTGTGGAAACCGCCAGGACGCCGTCTAATTCAGGATAAGATTTCAACAGATCAAGGGTCTTCTGATAAGCTACCTGCTGCTTTTCTTCTGTCGGGATTTTGTCCGAAACAATTTCAATATTCGGATAGTTCTCATCCAATTCTTTTTTGGCAGCCTCGATCCATAAGTTCAGGTTGGCAGCAGAAAGACCACCTGTCAGAATAGCAATTTTTCCATCCTCCGTTCCCATCGCTTCTACCAGCTTTTCTGCCATGTGACGTCCAAACTCCTCGTCATCCACCTGCTTTACGGATAAATCCACGAGTTCTTTGTCTGCCGGCGTATCCCAGTCCATGACGTTGATGCCTTCTTCTTTCGCTTTTTTCAGCACAGGCTCGACAGATGCCGGGTCATTTGGTGCCACCGCAATCGTATCCATTCCTTGGGAAATCAAATCTTCAATCACTTTCACCTGGGCCGCAGCGTCAGCCTCTGTAGGACCTGTATATTCAACATTTACGCCAAGATCCTCTCCTGCCTGCTCTGCACCGGCTTCAGAAGCGTTAAAATAAGGGATACCTACAAGTTTAGGTACGACAGCAACGCCTCCTTCTCCCGAACCAGATTCTTCGCTGCTTCCTTCTTCGCCTGAACTGCCGGATGTTTCTTCGCTTCCGGAATCCCCGCCTTCACCGGAGCTTCCTGAATCCCCGCTGCCGGCGCTTTCTTCCGATACACAACCTGCCAATAAAATGAGTCCAAAGATCACCACTGTCATGAATAACCACAACTTCTTCATGATTGATCCTCCCTTTTTCTTTTTATTTATTTATAAACCCTGGAATGCCAGGTTTATAAAACGAAAGTAACATGTAACTACGCTGCCTGCCCGGAAGAATGTTTCGCTTTCCGTCTGCTGAATTTATCAGAAAAGAAGTTCAGCGTAAGAACAATAATCAGTATCGCACCTATCACCACGTCCACCAATGATGAATGAACATCCATTAAATTGAGTCCGTTTCGGATAAACTGAAAGATCAGCACGGCATATATGGTTCCCATCACTTTCCCGTAGCCTCCGTGAATGTTGGTTCCGCCCAGAACGGCGGCCGCTACACTCTGCAGCAGATAGGAAGAACCAAGGTCCACTTTCACCGAATTGTAACGGGACGTCATAATAATGGCCGACACAGCCGCCAGCAGGCTGGCGTATAAATACACTTTCATTAATACCTTGCTGTTTTTTACTCCTGAAAACATCGTAGCTATATCATTACTGCCGTACATGTAAACCCTTCTGCCCCAGGTGGACTTATTCAACAGTACCCCGGTCAGAACCGTGAAGAATATGAAAATGAGAAGGGAGACAGGAATAATACCCATGTAGTACCCATTTCCAATGAGCCCATAGGCATCCGGGAATCCGGAAATGGCGTTTCCATTGGTGATGGCAAGGATAACTCCTTCAAATAGAACCATGGTTCCCAATGTGACAAGGATCGGCGGAACCCCGATTTTTGACACCACCGTACCGTTAAACACCCCGCATGCCAAAGCGAATAAGATGCCTACGATTATAGCCGGTAAGATTCCAAAGCCGTTGGTCATCATTAATGCGGCCCCGACACCGGAAAATGCGGCAATGTAGGTTATCGATAGATCAATTCCCCCTGTTATGATGACAACCATCATTCCGAGGGCTATCAACCCGAATTCCGGCAGCTGAAACATCATATTATTTAGATTACTGGAAGAGAGGAATCTTGGGGTGAACAAACTCATTCCGACAAATATCCCAAGGGCGATAAGGCCTAAAACGCTTTCCTTTGAAAGTTTGATATTCATGTTAAGAGGCCTCCTTGACGTCAATGTTTGACAGCTTTTCCTGGTTTCTTCTGTGATTGATTTCATCATAGGAAACAGCGATGACGATAATGGCACCGGTTACGACATTCTGCCAAAACGTATCGATTCTCGCTAATATCATGCCATTCTGCATAATGGCTAACAGCAGTACGCCGAGAAGTGTTCCCGGGATGGATCCTCTTCCGCCATGGATATTGGCACCGCCGAGAACGACTGCCGCAATAACAGTGAGTTCCAACCCCGCCAGGCCGTTAGGATCGATGGCACTGGTATAGGAAGTTTGTGCAATAGCAGCTATTCCTCCAAGAAATCCCATATAACTGAAAACAAACATCTTTACTTTTTCAAAGTTAATTCCGACACGCACGGATGATTGCGCATTCCCGCCGATAGCAAGCACCGATCTGCCTATCAACGTGTATTTCAGAATAAACCATGTACCTGCTGCAACCAGAGCAAACAAGTAAATCAATATCGGAATGCCGGCTATTTCAATATTTGAAAAAGCCATGAATGATTCAGGAAAATTAGTGCTGTTGATATAATTCCCATTGGTGATGTACAAAACCAATCCGGAAAAGATATTCAGGGTTCCAAGCGTTACAACAATGGCAGGTATTTTAATCTTCGAAACGAGCAGGCCGTTAAAGGCTCCCAAGAGCATCCCGATAAGTGGTGCTATCAAGAATATTAGGACGACGGAAATCCAGCTGTCCGGCAGATACTGAAACAAATACCCGATCGATACGGTTACAGCGGTAGTTAAAGCTGCCACGGATACATCGATGTCACTCGTAATAATGATTAACGTCATCCCGATAGCAAGTATTCCGATCACAGCGTTACCTTCCACAATATCCAGAAGGTTTTGGACGGTTAAAAACACTGGACTGACAAATGATAAAATGATGCTGATGATAACGACGATCGCTAAAACACTGAATTCTTTCTGCTTTAGTAAAAATTTCATTTTCAAACCTCCTGGTGAACATTTCCATCCGGTACTTCCTGGTTATCCGTGCCCTTCTCGTCTTCTGTATCCAGTGCGAGATTCATTATTTTTTCCTGATCAGCATGGATCGTCTCCATTTCACCGGCAATCCGGCCGCGGCTCATGACTAAAATTCTGTCGCTGACGGACAATACTTCAGGAAGTTCGGACGAAATCATAATAACCCCGATTCCTTCGTTCACCATTCTTCTAAGAAGCTTGTGAATTTCCGTTTTGGCTCCGATATCTATTCCATTGGTTGGTTCATCGATAATGAGAAGTTTAGGCTGAGCGGAAAGCCATTTACCGATGACCACTTTCTGCTGGTTGCCGCCAGAAAGTTTATCAGCCGGCAGTTCCGGCATAGAAGGCCGTACATCCAGAGATTTTATATATTGATTCGTAAGGTCTTTTTCGATATTGCGGTCTATCAATTTAAACTTGTTACGTAACGTGTCAATCACAGGAAGGGTCATGTTATTAATGACCGATTGACCAAGAACCAGTCCTTGTATCTGTCTTGCTTCCGGAACGTAAGCGATTCCATTTTTCACCGCATCTTCCGAAGAAGAAATCGTCAGTTCCTCCCCGTTGAGACGCAGCGTACCCTGATCCGCCTTATTCACACCAAAGATGGATTGGGCAAGTTCTGTCCGGCCTGAACCAACCAGTCCCGTTATGGCCAGAATTTCGCCTTCATGCAGGCTGAGATTAATATCTTTGAAATTTCCTTCTTTTGAAAAATCACTAATTTCAAACATTTTTCGGCCGAGGGCAGGTTTTTCCGTATTTTTCTCGTAAACCACTTCCCGGCCCACCATCAGTTTGATCAGTTCCTGTTCGTTTATGTTATTTGTTTCGTAAGTCCCTACATACTGACCGTCCCGCAGCACCGTCATTCGATCGGATACCCGGAAAAGTTCTTTTAACTTATGACTGATAAATATGACCGAAATTCCGCGCTCTTTTAATTTGTCGATGACGTTATAAAGTTTTTCGACTTCTCCTGAAGAAAGAGAGGATGTCGGTTCATCCATTACTATTAACTTTGAATCGAATGCAAGCGCCCTGGCTATCTCTATCATCTGCTGCTGGGCAATACTTAACAATTCCACTCTTGTATTAATATCCATATCCATGTTCAATTCATTCAGTGCTTTTTGGGCCAGGTCTTTCATTGATTTCCAGTTAATTTTCGTCCAGGGCTTTTTATTGCTGTCCTGCCCGATGTAAATGTTTTCTGCTACACTTAAGTTAGGAAATAAGCTGAGATCCTGATAAATAATGGAGATCCCTTTCAGCGTTGCATCCAGCGGCTGGTGAATATCAGCCTCTTCCCCTTCGAATAAATATGTCCCTCCTTCGTCGGCATCATGAATACCGGCCAGCACTTTAATTAATGTTGATTTCCCCGCTCCATTCTCCCCAATTAAAGCGTGGACCTCGCCTCTTTTTACTTTTAACTCGACATCATCAAGGGCCTTAACACCTGGGAACGTTTTGCTTATGTGCTCCATTTCCAGAATATATTCACTCATCCGGAAAAACCCCTTTCGAAGGTTTCTTGTTTATCCAACAGATATTCTTCTCCCAGCTGCGAGCAGAAATCCCAAACCTCTTCTTTGCTTGGAATACCCACCTGTGCCCCGACTTTGGTTACTTTCAGTGCTCCTACCACAGAGGCAAACCTAGCTGCTTTCACTAAATCAATTCCTTCTTCAATGCAGCAGGCGAGTGTACCGGCAAACGCATCTCCGGCTCCGACACTGTCCACCGGATCTACCGGTATGGAAGGAATGTGACACCATTCCCCGCTTTGATAAACAACGGCTCCCTGGTCTGCCATCTTTAAGATCGAGTTTTTCACACCCATATTTTCAAAGGTCCGTCCGGCCTGAATCGCCGTATCTACATTTACAACATCTATGCCAAGCATATGATATGTCTCCTGCCTGTTTGGCGTAATGATATCGGCATATTCCAGTGCTTTTACTGTAATGCCTTCTGCCGGAGCAGGATCGAGAATTGTGTAGATGTTTCTTTCTTTGGCCAGCTGCATAGACCGGATTACTGTTTCCTGGGGAACTTCCATCTGCACCAGCAGAACATTGGTATCGTCCATGTCTGTGAACGATTTTTCAACATCTTCAGGGAGTAAGTCTTCATTTGCTCCTTTCATGACAAACATCGTATTTTCCGACGTACTGTCAATCGCTACTATTGCCGTGCCGGTTGCATATTTATCTGATTTCTTTACAAACCTGCTGTCAACATCAGAGGCGTTCAGGGTTTTTATCAATTTTTCTCCATAATCATCATTTCCTACGGCTCCCATTAAACGTACATCTTTTTTAAATCTTGCTGCCGCAACAGCCTGATTAGCTCCCTTTCCACCGGGAAAATATTTTATTTCCTTTCCAAAAATGGTGTCTCCTCGTTTTGGATATTGATCCATAACGGCGACAATGTCATTGTTGATGCTTCCTACCACTGAAATAGTCATTCGGCTGCACCCTCCGTCCAGTAATTACTGTTCTACTTTAAGACTATCCGTGAACTGCCTTAAATTTAAGATTGATTGTTTTAATCCTTCGGGCTGCCCGAATAAACAGGAAGTCCCACAGACAAGCATATCTGCTCCTTTTCTAACAACTTCCGGAATAGTGTCGTAACTGATATTACCATCCACCTGCACTTCTATCTGAAGGTTATTACATTTTATAAAATCTTGAAGATTCTCTATTTTCTTTAATGTGGAAGGGATAAATGTCTGCCCTGCAAACCCGGGATTTACCGTCATAATTACAACATAGTCCACAATATCTCCCACAAATTCCAGACTGTTCAGTGAAGTAGAAGGGTTAAGTGCCAGCCCGGTGCGCACGCCAGTACTTTTCATATACTGAAGGGTACGGTGTAAGTGAGGGGAGGCTTCTTCATGAACAGAGATCATGTCACATCCACATTCCAAAAAAGTATCAATGTATCGTTCAGGATGATCAATCATTAAATGAGCATCGAATGGTAAACCGGTGTCTTTCCTGACACTTTTGATCATATCGGTTCCCATCGTGTAATTCGGTACAAAATGTCCATCCATAATATCAAAATGAAAAAAGTCCACATTTCCTTCATCAAGAATATTTACATCCTGGCGTAAAGCCCCTAAATCACTGCACATCAAGGAAGGTCCGATTTTAGCCAAAATACCTCCTCCTTAATTAAAGCGCTTTCAAATTTTTATTTGGATTAATATTAGCATCCTGTTTGAAAGAAGGCAACATATTTTTTGGTTTTTTCAAAATTTATTGTGTGAAAAAACCAACATTTATGTCTGCATATACACCACGACTTTCCTCCATGGCAGATGATTTTCGGCCTGTTTATTGGTCATACCACAAAAAAAACGCTGTGCAGACAGCGTTAAAAAGGAAGTGTATTTAGTTTTCGTCCCCCACAATAATGCTTATGCCGCTTTTGTTTACTTCCCGGATCGAATTCATGGATACTTTGTTATCCGTTATTAAGTAATTAATAATCGAAAGATCACAAAGGCGGAATAGTGACTTTTCCCCGAACTTGCTTGAATCGGCCAATAAAAATAAATTCTCGGAAATAGATATCAGCTGCTTTTTCACCAAAGCCTGATCCTCGTGCATTTCGCTGACCCCCCGCTGAATATCCACACCAAGGCAGGAAAAAAAGAACTTATCGACATGATAGTCCTCAATGACCCTCTCAGCAAAATTACCAACCAAAGACATCGAGGCTTTTGACAAGTAACCTCCTATCAATATCACCCTGATATGATCTTCTGTTGATAATTCCATAGTTACACCAATAGAGTTCGTGATAACAGTAATGCTCTTATCTTTCACATGTTTTACCATCATCAGGGCTGTTGTACTCGCATCTAACGCTATGATGTCCCCGTTTTCAACATATGAAGCCGCTTTTTGGGCTATTACCTGTTTTTCTGCTGTATTCTTAGATTGCCTATGTAATTGGGGAGTCTCCGTCCCTTGATCGACCTTTAAAGCACCGCCATGGATTTTGCGGAGCAGCTGATCTTTTTCCAGCTTTTCAAAATCCCTTCTAATGGTTTCTTCACTGACATGAAACGTGGAACTTAAGTCAGCAACGCGTACAGAGCCGTATTTATCAATCATTTTGACAATTTCTCTTTGGCGTTCGTTCAATTGCAAAGAGTTATTATTTGGTTTGACCACAAAACCACACCTTTTCCCCAACTTAAAGACAAATAAAAACCACAAAACTATGTTGTGAAATGTTGTTTTTGTTTTGGCACTTTTTCATATATAAACGCTTTCTCCTCCCTTTTAGTGTACTATATTCACCCCATTTATACCAATCCAGGGACATTGTTTTCTGTACTGTTTCATAAAAGATACCCCCTCTGCATTTCGAAAGAGGAATCAACATTAGAGGTTGACCCAGCGTCATTTTTACATTATGATTTTCATAACATGTACGTACAATTAAAAAACGGTGAGGTGAGTAAAATGCTGGAATCATTAAAACAGGAAGTGCTGGAAGCCAATCAGGGATTGGAGACGTATGATCTCGTTACATTTACGTGGGGGAATGTAAGCGGATTCGACCCCGAATCCAAAAATCTGGTTATTAAACCTTCCGGAGTACCGTACAAAGATCTGAAGCCGGCAGATATGGTCGTAGTTTCTCTTGATGGAGAAGTTGTGGAAGGAACATTGAAACCGTCTTCCGATACCCCGACCCACATCGAATTATATAAAGCATTTCCTGGTGTATGCGGGATTGTACATACTCATTCCGACTGGGGAACTGCATGGGCCCAGGCCGGAAAAGGGATACCATGCGCCGGCACCACGCAGGCGGACTATTTCAATGGGGAAATTCCCTGCACGCGCCGCCTGTCTAAAGAGGAAGTAGAAGAAGACTACGAGAAATATACAGGAACCGTGATCATTGAGGCGTTTGAACATATCAAACCCGTGGAAGTTCCCGGTGTTGTCGTTCACGGTCATGCGCCGTTTGCATGGGGATCCTCTCCGGAAAATGCTCTCCATAATGCCGTTGTACTGGAGAAAACGGCCAAAATGACTTTTTTATCCAGTCAACTCTCTGAAAACGGAAAGCCGGAGCTGCTGGATGACTATGTATTAAATAAGCATTATGAGAGAAAACACGGAAAGCACGCCTATTACGGACAATAAGGTAAATTGGACGGTACTGCTCTTCATGACAGTACCGTCTTTTTATAACAAAAACTTATGCTGCCTTAGCATTTCTTTAGAATTTCTACAAACTTCCTTTACATTCTTTTTTTACAATGAAAGAAAATCTATGTAGCAGAGGAGAGATGGTTCATGTTCAAAAAGATAGGTGCTGTTGCATTGGGGGCTGGTCTTGTAGCCGGCGGTCTCGGTGGAAACGTGCTGCAGGAACAGGCAGAAGCGAAACAGTTTGGATTTCCCGGTATGTGGAACCCCGGCTGGAATGAATCTTCACAGCAGGAAGAAGTAGAAAACATTATTTATATGATACCGGACGGCTTTAATGCAGACTATGCCACAAATTATCGATGGTATAAAGGGGAAGAGGCAGTCTGGGACGAACATCTCAAAGGAATGTTCAAAACAAAATCCAATAACTCCAGGGTGACCGACTCTGCTGCAGCTGGTACCGCTATGGCGACAGGACACAAAACAGACAATGGAATGGTCGGACTGAATGCTGAAGGCAATGAAGTGGAAACCATTCTGGAAGCTGTTGAAGAGGAAGGAAAATCCTCCGGTCTGGTCGCAACATCCAGAATCACTCATGCTACACCTGCCGTTTTCGCTTCTCACGTGGAATCCCGTGACAATCAAGCGGAAATCGCAAAACAGATGCTTGATAATGATGTAGACGTCATGCTCGGCGGTGGAAAAGAATACTTCCTTCCGGAATCTGAAGGAGGCCTGCAGGCTGAGGAAAATCTGCTGCAACAGGCGCAGGATGCCGGTTATCAGCATGTAGAGACAAGCGGTGAATTAATGGACGCGGACAACGTGAATGTCAATGAAGGGGAAAAACTGCTCGGTCTGTTCGCAGATGGAGCACTCAGCCCTGAACTGCAGCGCAGTAATACAGAAGAACCCAGCCTTTCAGACATGACTGGGAGTGCCATCGATACGCTGAGCCGGGACGAGGACGGCTTTTTCCTGATGGTGGAAGGCAGTCAGATCGACTGGGCCGGTCACGCCAATGACGCCGGATGGGCCATGAGTGACACAGAGGCTTTTGAACACGCCGTGGCAGAAGCCATTACATTTGCTGAAGAAGAAGGAAACACTCTCGTTGTTGTTGCAGGCGACCACGAAACCGGCGGTATGTCCGTAGGGACTGATGGAGAGTACAATGTACAGGCGGATAAGTTGAGAGACGTGGAGGCCACTGGTGATTTCATGGCCGGACAGTTGAACGAAGACCGCAGCAATGTCAGGGACGTCGTTGAACGTTACACTCCTTTTGAATGGACGAAAGAAAATGTAACGGCTGTACAGGAAGCCGACAATCCTGCTGCTGCCATCAACACCATTGTGAGCGATAAGGCTCTTGTAGGCTGGACAAGCTCGGGGCATACCGGTGTAGACATTCCGGTATATGCTTTCGGCCCTCAATCCGATTCCTTCAGCGGCCTTCTTGATAACACGGATCTACCCAAGATCATGGCCGATACGATGGATATCAACTTAGGCGGTAATCAATAAACAATTTTCATCAAAAGACGGAGCAGGATTGTCTTTCCTGGCTCCGTCTTTTTATATATGCTGTTCCGTTCTTTATTTTGACCAGTATGCTTCGTTCTGCCGGATTTCTTTTTGAATCTCTCTTGGTTTGGTTGTTTCATCGATAGTGATGCATTCAATACCGTTCATTTCCGCCCAGTCCTGCAGGTCTTCACTGGTCAGTTCATAAGACAGGCAGGTGTGATGGGCGCCCCCGGCAAGAATCCAAGATTCAGCTGCATCCTGCAGGTCCGGTTTCGGCTCCCAAAGTACACAGGCTACCGGCAGGTTCGGCATGTCTGCCTCTATTTCCACTGCTTCCACTTCATTCAGAATCATACGGAAACGGCCTCCCAGATCAATAAGACATGCGTTCACCGCTTTGCCTGTTTTACTGTTGAATACCAGCCGTGCGGGGTCTTCTTTTCCACCCATGGGTAACGGGTGTATCTGAATTTCCGGTTTTTCCTCATCTTTTTTGATGGTCGGGCACACCTCCAGCATGTGGGACCCGAGGATCTGCTCTTTTTCATCCTGAAGATGGTACGTATAGTCTTCCATGAACGCTGTATTTCTGTTATCCGTCATTATTTTCATGGCACGCACGAGTGCAGCTGTTTTCCAGTCCCCTTCCGCTCCGAAACCGTAACCTTTTTCCATCAGCCGCTGTACGGCCAGGCCGGGGAGCTGTTTCATCCCATGCAGGTCTTCGAAGTTCGTCGTGAATGCCGTGTAACCGCCTTCTTCAAGGAAGGCTTCCATACCGGCTTCTATACGGGCCTGTTCGCGGACAGCCTCCCATTTTTCTTTATCGTATCTTGTTTCTTCAGGTATCGCGTATGCCTGTTCATATTCGCCTGCAACCTGGTCGACTTCTTCTTCCTCCACATTGTCTATATATTCCACCAAATCGCCGATGCCGTGAGCCTGAACAACCCAGCCGAATACGGATTCGGCTTCAACTTTGTCACCTTCGGTTACAGCAACATTGCGCATGTTGTCCCCGAAACGTGCCACTTTAATATTCCGCCCGTCAGAAGAAGCCACAGCTGCTTTTGCCCAGCGGCCGATACGCTTCCGAACGTGAGGCTGCTGCCAGTGGCCGGCCACCACTTTCCGGGGCATATCGAGGCGTGCCGTCATGAAGCCGAATTCCCGGTCCCCGTGTGCCGACTGGTTCAGGTTCATGAAATCCATATCGATGTCATGCCACGGAATTTCCGCATTGTACTGCGTGTGTAGATGAAGAAGCGGCTTCTGCAGAGCTTTCAGACCGGCAATCCAGATCTTTGCCGGTGAAAAGGTGTGCATCCACGTAATGATCCCGGCGCAGCTGTCGTCACTGTTTGCCTGGCGGACAAGGGTCAGAATTTCATCGGAGGTGGTCACCACCTGCTTGAAGCGGATCGGTGTCGAGATCGCTTCATCCTCCTGAAGTCCGGCCGTGATATCTTCAGAATGGGCTTTCACGGTTTCAAGCGTTTCCGGTCCGTATAAATGCTGACTGCCTGTAACAAACCATATTTCATACTCTTTTGTTTCGATCATAAGATTCATTCCCCTTTCGACATTTAACTTGTACGTATAAGATAATATCATCTAAATGTCATCTTGTTAATAGAATTATTTTTATTATGCATTACAATGCGCTTTTAAACAGTTTTCACCCTATTTTTTAGATTTATCTTGTATGATTTAATGAACAAATTCACTTTTTAATTTGACACTAGTACGTACATGTAATATCTTATAGTTATCGTTTACATTACTTTTTATACAAGGGAGTTTTTCAACATGAGAAGCAGGCAGTCTTTATGGTACATCGTTTTAATTGCTTCTGCAGCTGGTATGGCCGGTTTTTTATACGGATTTGATACCGCTGTCATATCAGGAGCCATTACGTTTCTTCAGGACCTTTATGATCTAAGTCCGGCTATGGAAGGTATCATTATTTCCAGTGTTATGGTCGGAGGAGTGATCGGGGTTGGAATATCAGGGTTCTTGAGTGACCGCGTTGGCAGAAAAAAGATTTTGATGGTATCCGGTATCATTTTTGCGGTATCAGCTGGGTGGTCTGCTTTGGCCGGCGGCGTACTCTCCCTTATATTGGCAAGATTTCTGGGAGGACTCGGAATCGGGTTTGCTTCTGCGCTGTCCGTTACATACATTGCCGAATGTGCCCCTCCCAATATTCGTGGAAGACTGGGCTCGATGTATCAGTTATTTACCATCATCGGTATTTCCGCCACCTTTTATATTAACCTTGCTGTAGCAAACTCCGGAAGTTATCAGTGGGGACTGGAAACAGGATGGAGATGGATGCTTGGCTATGGTGTGATACCGGGTGTTTTATTCTTTCTGATTCTTATTTTCATACCGGAAAGCCCACGGTTTCTGGTTAAAAATGAGAGGACAAACGAAGCCCTGCAGACGCTGCAGCGTATAAACGGAAGTGAAACGGCTCAAAAAGAACTGAACTCCATACAGGCTTCAATCGACATGGAAACCAGCACCTCCATCCGTGAACTGCTTCGTCCCGGCCTTCGTAAAGCCATGCTGCTGGGTATCTTTTTGGCTTTGTTTAATCAAGTGATTGGCATGAATGCGGTAACATACTATGGTCCTACTATTTTCAACATGATGGGTTTTGAAAATAACACCGAATTTCTCGCTACAAGTTTAATTGGAACGGTGCAGCTTATCTTCACCATTGTCGCCATTTTCCTTATTGATAAAGCCGGACGGAAAAAGTTGATGGCTGTAGGTTCCAGCCTTATGGCGGTTTTCATGGTTCTAATCGGGATTGTTTTCTACTTCGATATTCAGGGAGTCTGGGGGCTTATTTCTATTATGGGATTCACCGCTGCCTTCTGTATTTCCATGGGGCCTATTCCGTGGATCATGATCCCGGAAATCTTCCCGAACTATTTACGCGCCAAAGCAGTAGGCATCGCCACTATGTTTTTATGGGGAGCAAACTTCGCTATCGGGCAATTTACCCCAATGCTCATTAACAACGCTGGCGGTGCGTTTACATTCTGGATGTTCGCTGTTATCTGTGCCATCTGCTACATTTTCGTCATGACCATCGTGCCGGAAACGAAAAACAAATCACTCGAAGAAATCGAAACGATCTGGAAGCCCGAAAAACGTTATATCAGTTACTAAACCAGCGCAGATACGAAAAAAAATATATAATATGTAAATTTTAATTAATGGAAAGGAACTGTTCAAAAAGCAGTTCCTTCCTTATATAATATGCTGCATTTATGAAGTTATTCTACGAACTTTTATTTTTACTTACAATGTCAAAAGCTACAGCCGCCAACAGTACCAGGCCTTTGATGGCCTGCTGCCAATCTGTCCCTATTCCCATTAGTGACATTCCATTATTTAAAATACCCATTACCAATGCTCCAATAACGGCTCCAAATACTGTTCCGACACCGCCTTTCATGGAAGCACCACCGATAAATGCTGCGGCAATAGCGTCCAGCTCAAACAAGTTACCTGCCGTAGGAGTTGCCGCATTTAACCTGGCAGAAAATACCAGGCCGCATAGTGCCGAAAAGATACCCATGTTGACAAATACCCAGAAGGTCATCTTCTTTGTTTTAACACCTGACAATCTAGCAGCCGGCTCATTTCCACCGAGTGAATAGATATGCCTTCCATATATCGTGTTATTCATCAGAAAAGTGTAACCGACGATTAGAGCAAGAAGAATCATTAAAATGTAGGGAATCCCTGCATACGATGCTAAAACGTAAGTAAGTGTAAGGAGGACAATGGTAAGCATTATTACTTTTGCTATAAATAAGGAAAAGGCACTTGACAGCACACCATATTTAATTTGATCTTTTCTCGTTTTCCATTCATAAGCAACATATATGATCGAAAATACAATACCAGCTATAATTGTAAGTACGTTTAATGGGTTATCCGGAGTAATATCAGGAATGAAACCTGTACTGATGGCCTTGAAACTTTCAGGATAGGAGGAAATGGTCTGGCCATCAAGAACCACTAATGTCAGCCCCCTGAACAACAGCATACCTGCTAATGTAACGATAAATGACGGAATACTTACATATGCTACCCAAAATCCCTGCCAGGCTCCGATAAGCGCACCAAATATCAAACATAAAAACACAGACAAAAGCACAGGCAGATCAAAGGATATCATCATGATAGCTGATAATGCTCCAATAAAAGCAGCGACAGAGCCTACGGATAGATCAATATTACCAGTAATGATAATAAGCATCATGCCTATAGCCAGTACAATGATATAACTATTCTGCATGATAATATTTGTCACATTTAACGGGGTCAGTAAAGTCCCGGAGGTTAAGATTTGAAACAGCAGCATAATCCCTATCAACGCAATAATCATGCCATATTTTCGGAAGTTATTGAAAAAAATAGTTCTCACAGATTCCATGTTAGTTCCCCCCATACTCAGACGTCATATATTCCATTAATATTTCCTGGTCAGCTTCGTTCTGATTCACCTCTCCAGAAATTCTTCCGTTACTAAGCGAATAAATCCGATCACAAACACCTAGTAATTCCGGAAGCTCAGACGAAATCATAATGATACTCTTGCCCATTTCCGCTAATTGATTAATAATTTTATAAATTTCATATTTTGCCCCAACATCAATTCCCCGAGTGGGTTCATCCAATATTAAAATGTCAGGCTCGGTGAACAACCATTTTCCCAAAACTACTTTTTGCTGATTTCCACCACTTAGGTTAATAACTGTTTGCTCTACACTGGAAGCTTTAATATTCATTTGGTTCTTCAAAGTAACTGCTGCATTATATTCTACATGTTCCTGTGTCACATTATTTTTCGAAATCTTCTTCAAATTAGCTAAAGTCAAATTGTGTTTCACATTATCATGTAATATTAGTCCATACTCTTTGCGGTTTTCTGATACATAGGCCAGATGATGTTTTATTGCTGCATTCACATCCCGTAAATGAACACTTTTTCCCTTTATATACATATCGCCTGATATTTTTTTACCGTAAGCTTTCCCGAACAGACTCATAGCAAGCTCTGTTCTTCCAGCCCCCATTAATCCAGCGATTCCTACTATTTCCCCCTTGTTCACATGCAGATTAATATCATCCAATATTTTTCTTTCTGATTGTTGAGGGTGGAAAACGTTCCAATTCTTTATTTCAAATGTTTTTTCTCCTATTGCTGATTTTCTTTCAGGAAAAATATTTGACAAATCTCTACCTACCATTAATTGAATGATTTTATTTTCTGTCACCTCGTTTTCAGTTAATGAAAGTGTTTCAATCGTTTGTCCATCTCTGAGAACTGTCAATTTGTCTGACACTTTTATGACTTCTTTTAGCTTATGAGATATTAATATACAAGTAATCCCTTGATTCTTAAACTCCAAAAGTAAGTTCAAAAGGTTTTCACTGTCTTCTTCATTGAGAGCAGCAGTCGGCTCATCTAATATTAAAAGTTTTACTTCTTTAGATATGGCTTTTGCAATTTCAACTAACTGCTGGCGGCCCACACCGATGTTTTTTATTTTTTCAACAGGAGATATATACAAACCTACTCTTTGTAATAATTCTCTGGTCTTTAAGATTGTTTTGTTCCAATGAATAATTCCTCGGCTGCACTGTTCATTTCCCAAAAAAATATTTTCAGCAACAGATAATTCTGGTATTAAGGCTAATTCCTGGTGGATAATAACAATTCCGTGACTTTCGCTGTCATTAATGTTTTTACATTCACTTCGTTCATTATTAAAATATATTTCTCCCGTATATGTTCCATAAGGATGGACTCCGCTTAAAACTTTCATTAATGTTGATTTGCCTGCCCCGTTTTCTCCAACAAGTGCATGTATTTCACCTTTATTTACCTTAATGTTTACGTCTTCTAAGGCTGTCACACCAGGAAATGTTTTTGTAATGTTATTCATTTCGAGGATTGTTTGTTCCATCAATCTATCCTCCTTTAAATCATTTAACTAACATAATGAGTTGGTACGAACCCAACTCATTATGCGTTTTAATAATAACTACATATCGAAGTCTTCTTCGGTATAGTAGCCGGATTCTATTAATACTTCTTCATAGTTGTCTTTATCCACCGGCACCGGCTCTAGAAGGTTAGAAGGAACTACTTTTTTTCCATTATCATACGTTTCCGTATCATTAACCTCTGCTTCTTCACCATTTAAAACAGCTTCCGTCATTTCTACTGCTTTATCCGCTAATGCTCTGGTATCTTTAAAGATTGTCATCGTCTGTTCTCCGTCTATAATAGATTGAACAGAAGAAGTATCAGCATCCTGACCTGTAATTAAGGGAAGCGGCTTTTCTTCTGTGCCGTAACCAACGGACTTTAAAGAAGAAATGACACCGAGACTGATACCATCAAATGGAGAATAGACAATGTCCACCTCGTCATCAGAATAATTAGAACTTAAAATATTATCCATTCTTTCTTGAGCGTCTGACCCACTCCATTGCGGAGTAGCTGCCTGATCAAAATTGGTTTGACCGCTTTTCACCACCAATTCACCGGACTCTATATACGGTTGTAGAACGGACATTGCTCCGTCCCAAAAAAAGTATGCATTATTATCATCCGGCGACCCCGCGAATAGTTCAATATTTAATGGTCCTTCTCCATCACTCAGTCCAGAGTTTTCTACGATGTATTCCCCTTGCAATACACCGACTTCAAAATTGTCAAATGTAGCGTAGTAACTGACATGTTCGTGGTTCATCAATAATCTGTCGTAAGAAATCACCGGGATATCAGAGTTCTCAGCCATATCCAATACGTTAGTTAAGGCTTCTCCATCTATGGGGGCAATAACAAGAGCATCCACCCCTTCTGTAATCATATTTTCAATTTGTGAAGCCTGGTCTTCTACCACATCCTCGCCGTACTGAAGATCTGTCTGATACCCTAGTTCTTCAAATTCAGCTACCATATTCTCTCCATCGTTCACCCAACGTTCAGATGATTGAGTCGGCATGGAAATTCCTATCGTTTCTCCGCCGCTTCCGCCCGTTTCCTCTCCACCACAAGCTCCCAGCAAACCTAATAACAATACGGAACTGAGTAAAACCAAAATGTTTCTCAAGTCATTTTCCCCCTTATAAATTGAAATTCCCCGAGAAATGTTTGCGCTTACATATCATTCAATATAAAACGTTAACTTTTCATCCCTCCCAATCTTTGATACTAATTAACTTTTCATCCAGTATGACTCATTCTGCCGTATTTCTTTCTGTACTTCCCTCGGCTTTGAATTCTCATCGATGACAATACATTCGACACCGTGCATCTCCGCCCAGTCCTGAAGATCTTCGCTTGTCAAAGCATAGGACAGGCAGGTATGATGTGCACCTCCTGCAAGAATCCAGGATTCCGCCGAATCCTGCAGATTTGGCTGCGGTTTCCAGAGTACCCTGGCAACTGGCAGGTGTGGCATTGCCTCGGGAACAGATTCTGCTTCCACTTCATTCAGGACTATCCGGAACCGGTCCCCCAAATCAATGAGGCATGCATTCACTGCACGGCCGGCGCGGCTGTTGAACACAAGCCGGGAAGGGTCTTCCCGATCTCCCATCGAAAGCGGATGAACCTGAACTTCAGGATTTTCTCCGGGCTGCTGAATGGTCGGGCAGACTTCCAGCATATGAGATCCTAAAATCCGTTCCCTGCCTTCTTCCAGGTGATACGTATAATCCTCCATGAAGGTGGTATTCCTTCCTTCTGCCATCACTTTCATGGCGCGGACAAGCGCGGCCGTTTTCCAGTCGCCTTCCCCGCCGAAACCGTAGCCTTTCTCCATCAGCCGCTGCACCGCAAGGCCGGGGAGCTGTTTCATCCCGTGCAGATCTTCAAAGTTCGTAGTGAACGCCGTATACCCGCCGTCCTCAAGAAAGGCTTCCATGCCGGCTTCAATGCGGGCCTGTTCCCGTATGGCTTCCCACTTTTCCTGATCATTCTGGATGTCTTCGGGTATGTGGTACTTATCCCTGTATTCATTTATAATACTTTCCACTTTTTCTTCTTCCACCTGCTCAATATAGTCGACCAGATCACCGATCCCGTGGGCCTGCACGATCCAGCCGAAGACAGCTTCCGCTTCAACTTTATCTCCTTCCGTTACGGCGACATTTCTCATATTGTCACCAAATCTTGCCACCTTAATATTCCGTCCTTCCGAAGCAGTGACTGCCGCTTTGGCCCAGCGTCCGACCCGTTCTCTTACTTCCGGACGCTGCCAGTGGCCTGCCACCACTTTCCGTGGAATATCCAGACGGGCTGTCATGAACCCGAATTCCCGGTCCCCGTGGGCCGACTGGTTCAGGTTCATAAAATCCATATCGATGTCATTCCACGGAATTTCCGCGTTGTACTGGGTATGCAGATGAAGCAGCGGTTTCTGAAGGGCTTTTAATCCTGCAATCCAGATTTTTGCCGGCGAAAAGGTGTGCATCCACGTGATAATTCCGGCGCAGCTGTCGTCGCTGTTTGCCTGGCGGACAAGGGTCAGGATTTCATCGGAGGTGGTTACCACCTGCTTGAAGCGGATCGGTGTCGAGATCGCTTCATCCGCCTGAAGTCCGGCCGTGATATCTTCAGAATGAGCTTTCACGATTTCAAGCGTTTCCGGTCCGTATAAATGCTGGCTGCCTGTCACAAACCATATCTCATATTCTTTTGTTTTGATCATCGTTTCTCCACTCCCCTTAGATGTATTACTTCTGTTTATGAAGGCGGATCATATTCCAGGACATTTTCGGCAGGATTCCCTGCAGATGCCCATCTTCCATGTAGGATTTTCCGTGATGATGCGGCTTGACCTGTTCCTGTCCGATAGTGTTCACCGCTTTGGGATCGTCATGTTCGAGCACCACATGTTCTGTCACTTCGAACCCTTCAAACGATCGGACATCGCAGTCCACTTTTAATGTATTTTCCAGGTGCCGGTTTGTCGCAAAGACAACCAGCTCTTCTTTCTCTTCGTTGTAAACAACAGACGTATCCAGGTACGGTACATCCGTGAAATCTTTGCTGTCATATTTCGGAGAGTCAACGACCGGCTTTAGTGCAGTGCCGCGGCCGTAGACCGACGTGTAGTAATAAGGATAGAAGATGGTCTGCTTCCATACTCTTCCGCCGTTATCTGTCATGATCGGCGCAATAACGTTGACAAGCTGTGCCATGCATGCCATTTTCACCCGGTCCGAGTGTTTCAGGAGAGTATGAAGCAGACTGCCGACGAGCACTGCATCTTCAAACGTGTACACATCCTCCAGCAGCGGTGGAGCCACCTGCCATGGTTCAACCTTCTGATCCGCGCCGGTCGAATGGAACCAGACATTCCATTCATCAAAACTCAGGTTGATTGTCTTTCTGCTTCGTTTCTTTGCCTTGATATAATCACACGTGGAGATGACTGTGTGGATGAAGTGATCCATTTCCAGGGAACGGGCCAGGAAGTTGGCCGTATCATTTTCATAGTTTGTGTAATATTGATGCAGGGAGACATAATCAGCATATTCATACGTATGTTCCAGGGTCGTTGCTTCCCACTGCGGGAATGTCGGCATGTCGGAACTGGAACTGCCGCAGCTGACGAGTTCAATATCGGGATCCACCAGTTTCATCGCCTTGGCGGTTTCGTAAGCGAGACGGCCGTATTCCTCTGCCGTTTTACCGCCCAGCTGCCACGGACCGTCCATTTCGTTGCCGAGGCACCATGTCTTAATATTATGCGGCTGTTCATAACCGTGTTTTCGGCGGAGATCACTATAGTAGGCCCCCCCCGGATGGTTGGTGTATTCGAGCAGGTTTCTCGCAGCATCAATTCCGCGTGTCCCGAGGTTCACCGCCATCATCACGTCTGTCCCTGCTTTTTTGGCCCAATCCACAAATTCATTGGTACCGACCTGGTTATTTTCAATCGAGCGCCAGGCAAGTTCCAGGCGGTTCGGACGTTCGTCTTTCGGCCCGACCCCGTCTTCCCAGTTATAGGCAGATACCATGTTCCCGCCCGGATAACGGACGATTGGCACCTGCAGTTCTTTCACCAGGTCCAGCACATCGCTTCGGAATCCATGTTCATCCGCTTCCGGATGGTCCGGTTCATAAATGCCTCCGTATACCGCACGTCCGAGATGCTCAATAAATGAACCATAGATTCTTGGATCAATCTCTGATACTTTAAAATCTTTGTCGACGACCATTTTTGCATGTGTCAGCTGTTCTGCCATATTACCCCTCTTTCTATTATTGATTTCCATCTTATACGTACAAATCATTTTTTAATAGTAAGGCCAGCCCTGATCATCCCACTGAAGATCACTGATCAGCAGTTTGGGCGTTCCATCGTCTTCTGTATCATAGGCATGGCGGGCAATAACTTCGTTTTCATATACAAACTGACCTCCCGGCCCCGCCCATCTGTCATTGCCGCTGTCGATCACCGTTCCGCCGCCTTCCATCATCGGAGTACCTTCTTTATCAACATACGGACCGGTAATATTCTCCGACCTGCCGACGACGATTTTGTACGTGCTGTCCACTCCCTGGCAGCAATAATCGATGGACGCAAAAAGATAATACCAGCCGTCCTTATAGGTGATCATCGGATTTTCAATGGACCTGTCATTTTCTTCGCGCTGCGCAATGTCGTGAACTTCACCCTCTGGTTTCATCGTGTCTTCATTTAAACGTGTCAGTTTCAAACCGCTCCAGTAAGAGCCGTAAGCAAGCCATGGCCTCCCCTGTTGATCCGTGCTCATATTGGGATCAATCGCGTTAAAGTTGTCCCCGCTCGTGGAGTTAACAACCATGCCCTCGTCTCTCCACTCCCCATTTTCGATCGAATCCGTCGAAACAAGACCGATGGCGGAAGTATTCTGTCCAAAACTTGAAATGGAATAATAGAGCCAGTACCGGCCGTTGTAGCTGCTGACATCCGGCGCCCAGACATCGTTATAATCCTGCTCCGGTACATAATCGGACCACCAGTCAAGCGGTTCATCAAAGACCGGGTCCTGCAGATTCCACTCCGTACCGTTTCCTGACGTAGTCAGCTGCAGACCCTCTCCGGTATAAAAGGTATACCAGGTCCCGTCCTCTTCGATTAACGTCGGATCATGCGCAATCGTATCGTCGTCCACATCCCAATGAGACGCTTCGACATTCATTTGATACATCACCGTTCCAACAAGCAGCACTGACAAAATGACAGCTGAAACAACCCATTTCCGTTTGTTCATGAGAACGCCCCTCTCCTCCGGATTTTTAACCCGAATATTTCATTTCCTCCTCTGCAGGTATCCGCGCATCCACCTTTTTCAATGACCACAGCATCAGCTTCATCACTGTAAAACTGACCAGGCTTCCGGAAAAAAACAGGGAAGCAGCCGGCAGTGCAGCACTGAAATAAACCATTCCGCCTAGAAGAAACAAAAAAACAATGGTCAAAGGAAGCCTGGCAAATCCTATGATAAGAGCATTTTTAAACAGACTGCCGATTGCTGCCTCATAGTGGACAAACAACGGAAAGATATTGACCACGACAAGCAGAAATAGAAAAACAAGAAAGTAAAAAGCTGCCGTGATTACGACGGAAAACGGGACATCCCACTGCATGAGCACCTCGTAATTCACATAAAGCAGTCCTGCCGTCCCCGTCAGCATCCAGCCGATTGCATTTGCTTTCCAGAAATCACATTTCACCTGGTACAAGTATGTTTTTATCAACGGAAATTCCGTTCCTTCCAGCACCCATTTCCTTGTAACCGCAAGCATCGCGGAGAGCGCTGGAAAGACACCGGCCGCAATCAGCCCGGCAAGGCTGGTCAGCAGCCATAAAAGGTTGAGTAATGCAAGCCGTGAGATCCAGCGGAATATGTCATCCAGCACCGTCACCGATTTCTCCAGCATAGATCCACCTCCCGGATAGGATTATCCTTTCACTCCACCGACGGTAAGGCCGGAAATGAAAAATTTCTGGAAGAACAAAAATAAGATAATAATCGGAATAATCGTCAGTACAGACCCGGAAAATAATAGCTCATAGTTGTTTCCATAAGGGGTCAACAGCGTTGCAAGGCCGATCGGCAGCGTAAACATGTCACTGGAACGAAGCACCAGAAGCGGCCATAAAAAGTTGTTCCAGCTCGTCAGTCCCTGCAGAATAGCCATCGCTGCAAACGAAGGACCCATAAGGGGTGCCATGATCCGGAAAAAGATCCCGTATTCCGTACACCCGTCAATTCTGGCCGACTCCATCAACTCTTTCGGCAGCCCCAGACAATACTGTCTGAAAAAGAAGACGGCAATCGGCGCAACAATCAGCGGGAGCATCACCGCGAGATAGGAATCAATCAGACTGAGTGAGATCATCAGCTTATAGAGCGGAAGCATCAGAATTTCAAAGGGAATCATGAGTATAAAAAGTACGAGCACAAAAAGAACATTCCTGCCTTTAAACTCATACATCGCAAGCGCATACCCGACCATCGAAGAAAAGAACAGGGATAATACAATTAACATCCCGCTGATTAACAGGCTGTTGATGTACCAGCGCCAATACTGCTGTCCGTTCTCTGAAAAAATGGATAAGTAGTTGCTGATCGTTAACTCCGCCGGGTCGAAAAGAAGCGAAAGTCCTTCCCTCATCAGTCCTGAAGCCGGACGCAGCGATGCAACAACCAGGGAGATAATCGGAAACAGGGCAATAATCGTGATAACGGCGAATATAATCGTTACGGCTATAGACATCCATTTCTCTTTTACAGCAGTCATTGCCTGCATCAATCCTCCTTAAATGCGCCGACAAATTTGAGTTGAAGTATACTGATAATAAAAATGATAATCATCAGTACAACACCGATAGCGGCGCCAAATCCCATATCATTCTGGGAAATGCCTTCCTGATAAATGTAACCGACCACCGTTAACCCGATATTACCGGGAGAGTTGTTCTGCCAAAAGACAAAGCTCTCTTCAAACATCCGGAAACCGTTGATGATGGTGATGGTGGAGACGAATATAACAACCGGCTTCAGGGAAGGCAGGGTAACTGAAAAGAACTTCTGCACAGCACTGGCACCGTCGATATCCGCTGCTTCATACAATTCCTCCGGTACATTCTGGAGTCCGGCGAGAAAGTAAAGAATATTCACGCCTATCCAGCGCCAGGAAGCAAGCATTACCATTAAAAACATTCCCGAGACCGAACCATACCTCCAGTCCACCGGCGAGATACCGAAAAACCCGAGAATTTCGTTCATGACGGCAGTTTCTGATTCCCCAAACATCATCCGGAATATAACCCCTGCTACGATGACAGACGTCAAAGCCGGCACAAACAAAGAGGCACGAAAAAAGTTACGAAATTTCAGCAATTTACTGTTAAGAAACACAGCCAGAATCACAGGCAGTGCGACCAGTATAACGACCGTAAAAAAGACATAAATACTGGTATTGATCAACGCCCGGTAAAAATCAGGATTAAACAACCGCTCATAATTTCGCAGGCCGATAAACTCCACCTGTCCCGGCAGTACCTGCTGGAAACTCATAATGAATGCCTGAATCATCGGATAGAGAAACAACAGCAGAAATGAAACAATAAATGGAGTAACAAATACATAAGGTGCTGCTTTTCTGGACGTAAGAAACTTCCACACTTTCGACGTTGGTTTCGTTTTTATATGTTCCGTAGAAGTAGAAGTCGATGGCTCCAATGTCCATATCCTCCTTTCCCTTTGCTTAATAGAAGGAGGGAAAAGGGGAAACCTTCCCCCCTGTTAAAGCTGCTGTTATTCCCTCATACCGCTCCTTACAGATTCTGCTCCTGCTTCGAGTGCTTCCTGCGGCGTTTGACTCTGCTGCCGTACCGCATTATTCAGAATGTTCGTGTTCAGTTCATTCGTCACATCCGATGTCGCCGGTGTAATATTCAATCCTTCCACCTCATCATTCAGTTCGATCAACATATCAAAGATGTCGTCATGGAAGTACTCATAATAGCGATTGCTTTCTCTCATTTCCTCACTATCCCAGACCGAATACATCGGTGGATCAAAGCCAAGTTCCGTCCAAAGGTCAATATTTCCTTCTTCCGTCAGCTTCGCTTCGGCCAGAAATTCTTTGGCCAGCTCCGGATTTTCTGTCTGATTGGTCACAACCGTACCGGTGCCTCCCATGCCGGATGTCCGGTTGCCGTCTTCCTCCCATCTTGGCAGAGGGCGGATCTGCATTTTACCTTCCAGATCCTCCATGTAATCAATGAACCGGCCCATATACCACATCGGCATTAATACCGAAGCAGCCCCGCCGTCATTCATATAGCCGTAATACTGTTCTTCGTGATGATCACCGCCTGGTGCAACCTCAGCGATTTCGTGTTCATAAATCAGGTCATTCATAAACTGAAGGGTTTCTACGTTTGTTTCGTTATCCAGGATGACTTCCCCATCTTCATTAAAATAGTCCGATCCCTGCTGGGCGATGAGTGGGTAAAACGTAAACTGGTCTGTTGTCTCCACCGTTGTCATCATCGCATCTGTATTTGCCGTAACCTGCTTACCTGCTTCAATGTAATCATCCCAGGTTTCAATAGAATCGATATCGACTCCGGCTTCGTTCATAATCTCTTCATTGTAATACATCACCGTGGCACCCACGTGATAAGGGAGACCGTAATAATTGCCATCTTTGGAATAGAGATTAAGCCTTCCGGTCACCATGTCATCAATCACTGGTTCCACCTGCTCGTTCATCGATTCAAACTGAACTTCCCCTTCCATAAAACTTCCAAAAAAACTGACTTCAATGTCCGCGATATCCGGCGCTCCTTCCCCGGATTGCAGCGCAAGCCGCAGATTGTTATTCATCTGGTCAATCGGAAACACTTCCGCCGTCAATTGAATCGGACGGTCGGGGTTTTCTTCATTCCAGCGTTTCACTGCCGGTTCATAAATGCCGATATGCTGCTCATTAAAGGTCCAGAACGTTAACTCCTCTGCCTCTTCACTGTCGGAGCCGATGACTTCGGTATCTTCCGCTTCACCGCCGCCGGCTTCCTGACCACCGTCTTCCCCATTGCCTCCGCAGGCTGATAAGAAAAGCCCCGGAACCAGTAGCAAACTCCATGCTTTTTTCAATAGTGTCCCCTCCTTTTTTTCGTTCACAAGCGCCTTCCTGTTCGTACAACAAAACCACAAATCAACAAATATATTAACTTGTACGTATAAGATATTTTTATTTAACCACATTTCCGGAATTATTGCAAACGCTTTCTAATAATTTTTAAAATTCTCCACTACAGGTTTGAAATCCAACCGCTATGGTTATTCTTTTACTATAAAATAAAGTTGTACGTTCAAGTACGGTGTAGTAAAATGAAGAAAGTCTTGCAGTGAGGTGTACTATGGCTCCTAAATACAAAAACGTGAAACAGTTTATTAAATCCAAAATTCTCGACGGCTCCTATCTTCCCCACCAAAAAATAAATTCCGAGTACGAACTGGTAAATCATTTTGACGTCAGCCGGCACACGATACGCCAGGCGATCGGGGAATTGGTGAGTGAAGGATGGCTGTACCGGGAGCACGGCGTCGGCACGTTCTGCGCCGACCGTTCCCGCTTCCTGCAGCAGCCAGCCAGAAAAAGCATTGCCATCATCACAACGTATATTTCCGATTACATCTTCCCCTATATTATCCAGGGGGCGGAAAGCCGTTTAAGTGCCGGGGGATACAACGTCATTTTGTTCAACACGAACAACGACCTTGAAAAAGAAAAATCAGCGCTGGAAAACATCTTAAGCCAGCATGTCGAAGGAATTATCGTTGAGCCGACCCGCAGCGCGTTTACCAACCCGAATATTAATTATTACCTGAACCTTGAGAACCAGCAGATTCCATTTGTAATGATTAACGCCTTTTATGAAGAACTTGAACCGCTTCATCTTATTATGAATGATGAAAAAGGTGGATATATGCAGACAGAACACCTTCTGGAACTGGGACACCGCAGCATTGCAGGGATTTTCAAAAACGATGATATTCAGGGTACAAGAAGAATGAAAGGGTTCTTGAAAGCCCATCGTGCTGCGCAGGCACCGGTCGATCCGAACCGGATTATCACGTATTCCACAACGGAGAAGTTCGAAAGGCCCGTGGAGCAGATAAGAAAACTGCTGGAACAGCCGGAACACCGTCCCACTGCCATTGTCTGCTACAACGACGAGCTCGTGATCCAGGTGTTGAATGTGATCCGTGAAAAAAATCTTTCCGTTCCGGAGGACATTTCGATCATTGGTTTTGATGATTCTCCTCTGACGGAAACGACGGAGATCAAGTTTGCCTCCATCAAACATCCAAAAATGAAAATGGGGGAAGATGCTGCCTCCTTAATAATGGACCGGATCGAATCCAACACCGAAAATACGGATGATTCCTGGGTCTATGAACCGGAATTGGTTCTGCGCCATTCCACCGCAGCCCCCTCCACCGGATCCCTTCTAACCTGAAAAAGAGCCCGCATAGTGGTACAGCACCACCGCGCGGGCTCTTTTTTATATTTCCAGGTGTTTAAAAGGGATAAGAGAGAGCGCTGCGACCGGACATATGCAGAAGTTTCAATCCGGTACAACGGTGGTCCCGTAAATGGTGTGCTTCATTCAGGCTTTCCTGCACCAGATCATGACTCAGCCCCAGTTCTTCAGGCACAGCCGGCCCGCCGATTTTTCCGATCAGTTCTCTCATTTCGCCGGACGACGGCATACGCTCTATCCCCTGCTTAATCACTTCCTGATTTTCTTCCCATCTGCGTTGATACACCGGGTCATCCACCTGAATCTGTTCCGGTCTGCTGAAAGAACGTTTATATAAATCGGAAATGACAGCGGTGGCCACACCGACTTTGGCTCCATGAAGCTTCTGTTTTCTACCCTCCTTCAGAAAGGCCAGTTCCCAATAATGAGAAAGGTGGTGTTCCGCTCCTGAAGCCGGCCGGGAATGATCAAGCGTCATCATGACAAGCCCTGATAATAGGAGGCTTTCCATCAATACCGCCAGCCCCTCATCCTTCCTCCCGGCAATCTGTTCCGCCTGGTCCCTGCATTGTAACCAGGCTTTCTGCATAACGTGCCGGGCCCATTCATTGTACGGCTCCCCCGCGATGAGATGCGAAATATCCCAATCAAACAGGGACGTTGCTTTCGCTGCCATATCACCGAATCCTGCCGCCGTCATTTCCCGGGGTGCCTGTCGAAGGACATTCATATCAGCGAATACAGCGAGCGGCGCAGCTGCCTGGATGGTTTTCTTTACCCCGTTCAGAATCAACGGGGCTCCTTTCGATGTAAAACCGTCAACCGATGGGGCGGTCGGAACCGAAATAAACGGAATTTTCATATTGGCGCTGACGAACCTCGTAAGATCATGAATCGTGCCGGAGCCGACCGCCAGCAGGCATTCCGTATCTTCCGGAATATGTACAAAAATGTGTATTAACGTTCTTTCATCGGCCGTGACCTGTCCATGCTCATTTTCCGGGGCAAGAACAGTCTCCAAAGCCGTATTTGCATAACCGAACAACTGCTCGATTTTATCCCCAGCAGCTTTTTTCGTGTTTGTATCTTCTATGATGACAACCTTTTGGAAGCCTTTCTCTCTCACGTAACCTGTAATATGAGCAAGACTGTTTTTTTCGACTTCCATGTGTTCCACGGGAAGCGGACAACCTTCATAACAGTTTTCGGAAAGATTCTGTAATTCTTGTTTCAGCATCATCGTGCTCTCCTTCCACACTCAATAATTAAAACAGGTGCTGCCAAGCCGTTTCGTACCTCTTCAAGTCCTGCTGACTGAATAAAACAAAGCGGACCGCCTGCACCGATTTCAGGTGCCGGCTCTGTTCATAAACCTCTTTGGCTGCAGCCGATGCCGCTGCTTCGACCGGATACCCGAACGATCCGGTGGAAATGGAGGGAAAAGCAATGCTCTGGATGTGATGTTCTTCCGCCCTGTGGAGTGCGTTTCGGTAGCAGGCACGGAGCAGCTCTTCTTCGGGCCTGTCCCTGCCATATACCGGACCGAGGCAATGAATGACATAATCATTCGGCAGGTTGAACGCTTCCGTTGTTACGGCCTCTCCCGGCTGAATAGGTGCCATTGGCGCCCCTGCTTCCGCCAGTTCAGGACCGGCCGCGCGGTGCAGCGCACCGGCAACTCCCCCTCCCATCATCAATTCCGCATTCGCTGCATTAACAACCGCCTCCATATCCTTCTGGCGGGCAATGTCTCCCTGTAAACATTCCACCACAATTCCATTAAGTTGTACGTGCATGTTTATCCCTCTTCCTGATCGAGCTTCACCAGAATGTCATGCATCTGCAACACAGACTCCTGCAGTTTTATCAGATCTTCTTCCCGAAGATGTTCGAGCCTTTTTTCCATTCCCTCCTCCAGTTTCACAGCAATCCTCTGCAGACAGCCGGCCCCTTCGCTGGTCAGGCTCATATACTTCACACGGCGGTCGGCCGAAGACGGCGTGCGGATAACAAATCCTGATTCCTCCAGTTTCTGCACAAGGGGAGTTAGATTGGATTTCTGGATACGGAGTTTTTTTCCGATCTCCGTGGATGTTAAATCGCCGCAATCTTCCAGCGCCTTTAATATAAAAAAGTCGGTAACGCTTAATTCGCTGTTCTGTTTCGTTTTGGAAGGCGGCAGCAGTTTTTTATTGATCATCGGAAACAAGGTCAAAAGATCTCTGGCTATTTCCTGTTTTTCTTCCTTGTTCATGATAATCCCTTCTTCATTTCAAAATTTGACAAGTATTTTCCTGCACTTGATAATACAGTTATAATAACATAACTATTTTAGCCGCGTAATCCGAAAAAAGGCAGGGGAAGACATGGAAACTATTATTGAAGTCGACCGGCTGAATAAACATTATAAAGATACCCACGCCGTGAAAAACGTCAGCTTCAACGTAGAGCAGGGAGAGATTTTCGGTTTCCTCGGACCGAACGGGGCAGGGAAAAGTACAACGATCAATATGATCTGCACGATGCTCGCCCCGACCGACGGAAATATTACGATCAACGGGTATGATGTCACAAGACAGCGCAGCAAAGTCAGGGAGAGCATCGGCATAATTTTTCAGGAAAATACTCTGGATGAAAAGTTGACCGCCGGGGAAAATCTGATGCTGCACTGCCGCTTTTACCGTGTACCGAAAGATAAGAGGGAGGCAAGAATCCAGGAAGTGCTGGACATTGTCGACCTCCCCGAAAGCCGGAAGAAAAAAGTGGAAACATTCTCTGGCGGGATGAAACGAAGGCTCGAAATTGCGCGGGGACTGCTCCATTATCCTAAAGTACTCTTTCTGGATGAACCAACTGTCGGACTTGATCCGCAAACACGCGCCCATATCTGGGAATATATTCTGCGGCTGAAACGAAAAGAAGGCATTACCATGTTTTTAACCACCCATTATCTGGATGAAGCCGAGATCAGTGACCGGATTGCGATTATGGATCACGGAGAGATTATTACGATAGACAGTCCGGGCGAGTTAAAAAAACAGGTGGGCGGCGATATTATTGAACTATCGGCCAAAGATAATGACCAGGCCGAGGCAGAACTGAAACAACACCTGCAGGACACAGAAATCATCAGACAGGACAGTCTCCTTCAAATAAAAACAGCCGACAGTGACCAGATTATCTCCGGGCTGTTGAAAAAACTGTCCGTTCCCGTCACGCATTTAAACATCCGCAAACCGACATTGAACGACGTCTTTTTGTCGTTCACCGGCCGTGATATCGAACATTCCGAAAACTGAAACGGGGGACACACACATGGAAGGTATATTTGCCATCTGGCAGCGGGATGTTATCAAGTTTCTCCGGGACCGGGCCCGTCTTTTCGGTTCTTTCAGCATGCCGATTTTGTTCCTGCTTATTTTCGGCGGCGGATTAAGCGGAACCATGGAAGGGTTAATCAGTGAAACGGTACCGGAAGAATCCGATTTTCAGTATGTTCAATTTGTATTTCCGGGCATTGTCGCCATGACCTTATTGATGACTTCCGTCTTTTCCTCCTTGTCCATTATTGAAGATCGTGATTTCGGCTACATGAAAGAGATACTTGTTTCCCCGGTATCAAGGGTGAACATCGCTGTCGGAAAAATGCTCGGCGCCTCCACCGTCGCCTGTATTCAAGGCATCATGATGTTTCTTTTGATTCCGCTGCTCGGGATCCGTTATCCCATTACCTCACTCATCCAGGTGATTCCGTTTATGTTTCTGCTCGCCTGCGCCCTCTCTTCCGTCGGTCTGCTTATAGCAAGCTTTCTGAAATCGACGCAGGGGTTTCAGCTCATCGTTCAGCTGCTCGTCATGCCGATGGTCTTTTTATCCGGCGCGCTGTTCCCGGTCAACAATATGCCCGGATGGATGGACATCATTGTGAAAGTCAACCCCGTTACCTACGGCGTGGATATTATGAAAAAGGTCATGATTGATACCGATTCCCTGTCGCCGGTGATCCGCGAAGCAATGGGACTGAACCTGACCGTATTCGGACGCAGCGTCACCGTGGCAGAAGAAGTGCTGTTCATGCTTGGTTTCACGGTTCTGCTTGTTCTGCTTGCAACGTTAAGCTTCCGCCGCTCCAATGCGTAACAGCAGGCATAAAGCTAAAAGCTGGAGAGACCGCTCCATTCCTGAAAGCGGTAGAACCAGTATGAAAGGGCCGATTCATCGGCGAATGTTTCGTATTCCGCAGTATAACGGCCCTTCTCATTGTTCCATACCCGTTGAAAATAGGCGTCCGTCTCCTCCATCACTTCCGTGTCTGACGCCGCACTTATTTTGACATTCGTTTCGAGATTAAAGTCCCCGATGTTTCGCTTCGTATAGTTGGCTGACCCGCCGATCACAACGTCTTCGCTCTCCTTTTCTACATAAACCATCTTCGTGTGAAACTGTTCCCCGTTGGTGTTGTACCATTTCACTTCAACGGCGCCATAGGATTCCCCCACCAGTTCTGCTGCGGCCGGGCGGTTGGGGATACCGTTTTTTTCGCGGCCGAAGGCATCTTTATTTGGATCCAGCACCAGGCGCACCCGTACCCCTCTCTCTGCTGCATCAAGCAGAGAACGGATGACCTCACGATCAGACAGATAGAACGCTCCCACCGTGATTTGATCCCCTTCTTCGGTTCCTGCTGTTTCATGAAGGATATGTTTCTCAATTTTCCCTTCTGTCAGCAGCTGTAGTTCGTATTCTCCACGATCGGGTGGATCCGAATCAATTTCCATCGAAGAAAACAATCCTTCCTCCGCACCTGCCATTTCTGCCACAGCTTCTTCGGTTTCCAGCATATCTTCAAGGACCCCGCCCCTCACTTCAAATCCGATATTGGAATGACGGGCACTGGCATCATGAGGATTGGCAGACGTCACCAACCCCCTCGTTTCGGTAATCACTGTTTTCCGGTGGTTCGCTTTGAAATTCAACAACTCCAGATAGGAGCGCAGTGTCACATCCGGAGCATCCGGGCTGAAAGCATTCGGCAGCCAGCCCTTCCCTTCGGTGCCGAACCACTGAACAAACGTACGATACACTCCGGAATACGCCGGATTTGAGTCCCTCAGCGGCTTGACATTGGTTTCAAAAACCGCAATTCCTTCCTCCTCCAGTGACGTAAGGATATCGGCGGAATAAGAACCGTAAAACGTATTAATCCGGTCGGTTATTACAACGATTTTCATGTCCGGGTTGTTCTGTTTCTTCTTGACCAGTGCCTCCGCCAGTCGTTCCGACAGATCCGGAAAGTTCATGGATTGATCATACTGGCCGTTAAACAAAAACATATCCAGAACGATAAAGTCTTCGGCTGTCTGAATCATATCAAAGACACGGTCAAAAACTCTCTGTTCCTTACGTTGTTCCCCGTTCTGCTGATACGTAAGATCATACAGAAATTCAACATCATCCGTACGGTGAACGTCTCCTTCCACAGAAGTATCCTCCGGCATCGGTTTATACACATGATAGACGGATATAAAAAACACTGCCAGTACGGCGATAAACACTCCTGTCACCACCGGCCGGCGGGCAGCTATCGTTTTCATGTCGTTCCCCTTCTCTCTTCGATCATCTGTCCTCATCATAACGGAAAAACCACAGGAAATAGAACCATTTTTTTCAATCCGTTCAAAAAGGACGGAGCCGGTAACGCGCATATACAGCATAAAAAATCCGAACGATGAACTGCATTCCACGTGAGAATGCGCTATCGTCCGGATTTTCAATCGTTCTTTACCCTTTTGTGTAAGAATCAGTCATCTCGATCATTGCGATCTTCTTCATCTTCGTCGTCCCTGTCATCTTCCTTATCCTCATCGTCTTCTTCTTCGTCCTCATCCGGTCCGCGTTCTGCCTCGTTTTCTTCTTCATGAGCAAACGTTGCTCCACCGGCAAAGGAGATCTTAATCTCCAGTTTCTCTATCGCTTCCGGCTGCTCCAGCGACTGCTTCACAGCATCGACAGCCTGTTCTGTCCCCATATCTGCCTGCAAGTCCCATTCTTCCAGATAGGACTCCATCACAGTAAGAGCTTCTTCTCCTTTTAGTTCACGCTCTCCGTCTTCCAGGTCCTCTTCGATTTTCGCGGAGGCCTCTCCGTCGAATTGTTCATATTTGATTTCCAGTTCATTATCACTGCTGTATTCCGCTTCCACTTTCACGGATAGTACATCATTGGATTCCACAGGTTCCTGTGAGGGCTCTTCCTCCGTACTTTCATCGGTGACTACAGCCGCATCTTCAATGGCGTTTTCCAGCACCTGCAGAGATAATACATCTCCCTCCTGAAGCTGATCCGGCGTGATATAACGTCCTTCATACTGCACCAGCAGTTCCTCATCATACGTGAACGTTTCTTCCGTTCCGTTTACAGTCAATGTCAGTACCTGCTCTTCTTCCTGGACTCCAGTAAATTCTCCGCGTACCTCTGCTGCCCCTTCTTCGTCGAGCCAGTTATCATAGGTACGGTCGAGGACCGTCGCCATCTGAGCACGGGTAATCGGCTTGTTCGGCTGGAACAGTCCCTCTTCGGTTCCGTTCACGATATCCTCTTCATCTGCCACGTTGGCATAACCGACAGCACCGGCCGGAATAGCTTCCGCGTCCTGAAAATCAGGTGTCTCTGTCATCGCATCCAGCGCTTCGTCTTCCAGCCCCAGAGCCCGGACAAGTGTAGCTGCCACCCAAATCCGTTTCGCCGGTTTATTCGCATCAAGGGTCGTTTCATTGGTGTCAAACAAGCCCTGTTCCAGCGCAACAAGGACATACCCTTTCGCCCATTCGTTTTTACCATCGCCAAAATACTGATCCGCATCCTCGAAAGCCACCTCTGTATCGGTATCTTTCTGCTGCGCCTCTTCTTCCAGGCCGAGCATCCGCACCGCTGTAATAATCGTCTGCATGCGGGTCACCGGTTCACCCGGCCGGAACGTTCCATCTTCATACCCCTGGAAGATGTCTTTTGCGTTCATACGCTCGAGAGACTCCGCGGCCCAGTAATCCTCGTCTGTGTCTGAAAAACCAGCCTCCTCCGGTATTCTCTCCTTTGCGTGATCAGGAATGTTCTCCATTGCGTGCTCTGGAATCTGTCCGGGATGATTGTTGGCCAGCGCCGCTCCCGGCAGACTGCATGCAAAAATAAAAGCCAGTGCTCCTCGTTTCATTGCTTTCATCTCATTGTGTCCTCCTCTGTCTTTCATCATTGTTTCTAGTTGTTGTATCGGTTTTGCAATAAAAGTATTTATAGGAGGAACGACTTAAATATCTTCTTACTTATGACAAAACAATCATATAGTCATCCCTTCATAGTAGATCAAAGTGGCACTATCCTGTTTTGCAGTTTGTTTGCAATTGAGCAACAGTCATGGATGTTCCACATTTTACAAATCTCACAACTACTGGTACAATAACGTTTGTGACGTTGAGCCCCAGTAGCTCAGGGGAAGAGCAACAGCCTCCTAAGCTGTAGGCCGCAGGTTCGAATCCTGCCTGGGGCGCCAATTTCAAAAACATTACCACCCTGATTGGGGCACATAAGATAAATCATGCAAAAGAGTCTGAGACGAAAGAATACGGTTCCGTTGATGATCCGAACGATGGAATGAAATGCTGCGCTTGAGCATTCTGTTCCGTCGTTCTTTTTTGTCTATCGGAATGCGAGTTCCGGGTTCTGGCAGTTCGGAACAGCAGTGGATGAGCACCAGACACAGAGTTTACCAGCCAAACGTCGACGGTTACCAGCCAAATCCCGCCATTAGCATGCCAAACAAGCAGGTTTACAAGCGGGGCCCGATGGTACAGAAAAACCCGGACGCTTCATTGAAGAATCGTCCGGGTATCATGGATATAAAGTTGATTTATGTCCCAAGCTCTTTCTATAAAGGCGGGTAAACATACACTTTCCTCCTTCCCGCCATATCCTGTAGGGAAAATGGTTAGAAGGAGGGAAACCATGTCTTTCTTTAAAAACGACAACAATTTTGCGTTAATCGTTGTGCTGTTTATTCTCCTCGTCATTGTCGGCTCTGCTTTTGTTAAGTACTAGACAGAACTTTCCCGAATATTTTTTCGGCGGGCGCATTTTTGGTGCGTCCGTTTTTTGTGCGGCTGCACTTAATTTTCCGACATTTTCAATACGTCTTCCTTCTCTTTCAACTCTCATTTATAATGATTTTACGTCAATAGTCACCATTTTAATCTATTATAATTAAATAACTCAATTAAACTTAATATATCTTATTATATGTATAACTATCTTCGAATAATTCGAGGAAGGGAGGCGTTTTTATGAAGATGTCCAGTGTGTATAAAGGCATGATTTATCTCATCGGTATCATCATAAATTTTCTTGGAGTGTCTTTGATTGTAAAATCCGGACTGGGAGCAGGGTTCTGGGCTGCCTTTTTCACGGGACTGTCGGAGCAGATAGGGTTCACGGTCGGAACATGGTACGGGCTGTTCCAGTTCCTTTTTATCTTTGTTAACGGATATCTTGTCTGTCGGAGACCGGAATTTCTGGCGTTCATTCCCCTTGTTCTGGAGACCATTGTCTTTGATTTCTGGCTCGAGGTTGTGTTCAGCAGCCTGAATCTGTCGGCCGCTCCGCTTTATCTCCAGCTGCTCGTATTTGCTTCGGGCATCTTCTGCGTGAGCCTCGGTGTCGCACTCTACATTCTTCCCGGTTTTCCGAGAGCACCGATTGATCAGTTGTTCCTGGCGTTCAGTGAACGATTCAACTGGAACATCCGGAGGTCCCAGACATTGATTGCGATTCTTGTTGCGGCAATCGCCTTTTTCGTCGGCGGTCCTGTCGGTATCGGCACCGTCATTGTCGCACTTTCCATCGGCACGTTTATACAGTTCTGGTACGAAAAACTGGCTGCAGTGTATCAGCAGTACGCCGGAAACGACATGATGAGTGCATAAAAAAAAGCTGCCCTGACGAACGGGCAGCTTTTTTCTTGAACTCCGGGGGAGACGGACATTCCATCCGTTATTTTTCCTATATCGTCAGTAAAACAGGTGGGCGCGGACATCTGATACGTTATTTCCTTGTTTTCGAGGTATTTCAGACGCGATTCAGCTGAGTAACGGAACCAGTGTCCGTCCACTCTCCATAATCCCTGGCATTCCGGGATTTAACGGAACAGATGTCCGAACCACCTGAAATACCACGCGACCTTCCCCGACATTCCATTCAAATCGTAAACACGTTCAGGTCTTTTTCCTGCAGCTGAAGACGGGTCTCTTCCTTCAGATCGTCTGTAATAAAGGTATCCACACTGTCCCAGTTTGCGATCCGGCTGAAAGACTGGACGTTTAACTTCGTGTGGTCCGCCAGTACGTAGACATCATCTCCGGCTTCTATCATTTTCTGTTTCACATGGGCCTGAAGTTCGCTGGAATCACTCAGTCCCTTTTCTGCATGAACCCCCTGGCAGGAAAGAAAAACTTTGTCTACATGATACATATTGATGCTGTATTCCGCCAGCGGGCCGACAAACGATAACGAACGGGGCGTCAAAATACCACCCGTGGAAATGACCTGAATATGCTGCTTTTCACTTAGTTCCGCCGATACTTTCATCGAATTGGTCAGCACAATGAGAGGAATATCTGGCAGGCCTTTCGCCATATACCAGGCGGTGGAACTGGCATCCAGAATGATACGGTCATTTTCTTCAATGAACTCCAGTGCTTTTCGGGCAATCCCGTTTTTCTCCTCTACATTGGTTACTTCCCGCTCAAAATACGGCGTTTCCGTTTTGTCATTTTTTATGGAGACCGCGCCGCCGTGGCTCCGCTTGATCTTCTTTTCCTTCTCCAGATGATCCAGATCACGGCGGATTGTCTCTTCTGTCACGCCGAACTGTTCACTCAATTCGGAAACGCGGACACTGCCTTTTTCATCTACCGTCTGCAGAATACGCTCATACCTCTCAGCCACTAACACTCTTTTCCCTACTTTCCGTCTAGACGGTGAGGTCTTCACCGTTATTTACTCCTATCGTATCACAAAAGTCGTGATAAGCACGAAGCCACGTCTGTTCTTCTTCCGGGAAATAATAGGCCATCTCCGTGCTTTTCAACGTAATCAGGCGGGCCTCGGCCAGGCTTTCCACTTTACCTGCCGCCATCAGCTGGATCATGACATTGCCGATGGCACTTCCTTCCACCGGTCCGGCCCAGACCGGCTTCCCAAGAGCGTTAGAGGTGAAGCGGCACAACATCTCATTCCGGATGCCGCCGCCAGTCATATGGAGCCCGTAAAACGGCGTGCCGGCAAGGTACTGCGTCCGCTCAAAGACATAGCGGTATTTCAGCGCAAGACTTTCCAGAACCCCTCTTGTTATTTCACCACGGGACTGCGGAACATACTGGCCGGTTTCGGTGCAGTACTGTTGAATCTCCTTCGGCATGTGGGACGGATTTAAAAAACGGAAGTCATCCGGATCGATGAAAAAGGAAAAGGACGAAGCATCCTCTGCTTCCTGCAGCAGCTGTTCGTGCCCGATTTTTTCATCATGTTCCCAGATCCGTCTGCACTCTTCGAGAATCCAGAGCCCCATAATATTTTTCAGGAGGCGGAATGTATTGTTCACACCGCCTTCGTTCGTAAAATTCCATTCAAACGCTTTTTCGTTAATGACAACCTCCCCGACTTCTGTGCCCATTAAGGACCAGGTGCCGCAGCTCACATAGGCAAAATCCTGATCCATTGCCGGTATGCCAGCTACCGCCGATGCCGTGTCATGTTCGCCTGCAGCAATGACCGGCACCGGCTCTATATCCAGTTCTTCGCACACTTCCGTACGCAGTTCTCCAATGATCGTTCCCGGTGTGACGACATCCTGAAAAATGTCCTTTTTCACACCGGCCGCCTCTGCCAGTTCACGGTCCCATTCCATCGTCTTCGGATTAAATAACTGGGTTGTGGTGGCATTGGTAAATTCCGTTTTCTTTTCACCGGTCAAAAAATAGCGGAGCAGATCCGGCATTAAAAGCAGATCGACCCCTTCGTTTAAGAGCGGGGACTCCGCCTGGTTCATCGCCTCCAGCTGGTAAATCGTATTAAAAGGGAGAAACTGAATGCCGGTTTTTTCAAAAATATCTTTTCTGCTTATTTTGGACTGCTGAAATTCCTCCATCACGCCGTCCGTGTAATGATCCCGGTAATGATACGGCGCCCGCAGCAGTTCCCCGTCTTTTCCCAGCAGGCCGAAATCCACCGCCCACGTGTCAATCGCGACAGCTTCCAGCGGCTCTCCGGATTGTTTGGCCTGCATAATACCCTGTTTGATTTCATGAAACAGCCGGTATACATCCCAGTGAAGCCGCTTTCCAATCTGCACAGGCGTGTTATCAAACCGGTGCACTTCCTTCATGTGCAGACGGTAGTCTTTGACGTCGGCCAGAATCGCACGCCCGCTTCCGGCACCGATATCAAAAGCTAATACACTCACCAGCCTGCACCGCCTTTACCGCGCTTAAGAATCTTCTCAGCATATCCGCTGTCCCGGTACGCTTTCATCGGCTCCGGTGCAGCTCCCATTTCTTCGCGGACAGCTTTCAGAAGCGGAGTGACATCAAACTCATACGCTTCCCTCACTACTTCTTCCGCCCACAGTACATCCTGCTTCTCCTGGGCTTCCCGAAGTTCTTCAAGGTTGACGAGACACGCTTTGGCATAAAGATTCTGTACATTCATGATCGAGCGGATCATGGCCGGAATTTTCGGCTCAACGTTGTGGCACTGATCAAGCATATAGGCGATATTGCCGGCTGTTTTCGCAGCTCCAGGATCTTCTTTATCTTCTTCTGCCGCTACAATCTGCTGCATAATGAGAAAAATCTCATGTGGATTGTGGGCCGCGACAATCAAGTCATCATCAGCATATTTGCGGCTGTTGAAGTGAAAACCGCCCAGCTTCTTCTCATCCAAGAGGTAAGCGACAATATGTTCGATATTGGCCGCCTGCGGGTGATGGCCGGTGTCGACAAGTACATCCGCTTTCGGACCAAGTTTATTCGCCATATTGAACGCCATGCCCCAGTCGGCAAGATCTGTATGATAGAAGGCGGGTTCAAAAAACTTGTACTCTATCAGCATACGCATGTCTTCGTCCAACTCGTTGTAAAGCGTCTGCAGCGATTCGTGCATCCAGTTCTTGCGTTTGCGGAAATCGGCCTGTCCCGGATAGTTGGTTCCGTCGGCAAACCAGAGACTGATTGCCTTGGAGTCCACTTCTCTGGCAATGTCTACACATTCAAGCAGGTGATCTGTTGCTTTTTTGCGGATGGAGGCGTCGGAGTTTGTAATACTGCCGAACTTGTAGTCATCATCCTGAAACACATTCGGGTTCACCGCGCCGATGGCTATGCCGTGATCTTCGGCATGGGATTTCAGCGCTTTATAATCATCCACTTTATCCCAGGGAATATGAATGGCAGCGGCTCCGCTGCTTCCGGTGAACTTGTGAACCTGGGCTGCATCTTCTATTTTTTCAAACGGGTCGCGGGGAATTCCTTCCTGTTCAAACACTTTAAAACGGGTTCCGGAATCACCGAAGCCCCAGGAAGGCGTTTCCACTTCCAGCTGTTTTATTTTGCTTTTCACTTTTGCAAGGTCAATGCCCCGCGCCTGTTGTTGTTCTTCAAACAAGGCATACTGTTTATCACTCATCGGTTACACAGCCTTTCTATTACGTATTCAACGGATAAGCCATCGTACTCATCAGCGCCAGTTCCGGCTGGGTGGAGTCGAGGCGGCTGTACTGCACAACAACCGGCAGATCGCTTTCCACCTCGATCGCATATGGAACATTCACCGGAACCTTACGGCCGTTCTTCTCCAGCGACGCGGTTCGGATATGGCTGGTTCGTTCTCCCTGTACCTGCACGTGCATATCTTTCAGCGGTTCCCGGTCTTCAAAGTAAGCGGTTATGCTGACATTCGCAGTTGTTTCCTGCATATTCAGTACACAGATGGATTCATGACTTGTCTGTTTGCCGCTGCTTTCAGGCGGGATGAACCCATCGGGAATGATCCAGTGGGTTCCGCCTTTGTTTTGTCCTGCCATGTGCTGGTCCTCCTATCTGGCAAACGCAGCCGGCACCCCGCCGTCCACGGTAACCATGGCACCGGTTGTTTTCAGTGATTTGGATGAAGCAAAAAACGCAACCGCTTCGGCGATATCTTCCGGATAAATGTTAACAAGCAGCGTCGTCCGTTTCCGGTAATGTTCGTCCAGTTCATCCGGGTGAATTCCGTAGGCGGCTGCGCGTTCATTTTTCCACTCCGATGTCCAGATGTTGGAACCCTGCAGTACCGCGTCCGGCAGCACCGTATTAACGCGGATGCCATGCTGTCCGCCTTCTGCTGCTATCGTGCGGGCCAGATGGGCTTCAAGCGCTTTGACCGAACTGTAGGCAGATGCATTTTTGCCGGCGTAGACGGAGTTTTTCGACCCGATAAAGACCATGCTGCCGCCTGTCCCCTGTTCTTTCATTTTTTTGAAAGCTTCTCTGGCGACAAGAAAGTAGCCGGTTCCGAGCACATTCATATTCAGGTTCCACTCATCCAGTGTTGTCTCTTCAAGCGGGCTCGATGTTGCCAGGCCGGCATTATTAACGATAATGTCAATGCCGCCGTAAGCCAGAATGGAAGCTTCATATGCTTTCTGCACGAGATCCTCTTTTGTTACATCCATTTTGACGGCAAGCGCCCTGCCGGCCCCGAATTCCTGATTGAATGCTTCTGCCTTTTCCTGCGCTCCTTCTTCGTTCAGGTCCGCCAGCACAACGTGAGCTCCCTGTTCCAGCATTTCTCTTGCCGACGCACTTCCGATGCCGCCGGCGCCTCCGGTAATGAAAGCCACTTCCCTGGAGAATTCCGCCTCCGGCGGCGCCAGTGATAACTTATACAACTCGAGCGGCCAGTATTCTATGTTATACGACTCGTTTTCATCGAGAGATACAAAGTTTCCAAGCGCCGTGCTGCCTTTCATCACTTCAATCGCGCGGTGGTACAGATCGCCGCTTACGTTCGCCATCTTCAGGTTCTTGCCGGTGTTGATCATGCCTATCCCCGGGATGAGGATAACCCGTGGAGCCGGTTCGAACATTTCATCGCCTTCGTTTTTGTTTCTCTCAAAATACTTTTTATATTCTTCCTTAAAAGTAGCAACACCGTCTTTCATTTTTTCTTTCAGAGCTTCGGTGTCTTCCGCGGAAGGATCCCACGGCACATAAAGCGGTACTCTTTTCGTGTGAACAAGGTGATCCGGGCAGGCCGCTCCCACCTGCGACAGGGATTCGGCGTTCCGGCTGTTTACAAATTCAAGAACATTATCATCATCAGAATAGGTCAGCAGCATTTTTTTGTCATCACTGACCGCTCCGCGCAGCAGGGGCAGAACCTCTGCCAGTACTTCCTCCCGTTTCTCCTTCGCCAGCGCTTCATACTGCTGTCCGCCGAAGTTTTCCTGCTGTTTCATTTTTCCGGACAGATACGCTTGGGCTTCCTGAATGACCTTGATCGTCTGATCGTAGCTTTCTTTCGAGGTCTCCCCCCATGTCACAAGACCGTGTTTTTCCATCAGGACAAGTTCAACATCCGGGTTGTTTTTCACTCCGTCGGCGATCATTTTGGATAATGTGAATCCAGGTCTTACGTAAGGCACCCAGACGAACCTGTTACCGAAAATTTCTTCGGCGATATTCTTTCCGTTATCGGCGCAGCAGATGCTGATAATCGCATCCGGGTGGGTATGATCCACATGGGTGAACGGCAGAAACGCATGAAGAAGGGTTTCAATAGATGAACGCGGATGCTTACTGTCCACCATGCAGTGCCCCAGGTATTCCACCATCTCTTCATCGCTCATCTCATCCCGTTCCATTAACGGGCGGATGTCGTCCATTCTAAGACTCGTAAAATGCCTGCCTCCCATCGTGGCAAGATCCGATCCGCTTCCTTTCACCCACATCACTTCCGTGTCACGGCCGCGGAAATCCTTCTCCGTCGTTTTCACAGATGTGTTGCCGCCCCCGAAATTGGCAACAGAGCGGTCCGATCCAAGCAGATTGGAGCGGTAAACCAGTTCTTCGAGCATCGTTGTCATGTTCGCTGCTTCTGTGTCATTCCATAGATTTTCAGTCATCTTAAACCTCCACTTTTCACATTGTGTGATTCCTTGGTTTCATCTTAACAAATTTGGTTTTATTTTTGAATATATTTATTTTATTTTTTGACAGCGATTACAATAAGAAAAAGGAGGAAGCATTTTTCTTATTCAAAAATTAACAAACATTTGAGCGGAAAAGAAGGAATGCGTTTACCGGAGAGAGAAACAGAAGAGAAACAGAAAAGTACAGATGCAAAAGAGGAGGAGTCGGAATGAAAGCAGTAGTATGCCGTGAACCCGGACAGATGGAATGGACAGAACAGAAAGAACCGGAATGCGGACCGGAAGACGTGCTGGTAGACATCAAAAGGATCGGGATCTGCGGCACCGACCTGCATGCCTACAGCGGAAGCCAACCCTTTTTTAAGTATCCCCGTATTCTCGGACACGAGCTGTCCGGCCGTGTCCTCGCTGCCGGGAAGGAAGTAACAGGAATCGCAGCCGGTGACCGTGTGGCAGTAATCCCTTACACATCCTGCGGCACCTGCCAGGCCTGCAGAAAAGGCAGAACCAATGCCTGTGAACATATCGAAGTGATCGGTGTGCACCGGGACGGCGGAATGACAGAGAAAATCACCGTACCCGCGTCGAATATCGTGAAAACAAATGCATTATCGTTCGAGGAAGCTGCCATTCTGGAACCGCTCAGCATCGGAGCGCATGCTGTGAAACGGGCGGCGGTCACGCCGGAGGATACGGTGCTCGTGATCGGAACCGGTCCTATCGGAATGGGTATTGCAGCCTTCGCCAAACAGAAGGGAAGCCGGGTCATCACGATGGATACGAACGAATTCAGACTTCAGTTCAGTAAAGAATGGGCAGGAGCCGATGACCAGCTCTGCCCCGGCCCGGACACGATCCGGAAGCTGCAGGAACGAAACAACGGGAATCTTCCCTCGATCGTCTTCGACGCCACCGGCAATCAGACGTCCATGATGAATGCCTTTGATTTTACCGCTCACGGCGGCCGCCTTATCTATGCAGGACTCGTCAAAGATTCCATTTCTTTCTTTGATCCTGATTTCCATAAGAAAGAATTGACCCTGCTCGGAAGCCGCAATGCAGATGCCGGAGATTTCGAGTTTGTCAAAACAGCCGTGACAGAAAAAGAGATTGATATCAGCCGTTTCATCACTCATTATATGTCGTTTGAGGACGTGATCGACACGTTCAAAAACGGGTTCGACCCTTCCGGGAACATGATCAAGGCTGTGGTCCGAGTGAATCCGGAAACAGAGGAGCTGGGTACGGATGCATAATCGGCAGATGCTGACCGGGAAAGCGGCACTCATTACCGGTGCGGGTTCCGGTATTGGAAAAGAAACCGCCTTATTAATGGCCGGTGAAGGGGCACGAATCGGAGTGCTGGATATTGACCGGAAGAAAGCAGAAGAAACAAAAAAAGCCGTCGAGTCCCTCGAAAGTAAGGCTGTTGTACTGGAAGCCGATCTGTCCTCAGCAGAAGAAATGAAGCATTCCATTACTGCAATGGAAACGTCGTTCGAACGGCTCGATATTGTCGTTGCAAACGGCGGTATCGCCGGCACCATGGCTCCGATTGAATCGATGGAAGTAAAAGAGTGGGACCAGACGATCGGGACGGATTTGAGAGGAACGTTCTTACCGTGAAGTATGCTGTTCCATTACTGAAAAAACAGGGAGGGGGCAGCGTGATCATCACCAGTTCCGTAAGCGGAAACCGTGTCTTTTCCCAGCCCGGCTTTGCTGCCTACAGTACCGCAAAAGCAGGGCAGTCCGCTTTCATGAAAATGGCAGCCGGAGAACTTGCGCCGTGGAACATCCGCGTCAATGCCATATGTCCGGGAGGCGTCCGGACCGGATTTAAGCAAAGCCTTCACCGTTCTCCCGACTTAACCGGGACAGAGAATGACCGAAACACAGGTGGAAAAACCTTTCCACCCGCGGCACCGGAACAGATAGCCGAGCTCATCTTATTTCTTGCCTCGGACGCTTCGTCTCATATTACCGGTTCAGACATCTACATCGACGGCGGCGTATCCCTCGCCTGACACGCAGAAAGAGGCCGAATCTGTTGAAACAGAGTCGTCCTCTATCATTGTTCGACGGTTCTTTTCTGAATTAATTCGGACGGAGTGTAGCCGGTATATTTTTTGAACAGGCTGGAAAAATAGGCCGGGTTGCCGTATCCGACTTTTTCAGCGATTTCATAAATCAGATAATGCCCTTCCTGGATCATATTATTTGCTTTCTCCATTCTGATGCGTGTCAGGTAATCCTTAAACGATTCCCCGGCAACTTTCTTGAAGATTTTCCCGAGATAGTTCCGCGAGATAAACAGTTCGTTCGATAAATCATGGAGGGTAATATTTTCATGGAGCCTTTCCTGAACAAAAGCTGTCATCTGCTCTACAAGCTGCCGGTGTTTCAGGTTTTCATCCCATTTCTGATGGTGACATATCCCGACAACGATTTCCTTTAGATCGCCTTCCACTCCTTCCCAGGAATTCCGTCGGCACAACATACCATAGATATCAAACTCCGGCGGAAACATATCGCGGATCCGGATGCCGATATCAAACAGCGCATACGTCATCATCGTCCACATTTCGATGCCGAGACGGACAGCTGAGGGTTTGTGAAATGGTTTGTCATACAGGTTTTCAAACAACGCATCAATCACGGCGCAGGCACCTCTTTCATCCGCATAACGAATCGCGCCTGAAAGTTGCTGGTTCCATTCCATAGAGTCCGTCAGCACCGTCAGCTCTCCGGCATGATCCGCCTCTTCTTCGTTTGACTCCGAAAGTAGAAGAGGTTCCGCGCTGTAAGGAAGATGTTCCAACGCTTCCTTTGTCGACATACCAATCTGTCTCCAGTCTGCGACCACCGAACCAAATGTAATCATAACGTCAAGGTGAAGGTAGAACCGAAGGCTTTCTTTCAGTTCATGTTTCAATGCCCGGCGTCTCTCCTCCTTAACGAGAGAACCTTTTGGCACATGTACGAATAATGCGGACTGGTGTGTATGACATTCAATAAACTGAAAATCCGAAAACCACGACCGGGCCGTTTCCTTCATGACATTACCGGCAGCAAAACGAAACAAATACCAGTCCTTCTGAAAAAGACGGGAATGTTCCAGCTGTTCCGTATATGTGAGAAGGAGAATAAAGTGGTCCTGATGCTCCCACTTATCCAACATAGGACGGACAGTTTCCGGCTCATCTTTCACCATGTTGGTTCCCGTAACGAGGGATTTCATCCATTCCTTTTCGATGACCGGTTCATACAATTGAACTTTTTTCCGGAGCTCCATAAATTCCAGCTGTTCCATCGTCCGTTCTTCCAGCTGATTCACGACTTTCTTCAACACCTCTTCAATCGTGGCCCTGGAAGCTGGTTTGGACAGGTAATCATCGATGTCAAGGCGCATCGCCTTCCGGGCGTATTCAAAATCACTGTACCCGCTCAATATGATGACACGCCCCTTAAAACCTTCATTCCTCAGTTCTTCCACCATATCCAGCCCATTTTTTACCGGCATGTACACATCCGTGATAACAAGGTCTGGGTTCACTTCTCGTATCCGTTCCAGTCCCTGTTCCCCGTTCTTCGCGGCACCGCTCCATTCACAATGCAGCGTCTCCCACGGAATAATCTTTTTCATTCCGCTGAGTACGCTTTCATCATCGTCAATGATTACGACCTTCCACATGTCCGCTTCTCTCCCTTTCCCTTTCAAGATAGTACTCATCGCTTTGTTCAAAAAAAGACGTATCCTGAATTTTTGGTATCGTAATGATGGCGGAGGCCCCGCCCTGTTCATTATTTTGAAGACGAACCCGGGCTTTTTCGCCAAAGTAGAGATACAGCCGTTCCTGCACATTTTTCATCCCGTATCCGCCTGCATTAATAGTGGATGTGGGAGACGTTTCCAAAAGTCCTGGACCGTTATCTTTTATTTCAAATACAAGGCTCTCGTGCGCTTCCGACACTGTCAGCTCAATGAAACCATACTCCATCTCAGGGAGTCCGTGGATCACGGCATTTTCCACAAATGGTTGTAATGTCAGCTTTGGAATGTAATAAGGCGCCGCCTCTACGTTTATCTTTATGTCATAGGAGAGAGCATCTTCCATTTTGATTTTCTGAAGCTCCAGGTAACTGTACACATAATCAAGCTCCTGCTGAACGGATATAATGCTGTCCCCTTTTGACAAGCCGATCCGAAGCATCCGGCCGAGAAGTTCCATCATTCTGCTCATATCGTCATCCCCGCGCTCAAGCGCTCTCCAGTTCAACTGGTCCAGTGTGTTATAAAGAAAATGGGGATTGATATTAGCCTGAAGAGCCCGTATCTCCGCCTTGCGCTGCCGTTTGTTTTTATTGATTAAAGACTGATACAGCATATCACTACGGTGCATCAACTGACGGTATCCCTGAAACAACTGTCCGAATTCATTTCGGTAATCATCCGGAAGCTCTGCCGGTATACTCTTCAATGGATATTGATTCAGGACTTTTGTTAAATACAAAATCGGATCCGTGAATCTTCTCGTCAGATATAACGTAGCAAAAAAAGCGGCAATAATGGAGACGGCTCCAATCAAGGCCAGCCATCCCGTAAGCTCGCGGCTCCCCTCCGTCAGTTCCTCCATCGGCGTCACTTCTATTAACGTCCAGTCCGCAGAAGGAACCGCCGCCGAGACGACCAGATGATCATTCCGGCGCGCGGCTGTGTCACTCAGACCGCTCTCTTCCTGAAACCGTAGAGCCGTTCTTTTGATGTATTCCCTCGTCGTTTCAGGTATCGACAGGGAAGTCGTACGGGATAAAATCGATGTCTCTCCGTCCATTAACAGCAGCCGGGAGCGGTCACTCCGCCGCTGCATCCATTCCTGAATATACGAGATGCTGATATTCAGCACTAATACCGCCTGCAGCTCTCCACGGGCTGAGTATACGTTCCGTCCGTAACTGATCACTTCTTCGTTATCAAAATTAAACGACAGCTGTACTTCCCTTTCCCCCAGCCAGGCTGAACTGGTATCCCGTAATTTTGTGCCCCAGTCGTCCTGCAGGTCCGGCAAGGGATGATAACGAACGGGGTGGGGACCGTTTACCGGCGGATTATTCATATAGATGGAAACAGAATGAAGCCCAGGCACACTATAGGTAATATTCGAGAAATCAAGATTCATGGAGGAACGTAGACGCCTTTGCTGGTAAGGATCACTTTCTCTGCCCTGGAGCAGATTCTGAAACGCATTCTGACGTGACATACCGATCGATGTTTCGTGATAATTCTTCAGTTCGCTGCTTAAATCCTCGCCCAGCAGCTTTAGTTTTTCTTCCTGATGGGCCATCGTGGTCGTAATGTTCTCCCTTGCCGATAACTGGTAGGTAACATACATGATAATAAGCAGCAGAACGGTGACAAACACGAAAAAACTTATGAAAAAGATATGGCGTATCTTGTGTTTTTTAAACAGTTTCATCGCGTCAGCTCCACTTCATCCACAGCCTGATTTACGCAGAGGCGGACGAAATACCCGTCTTCATAAATAGTTTCAGGCTCATGTACATCACCACAGCCGCCGGCAGGCTTGCCCCATAGAAAACCATCACGCCGGGAAGCATCATAAATAGAAGAAATATCAATCCAACCGACACCATCACCATAAACATGGCGGGAAAATTCGCCAGCCCAATGAGCAGCGAATAACGGATCGAATCTTTAATAGAAAGGTTAAGATGGGAACGGACCGGAAAAAGGAGCAGGGCGGTCAGCAAAAACAGGGAAGCCGTTCCAAATAGAACCAGCCTCGGCACAATAGATACACCCATGTCAGCCATCGACCAGCCGCTGATCATAAGCAGCGCCCCTCCCCAAAGCAGCAGAAATCCTACAATATTCGCCTGAAAAAATTCCTCTTGATACGTGTTCTTGAACTCCCTGAATATCAGGCGTGTCTCCTGATCTGCCAGTCCCCCCTTTAAAAAAGCGCCCCGAAGGACCGAGAAAGCGGCAGCTGTGGCAGGCGCCCAGCCGAAAAGACCGAGCCCCGCCGCTGTAAACAAGAGCCAGAACATATTGATCACGGCCAGGCGGGCCAGCCATTCGCAGATTGAAAAGGCGCCGTTTCCCAAACGTTGGATCATCGTTTTTCTCCTTTATCTTTATTTGATGCCTGTCGTCGAAATTCCTTCTACAAGATAACGCTGAAAAAACAAAAAGAGAATGAACTGCGGCAATAAAGATAAGGACGACATCGCCAGAAGCGGCCCCCATGACGTTCCCGCTTCCGCATCCATGAAATTTCTCAGACCGAGCGATACGGTTTGAATTTCAACGCTGTTCAGATAGATAAGCGGTGTTAAAAAATCATCCCAGGACCACATAAAGGCAAAGATCGCCACCGTAACAAGTGCCGGCTTCAACAACGGAAGAACAATTCTCCAGAACACACCGAACCGGGAACAGCCGTCAATGATCGCTGCTTCATCCAGTTCACGCGGTATGCCGCGGATAAACTGAATGAGCAGAAAAATGAAAAACGGAGTGCCTCCAAGAAAATGTGGAACAATCAATGGATAAAACGTGTTCACCCAGTTCAGCTGCTCGAATAGAAGGTACTGAGGAACAAGAATAATCTGAATGGGAAGCAGTACCGTCGAAATCAGGCAGGCAAACAAGATTTTACGAAACCGGAAACGAATCCGGGCAAAACCGTAAGCTACAATACTGCAGGAAAGCAGCGACCCGATCACGACACTGCTTGTAATAAAGAGCGAATTCCGGAAAAACACATCAAACCCCACTCCGCCGAAACCGTCCCATCCTTCCGGATAGTTCAACCAGTCCCAATCAAGCGGGATAAGAGATGCAGCATTAGAAAACACTTCTGTCTCGGGTTTCAGCGATGTGCCGAACATCCACAAAATGGGATACAGCATGAGAAAACTAAAAGCAGTAACAAATATATAATAAACCGTATCGGAAAGCGTTAACCGCCGGTTCATCTTTCTCCCCCTTCCTTCTTAATTATAATGGACCCATAAATTCGAAGATTTAAAGATCAACAGAGTGAAAGCCCCGATGATAACCAGTAAAATCCAGGCCATCGCAGAAGCATAACCCATATTCAAAAACTCAAACGCCACCTCATAAAGATAGACAGCATAGAACAGCGTGGAGTCCCTCGGTCCGCCGCCTGTAACGAGGAAGGCTTGGGTGAACGTCATAAAACCGTTAATCGTCTCCATCACTAAATTGAAAAAAATGATCGGTGTCAGCATCGGAATGGTTACTTTCATGAATTTGCGAATCATCCCTGCTCCGTCGACGCTGGCTGCTTCATATAAATCCTGCGGTATCTGGCGCAGTCCTGCCAGAAATATAATCATCGGCGCACCGAACTGCCACACGATTAAAATAACCAGAATGGACATCGCGGCTGTCGAGTTCCCGAAAAAGCTGATGCTGTTCAGACCCCAGGCTTCCAGAATCGTATTGACTGCCCCGTCCCGGCCGAACATCTGACGCCATACAACAGAGATTGCAACACTTCCACCTATGATGGACGGCACATAGTAAATGGTCGTAAACAATCCGGAACCTTTCCGCCCCGTATTAAACAAAAGAGCCAGAAACAGGGAAAAGGCGAGTTTCAGCGGGATCGCGATCACAACGAAGGTAAACGTCGCCTGCAGAGACTGAATAAACCTTGGATCATTCGTGAACAGTTCTACATAATTGGAAATGCCCGCCCATTCAGGCGCACTTAACATATCGTAGTCCGTAAAAGATAAAATGAAAGAATAAATCATGGGACCGATAATTAAGCCAAAAAAGCCGATCAACCAAGGGGAAATCATGGCATACCCCGTCCATGATTCCTTCCTGTTTCTTTTCTTCCTTTCTTTTTCTACAAATTCGGGAGTGATCTTCCCGTCTGCCAGTGCTTCATTGCTTTTCATAGTCACCTCTCCTATAGGGCTTCTTTATGAAGAAAAAGAGAAGGCAGACCCGCTGTTTTGAGCCCGCCTTAAGCTGAAACCATCCGTCTCGGAAGTTATTGATTTAAAATCTGTTCTGCTTCCTGAACAAAGCTGTCCACACCTTCTTCGATGGTCATCTCATCATATTTCACACTTTCAAGCATGCGGTCAAATGCCGCTCTGACTTCCGCTTCACCAGGCGGCGGAAGCGGTTCAGGATCACCGGCTCTCTCTTCGAGCACTTCGAGAAACTCAAATGTCTCCTGTACCGTTGGATCAACCTGCTCAGCCAGGTTCTCCCTCACGCCCGCGGCAATAGGGACTCCGCGTTCCGCGCGAAGAATTTCATTCGCCTCCTGATTGTTCGTAATAAAATTGATCAAGGTGGCAGCCGCTTCCTGTTTTGCTTCACTGACATTACTTGATATCATAAACGACATGCTCGGACGCACCCAGTTTCCTGATTTTTCTCCGTCAGCCGCGGTTGGCATAACATTCAGGCCCAGATCCGCCTCAGCGAGCGTCTGAACTCCAACCAGCCCGTTGCTGGCGGCACTTGCCATCGCTGCTTCTTCGTTGGCAACCATGGACTCCCCGCTCTCATTGACCTCCGCCGTTACATCATAAGGGGTCGCCATCCCCTCATCAATCCATGTCGTCACGGTCGTCAGATAGTTTTCCAGCACCTCCTTTTCAAAACCGACTCCGGTTCCGCCTTCGTTATAGAAGTGCTGGTCAAACTGCCGGACATAGTGGAAAAACGTTTCGTAATCCGCTTTCACAAAATCGTATCCCCAGAAATTCTCCCCTTCTTCTTCCAGTACACCGGACATTTCCTCTTCCAGCTCTTCATACGTGTAACCGGGTTCGAGTTGGATATCATATTCTTCAAACAAGTCCTGATTATAAATGGTGGCCAGACCGTTGGAACCGGCAGAAATCGCGTACGTGCTGCCGTCTACCACCAGCATATCCTGGTATACGTCGCTGACATCTTCCATATCAATGGTTCCTTCATCAATAAGACCGTTAAGATCAAGGGCGAGGTCACTGGAAATGTATTCTGTTAACTTGGAGTTATCCATCTGCACCAATGCAGGCAGGTTATCTCCGGCTGCCTGCGTCGTCAGCCGTTCCCAGTAACTGTCCCACCCGGTATACTCCGGTTCAACAGAAATATCAGGGTGTTCTTCTTCAAATAATTCAATCATTTCCTGCGTCAAGTCATGACGTTCATCATTGCCCCACCAGGAAAAACGAATGGTTGTCTGTCCTTCTCCACCCGACTCTCCGCCGTCTGTTCCGGCTTCACTGCTCTCCTCCGGTCCTCCTGGACTACAGCCGGCCGCGAGCAGAATCAAAAATGAAACAACAACCCACTTTTTCCATTTCTTCAAAAACAGACCCTCCCCTTTTTTTGTAAGTGCTTACATTACTATTGTAATCGGTTTAAGAGCATAAATATATATAACAAATGTTAACTATATTTTGAAAAGTAACACATTTTGTTTACTTTTTATTTTTGCTTTTGTTTTTGGTTCAGTGAACGCAGAACCAGAACATCTTCGGCCTGAACCGTTACTACATTTCCGGCTTCGATACCGGTCAACAGATCGACATAGGTCTGATTCCTGTCGAGCACAATGCGTGCAGGCTTCGGATTATGATTGACCATGATAAGGTGCTCTTCTTCTCGAGAACGGCGTGTGACTATTTCAACGTCAGAAGGAGCGGACGCAGGCGGCTGCACGTCTTTTTCCCGGGCCAGCTGGATCAAGAGGTCGTCGATGAATGCCTGCTCCGGCTGCGTACCTACATACACTGCTTTTCCTTTCCCGTATTGATTGACAGTGACAGCCGGTCTTTCCTGATACCAGTCCCCGGTAAAAGAGGCATAGGCTTCTGCTGTTTCCAGATGGATCACGTCGCTCCAGGTGGAGCAGACATAATGCTCCGTATTCCTCGCGATTTGGTTCGTTTCTGCATCAGCCATAGGGACAAACTCTTCTACGTACATCCCGAGAACATGCCGGAGAGGTTCCGGGTAATGGCCCGGATGAATACGGTCATTTTCATCCACAATCCCGCTGAAAAAGCTGACGATAAGCGTCCCGCCGTCTACCGTGTACTGTTCGAGATTCCTCTCTTCCCCGTCTTTTATCATATAGAGCATCGGCGCTGCCACCAGATCATAACCGGACAGATCATCGCCCGGACGGACAAAATCGACTGCGATATTGTTTTTATAAAACGTATGGTAATAGGCTTTCACCTGTTCGAGATAAGATAGCTTATTATGTGGTTTTCCTTCAAGCTCCACCGCCCACCAGTTCTCCCAGTCAAAGATAATGGCAGCTGCAGCCGGCACCTCTGTCCCGGTCAGCGAATCCAGTTTCTCCAGCTCCCGGCCGAGCTGCTGTACTTCCCGGTACACCCTGCTTTGTTCGTCACCGGAATGCGGCACCATCGCACCGTGGAATTTTTCAGCTCCTGCCCTGCTCTGCCTCCATTGAAAAAACATGATTCCATCGCTGCCCCGTGCGATGGCTCCATAGCTCCACAACCTCATCCGCCCTGGCTTTTTCGGCACATTAATATCCCGCCAGTTCACGTGGCTCGTCACCTGTTCCATCACGAAAAACGGCTGCCCGCTTTTCAGGCTCCGCATCAGATCATGCTGCATCGCATGCGCTTCCGGAGTGCCTTCACGGGGGTCCGGATAGGTATCCCACGTGACGACATCCAGCTCCGGAGCCCAGGAAAAATAGTCAAGCGGCTTGAATTCAAACATAAAATTCGTAAACACCGGAACGTCCGGCGTGATGTCACGGAGAATCGTTTTTTCCAGTTTGTAAAGCTCAAACAGGGAATCATTCATGAACCGTTTGTAATCCAATTGCTGACCGGGATTGGGAAACGTCGGTGTATTATTCAGAAAGGTAATTTCTTCAAACGAATTGTAGCGCTGACTCCAGAAATTTGTGCCCCACTTCTCATTTAACGTATCAATCGATTCATACCGCCGGCGCAGCCACTTGCGGAACGCCTGAAGAGAATTATCACTGAAGCACTCAGACACATGGCATCCGTATTCGTTATTGATATGCCACATTTTCAGGGCAGGGTGGTCTTTATAACGCTCGGCCAGCTTTGTGACCAGCTTCTTCACCGCTTGGCAGTAGACCGGGCTGTTCGGGGAGTAGTGCTGCCTGGAGCCGAAGGAATATGGAACTCCATGGTGATCCACAGCCAGGGTTTCAGGATATTTTTGCGAAAGCCAGGCCGGAGGGGAAGCGGTCGCTGTTGCCAGACATACTCCTACATGGTGTTCGTGCAGTATATCCAGTACTTTATCCAGCCATGTAAAATCAAACTCATCTTCTTCTCTTTCCAGCACCGCCCAGCTGAAAATCCCGACCGACACCAGGTTGACTCCGGCTTTTTTCATTAACTTTGCATCTTCATACCAGACCGCTTCCTCCCACTGTTCCGGGTTGTAATCGCCGCCATAAGCTATCGAAGGAAGAATGTTAGAAATCGCTTTCAACATTTCCACTCCTTTTCTTTTATAGGTGCCTTGAGATTCTTATAGTCTACCATGCTTTTGTATATGTTGGAATACCTTTATTTTTCTTCCATAATTTTTATGCATTTTAGAAAAAAGAGGTGTTCTCGTCTTGTTTGGCGAATCCGTAAGTGCGTATACCTTTATTCCACAGGAGGACATGTCATGAATTGGAACACGAAAGACCGCCTCGTTCTTATCGGGGATAGCATCACCGAAAACGGCAGATTGGAAGACCCGGAACAGATCGGAAACGGATATGTCAGGCTGATTCACGATTATCTTTTAACCCGGCATCCTTCTCTGCAGCTTGATATCCATAATAAAGGCATCGGAGGGAATCGGGTCACCGATCTCGCGGAGCGTTGGGAACAGGATGTTGTGGCTCTGCAGCCGGAGTGGCTCAGCATCTCCATCGGTATCAATGACGTGTGGAGACAGCTCGACCGGCCGGAGATCGAACAAATCTATCCGGAACGATTCGAAGAAACATACCATCAGTTGCTTCAACAGACGAAATCCCATACAAAAGCCAGCTTGATTCTGATGGAACCAACAATTATTGATGAAGATCCGTTGTCCGACGGAAACAGGCTGCTTCAGCCTTATGTCGAAGCGGCACGACGTCTGGCGGCAGAACACAATGCGCTTCTGGTTTCAACACACGATGCTTTTCTCCATTATTTGCACTCCGGGACCAAAACGGCATTGACGACAGATGGCGTGCATATGAATACAAAAGGCGATATGCTGATGGCATCCACCTGGCTTCAGCGTTTGTATGAATCCCGGTAAGGCTTAAAAAGCCGGTAATTGGAACACATCCTTTTACCGGCTTTTTCCTATTTACCCCAGCACGCCAAGCGCTTTTGGCAGCCATAGGCTGATTTCAGGAATGAAGGTAACGAGCAGCAGCGCAATAACGAGTGGAATATAGAAAATAACAAGCGGTTTTACAATTTTTTCAATACTCACTCCGCTGACGCTGCTGCCGATAAACAGCACCGTGCCGATCGGCGGTGTCGTCACCCCGATGGCCAGACCCATTGTCATAATCATACCGAAATGGACCGGATCCACACCGAGTTCCGTTGCCACCGGAAACAGGATCGGCGTGAACACGAGCAGCGCCGGCGCCACATCCATAAAGATCCCCACGAACAGCAGCAGAAACGCAATTATAAGTAAAATAACGTAATAGTTTTCAGAGATTCCAAGCAGAGCATTCGTCAAAGTCTGTGGAATCTGAGCATAAGTCATGATCCAGGACATAGCGGTGGAAGCACCGACCAGCAGCAGGATCATGCCGGAAAATGCGACCGTTTCTTTCATGATTTTTGGTATATCCGCCCATGCCAGTTCACGGTAGATCATACTTAATACAAGAGCGTACAATACAGCGACCGCTGCACCTTCTGTAGCGGTGAAAACACCAGCGGCGATCCCGCCGATAACCACCACGATCAGGAGTAGACTCGGGATGGCTTCCAAAACAATTTTCACCGCTTCACTCATGGACGTGCCGCCGCTCACCGGATAGTTGTTACGCTTGGCAATGATGTAGGCAACAATCAAGACGAGCAGCGCCATCAAAATTCCCGGCACATACCCCGCTATAAACAACGCTCCGATGGACGTGCCGCCGCTGAGAAGAGAGTAGATAATCGGAATGCCGCTTGGCGGAATAATCTGTCCGGTCGGTGCGGACGCGATATTCACAGCCGCTGCATACGCCGGATCATATCCTTCTTTTTTCTGCTGTGGGGCCATAATTTTTCCCATCGTCGCTGCCGATGCAATCGAAGACCCGGAGATCGAACCGAAAAGCATATTTCCGATCACATTCGTATGGGCAAGCGAACCGGACATTCTTCCGCCGACGAGCTTGGCCAGATTGATCAGCCGCTGGGCGATACCGCCGTTATTCATAATACTTCCTGCGAGCATGAAGAACACAAGTGCCACCAGCACAAAACTGTCGATACCGGTTATAATCTGCTGCGATGTGACAAGCAGGGAGGAATCCATCGGCAGCAGAAGCAGTCCGGCCGTAAAGGTCGCCACCGTGATACTGACTGATATCGGTACGCCTACAAACAGCAGAATAAAAAATACACCGAATAATGCAATCGTTGTCAAAATCGTCATGCTCATGTCTGCTCCTTCCCTTCCGCGCTGTTTCTACCCAATACATTGATTACCTGGTAAATCATAATAAAGATCCCTGAAATCGGAAGTATACTGTACACTGCTCCCATAGAGATCCCCATAATCGGAGAAACTTCACTTAATGTGGCACTGACGACGATACTTCCGCCGATCACCAATACGAACAGTGCAAATAGCAGCACAATGGCATCGATTGCCATCCTCAGACGCATATATGCTTTTCCTTCAAATTTTTCCCTGATAAAGTCGAGCGACAAATGTTCATCACTGCCGAATCCATACGCTGCCCCCAGCATCGCGATCCATATAAGGGAAAAGCGAGCCACTTCTTCTGTCACTACGCTTGGATTTCCAAGAACAAAACGGGTGAATACCTGCCACAGCGCAGCCAATGTCAAAAATACAAGCAGGATACTGGCTGCCGTTAATAAAAATGTGTCGAGAGCTTTCTTGGTTTTCTGCATCGTTACGTCTCCTCCTTCCAGTTTTTATTGGCTGCTTTCTTCTGCCAGACTTTCGAATTGATCCAGTATTTCCGCAATATCTTCGTTTTCACGACGCTCTTCAATTAATGGTTGTACCCGTTCCCGGAACGGTTCTTTATCAATATCTTCATAGAATGTTACATTCATCTCTTCACGTGCCTGTTCCTTGCTTTCCACCATCAGCTCATCCCACGTCTCATCATGGGAATCGGAGGATTTTTCGGCAGCGTCCTGAATCATCTGTTTTTCCTCTTCGGATAGACTGTTCCATGTTTTCGCGCTCATAATCAGAAAGTCCGGGATCCGCGTATGCTCGTCATAGGAAAAGGCCTTGGCCACTTCCCCGTGGTTTGCGTCCGTCAGGGCAATGTGACTGCTTTCTGCACCGTCAATGACACCTTGCTGCAGACCGGAATACACTTCCGAAGCAGGAAGCGGAGTAGGAGAAGCCCCAAGCAGATCCATTGTCCGGATCGATGTGGAGTTGTTCATAACCCTTATTTTCAGACCTTCCAGATCATCCGGATGCTGAATCGGAGTATCCTGCGTATAGAAACTCCGCTTTCCTGCACGGTAATGAGTAATCCCGCGCAGCCCTGTCGACTCAAGGTCCTTATACATTTGATCCACCGTGTCTGAATGCATGACATTGTTGAAATGCTGCTTATCTTCAAAAATATATGGAAGACTGAATACCGAAAACTGTTCAGAAAAACTTTCCAGCTTTCCGCCGTTCACTTTTGCCATATCAATAACTCCGGTCTTGAGGAGTTCCAGAAGAACGGTCTCCCCTCCAAGCGTCGCCTGCCCGTATGTCTCGATCTTCATCGACCCATTCGAACTATTTTCTACATCCTCTGCAAACTCCTGCAGACTTCCATAAACAGGACTCGCCTGGCCGTGAATGTGGGCAAGCGTAAGTGTTCTCTCCTCGTCAGCATTGTTATCGCTTCCATTTCTGTCCGAACCAGAAGATTCCGTGGCGCTCGAACAACCTGCACCTGTCAGCATGACCAGAACGCATAAGAGAACGATTTTTCTCATGTTGATTCCTCCATCCATAGATTTTCACAAGACAAACATGAAATCCCTTACAAACAATCTTGTATGTATTTGTTTGTTTTTAATTGTATCCGTTTTTATTTGATTATTCTTATTACTATCAGAAGTGTTTTATCATTTTCGGAAATATATCTGTTTTTAAGTGGGAAGCATATCATTCTGAAAGAATTTCAAAAATAAGAAAAAGAAGCCGGACATAAGAAAAGCCCTTCCATCTTATCATAGATGGAAAGGCTTGTAGGAATTGTTACATACGAAGGGGGTGTTTTTGTATTCCGGGAGTGGCTGCGCCGGTCTGCACGGCTTTTTCAGCGACTGCCCGGGATACAGCTTTAACGACTCTAGAATCCAGCGGACTTGGGATGACATAATCCGGATGAAGTTCGTTGTCATCCAGAAGGTCTGCGATGGCATAGGCTGCTGCCAGTTTCATATCTTCATTAATGTCGGATGCCCTGACATCCAGCGCACCGCGGAAAATGCCGGGAAAAGCGAGAACATTATTAATCTGGTTGCAAAAATCCGAACGGCCGGTTCCTATCACTTTCGCCCCTGCTGCTTTCGCCTGTTCCGGCAGTATTTCCGGCACAGGGTTTGCCATGGCAAATAGGACAGGATCCCTGTTCATGGAATGCACCATGCCGGGCGTAATGCTTTCCGCTGCGGAAACACCAATCGCCACATCCGCGCCGGCAATGACTTCCCCGAGTTGTCCAGTTTGTTGATCCGGGTTAGTCTTCACCGCCAGTTCGTCCTTCCGGGCATTCATCCGTTCCTTCCGTCCTTCGTATATGGCTCCTTTGGAGTCGCAGAGTATAAGGTTTTCCACGCCGAGCGAAAGTAGTAATTTCGTCACCGCAATACCCGCTGATCCTGCGCCATTTATAACGACTTTACATTCTTCGATCTTCTTTCCTGCCAGTTTCATCGCATTGACCAAGCCGGCGAGAGTGACGATAGCCGTCCCATGTTGATCATCATGAAAAACGGGAATATTCAGTTCTTCCTTTAACGTCTCTTCAATAAGAAAGCAATCCGGAGCAGCGATATCTTCCAGGTTAATACCACCGAATCCAGGCTCCAGCGCCTTTACTGCTTCAATAAATTCATCAGGGTCCTGCTTATTAATGCACATCGGGAAAGCATCAATACCCGCAAACTCTTTAAACAGTACCGCTTTTCCTTCCATGACGGGCATCGACGCTTCCGCCCCGATATTCCCGAGACCAAGAACCGCAGACCCGTTGCTTGCCACCGCCACCAGGTTGCCTTTGCTCGTATAGTCATACATCGTGTCTCTGTCTTTACTGATCTCTTTACACGGCTCAGCTACACCGGGGGAATAGGCAAGTCCGAGGTCTTCTTTTGATTCAAGCTTCACTTTGGAATGAACGGCGATTTTGCCTTTTGCTTCGCGGTGCATCTCAAGCGCCTGTTCTCTTTTTGACACCATTATCTCTCCTCGTATATTAAAAGCTTATATTCGTTTCTTCAAAAGTCTTATTCATGCTTTGCTGATGGACGGCCACCGTTCCCATACCCTTCGCTTTCCACCGCAGGTCTTTAATATCGGAATTTTCTGAACTAAAATAGTCAGAAAAGCACCTGCCTCATTCGTGCAGGCTGCTTTCACATTTTTCTATCTATACTCTCCACTCCATCTCACACGCTCAGCAATGTTCCACAAATCGCTCTTTCATCTGTTTCAGTGTTTCATCACCTGGTTGATTCCAGATGGCGTCGTTAATGATTTCCACCTCGATGGGACCATGGTATCCGGCTGCTTCCACCGCCTGGCGCATTCTTCTCAGTTCAATGACACCGTCTCCCATCATGCCTCTTGCCTTAAAGATATCCGGCAGCGGCACAATCCAGTCGGACACGTGAAATCCGAGGATGCTTCCTTTTGCCCTCGCAATCTCGTTGTACAACTGCGGATCCCACCAGACATGAAAGACATCGACGACTACGCCGACATCATCAGACTGCAGTCTTTCACTGATATCATTCGCCTGGCCGAGCGTGGAAATGACCGACCGGTCCGCCGCATACATCGGATGCAGCGGTTCGATACCGAGTTTCACACCGTGCTGTTTTGCAAACGGGATCAGTTCTTTAATCCCTTCTTCCACCCATTTTCGTGCGTCGTCAATATCCCGATCCGGCGCCGGACCGCAGACAAGGACAAGGACATCTGTCCCGAGTTCAGCAGCCTCTTCTATGGCGCGTTTATTATCTTCAATCCGCTCTCTTCTCTCTTCCGGTGTCGGAGCCGGAAACATGCCGCCCCGGCAGACACTGGATACCTGAAGTCCGGCATCGTTTATCAGTTTCCGGCTTTGAGCAAGGCCGATTTCATGAATTTTGTGGCGCCAGACAGAGATCCATGGTACATCCTGGCGGAGGCACCCCTCTACTGCTTCTTCCAGACTCCAGTGTTCGGTCGTGATCTGGTTCAGGCTGATCCGATTCAGGGAAGGGGCATCACTCATGACGTCTGCACCCCCTGTTTCACACCGGCCTGCTCAAGCACCAGACTCATCCGCTGCACTGCCATTTCCGGTTCCAACAGCAGTCCGGCTTCATCCGCCATCACAAATAGATCGGAAAGATGAACAATGGACCGGGAACCTTCCGCCCCGCCAATCATGCGGAAATGTGATTGATGACCGTTCAGATAAGCCATAAACACCACCCCGGTTTTGTAGGCAAATGTCGGTTTCTGGAAAATATGACGGGCAAGTGGAACTGTTTTGTCGAGAATCTCATGGTAGCGTTCCATATTGCCTTCATCAAGTGCCCGAAGTCCTGCCGAGGCTGCCGGTGCAATCGCGTCAAAGATACCGAGAAGCGCATCGCTGTAGCCGTTTTCGTCACCTTTAATCAGTTCCGGGTAATTGAAATCGTCTCCGGTATACAGCTTTACGCTTTCAGGAAGTCTGTTCCTGATATCGATTTCCCGCTGCTTATCAAGGAGGGATATTTTAATACCGTCGACTTTATCAACATTGTCCTGTATGACTTTCAAACATACTTCAGTTGCTTTGTCGAGGTCTTCATATCCCCAGTATCCTTTCAGAGCAGGGTCGAACATATCGCCGAGCCAGTGCAGAATAACCGGATGCGACACCTTACCGAGAATCTTGCCATACACCCGTTCATAATCTTCGGGACTCGTGGCGCAGGCGGCAAGGGCGCGGCTCGCCATCAGGATAATCTGGCCGCCTTCTCCTTCCACAAATTCACACTGCTCTTCATACGCTTTCTCCACATCAGCAAGCGTCACATCAGGCGCAGGAAGCAGCTGGTCCGTTCCGGTTCCGCAGGCGATTCTGCCGCCGACAGAGCGCGCTTCGGGAATGGAACGGCGTATTAATTCTTTCGCGCTCTCCCAGCTCAGACCCATACCGCGCTGCGCAGTATCCATGGCTTCGGCAACCCCGAAACCAAGCGACCACAGATAATGACGGTATTCCATCGTTGCTTTCCAGTCAATATGCGCGTTATGCAGCGGGTCGGCATCCACCAGCGGATCACAGACTACGTGGGCTGCGGAAAAAGCCGTCCGCTTTTCAAACGGCTTTCCCTTTTCAACTTCAAAAGCCGTCCCCTGCACCGGGGTATACGTATATAATTCTCCGTCTGCTTTCGGCAGTGTTAATGATTGAACCATGATGATGCCACCTCTCTACAGTTTAATTTCCGGTACGTCCACCCATTTGCGTTCTTCCCAGGATTTCAGGCCGAGATCAGAGAGCTGTGTTCCTTTCGCACCTTCCAGCAGATCCCATGGAAACGGCTCATCAGCATGTACGTGCTTCAGGAACTGTTCCCACTGCACCTTAAAGCCGTTGTCAAAGATTTGATTATCCGGCACTTCCTGCCACTGGTCTTCAAAGTCAAATGGGTTTTCGATATCCGGATTCCATACCGGCTTCGGTGTATTGACTCTGTGCTGGGTTTTGCATTCACGGAGTCCTGCCACTGCGCTTCCTTCGGTGCCATCCACCTGAATAGTAAGCAGGTCATCGCGGTTGACGCGTACCGCCCAGGAAGAGTTCGCCTGCACAATGACACCGTTGTCGAGTTCAAACGTGCCGTATGCCGCATCATCGGCGGTAGCTTTATAACGTTCTCCATTTTCATCAATACGCTCCGGAATATGCGTTGCCCCAAGGCAGGTGAGGGATTTAACGTTCCCGAATAAGTTATCGATCACATATCTCCAGTGGGCGAACATGTCCACGATAATGCCGCCGCCTTCTTCTTTTTTGTAGTTCCAGGACGGACGCTGGCCTTCCTGCCAGTCTCCTTCAAATACCCAGTAGCCGAATTCCATCCGGACGGAAAGCATTTCACCGAAAAACCCTGCATCAATGAGACGCTTAAGTTTCATGAGCCCCGGCAGAAACAGTTTGTCCTGCACGACCCCGTTTTTCACACCGGCATCCTCGGCCAGGCGGGCGAGTTCCACGGATTCCTCGAGCGACGTCGCTGTCGGCTTCTCGCAGTAGATATGCTTGCCGGCCGCGATCGCTTTTTTGATTCCTTCGGCCCGCCGTACGGTAGTCTGTGAGTCAAAATAGATTTGATTGTAAGAATCGGCAAGCGCCGCTTCCAGATCCGTGCTCCAGCGTTCAATATTATGATTTTCAGCCAGTACCTGCAGTTTTTTCTCGTTCCGGCCGACAAGAACCGGGTCCGGCATGAGATACTCACCGTCTCCGAGTGCCACGCCTCCCTGCTCCCGTATTGCTTTAATGGAACGGATCAGATGTTGATTGGTCCCCATCCGTCCTGTTACGCCGTTCATGATAATGCCTATTTTCTGTACAGCCACCTTAGAATCCCCTCTCTTTTTGTTCAATGTACTCTTATCTTATAAAAACGCATACAGAATGTCTTATTATTTAGGGAAGCATGATCTCAAAATCGGAACAAAAAAACGGGAGACAGGGAAGTACTTAATCTTCCCTGTCTCCCGGTTCCATGTGGGAGGTGCGGTATTGATTCGGAGGCACCCCGACGTATTTTTTAAACACTCTGTAAAACGTCGAAACCGATTCAAAGCCAACCTCAAAACAGATGGAGGCAATATCATTATCGGTCTCCAGCAGCATGTCCTTGACCAGCTCCAGCCGGACTTCCGTCAAGTACTGCATCGGCGTTTTCTCATAATGTTCCTTGAAAATGCTGTGCACGTAGCGCGTGCTCATTCCCATTTTCTTAGAAAGATCTTCCGAACCTGTAATCTCATAATAATGGGTGTTAATATAATTGCGGAGCCATTCCACCCGCAGCATGTTTGTATCCGCGACCTGGTTCGAATGATAAGAGCGCTTCATGACAAATAAAAGCTCCGCCAGAAAAATCTTCATCGCAAGCATCCGCAGATTGTCCCCGTGCGACTGCTCATACAACATTTTGCGGAGCAGCTGCCGCAGTTCACTGCTGTCAAAGAGACTCATCTTCAACACACTGGAGCTCTCAAATACGAGCGGCAGCAGTTCGGTCCGGACTTCGTCACTTAAAAAGGATTCATTGAATTCCAGCACGAGCACGGTCATTTTCGAGGAGGAAAGGATGGAATGCTTCGTATACGGGGCAATCAGTACCACATTGTCTGATTCCAGCGCGTGATCCGTTTGATTCAGCGTGCATCGTCCGGTACCGTCCAAAACGTAAAGAATTTGATGCGTCGCATGATGATGGGTCTGAACAAGATCTTTTTCCTTGTGCTTGCTCTCATACAGTTTCATTTCCTGTACCTGCTGTTCTCCTGCCTGCTTCGACATAGTACGACCTCCACATACCTTCCTTCGTACAACCTCGGGGTTTCTTCTATTATACTACAGTTCGTGAAGGTTTGAATACAAACTGCCGGGTCTCACTGCCCCTGAAGCGGATCCGGCAGCTAAAAAAGGCTGCCAGCGGTTATTCACCTGCAGGCAGCCTGAGAGATACTTTATTCACCTTTCATGGATTCTACTTTATCCTGATGATTATCTATCCATTCCTGGGCGACATCTTTCGGATCTTCGTTACCTTCTTCAATATCTACAATCATCTGTTCTACCTCTCCGATGTCAATACTCCAGTTGCTCAGGAATTCATAGGCTTCAGGTGCCTTATCCTGAAAATCAGCATTCGTAATGACTTTTACTTCTGACGTTTCGAAGAAATTATCCGGATCCTCCAGCACTTTCAGGTCATAGTTATTAAACATCGGATGTGGTCTCCAGCCGTAAAAGACAACCGGTTCTTCCTGCTGCATTTTACGGGATGCCTGTGCCATCATTCCGCCTTCACTGGAAGCTACAACTTCCAGATCCAGGTTATAGTTTTCCACCATTTCCCGCGATGTTTCGGTAGCTTCCGCCCCTTCTTCGATGGCATACATTTCGTTTTCGAATTGGCCTTCATTGCCTTTTAAATCTTCCAGGGAGTTAATGTCTTCCATGTACGTCGGTACAACCCAGCCGACTTCCGCTTCCGGATAGCTGACTGCTGTTTCATCCAGGCTGTCCCCATACTCTTCCATATACGTGTTGTGCATCGGGAACCAGCCGTCCATAAACACATCGAGCTCACCACTGGATAATCCGGTAAATACGCCGCCGACATCGGCCTGTGTCTGCTCTACCTCATACCCCATGTCTTCCAGGATAATCGTTGCAATTTCAGTCGGAGGGACCGTGCTTGTCCATGGAGTAACTCCTATTTCAATAACCTCATCTTTTGACGTCTCATTATTTGCAGATTCTTCACTCTGGGAAGCTTCTCCTGAAGCCTCTGAGGTATTTTCTCCATTGTTTCCTTCTTCCGATTCGCCGCAGGCGGCAAACACCATCATGCTTGCTGCTGCTATGAAACTAAGTCCAAACTTTCTCATATTTGTTTCTCTCCTTTTCATAGATTTAGAGTTTATCTCCAATGCCCTGGGTGATTCGGTCGATAATAATGGCCAATACGACGATGCCGAGCCCGCCGGTTAATCCAAGGCCGACGTTCACATTGGAAATACCGGACAGAACCGTCGATCCCAAGCCGGGAGCGCCGATCATCGACGCAATAACCGCCATGGATAACGCCAGCATGATTGTCTGGTTTATCCCTGCCATAATCGTCTGGAGCGACATAGGCAGTTCTACTTTCAACAACATCTGCCAGGATGTCGACCCAAAAGCTTTCGACGCTTCAGCAATGTCTGTCGGTACCTGGCGGATACCGAGGTTAGTCATACGGACAGAGGGGGGCGTCGCGAAAATAAAGGTTGCAATAACGGCCGGTACCCCGCCAAGCCCAAACAGCAATATCGCTGGAATCAAATACACAAAACTCGGAAGGGTCTGCATAAAGTCAAGGACAGGCCTGGTGATTCGATTCATAAAGTCACTTTTAGCCGCGAGTATGCCAAGCGGCACACCGAACAACACAGACAGAAAAGTTGCAACAATGATAATAGCAACTGTCATCATCGCCTCCGGCCATAATTCAACGGCTCCCAGATAGAGACAGCCTATTAAAGTAAACATTGCAATGCCTTTGCCGGTCAGCCATAAAGCTAATGCTATTAGAACGACAGTAATAAGTAATGGCGGAAGCCAAATCAAGAAATCGGTCAACCCTTCTACAACCGTCTCAATGCCGTCGCTCAATTTTCCAAAAAAGCCTCCAACGGTTGGCAGCAGCCAATCATTCACAAATGTATTGGTCCATTCTTCCAATGGAAGATAGAAGTTCATGCTGTGGTCTCCTCCTCTTTACCAAGTACCAGCCCGGACAGAATAGACACTCTGGATACAATTCCTTCTAGTTTTCCTTCCTTTAATACGGTAATCGGATATTTGGTGTCCACTGCACTTGCTATCAAGTCTTGTATCGGTGTTTCCGGGGTGGTTGTATGAAAATTGGAAACAAGTACCGTCTTCATATCAACACCTCTTTTGTAGGCTTCAATGGCATCATCAATGGTCAGCAGCCCCTGCAGATGTCTTTCCCGGTCCACCACAAAGATACTGGACACCCCTTCATCTTCCATTTTTCTGACTGCCACACGGGGGCCGTCTTTTTCAGACGCCAGAACCGTTGGATGTTTCATAATGTGGGAGGCTGTAAGTACTTTGGACCGGTCTACATCTTCAACAAAACGGGATACATAATCGTTTGCAGGAGATTCCAGAATCTCTTCTGCTGTTCCAATCTGTACAATGGCACCATCTTTCATGATGGCAATCCGATCTCCAAGTTTTAACGCTTCGTCTAAATCATGTGTAATAAATACAACAGTTTTGTTCCATTTGCTTTGCAGTTGCAGCAGTTCATCCTGCATTTCCTGACGAATAAGCGGATCCAATGCACTGAATGCTTCATCCATCAACAAAATGTCTGTTTCATTGGCAAGCGCCCTTGCCAGTCCTACTCTTTGCTGCATACCGCCGCTCAGCTGATCCGGGTAGCTCTTTTCGTATCCTTTGAGCCCAACATCTTCAATCGCCTGTAATGCTTTTTCTTCCCGTTCTGACTTGTCCATCCCCTGAATCTCAAGACCATAGGCCACATTAGCGAGAACCGTGCGGAAAGGAAACAAGCCAAACCGCTGAAAAACCATCCCAAGCTTTTTTCGTCTGGTTTCTATCAACTGTTCGTTCGTTGCCTGTGTAATATCCTCATCATCAATCCAGACTTGACCGAACGTTGGATCAATCAATCGATTAAGGAGCCGGATCAGGGTGGATTTTCCGCTTCCGGACAGGCCCATGATGACAAATATTTCTCCTTCCTCCACCGAAAAGGAAGCCTGATTAACACCTACCGTCATCCCTGTTTCCTGCAGTATTTCATCTTTTGTTTCACCTTGGTTTAAGAGCTCCATCCCTTTCTTGGGAGAAGGGCCGAAAATCTTGGTTAGTTCCTGAACATCGATTTTACTCATGAACATTCTCCTTTGAATGCCTGGATATTATTTCTGCTTGATCCCCATACGGCGCCCGGCTTTTTCCGGCACAGACAGCTGTATGTGGGAAGCGGCGGTATCCTTGACCGCATCATCTACATGCTGCGGAAATGCATCCGGCCGGCCGGTTTTTGTATTCATGCCCATTAACATCTGCTCACTTACTGCAACCTGTTCTTCCCTGCTGTTTTTCATGACAAAGAAAACATGGAGACGTTTGGCGTCATGATCAAGGAGCTGAAAGGTCACGGTCAGGCTTTCTCCTTCCACCGCTTCCTTCAGGTAACAGAGATGTGTTTCCAGCGTAAATATTGTGTAGTAAGACGCCCGGCGCTCGGCTTCATCAAGTCCGACAGCTTCCATCAACGCTTCGACGGCCCGGCTGAATACAACAGCGTACGCTGCATCATTCATGTGGCCGTTATAATCCACCCATTCAGAGCGGACTTTCTCGTTTAATAACGGATTTTTGTCATCCATCGTGACTAGGCTCCTTTTTCCTGTTGTTCATAATCGTCTGTGGTTCCGGCCAGTATTCTTCCACCAGATCAAGCAGCTTCACCAGAAATTCGTTCCGCTGCTGTTCGAGTTCCGCTACCGTTTGGGGACCGGCTCCTTTTTCGCTTCCTTCAATGACCTGTTCTTTTAATTCTTCGGTCAATTCCGGAGCTTCAAGCTTGGTCCACGGCAGTTTCAGAGCCGGGCCAAATTGATGAAGCATGTGGCGCATACCCTGATCGCCTCCGGCCAGGTGGAATGTCATAAAGGGCCCCATCTGCGCCCAGCGCAGGCCGGCACCGTAAATAATGGCTGCATCGACTTCTTCGGTCGTTGCAATGCCGTCATTTACAATGTGCAGCGCTTCCCGCCATAGTGCTTCCATTAAACGGTCCGCCACATGGCCTTCCACCTCTTTTTCAATGACGAGGGGTTTCATGCCGGCCTGTTTATAGATATCTTCTGCTTTATCAATGGTCTGATGCAGGGTGGACGTACCTCCTACCAGCTCCACTAACGGGAGAAGATAGACAGGGTGAAAAGGGTGGGCTACCATGACCCGTTCCGGACGGCGGCAGTCCTGCTGCAGGGTGGAAGGGGTGATGCCGGATGTACTGGAGGCGATGACCGCGTCAGGGTGAGCGTACGCATCGATGTCGGAAAGTACCTTTCGTTTAATGTCTTCTCGTTCCGGTACATTTTCCTGAATCAAATCGGCCTTTGCGACCGCTTCCTGGACTGTATTTGTGAAAGTCAGCTTGTCCAGGGAAGCACCTTCAGCCAACCCGCGCTGTTCCATATAAGGCCAGGCCTGCCTCACTCCTCTGCGCATCCGCGCTTCGGCATCTTCCGCCATATCTGTAGCTATCACATCGTACCCCGCTGCCAGAAACCGCGCGATCCATCCAACCCCGATCACACCGGTTCCAACAATGGCTACAGACGGCTGCTGTTGATTGGTTTCTCTCATCATGTCACTCCTTCTATCCATAAACGTCCATTATCTTTTTTTCAGCTTCAGGGTTTCTCTGGCTTCCTGCGGGGACATCACTTCGCCGCCAAGACTTTGAATAATATCCACCGCTTTATCCGTCAATTGTTCATTGGTTGCCAGGACGCCTTTTTTCAAATACAGATTATCTTCCAGGCCGACGCGGGCACTGCCGCCCTGAAGGACAGATTCCGCTACAATCGGCATCTGTTTGGCTCCAATGCCGAATGCCGCCCAGTGGCTGTTTTCCGGGATCCGGCTTTTCATGTAAGCGATCGTTTCTGCATCGGCCGCGGCTCCCCACGGTATCCCGAGACAGAACTGAAACAGCATCTCATCTTCAACAAGTCCTTCCTGATGAAGCTGATTGGCCATCCGGATCTGTCCGGTATCGAAACATTCCAGCTCAGGCTTTACGCCGCTTTCCTTAATCAGGGAGGCATGTTCACGGAGCCAGCTTCCCGGGTTCAGGTATACCTGATCGCCGAAATTAATGCTGCCGCAATCGAGTGTACAGATTTCAGGAAGCAGGTCGGCAACCGGTTCATGACGTTCTGCAGGAGTCTGAATATCGGTTCCTTCTCCACCTTTTGAAGGGTCTTCCTCACTCGGCACCCAGTCCCCGCCGCCTCCGGCTGTTATGTTAATGATGACATCTGTATCAGCTTCCCTGATTCTGGTCACCGCTTCTTTAAAAAGCTCCGGATCATGGCTCAACATTCCCGTTTCAGAATCGCGTACGTGAAGATGGACAACGGTGGCTCCGGCTTTTGCCGCTTTAATGGAGGATTCTGCAATTTCTTTTGGAGTAACGGGAACGTCCGGGTTTTTCTTGGTGGTTTCCCCCGCCCCGGTGACGGCACAGGAAAGGATCGGTTTTTTATTCATTCCGGGAAGTTCCTCCTTTTTCATTAGGATTCTTCGGCACATGCTCAAATACTTCGCCGCTTTCAAAAAACTGAATCAATCGGTGAATCCAGTCGTAGTATTCCATCCATTCGTATATCTCATGAAGAAGTTCGTTTACCTGCTCTTCTTCTTCTTCCGTCAATTCCTCAGCAGCCAGCACATGCTCCAGTCTGTTTTTTAACCGTTGTTCAAACTGTCTGCTTTTATTAATGGCCTGCCGCCAGTTAGAGGTGAACAAGGAAATAAAAGTCTGGTAGTAATCCTGTTCCACCTGATAATAATCTTTTCTTCCTCCCAGCTGGAACGTCCGTTCTGCAATATCCAGGTCAATCATTTCACGAACAACCTGGCTCATTCTTGTCTTACTCATCCCGGTTTCTTCCGACAGCTCATCCAGGGTCATGGGAGCCCTGTTCATATAAATAATCCCCAGCACTCTTCCTACCGTCGTAGATGTGCCGAACGAACGCATGTTATCTGCAATTTTTTCGATGATCTGCGTCTGGGCCTGATCCACTTCATGACGTACCTTATCGTCCATGACTGCCTCCTCCTCACTGAGTATGTCTGCACTGTAGCACACAATAGTCTTATCACAAACATTCACTTACATTAGCATAATGAAGAAATAAGAAGATATAAATAGATATTTCTATATGAATTTTATAAACAAAAAATTTATATAAATTTTGTACATTTTATAAACGTATAGGTTTATAATTAACATTATTTGGATAATTGACATTATAAAAAACCACCATCCCATGATGGAGATGGTGGTTTTTTCCTATAACGACAGGACTTTCTCGATCAGAGGGTGATCTTCGGCGAGTCCTGTATAAGCAGCCAAAGCCTGTTTTTTTCCATGCTTCTGTATCTCCTGCTGCAGTTCCACAGCTTCCGGATCCTGTGCGGGATCAAATTCCAGGCAGGCGGCGATGGTTGCTGCAAGAGCTTCCGGAGTTTCCCTCCGGTCCATCAGCTCGAGTGCCGGCCGCACCAGTCTGTCATTAGGCCCCAGTTTCCGAATCGGACCTCGTCCCACTCGTTCCACGGAGTCCGAAATATGGGGATTGCGGAAACGGTCAATGATCTTGGAACGGTACGTTTCCATTTCTGTAGAAGAAAAACCATGCTTCTGCTCAAGCAGAGTGCTCGTTTCCTGCAGTACCTTGTCCAGGCTGTCCGCGACTGCCTGGTCTTCCGCCGCTTCCTTGATCGTAGAGAGACCAGCAGCGAACCCATGATAGGCAAGCGCGGCATGACCGGTGTTTACGGTGAACAGTTTCCGCTCCATGTAAGGGGTCAGGTCTTCCACAAAGGTAACGGCAGGAATATCCGGGCGCCCGCCTTTCAAAGCAGGCGTTTCCACCGCCCATTCAAAAAATGGCTCCACCGTGACAGTCAGCTCATTTTCCGGCGGCTGTTCCGGCACAATACGGTCTACCGCAGCATTGGCGAAACCTACAGCTTCCGTCAGCTGTTTTTGCTCTTCCTCGATGAGATGATCGGAAATATAGGATTTTAACTGGTCTGTCGCTCCCGTCATATTTTCGCATGCAATAATATTGAGCGGACCGGCCTCAGCATGCAGACGTTTTTTCAGACCGGCAGCCAAATCCGCTGCGATATGCTTTAAAACATTCGGGCCTACGGCGGTGGTGATAAGATCCGCCTCCGCTATCCGATTCAGCAGTTCTTCCTGTTCCTGTGCACTGTGAACCGCATCGACATTCACTACATCAATGACCTGCTTCTGCTCTCCCGCCAGCTCCACCTGATACGTCTGCTGTTCCTTCAGTTTCTGAATCAACACATCGTTTATATCGGCAAAACAGAGCTCATAGCCTGCTTCCGACAGCAGCTGGCCGATAAATCCCCTTCCGATATTACCGGCACCGATCTGGAGGGCTTTCATTTACTTCACCTCATCAAACTGAGCCAGAAGTGATGCTTTATCAGGTGCCTGAAGCATTTTCGTAATGTTTTCTTCTTCAGAACAGATCAAAGCGATTTTCTGGAGTATTTCGAGATGCTCGTTTTCTTTTCCGGCGATGCCGATCAGAACTTTAACTGTATTGCCGCCAAAATCGACACCATCCGGTACCTGCACGACAGAAAGGCCGGATTCTTTAATGTGTGTTTTGGCTTCTTCGGTGCCGTGCGGGATCGCGACATAATTCCCCATGTACGTGGACGTCAGCTCTTCCCGCTCCAGCATCGCTTCAATATATGCTTCTTCCACATAGCCCTGGTCCACCAATATCCTGCCGGTTTCACGAATGGCTTCCTCTTTATCTTGAAATGCGGCGTTCATTTTGATGTTTTCTTCCTGAAGAATAGGTTTTGCCATCATGCTCCACTCCTATCGTAATTATAGTTTTTCTTTCAGCCACTGCCGGAATGCTTCGCCCATGTGTGTTTTAATCCGTGTTTCATCAGCAGACGCAAACATATCCAGTGTCTGTCCGCCTGCCACCAGTTGTTCACTGACAGCGCTCAACACTTCGTACGTCTCCGCGTTTCCTTCTTCCGGTGCCAGCAGAATCAATAAATGCTCCACGTCGGTTCCCGTCCCATCCATTGCTTTAAGCGGGATGGGATGGCTGAGGGGCTGTATATGAAAACACGGTGTTTTCACCGCATCGGTCCGGGCATGAAAAAGGGCAAGAGTCGACTGCGGTATCGCTGTGCCGCCCTGCTGATAACGGACCCAAAGCCCTTCAACAGCCGGCTCATGATCATACAACAATCCGTCCTCTTCCATCTCGACTCCGGCCTTTTTCAGCACCTCAAATGGATCGGTGTTATCAGATGCTGGAAGCACCCGGAAGGTTTCCAACACCTGTAATATGATGGTACTGTACACTCTGGCCTGCCGTAAATCCTGCGAAACACTTTCCAGACGTGCCTGCGCCGCTTCCGGATCCGGCATTTCCCGTGGGATGGACACTTGAGACGGCCTGTCATCCGGGAGCTGTCTGATAAACAGCTTTACTTTTTCCACGTCTTTTTTCGTTAAAAATGGATTCACCACAATATTAGGCAGACCGCTACTGTTAAGCTCCAATGTTGAAATAACAAGATCGTAGCTGCCTTCCCGGTGATCATCAAGATCCATCATCGAAATGTTTTTTAATTCCTCAATTTCCGGAATTTCTTTGCGGAGCCTTGTTACCAGCATCTTGGATGAGCCGATTCCGCTCGAACAGACGACAAGAGCATTCACTTTCCGGTAATCCTGGAGTTTTTCCAGGGCAGACCCGAAATGCAGGGTCAGATAGCCGACCTCGGATTCCGGAAGATTCACGTCCAGCGACTCACCTGCTGCTTCTTTTACGAGCAGAAACAAGTCTTCATAATCCGTTTTAATCTGTTCGAGGAGCGGATTATGAATCCGCATGTTCTCGCTGATACGGTACAGGGCAGGATCCAGATGGGCGACGAGTCCCTGATAGAGGGATATATCTTCTTTTAACGGCTGATTGGTTTTGTTCTGCATATAGTCCATTAACGCTTTGGCGTAGACCGCGGCCGATAAATGATCAAGATCCGGGAGATAATCCTGATCTTCCCTGATTTTCGCCCCCCGAAGATGCATCGTAATATAACCGATTTCTGCTTCCGGTATCGACAGCTGAAATACTTTTTCCAGCCTTTCAATCAGCTGCTCTGCCATTTCGTACTCTTTCGTATCCTGCAGGGTTTTCAGATAGGATTCATTGATTTCGATCTTTTCGCCCTGTGAAATACGCTCGATCGCCAGCGTCAAATGGACGACAAGGCCTATATAGGCACTGTCGGCGAAATGGTATGGAAGCTCCTCTCTCATATCAGCCAGAATTTTTTCCACTGTCAGCCATTTTTCCTGTTCCACCAGACCGAGGAGCCTGTCGGAAATCTCCCCGGAGTCGGGGAAACCATTTTTACTCTTAATATTTTCCCTCATGAGGCGAAATAAATCGTCTTCTTTAAAATTTTCCGCAATTAAGCTGCTCATCGCGGCCCGTTTTGCCGACTCCGAGCCATTGACGATGACACCGTATCCCCGTCTCCGCTCCAGAGAAAGATCCAGCGTATCAAACCACTCTTCCAGCCGGTCCAGATCATAACTGATCGTCGCGGCGGTCACTTTAAGCTCGCGAGCGAGTGTATTCAGTTTAACCGGGTCCATGCTCTCCAGCAGGCGGCAGAGGATGAGCGTACGTCTTTCTTCTGCCGTGTACTCCACTACTGAAGGCTGGAGCAGCGTCAGCTCCAGCTCTTGTTTATATTCAGCAGGTCCCTCAATCTTCACACCTTTTCCGGCTGATTTCACCAACTTCAGGCCGTGAAGGTCGAGTGTTTTGTCGAGTCCTTTTAAATCCCGGTGTACCGTTCTTGTACTGACCTGCAGCGCTTCTGCTGCATCAGCCACCGGAATATCTTTTTCCTGCTGCAGCAGATAACGCAGCAATTCCCGTTCGCGGACCGTCATATAGTCGATAGTCAAGGGCATTCCCCCTTTTAACTTATCTTATCACTACTCTTGATCCGACTTCCAGCGTTCCACGAGCTCATCGTATTTGTCGCTGCCAAGGAAGTTATCCACCGAAACATGCTCAGCATCGGGGCGTTTTTCCTCCGCCCGTTCGGTCAAGTCCTTATGCGTGATAATGACATCTGCATCGTCCGGAATCTGGTTAATCGCCGAGTTGGTCACTTGCATATCGAGACCGGCTTTTTTCACTTTGTCTTTCAGAACAGAAGCGCCCATCGCACTCGATCCCATGCCGGCATCGCAGGCGAATACAACTTTGTTCACATCATTTCCGGAAAGCTGATCCTGTTGTTCTGTTTCTCCCTTCAGGCCGGATGTGACACTGCTTTCTTTCCCTTTCATCTCTTCCATCTTGGACGCAGCCGAACCGAGATCTTCTTCTTCGTCTTTACTGATCCGCAGGATAATTGAGGCAATAATAAAGGACACAGCGGTTGCTATGATAATCCCCAACGCTACCCCGACATAGTTTCCAGGTGGTGTCATGGCGAAGTAGGCGATAATACTTCCCGGCGAAGGCACTGCACGCAGGCCGGCATCAAATAGTACGAATGTAAACACACCGCTCATTCCGCCGCCAATCACAGCAAGTAGCAGCTGCGGTTTCATCAGAATGTACGGGAAGTAGATTTCATGAATACCACCGACAAAATGAATCAGGGCTGCACCAGGTGCCGAGCTTTTTGACATGCCTTTTCCAAACACCCAGTAAGCAAGTAGTACGCCAAGTCCCGGACCCGGGTTGGTTTCCAGCATAAACAGAATGGACTGTCCGGTTTCACTTACTTCATTGGTTCCAAGAGGCGTCAAAATACCGTGGTTGATCGCATTGTTCAAAAACAGCACTTTCGCCGGTTCGATGAAGATACTGGCGAGCGGCAGCAGACCGGCATTCACAATCGCTTCCACACCGGATGCAAGAATGTTGTTGAATCCTGCTACAAATGGACCGATGGCGTAATAGCCAAGGATCGTCATTGCGCCGCCGATGATACCGGCGGAGAAGTTATTGACGAGCATTTCAAAGCCCTGGCGGATCTTTCCATCTACCGCGTCGTCAAATTTCTTGATCAGGTAACCGCCAAGCGGGCCTATAACCATAGCGCCGAGGAACATTGGAATGTCCGCACCAACAATGACACCCATCGTCGCAATCGCACCAACGACACCACCCCGGGTATCATGGATCATTTTACCCCCGGTGTAACCGATTAACAGTGGGAGCAGATAATTGATCATCGGACCGACAAGCGAAGCCAGATCCTCGTTCGGCGTCCAGCCGTCTGGAATAAACAGGGCGGTAATAATCCCCCAGGCGATAAACGCGCCGATATTCGGCATGATCATGCCGCTCAGATAGCTTCCAAACTTCTGAACTTTTGCCCTGAATCCACCTCCGGATTTTTGGTTTTCTTGTGCACTCACAGAAACCCCTCCTTTTAATAAATGTTGACATGATGACAAAGTATGATGACAGAATCTAAGATGGATAACTTATACCCTTATCTTAAAGCGTTCCCATCTCCGTCATCAATATGATGAAACATCGAATTAGGCAACATCTATGTTGACAACATTTAAGTGAGGAATTTCTTCATTGTCACAACGCCTTTCACCGGATAATATCTAATATGAGAAAAGGAGGATTGCCCGTATGGACAACCCTCCTTCTCTGTTAAATTTGTGCTACTACTTCCATAATCTGTTTTTTCGTCTCTGCCTGTTTTAAAGACTGACGAAATTCTTCATCCATCATTTTTCTGGATAACTGCTGTAAAATCTTTAAATGATCATCACCGGCGTTTTCTTCAGGAACGGCAATCATGAATATGACTTCCACCGGATTGCCGTCGATGCTCGCCCAATCCATTCCCCCGCGCGTTTTGCCTACGGCGATGGCCGCTTTTTGTACGCCTGTTGATTTAGCGTGGGGGATGGCAAATCCAAATCCGATGCCGGTGCTTCCTTCCTGTTCGCGTGACTGAATGTCTTGTAGAAACTGTCGCTTATCATGCAGAACGGCTTCTGGAAATAAGCCTGCCATTTCTGCCAAAGCACCATTCTTGTCTTCACTCTGTAATTCAACGGTGACGGTTTCTTCCTGTATCAGAGCATCTATTTCCATTTTCATGATCCCTCCACGATCGGCTTCTTCAGTATATTAGCCAGCAATGCAGTCACAACCGTACCTACAATGATGGCAATAAAGAACATGAGGACATTGTCAACAGCACCAAATACTGCGACGACAGGTCCGCCATGAGGCACATGGTCGGCAACGCCGCCCATCATAGCTATCGCACCAGCCGTCATACCACCGGCCATAATACTCGGAATAACCCGGAACGGATCGGCGGCCGCAAGCGGGATGGCCCCCTCTGTAATACCGACAAGTCCCATCGCAACAGCTGCTTTACCTGCTTCCTGTTCGTCGTTTTCGAATTTCTTTTTAAAGATGAGCGAAGCCAGTCCCATGCCAAGGGGCGGTGTGCAGATAGCTGCTGCAATAGCGCCCATCACTTCCGGCTGCCCCTGCGTAATCAGCCCGGCTCCGAATAAAAAGGCAACTTTATTGAAGGGGCCGCCCATATCAAAACTGATCATCGCCCCAAGCAGCAGCCCCAGCAGAATCCGGCTTCCGCCTTCCATTCCTTCCAGGCCGCTCGTCATCGCATCCATCAATCCGGCGATCGGTGCTCCAAGCACATGAATGAAAATGATACCGACGGCTAAAGAAGCCAAAATGGGAATAATTAATATGGGCATAATCGGCTGGATCATTTCCGGTACTTTTACTTCTTTAATCCATTTTGCAATATAGCCGGCAAGAAATCCGGCAAGAATACCGCCGATAAACCCGGCACCGGCTTCACTTCCGTAAAAACTTCCATCATTTGCGATAAAGCCCCCTATCATACCGGGAGCAAGACCAGGGCGGTCAGCAATACTCATTGCAATAAACCCGGCGAGAATCGGTACCATAAAGTTAAATGCCGTGCCCCCGAGCTGATTGATCGAATTCCAGAAAGAGCCTTCCGGAATAGCGAGACCGTCTTCGGTCGGCTGTCCTCCTAAACTGAGGGAAATCGCGATCAAAAGACCTCCGACAACCACAAAGGGAATCATATAGGAGACCCCGTTCATCAAATGCCGGTAGACAGGGTTCTGCTTCTTCTTTTTCTTTGCTTTCTCTTCATCTATTTTGTCTTTTGCCTTGTCCTGACCGGAACGTTCCGAATACGTCTCCACGTCCCCCGCCTCAAACTGAGCAAGCAGATCTTCCGCTCCCCGTATAGCATCAGATGACGTAGCTTCGAGCACCGGCTTTCCTTCAAAACGTGATTTATCCACTGTTTTGTCGGCTGCGATGACAACACCATCCGCGCCGGCGATATCCTCATCGGTCAGTTCATTTTCCGCCCCGATGGACCCTTGTGTTTCCACCTTTATATCAATGCCCTTCTCTTTAGCAGCCTTGTTTAAGTTTTCCGCTGCCATGTACGTATGGGCGATCCCGTTGGGGCAGGATGTGATGCCTACTAATTTCATCACGAAACCTCCTCATTTCTCTTTATCAATGTTTTGAATTCCTGATACGTTTCCGCCTGTTTCAGATCAGTGACCAATGCCTCCTGTCTGGACAGCTGAAAGAGTTCCTTGAACAGCGTTTCCGCTTCTCCAGGGGAGGCATAATCCACCGCGATAAAGAAGACTAGCGAGACGTCCTCTCCTCCCCAATCGACAGGATGTTTTAATATCGCTGCCGCGATGGCGGAATGAAGAATATCTTCTGTACGCCCGTGGGGGATGGAGATATCCGAAGAAATGGCTGTCGTCCCGAGGTTTTCCCTTTCCAACGCATGCTTTTTCATGGTTGGGGAGGCAAAGCCCCGCTCGATTAATGCATCAGCCAGATACCCTATAGCCTGTTCTTTCGTTTCAACCTTCATATCAGGAAAGAACAGGGGTGGTCTGCTGTATCTCACGATAACCGGCATTTCTTTTTCCGTATGATCCATCCAACGAATTAACGCCTGTTGATCTTCTTTTGAAAAGACTGGTGAGACCTGGAACACCCGGTCATCGTCGATGTCCACGGTGGACAATATTAAATCAGGCCGAAAACTATTTCTTTTCCGCTCCCATTCATTGACGGCTGAGACTTCCGTTTCCCGTATGCCGGGAAATAAATTATTGAATTTTTCCTTTATCAAGTAAGCCGTCCCCATTCCTGTCTCGCAGACAATAAGGACTTTGTGCACAGGTTCATTCATTCGGCGGTGCCTTTCAATCGCCGACTGCAGGTGTATCGCCAAAAAACCTATCTCATCTTCCGGAACTTTCTGGAGTAACGGTTCGTCCACGGTCTGCACCCAATGTTTCACCCAGTCAAATGAAGATTTATATTCTACCTTTGTTTCGTGAAGCATTGGATTTTCCACACGAAGATGATACCTCAGCCGGTGAAGGGTGGTTTGAAAATGAAGCACGAGTGCCCTTTTAAAATCATCATCATGCGCCATATCCGGCGAAAAATCAGAGGCAACCGCTGTAATGAATGTTTCCATCATATCTACGGCTTCGTCATCAAGAAGATTCCAGTGATCCATTGTTTCCTGCTCATTCATCCGCTCCCGCTTGCTTCCGAGCAGATGCAGAGCAAAATATTCCGCCTCCTGGGAAGGAATCCGGATTTGAAACACTTCCGAAAGCCTTTTGACAAACTCGCATGCCAGCTTGTATTCCGGATGGCGGTGAAGGGAGTACCGGTTCTTCCCCGTTTTTTCTTCAATGACATTCCCTAACCGGAGGCGCTGGATAAAAATCAACGTATGATACAACAGATTATTACGGGCCCGGTCGGTCAATGGAAATTGAAGACGCTGCTCCATCTTTTTAAATTCCTGGAATACAAGCTGAAAATCATACTCAAAATGAGGGGGATTCTCTTCAAAGGATAAATCCTTCATCGCCCGCCTCAACTGCCATTCATCGCCGTCCAGGCGGAAGCCTTTATGCTTTCTGCGTTCCAGCTTCAGGTTATACGTATTAAGCCAGTTTTCGAGTGTATCGAGAAGCTGCACAGCTTTGGACCGGCTCACATAGTATTGATCCATAATATCCTGAATCTGGATAAATGTCGTCTGTGATGCAAGGTGAAACAAGATGTCTTTCAACGTGTCATCGAGCTGCTCAGCATACGGATTCAACGCCATTTTAATAATCTGGGCTGTTTTTATGGAGGCCTGCAGCTGGAGGCCTTCACTCGGTTTTCTGATCAGTTCGGCATCCAGATTCAATTCTTCCAGCATCTCCGCAATTCTATCCGCATCGTTTCTAATCGTGCGGGAGGTCACCTGAAAATGTTCTCCCAGCCATCTGGATGTATGAAACTCCTGCCGGTTTAAAAGAAAAAACAATAATGCTGCCTGCCGTCGATTCAGTCGTTCCAATCTCTCACCTCCTCCCTGAAATCCCTTACACATTGATTGTATGATGAAAAATTGCCTAAAACATACGTAACTGCTTCCGCAATATGTGGAAAAATACTGCCTTTCAGCGCAAGAATAATGTCATGTAATCCTCATCATGGTAATTTCCGTTCCATTTCAACGCCCGTGGTTCGGTGCCAAACGTCTGAAACCCGAAAGACTCGTAAAATGCTTTTGCCTTTCTATTCGATGAAACGACCGCCAGCTGGAGCTGTTCGACCTCCCATATCCGTGCCTGATCCAGTAAAGCTTTCATAAGTTCTGTGCCTGCGCCCCTGCCGCGGAATGAACCCGTGACATACATCCCCTCGAGATCTGCTTTATGCTGCATTTTCTGCAAAGGTTTTTTCATAATCATCGCCGTTCCAATCAAAGCGCCATCCTCAAAGGCTCCCATCGTCACCGCGTGTCTCCACAACAGTCGTTCCTGAACCATTCCCATAAAATCACCATCTGCCGCTTCTTCCTGATGGGTGATGGCAAACGCTTCCGGGCAGACGCGCAGGGCCTCTTCCCGGAGGACAGCGCATTCTTCAGCATCTTCCACGGTCAACCGTCTTGTATGTATCATGAGATCCCCTCCTTCTGTCCTTGATCATTCTTCCGCCCCCCTCCATCCTTGTTCCTAAAAGTGTTACTTCAATTGTAATTATCGAAAATTCAGTGCTATGATGGAAGTCGGAATCTTATCAAAGGCAGGCGCTTGTATATGACATCAGCTGTTCTTATCCGAATGTTTACAGTACTTGCCGGTTTGCTACTGCTTTTTTCCATCACTCTGTCTTTTTCGTTTGACAGCGACCGGTTTTATTCAGGGATGGGAAGCGAAGCAGCTATCGCCCCGCAGGACAACGGTATTGTTTTCACCTATTATGTCAACGGCACCACGCATCTGTACCGCACCTCGATGGAAGGTGGAGAGGCCGAACGCCTCACGGAAACAGAAGGTATGGATGAAACCAGCCCGGCTTATTCGCCGGACGGTTCCGAACTGCTGTTTCTTGGCACATCCAATTCAGATGTTCAATCATTGTACACGGTGAAAAAGGGAGAAACAGAACCTGTACATATTCCGTTAGACCGGATGCACGTCGAGGATGCTGTTTATTCCCCCGACGGGACATCCATCTATGCCGCAGCTATATCGAGGGAGGACTGGATGTCTTCCAACACGGAAACAGCCGGCGGCTTTGATATTTATGAAATAAACCGGGACACTGGTACATTTTCCCACGTTACGGAACAGGACTATTATTTAATGAACAACGTTTCCATCTCTCCTTCCGGGGATTATCTCATGTTCACCACCAGCAGCGGAAATGAGGAAGAAGTGCAGACCGTTTCCCTGACGGAGAAAAACGGCATTCCTCCTGATTATCAACAATTTCCCGCTGGAATGTACGATGTCTCTCTTGCGCCGGATGGTGAACAAATGGCCTACAGTGCCGTTTCGAATACGGCGGAGAGCGGCAATTTCCAGTATGACCTCTTTTTGTTTAATCATAACAGCGGCCAGACGGAACGGTTAACGTCTGCAGCCACGAACATCACGTCACCGGTGTTCTATCACGAATCTAACAGAATCCTATACATCGAAGACATGAACTGGCCCGGGGATGTAACAGATAATAAGCTCCAATCGATGGATCTTTCCAGCAATGACGTCACAACCCTTGAGCCGGAAATCTCCGGCATACAGCATCATGTCCTTCTTGGCGCAGCGGCCGGCTTTTTCATGAACAATGGTACCACAGCGGCACTTGGTTTTCTCTTTGGACTATCCGCCATCTTACTGCTCCGCCGTAAACCGAAACTGGTCTATCTCCCCGCTGTTCTAAGCGCTCTCTTAAGCGCTGCGGCGTATATCATGAATGCACTCGATCCCTGGACGTATCAGTTTGTCATTCTTGCTGTCGGACCAGCCTCATCCGCCCTGCTGGTCCTTGCCGTTCTCTTCTGGCTCTCCGGAGCTGTTGCGCGGAAAATATGGTCGTAAACACGAAAAGGGTTCCGAAAAGCATCGGAACCCTCTTATATATAAACAGGCGGACATATGAGCCGCTATTTATCTTATTTCAGCGGTAAAGAAGGACATCCCGGACCTCCAGTACGTTATTTCCCCTTTTTCGCAGGGGAGCAGCATGTATTTCCGCAAATAACGGAACACATGGCCGCAGGCTTTCTCTGAATACGGTTTTAAAGAGCCTGGTCCAGACTTTTACTGCTGTTTCACGGCCGCTGAACCTGCAGGGTGGCTTCGACATGGGTGAGATGTTCCAGCATAGCACTTCTGGCAGCAGCGGCATCTCTCTGCTCAATAGCGGTCAAAATCTGCTCATGTTCTTCATACAGCCGATCCAGACTTCTTTTCTCAGAAAACAGCCAGACTCTGCGGCTTTCGAACATCGTTTTGCGGAGGGTATCCGAAAGCTGGTTCATCATGTCCATCATCAGCTGGTTTCCGGACGCTTCTGCGACCGCCATATGAAAAGCAACATCCGCCGCTTCGCCGACATTGTTCTCCACTGACGCTCTTCCCATGTCCACCAGCGCCTGTTTCATGTCCTCCAGCTGGCCCGGAAGATGTTTTACCGCAGCCAGTTCCGCCGCCCCGGTCTCCATAATTTTGCGTATTTCAAACAATTCCAGCATTTCTTTGTTGGAAATGATCCGCTCCGGTTTCATCGGATCCATGACACCGGAAAAATCATAATTGTTTACAAACGTGCCTTCACCCTGCTTGATCGTCACAATGCCTACGGCACGCAGAGCGCTGAGGGCCTCCCGGACTGCGGAGCGGCTGACCTGAAACTGTTCGGCCAGAATGACGACAGAATCCAGTTTATCTCCGGGCTGAAGATCGCCGTTTTTGATCATGTCTTCGATCTGTTCCCGGACAACTTCTGCTATTTTTTTCGTTTCAATCTGTTTATACGTCATGCAGCGCGTACTCCTTCATGGCAGGCTGGGCTTATTATAACACATGGCCGTCTCTGCGGCGTTACCGGTCGTCAATCAGGATATAGGTGGCTCGGACCGGCCCGTGCACCCCGACGACCAGACTCATTTCAATATCGGCGCTGTTGCTCGGACCGGATATGAAATTAATGCAGGATGGAACACGTTCTCCTGCTTCCGCCTGTTCATGAATGCGCCTCGTCACCTGGCTCATTCTCGGTACAATCGTACTGAATGGAATCAAGCCGATGTAATACGTCGGCAGCAGGCTGACCGACTGCCCTTTACCGCCGCCGTTCATCAGAACGACCGTGCCGGATTCGGCCAGGGTATAATCGGCAAAGGTGATGCCGACATCCGCCTGTTCGGTAATGCGGATATGGTCCGCCCCCGGCGTACTTCCCCACACATCCACGTCTTCACGTGACATGAAGGCTTCCAGACCAAACGAGGAAAAACGCGGGTCGTCCCACACCACCGCTTTGTCCGCTTCGTATCCTTTCATGACTTCATCGATCACCGCAGAAAGGTTGTCGATGCCGGTTTCTTTCACGTCCGTATGAATAGCTTGGCACTGTTCTTTCAGCACATCGACAAGTTCATCGGTGGAATAGCCGACCATCACATCCCACTGCGGTTCCGTCTGCCAGACCGGGCGTTCGACCCCGGAACGTCTCCGTTCGCGCCCGAGTTTACCGGCAATGTTATTTAAAAATGATTCCCGCTTATACATGGTACCTTTCGTCATCAGGATTCCTCCCCCTGCCTGCGTTTTTTGAACCAATCCCGGAAGCGTTCCTTTTCCGGCGCCGGGAAGCTTCGGATTTCGGTCCAGCCGCTCATCATGCCCGGTCCGTTTTCGATGTTTCCGTCTTTCGTGAGCGGAGACAGCATATAAGGCGCCGTTTTCGTGGCCATCTGGAACAGGCCGGGGGAGCTTGCCGCCAGCCCGAATCCTTTCATGGCATACGTTTCCCCAAGAGACGTCCTGTTTTCTTCCTCGGCGATGATCTTACGGTGTTCGATCAGATGCTCGTGCAGCGGTATTTTCACCGGACAGGCGTCCGTACAGGCGGCGCAGAGGCTGGAGGCATACGGCAGATCTTTATGGTCTTCATATCCTTCAAGCAGCGGCGTCAGTACCGCGCCGATCGGTCCCGGATAAATCGAACCGTACGAGTGGCCGCCCACGTGCCGGTACACCGGGCATACGTTGATACAGGCCGCACAGCGGATACAGTGCAGCGCGGACTGAAAAGCCGTGCCGAGAATGTTGGAACGACCGTTATCGAGAATCACGAGATGAAATTCTTCCGGTCCGTCGAGGTCTTCTTCTCCCCGGGGGCCGGTCAGCCCGGTTACATAGCTTGTCAGATTCTGTCCGACTGCGCTCCGGCAGAGCATCGTCACCATGACGTCCAGCTCTTCCCACGTCGGAACAATTCTCTCCATTCCCATGACAGAAATCTGGGTTTTCGGAACGGTTGTCGCGAGGCGGGCATTCCCTTCGTTGGTGACAAGAGAAACACTTCCGGATTCGGCGACAGCAAAATTACAGCCGGTGACGCCGATATCAGCTTCCAGAAATTCTTCACGCAGCTTCTCGCGCACAAACTGGGTCAGTTCTTCCGGCTGGGACGTGCTGTCGTAATCTTTCAGCCGCTCAAACGTCTCCCGAATCTGTTCCTTGTTTTTATGAAGAGCCGGGGCCACGATATGAGATGGAGGATCCTGGTCATCGATCTGCAGAATGTATTCACCTAGATCAGATTCCACGACATCCATGCCCATCTCTTCCAGCACTTCATTCATGCTCATTTCTTCGGTGACCATGGACTTCGATTTAACAATTTTTTTTGCTTCTTTTTCCGCTGCGATCTGCTTCACATACTCGTTCGCTTCTTCCGGCGTTTCGGCAAAATAAACATGGCCGCCGTTTCTCACTACGTTATCACTCAGCTGTTCCAGGTAAAAATCAAGGTTCTCCAGGGTATGGGAACGGATCTCTTCGGATAACGTCCGCCACTCTTCCCAGTTCCCGAGTGTTTCCTCGGCCTTCGATTTTTTTGAATACAGGCGTTCCTGCGCCGACCGGACCGTTTCTCTCATGTGAGCGTCGTCAATGCCGCTCTGGACCCTTTCATTAAACGACTGTTCCGGCGCTATCTTCATCGGCATGAGAAGTCTCTCCTTTCTCCCGGTGGTTCAGAATCTGCGCGATATGCATGACTTTTACCTGCTTGCCGCGGCGGTTCATCCGGCCGCCGATGTTCATCAGACAACCGCTGTCCGCGCCGATCAATACGTCTGCTTCGGTTTCATCAATATGATCGACCTTTTCATCGACCATCTGCTCGGAAATCGATGTCATTTTCACCGAAAACGTACCGCCGAAACCACAGCAGTCCCGGCTGTTCGGAAGATCCCGAAGATCCAGCCCCTTCACGTTCTGAAGAAGCTGAAACGGCGCTTCTTTTTCATCGAGCAGCCGCATCATGTGACAGGACGTGTGGTAGGTGGCGCTGGCATGAAATTCCGCGCCGGTATCAGTCACACCGAGCACCCGGTACAGAAACTGGGTCAGTTCATACGTTTTTCCCGACAGTTCTTCGGCGCGCTTTTTCCACTTCGGTTCGTCTTCCAGCAGACCCGGATACTCTTTCAGCATCCCCGCACAGGAGCCGGAAGGCGTGACAACAGCTTCTGCACCTTCAAACGTCTTGATCATATGCTTGGCCACTTTCTTCGTATCACTGTGATAGCCGCTGTTGAATGCCGGCTGGCCGCAGCATGTCTGGTTTTCCGGAAAATCGACTTCACAGCCGTTCCTTTCCAGCAGCTCCACCATGTCCTTGCCGACATCCGGGTAAAACAGGTCACCCAGACAGGTGATAAATAGAGATACGTTCATGTCGAGTCATGCCTCCGGTTCTTTTAAAAAGATATGGTCATCTGATGACTAATTACCATTACCCTATCAAACTTTGATACCGGTTACAATTGTTTTCTGAAAGAAAGCCTATAAAAAGGACTGCCCTTTCAGGACAGCCCCGGGATCTATTTACTGTACATTGTTATGCGGAAAACGTCTGTTGGCTTCTTTCTGAAGTTCACTGGCTTCTACAATAATGTCGCGGACGGTTTTTAAAAATTTCTTCATGATTCATCCCCGCTTTCTTTTTCAAATGCTGTTTTTATTATTGACGATACGGGAAACAATCTCAAAAACCAATGAAAGGCATGAAAACGAAAACATTGAAAATGAAAGCGTTCTTCATCTCCTTATATCTCTTTCATTCTTAAGATTTCTCTTTTTTTCGTTAGGATGTTTCATTACTGTCTCCCGCCTGGATAACCATCGGAGCTTGTCCGGTATAATGATCATCCGTCAGCTGCGAAAGAATGAAGTCGGCAAGATCTTCACGGGTCAGCGTTGTCCGGAATTCACCTTTGCCCGGAAATCCGGCTTTCACTTTCCCGGTACCCGGTTTGTTTGTGAGAAAAGGGACCCTGAGAATCGTCCAGTCCGTGTCAGAAGCACGAACCGCTTCGGCAGCCCGGCGGATATCTTCCGATTGTTCTTTCGTAAACGTCCGCTCTCCAGCCTGCATCAATTTATATTTCGCGTCGAACGCATCCCGCTCATCCGGCACAGCCGGCGTTGCTACATCAATGATACGCGGAACCCTGTGTTTTTCCATCGCTTTCACCATATCGGCTGCCGCATGGGCAACCGGCTGTCCGGGCACTCCCCGCCTCGGAGCAAGCAGACTGATGACAGCATCCTGATTCTGCACAGCTTTTTCTATTTTATCCTTTTCCATCAATTCTCCGTGAACCACCGTGAGCTTCTCCGGCCCCTGTTCCAGTTTCGAAGGGTCGCGCACATACACGGTGATCTCGTGACCTTCCGCCAATGCCTTTTGGACAAAAATCCGTCCCGTTCTTCCCGTTGCGCCAAAGACAAGCAGCTTCACGGTAATGCCCTCCTTTTACGCATACTTCTATGATAACTATACCCGAATAACGCCGGTTTCATTTAGAAGATTTGCATTTGTGTTATTCCACGTCCAGCTATTGGACAGACCTGGTCTGAAAATGTCTCCTAAGCAACGTTACTGAACGTTTTTCATGTGAAGAGATAAAATGTTGTCCACTTATTCTGTGATGTGGACATTTCAGACCCCGATCCTAATCGAAGTGGTTCCTATCCTCCGGTTCCAGACATTCCTCCGCTGCAAATGTCCATAAAAAACACGAGCCTGGTTAAGGCTCGTGCGCTGTTTCTTAAATATCTCCGGCAAGTTCCTGTTCGAGTTCTGCGTCTTTAATATAGGCTTTCGGGAGCATAATCGTTTCTTTGTCAAAGTCATCAAGCGAAAGACCCCGTTTAACACGGATCGGGGTATCCGGATTGGCGAGAGCCTGCCGGGCGACAGCCACAAAATCCGCCACATTATTTTCAATGAGAGCCGCGGCTTTATCAGGGTCGGACAGGCTGCCGCAGGCAATGACGGGCTTTCCGCTGAATTTCTGTGCTGCTTCGGTCATCGTCATTGTCTCTTCACCAAAGCCGGGCGTGGCGGCATCGTCATCGGAAATGTGGATATAGTCCACCTCCGAGGCACCAAGGGCGGTAAAGATGATTCGTGCATCTTCTTCGCCGCCCGACCAGCGGAACTGCGGGTTTGTCGCTTTCAGCTGGGAAATCCGGATACCGAGTATCATGTTCGATCCAACCGCCGCGCGGACGTCGTGGATCGTCTCGACCAGCATGCGAAGCCGGTTTTCGACCGAACCGCCGTATTCATCTTCACGGACATTAATGGATTCCGATAAAAACTGATCCAAAAGATAGCCGTTGGCACCGTGCAGTTCGATTCCGTCAAATCCGGCTTCACGGGCCAGAAGGGCGGACTGGACAAATCCCTGTTTGATGTCTTCGATCCCTTCTTTGGAAAGAGGCTCGGCTGTTGGAAAATCTCCTTCGCCTCCATATACGGATACTTTGCCGCCCGGCGCCTGAAACCGAGACGGAGCAACGGACATGTCTTTGTAATAGTTCCCCTGTGACTGGGCGCCGGCATGCATGAGCTGGGCGATCATTTTCGCGCCGTGGCTCTGCACATCGGAAACGATCGGCTTCCAGGCTTCTTTATGCTTTTGGGTGGCAAGACCACCCTGGTAGTCATATCCCTGGCTGTATGCGGTGTCGGGATAAACGCCTTCCGTAATAACGGCTGCGAAACCGCCGGCGGCAAAACGTTCATAATACCGGTGGACCCGGTCGTTCGGGGTGCCGTCTTCCTCGGAGCTCACCCTCGTCATAGGAGCGGTAATATACCGATTCTTCAAAATATGGTTGCTGATATGGCCCTGTTCAAACAATGTATCGTCAAAATCAGTCACACGTATCACCTGTCTTTCCTGGATTATCTGCTGCGGGTTAAGAGTGTATCACATGTGCAGTTATGTTTCCGGGGATCTGTTTATCCCTCATCCGCCGTAACGCATCCGGCACATCTTCCAGATTGATTTCTTCCTGCAGCATCGGTGTCAGCTCCCCAGATGAGGCGAGTTCACCGACTTCTTCTGCCATGTTCCCCAGATCGGTAATCTGCTCCTTGTCTTCTGAACGATACACAAAACCGAGCGCAACCTCATGAATGCTCGGAGCCAGTGTTTTCGGCGTATACGCCTGCAGGTCAGGCAGGTCCACCACACAAATGAGATCGGCATTGTACGCGAGATAATCAAACGCTTCGGATGCGGTCTGTGCTCCGACCATATCCATCACGATATCAACGCCACGGCCGTTCGTGTGTTCATGTACCTTTTCCACCACGTTTTCCGTGTGATAATCAATCGTTTCATGAGCACCCAAGGCTTTTACATCGTCATTATTTTTCGGGGAGCAGGTGGTGATGATATGCAGCCCGGACCTTGCGGCGAGCTGGATCGCAAAACCTCCAACCGCTCCGGCTCCGGCCTGAATCAGGATCGTCTGCCCGCTGTGCATCCGGATTTTCCGGTGCAGCGCCTGATAGGCGGTGAAAGCCGGGGTCGGCAGGGCGGCCGCTTCGGCAAAGCTCCATCCGGACGGAAGGGAACCCAGAACATTATGGGAGGCGGTCACATATTCGGCAAATCCTCCTTTATGGGCAAGGCTGGCATGAAAGTAAACCTTGTCCCCCGGCTTCCAGCCTGTCACGCGGCTTCCCGTCTTCTCCACTTCCCCGGCCACGTCGAGTCCGGAGATATGTGGATAGTTCCACTCGGGAAGTCCTCCGCCTTCGATCAATTTATAATCCACCGGATTGAGCCCGACGGCATGTACTTTTACCCTTACTTCTTCCGGGCCGGGTTCCGGTATTTCCACATCCATGAGCTCCAGGTTATCAACAGAACCTGTCTGACGTACGGCTAATGCTTTCATATCTATACCCTCCCTTATTTTCCATTGTGCTATACCTCACAGGAGAGTATTTGAAACAAACGGTTCCGTTATGCTTTCACCGGAGCAACAGCATCATACAATTCTTTTTCCAGATCCTTGCGCATCACCTCGGACTGCTCTCTGCTCCAATCCAATTCCTCCGCCATATACGTCTGAACGGCATCTTTCCAGTCATGCACCCACTGGATGTTAAAGTAGAGCGCCCCGGTACGGCGGGTGAAAAAGTCAAGCAGCGTTTCGGTCATTTCCTGCTCAAGCGCGTATTTCACCTGGGCGTAAACAAACGGCGTCAATCCAAAACGCTCCGCTTTTTCGGTATCAGCAGCTGCTTCAAATAATTGATCGACGTTCGAACCATACGTCCGGACGAGATAAGCCGCTTCCTGCTCTGTCAGTCCGAGCGACTGCCCTTCCCTCGTTTTTTCCTCCACGAAGGCAGGAAAGCCGGATCCGCCGCCGACTCTGCCGCCGGACAGCTTCCAGTATTTCGTCTGGCAGGACTGAAACGCTGTGTTATATTCTTCTTTAAAACGCGCCGCCACTTTATCGACAACGTGCTGTGCCATTTTCCGGTACCCGGTCAGTTTGCCGCCTGCAATGGACAAGATACCGGACTCGTGTTCCCAGATTTCATCTTTCCGGGAAATTTCCGAAGGATCCTTTCCTTCCTCTGCAATCAACGGGCGGAGACCGGCCCAGCTTGATTCTACATCGTCTTCGCTAACTGCAACATCTGGAAACATATCGTGAATGGCATGCAGCAGATAGCCCCGGTCGCTTTCTGTCATTTTCGGATTGGCGATATCTCCTTCATACACCGTATCCGTCGTACCTACATACGTTTTCCCTTCCCGTGGAATGGCAAATACCATGCGGCCGTCCGGTGTGTCGAAATACACAGCCTGCTTCAGTGGAAACACGGAATCATCAAAGACGAGATGAATACCTTTTGTAAGACGAAGGTGTTTCTGTTTTTTCGCATTGTCTTTCTCGCGCAGCTGATCGACCCACGGTCCGGCCGCGTTCACGATCTTCTTCGCTTTGACCGTGTAAATGTCTCCGTTCAGTTGATCTTCCACTTTCACCCCCGCTGCTCTTTCGCCGTCATAGACAAAGTCGAGGACTTTCGTATAATTTAAGAGAGACGCTCCATTGGCTGCGGCTTCTTTGGCTGTTTCGATGGTGAGCCTGGCATCGTCTGTCTTGTATTCCACATAGTAGCCACTTCCTCGCAGACCGTCCTGTTTGATCAGCGGTGCCCGGCGCAGCGTTTCTTCGCGGCTGAACATCTGCCGGCGTTCGCTCTTTTTCACCCCGGCCAGAAAATCGTAGACACGCAGGCCGATGGAAGTCGAGAACGGACCGAAGTTGCCGCCTTGATGAAACGGCAGCATCATCCACTCCGGCGTCGTCACATGAGGAGCATTCTGGTAGACGATTTCACGTTCCTTTCCGACTTCGGCCACCATTTTCACTTCAAATTGCTTCAGGTAGCGGAGACCGCCGTGCACGAGTTTCGTCGAGCGGCTGGACGTACCTGCGGCAAAATCCTGCATCTCCACAAGCGCCGTGTTCATCCCCCTTGTCGCTGCATCAAGTGCAATGCCGGATCCGGTAATGCCTCCTCCTATCACCAATACATCAAATACTGTTTCGCTCATGTGCTCTTTCCTGCTGTTCCGCTGTTTGCTTGAAAAAGATTCCATCATGTTGTCCCCCTTCGTATTTCATTCCGCCGCACAAGTTACCTGCTCAACGCCCTTTCCTCCAGCCCATCCATAACAGTAAAAAAACCGGAAAAGCCCTTTTCCAATTGCGAAAAAGGGTTCCCCGGTTTCTCATGATCTCCAACCATGTATTAACTTGTATGCACTTATTTAAAAGCCTGGGCTGCTTCGACTGCTTTTCTCCATCCATTATACAATGTTTCACGGCGGCTGTCATCCATTTCGGGGGCAAAGGTTTCATCGACTTTCCAGCGGCGGGCAATATCGTCCTTGCTGTTCCAGTAGCCGACAGCAAGCCCTGCGAGATAAGCGGCTCCGAGTGCCGTCGTTTCGTTCACTTCCGGACGCTCCACCGGAACATCCAGAATATCACTCTGAAACTGCATCAGAAAGTCGTTTTTCACCGCGCCGCCGTCTACCCGCAGCGTGCTTACATCGACGTCCGCGTCTTCGATCATCGCATTCAGCACGTCTTTCGTCTGATACGCAAGCGACTCCAGCGTGGCGCGGATAAAGTGTTCTTTTTCCGTGCCGCGGGTGAGCCCGAACACCGCACCGCGGACGTCCGAATCCCAATACGGGGTACCGAGTCCGACGAAGGCCGGAACGACATAGGCACCATCGGTGGAATCCACCCGCTCCGCATACGCCTGGGAGTCTGCGGCATCATTCAGCATCCGCAGGCCGTCCCGGAGCCACTGAATGGCAGATCCGGCGACAAAAATACTGCCTTCAAGCGCGTAATCCACTTTTCCGTCCAGGCCCCACGCGAGTGTCGTCAGCAGCCCGTGCTCGGATTGGATCGCTTCCTGTCCGGTATTCATCAGCATGAAACAGCCGGTACCATACGTGTTCTTCGCCATCCCTTTCTCAAAGCATGCCTGACCGAACAACGCGGACTGCTGGTCGCCGGCTGCCCCGGCAATCGGTACGCTTTCTCCGAAAAAGTGATAATCCACCGTGTGGGCATATACTTCCGAGGATGGACGCACTTCCGGCAGCATCGAAACCGGCACACCGAGGATGTCAAGCAGCTCCTCATCCCATTTCAAATCGTGAATATTATACATTAACGTCCGGGACGCGTTGGAGTAATCCGTTACGTGGGCTGCGCCGCCGGAGAGTTTCCAGATGAGCCAGGTGTCGATCGTTCCGAATAACAGCTCACCCCGCTCCGCTTTGTCGCGGGCGCCTTCGACCCGGTCAAGCATCCATTTTACTTTCGTTCCGGAAAAATACGGATCCAGCAGCAGCCCCGTTTTTTCCCGGAACGTCTCATTCAGGTTCCTGTCGCGGAGCTCCCGGCAGATATCCTCGGTCTGCCGCGACTGCCATACGACGGCGTTATAGATCGGCTTTCCGGTTTCTTTATCCCAGATCACCGTCGTCTCCCGCTGGTTGGTGATCCCGATGCCGGAGATCTGTTCCGGCTTGATATCGGTTTCGGTCAATGCCGTGGCAATAACAGCCAGCACACTTCCCCAGATTTCCGCTGCATCATGCTCGACCCAGCCCGGCTCCGGAAAGTACTGCGTAAATTCTTTCTGCGCGATTTTCACAATCTCTCCGTCCTGATTAAACAGAATGGCCCTTGAACTCGTTGTTCCCTGGTCCAACGCCAGCATATATTTTTCCATAACAACACACCTCTTTTTCATAGTTTCATTGTAAAATAGATATTACGATTCTTGCGACAGATAACTGTTGTTTTCCATTTTATCATAACGATTCATCTGCACATCTTTCTTATATTCCTGAGCATTTTTCACCTGGGCATAAATGAAAAGAACAGCAATCACCACAGAAAAGATCCAGAATAAAGGTGTCACGTTCCCCATAAACACGGCCTGATGAAAAACACCGCCGTAAATGCCCCCGATAATCGGCCCGACAACCGGAACCCAGGCATATTTCCAATCAGAAGATCCTTTACCCGGTATTGGTAACAGAAAGTGGGCGATCCGCGGACCCAGGTCCCGTGCAGGATTAATGGCATATCCGGTCGTACCGCCGAGCGACACCCCGATAGCCATAATCAGAAAACCTACGATCAGCGGGTTTAAGCCTTCCGTGAATTCATTCGCACCGATAAACGCCAGCCCCAGCACAAGAATGAACGTACCGATGATCTCACTGACCAGGTTGGCAGGATAATTCCGGACAGCCGGCTCAGTCGCAAATACGCCGAGCTTGGCGCCTTTGTCCTCTGTTTTGCGCCATTGGGCCAAATAATGAAAGAAGACGACACATGCTCCCAGTACCGCACCTATCATTTGTGCCAGAATATACATCGGCACATCCGACCAGGGAAACTCGCCTGAGGCAGCCAACCCAAAGGTCACCGCTGGATTAATGTGGGCACCGCTGAAATTCCCCACCGCGTAAACCCCCATAGCCACGGCCAGCCCCCATCCGACGGTAATCACGATCCATCCGGACCCTTCTGATTTTGAACCATTCAGCACGACACCGGCAACTACACCGCCGCCTAAAATAATGAGTATCATAGTCCCGATCAACTCTCCAAGAAATGGCGACATACTTGAACCCTCCTGATTGATAGAAATTGAGGTTAATATAGTACTGGGGAACAGACATCATTTGAGGCCTCAAACGAAAAAATTCACACCTCCGGCTCTCAGATACATACGTCTCCTTCGTATCTAAAAGGTGGTGTGAATCTCAATATCTCCATCACATTATTAACCTGTAAATACCTTACAACTTTTTGAAAACGTTGTCAACAATTTCATTTTTTTCTTCTTTCCTGCTGTGGAACCGCCATATTGACAGAATACAGGGAAAGCCATAAAGTTACTCTTAACAACCATCACCGGGAGAGATGAAACGATGTTTGACTACGTGATTATCGGAGGAGGCATTGTCGGCCTTGCAGCTGGTTATTCCCTGCAGAAAAAACAACCGGCTGCCTCCATTCTTATCCTCGAAAAAGAAGACGAATGGGCCGCGCACCAAACCGGACATAACAGCGGTGTTATCCATTCCGGCATTTATTACAGGCCGGGCAGTTATAAAGCTGCCTTTGCCGGAGCCGGAAACCGGTCCATGAAGGCGTTCTGTGACGAGCATTCCATCCCTTATGATGCCTGCGGCAAAGTTATTGTGGCTGCAGATGAAAAAGAACGCGCGCCGCTCGACCGTCTATACGAGCGCGGCAGGAAGAACGGAATTGAGGTCCGGAAACTTTCTGCCTCCGAACTGCAGAAAAGAGAGCCTCACGCACGCGGGGCAGCAGCCCTCTATGTCCCTTCCACCGGGATTGTCGATTTTAAACAGGTAAGCCGAACACTTGCCGCTCTTCTCGACGAGCGCAGGGCCGTCATGAAACGCGGAACAGAGGTTACCGCTCTGACAGAAACGCAGGATAAGGTCGTGGTGGAGACGGACCGCGGAACGTTTGAAGCCGGCATGCTCATCAACTGCGCCGGACTTCACAGCGACCGGATCGCCCGTATGGCCGGTTACGTGACCGATATGAAAATCGTACCGTTCCGCGGCGAGTATTACAAGCTGAAAGAACAGAGCCGCCATCTTATAAAGAACCTGATTTACCCCGTTCCAAATCCGGACTTCCCGTTCCTCGGCGTTCATTTCACACGGATGATGGACGGGGAAGTGGAGGCCGGTCCAAATGCCGTACTCGGCTTTCGGCGCGAAGGCTACCGGAAACGGGATTTCCACCCCCGCGACTTTTTTGAAGTGATGAGTTACGGGGGCTTCTGGAAACTGGCCGGGCAGTATAAAAAAGAGGGAACGAATGAAATGATCCGCTCCCTCCGTAAGAAAAAGTTCGTCGAAAGCATGCAGAAGCTGCTGCCCGATATTACAGCAGAGGACGTTGAAACAGCGCCGGCCGGCGTGCGGGCGCAGGCACTAAAAACAGACGGCAGCCTCATGGATGATTTTCATATCATCAAAGGCCGCCGCAGCCTGCACGTATGCAACGCACCATCCCCGGCAGCCACCGCTTCGCTTCAGATCGGAGAAGAAATCGCCTCCCGGATCCTCTAGGATCCGGGACGCGGCTCAGCTTCCATCAGCAGGTCGACCAGGTGAACCGCCTGCATCGTCTTCCCTTTTCCTTCCCGCTCCACTCCTACTTTCATCTGCAGCAGACAACCCGGATTGGTTGTTACAATTTCTTCGGGTTCCGTGTGCTTCACGTCCGCCATTTTCACATCCAGAATGTCCATCGAATCTTCATAGTTTACGATATTATAAATCCCGGCCGATCCGCAGCAGAAGTCCGGGTTGTTCATTTCTTTCAGCGTAAGCCCCGGTACTATGTCCATTAAGAGACGCGGCGGCTCCTTTACCTTCTGTACGTTCGACATATGACAGGACGGCTGATACGTGATTTTCTTCGGCACTTCCTTTGAAAACTCCAGATTGTCAAGTTCAACCAGTACCTCCGAGATATCTTTCACTTTTTGTTTGAAGGCAAGCGCCCGCTCGTGCCACTCCGTTCCTTCTTCAAACATATGATCATATTCAACCAATCTCGCGCCGCACCCGCCGGCGTTGTTCACGATATAATCGACATCTTCTTCTTCAAACGCCTGGATATTGGCCTTCGCCTGCTCTTTTGCCATATCGGTTTTGCCGGCGTGGGCATGAAGCGCCCCGCAGCACGTCTGATTTTCCGGAAGAACGACTTCAGCGCCGGAGAGGCGCATCAGCTCTACGGTGTTTTGGTTCGTACGGAAAAACACACTGTCCATCACACAGCCGGTGAAAAACGCGGCTTTGGCCGCCGGTTTTCCGTCCGGCTTTACCCGCCGGCTTCGTTCTTTTCGTTCTTTCGGGGAAGGCTGGGCCGGCAGCACGTTTTCAAAGGTTCCAAGATGCAGCGGAGCCACCGAGGTAAGCCGAAGCGTACGTGCTGCTTTCTGCAGCCCGGATGCCTGATACAGCCATGTGGCATTGCCAAGACGGTTCATCCATGACGCTGACGGAAAAAAAGAGCCGAACAGAAAATCTTCCGTTTTCTGCTGCCGCTTTGTTTTCGTTTCGTGTTTTTCCAATGTTTCTTTGGCCGCTTCCAACAGATCCCCGTACTGCACATCGGTCGGACAGACGGTCGTACAGGCCATGCAGCCGAGACATTTTTCAATCGGTTCTTTCAGATCATCGAGGGACGCCTTTCCTTCTGCTGCCATTTTAATCAGATTAATCCGCCCCCGCGGAGAATGGGTTTCCTTTTCCATCGTTTCATAGGTCGGACAGGCGGGCAGACAGTAGCCGCACTGTACACAATCGAAGGTCTTATCATAGGCGAGTGCTTCTTTCAGGGAAGATCCATTACTCATCACGCAGCACCAACCTTGTCTGTCCCTTTTCAGGGAAAATTTTGCCCGGATTGAGTATATTGTTCGGATCCCAGGCTTGTTTGATCCGTTTCATCATATCCACGCCGACCGGGCCGAGTTCCTGCTCCATAAAGGCGGATTTCATCGTGCCGATACCATGCTCTCCGGAGAGTGTACCGCCGAGGTCGATCGCGGCTTCAAAGATTTCGGCAACAGCCTGCTCGACCCGCTTCATCTCTTCCTGATCACGCTTGTCACACATTACATCCGGGTGGAGGTTGCCGTCCCCGGCATGGCCGAATACAACAAGATCCACATCATACTTTTCCTTAATGGCCTGGAGCCGTCCCATCATCGGGCCGATCCTGCTCCGCGGAACGGTCGCATCTTCTGCCACTTTGGTCGGCTTAATGGTCGCAATGGCCGGAGATACAAGCTTTCTGGCCTGCCATATTTCCGATGCTTCCTCCTGCGTGTCCGGAATCCTGGTATCGGTTGCGCCAAGCTCCTGCATGATGCGCTGCACCTGTTCTTTCTCGATCGATATCGCTTCCGGATGTCCGTCCAGCTCGATAATCAGAATCGCCGCCGCTTCCACCGGCAGTCCGATCGGATTGTAATCCTCTACCGCCTTGATGCATTCCTGATCGACAAATTCCATTTTCGACGGCAGAATCCCGGACGTAAGCGTTTTCGATATTGCTTCGCCTGCCACTTCCACATCGTCAAAAACAGCCATCAGCGTCTGCACTTCCGGAGGCTTCGGCACCAGTTTCACCGTGGCTTCGGTAATAACCCCAAGTGTACCCTCCGAACCGATAATCAGCTTTGTCAGATCGAAACCGGTCACATTTTTAATCGTCCGGCCACCGGTTTTCATCACCTCTCCTTCCGGCGTCACGACCTCAAGGCCGATCACATAATCTTTTGTCACGCCGTATTTTAACCCGCGCGGCCCTCCCGAATTCTCGGCCAGGTTGCCGCCAATCGTGCACACATGCGCGCTGCTCGGGTCCGGTGGATACATCAACCCGTGCGGCTCCACCGTTTTGTTTATGTCCGCCGTTAAAACGCTCGGTGAGACGACGGCAATCAAGTCATCGGCAACAACTTCTATTTTTTCCGGCCACTGCGACATATCGAGCACAATGCCGCCCCGTACCGGCAGCGGGCCTCCGCTCAGGCTGGTGGACTGTCCCCGCGGGGTAACAGCCACTCCATAGGTGTTCGCCGTTTTCATCACATGTACGGTCTCTTCTGTCGTTTTCACCTGCACCACCGCTTCCGGCAGGTACTCGCCGAAAGAAGCATCAAAACTATAGCTGAACCGGTCGGCCGTGTCGGTGAGGATCTGCTTCTCCGGAAGCCTCTTCCGCAGCTCTTCCAACCATTCCTGCATAACGGGCCCCTTCCTTCTGCTTTTCTTTTTATTATAATCCTTCCCGGCCGGACTGAAAATACGAAAGAGGAAGCTCCGGATGGAAAAAGGTTGCGAAAGGAAGGGATTTGTATTTACAATAGACTATTGTAAGAAACCCGTATAAGCCTATACGCGTTTATATCTTGCAAATATAAAACAAATAGGTGATGAAAATGGAAAATAATTATCAGGTTCTGCTTTACTACAAGTATGTTCCCATCGACGACCCGGAGACGTTCTCGATTGAACATCTTGACTACTGCAGGGAACTCGGTCTGCGCGGACGGATTCTCGTGGCCCATGAAGGATTGAATGGCACAGTGTCCGGTACGGTGGAACAGACCAATCAATATATGGAAGACCTTCGGAAAGATCCACGTTTTTCCGATATCGAATTTAAAATCGACGAGACGGACGGCCATGCCTTTAAAAAGATGCACGTCCGCCACCGCGACGAGATCGTCTCCTTCCGCTTGGAAGAAGACATCGACCCGAACGAACTCACCGGCAATTACCTGAGTCCGAAAGAGTTCTACGAAAAAATGCATCAGGAAAACACGATCATCATTGACGCCCGCAACGACTACGAATATGATCTCGGCCATTTCCGGGGCGCCATCCGCCCGGACATCAATGCTTTCCGCGAACTGCCGGAATGGATTGAAGAGCACAAAGAAGAGCTCGAAGGCAAAGAGATCCTCACGTACTGCACCGGCGGCATCCGCTGCGAGAAATTCTCCGGCTGGCTGAAAAACAAAGGCTTTGAGAACGTGAACCAGCTTCACGGCGGCATCGTGTCCTACGGCAAAGACGAAGACGTACAGGGAAAACTCTGGGACGGCCAGTGCTACGTTTTCGATGAACGGATCAGCGTGCCGATCAACCAGGAAGAACACGTCGTCGTCGGCCGCGACCACTTTGACGGCGAACCGTGCGAACGCTACGTCAACTGTGCCTCACCGGAGTGCAACGACCAGATTCTCTGCTCCGAGGAAAACGAGCACAAATACCTGCGCGGCTGCTCGCCTGAGTGCCGCGTCGATCCGGAGAACCGCTATATCGTGGAACATTCCATGAACCAGGACGAATGGGAAGAGCGGTTGAACGAGATTGGCGAAAGTCTGAAACAGCGCGTGTAGAAAAAACTGCCCTTGCGGGGGCAGTTTTTTGTATGATTGGCTGAAATACAGTCGGAAGGTCCCTGTTTACATGCCAAATAAGCAGGATTACAAACGGGCCGCCGTGACGGCGGCCCTCGACGGTACACAACAAACCTAGACGGTCCATCCATCGAAGGACCGTCCAGGTAACATGGATTTAAAAGAATGTTTGTGCCAGCCTCTCTGTTTAATATCCAAACATAGCAGGAAGCCACAGATATAATTTAGGGAAGTAGGTGACAAAGATTAACACGATCGCCATCGTAATAAGATAGGGAGTAGAAGCTTTAAATACTCGTTCTATCGGTATTTTAGCAATGCTGCTTGATACAAACAGGCACAAACCAACCGGCGGAGTAATCAAACCAATGGCAAGAGCCAGACATGTAACAATCCCAAAATGCTCCGGCTGAATGCCATAACTCGCAGCCAGCGGGGCAAAAATAGGCACAAGCATGATCATAGCCGCCGCCTGTTCGATAAAAAGCCCGACAAATAAATAGAGCAGCACCATCAACAATAGAAATACGTAGGGATTTTCCGTGAAGTTTTCAAACATAGAGCTGATCATATTCGGATAGTCTTCGACCGACAACCACCAGGTCGATACATTCCCTATAGAAACCATAATCATCACAATGGCTGTAATGACCACCGTCCTTACCATCGAAGTATAAACAGCGGAAAATGTCAGTTCCCTGGTTATGAAAAAACCAACAATAAGAGCATAGATAATACCTATGCACCCAGACTCTGTCGGAGTCATCACACCCCCTACAATACCCGCAACCATAATAAACGGTAAAATGGCCGCCACCAAAAACCAAAGCAGTATTTTAAAAATGTCTTTCCGTTTATACTTTTTTTCATCCCTGGCATAATCTTTTTTTCGTATGATGAAAAACGTCACCAAAATGAGCGATAGGCCCACCAGAATCCCAGGTACTATACCAGCTAGAAACAACGCGGCAACCGGTACATTCGAAGCGGCGAAAGCATAAATAAGCATTGGCAGACTCGGCGGAATGATCGGTCCGACGATGGAACTCACGGAAGTGATCGATGCGGTTAATTCAGGGTCGTTATATTCCTTCTTTGTCGCAGGAATCAGCATAGAACCAACCGCACTTGTGTCCGCTACCGCCGATCCGTTAACACCGCCAAATAACATGCTTACCAACACGTTAATATATAGCAGGCCGCCTTTTATCCTCCCCATCATTAATCTCGCAAAATCCAAAAGCCTCTTCAAGATCCCCGAACTTCCCATCAGCTCACCCGTTAAGATAAACAGAGGGATAGCCACAAGGGTGAAGGCATCCAGTCCTGTCCATAACCGCTGTGCCAGCAGTTCCAATGATCGTTCCGTCATGATAAAAGCAGCCACAGAGGATATTCCCAAAGAAAAAGCAATCGGCATACTTATCGCAATGAGCACCAGAAAGAGGAGAACGTATATAATCAATACACTCATAGCTGCATCTCCCCATTCTGTTCATGATGCTGTTCTTTCCACAATTTCAGAACAGTTGTAATATTCAGCTGAACAAGCATATAAAGAGCTCCCACCGGGACAGATAGATAAGGTATCATCATATTAATGCCGAAAACAAAAGGATTGTTTGAATCGATACCGCTTAATGCATATAAAAATCCGTAATATACAATAATAAGAAGAAAGACAGAAACAAGAGTGTTAATAAACAGGAGCAGCCTGGTTCTGTTTCCGCCGTTTAATTTCCTCAGAAGCATATCGACAACAATATGTTCACCATCTCTAATGGCTAGACCTGCTCCGAGAAAAGCCATCCACATCATTAAATACTTGGAAAGCCCATTGGCAAAATTTAAAGGACTGAAAACCACGAATCTCGTGAAAATAGAGGCGGAAATAGACAGAACAATAGCCCCCAGCAGTGTTACACATACTACTTTAACGGCAAGGGCCAGCACACGATCTGCTTTTTCCAGCCGTGCCACCATGGCTTGATTATTCAACAGGATCACCACCTTAAATGTTAGCGCGGCGGAAAAACGTTTCCGCCACGCTCTTTCTCTCCCTGCTACTTATTCAGAAATCTTATAGCCCCATCCGCCGTCTCCGACAGGACCCATTTCTTCCTGGATAAGGTCAAGTTTCTCCTGTGAAATGCCCGGTTTCCCGACAAATTCACCCCAAACCTCGTCTTTGGTCACCTGTTTTAGTTCTTCGTATTCCGCTTCATCCCAGGAGTATATTTCCACTCCGGCTTCTCTCATTTCATTAATATTTTCCGTAATATAATCCGCGACGAAATCAACATGCCATTCTTCCGCTTCCTCTATTGATTCATTCAATATTTTACGAACATCTTCCGGGAGCTCCTGCCACATCTCATCGTTTACCACTGTCACCAGAGAGTACCACTGAAAGTTCACATCAGCCATGTAATTGATGAGATCGCCTTCATGAAAATCTGCAGAATAAAAGCTCGCATAGGGCACCGTCAATCCATCGACCATTCCCAGCCTCACGGATTCCGGCGTTTCCGGCCAGTCTACTGTCTGCCCCTGGGCGCCCCATGCTTCCTGAGCTGCGATCTCAAGGGGAGATCTTGAAGCGCGGAACGTCATTCCTTCTAAATCCTCGATGGATTCCACTTTTTTATTAGATGTTCCGATTTCTCTCGGTCCTCCAATTTCCATCGTGGAAAACCATTTTAACTCGGTTTCCGATAAATCTTCATTCACCCGTTCCTGAACCACTTCACTATTCATTGCACTTAGTGCCTGCTGCCTGGATTCAAATAAAAACGGCAGATGAAAAATTTCAAAAGCATCGGTTATGGTAGCAAGGTTTGCAAAGGAGTCCGCCGCAAAATCCAGATTGCCGTTCTGAACAGCTTCAAAGGTTTCCACTCCTGAACCAAGCTGACCACCGTGGCTGATTTGGATTTCAATGTTCCCATCTGATTTTTCATGTACAATTTCAGCAAATTTGTTCAACCCATGACCGGTTACATCATCCTCCGGCAAAACGTTAGCCATCTCGAACGTGTACTCTGCTTCCTGATCCGCGCTTCCTTTCGATGTTTCTTCTGAAGAACCTTCATTACTTGAACCATCGTTCTCTTCCGAAGAAGAATCTTCTTCTGTTGTATCTAAACCACACGCCATGATCAATCCCGAGATCAGAAATACCACCATAAGAAATATTACCGACTTTCTTTTCATTACATCTTCCCCCTCTTGTTTTTCATGAGTTTATCTCCTATAAATTAAAGATCTTCTTTTTCCCAAAATGCTGCCGCACCGTTTTCTCTCATCAAATCCAGAATTTTTTCCCTTGGGACAACACGACACCGCTCTGCCCATTTTTCATATTCGGCACTCATTTCTTTTACTTTATCTGGATATTGATCTGCCAGATCATGCAACTCTGTGCGGTCCTGTTCCATATTATATAGTTCCCAGTCTCCAGGATAATCTCTAACCAGTTTCCACTTCCCTATGCGTACCGCAGCATTTCCCTCATGCTCCCAGCAAAGAGGTTTTACATCCCACCTGTCCTGAAGAAAAATTGGCATCATACTCTGTCCTTCAAGCGGCAGAATGGAGCGCCCTTTTCTGGTTTGCGGATAGTCGGCGCCGGTGATATCAACAATAGTGGCCATTACATCCGGTAAGTGCGCAGGGGTGTGCCGAAGAGTTCCTTTTTCTTCAATACCTTCCGGCCAATGAACAATAAATGGTGTCGATATTCCTCCTTCATGCACCCAGTGTTTATATAAACGGAACGGGGAGTTGGAGAGATTTGCCCAAGCCTGGCCGTAACTCTGATAGGTATTTTCAGGCCCCGGCATAATTTCAGGATCATTCCCGAACTTGACTTCCTCCCCGTCCCGGGTATATCTTTTAGCGATCTGCAACTGGTCCACCAGCTCTTCAGCTGTAACATGATCCGGTATATCCTCTGCGCAGGCCCCGTTGTCAGATAGAAAGATGATAACAGTGTTATCCAGCTGATTTGTTTCCTTTAATGAATCGATAATTCTGCCGATACCTTGATCCATTCTGTCAATTTGGGCGGCATACACTTCCATACAACGAAGCAGCCATTCCTTATTCTCCGCCTCTTTCCATTCCGGCTGGGTTGGATCCCGTTCTGAAAGATCCCAGGAAGAATCAATGAGACCAATGTCTTTCAAACGCTGCATCCGCTCTTCTCTCAGTCGGTCCCACCCTTTATCAAAGCGACCGTTGTATGTTTCGATATCTTCCTCGTGAGCATGAAGCGGCCAATGTGGAGCTGTATACGCCACATATTGGAAAAAAGGAGCACCCGGATTTTTTTCCGCATGGTCCCTGATATAATCCGCCGCCTGGTCACTGATTGCGTCGGTGTAAAAAAAGTCTTTATCTTCTTTTGGTTCATGTTCTATATTTTCGTTGCCCCGCGTTAATGTGTTTGGATCATAAAAGCTCCCGGCCCCGATAATGGTTCCGTAAAAATGGTCAAATCCACGCTGCAGCGGCCAGGCATCTGAAGGTTCGTTCAGACTGCTGGCAATATGCCACTTCCCACTCAAATACGTTTTATATCCATCATCTTTCAGGACCTCAGCAATCGTGACGCACTCGTCATTTAAATTTCCGGCATAGCCTTCCGGTCCGGTGTCATATGTTAATATTCCAATCCCCGTTTGATGCGGATGAAGCCCTGTCAAAAGGGACGCCCTCGACGGACTGCATCTCGCTGTGTTGTAAAACTGTGACATTCTCAAACCGTTTTCCGCCAATCCATCCAGATTGGGAGTGTTCACCTCTCCGCCGTAACAACCAATATCCGAATACCCCATATCATCGTTTAGAATCAAAAGCACATTTGGTTTATCTGTCATTGATGACTACCTCCTTTTATGATTGCCATTCAAGCTTTTCATGAAAAAATGAAAAAGCAGCACCTCCTCAAATAAAATTTGAATATTGGCAATATACAGAAAAAATATTATGGATGCGTTTTCAATAAAAAGCGGCTAAGAGGACCTTGATTGGCCCTCCTCGTTACCAAAAAGATACTTTTCTCGAGAGTTGCACCATATATTGAAAATATTCAGGCCGGTAAACCGCTCTCAAAAATTCAGCCGGCGTTTTATCTTCGGAGAAGGACAGCCTTTCAATATACAACAACGCTTGATTCTGCTGCACATTCAGACATTCCGCTTCATACTCATTGGCGTTAACGGCACTAATAGCCTGTCGTGCCTCCTTCAACGGCATTCCCAGTGTTTCTTCAAAAAAACGATACATCGCAATCGACGTTAAATCTTCTTGATCAAGTTTCCAGCCGATATCCGGCGGAAAAAAAGCGTGTTCTATGGCAATGGGGATATCATCGGCATAGCGGAGTCTTTTCAGCGCCCAAGCCGAAGGAAGATTCATGTCATTTTTCATTTGTTCGGTTAAATTTTCCGTCATTCCTTTTTCCAGGATTCTTGCATCCGGTTTGTATCCAGCTTCCCGGATCGTTTCTGTAAAGCCCATTAGACGACCTACCCAGTTTTCTGCCTGGTTTGTTTTCAAAAAGGTGCCGCGGCCTCTTTCTCTTATCAGCATCCCCTCTTTCACCAGGTTCTGCAGTGCGTTTCGCACCGTGACTCTGCTGACATTGAATCGCTCCGTCAACTCGGATTCGGTGGGCATTTTCCCATTTTCATCAATTAAATTTCCTTTGAGTGCTTCTTCCCGTATAATTTCTCTCACCTGAAGATGCAGAGGAATCCCGCTTTCAAAATCTACGGAACGTTGAGAAGAATCAGATGTTTTGTCCATTATTGGTTCCCTCCTGGTACATCCGGTAACTTGTAAAAGCATATTTGTATTATGATTTGTATTAATGTTATAATTTTTTATATTCAACTGTCAATATATTTTTTGTTTTTTTGTATGCGTTTCCATGAAGCCATTTTTTACGGAGGGATTCAAATGAACAACGAATTTTACACCCAAAGCCCATGCTGTTCCGCATCCCGTTCACCCAACGATGTCAAATCGGACAAGGACCCGGTAAAACAGGAAAACCTTCCAGTCAAAAAAGCGGACAGAGCAGATATGGTATACATTCCTGGTGGACGTTTTCTGATGGGAACCAATGATGAAGAAGGATTTCCAGCGGATGGAGAAGGCCCGGTGCATGAAGTATCCGTAGATTCTTTTTATATTGATCCGTTCGCCGTCACAAACGAAGATTTTGCACGGTTTGTAGAAGAGACGAGGTATACGACGGAAGCAGAAGAGTTCCGCTGGTCGTTTGTTTTTTACCAGTTTGTTAACCAAAAAAAAACGGAAGTGTTAAATGCCCGGCTTCCCGGCACACCCTGGTGGCTTCCGGTTAAAGATGCTTATTGGTTTTCACCGGAAGGCCAAGGGTCCGATATTTCCGATCGAATGAACCATCCTGTCATTCATGTCTCCTATAATGATGCCCTTGCTTACTGCAAGTGGGCGGGCAAACGACTTCCAAATGAGATCGAATGGGAATACGCAGCCCGCGGCGGATTAAACCAGAAAAAATACCCGTGGGGTGATGAGCTTCACCCGCACGGAGAATATTACTGTAATATATGGCAGGGCAGCTTCCCGACAAACAACGAAGGACTGGATGGATATATAGGAACAGCTCCTGTAGATGCTTTTTATCCGAATAGTTTTGGACTATATAACGTTTCCGGCAACGTATGGGAATGGTGCAGCAATATGTTCCACCAACGCCGGCAGCAGCAATTCGGGGAAGCCAGAGCTATTCGAGGGGGATCCTATTTATGTCACCATTCCTACTGTAATCGCTACCGAACAGCCGCGAGAAGTTCAAATACCCCGGACAGTTCAGCCGGCAATATGGGTTTCAGGTGTGTCACGGGTTGAACACCGTTCAAATGGATCATTTGACTCCGCCGTTTTCACCAATTATAATAAAATTATAAATGTAACTATTTTTGTTACAAGGCGGGATGCATCATGATTAACAGCCGGCTCAGTGTGGCCATTCATATCTTGTCCTTGCTGGCGTCTCACCCTCATGACCGGCTGACGTCCGAGTACATCGCTGGCAGCGTGCAGACCAATCCTGTGGTCATCCGCCGCCTCTCCAGCCTGCTCCGCAAAGCCGGACTGATCGAATCATCACCTGGCACGCCGGGAGCTGCTCTCTTCAAAGCACCGCAGGACATTACCCTTCTGGATGTATATGAAGCGGTATTTGCTGAGGAACAGCTTTTTTCCATCCATGACAGCCCGAATCCTGACTGTCCCGTCGGACAGAACATCCAACGGACCTTGAATGAAAGCTTTGAGCGGGCGGAGCAGGCGATGAAAGATGAACTTTGCCGGCAGACACTGGCAGAAACAATGGAACACCTTTATACCTGAAAAGGTGTTTTTTTACCCGTTCCCTGTAACAAATGCAGTTACATATTTTAATCCTGGGAGGAATAATTCATGAAGATCGGTATTATCGGAGCAACAGGCAAATCCGGAGATCTTATTTTAAAAGAAGCACAGCAGCGAGGCCACGACGTAACGGCCATTGTACGCAACCGTTCGAAGCTTACACATGATGTGCCGGTTATCGAAAAAGACCTGTTCAACCTGACACAGGAAGATCTGTCCGGCTTTGACGTTGTCGTTAACGCATTCGGCACAACGCCTGATCAGGGACAGCCCCATATCGACGCGGCCGATGTCCTCACCAAAGCGCTCCAGGGCACAAACACGCGCCTGTTCGTCGTAGGCGGCGCGGCGAGCCTGTACGTCGATGAAGACAAGACCACACAGGTCATCGATACGCCGGACTTCCCGGACGCGATCAAGCCAATGGCCGGCGGCATGGCCGAAGCCCTCTCCAGACTTCAGCATGCAGAAAATCTGAACTGGACGTTCCTCAGCCCGGCCGTGGAATTTGACTATGAAGGAGGACGCACCGGCACGTACCAGAAAGGCAAAGACCACCTGATTACCAATTCAGAAGGAAACAGTTATATCAGCTATGCCGACTATGCCATCGCTGTCCTCGATGAACTTGAAAACAAGGAGCATCTTAACGAACGGTATACGGTCATCGGCGAAAAACAATAAACATCTGCTGCCACAAAAAAACGGAACACTCGGTACTATGCCGTTTGTTCCGTTTTTTTAGTTATTGTACTTCCGCATTCTCGTTGAGCTGTGTATCACCGTAGTCTTTCCCTGCTGTTTTTTTAGACGATAGCAGACTAAATACGATAAACGTTAGTGCAGAAAGAGGAAACGCATAAAACAATGGATCAATGTGTGTCATTGGAAAAGGAAGCAGCGTCGTTTTTCCGAAAAGGGCTTCCGACAATCCGATAGCTGACGCCTCTTTCGCATGGAAAAACAAAAAGCCGCTCGTGCTCGCCAGAAATCCAACGACGATGCTTGCCTCTGCTCCGGCTTTAGATGCCTTTTTCCAGAACAGTCCTCCGGTCAGAGCCGGCAGGAAGACCGCGGCACAGATGCCGAACCAGAAAGCGGTCGCCTGTGCGATCACACCGCCCGGCAGCACGTAGGCAAGCGCAATCGCCGCTGCCATGCCGATCAATACCCCAAGACGGGACATGCTGATTTTGCCGTTGAACACGGAAGTGATGTTCAGCTTTTTAAGAATATCTTCACTCAAGGAACCGGCCTGAACATGAATGAGTGAACTGATTGTTGAAAGGGCCGCTGAAATAGCCGTTAATGTAAATAGATAAATAAACCAGTCCGGCATGATTTCATTAATCAGCGTGGGCATGACCAGATCGGTATTGCCGCCTGCTGCCTCTACTGCAAGAACACCCTGGAGATCATTGAAAATCACGTTACTGAGCGGACCAATCATGTAGGCGCCGCCAGCTAAAAAGAAAATCACAATGCCGCCGATAACAATGGAACGATATAACGAGCGGTCACTGCTCACCGTCATCGAGCGCATTGCCAGCTGAGGCTGAGCCAGCACCCCGATGCCGACCCCCATGATCAATGTACTCACCAGCGTCCACCACTGAGGTGATCCCAGTGCCGGCATGGAGGTCCATCCCTGATGCCCCTGCTCTGCCAGATTTGAAGGGACCATATCTTTCATGGAAGAAAGCGCATGGTGACCTGCAATGATGCCGCCTGCCTGTTGATAAGCGGCAAACAGCAGAATCCCTGCCATAACCACCATAATAACCGCTGCGACAGCATCGGTGTACATGACTGCTTTCAATCCGCCGCTCAATACATAAATCGCAACGATAAGAGCCAATATGAGCAGGCCGACGTTAAAGTTGATGCCCATTGTCTCCTGAATGAACCTTCCGCCGCCGATCAACACGATGCTTGTGTATGCCGGCATAAAGATAAATATCATGGCGCCGGCAAATATCGTGACAAATTTTGATTCATACATGCCGCCTAAAAGCGAAGGGAATGTATACACATTTAATAATTTAGCCCTCCTCCGTATCCGGGTTCCATACACCGCAAACGCAATGAACACCCCAATGAAAATATTCATCGCAGACAGCCACAACAGTCCAAACCCGAATATCGAAGAAGTGCCTCCAAATCCGATTAAGGAAGACGTACTCACAAACGTGGCTCCATATGAAAGTGCCATAATGATGGGATGAACGTTACCACCTGCAACCAGATAATCAGCCTCTGTCACCGTTTTCCGGTAACCATAATACGCCAGAAAACTCATGAGGGCCAGATACAGAATTAATATGGGAATAAAAATAGACAACTCCATATCTAGTCCTCCCCTCCCTTATTCCAATTCACCAGACCGTAAATAACACAGAAGACAGCTGATAATATCGTTGCAAGCCACCCTGACAATGCGGATATGCTCTCCATTCCAAACATAACCTTGCTCCTTTCCTGATGTTCTCTGTCATATGAAACGCTTTCAAAAGAAGGAAAAACTGCAGGAGAAATGGTCACTTCTCCTGCATGTACGGTTTATGCATATTGCGCCGTAATATTATACTGCTTTAACGTCTCATAGATTTCCTGCTGCAGGTCTTTCGAAGGAACATCCATCGGAAGGCGCAGCTCCGGTTCTATTTTACCCATCATGCCGAGCGCCGATTTAACCGGTGCCGGGTTCGTGTCTTTAAAGAGCACATCATTTAACGGCATCAGGTCATAATGAAGTTCCTGCGCCCGTTCCACGTCACCGTCAAACCAGGCATCATGCAATTCCGCCACTTTCGACGGGAGGACGTTTGCCGTAGCACTGATGGAGCCGGCGCCTCCGATCGCAAGCATCGGATAGCAGAGCAGCTCAATCCCCGAGAAGAGCAGGAAGTCTCTGCCGCAGTTGAGCAGCACCCGGTTCACATGCTCAAAGTCTTTGTTGGATTCTTTCACTCCGATGATATTCGGGCACGCATCATTCAGCCGCGCCAGGGTCGACACCTGCAGGTTCTGCGCCGTCCGCCCCGGGATGTTGTAAATAATAATAGGAATGTCCACAGAATCCGCGACCGTCTTAAAATGTTTGAAGAGCGCTTCCTGATTCGGTTTGTTGTAATACGGCACAATCACAAGGGCTGCATCCGCCCCCATGTCCTCCGCGCTTTTCGTCAGCCGCATCGTTTCGGCGTGGTTGGTTGACCCTGTACCAGGAGCAACAGGCACACGGCCGTCTGCTGTTTTGACCGCTGTCTCCATCACCTTTTCCCGTTCTTCCACTGTGAGAGAGCTCGGTTCTCCGGACGTGCCGGTGACCGAAATGGCATGGCTGCCGTTGTCTATCTGAAATTCAATCAGCTCCGCCAGTTTTTCGTAATCGACATCGTGATTTTTGGTAAACGGGGTGATGACCGGGGCCATCGAGCCACGCAGTCTGGACTTTACCTCTTCATAGTTCGTTGCCATAACGATACCTCCTGAATAAAATCGCTTTCATATTATTTATAGTTTTATTATATATATTTTCATATATGATTACAAGAAAAAATATTAAAATCTCCGAAGTAAATGAAATCGGAGATTTTCTTACATGGTGCCGTTCAAGAATTCATTAAATTGGGGAAGAATGTAACAATATCGGGGAATATAACAAGCAGAACCATAAATATCAGCATGGTAATAACCATCGGCATTACACCTTTAAATATTCGCTCGATAGGTGTATCTTTCAGAATACCGCTTATAATATATACGCTTAAACCCAACGGCGGGGTGAGAAGGCCGATATTCAAAGCCATCACAATAATGACACCGAACCATACACCGTCAAAACCAAGCTGTGTCACGATAGGATAGACAACTGGAAGAGTCAGCACCATGATAGCAATGCCTTCCATGAACATTCCCAGAAGAATATAAACAATGAGAATTAAAGAAAGAATAATGTAATCATTCAGCTCCAGTGATGCTACATTGGAAGCCAGCTGCATGGGTATTTTACTTAAAGCCAGAAACCTGCCGAATAACGTAGCGCCTATCAGTATAATAAATATCATCACCGATAAACGGATCGCTTCATCCAAGGATGCACGAAGTTTGGTGAAATTCAATTTGCCTGTAAGCAATGTTAAAAGAAATGTAGCCGCAGCTCCGACACTGCCAGCTTCTGTCGGGGTGAACACACCAAAATATATGCCGCCTATACTTATCACAAAAATGACTAGAAAAGGCCATATTTTATTAAGTGAATTCACTTTCGTTTTAAACGGAACTTTTTCCTCTTTTCGCGGCGCTTTATCCGGATTCAGGCGAACCTGTACATTAAGTGTAAGCATAAATAATAGGGCAAGCGCGATTCCAGGTACCAGTCCGGCAATCAACAATGGACCAATAGGTTCAGAAGTCAATGCTCCATACAATATTAAAATAACACTTGGAGGTATTAATATCCCAAGCGTTCCCCCGGCTGCAACGGCAGACGCAGAAAATGATGAATTGTAATGATATTTATCCATTTCAGGAATAGCAACCCGCCCCAATGTAGCCGTAGTAGCATTGGTAGACCCCGATATTGCAGCAAAAATAGAACTTGCACCGATTGCCGCCATAGCCAAACCACCGCGCAAATGTCCCATCCATTTATCCACCGCTTCAAATAAATCCCGGCCAAGCCCTGTGTTGGTCATAAACATTCCCATTAATACAAACAAGGGAATAACGCTCAGACTGTAATCATTGACAGTACTGAAAGTAGAGGTACTTAACTGCGAAACTGCGACATGCCATCCAGAAAGTTGGACAAGTCCCAGAAAACCAACGACAAACAAAGCAAGCCCTACTGGAAACTGAAGAAAAATCAACACCAATAACAAAAGTAGACCTAGTATGCCAATCATCTCAGGAGCCATTTTTGTGTACCACCTTAATAAGTGTTTGTAGAATCGACAGGACAAAAGGAAGAGTAAAGATAATAATCCCTATCCCCCCCATGATTTGAAAAATGTATATGGGCAGATCTAAATCAGCCGTTTGTTCATTACCTTGATAGGCTCGAACAGACGACTGAAATAATTGAATGCTGGTAAAGAGCAGCAGTGCAATAATTACCATGTTAAATACCAAATGAATGGTTTCCTGCAGTTTCCGTGGAAATCGTTTCACCAAAAAATCGATAGATATATGATCGCCTGCAATCTGCGTGGAACCTAAACTGAAAAATACAATGACAGCCAGAGCAAGTCCGGCCGTCTCATGAGCTCCCGCAATGGACGTATTAAAAAAGTACCGTCCTGTAACATCTCCTGCTATCAACAGCATCATAAATAAAAGAAGTACTTTGGATATGTCGTGAAAAAATGCATTGATATAATAAACAACAGTTTCCAGTTTATTTACTGCCTTTTCAAGAGGGGAATGGTCCTTAGATGCCGCAGCACCAAAGGACCCTCTTTTGTTATTACTCATCACTGCCCTCCTCTAAGCTGATTTCTTCCTGTTCCATCAACTCAACTGCTCTATCGTAGATTTCCTGTCCCGGTACACCGGCTTCTTTACGTCCGGAAATCCATTCATCAATGACACCGGTTCCTCCCTCCTCAAATTTCTTCAGTTCCTCGTCAGGAAGTGTGATAAATTCAATTCCGGCTTCTTCGGCTTCCTGTTTTGCCTGTTCAGACCGCCCGTCAAATGCAGCACCGGCTCTTTTGGTCATTGGTGCCTTTATCAGTTCTTCTTTGATTGCCTCTCTATCGTCTTCAGAAATACTGTTCCAGCTGTTCTCATTCATCGCCGTCCAGAACACACTGTTCGTAAAGTTACCATGCGTAACATAATCAATAACATCATACAGATCAAAATCCTTCAGTGCAGAGATTGGCAGAACCGTTCCATCAACCGTTCCTTTCTGCAAGGCTTCATAAGCTTCTGTCGCCGGCAGTGACACAGCGGTTGCTCCCCATGCTTCAATCATATCTGCGCCTTCCGGGTTGGGAGCTCTCAATTGAAGTCCTTTTACATCTTCATAACTTTCTACAGCAACATCGTTTGTCATAATGACGTACTCGTCCGTACCGTGAAACCACATTGGTTTCACACCTTCATATTCTTCCTGAATAGAAGGGAATTCCTGATATAATTTTTGCGCGACTTTACTGACATGTTCTGCTGACCCCTGTGCTACAAACGGTAAATTAATCACCGAATGTGTAGTAAACTGTCCCGGAGCATAACCGGCCGGAGCCCAGCTGGCATCCATAATTCCATCAACGGTGTTATTATACGTCTCTTCTTCCGACGACAAGGCCCCGCCTGGATACATTTCAAACGTTACGCGTCCTTCCGTTAAACTTTCTACATCTTCTGTGAACGGAACCATAGCTCCGGTATGCTGTACGTGCTGTGGAGAGCTCATGTGGCCGAATTGAAATTCCATTGATTCACCGGATGATTCGTCTGAACCGCTTTCAGATCCGCTGCCATTTGTTTCTTCAGACCCGGATTCCTCCGATTGCTCTCCACCGCCGCCACAGGCAGCTGCAACAACTGCGAACAATATAAACAATACCCCTGTAAATAACCTCTTTTTAAAATTCAATGATGATTCCCCCTTTTTTGACTAACAAGCTATTTTTTCACCTCATAATTAACCAATACAGCTCCACCGGTCGCATAATTGGATACATCGTCGGCCACTTTCTTTCCCGTGTCAGAGGCCAGTGCCTTTTCCATATCCGCCTTACTGTTAAAATCACCTTCCCACATACAGAAATATGGACTGGGTTCCTCCATTCCTTCTATATCGATTCCGTACCTCATATCTTTCAAATAAGGCAGGGTCTGAGCTAAAGGAAGGTGATGCTCTTCATAATACCGGCGGAAATGTTCCGGGTCGTCCGGATGTGGATACATAACCTTTAACCGATACATATCGATCCTCCTCTCCGTTATTCAGCAGAAACATTTTCGTTTAATAGATGTTTATATATTTCAGACACATCGGAGTCCGGGTGGGCATCTTCAAATTCTTCCCACATTGATAGCGCCGTCTGGAATATGTCCGAAGGTGTGTCTTCCCCAATACTTTCCCCGTACAATTTTAAATCTTTCAGCAGCAGGGAACTGGCAAAACCGGCGTCAAATGAACCGGGAATCACACTTTCCATAAACACGTGCTTACTCATAAAGCTGCTTCCTGTGGAGACATTAATGATTTCTATCATTTGTTTCATATCCAATCCGGCCTTCACTCCGGCTGCTGCCGCTTCACTTGTTGCTGCTAATATCGAGGAAGCAAGGTAATTATTAATTAATTTCATAGCCTGACCCTGACCGGCTTCATTTCCTATATGAAAAATGTTCGTGCTGAAAGCTGAAAGAACCGGTCGGATACCTTCTAAGCGTTTCTCTTCTGCTGCTGTCATGAGAGTCAGCGTTCCTGAAGCCGCCCCTCTCTGTCCTCCACTCACAGGGCTGTCTACATATGTTATCCCGGGCGGCTGCAGAATCCGGTAACATTCCTGGGCGGCAGGAACACCAATACTTGATAAATCGACAACATATTTTATCGAACTGTCGGCCAGAGCAGCCAGTTGGTTCGATACAGCCACAGAAGCTTCACCTTTTGGCAGACTCATTAACACAACTTCTGCTTCTGCCATCTGTTGGAGAGTTTCAGCAGCATGTGTTCCTTCCGGAGCCCTTTCTTTTGTTCCTGCAGCATCGTAAACAATCGTTTCGAAGTTGTCCTTTACAAGGCACTCTGCCATTGGAGCCCCCATCATTCCCAGACCAATAAAACCTACCTTGGATATACTCACTCTACATTCACCCCCTCTTCTTCAAATACTCTATTAGCTATCTTAAAAGCTTCCGCACCTGCTGGTATGCCTGCGTACACGGTGACTTGGAGCAGTGTCTCCTTAATTTCCTGAACGGTACAGCCATTACGAATAGCTCCACGAAGGTGCGTTTCATATTCATTAGGACGATTTAAACCTATAAGAAGACATAGATTGTTCAAGCTGCGCTGCTTCCATTCAAGCCCTTCTCTCCCCCATAATTCCCCGAAACAATACTCCAGTAAATAACGGTGAAATTCATCGTCAAACGAGTTCACATTGTTTAATACTGCATCCACCCGTTCATCTCCAAATAAACTGCGGAAATTCTTTTCTCCCTCGGCATACATGTTTTCTTCTGACATTTTTTCTTCCACCTTTCTCTTACAGTCCGTACCAATTCAAACCTTCGTCACTTAAATCCACCCAGACATGCTTTGTCTCTGTGTACATATCCAGAGCTTCCATACCGAGTTCCCGTCCAAAACCACTCTGTTTTGTTCCACCAAATGGAGCTGCGCTGTCCAGCATACTGAACGTATTGACATAGACTGTTCCGGCCTGTAACTTCTTTGCCATACGGTGAGCCCGTTTTACATCATTGGTCCACATGCCGGAGGCCAGACCGTAAATGGTATCATTCGCCTTATTGAGTACGTCTTCTTCATCTTCAAATCGAATAACGGAGATAACCGGACCGAATATTTCTTCCTGGGCAATGGTCATATTATTGGTAACGTTTTCAAAAATGGTCGGGGTATAATAATAGCCGTTTTCCCCTGACCGGCGTTCACCGCCTGCCGTGATCGATGCTCCCTGTTCCACACCGGAAGCAACATAGGACTCAATTTGTTCCAGCTGAGCCTGCGAGACCTGAGGCCCCATTTGAGTGGAACCATCGAGCGGGTCCCCAATCTTAATTTTCTGTACTTTTTCTCTGAATTTCTCCATGAACTCATCATATATACTGTTTTGTACAAATAAGCGGGATCCCGCGGCACAAACCTGTCCCTGGCCGAAATAAATGCCAAACATCGATCCATTTACCGCCTGCTCCAGATCAGCATCCTCAAATACAATGTTAGGAGATTTCCCTCCAAGCTCCAGACTTACTGGTTTTAGATTTTTACTGGCAGCCTGCATGATGACCCGTCCTGTATTCGTCGATCCCGTAAAGGCTATTTTGTCTACATCCGGATGAGAAGATAATGCCGCACCAGCGTGAGGACCATCTCCTGGTACAACGTTCAGCACACCATCCGGAAGACCGGCTTCCTGAAACAGACGTGCCAATTCAAGAATGCTGACAGGGGTTTGTTCCGGCGGCTTAACCACAATGGTGTTACCTGCCGTCAGTGCTGGTGCGATTTTCCACATCGAGATCATAATTGGATGATTCCATGGAACAATGGCACCAATTACACCTAGAGGCTCTTTCAACGTATAATTAAATCTATCATCCGGGGATGCAAGGGTATCACCCTGAATTTTATTGGCCAGCCCGGCATAAAATTCAAGCACATCAATCGCCGCCGGAACAGCAATGAACTTTGTCTCATTAATGGGAAGACCATTGTCTCTGGACTCCACTTCCGCTAAATAATCTACATTTTCCTTTAATTTCTGAGCTATACTGTAAAGCAGACGACCACGGTCTCCCGGTGCCATATCAGCCCACGGGCCGCTTTCATACGCTTTTCTGGCAGCGCTTACAGCATTGTCGACATCCTTTTCTTTTGCTTCGGCTACTGTCACGTATCCACTTCCCGTAGCTGGATTAATGGATGCTATTGTATCGTTTGAAACACTTTCTACCCATTGTCCTCCAATAAATAGTTGATAATCAGAACCCATATGGTATCTTCCTCCCTTATTGTTTTCACCCTTATGTTAATGCAAAGATTGTGCCAACTTCTCAGCACCGTCGATGACCTTGTTCAATAGGGCAGAAGGCAAAGAGAAAGTGTGTCATTGTGACACATAACTGTGATGTTATGACCCAGTTTTCAAATAACATTACAGAAAATAAGGTGAGTTATTAGAACAGAGGAACTGTTGAAAAAATTTGAACTAAAATCAACATAGTATGTATGATTTCAACACACTTTTTCAAATCATATATCATTTTATATTTTTCATTCAAGGATTTAATGGTATAATTTTTGCAAACGCTTTCTTTTGTGGGAGGTATTCATATATGGATGAACTTGCCATACCTAGAGATGAATTAATTAAACAGTCGTGGGATCGTTGTCTCGAGAGAAAACTTGAACCAGCAGCCTCCCCTACTGCTCAAAACCCTACCACTAATCAATTAAAACAATTAAAAGAAGAAAACGAATTACTACTGCAGTACTCTGCACCCGTTCTAAACGCACTTCTTCCTTTTTTAACTCATCATGATCATGTTGCTTCTTTATTGGACCGCAATGGGCATGTCGTATATACAACCGGCAGTACCTACCTGAAGGACCGAGAAGAATTAGCTGAATTAAAACAGAAAGGAAATTTTCAGGAAGGTATTAACTGGAATGAATATTATAAAGGTACCAATGCAGCAGGAATCGCTTTAAGAGAACAGTCTCCCATTGTCCTGTTTGGGGACGAACATTTCTATAAAGAAAATGCTGCATTGACCTGTGCAGCTACACCAATTATTTCGCCTGCCGGAGATCCTATTGGTGTTATTAATATTTACAGCCTTGCTTCTCTTTTTAACGATTCCGTCTTGACTGTAGGAACCCTGGCTGCTGAAAGCATCCAGCACAAACTCATGTTTCAGGACGTAACAAACGAGAAGATTCTTGCTTTTCGGGAACTGTATCAAGTCACGGATCACTATCATGATCCTATTATTTCGCTGGACCAGGATTCTTACATTATTCGTGCGAATGAATCTGCAAAACGTCTTCTTGGCAGAGACTGTGTGGGACGGCTGTATCACAATGAATACCCTGCAGAAATTATTAGTGACAAACGTAATAAATGGTGGAGCTCCTACTCTTTAAAATCTACCGCGTTGGAGAAAAACAAGCAGCCAGCTTCTACGTATACATTCGCCGATATTAAACGAAATTGTCCACATGTGGAAAAACAGATTAAACTCGCTTCAAAAGCGGCATCCACCGATCTTCCTTTAATCCTGCAGGGGGAAACCGGCACGGGCAAAGAGGTGTTTGCCCAGTCCATCCACTCCCACAGTGACAGAAAACACAAGCCGTTCATCACGGTAAATTGCGGCGCTATTCCTTCCCACCTGCTGGAAAGCGAGTTATTCGGATACGAAAAGGGAGCCTTTACCGGTGCGGATCCAAAAGGTAAAAAAGGTAAATTTGAAGCAGCGGATGGGGGCACTATTTTTCTTGATGAGATCGGGGAACTGCCGCTCCAGGCGCAAGTGGTCCTATTACGCGTGCTGCAGGAGCAGGAAATTACACCGCTGGGGTCCAATCATACCAAAACCATTGATGTACGGGTGATATCGGCAACCAACTGCGACCTGCAGGAACAGGTGGATTCAAAACAATTCCGTTCCGATTTGTACTACCGGCTGAAAGGTATAATCTTGAATCTTATACCGCTTCGGGAACGCACCGATATTTTGTATCTGGCGAATGCTTTTTTACATGATATCAATCCATTAAGTCAGCTTAGCTCCGCGGCGGGATATGCCGTGAACAGCTATGGATGGCCCGGCAATATCCGTGAATTAATCAGTGTCTTAAATCAAGGCAGTTTTCTGGCCGAAGAAGGGATCATTACCGAAGAAGATCTGCAGCTTCCGGCACGTCGAAACGTTAACCATACTTCCGGCTCTGCAAGAATGACCCTTGAAGAAGTGGAAAAAGAAACGATCCAGAAGACACTGGAACTCACAAACGGTAATATTAAACAGGCAGCAGAGCAGCTGAATATTACCAGGAAACGTTTATACCGTAAAATAGAGCATTATCAGTTAATCCGGTAAATGATAAACGCGGCGAGGAAACAGTGCCTTTATTCAGCTGAACTGGATAAACAATAATTGCATCTCTTAAAATGGAATCGAGTAAGGGGGTGACAAATTTTAAACGTTACCTACATTAAACATTTTCATATATGATTACAAGAATAAATATTATCTTCCTAACTAGCTTATTACCAGGAAAATGAAATTAATTTATTATACGCCTCCTGTTCTTTGACAACGAAAACTTCCCTTTTTAAAAAAAAAAGAACAAAAATTCATAAAAACTTCCCTTCATTTTTCTTCTTCTTTTTATGATAGAAACCATACTTATCTCTCATTTTTTGGAAACTATGCATATAATGTTTTACTACCTTTTCCGGAAATTATGTTCTTTACAATACCACCTTCCTCATTCACATAAAGAACTTAGTATTACAAGTGTTTAAAATTTAATTTACAATTTGATGAAAAGAAAGAAAAAATTTTCGGTCAGTCTTCCCCTATCATCCCTTTCATTTCATTGATAACTTTTCCGATATATCTTCTGCATTTATTATTTTTAAATATTACAAAAAGAAAATAAGCATGTAAATTTTCAATAATGAATCTTACGAACGAAAATACTTGAACACCCAAAGTTTTTTAACTATCTGCGCAATACTATCTTACCATTTTACACTTTGCCTAGTTGTGATAAGCTGAACCCGAATTATAAAATAACACATATTATTGAAAGGGAAGTGATTTATGGAAAAAGTTCCAGATTATTCATTTCATCAAACAAAAGATGTGATGCTTGAGATGGTGAATACGTACCTGAATGATCATGATCTCAAAGAAAATGCAGCCCAATTCATCTTCTATAAAATGAAAGAAGGATTTTTGTTCTCAGAACTAACCCAGCTGCATTATCACATCGACAAGTGTGAAAAGAGCTATGGCATGTTCCATGTATCTGCGGCAGTCGAGTTTTTAATGTTGGCTTTGGACATACTGGATGATCTGCAGGATCAAGATGACGATGAAAAACCGTGGTCTACTTTTCCATTTTCTACTTCCATGAATCTATCCACAGGTTTTTTAACATTAAGTATGCTTGTTTTAAAACAAGCTCCTTATGATGACAACTTGAAGTCTTTTGCCCTTCAGTACCTTTATCAACAAGTTTTACAGGCAGTAAAAGGGCAGCACCAGGATCTCGAACACCTCTATCACACAGAGGATGAGTTTTTACAGATGATTAAATACAAGTCTGGATCCCTCATGGCCTGCTCTACTCTCATCGGAGCCGTATTCTGCCAAACCAACCAGAATGAACTGGCTTTGATTCAGGAATATTCGGAAAATCTTGGAGTGACAGCACAATTAGCCAATGATTTGGACGGGCTCCTGCGTCTGGATACAAAAAATGATTTGCTGCAGAAACAATGGACGCTGCCTATCATGCTCCTTTCCAAAGAAAGCGGCGAACAAGCCCGGTGGATACAGGATTATTATGCAGGAAACGTGGATCAAGCGTTTATGGCAGAGAGGGAGGAATCCTTGTTCCATTGGATACATGACTCTCCAGTCATCCTGTATATGCGTGTGCTGAAGCGTGTCTATCAAAGAAAAGCTATTGATAAAATGAAGGAACTTCGGGTAAGTCAAGGTTGGAAAAACCGTATGCAAGAGTATATAGAACAAGTGTAAATCTACAGAACCTTAAGGAGGATTCTTATGTTAAAAAAAGTAGTGGAACAATTAGCAGAACAGCCTCACCTTTTGGAAAGGTTTAAAGAAGACAAACTGAATACAGCCGGCATGTCGCAGACAGAAAAAGCTGCTGTTGTCGATGTGTTAACAGATAAGGATTTCCAGGGAATAGACATTCAAAAAGCTTACTGGAAATAAATAATCTACGTTTAAGAAAAACTCGGCATACCGCCAACTGCGGCTGCCGATGTTTTTCTTTTATCCGTGTAAAAAAGCCAGAGTCCCTCTGGTTTTTTTTACTCGGATGAAAACTAAAAAAAGCAGCTATAGCTGGGGGAATGAAAAAATGCGTGATATGAAACGCTTCCGGTTGGTTTTTTTTTACTCATCAGTGCTCTCACCGCCTTTTATCTCATTTACATAACCATCAGTGAGACTTACGGAGGGCTGGACGTAAAGAAAAATAATGAGGGACAGTGGGAAGTTACGAACGTAACCCCAATTGGATGGGCCGCGCAGCGGAATATTCAGTCAGGAGACATTGTTCTGGAAGTGAACGGGGAGACTCCCTCTACTTTTTCTTCCGTTCAACAGTATGGAGTTATTAGCAGAGTGGAACAAATGACAGTTCTGCGCGACGGTAATCAACTCGAATATAAAGTGGAGAATCCACTTCATTTTAATACCTTCTTATACCACATGCTGCTGCCATTGGGTGTATTTTTAATACTATCAGGATTTTCCCTGTATATCTATTGGAAAAAACGCGGAGAACCCATAGCTGTATTTCTCATTGCTTTCCTGGCAGCAGTCGGATTTTGCTATTTAAGTGCAGGAGCTTCTGCAAGGCTGGATGCGTTTGCCCGTATTGTGAACAGCTTTTCTCTCATGATGATTCCTGTTTTATTTTTACACTTCCATTATCTATACTTTTTAAAGTACCACATCCAGCTGATCCAATGGAAAGTTGTTATAATCTTTTATGTTCTCAATATATGTATTGTTTTTCTAGATGGGCTGTCCAATTTTATATATATCGGTAACATATATGAGTGGATCCGGAACGGACAGCTGCTCCTGTTTTCGGCTGAGATATTGTTTGGATTTTGCCTCCTTGTTTACTCTTATTTAAAATTTCGTAAAACGATCCATAAAACGATATTTCAAAACACCATATTCAGTCTCATTGTTTCCTTTTTTCCATTTATCTTTCTGACGGCTCTTCCAGGCACCCTGTTTGATATAAAACTGCTGCCTGCATCGATTACAGCAGCTTTTCTCACAGTCCTGCCGGTATTCTTTCTGTATTTAGTGTTAACGAATAAAGTATTTGATATTGATTTTATCAACAGCCGGCTTCGTTATTATGCATTTAAATCCCTTATCCTGACAGGGATTGTGATTGGTCTGGCTATGTTTTTTACTAATTTAACTTACATTCAATGGGCCAGGCTCATTATTCTCACCTACGGGTCGTTTATCTTATTTTTCTACTTAGAAGATAAACTGAATATCCGAAGCCTCTTCAAACATCAACATAACTATGAAATCAGTCTGGATCGATTCTCCCATGATGTAGCAAAAATCTTAAAAAAGCACGAGTTAAACGATAGACTCATCCAAGAGATAAAAGAAGTTCTTCCGGTGCAGCATTCGTCTATTATCACATACTCCAAAAAAGAAGGGACAGCCCGCTTGTCCTCCGGGGAAGAGGAGTATCCGAAATACTTAATAGAGATGTATTTAAGACACAACCAATCCCTATTAACCATAGGCTCTCAATTTATAATGGAAGACGGCTTATGCTGCATTATTAGTGAGCAGCATCATGCCATTCAGCTTCTGTGGATCGAACAGAAAGTGAATCACACCCCGTTTAATCAGGATGAGCAGCATTGGATTAAAGTACTTGTGCACTATACTAGCATTGTTTATGAAAATTTCCAGATTCTCGAAGATGTCACAGAAGAATTGAATCAATCCCTTTATAACGATCAAACCATGCCTCCCTGGATGTTAAGGCTACTGTTCAGACTCTCTGAGAAAGAACGGGCCCGGCTTTCTTATGATTTACATGACTCTGCCTTGCAGGAACAGTTAATCTGGTATCGAAAAGTGGAGGAGCTGCTTGCTCAGGAACAGCTTACCGATTCGTTAAAAAAGCAGTTATCAGAACTGCAGCAAGGTCTGCTTGGCGTGGTTGAGCAGGTCCGTGAAACATGCACCTTACTGCGGCCTCCTTTTTTAAAGGAAACTGGTATTGCCGAAGCCCTTTCCCATCTGGTTGAACACTATCAGGCTCGTGAAAGTTTTGATATACAGTTTACCTCCTGTGATTTCAATTCCATTCTTGGAGATGAACAGGCTCTGGCTCTCTATCGAATTGTTCAGGAATTATTAAATAATGCAGCCAAGCATTCCAAAGCCCGGCGTGTCGATATTGAAGTGAGAAATGAAGGAGACCAGTTTATTATGACATACAGAGACGACGGCGTGGGACTGTCCTCGAAAGGAGAAGCCCAATCGACGAAAAAGATGGGGATGGCCGGCATCCGACAGCGTGTGAACAGCATTCATGGAACAATCGAAATTCTTTCCCCGGAAGGATCAGGGCTGGAAGTTGTTATTTTATTTCCATCTCAACAGGAATTCACACACTATTTTGAAGTAATGTAATGGAGGGACAACCATGATCAGCATTTTGTTAGTCGATGATCACCCGGCAGTCGGAGAAGGGTCAAAACTTATGATTGAGAAGGAAGAAGATATAAAGGTGACCATCGTTGACAGTCCGGGAAAGGCTATCGATATTATTCATCATGAAGACTTTTCCCTCATGCTGTTTGATTTACGCATGCAGGGAATGAATGGGATTGAGTTAACAAAACATGTTCGCGGGATGGATCGGGAGACCCCTGTTTTAATTTATACCGGTCACGAGGTAGGGCCCTATTTTAACACCCTGATAGAAGCTGGTATCTCTGGTTTCATCAGCAAAACATCGACCCGGGAAGAACTTATTCAAACCATTCGCTATGCCGTAGATGGAAAAGCCGTAGTGCCTGTTTCTCTGTTTCGGCAGTTACGAAAAATGGAGGTTCGGGTCGAAGAAACAGGATCATTCCCCATCGAAGAGGGACATGAGATCTCCCTCAATTCCAAAGAACAGGAGATTCTCACCGAAGTAGCAAAGGGAAAAAGTAACAAAGAAATTGCCAGTATTTTTTATAACAGCCCCCGCACCATTGAATATAATCTGACGGATATTTTTAAAAAACTTCAGGTCAAAACCAGAGCTGAAGCTGTATTGAAGTCCAAACAATGGGGAATTATCCCGGATGAAACAGAGTAATAACTATGGCGCCCGCAAAAAAACGGAGCTTGAAACGTAATCAAGCTCCGTTTTTTCGATGTTGTTTATTGGTTTTTCCAGTAGCGGTAGGCGTGAACGACATACCCCTGGTAAGAGGAATTGGAGTTTAACTCTTCATCGACGATGTTCAGCTGTTCCTCCATGAAATCTTCTCCCTCGTCATAAAAGGTAATATGAGGGTTCGTTTTATTTTGTTTCATTTCCACCGAAATAATAACATCTTTGTCGATGCTTTCTGCAAAATCCACTTCATTCTGAGACATATCCAAAATTCCTCCGGATCCTTTCGCTTTATCCCGAAACGCCATGACAGAGGTATGGTCCATTTTGTCGATCACCCATTCGTTAAAAGATGTATCAGGATGTCCCGGCGTTTCAGTATCATCAAACCACATGGCCAGATCCATGCTGGCTTCCAGATTGGATTCTCGTTTCGTTTCCTTCACAAATAACTCAATATTGTCCATCCATTGGGCTAGGATATCCTGCTGATTTTCTGCCCATGATGGTTCGGTATACGGCTCAATATCAAGATGAATCCCCGAAAACTTCTGTCCCTCCTCTACCGACTCGTTATACGTTTTTACATACTCCACGAGGTCCATCATCCGGGATTCTTCCTCTTTGAGGGCCCAGGAAGGATGGCCTCCCATGGCATGCACTTCAATACCCTCGGCATTAGCTTTTTCCACAAAATCTGAATAAGCATTGTGAGAGCGGGTAAGATCCAAACGTGTATACAGAAGATTGATATTTTTCTCCTTCGCAAATTCAATAATTCTGTCTTTTTCGTTGATCAGGGTCTCCGCTTCCCAGATGTAGGTCCCTCGATAGTTTTTGCTTTCTTCTGAAGGCGCAGTGGAATCGTCTTCCTTCCCCTTCAAATTGGAAAAACTATATATTGCCGTTCCTTTATAGGAATCATATGTCCCCAGGTGTTTATCCACAAGGTTGAGGTGCATATTCATGTCCGACAGACCTTCTTCAAAAAACGTCGTATGATCCTGTCCTGTATCGGCCATGGTTACTCCAATTAAGATTTGTTTATTAAGATTATCAGCTGCTTCAAATTCATTTTTCGTCAAACGAACAATGCCATTTGGACCTTCCAGAGTATCACGGTAGGCTAAAACCGTCGTGTGGTCGAATTGGCTGATCATCCACGTACTAAACGGCGTGTCCCGGTTCCCCGGCGTGCCCATTTCGTCCAGCCAAAAAGGAATGGAACTGCTTAACTCAAGCAGGGCATCTTCAGAAAATCCGCCTAAAACAGTGTTCAAATTATCCTTCCATTCCTTCAGGACGGTATTTTTATCTTCATACCATTCAGGCAGATACTGCGGCTGTATTTTCAAGTGTATGCCATGGAACCTCTCTCCTTCTGCCACCCGGTCATTGTAATTTTTTACTTTTTCTGTAAAATCTATTATCTGCTGCTGGTTTTCCGCCAGAGCCCAGGAAGGCTCTCCCCCTAAAGCATGAACCTCGATTTCCTTCTGATCTGCTTCACGAATAAGACTGGAATAAACATCTGAGGTCATTTCCTCGTCCATCTTTACATATAATACGTTGACGTCGTTTTCTTCCGCTTTTGCAAGAATTGATTCACTGTTTTCACTTATGTCCGTGTTCTCTACCCACATTGCCTTTTTGGAATCCTCGGAGTTAGAAAATCCTGTTAAAAATAAAAAGGCAGTGACAGTCAGCAGAAAAAATGACAATTGTTTCTTCATTTCCAATCCTCCCATTTTTCACTTCATTTCCCGGGTAATAACCGGTGTTTTTCAGGGGTTTCCGCAAAATTTCTGCGGATTTCTCGGCGCTGGTTTTCTCCGTCTTTCATCCGACTTTCAACCTCTTATCCCAAACATTCACAAAACGGATAACAAATGCTTCCTGTCTGAATATAAACCAGGGGTGCCGAAAGATAAATTCGCACCTCCGAAATACAGTTTTCGATGAAGAAGGAAACCCCTCATGTTAGCGTTAAAAACGTGGAGGACAAAGTACAACGCTATTTAATCATGCAAACCTTGAATGTTCAACTAGGAAATAGTTTTCTCTAACACAAAAATAGGTGCCGGGGGAGGTAATGAGAAGGATGAAACGGAACAGTACCGTTCTTCGATTGCTCCTTTTGCTTCTCGTTCTTGGGGGGTGTGAATCATCTGAAACCATGAAAGAGGCAGAAAGCAAACAAACGGACGATGGTTCTCAAATAAAATTCCGAACCAATGAAAATCAGCTTGAAATATACAAAGAAAACAGCTGGGAGCCTTTTTTTGTCAAAGGAGTGAATATGGGAGCTTCATTACCTGGACATTTTCCGGGAGAACTCTCCATAAAAAAAGAAGATTACCTTCGCTGGTTCGACAGAATTCAACAAATGGGGGCTAATACGATTCGTATTTACACTATTCACGAACCAGAATTTTACGAAGCATTAGTAGAGCATAATCAAAACCATTCGGACAACCCCCTCTATTTTATGCAGGGTATTTGGTCGCCGGTGAACAAACTCGCGGAAACAAAGGACGCAAAATCACCTGAAGCAACAAAGCAATTCAAAGAAGAAATATCCCGCGCAATCGATGCCATTAACGGAGATGCCGTCCTGCCGGCTGAAGATGGGAAAGCAAGCGGAGAGTACTCCGCAGATGCCAGCTCTTACCTGGCTGCCTGGCACCTTGGTACAGAGTGGAGTCCTGAAATCGTAGAAAATACAAATAAGCAGCACAGCAATACCGATTTCGACGGCAGGTTTTTTCAAACTTCTTCGGATGCTTCTGTTTTTGAAAGCTGGCTGGCTGAACTTATGAACTATACGGCAGAGAAGGAGAAAAAAGCAGGCTGGCAGCACCCGGTCACCTTTACTAACTGGATAACGACGGATCCACTTACTCATCCAAGCGAACCCCTGCCAATGGAGGATGCTGTAAGTGTTGATGCAACGAATATTAAAAAAAAGAGTGGAGAAGCTGGTTATTTTGCTTCTTTTCACGCTTATCCTTATTACCCGGACTTCTTAAGAATCACGGACAAGTATGATGATGTCAAAAATGAGGAGGGAGAAATTGATACATATAAGGGGTACCTGCAGGAGCTGAAAAACTATCACAAGGATATTCCGGTAATGATTACAGAGTTCGGGGTCCCTTCTTCCCGCGGAAACGCCCATCCGGGACCGCTTGGCCGGGATCAGGGAGGCCATACAGAAACAGAACAGGGAAAGCACAACGCCGATATGCTGCAGCATATTTACCAGGAAAATTATGCCGGGGCCATCATCTTTACATGGCAGGATGAATGGTTCAAAAACACCTGGAACACAATACCGTTTGAAAATCCAGGGAGGCGTCCTTACTGGTTCAATACCTTGTCAGCGGAAATGTCCTACGGGCTGCTGGGAATGTACCCAAGTAAACATGAGGAGCTTACCATAGATGGATCCACAAAAGATTGGGAGAAATTGGAGGGAAGTGAAGTTGAAAAACTTTCCACTCCTTTAACGGAGTTGATGGTAACCAAAGACGAAGGGTATATCTATGCAGCTGCCCGTCTTCCTGAATCCATCGATTTGTCAACAGACACCTTCTACCTCGGTGTTCATACTCTTGCCGGAGGAATGGAAAATCCAGAAGTTCTGCCGGGGGAACGTTTGGATGAAGGATTGGAGACCGTGGTTCGGTTAGGAGATGAAACCGACAGCGAGGTTCTAATCGCCCCAAGCTATGATTTTCATCAACGATTATACGGGAGCAAGGCCGGTGATGATCAGGAGGACAACATGAACTCCTGGCAGCTTGCCGTAAGTCATGAGCTGGAACTTCCTGAATCAAATGAAGTACTGCCCTTTGAAGAAGTATCAGCAGGCAGCATGGAACAAGCCTCTTCCTCCCAGAATTCCCGAGCTTCCTGGGACTATCAGGGGAAAGTCGTTGAAATGAAAATTCCGTGGGCGTTGCTTGGCTTCGCAGACCCCAGTACCAAGGAGGTGGTGAGTTACGGTTCTGTAAAAGAAGAATCGCAGCAAATGCCTGCAGAAAATAGTAATGGGATCCGCTTCGTTCCATGGATCGTTGATAACTCAGAGACGGTGCACGGATTCGACAATCAATCCTCCCCAATCTCCGTACAGAACTTCCCGCTTTATGACTGGAAGAACTGGCAGAAGGCGGACTATGACGAAGAGTTAAAGCAAAGCTACTATATCGTACAAGAAATCTTCAAGAATATCGAAGATTAAGGAGGGAGGGAAATCTTTGTTCATCAATTTACAAGCTGCTTATTGGATGATAGCCGTCTTAATCACTCTAATGATAATATTTATGGTTATTACGATAGCTATCAAAATGAGAAAGAAAATAAGCGTAAAAAAAGAAAAAGACTGTCTGGACAACTTCCACAGTTATCTTCATTATCTCCAGGTACAGTTGGATAATCAAGCCCTTTTAATGCCGCCTAAAAAGCCGCTGTCCTCTTTTGAAAAGAAGGTGCTGCAAAATACATTATTACCATGGGTCGATCGCTTGAAAGGAGTGCATAGGGAAAAACTTCTTACTTTATGTAAAGACATTGGATTAAATCATTACAACAAAAAGCGGCTGCAAAGCCCCTGGTCCATGGTTCGTCTTGATGCCGCGTACCACCTTGGGATACTTCGGGACCAAGAAGTGACATCTCAATTAATGTCGCTGTTATATCGCAGCCATTTTGATTCTTCCGTTTATATTATCGCACGCTCGATAGCCCAAACCTCAGTGAATCCGGATGATATAAAAAATCTCATGCTATATCTTGTAAACAATGGAAAACAGCACTCCCACCTAGTTGCAGATATCTCTAAAGAATCTTCGTTAGATTTAAGGCCGATATACACCCAGTTTCTTTATGAAGATAATCCAAAGTTAAATAAAATCGGGCTGATCGGGCTTCAGGACCATGTAGATCAAGAACTTCCGGAAATCGTTCATTCATCCTCCCAATCTGAGGATAAAGAAATAAGGAAGCTTGCCTTACAACTACGTATGTCCGCTATGGTTTTAACAGAAAAGGATGTTCAGTATTATCTGCAATTTCCGGATTGGGAGATTCGCCATCTGTTTGCCGATTGGATCGGTAATTCCGGCCTGATCCAATATACAGAATTATTAAAAGAGCGACTCCAGGACTCCAACTGGATTGTTTCCCGCACCACTGCGAAAAGCCTGGCTCAATTGGGAGAACACGGCTTTGAAATTCTCTGCGAAACAGCGGCCGGAGTGCACGGAGAACAAGGACGAGAAACGGCTGAGGAACATATAAAGGAAAAACTAAATCAAACCATCCATGATCTTTCACAAGTAGAAGATATTACAGAATATAACCAAAAAGTATTTATCTATCAAAAGTATTTTGGAAAAAGTCATGATTTGACTAAGGCTCTATAGAAAGAAGGAAAAACAGTGAGAGATTTACTTTTAATTTATGGGATGTTTGCCATTTATTATGTGATTACCATTAATACGATTTATTTTGGGATTATTATGTTTTCCTTCCGAAAAATATCCCGCATTATGAAGGAAACATTCTATTCCAAATATGATTTTCTTTCAGGCTCTAAACACATGCCGCCTATCTCGATTCTCGTACCGGCATTTAATGAAGAGCTGACTATTAAAGAAAACGTCCAATCTCTGCTGGCCCTGCACTATCCCGCACATGAAGTAATTGTCGTTAACGACGGGTCTGGAGATAACACAACCAAAGTATTAATTGATGAATTCCGCTTAAATTATTATAAACCAGCCCCGGTAGAGCAGAATACACTGGCTACTGCCGAGGTGAAAGGAGTCTATTATAATCCCGAGTTTCCAAATTTATATCTTATTGATAAAGAAAACGGCGGAAAAGCGGACTCCTTAAACGCGGGTATTAACTTCTCAAACTATCCGCTTGTTTCTTCTATTGATGCGGACTCGCTGCTGGAGAATGATGCACTGATTCGAATTGCGAGAAAATATATGGAGAACCCGGAGGAATACGTAGCTATCGGCGGAAATGTAAGGATTGCCAACGGGTGCAGAATTGCAAACGGTATGGTGCAGAAAGTCAGACTGCCAAAGAAATTATTACCCATGCTCCAAACGGTGGAATATTTGAAAGCTTTTCTGGGAGGGAGAATTGGATGGAGTGATATTAATGGATTAATCATCATATCCGGAGCTTTTGGCGTTTTCAGAAAAGACTACATTATCAAAGTTGGGGGTTATCGCGGTGGATATCCCGGTGAAGACATGAACATTATTATCAAACTGCACCGATACATGCTGGATCATAACCTTCCTTATCAAATCGACTTTTGCCCGGATGCCGTATGCTGGACGCAGGCACCTGACACTTTCAAAATCCTTGGTAGTCAGCGGAAACGCTGGGGCAGAGGCAATTTAAAAAACATGCTTGAATTAGGAACGCGTATGTTCATGCGTCCCAGATATAAAGTAATGGGCTGGCTCACCATCCCTTACAACATCATTTTTGAAACATTAAGCCCCTATTTTAGAATCACTGGTTTTCTAGCTCTTGTTGGCTATAGTTTGATAGATATGACTGGATGGAAGATCGTAGCCGTCTTCATGCTCATTAACGTACTGTATGGAACATTGCTTGGTATGGGTTCTCTTTTAATCGAGGAGCTGGCTTTCCGTAGGTTCCCGAGAATCAGAGATTATTTCAAAATGGTGTTCTATACGATTTTAATGTTCTTTGGATACCGCCAGCTTGGGATACTTTGGCGTTTTCTGGGTCACATTCAATTTTTCCGCAAGAACAATTCGTGGGGTACGATGACAAGAACAAGTTGGAATGAAGATGAGAAAAAAGAAGAAGCTGCATAACACAAAAGGAGGATTACCAAAATGCCTGACACGCACGTGAATTCCAGTATTATCAATTCATTCAATAATTTTCTTCACTACTACCAAGCAAGTAACTTACCATGCGGTCTCATTATTGCCCACGCATCCCTCGACCAGCAAGGGATTCATTCACTCAAAGCATATTTGGAAAAAGAAGAACCTTCTACTGCCTTCCAAGTAAATTATGACTCAGAGCATCATATTCTTGGGCTGCTTCTGGATGACTGCGACCTTGGGTACACCCACTTTTACGCATTACACGTAAAAGACTATCTAGAAGAAAAAGATCAATTAATGGGAGAAATGGTTGTAGGGAATTTTCCTGAAAATAGTGATCACGCAGAGCGGATGCTCTCGCGCATGGTGAATGAAATGATGATTAATCAGAGGAATCAGCAAGAAATCCGAGTGTTTGATAACGAAGTCATTCAGAATACGGAAAAGAAAACAGTATTGATTGTCGATCACGATAACAGCATCCTCCATCTTTTAACGAACTATTTACAGCGCAAAGGCTATATTGTGCATGCAGCAATGGATGGAAAAGATGGGCTGGAACAGTACCAGAAACTTCTTCCCGATCTAGTTATTACAGAAATCAACTTATCCGGTATCGGGGGATTTCAATTTATAAATCAGATTAAGACCATTGATAAACATACCAATGGCCATTCCGAAATCATGGTGCTAACCAATAAGCACCTGGAAGAGGATATTAAACGCACCTTTGAATACGGAGCAGCAGAATATATTACTAAACCATTTTCACTGATTGAACTGGAAGCGCGGATTAAACGCCTTGTGGAAGTGACTGAATAATGGGTATCGAATGACCAAAAAATTTATTGAAAACGGAGGAAGTTTGATGGGTTATTTTGAACAATTGAGTCAACGTATTAAAACGAAAAAAGCTCACATCGGTGTTATCGGCCTGGGATATGTCGGGCTGCCGCTGGCGATGGAAATGGTTAAAGCCGGTTTCCCTGTTTGCGGAATCGATTTAAGCGAAGACAAAATCAACTCTCTGCGGAACGGCAGCTCTTATATAAATGATATTTCTGATCAAGAGCTGCAGGATAGTTTAAAATCAAATTATTTCTATCCCACCACTAACTATGAAATGGTTAAGGAACTGGATACCCTCAGTATTTGCGTTCCGACGCCGCTTAGTGAAAATCAGGATCCGGACACCTCATTCATTTCGGGTGTCATTGAGAATATTAAACCCTATATCAAGAAGGGGATGCTGGTTACTCTGGAAAGCACGACATATCCAGGGACCACGGAAGAATTAATCCTGCAGGAATTTAAAAGAATGGGGTATGAAGCGGGAAGGGACATTTTCCTATGTTACTCCCCAGAACGGGTGGATCCCGGCAACATGTCTTATCAAACGCATAATATGCCTAAAGTGATGGGAGGCATGACAGAAAAGTGTAATACTGTCGGGAAGCTGCTTTACAGCCATTTTATTGAACAAGTCGTTCCCGTCTCCTCTCCAAAAGTTGCGGAGATGTCCAAGCTTTTGGAAAATACGTTCCGCAGTATCAACATCGCTTTTGTCAATGAAATTGCGATGATGAGTGAGCGGATGGATATTGACGTATGGGAAGTTATTGATGCAGCTGCGACAAAACCGTTCGGCTTCATGAAATTCCAGCCGGGGCCTGGGATTGGAGGCCACTGCATACCTTTGGATCCTATGTATCTATCCTGGAAAGCAAAAGGCTTCCGTTTCTACAGCAAGTTTATTGACCTTGCTCAGTCTATTAATAATAATATGCCGGAAGTTGTCGTCAACAAAACATCTCAAGCTCTGAACATATACGGAAAATCGATTAACAGTTCCAACATTCTTATATTAGGTATGGCATACAAACCAGATATCAGCGATCTACGGGAATCCCCCGGTCTTTACCTTTATGAACTCTACAAAGAACATGGCGCCGATGTGGATTATTATGATCCTCATGCCCACAGCTTTTTGGATCATGAGGAGAATGTGGTTCAATCGATTACCTACAGCAAAGAAAGATTGAAAAATTATGACTGCATGGTCCTGGTAACGAATCACAGCAATTTGGACTATGACGAACTGGCCCACCTCGGTGTACCGATTGTAGATACCCGGAATGCTTTCAAAGAATATGACCTACCCCATATTCACAAGCTGGGAACTGCATCAAAAGTGCACAAGAATCAACATGCGTCCCTTGCATTATAAATATAAACAAATAAAGGAGTGGAGTTAAAATGTGCGGAATCATTGGTTATATCGGAGAAAAAGATGTTCAGCAGGTGTTAACGGCAGGGCTTAGCAAACTAGAGTACCGCGGCTACGATTCTGCAGGCATTGCGGTCCATCACGGAGACGCTGTGCAGGTAAACAAAACCAAAGGAAGACTGGACGAGCTCCATCATCAGCTGGAACCATCCCCCTTTTCAGCCCGGATGGGGATCGGCCATACAAGATGGGCAACCCACGGTCCTCCTTCGGATCAAAATTCTCATCCTCATACGGATGCGGGTAATGAATTTGCAATTGTTCATAACGGTATAATCGAAAACTATTTAGAGATCAAGCGGGATCTTGCAGAAATAGGATATACCTTTTCTTCAGAAACAGATTCCGAAGTCATCTCCCACCTATTCCACTATTTATATGAAGGAAACATGACGGAAACTATTCAAAAGGTAGTTCAGCGGTTAAAAGGGGCTTATGCGTTAGGAATTGTCTCCAAACATGAGCCGGATCGCCTATATGCAGTACGGGAGGCCAGCCCGCTGATTATTGGAGCCGGAAAGGAAGAAGCGTTGATCAGCTCTGACATTCCTGCTGTATTGGAGCACACCCGAGACATTTATATATTAGAGGATGGAGAAATGGCTGTCCTGACGAAAAATGATATTACACTTCTGCAGACAAAAACGGGGCAGCCGTTGAACCGGGAAATTTTCAGAGTGGATTGGGACGTAGAGCAGGCCGAAAAGAATGGCTATGACCATTTTATGCTGAAAGAAATTCATGAGCAGCCGGAAGCATTGAAAAAAACGCTGGCAGGACGGATGAATCAGGAAACGAAGAGGGTTCAGTTTGACGAACTGCAGTGGAACCGGGAGCGCGTGGAACAATGGCATAAAATTACAATTGTTGCCTGCGGAACTGCCTATCATGCCGGTTTAATAGGAAAACATATCATGGAAGAACTAACCCGCACTCCGGTTGATGTAGAGGTGGCTTCCGAATTTCGTTACCGCCGGCCGATCGTTGATGAGAAGACCCTGGTGATTGTTATCAGTCAATCTGGAGAAACGGCGGATACGCTGGCAGCCCTTCGACAGAGCCAGCACCTTGGTGCCAATGTGCTCGCCATTACAAATGTGGTAGGAAGCTCTATTGCCCGGGAAGCCGATGAAGTAATATTGACCATGGCAGGCCCCGAAATTGCAGTTGCTTCAACCAAAGCATACACAACCCAGGTTCTCGTCTTCTACCTGCTCGGAATCTATCTTGCCGATATAAAACAAAAGATAACGGAAGACTACCGCATACAGCTGCTTGAAGCGGTCCTTGATATTCCAAATAAGATGGAAGAATTACTCGAATATTCCGAAGCGCTCCAGCGTTATAGTGAATCCATTAAAGATGCATCAAGCGTATTTTTTATTGGAAGAAGTCTGGATCATGCCGTTGTACTGGAAGGATCACTGAAACTCAAGGAAATTTCGTACATTCATTCCGAGGCTTATGCTGCCGGCGAGTTAAAGCACGGCACACTTGCTTTAATTGAAGAAGGAACCCCCATCATTGCTCTCATTACCCAGAAAGAAGTAAACGAAAAGATGCTGGGGAATATAAAGGAAGTAAAAGCACGCGGAGGGCATGTCCTTGGGGTGTCAATGAAAGAAAATATGGAAATGTTGGAATACGTGGACGAAGGGTGTTACATCCCTGACTCTTTATCCCTGGTAACTCCGTTATTGACGGTTATTCCGTTACAGTTAATTTCTTATTATACTTCACTGGCACTTGGCAACGATGTAGATAAACCTAGAAATCTTGCAAAAAGCGTGACGGTGGAATAGGAGGATCACCTGGTGATGAAGACACTAGAGCGACAGGACACAACTTGGAACGAAAAGGAATTAAAAGACCTGATGCTCCGCATTTTTCACAGGGTGGAAGATCAAACCGTTGAAACAGATGATCAGTTAATGACTGAGATCAGGAATGGATTAAAACCCCTCATCCATTCCTCCAACACCAACGACAGAGAATAGGAGGATCGCCGGTGACCCAGACATTTGCCGTTGTATTAGCGGCCGGCAAAGGAACACGAATGCAGTCAGAGCAGCCAAAGGTTCTTCATCACGTATGCGGCAAACCGATGGTGCAGCATGTTATTGATCAGCTTCAGAATATGTCTGTAGAACGAATTCTTACGGTGGTCGGTTATAAAGCCGAGATGATTAAACAAGAGCTGGGCTCTTCTTCGGAGTATGCCTATCAAGCAGAGCAGCTTGGTACGGCTCATGCTGTGAAAATGTGCCAGACTCAGCTGGAGAAGCAGCAAGGGTCCACCCTCATTCTTACCGGGGATACTCCCTTCATTACAGAAAAAACATTGAGGTACTGCCTGGACCATCACCACCGTACAAACGCAGCGGCTACTATTTTAACCATGACCCCGGACGATCCATCAGGATACGGGCGGATCGTTCGGAACAAACAAAAACAGGTGGAGCGGATTGTCGAGCATAAAGATGCAACAGAGGAACAATTACTGCTCCGTGAAGTCAACTCAGGTATTTTCTGTTTTGATAATACTCTGTTGTTTCAAGCTCTGGAGAAGGTATCCACGGATAACAAGCAACAGGAATATTACCTCCCGGATGTCATTGAAATCTTAAAACGCGAAGGAGAAATAATATCTGCTTTCCCGGCCGGGCAAACGGAAGAATGTTTCGGAATTAACGATAGAACGCAGCTTAATGAGGTGGCGGAAATCTGTCAAAAAAGAATTATTGATTTCCATCAACGCCGTGACGTGACAATCAGTGATCCATCCACTACTTTAATAGAGGCCGAAGTTACTATTGGTCCCCGTACTATCATTGAACCTCGTACGAGCTTACGAGGACGTACTCAAATCGGAGCAGATTGTAAAGTTGGACCTGACGTTGACCTGATAGACTATAAGGTTGCCGATCACACCCATATTCACCATTCTCCTGCAAACGATGATGATACACATGCAGAATCATATATCCACTGAGGAGCAGGGGAAAAAATTAATAAGATCTTTATTTGTGACAAAAAAAGGGATGATTTCCACCTGCCTCCTGGTGGCTGCCTTTGTATCCTTGGTGATTTTTATGGGACAGGAAGATCACGTGAAAGCAACGTGGATATGGGACCTTGAAGATCTGGAAGAAAACCAGGAAGAAACGGTTTCCTTTCTAAGCAATAAAGGAGTCAATTTAGTCTATCTGCATATCGACTTCGAGGAATTTAACACGGATAGGTTTGAATCCTTCATTAAGCTGGCGGCCAAAAAGAATATTGACGTATACGCGCTTGGCGGTGATCCTAACTGGGCGTTAACCAAAAATCAAAATAGCCTGGATACCTTTGTTTCTATTGTTAAAGACTATAATCATCAGGCAGCAGAAGAAGAAAAATTCCAGGGCGTCCATGTTGATATTGAGCCTTACCTGCTGCCCGAATGGAAATCCGACAGAGAAAATATAGTGACTCAGTGGATCAGTAACCTTCATTATTTAAAAAATAAGGTGAAAACAGATTCAGAACTCGCGATCAGCGGGGATGTGCCTTTCTGGATAAATAAGGTCAAAATACCAGGGAAAAATAAATATGTGGGAGATTGGATGCTCACTTCGCTGGATTCTATCACGGTGATGGCCTACCGGGATCAGACAGAAGGAAAAAACGGAATAAAAGGTATTGCTTCCCCTCTCGTGGAACAGGCAGCCAACCGGAGCAAATCGGTCGTTATTGCGGTAAATGTCATTGAAACAGACGAAGGCGGTCACACGACCTTCCACGACAATTCTTTAAGCTACATGAAACACGAGTTAAATCTGCTCGAACATCGTTTTTCCGGGCATCCGGGATATGGTGGAATTGCCGTTCACGATTATCATTACTGGAAGTCAAATCAAAACGGGTAAAAACCGACGCGCCAAAGGAGCTGTATCAAAAGTTCGTTACATGCTGAGGCATCCGCTGCAGGCGGACGCTTGCCGCAGGCGTCGCCGCCTTCCGCTTCTGCCTCGATTATATTTTCTTTATCACAGGAAAGGGGCTGTACCTTTTGATACAGTCCCTTTGGTTTTTTTCTAATTGTCCACGTAAAAATATCACGATTTCCATGAATACAGTCATTATAATATATATGATCATATATAATTATATCACTAACTCACTTCACCCTCTTAGAAAATTGTAATGGAGTCAGGTAGCCAAATTTTTTAAATTCATTGCTCATATGGGATTGGTCATAGTAACCATTTTCGAGAAGTACATCGTGAATGGAATATTTTTTTAACAACGCCAGGGAATGTTGAAAACGTACTACTTCAAAAAACAATTTAGGAGAGATCCCAAATTGCGCGGAGAACTTTTTTCGTATATATCTTTCCGAATAGCCGGTATCTTGAGAAAGTACTTGTATCGAAGCAGTTCCTTTTGTAGCATAAGCCATTTGCAGCGTCTGCCGAAGTATTGGATCCTGAGAATACGTTAACTGAGGCAGCAGCCACTGTTTCACCAAGTTTATCCTGTCCTGAAAGTCTTCTGTTTTCAACAGATTCTCTTCAACTTCAAAAGATGTAGAAGAAATATCCTGAAACTCATATACTTCATTCTCTATTTCCTTCACCGAAGCCTGCAGAAGGGTAAAGTGCAGCCCAAATGGAAGACGTATTCCGAAATAATCCGCCTCAGGGTGGAATATAATATCTTTTGTTTTAGATAAATGACCGTATACATAAGTCTTCAAAAATCTGGGATGACAATAAATAAGAATGTCAATACATCCATCCGGGACTGTTGCAAATGTTCTACTCGAGCATTCATTTACTTTAAATTGATAAAAAGAGATAGGAATACAATCTTCAAATAAATATTCCTCCTGCTCCCAAAAATATTTTACATCTGTTTCATGGCCTGGTTGAAAAGGCTTAAAAACCGTGTGTTGAACCATAAGCTGCCTCCTTTCTTTTGTTCCGTTTTTTCCTATATTCTGAATTTTACTTCTTTTAATATAATAAGCAAATTACATTTTTTAAGGAAAGGTGATTATCTTGGAAAAAACAACGGAAAAGACGTACCATCCTCTGGAACCTTTGACAGCTGAAGAAATAAATAAAGCCGGGCGGTTAATTAAAGTGTCAGGTGCTGTACCAGATAACTGTTTATTTGTAAGCGTTTCCCTATATGAACCTCCTAAAAAAGAAATATTAGACTATCCGACTGCATCCATTAAGCGGAAAGCATTTGTCATCCTGATTGACAGCGTCGAGGAAACAACGTATGAAGTAATTGTTTCAATTTCAGACGAAACCATCCTTTCTGTTGAAAATAAAGCGGATGTTCAGCCGGCCATCGTGCCGGATGAGTTTGAGCAGTGCGAAGAAACCGTCAAAAATCATCCGGAAATTATAGAATCTGTGAAAAAACGCGGCATTGATGACATGGAAAATGTGATGGTGGATCCCTGGTCCGCCGGCAACTTCGGTTATGAAGAAGAGGAAGGCAGACGAATTGCCCGTGCCATGTGCTGGCTGAAAAAAGATGAATATGACAACGGCTATGCCAGGCCTATCTCAGGACTGTATGCATTCGTTGATTTAAATAAAATGGAAGTCATGAGTGTGATAGATAAAGGACCGGTCAGCATTCCACCTCTTGACGGAAATTACGCAGCGGATCGGGTTCCCAACCAACGCACCGATATTAAACCCCTGGATATCATTCAGGAAGAAGGACCAAGCTTTCACATCGACGGTCATCATATCGACTGGCAGAAATGGAACATTCGTTTCGGCTTCACAGCAAGAGAAGGGCTGGTGCTTCACCAGGTTTCCTACACGGACCAGGGAGAAGAACGCCCTATTCTGTACCGGGCCTCCTTGTCAGAGATGGTTGTACCCTATGCAGATCCCGAAGATCCGGTCAGCCGCAACAACGCCTTTGATGCCGGCGAATACGGAATCGGAATGCTCGCAAACTCTCTGGAGCTGGGGTGTGACTGCCTAGGGGAAATCCGCTATTTCGACGGCGTCATCTCTAACAGTAAAGGGGAAGCAGCTGTCATTCCAAACGCGATCTGTCTTCATGAAGAGGACTATGGCATCCTCTGGAAACACACAGACTGGAGAACAGAGCATGTGGAAGTGAGACGTTCCAGAAGACTGGTGCTGTCGAGCATCTCCACTGTCGGAAATTATGAATACGGCTTCTTCTGGTATTTTTACCAGGATGGCAACATAGATTTTGAAGTGAAACTGACCGGAATTCTGCATACGCAGGCACTGGAACCTGGCGAAACGTCTCCATACGGGAACCTTGTTGCCCCGCAGCTTTACGCACCGCACCATCAACATTTTTTCAATGTCAGACTGGATATGATGATTGACGGAGTCCAGAATACGGTATCTGAAGTAAATACCGAACAGTGCCCGGCCGATGAAAATAATCCGTACAAAAATGCTTTTGTCCCGAAAACGACAAATTTTACGTCGGAACAGGAATCCATCCGTGACGTGAACACAGCTTCAGCGCGCTACTGGAAAGTGTCCAACCCGAATAAAACAAATATCGTCGGGGCTCCCGTCAGTTACAAACTATTCCCGGGGGAAAACTGTTACCCTTATGCCCATGAAGATTCAAGTATTATGCAGCGGGCCGGGTTTTTAAAACACCATATGCATGTCACTCCTTACAGAGAGGATGAAAGATATGCCTCCGGGGATTACCCTAACCAGCATCCGGGTGGAGCGGGACTTACCACCTGGATGGAACAGGACCGCTCCATTGAAAATGAAGATGTCGTAGTCTGGTACACCATGGGACATCACCATATTACCCGTCCGGAAGACTGGCCGGTGATGCCGGTTGCCTACATGGGCTTTTCCCTGAAACCAGTCGGCTTTTTTGACCAGAATCCGGCTATAGATGTTCCTCCATCCAAACCGAAACATCAGGCCGGCCACTGCCATTGTGATTAGACAGTGAGGAGGGATTTTACATGCTGCTGCATTTAGTGATCACTATTCTTCTGAATGTTACCGGGATTATTTTTATTTACAGCTATCACAAACAGTGGAAGGATCAAATGCTCCACACGCATATTCTGGTTATGGCTGTAACCGGCCTTTCCAGTCTCATTATGGGGATCATCTCCGGACTGATGCTGGATCAAATGGCGCTCGCTTCCGTCCTTGCTGTATTATACGGCGTGCTCTTTGGCATCCTCGCCGGTAAACCGTTCCATGTATTCGTGGCAATGAGCGGCGCAGCTGAAGGTGTCATGGGAGGTATCATGGGCGCCATGACCGGTGTCATGATCATGGCCGGACCCTCCACAACCATTTTGTTGTTTACGCTTTATAGTATTTTCGCATGTGCGCTGGGGGCTGCCGCCTATTTCAGCAAAATGGAAAAAGAAAAGGCAGCTGATTCCAAGGAACAGCAGGAAAAGCCGATATAATAACATCCCAGGCCGCCTTATAGAAGCGGCCTGACTTTTATTGCTTATGTTTCACAACATTATGTTTAATTTCTTCCGCGAAATCCGTTAATTCTTCACTCGTTCCTGCTATTTCTTCCATCGATTCTGTCAATCCTTTCATGTTTGCCGATAACTGCTGAGTGCCTGCAGCATTTTCCTCGGACACGGCTGAGATATTTTCAATGGCAGCTGCCACGTTTTCTTTGCCCTCTTTCATTTTTTTCTGCGAATCATTCAACTGGACAATTGTGTCTTGAGTACTTTGCAGCGCGTCGGCGATTCTTTGAACATGTTGTTCGGTCGATTGTACGCTTTCGGTCTGTCCCTTCATCGTTTCCAGAAGTTCTTCGTTGGTTTGAACGGCCTGTTCCGTTTTTCCTGTGAGGTCTTCCGTGATTTTTTCTATTTCTTCAGTAAACTGATTGGATTGATCGGCCAGTTTTCGCACTTCTTCTGCCACGACAGCGAACCCTTTCCCTGCTTCTCCGGCACGGGAAGCCTCAATTGCTGCATTCAGCGCAAGAAGGTTGGTTTGATTTGATATATTTTTAATCATCAAACTCGCCTCATTGATTTTTTCCGCCTTTTGATGGGTGGTGGATATCACCCGGCTGATATTCTCAGAAGCCTGCTTGTTTTTTTCATTGTTTCGAACCAATTCCTCGATCGCGTTCTGTATTTTATTTTTTATCTCCAGAACCTCATCTGCCGAATGATTCAACTCCTGGATACCGGCATGGTCTTTTTCGATGACATCACTTAATTCACCGATAATGGAGGCAGCTTCTTCCGTATTTTCTGCCAATACCGTCGCACTCCTCGAAATTTCATCAATCGTTTGATAACTGTCTTCGGCGGCCCGGGACGACTCCTGAAACCTGAAAGACAATTGATTCGATGATTCTTCCAGCTTTTCCGCCATCCCGGCCAACTGCTCCACCATTTCTCTTTTATTTTCCCCGCCTGCCTGGACAGCCTGTCCCAACTGTTTCGTTTCTCTGGAACCATTTCTTAACATATCAAACAGTTCCTCTTCCGTGCAGCTTTCATACTTACTTTTGTGCAGCAAATCTTTATAAATTGTTCTCGCTTCATTTAATTGAATATCGACGCCTGCCACCCCGACATACTTTCCGTTTTCCTGTATCGGATAGGCGACTGTCGTAATAAGAATATTCTCCCCACTGGAGTCATCCACAAATGGATCTATAATCGTCAGCTCCCCCCGGCTTTTCGGAAGTGTATAATACTCCACGTCTTCAAAGCCGTCGGCAAATACGACTTCTTTTTTGCCTCCCTGCTTAAAACAATACGGGGAAAAGCGGCCGGTGGAGGTGTGATGTCCCGTCCCGGCGTACTCACGGTCGCGTCCGTCAAAAGCATTGTGGTCCCAGACCGCCCACATCCCCAAAAAACCTTCATTTTGATCCAGCATGTCCTGGAGCCAGCTGATCACCTGGTCCCTGCTTTTTTTGGAGTCAGAAAGCTGTTCCACCCGTTTCACAAAATGCTTCACTTCATCAATTCCAGTCTCCATCAATTTATAATCACCTAGAAAGGTTTTCTTTAAGAGTTCTTTGGAAACAACCATTATCCTGGATGTCTGCACATGGATTTTAATTATCACTCCAACAAACAGAATCATTGCAATAATGGATAGAGCGATCCCGATACTTTGATCCCGATATAGGATTCCGGTGAGTCCAAACAGCAATGACAACAATGTAAGTACGATTGAGTACATTTCTCTTCCCCCCAGCTCTAACAGAAACAGCACCTACATCCGAAAGATAGTAGATGCTGTGCTTTTTTATAATTTATCTTTTCCTAAGATTTCTCTAATTTCTTTGTCTCCGAATACCTGCTTTTCGAAATGCTCCTGGATTAACGAATACTGGCATATGAACCAACCGGAAAATTAGAAATACGCCCTGTTTGGAACCCTTCATATCCGAAAATCTTGCCGTAAGAGCGGAGGGCGGATAAATCTTCGACTACCAAACCAACGGTAGGAATAACTTTTTCCAACCATACAAACAAATACAATTGGTCAGCTAGTTTGTAGTAGTAACACTGATCAGTATCCGCCAGCCCTTTCTCACTGCCTTCTAGACAGTGCCATGTAAACCTGTTCTCATTTAAATAGATGTGTTCATATTTGTCTTTGTGACTGTAATCGAATTCAATCGTTTCACCAATTAAATCTGTAGTTTGTTGATGTGTTGGAGTCTCGGAAGTGAAAGGTTTATCAATGGATAAATGTTCAAATGCTGCTTTTACCGATGTTAGAGATTCTCCTCTTTCTGCACGATGCAGCATAGGCACAGAGATATCTTCAGAATCAGGGAGCTCTGCCTTCAGTTTTGTAGCAATATTTTTGTCTAAATCCAGAATCAATGAAATGGAAAAAGTGTCCCCAAAAGAAACAATAAAATCAACAAGATACAGATTATTTCTTGGCATCACGGCTGTATATTGGCATACAAATGACTCTGCTTCACCATTATTAATTTCCGACCATTTCAAAGTTTCAATATCAACAAATATTACTTCATAATTTGTTTCTTCCTTGCTATATAAATGAAGTTTTTTCCCAACCAAATTTTCTGTTGGCTGCATAATATTTTCGCTGATCCCAACTGATAGTTCACCTACACTAATAAACTCCTGATTGCCGCTCATAATATCTCTCCTATCCTTACACGTTATTGAGTAAAGGCATTATTTATTTACTGCATTCTCATCCGATTGTGTCGGCGGCACTTCGTTTGATTGAGCATCTGTTTTTTCCTGAGATTCAGCTATAAATATAGAAGCTAAAACAAGAATTAACGCAATAATATCTACGATTCGTATTGCTTCCCCAAAAAATATGACGGCAGCAATGGTTGAGACGACGGGTATAGCTGCGGTAGCCATACCAGCTGTACTTGCATTGATCCGCGGTATCCCTAAAAATGTAAAGACATAAGCAAGTACCCAAGCCAGCATCGCGTAAAAAAAGATTCCCAGCCAGGCAGCGCCATCATTAAAAATCGTCACATCAATTGAACTAAACTCATAAATCGCCATTGGTAAAGTCTGGATTATTCCAAAGAAACACAAACCAGCTGCTAACGTTATCGGAGGCAATTTTACGGAGAACTTCTTGGCATAGATGAAGAATAAAGACATCGACACTACCGCTAACAACATAAACAGAATGCCAAGACCATTGGAACCACCCTCAATTTCAACACCTGCAACGTTCATGATTAAAACAGCAATGATAGCTAATAAAATGGCAAATCCTTTCTTCATATTCAAACGCTCACGTAATAAGAACAATGCAAGCACTGCTACAACAGCAGGTGTAATGCTGGTAATAATCCCTACAGCAACAGGACTTGCATAAGTTAAACCGTACAGTTGAAAAACAGTGTACAATGTCACAGTTAATAATGCTTGCATAAAAATTCCGAAGTAATTTTTCAAGCCCAGCTGGGTCCACTTCGTTTTTTCATAGATTGTTGCAATGGGAACCAATATTAAGGTTGCTACGATAATCGTTATACAAGTAAACAGCCAAACCGGGAAGGTTTCCATCATCACTCCGCCGAGCGGAACACCAAGTCCAATACATGACATCGATATAAGAAACAGTAATAATCCTCTATCCATAATAAAATACCTCCATTTTTTATTCAGATTAGGCAGTTGTTGTCACAAAAAACTTCATAAACGGTTCTATGGTTCTCCATGTCCCTTCAAAACCGTTTGAAAAGGAGTAAACATGGCCAGGTTTCATTGTAATCTCTTCCCCATCACCGGTCGTGAGTATCGCTTTCCCTTCCACGACGTGAAATGTCTCTGTGCCTTCCACTCCATACGGCATACCATCCGGATGCTCTTCCGGGGTATGCTTCCATAAACCAACCGTTGTATGGTCATCGGATTTTATAACTTTCACGTCTCCGATCTTGTTCCCCTGCACCATAAAATCTTCCCATTTACCTGTTTGAATGCTCTCGGTGAAATAATTTCCCAAGCTTATCCCTCTTTCGTTAAAGATTGACTATCTTTTAGATACGAATGTACTTTATTACTCACTTTGAATCCGCTTTCAATTGCGCCGTCCATAAAACCGGCCCACCCATCAGCATAATCAGAACCTGCTAAAAACAGCCCATCTTCAGGACGCTGTAATTCAGCTAAATATTCTGTCAGTTGATTACGCTGCTGCATCGGCCATGTTTCCCCTGCAAACTCATCACTGACCCAATCGTGTCCTTCACTTTCAATAATTTCTGCTTCGGGTATCCAATACCTTACCGCTTTTTCCACCTCTTCACGGTTTTCAGGATTCAGCCTGCCTGCGTCCGGACCAAATCCAAGTAATATAGCATCTTCTCCAGCTTGGTATTCATATTGAATATAATTCAAGGGATAGTCAGCCGGAGCAAACGCTACGAAAGGTTTTGACCAATTCCTTATTTTTGCCCACAATTTCACTCCGGAGCTGGTCTGGCCTTCCCCTCCCGCTTTTTGTTTTGGTTCGGATAATGATGGAGAAAATTCGATGCTGTTCAATATATTTAATGGAAGCGTGACAACGACGGATCCCGCTTTATACACCTCCTGATCTTTTGTAACAACACTGTACCCATCACTATTTTTTTCTACTTTCCCTACTGTTTTTCCGGTTACAATGTCTCCGGTAACATCACTTGCAATGCTGTTAATTAACGCTTTTGTACCGTGTTTCAACTTGAAGAAAGCACAGATTTCCAGACACAGCTCCCAATCGTTATTGGAAAGAGCGAGCCACCGCAGTGCCTGGGTATACCCTCCTTTATCTGGATAACCATTAAAATTCAGTGCCCACATGCTGTAAACGAGGTCGTGAACTCTTGGATTTAACTGTAGTTCATTAATCTTATCCGCGACCGTTAAGTGATCTATCTCTTTAATATTTTCACCGGACAGAGGCTCATACGGATTCGGGAAATAGTCCCGGCATTGTTCTGAGAAGTACTCCATCCCTTCGCCGATCAAAGCAAATAAGTCATCAGGTGTACCGGATTCCAATTTATTGTCTGCAATCCAGTATGCTTCTTCGGGAATCGGTGAATGCGTGGTCTCTAAACCATAACGGGTGATTTCAGCCCACACGTGAGGCTGAAACCAATGCACCCATGTCCCTCCCAGTTCCAGTTTTCTTCCCATTCTCTCTTCGTACCATGTGCGTCCTCCAAGACGGTCTCTGCCTTCCAGAATCAGAGTTTTATAACCTTCATTATTTAACTGCCTTGCTGTCGTTAGTCCTGCAAATCCACCGCCTACAATAATTACATCATAATGATTTGCCACAATGAATTCTCCTCTTTAAAGGGCCGTATTTAAAGGGCCGTACCAATTCAGACCATTTTCACTTAAATCCACCCATACATGTTTGGTCCCGGTCTTCTGTTACTGCGTGAGTGGGCTTATGACCGATCATTTACATCGTTTTGTGTATTGTTGCTTTCAAATGCCGGGTGAAGGGGGGATCACGTGAACCCCCTGTTTCATTACGTTACAATCTCATAATGAACCAATACAGCTCCGTTTGTTGTAAAGTTGAACACATCATCGGCAACCTTTTGACCTGTTTCAGACTGTAATGCTTTATCCATTTCTTCCTTATTGTTGAAATCACCTTCCCAGATGCAGAAATACGGGCTGGGCTCCTCCATCCCCTGAATGTCCATTCCATATCTCATATCTTGCAGATGCGGCAGCGTTCTTGCTAGTGGAATGTGCTGTTGTTGATAATATTGTCTAAAATATTCAGGGTCTTTAGGCGCCGGATACATTACTTTCAAGCGATACATAACCTCACCTCTTTTCCCTTATTTAGATACTCCGGACGGACGAACTTCCCCTGAATATGCTTTAAACTGGTTTAAATATTGTTTGGTTCTTTCCGGAGAAGCAAGAATGTCCCATTGTTTAATAGGATCGTTAAAATTATTGGTGAAATCGTTGGCAATCTCCTTATTGGAAGACATGGCTGTCATTAATTCCACTAAATGAGGTTCGGGCGTGGGTGATCCAATCATAAAATTCACCCAGTTTGAAACAGAGGATAAATATTCCCATCTTCTTAATGCTACTTTTTCACAGAAATGAATATCATAATTGATTTCCTCCAGGATGGTCTGACCTAATACCCAGGCTGAATAAGATGCCGCATTAGCTCCCTGTCCGACAATCGGATCCACAGTCATATGAGCGTCACCCACTGAAACAGCGTAGGTACCATTAGCAAGATGAACATAAGATTCCCTGATCTCGGGGGTCAAACTTCCCTGAATAATATCTTTGGTGTCTGTCAAACCAAAAGTATCACGGTCCACACGTTCATAAGTGGCTTTATGATGACGTTTAAGCTTTTCAAGCACCAGTTCTTCAAAAGAGGATTGGTCTTCATGCGGGCTTACCTTCGAGAGAGGATCTAAATCTCCTTCTGGTACGTTTTCAAATAACAAGGCAGTGACATGACCGCTAAAGGAATATACAGGTATTTCCAGAAGATCTCCATGTCCCGGTGATGTACTGATTGTCGTGCCCCGCGGATTCGGATACTCGACGCCGCTGTACAGGCCGGCACACAAATTTCTTTGCGGGCTGGTAAAAGGAGAATGCTCTGCCACCCTTGAAAACAAGTTTTTAAAGCTTCCCTTCCCTGCTGCAACAACAATTAAATCGTGAGCTGTCGACAATTGATCAATATCTTCCTCCTGTAAGTCGGCTATTTTTATCGTCCCCCCTCTATTTTCAAATTCTTTCATAAGAGCAGGCAGGTATAAACGATAGTCAACAGCACAGCTCGGAAAATTAAAATCTCCTCGAAAATGAAGCGGATCCTCCGCGTTAATATAGTGGTAGTGGGAACAGTAGCCGTATTCCGGGCCATCCCAGAAGTTAACTCCTAAATGGCGTTCTCTGTGTCTGGTATTATGATGATGGGCTACCGTATTCGGAAGCCTTCCTTCTCTCAACTCATCAGCCGTTTTATTTGTATAAATCGTCACAGAGACCCCGTTCATTTTTAAGAACAATCCTAAATGCAGCCCTGCAACGCCGGCCCCTACAATCCCGATATCAGCCTCTTTCTTCAATGTATTCCCTCCCAATTTAAGGTATCTAAAAAAAGCAGTATACCAAGTTTCTGTTAATAGGAAAGTTCAAATAAGTGAAGAATATCCTGTTTTTCGGGTTCCCGCGGACACCCTCCCTTTAGATTACAATCCGTACCAATTCAGACCATTTTCACTTAAATCCACCCACACATGTTTGGTCTCGGTGTACATGTCAATTGCCTGCATTCCCAGTTCCCGGCCGAAACCGCTCTGCTTGGTTCCCCCGAACGGAGCAGCACTGTCGAGCATGCTGAAAGTATTGACATAGACCGTACCTGCTTTCAGTTTCCTTGCCATCCGGTGTGCTCGTTTCACATTTGTCGTCCACATGCCGGAGGCGAGTCCGTAGATCGTATCGTTCGCTTTCTTCACCGCATCTTCTTCATCTTTGAAACGGATAACGGATATGACCGGGCCGAATATTTCTTCCTGAGCTATTGTCATGTCATTGGTAACGTTTTCAAAAATCGTCGGTGTGAAGTAATAGCCTCCTCCTGCGGTGGTCTGGCGTTCTCCGCCGACAGTCAACGTGGCTCCCTGCTTTACTCCGGAAGATACATAGGATTCAATGCGCTCCAGCTGCGCCTGGGAGATCTGGGGGCCCATCTGGGTAGAGGAATCAAGCGGGTCTCCGGTTTGTATTTTCTGTGCTTTTTCTCTGAATTTTTCCATGAACTCCTCGTAAATACTGTCCTGTACAAACAGACGCGATCCTGACGCGCATACCTGTCCCTGTCCAAAATAGATACCGAACATGGAGCCATTGACTGCCTGTTCAATCTCTGCATCTTCAAATACAATGTTCGGCGATTTGCCGCCAAGTTCCAGACTCACCGGCTTCAGGTTTTGACTGGCTGCCTGCATGATCACCCGGCCTGTGTTCGTGGATCCGGTAAACGCGATTTTATCAACGTCTGGATGGGAGGAAAGAGCATTTCCGGCATCCGGACCGTCTCCCGGCACTACATTCAGCACACCATCCGGAACCCCTGCTTCCTGAAACAATCTGGCAAGTTCGAGCAGGCTGACTGGTGTTTCCTCCGGCGGCTTTACAACAACCGTGTTACCTGCAGCAAGAGCCGGTGCAATCTTCCACATTGCCAGCATAATCGGAAAGTTCCACGGCACAACTGCACCGATGACCCCAAGCGGCTCTTTCAGCGTATAGTTAAATCGGTCATTGGGGGAGGACAGGGTGTCGCCCTGAATTTTATTTGCGAGGCCCGCATAAAATTCCAGCACATCAATGGCCGCAGGAATCGCAATCATCGTTGTATCATTAATCGGCAGTCCGTTGTCGCGGGATTCTACTTCTGCAAGATATTCTGCATTTTCCCATAATTTCTGCGCCACCTTATTAAGAAGACGTCCCCTGTCTCCCGGTGCCATATCCGCCCAGGCTCCGGCTTCAAATGCATTCCTGGCAGCACTCACCGCTTTGTTCACATCTTCCGCACCGGCTTTCGATACGGTCAAATAACTATCACCGGTAGCCGGGTTGATGGATTCTATGACTTCCCCTGAGGCACTGTTTTCCCATTTTCCGCCGATAAAAAGTTTATGATGCTCCGGCATAGTACTCCTCCTTTTTATTGGATGATTCATTTTATAATTAATGCAATTCTTATGCCAACTTTCATCCTCCGTCTTTTCCCTCTTTTTATCCACCTGCTCCAGGCAGACTGTTCGAAAATCGAACACGATTGTACGATTTTGATACATTATCTGAACATCATATATGATCTTCTATATTTAGACCCGTAAAGCATGATATACTATATGAAAAGGCTTTCTTATAGGAGGTGCTGTATGTGGATCATCTCGCTGTATCACGAGAAGACATAATCAAAAATTCCTGGGACCGGTGTCTGGAAAGGAATATGAACCGCCATGCATTATCCAGTCCCCAGCATCCAACCTCGAACGGCGTAAAAGAATTAAAAGAAGAAAATGAACTGCTCCTGCAACTGGCCTCCCCGGTGCTGCAGGACCTTGATCCATTTCTGAGTAATCATCAGCATGCCGGTACACTGCTTGACCGAAACGGGCGTGTTATTTATTCCGTCGGAGGCGGCGGCCTTGAGAACCGGGATGAATTATACCATCTCCGTATAAACGGAACTTTTCAGGAAGGGATCAGCTGGACGGAGCAGGAGAAAGGGGCAAATGCAGCGGGAATTGCGTTAAAAGAACAAAACCCCATCATTTTGTTCGGGGACGAACATTTTTATGAAGAGAATGCTCCATTAACGTGTGCGGCAAATCCAATCATTGCTCCAAGCGGTGAAGTGGCAGGAGTCATTAATATCTACAGTGTTTCCTCTGTTTTCCATGATTCATCTCTTACCATGGGAAAACTGGCGGCTGAATCGATACAGCACAAAATGATGTTTCAAAACGTGACAAACGAAAAAGTCCTTGCGCTCCGCGAACTTCAGCACCTTTCCGATCATTATCACGAACCGATTATTTCACTGGATCCGGACCATTACATTATCCGTGCCAACGAGTCCGCCAAACAATTACTGGGACGGGACTGTGTCGGCCGTTTTTACAAAGAAGAATACCCAATAGAAGTCATCAGTGACAAACGGAACAAGTGGTGGAGGTCGTACTCCGTTCAACCGGAAGCCGCCCGTGGAAATGCTGATCCATCCCTTTATACATTCAGTGATATAAAAAGAGACTGCCCACACGTAGAAAAACAGATAAAGCTTGCAGCCAAAGCCGCGGCTGCCGATCTTCCTATCATCCTGGAAGGAGAGACCGGGACCGGCAAAGAAGTGTTTGCCCAATCCATTCACTCCCACAGTGACCGGAGGCAGCAGCCGTTTATTACCGTGAACTGCGGCGCGATCCCTTCCCATCTGCTGGAAAGTGAGCTGTTCGGCTATGAAAAAGGAGCTTTTACCGGGGCGGATCCAAAAGGGAAAAAAGGAAAATTCGAAGCGGCACACAACGGTACTATCTTTCTCGATGAGGTCGGAGAACTGCCGCTGCAGGCACAGGTTGCTCTTTTGCGCGTCCTGCAGGAACAGGAAATCACCCCTCTTGGCTCCAATCACACCAAAAAAATAAATGTCCGGGTGGTTGCAGCAACCAACGCCGATCTGCAACATCTGGTGGACACTAAACAGTTCCGTTCGGATTTATATTACCGGCTGAAAGGGATTACGTTACACGTGATGCCCTTGAGGGAACGGACAGACTTAATCTACCTGGCGGAATCATTTCTGGAGGATATTGATCCATTAAGCAGACTGAGTTCATCTGCCCTGAATGCCGTAAGCTGCTACGACTGGCCCGGAAACATCCGCGAATTAATCAGCGTTTTGAACCAAGCCAGCTTTCTGGCCGAAGAAGGGATCATCACAGAAGAAGATCTGCAGCTCCCTATACACCAACAGGCGGATAACGACCCCGATTCGACGGCTGTGACGCTGGAAGAGGTGGAAAAAGAAGCCATACAGAGAACACTGGAATTCACAAATGGTAACATTAAACAGGCGGCAGAGCAGTTGAGTATAACAAGAAGCCGGCTGTACCGCAAAATAGAGCAGTACCAATTAACTCGATAAAAACGGAGCCTGGGAAAACCGCCCAGGCTCCATCGTTTTCTCATCGTTACGTTTTGACTGCTTGTGTGTCCATAAACGTCACTATGACGTGTTCTATGTTACGTTTGACCGGCCCTCAGCTGTCCAAAACGGTCTTATGAGCAGTTCATACTTACGTTTTTGAGCTCCCTCTTCCTCATTTTGTCCGTATGACGAGGAAAATCGGACGCCGGAAAGAGCTCCCTGTCTATTAAAAGAAGGCTGTCCCCTGAAACGAAATAGGGACAGCCGTTCCTTCCTCATCTTTTATAACAAAGCAGGTCAATGTTAAATCACAAAATTAGGTTTCCTCTTTTTCAAGGTCGGCTCCGCCAGCTCCTGTTTCTGTCCACTTTGGACGTCCAGCACCCGGGTGGCTTCTTCAAACCAGCTGTCCGGTGCTTCATGACCCCAGAACGTCTGACGCATGGGATCATTCAGATCCCAGCGGATCGGTTCAAAATCCGGATCGCTTGTCAGATAGTCGCCGTTATACAACTCGATACGATGACCGTCCGGGTCGCGCAGATAGAGAAAGAAGGCATTCGACAATCCGTGGCGTCCCGGTCCCCGTTCAATATTCGGAGCATAGCCTTTGGCGGCCAGGTAATCACAGCCGTCGATTAAACTCATCGGATCTTTCAGCCAAAAACCGATGTGGTGCAGGCGCGGTCCCGGGCCATTCATGAACGCCACATCATGCACGCTCGGCTTCCGGTGCAGCCATGCCGCCCATATCCGCTCTTCATCACCCGCGGTGTATTCCGAGCAGGCAAATCCGAGATCATTCACGTGATAGTAATAGGCTTTCTCCACATCCGAAACCATACAGTTGAAATGATCGATACGCTGCACTTTGGCTCCTTTATAGACGTCATAGCGTTGCAGCATGCGCTCGGCCGTCTCCATTTCGGCATAATATTCCACCGGCATGCCGGCCGGATCCATGACACGAATGGAACGGCCGAGAGCCTTCTGGGAACCGGCTTCCATATGCAGAACATCTTGTCCCTGTTCACGAAAAAAGCTCTCCAGACGATTCAGATCCTCATCCGTCCGAACCTTATAGCTGATAACTTCCAGCGCAGGCTCGGCTCTCTTTTTCAGCCAAAGGCTGTGATGGTTATGCTCCTCCAGCCCCCGCAGAAAAATGTTTTCTTTATCGGAATCGGTTTCAATAAAGCCCAGGGCGTCATAAAACGCCCTTGAGGCTTCCAGATCGGTGACATGCAGTACTGCACGGCCGCAGCGGATGATATCAAAATTCAAGATCAAATCTTCCTTTCTCTTTCATTTTCCAAATTGCGGAATATAGTGATCTCCGAGTGCAACGTGAATGATTTGGACTTCGGTATAGAATTCAAACGCATAGTGTCCGCCTTCACGGCCGATGCCGCTGTGTTTCGAACCTCCAAACGGAGTCCGCAGGTCACGCACATTCTGTGAATTTATCCACAGCATGCCGGAATCCACTGCCTGCGCCACCCGGTGGCCGCGCTGTATATCCTGCGTCCATACATACCCGGCCAGGCCGTAGCGGACATCGTTTGCAAGATCAATGACTTCCTCCTCCTCTTTGAACGTCATGACGGCAATAACAGGGCCGAATATCTCTTCCTGTACGACGGTCATATCGGTTCTGGCATTCAACAGTATCGTCGGCGGAATAAAGTTTCCTTTTTTCATATCTTCCGGAACGTTACCGCTGTAAACGTCACAACCCTCTTCTTTTGCTTTTTCCAGATAGCTTTTCACATTTTGATAGTGATTGGTGTGAATCAACGGACCAATTTGCGTATCTTCTTTCATGGGATCACCGACGACAATGTTCTGCACTCGTTCCTTCAGTCTCTCTACGAAAGATTCAGCGATGTTTTCATGGATATACAAGCGGGAGTTTGCTGTACACCTTTCCCCGTTAAAGGAGAAAATTCCCCAGGTACAGGCATCCAGTGCACGTTCTACGTCGGCATCGTCAAACACAATAATGGGCGATTTCCCGCCCAGCTCCATGGAAAACTGTTTCAAAGAATCTGCGCCGTTTTTCATGATTTCCGCACCGGTCGTCGTTTCACCGGTGAAGGAAATAAGCTCCACATCCGGGTGTTCCACCAGGGAGGCTCCGGCTTTCTCACCAAACCCATGGACAACATTAAAGACACCATCAGGCAGGTCCGCCTTATCAATAATTTCGGCAAGGCGGTTCGCGGTCAGCGGTGACCATTCCGCAGGTTTCAATACCACCGTATTTCCTGTTGCCAGAGCCGGCGCTATCTTCCAGGTTTCCAGCATAAATGGTGCGTTCCAGGGGGTAATCAGACCGGCAATGCCCACCGGCTTGTGAATCGTATAGTTTAGAAAGTCATCATCTACCTGATAGGCTTCACCGACGAGCCGGCTCGAAACCATCTCTGCATAAAAGCGGAAGTTGTTGGCTGCACGTGCTACCATTTTTTTCGTCTGGCTTACCGGAAGTCCGGTATCATAAGATTCAAGCGGAGCGATTTCATCAATGTGTTCATCGATTAAATCTGCAATGCGGTTAATGTAGGTGAGGCGTTCTTTAAGCTTTAGATCCCCCCACTCTCCTTTAAACGCTTTCCGGGCTGCTTTTACTGCTTTATCAATCTCTTCCTCACCGCCGGAAGCCACTGCGTTGATTTTTTCGTTCGTGAACGGGCTGTAATTATCAAATACCTCTTTTGTACCGGCATCGACAAACGTACCGTCAATGTAATGCTGAATATCTTTGACGTTCTTTTCGATGGAGGCTGTTTTCGTTTGTACCTGGTCTGTCATCGTTTCACTCCCCTATGAAGTATTCATTCATAATTTTATTATATATTTAATCATATATTATATCCACAATTTTGATTATTCCATTTCCTTTTATCGACTGCTTCTCCATACCCGGAGGAACGTAATATTATTTTGAAACGGCTGTTTCTTTGGCATCGGATTGATCCATAATGCTTGTGCTGTGAGCGGGCTGCAGTTTGGCGTCCGGCTCAATGTGAACTTTCGCACTGCTGACGGCCATCGGGGCTTCCCCGAACCCGGTTGCGATCAATTTCACTTTCCCGTCAAACGTTGTCACATCACCTGCTGCATATATGCCTTCTATACTGGTCTCCATCCGGCTGTTGACAACGATCGAATTTTTTTCAATATTCAGGCCCCAGTCGTTAATAGCGCCGAGTTTCGATACAAATCCGTAGTTTACGATAACCTCATCCACGTCTATTGTTTTTTCTTCCTCGGATTTTGCTTTCTGAAGTACCACCTGTTCGACATTTTCTTCGCCGACAAGTTTCAGAGGATTATAGGGAGTCTCGATATGAACAGAAGATTGCTGCAGGTTCTCCACACTGTGTTCATGGGCACGGAATGTATCTCTCCGATGGACAATCGTCACTTCTTTTGCAATCGGTTCAAGCATCAGGGACCAGTCCACCGCGGAGTCACCGCCGCCGAACACGACCACGCGCTTGCCGTCAAACTGATTCAGATCATGAATGAAATAATGAAGATTTTTGTTTTCATATTGTTCCGCCTCTTCAAGTTTCATCTTTTTCGGCTGAAAGGCTCCGTTCCCGGCTGTTATAATGATGGTTTTTGTATAATGCTTTTCTCCGGAAACAGCCTGAAGAAAGAATGTTCCGTCACTCTGTTTTTCCAATCTCTCTACCGATTGATCGAGGCAAACTTCGGGATTAAATTCTTCCATTTGTTCGGTTAAATGATCTACCAGTTCCTGCGCCCGGACTTTCGGGAAACCTGCTACATCATAAATATATTTTTCCGGATACAGTGCTGTTAACTGTCCTCCCAGGTGCGGCAGACTTTCAATGATCTTCACGGACAACCCTCTCATACCGGCATAAAAAGCTGTAAATAAACCTGCCGGTCCGCCTCCTATCACGACAACATCATATAATTTATCATCTTCGCTCATCTTATCCCTCTTTCTATTTCTATAACGGCGTTATTGACAGTGTAACCGGTTTATATCATTCTTTACCTAAGGGGGTGCTGTTTTGGTATGTCTTCCAACAGCTTTAATCATCCAGGATCCTTTCATGAACTTCATCAAACCTATTTCCGTATCTACCGTATTGATCAAAACATCCGGCCGCCGGAGTGGCGGATCGATAAAACAGACCGTCCCTATACCGTGTTTTGGTATGTGAACGATGGTGAAAAAACGGTAAAAATTAATGAGACAACTTATCACGTAACAAAGGGAGAGCTGGTTGTGTTCCCCTCCCAGGTTCCTTTTGAAATCCTGCCTTCCAGACAGAAAACACTGGATCATTTTGAGATTGCCCTTGAAAACCGGCTTGGTCCTTTTAATCTGATGTCTCTGTATCAATTTCCAATCATTACGGATTTATCGGAATCACCTGATAAAAACAAACTTCTCCGCTTATGGCAGCAGCTGCTGCAGGAATGGTCCCCGGAGAAGAGGAACCCTTTTTCCCCGGATAACGGTGAACTGCAGTTCGATTTAAATCAAACGATCCACCTGCTCTCCTTCAATTCACTGACGCTGAACTGGCTCGAAACGGTGCTCACACTGCTGCAGCCTCATGCCGAAGAACTGTTCCCAACGGTCGATACCCGTTTTCAACAGCTTTTTTATTTCATTAACAATCACCTGGATAAGAAATTAACGTTAAAAATATTGGCTGATCAAGTATACTTAAGCGAAAGTCACTTAAGTCTTCTATTCCGGCAGCATTTAAAGATGGCCCCGATGGAATACGTACGAACCGTGCGGATGCAAAAAGCCAGAGAACTGCTGCTGACGACAAATATGCCTTTAAAACAAATTGCTGAAACAATAGGGATTGATGATCAAAGCCAATTGAGCAGATCATTCCGGCAGACGGTTGGAGTAAGTCCTGCAGAATACCGGAGAAAAGGGGATTACATATAATTCCCTTTTCAAAAAAACATGGCCAGGTTTTTAACAGTCAGAACGGACTGATCCGGATAAATCGTGCGTGATACGACTTCCCACCGGTCCCCGCTTTTCCGGAGAACATCTTTTCTTTCTCCAAACAGCTCTTCGGTGTCCACTTCCGAATCACGGCTTCGTTTATACAAAAAACTGCTGTACACATGATACTCATTCTTATGATCACCCTGCTCTATCATTACATTCGTAATGTAGTGGCGCTGCCTTGTTGCCGGATTATCCACCCAGGCTGATTTTGTGAACAGCCTTTCCACACGCATGGTAAGATCGGGTTTTTTCTCATCAAGATAGGTCATGTTTTCATTTATATTAGACCCTTCTTTATTATCCACGGTCACTCTTAACGGCATGGCATACTGAATATCATCCGCCAGCAGTTCCAGCCACTCTTCATATCTTCGATGATCCAGCAGATAGGCTTCCCGGTAATAAAACTGTTCTATTTCATACTGCAGCTCGGCATTCATACATTCTCCTCCTCCATGTCCGCTGTAATCAGGCTGAGCCAATATTTATGCATGCTTCTGGCTATATGGTCTGTATAACAGGAAGGATAAGCTGTGCCGGGGCCCGGGAAGTTCTCATCAGGTTCCAGATGATCCAGCCCCATCAGGTAGTTAATGACATTGTTGTAATTCAGGTTGCGGTCCCTTGCCATTTTGCCCTGGCTTGCTTCCACGATTCGTGCCCAGTTTTCCGTATCATCCTGCTCCAGCGTCCCCGCGGCACCAAATGTGTTTAAAAACCCGTGATAGGACTTATCTTTAAACTCCTGTGGCAGTGCTTTGTCGATCATAAACCATACCAGAATCTCAATTTTATCCGGGCCGAGCGGTCTCCACACCCTGAAATTCAAATGATTGTGACCATTTCCTTCCGATCCGCTCTGTGTGCTGATAAACGAAAGATTGGGAAAGACACCGCCCACGAAGTTTGTTACTTTTGAAAAGACTTCCTGTTGATTCTCGGTTAAGTTTCTCTCAAACATCGGCCACATATCTTCCGGCATCCCTTGATATTTAAGGCGGGATTCCCCTGTTTCAGACGTAATGACATTAATACCATGTCCATTGTTTAACACAACCTGATGGCCGTAAGACGCATACATCGGATCTTTTGGCGTTAATTCCAGCTCGACAGCGGAGCGGTGGGTCGTCTGAACGTGATACGGATCGGCTGCGAAGTTTTCACTGGTCATTTTCCAGTTCGCCTTTGCCACCCATCGGTGCGGCGTTCCCCACACTTCCATTCCACCGTCGCTGCGGCCGAGCATAATATCAAAATACCATTTCATGTCACCGAGGTATTCTTCCAGCGGCATGGCGTCCGAATCAAGATTACCGAATATCATCCCCTGATAGCTTTCCACCCGCGGAATCGAACGCAGGCCCCAATCGCCCTTATCCATTTTTTCACCAAATACTTTGTTCCCCGCTACAACGCCGATCAAATCGCCATCCAGGCTGTACGTCCAGCCGTGATATGGACATGTATGCGCTTTCTTATTTCCGTAATCTTCTGTACACAATCTTGTGCCGCGGTGGGAACAGGAGTTCAAGAATACATTAATTTCTCCCTTTTTGTTCTTCATCATTAACACCGGGTCATCAGCCATCATCCGGGTAACATAATCGCCCGGATCCGGTACTTCGGACTCGTGACCGATAAACAACCACGTTTTTGCAAAAATCTTATCCTGTTCCAATTTATAAATTTCCGGGTCGGTCACCATCCACTGCGGAAAATGACCTTCTTTCAACTGTTCTTTCGCTTGTTTCAATTCCTCGGCGTTCATTGATGGTCACCTCTCTAAAATTTTTGACAGCGCCTTCATTTTTCACATTAATTTCTCTTTTCGAATAATTTTAACGATTAATTCTTATCGTACCATGAAGGATGATCGTAAAATATTGCATGACTCATTAGACATTTGACATATCTTATTGTTTTCATCATTAATTATATATAATATCATATATAATAATAGATGCAGAAAGGAGATCTCTGTCATGGCTGATACTGACCAAGTTTTCAGCAGCCCTGTTCCCTACTTTCTCATGACTTTTATATTTTTTGTATGTGGATTATTTGTCGTTTCCACGTTGTTTGTCACCATCCCTCTTCATCCTGTATTTATGAAGGAATTTGGTATTAATGCCGGGACAGCTGCCTGGACAACAAGCATCTCTTCATTTTGTTATGCTCTCGGTACGGTATGCTTTGCGCCGCTGTCCGACCGTCTGGGCCGCAGAAACACCATTGTATCCGGCCTTCTGATATTAATGCTTGTCACCCCTCTTATCGGGGTCATGCCGAACTCAGGAAGTACCATTGTCATGCGCGGAATTCAGGGCTTCATTGCTGCGTCTTTTGCTCCTACGGCGTTGACCTATATCTCGGAATGTTATCCTGAACATAAACGCGGTACCGCTCTTGGTTTTATCAGTGCCGGTTTTTTAATGGCCGGCATCGTCGGACAGATTTACAGCAGTGTCCTGATTGAATTCCTTCATTGGTCCTTTGTATTTTACTTGTTCGGGGCTTTTTATTTTATTCTTTGTGTCCTTTTTTTCTTTGTCATCCCAGGGGATAGGGTACATGCCGCTTCCAGTCGTTCCGTCATTCAAAAATTTACCGACGTTTTGACCAAACCCATCTTCCTTTACGGCTATGTTGTCACGATATTAATATTATTCAGTTTCACAGGCATGTACTCCACGCTCGAAGCATATCTGCAGGATACATATAACTATGATGACAGCCGGATTCTCTGGATTCGGGCAGCCGGCATCATCGGCATGCTGACAGCACCTTTTGGAGGCCGCCTTGTCTCCCGTTTTGGTATTTTTCTAATGATGCGGATTGGTCTGGCTCTCGCGGCCGCGGGACTTTTCTTTGTCGGTTTCTCGTCCTCCGTCGGCCTATTGGTTATATGGAGTATCTTTTTCACCACCGGTATTTCCATCACTGTACCCTCCGTGATCTCGTTTCTTGGTTCCTACGGAGGAGACCAAAAAGCCAATGCCATGTCGCTGTATTCTTTCTTCCTGTTTATCGGATCAACGTTTGGTCCGGTCACGGCTGTATATCTTTCAGAAACAGGCGGATACAGCTTTACGTTCGCAGTACTGGCTGTCATGGTCATATGCGGTTTTATCGTTACCTTCCTTCTTTCGAAAAAGACTGTGGTATAATTTGATGATCCATCTGTGGACGAGCCACCGGGCAAGGAGCTTACCATCCAAACGATGGCACTTACAAGCCGAATCCCGCCATTTACATGCCAAGTACAGCGCAATACAAGCCAAATGGTGCGTTACCGGCCAAATTAGACCTGTTACAAGCCAAACAGAGTGTTTTACATGCCAAATAAGCAGGTTTATAAGCGGGAGCGCCAAAAGATCATATAGCCTGAATGATACACAAAAAACCCGGACGATCCACCGAAGAATCGTCCGGGTTGATTTTTGTCTCAGTCTTTACCTTTTAAGACGGATGATCTGCGGCTCCCACGTAGATAGATGTACTTTCTTTTTTATCCGGTCTCCGCTTCATCTCCAGGGCAAAAAGCAGTATTCCCAGGAGCAGTCCGGCTGCTTTCAACATCCACAATACAGCGAACCCGTTATATACCGGGAATAACAATAACACGGCCGAAGCTGCAAAAAACAGGCGCATAACGGGGCCAAGCGGCCGAAACAGGTAACCGACGAAGCTGATGGACAACACGCCAAATCCGAGCATAACGGATCCAATCAACAGAAGAGCCTGAATACTGCCGCTGTTTTCCCCGACTCCAAACAGGAGATGAGGAGAGTAGACAAATAGAAATGGCACAGTTAACCCTACAAATCCAAAGGCCATTGCCGAAAACCCGATTTTATAAGGGTTATCTTTGGCAATGGTAGCCGCCGCAAAGCTGGCGACCGCAATCGGCGGGGTGAAACTGGACATATTGGCAAAATAAAAGACGAACAAATGGGCTGCCATTGGATACACACCAAGTTCCACCAAAGCCGGTGCAATCAGCGTAGCAACCAGGGCATAGGCGGCCACAGCCGGCATTCCCATGCCAAGAATAATACATACAGCCGCACTTGTTACCAAAAGCAGCAATAAATTCGATTCCCCAATTTGCGTAAGCATTAATGCCAAATTAAAACCTAGTCCGGTAATGCTCACGATGCCGGTAACCAGACCCGCTGCCGCTAAAATAATGCCGATATCTAGCAGACTTCTTCCTGCTCCGAGCAGCGCATTCAGCAGCCGGCTACCTATTCCCTTCCACATCGATCGTTGGATTAATAAAAACGGTACTGCAAGAGCTGCGGCATAGACCCCGCTTGTTGTAGGCGTATACCCGGCTCCAAAAAGGAAGTAAAGCAAAGATCCAAATATCGGAAGTATAATCCAGCCCGTTTTCAATGTTTTCATCAAATCGGGAAGCTGTGATTTTTCCAGACCCAGGAGCCCCTGCTTCGCCGCTCTCAAATCCACCTGTACGAATAGACATAGATAATACAGGAGCGCTGGTATAATACCTGCCACGACGACTTCGCCATAGGGAACTCCCAAATTCTCAGCAATAATAAACGCTGCAATTCCCATCACCGGTGGCATGATCATACCACCTGTGGAGGATACCGATTCAATGGCACCTGCCTGCCGCTGAGTGTATCCATTCCGTATCATTAACGGAATCGTCATGGTTCCCGTCAACATAACATTGGATACCGGGCCGCCGGAAATGCTTCCTACAAGACTGGAGCCGGCCACGGATGCTTTTGCCGGACCGCCGCGGTACCTTCCGAAAACGGCAAAAGCCAGATCGTTAAAAATGTCCCCACCGCCGAATTTCAAAAGTACCTGCCCGAATAATATAAACGCCAATGCCACTGTTGCTGCTATATTCAACATATACAGCAGACTGCTGGTGTCTAAATACAAATAGTTAAATAAATCGTCCAATGCGCCGCGTTCCCCCTGCAGTGCTCCCGGAAAAACAGAAGGGAAAAAGGCATACAGCAAAAACGCACCGACAACACACACCAGAGACCAGCCGAAGGTCCGGCGCAGCGCTTCAAGAATAAGCAGGATCGCCGCTATACTGATGACGACCCGGTCCGGTGTCACGTACCCGAAGTACGTGACAATCACAGGATAATACACCGCAATAAATAAGCCTGCTCCAAAACCCATAGCGGCTAGTATCCAGTCATACCATGGCACGTTTGATCCGCTTTTTTCTTTCGACGAAGGAACGCCGATGAAAATACCGGCCAGTACCAACCCAAGAAATAAACCGGAATATTGTTCCATAAATACAGAAAATCCAAGCATCTGATGAATGCCGAGTATATACAAAATACCGGAAACCGGAATAAGGAGCAGGCCGGTCTTCCAGATAACAGAAGAGAAACCCTGAAGCTGCCTGAATCGTTCGTTTTCCTGTTGCGCCATCTATTTCCCTCCTTCCGGGTGCACAGCGGAATCTCTCGTAAGAGATTCCGCCTGCTTACCGGGTTACTGTGTTATTCCATGCTGCTCAATAATTCTTCCTGATGTGCTGCTGCTTCTTCCGTCCATAGACCTTCCTCTTCAAAGTAGCGGACGACGCCTGGATGGTAAGGAATCGGGGGCTCCGGATCAAACATCTGCTCCGGGTTCCACGATTCAAGCCAAGTAAACTGGGAATGCAGGTCTTCATAGTTTTCAAAGAGAGCTTTCACCATGTTATACACCTGATCTTCCGACATCTCGGCATTCACTGCCAGACCAATTGGATAGGCGGCTAATGTTTTCTCCTCATTAAGGAACCCATCTGCGAATGTAACCGGATGAATGCCCGCGACACGGGACGCCATCTGTTCTACTGTTTCTTCAGGAAAGCTGTCTACTTCGTTCGGCGGGACATCCGCCCAATTTAATCCATCAATATCTTTGGTTGTGTCTACTTCCGTGAACGTGGATACTGTCGGTGTTCCTGTAAACACAGCGTCGACTCTTTCTTCCCGAAGGGCGTCCACACCGGAACCAACATCTGTCACCGGAACTGTTTCTACATCATCCCAGGACAGACCGGCTGTCTCCAGCTGCGCTGTCAGGATCTGCTGAATAATCTGATTACCGGAGTATTCCGCCGCTACACGTTTTCCTTCCAAATCAGATATACTCTGTATATCATCTGCTTCTCTTACGGTGAGCCCCGCTGTTGTTATATCATTACCCCGGACCAGCATTCGTACGTTTTTATTGGCTTTCGGGTACCCGTTTTCACCATTTACCGCCCATTCCATATCTGCGTAAGAAAGGATTCCCATATCCAGTTCACCGCTGTTCAATGCCGGCATCCACGCATTCGGCCCGGAATACGGTGTTACCGTGAGGCTTTCTTCTATATTTTCACTGACTACGCTCGAAATACCGGAAGCTGCACTATGATAAGCGATTCCAGGCTGATGAGCACCAAAATCGATAGACTCTCCATCAGAATTGTTACCGCTTCCATTTTCCATCGAATCCAGACCTGCTTCTTCTGAACTTGATTCGCCGCTGGAATTTCCGCCCCCTGAAGCGGATTCTCCGTCCCCGTCCTGTGGAGGACCACAGGCACTTAGTAACAATACGAAAAACATGACAGAAATGATCCAACAACCTTTTTTCCAGTCCATGGTGATACACCCCTTTTCTGAATTTAATTATTTACCGTAGAAACCGAGCATTCAATAACCATAAAGTCTTCTCCTACCAGTGTCCTGCCTTCAAATACTTCCGCTGCTTCGCTATAGGCAAGCTTTGTATCAATATCAGGAAGAAAATGAGTCATAACCAGCTGTTTCACTTCCGCCCGCTGTGCAATGTCCGCAGCCTGCGCCGGCGTGCAGTGTTCTTTCTTCAGATTTTCCCAAATTTCTTCTAATTCTGGATCTGATGGGTTTTTGTATATTTCATTTACCGCCATGCCCGCATCCTGAATAAGAATATCGGCCCCTTCTGCAAGTTTTACGATGTTTTCTGTGGGAGCTGTATCACCCGAGTGCACAATCGTCTGATTTTCTCCTTCAAAACGAAACGCAAAGGTCGGCACATTATGAACCATTTCTTCTACAAACACCTGGGCTGGAATCTCATCATCCATTAACTCTATTTCACCGGGATGATCAAATTCGATGATTTCTACATTTTCACGAACTCCTTTCGGGGACCTTCCCAGCGAAATACGATAATCAATATCTTTCTCAAACAGATCAAGCATCGTATCGTGAAAGTGTTTCATTCCTTTCGGACCGTAGATCGTCAGTTTTCTGCGCCCCCATCCCCATCCGCCGAGCAAAAATTGTCCATATCCAAGTAAATGATCGGAATGAAGATGGGTCATGAATAAATGATTTACGGACTGCGGCGGGATATCCGCTTTCATTAACTGAGCTGTTGTACCTTCCCCGCAGTCAATGAGCACCGGAAGATCTCCAAAATGAATAACCTGTGCCGGTCCGGACCTTTCTAGATCAGGCCTTGGACTGCCTGTTCCAAGCATGGTAACTTTCCAGTTCGACATATGATCTCCTCCAAAATATATTAAAAGATATATTATCCCAGTTATAAAAAACAATAAGGCTTAAGATAAAAAGTCATCAAATATCAGATTGCCTGCGCCTATCGCCGCTGCATTTTCGCCGAGTTTTCCCCTGCTGAATGAAACATCCAGATTGGGAAAAAGCCGTTTGAAACGGTTCTTTGCAACATCGATCGTCTGATCATAAAACCCTTCCAGCTGACGGTACATCCGGCCGCTCAAAATGATCTTTTCAGGATGAAGCATATTAATAACATTGGATAAACCAATCCCCGTTATATGTGCCATATCCGTAACAATTCCTTCTACAAGCGGGTCTTTTTGTTCGGCAGCGTAAACAATATCACGGAACGTAATATCAGACATATCCTCTTTTTGCTGCTGCAGTATGGATGAGTTCCCTTTTTTAAGGGCGGATTGTACATCTTCAACCAGAACAGGAATACGGGAATAGGCGTGCATACATCCGTAACTGCCGCATGTACATTTCCTGCCGTCAAAATTAATGACCATATGTCCCTGTCCAAAAGCTCCCGCTTTATCTCCTCCCCTGGAACGCAGCATCCGGCCGTCCATCATGATCCCGATCCGGATTCCGGCTCCTTTTGTGATGTGGACAATATTGCGCTCGTTCTTTGCATCACCATGCCGGTACTCCGCCATTAGTGCGGCGTTCTCCCCATGGTCCAACATAACCTCCACCGGAAAATGCTGCTGGATCTTTTCCTTCATTTTAACGTTTTCCCAGACCGGTGCCGGAAAATGAAGCGGTGCTTTAATAATACCTTCTTCTGTATCCAGGGGCCCGATGGCGCTTATGCCAATACCAAGAAGGTCAGAAGATGAAATATTCCAGGTTTCCAGCATCTGGCCGATGCATGCAATAAAATCGTCCATCAGGATATTTGGCGAGCTGGAATCATCCATAACAAACGTTTGTTCAGCCAGAATCCTTAAATCCAGATTGAGAAGCAGAACTTTAGAGAATGTCCTGGAGATATCAATACCGATGATGTACTGTACATCAGGATTTATTTTATACTTTTTCGGTTTCCTCCCCCCTTGAGACTGTGCTGCACCATTTTCAAGCAGCAGACCCCTCTCGATTAACTCATCAATCAACCTGGCACAGGTACTCAATTTTAATTCCGTCTTCTCCGCGGCCTCTGCTTTGGTGAGGCTGCCTTCATTCCTCACACATTTATAAACCGCTTTCAAATTTGCGTCTTTCTGAGTAGCGGAATGTAGCATTTCATGCAGCATAGCTAACCTCTTCATTTGATTGATTTTCGTTCATTATACATATTCTACTCAATTTAGTCAAAAGAATTTCAATAATGTCTTTTAATAAATGTATAATTAGCTTATTTAACTTTAATTACAATCATAATGAACAGAAGTGAACGATAAAAATAGGAAATACAGTCTTTTATCTGTCAAATTAGAAAGTTCCTGGCAAAGAAAAAGCAGGAAGACTTCGCTCCCTGCTCTACTCTGATCAAACCGTTATTTTCATCAAGTCCTCCCCTACCAGAACCTTTCCATTAAATACTTCTGCAGCTTCATTATATATCTCTGCTTCGTTTGTATTAGGCAGGAGATGAGTTAAGACTAAACATCCCACTTCTGCTTCTCGTGCAATATCACCTGCCTGTTCCGGTGTACAGTGCTCCTTTTTTAAAATATCCCAAATCTTTAACAAGTTTGAATCCGTTGTGTCCGCATTAAATACAGAAGTGGCAATAGCAGCATCCTGAATTAAAATATCGGCACCTTCGGCCAGCTTATAAATCGTATCAACCGGACACGTGTCTCCAGAAATGACAATGGCCTGTCCACCCTTTTGGAACCGGAACCCGAACGTTTTAACGTTGTGAACGACTGGTGTACAAGTAATATCCGCCGGAACAGTTGGGAGCGTAATATCACCACCGTCTTCCGGAAGTTCAATAATAGTAACATCAAGCAGCCCTTTACTCGAAATCCCCAGTACATTACAGCGGTAATGGATATCATCCTCAAACATATTAAGGACCTTTTCATGAAAGGATTTTAACCCTTTCGGACCGACAATGGTGAGCTCTTTCCTCCCCTGCGACCAGCCTCCCAGCAGGAAATGACTGTATCCAAAGACATGGTCGGAGTGCAGATGGGTGAAGAGTACTGTATTAATATCGGATGGATTTAAATCCACTTCCATCAGCTGCCTTGTTACATTCTCCCCGCAGTCAACGAGCACTGGTGTTTCCTCTACCATCACTACCTGTGCCGGACCTGATCTTTTTTTATTAGGCTTCGGGCTTCCCGTCCCTAATAATCTCACATAAAATGAACCCATCGTTAATTCTCCTTCTTAGTGTTTAAGATATCTCTTTATTTTATGACTTACCTCTATACCATCCTGAATGGCTCCATCCATAAAACCTGTCCATCCATTGGAATAATTGGAACCTGCCAAAAATATACCATGTTCTGGTTCTCTTAACTTTTGTTGTGACTTTGTAAGTTGATTCGTTTGCAGCATCGGCCAAGTCTCCTGGATAAAGGGGTCTTCCGTCCAATTATGCCCTGTGGATTCTTTTACTTTTATTTTGGGGAACCATTGCTGTAATGCTTGTTCTATTTCCTTCGTATTATCCGGGTCTAATAAGGTGCCGTCCGGTCCGAGCGCAACTACTATACTATCTCCGTCAACATCATATTCATATTTAGATTGAGTGAGCAATCGATCCCCCGGGGCAAACGCAATGTATGATTCCATCCTTCCTTCCACTTTCGCCCAAACTTTTATTCCTTTCGATGTCTGCCCCTCTTGTGCTACTTTCTGTTTTTCTTCCGACAAAGACGGAGTAAACGTAATATTTCTTAAAGCTTTAAAGGGCACCGTACATACAACGGCACGAGATTCTTGGATTTCACCATTTTCGGCTGTCACCTTTATTTTATTACCCAATGAGCTAATGTCAGACACAGGAGTGGAACACCTCATATCAACCGGAGCATCTTTCACCAGGGAGTCTATTAACGATTTCGTTCCTCCAACCATTTTGTATGTTCCTGTCATTTCTGCCAACGTTCTTACATCATGAGAAGAAAGGGCGTACCATCTTAACAGCTGAGTAAAGGCCCCTTTGCTTACTGGGCCGTTGAACATTGTAGAAAACCTGCCGTGCAGAAGATCGTATTCTTCTTTTGTTATATCAAGATTGTTTAACTTATCCAGTACACTTTGCTTATCTATCTCTTCTATTTTTGAAGAATAATGGGGGGCATAGGGTCTTGGAAATAATTCACGACTACTGCTGAACAGCTCTTCTAAGGCTGTTTTTGCTGTTACTGCCATTTTTTCCGGATCACCGGTCACCACACGATTCCCGGTAATCCAGTATGCTTTTTCCGGTTCAGGACTCGGAGTTATGCCTATATTGTATCTTGTTAATTCAGACCATATGTGGGGCTGGACCCAATGAACCCATCCAGCTCCCAGCTCAAGATTTGTTCCCAAACGTTCGGACGTCCAGGTTCGCCCTCCTAATCTGTCCTTTGCTTCCACCACCAGCGGAGTATACCCCATTTGATGCATTTCCCGAGCTGCGGTTAAACCAGTCAATCCCCCGCCAACTATTATTACATCGTACATTTTAATATCAGCCATACTAACCTCCGAGGTTCAATCAAACAAAGAATATGAACTTTTTATTAATCTGCCTGCTGCATTAATTCCTGATGGTGCTGCTCTGCTTCTTCTGTCCAAATGTCTTCTTCTTTAAAGTACCGAATGGCTCCTTTATGATATGGCACAGGAGGGTCCGGCCTAAACATGGATTCCGGATTCCAATATTCCAACCATTTAAACTGTGAGTGCAAAGCTTCATAGTTATCGAACAATGTTTTCACGATTTTATAACTTTGATCTCCTGACAAATGGGTGGAACTAACCAGTGTTGTTGGGTAGGATTGTATGATACGTTCTTCGTTTAATATTCCTCCATCGGCGAGGGTAAGTTCCATATTCGGATATGCCTCTGCGACACTCTCTTTATGCTCCTCTGCAACTTCTTCAAATTGATCAGGTGAATAATCACCGTAATTTAAACCACGGATACCTACGGCATTATCCGTTTCAAGAAAGAGACTGGCGTTAGGATCCCCCCCAAAAGCAGCATCAATTCTCCCTTCACGCAGCATATCCATTCCTGTAGGCACATCAGACACCGGGATCGTGTTCACATCCTCTTTTGTTAAACCGACCGAATTCAATTGCTCTTCCAGCAAGGACGAAATAGCTTCCTCATTACTGGAATAATCTCCAACCGTTTCCCCTTCCAAATCGCTTAAACTCTCAATATCTGAATCTTCCAATACGGTATATCCCACATTAGGTAATTGATTTCCCATTACAAGGGTTCTGAGATTTGAGAGCGGTTCTTCAACGGAACTATATTCTGCTTGATAAAACCAATTCACCGTTGAATCGGAATATCCTATATCCACTTCACCGTTATTCAGCATCGGCATCCAAGCATCTGGTGATGAAAATGTCCTTACACTGGTATCTAAACTGGAATGTTCAGAAATAACGGATGCAATACCAGTTCCTGCTGAATTAAATGCAATACCAGGAGGATAAGTTGCTAAAGAAATACTACTGCTCCCTCCCTCTCCTGATGAATCCGGGCTCTCTCCTTCTCCGTCAGACGAACCTTCAGACGATCCACATGCCGCTGTAATGAGTACTAAAACACAGAAAGCCAAAACCGTTAACAACAATCCTGATCTATGAAACATTAAACTAACCCCCTGATTTATAAATTTTCGTGCCCATATTTATCCGTTGGTACATCTTCCGTTTTTTTATTTCCTCCGAATACTTCTATTAAAATAACGCCTAGTGCTATCCCCCCTCCAACGGCATGAGTCACCCATGCATAACCATCGAACTGCAGGACGATCAAAACAGCCGAAGCCAACAGCAATCCACGATTCATAAATGACAGCGGTTTCAAAAGATAGCCACTGAAACTGATTCCAATAAGGAGGCATGATATGACAGGAAGAAGAAACGCAATCAATGTTTCAATCCATCCCGACCCAGTTTCTACTCCAAGCAAAATAGAGGGATTATACACAAATATGAACGGTAGAATGTAAGCCATCACTCCTAATTTCACTGCTGAAAATCCAATTTTATGGGGACTGGTCTGCGCAATGGGTGAAGCTGCGAAGCATGCTACCGCCATCGGTGGAGTGAAATTTGAAACGATCGAAAAATAAAATACGAATAGGTGAGCTGCTAAAGGCGCTACACCCAGTTCAACTAAAGAGGGCGCGACCATAACTGCTACAATCGCATAAGCAGCAATGCCGGGAAGTCCCATCCCCAAGATAATGCAGACAATGGCTGAAGCAGCCAGCAAGACAAACAGACCATACTGCCCTAACTGCGTTAAAGCAAAAACCAGGTTGAATCCTAAACCGGTAATACTCAGAATCCCGACCATAAAACCTGCTGCTGCTAAAATAACGCCGATTTCCAACAACATTTTTCCAGTGCTTTCAAACGCCTGAATAATTCTGGTGAACACATTTTTCCGGACATCCTTTTGCAGCATTAGTACAACAGCAGCTAACCCGGCTGCATACACTCCAGCTGTTGATGGTGGGTACCCGAGAAAAAACAGGAAATAAATTAAACAGGCAAACACAGGGATTAACATCCATCCTGTTTTCAACACTAAGGACCAGGAAGGAAGCATGGATTCCTCCATTTTGCCGGCATTGTTCTCTGCTGCTTTCAGATCCACCTGAGTAAAAATACAGATATAATACAGAAGTGCCGGAACGACAGCCGCTAATACGACTTCACTATAATGGACGCCTAAATTTTCGGCGATCATAAAAGCTACAATACCCATGATAGGCGGAGTCACCATGCCGCCTGTCGATGAAACGACTTCTACAGCGCCGGCCTGGGCTCTCGAATACCCATTCCGGGTCATCAAAGGAATGGTGATGTTTCCTGTCAGCACAACATTGGAAACGGGATCCCCGGTCACACTACCTACCATACTTGAACCAACAACGGAAACTTTAGCAGGTCCTCCCCTGAAACGTCCGAACAGTCTTAGTGCGATGTTATTTATGATGTCTCCGCCGTTAAACTTCAAAAGCGTCTGACCAAATAATATAAAAGCCAATGCTACCGTCGCAGCAAGATACAATAAATCAAGCATACTGCTTGTATCCAGGTACAAATAACTTAGTAATAAGCCCGGCGAAGTTTCCTGTCCCTGAAATATACCCGGCATATAAGGTGCGACAAGCGCATACGACATAAACACCAGAATAACAATAATCAGTGTCCAGCCCATTAATCGGCGCAACGCCTCCAATACTAAAAACACTGCCGATATACCAAGGAAAAAGCGCAGCGGCGTAACATCATTAAACGAATGCAATATGCTTTGATAATTCACTGCCACATACAGCCCTGTCATTCCTCCGACGCAGGCAAAAATCCAATCATACCAAGCTACTTTCTTTCTTGATGATTTTTTTGATCTGGGTACACCAATATAAAGAGCCGGAAGCATAAAGGCTAAAAACAGGCCGGCATACTGCTCCAGCATTACCGCTATGCCGAAGAAATCCTGTACGGAAAGGATAAATAGTATTCCTGTGACTGTTATTGCTATGACTAACGTTTTGAAAAGGACTGCTTCCGGTCCCCTTAAATCTCTATACCGCGCTGTTTCTTCGTTTTGCTCCATATACATCCCCCCCTTCTTTTAACGGTTTTTCTCGAACGCACTGACTGCCTCTGAAAATATGGTCATCACTTCTTCAATCTGTTTTTTTTCTGTCACTAACGGCGGTGCAAAACTTATAGTGTTAGCTCCTTTATAGACAACAGGTCTAACGATCAAGCCACGTCTGTTACACTCCTTGGCAACAAAAGGAGCCGCTTCATCCTCAGGATCAAATGGAGTACTGGAAGATGGATCTTTAAACAGGTCGAAACCTCCAAGGAGCCCCACTGATCGGATATTTGTAACATAAGGATGTTGTTTTTCCAGCTTTTTAAAGCCTTCTAATACCACGGCTTCCATTTCTTTCGTATGAGAAATAATCTTATCTTTTTCAAGAATTTCAATAGTTTTTAAAGCTGTTGCACAAGATGTTGCATGACCACTGTACGTGAACCCATGAAATAACACTCCATCTGAGAGATCGGACAGCTCATCACGAAAATCTTCTTTCATCACCACTGCCCCAAGGGGAATATACCCGCTTGTGATACCTTTGGCTACTGTCATCATATCTGGAATGACATCCCAGTTCTCCATACCGAATAATGTGCCTGTCCGCCCAAAACCACAGATAATTTCGTCCGAAATCATAAAGATGCCATGTTCATCACAAAGGTCCCGCAACGCCTGCAAATATCCGGGTGGAGGGACATTTACACCTCCAGCACCCTGGATAGGTTCCACTATAACAGCAGCAACCGTTTCTGCTCCTTCCCGTTCAATAACACCTCGGATCGAATGCTCATAGTCAGGGTGATTTTTATCCCCCTGTTCGCATTCCGTCAAAAACGGTTTCGCCTGCAGGAAGTCAGGGGCAGGGGCAGTAGCAAATTCACTGAATGTATCCATGCCGGTGGCCTGCGTCGCCCCCATTGTCACTCCGTGATATGCACGGTTGATGCTGATAACCTTCCTGCGTTCCGGATGTCCTTTCAGTTTCCAATAATAACGGATCAACTTAAATGCGGTCTCGTTGGACTCCGACCCACCAGATGTAAAGAAAGATACAGTTAAATCGCCAGGTGACACCTCTGCTATTTTTCGGGACAAACGAATAGCGGGTTCATTCGAATAATTATTAAAGGAAGAAACAAATGGTAGTGTTTCCATTTGTTCTTTTGCCGCTTCTGCTATATCTGAGCGACCGTAGCCCAGATTTACATTCCAGAGAGCAGATAGACCGTCAATGTACCGTTTTCCATCCACATCTGTCAGATAAATCCCCTTTCCTTCTGTAAATACATGGGCCGGTCCATTTTCCTGCTGGGCTCTTAATGGGGATGTCGGATGCAAAAAATGCTTTTTATCCCACTCCTTCAATTGATTTGCTTTATTCTGTTCTTCCAAGGCCTTTCCTTTCATTTTCAGCCCTCCCTGTTCTGATTAATGATCGTTGACACAAATTTGCTTTCCAAAAAGTCATCCAGGGTAGACGGCCCCCCTTCTCTACCGACGCCGCTTTCTTTCACGCCGCCGAATGCCCCTTCTACCTGCGCAAGAATAGTATCATTAACACCTACCATTCCATATTCCAACTCTTCTGAAAGACGGTGTGAACGGGATAAGTCATTGGTGAAAATATAGGCGGCCAATCCGTAATCCGTATTGTTCGCTTCTTCTACCGCTTCCATTTCGGTCTTGAATGAAAAAATCGGTGCAACAGGGCCGAATGTTTCTTCAGAGGCAATTTGCATGCGGTTCGTCACACCCTTCAGTACTGTCGGTTGATAATAAAAACCATCCTCAAAGCCTGGAGCAGTATTTTCCGCTCCTCCTGTAACAATTTCTGCACCTTTAGCAACAGCGTCCTGGACGTGACTGTTCGTTTTAATAAGGCTGTCTTTATTAATTAACGGTCCCACATCTGTTTCGGTGTTATGAACGTCGCCAATGTTCAGTTGATCTACAGCTAGTTTCAATTTCTGCGTGAATTCATCAATCACGGTATCCTGCACGTATATCCTGTTTACACAGATACAAGTCTGTCCGGTATTGTTGAATTTACTGCGTGTGATCTGCTGAACCGCTGCATCCATATCACAGTCATCAAAAACAATAACAGGAGCATGTCCGCCCAATTCCATTGAAATTCGTTTCACTTGTTCTCCAGCTTTCTGATACAGCATTTTCCCTACTTCTGTTGACCCGGTGAATGTCACTTTTCGAATCCGTTTATCTGCCAGCAGTGTATTTCCTATCGGTTCCGGATCTCCAATTACTAAATTTATAACTCCTGCCGGGAATCCAGCCTCTTCAGCCATTTCAAAAAACTTCACAGCAGAAAGCGGTGTCTCTTCCGCAGGTTTAAGTACGACAGTGCAGCCTGCTGCCAAAGCAGGTGATAACTTTCGTGCTATCATGCTGAATGGAAAATTCCATGGTGTGATCGCGGCTACCGGACCTACTGGTTCTTTATTAATCTGCAGGCGTTTCGAAGAATCCATCGCATGCACTGTCGTACCATAAGAACGGCGGGCTTCCTCAGCATTCCAGCGGATATATTCCGCTCCGTTGACCACTTCCATTAAAGCCTGTTTTTTCGGCTTCCCGCACTCTAATGTAATGACATCTGCAATTTCCTCTTTGTTGTTTAGCACGACGTCGTATAACTTCCATAATTTATTCGCCCGCTCCCTGGCGGTCTGGCGGGACCATCCCTTGAAACTGTCTGATGCAGCAGCTACTGCTGCTTCTGCTTCTTGTTTTCCGGCATTGGCTACTCTTCCTATACAGTTGTTCTCCGCCGGATTAATGACTTCTATCGCCGACTCGGCTGTATCACCCACCCAGGAACCGTTAATAAAATTTTTATAAAATGTTTGTTTAACCTGCTGCATATTTTTGTTCCTCCCATTAGATATTGTAATCCATATAATTTCATATACATTTTCATATATTTTCGTTCTATCAGTTCATATGATATCCGCCGTTAACATCCAACGAAGTGCCGTTAATGAAATTCGAAGCAGGGTCGGCTAAATACAATACGGCATTGGCTACGTCCTCTGGTGCCCCAAGCCGATTAACCGGTATCTGCTCCTGGTAGTCAGCAGTCTGATCCTGATTTTTCACATCGGACAACATCTCTGATTCGGTCAGACCCGGGCATACAGAATTAACGGTAATACCATATGATCCGAGCTCCACAGCCAGAGCTCTTGTCAGTCCAAGCACCCCTGATTTCGATGCAATATAGTCAGCGCCGCAGATTTCTGCCGGACGAATTTTGGCGGCCTGCGATGACATGTTAATAATCCTTCCCCATCTCTTTTGTTTCATCGCTGGGATCACTGCCCGGCTGGTTAAAAATTGACTTCTGAGATTAACAGCCATCACCTGTTCCCACTCTTCAAGTGTCATATCTTCGACTTCTGTTTTCTTTCCATTATGCCGGGGAGAGATCCCGGCGTTATTTACAAGTATATCGATTCCACCCGTCTCAGCTGTGACGTGCTGCATTAATTCGGCAACAAACTTTTCATCCGAAATGTCTCCTGAAACAGCCCGGACCTGACCTTCACCCTGTTTCATTTCTTCAGCAGCCCGGTTTACTTTATTCGAATTCACATCATTGAGAAATACAAAAGCCCCACGCTCCAGAAAACATGCTGCAATGTTTCTGCCAATTCCCTGGGCAGCTCCAGTGACCAATACTGTTTTATTGTGAAAAGACAAGCTGACTCCCCCTTTTACTCACCCAAACAGTCCGACTGATCGTTTCCATGATTCTGCCAATTCTTTTTCGCTCTTTGTGCGGGTTTCATTTAATTCTTCTTCTGCGTCAGCTCCTACCGGGTAATGTACTGGAAATACATGTTCTGACTCGGCTGCTTCAACAATCGCGTCTGCGACTATCTGCGGATCCGCCGCTTGTTTCACATTGCTTTCCGCCATTGATTTTACAGCATATTCCATATCTTTATAGGGCGATTCTGAAATGGCTTTCTGTTGTTTTACCATTTCTTCTTTCAACGCACGATTCTCGAATATTTTTGTTGCAAAGAAACCGGGTTCAATTTGACGCACTTTTATATTAAAGGGTTCTACTTCCAGAGCAAGGGCGTCACTCATAATACCCAGAGCATGTTTGGTCGCTGCATACCCCCAATTTATAGGTCTTCCCGGTATTCTTCCATCAATTGACGCCACATTAACAATGACCCCGGACTTCTGATTTCTCATCGTTGGAAGAACAGCCCTTGTGGTGCGCAGCGGTCCATAAAAATTTGTTTCAAACGCATAATTCAACAGGTTTAGATCGAGACACTCCACCGGACCTAAACATCCAACACCGGCATTGTTTACCAGGATATCGATCTTCTTTTCTTTTTGCAGTACTTTGGAGACAGCCTGATGGACGGAGGTTTCATCCGAGACATCCATAGACAGAACGGATACGGCAAGTTTCTCTGACTCTGCTTCTTCTACTAATTCCTGGGATTTTGTAACATTTCTCATCGTCGCATATACTTGATATCCCTTTCTGCCAAACGTCAAAGCACTGAGATATCCAAACCCGCTGCTACAGCCTGTAATAAGGACAACCTGCACAACATCACCACCTTTATAATCAAGCAAGCTCTAATAAACAATCCCGGAAGACACGGGTATGATGATCGACATCATCTTTCGTAGTATAGGGGCACATTAGAGCCATACTATGAAATGGAGTAATCAAGATTCCCCGGTTCAGATGAAATAGATGGAGATATGCTTCCAATTCTGCATCACGCATGTTTTTAGCTTCTCCTCCATTTCCGGGAGGAGTATCGTTGAACATGTATTCCACCCGTGCTCCGATTCTTGTTACGTGCCAGAGCAATGCTGTTTCGTTAATAACTTCCCGAACACCCTCTTCAAACCGCCGGGCCATCGCAATCATATGCGCATAGGTTTCTTCGGTCATCACTTGACTCAAGGTTTCTTTTACTGCGCGCTGAGTTAACACATTTCCAGCCAATGTACCGCCAAAGCCGCAATGGCTGATTGCATATCCATCTTTGTTTGTATACTGTTCCAGTACTTCCGCCATCTCTTCTGTCATGCCGTATACTGCAGCAGGTATCCCTCCCGCCACCGCTTTCCCCAGCACGAACAAATCCGGCTCCAATCCATATGCACCAGTGTAACCCCGGTGATCGGTCGATATCGTATGCGTCTCGTCAATGATCAGGAGAGTCCCAGTTTGTTTTGTGACATCCCGGAGTTTTTGGTGATACCCATCATCAGGGGGGACCATACCGACATTTGTCATTACAGGTTCAGCCAACACACACGCCACGTCCCTATCTTTTAACGCATGTTCCAGTGCATCGATATCATTAAATTCGATTACTTTTGTTGTGTTATTAAAGTCTACTGCATTTTGAGAGACCCTTGGCTGCGGTACCATGTTTCCTTCCTCATCAATGGAAACCTGTGTTTCGTCGAGCGAGCCATGGTATTTTCCATTAAACACCAGAACTTTATCTCTTTCTGTTTTAATTCTACTCAACCGGATGGCAAAACGGTTGGCATCTGTAGCAGACGTAGCCATCTGCCAGTAGGGAAGACCGAACCTCTGCTGAAGATCTTCACCTACCATCGCGGCGTCTTCGGAAGGAAACATAACTGTACTTCCATGTTCGACCTGTTCCTGTATGGCTTTCGAAATAATATCGTTGGCATGACCGAACATAGCGCCTGTATCCCCTAAACAAAAATCTACATATTGACGTTCATCGACGTCAGTCAGATGGGCTCCTTTTGCCGTTTTGTAATGAACAGGAAAAGGGGACGGCCAATTATCCATCCAGTGCATGGGCACCCCGCGCACCAATGAGTTCTTTCCTCGTTCATGATAATCGCGCGAAACAGGATGCTCTTTTTTAAAGCGATCTTCCTCCCTTTTCATCAATGAGGAAAGCCGTTGCTGATCTATCTCTTTCATTCCGGACAAATTCCCCTTCCATTGCATTTTTTATGAAATTCAAATAGAAGACTGGTCTGTTTCCAGAGGTCCTTCTGCGTAATGATTCTTCTGTTTTGATTTGAACTTATAGTTTGCAAGAAAAACAGCAGCTGCGATGCAAATGCCGACCAGGCCGGCTGCTGCATTCCAAAGCATATCTCCGATCGGTACAAACATCATGACCGAAGCCCCCGCAAGAATGCACCTCTGCATCATGGATAATGGATGAAACGCATACCCCACAAAACAGATCGAAAGAACAACGCTTCCAATAACAGCTAAGATGACTGATAACCCAATATCTACATAGGGCTGCGTCCATTCATAACTCAAGAGTAGAAGCGGGTCATAGACAAATAAAAATGGGACGATATAAGCCATAACTCCAAACGAAATCGCCTGCATGCCGATTTTATATGGATTTGCCCCCGCAATTGGTGATGCCGCAAAACATGCCAGAGCGATCGGAGGTGTTATATTGGACACAATCGCAAAGAAGAATACGAACAAGTGGGCGGCAATGGGAGTAACTCCTAATTCCACCAAAGACGGAGCCACCAGCACTGCTACAATGGAGTATGCTGCGATTCCGGGCATTCCCATACCCAATACAATACATACAGCCGCACTGGACAGAAGTAGAATGAAGAGGCCGTATTGCCCAACTTGTACTAATGCCTGAACCAGATTAAATCCAAGTCCTGTTGTTCTGATAATCCCTACAATTAAACCAGCAGCCGCCAGGATAACCCCAATTTCCAGGATCATTTGACCTGTATTCTGTAATGCTTTCATTAACCTTTGAGGTATATTCTGTCTTGCCTCCTTTTGAATCAGAAGCAGAAGAAAAGCCGCAAAAGCCGAATACACCGCTGCTATTTCCGGTGACCTTCCTTCAATAAATAAGAAGTGAACAAGTATTCCGAATATTGGAAGTATCAATGTTCCTTTGAAAAATACATCTTTCTTGGATGGAAGATCTACGGAAATGGTTCCCAGCCCTTTTTTTGCTGCGCGAAAATCAACTTGTACAAAGATGCACAGATAATATAGAAAGGCCGGAACAACTGCAGCCATAGCTACCTCCTGGTATGGAACACCTAGATTATCTGCTATAAGAAAAGCTACGATACCCATGAGGGGAGGCAGAATCACGCCTCCGGTGGAAGCAACGGATTCAATCGCCCCAGCCTCTTCTTTTGAATATCCATTTCTTTTCATCAAGGGGATCGTGATATTTCCTGTTAACATTACATTTGCCACCGGTCCTCCGGTTATACTCCCTACCAAACTGGATCCTACAACGGATGCTTTCGCAGCTCCTCCCCGGAATCTGCCGAACAATGTAAGAGCAAGATTGTTAAAGATTTCTCCACCTTTGAACTGAAGCAGAACCTGACCAAACAATATAAACGCAAGTCCCATTGTTGCAGCCAGCCGAAGCAGATCTAAAAAACTCGACGTGTCTAAATACAAATAATTCATTAATTGATCAAAAGAGGTTGCTTCTCCCTGAAAAGGTCCGGGCATCATCGGTGCTGTGAAGGCGTAGAGAAAAAAGACTCCCACTATAATAACAAGCGTCCAACCTAATAATCTTCGCAACGCCTCCAGAATTAACACAAACGCCAAAACACTCATAGTCAACCGACCGGCATCTATCATCGCAAACTTCATTAATATTTGAGGATAATAGATAAAGATGTACATCCCTACCGCTGCACCTGCCAGCGTGAGTAACCAGTCATACCATGGAACTTTGTGTTTAGCGGCTCTCCCGCCCGCCGGAACACCGATAAACACTCCTGCCAAAATTAATGCAAAAATCGCGCCCGCGTACTGTTCCCGATAAAAGTCCATACCGAAGTATCTGTACACAGAAAGCATAAACAGGACGCCCGTAATGGGAATGAGCATTAAAATACTTTTCCAGAGCATTGAAACAAAGCCATGAAGTTCCCGGTTTGTCGAGTATTCTCTTTGTTCCATTTCATCGTCCCTTTCAAAAGAATACTGTCTTTTCCAGTTGTTGCGTCATAATCACCATATTTGTTTGTTCATTACTGCTCCTCCAGCAATTGCTGCTGATGTTGTTCTGCTTCCTCAGTCCAAATATCATTTTCCTTAAAATATTTCACCGAACCCTCGTGGTAAGGAGCACCCGGGTTGGGATCGAACATTACATCATGGTTCCAATCCTCCAGCCAGCTTCCATATTGATGAAGCTTCTCGTAATTTTCCCACAACGTTTTCGTAATTTTATACACCGTGTCTTCCGATACATGAGAACCCGCCAGCAAGTCAATCGGATATCCATAGATCACTTTTTCCTCTTCAATTAATCCGCCTTGAAAAGCTACAGGTTTTAGTCCTGGATTCAATTCCTGCATTCTTTCCTTGAAATCCTGCGGAAAATCATCAATATTGTCAGGTGATACTCCCCCTAAATTCAATGCTTTTATGCCAACTGCTTCATCGACTTCCAGATTTGTCCCCTGAGTCGGCACCCCTACAAAAGCAGCATCCACTCTGCCATTGCGCAAAGCCTCCACTCCGGAAGGGGCATCTGCGACCTGTACAGTTTCTACATCCTCAAATGACAAACCCACACTAAGTAACGGAATTTCTGCAAGCCTGTCTGTTCCTGGATCACCGCCATAACCTGCCGCCACTTTTTTCCCTTCCAAGTCTTTCAGGCTGTCTATCCCTGAATCTTCCTGAACCGCCAACCCTGTCAAATTCGTGAAATTACCCGATACAACGGTTCGTACATTGTCAGTCTGCGGAATATCAAATTCTTCATATCCTGTATAAGCCCAACTGGCCAGCCCTCGTTGAGTGATACCAAAATCCACATCACCTTCATGCATCATTTGTTTCCATGTCATCAGGCCCGAATAAGGGTTCACTGTCGCATTTATTGGAGTTTCCTCCCCTATTAAACTGGCAATGCCGGATCCGGACACGTGAAAGGCTGTCCCTTCAGCAAGGGTTGCTATATCAATACTCGAATCACCACCTGAAGATCCTTCAGCATTCTCGTTACTACTGCTCTCTCCACAAGCCGATAACAACAGAAAAGATGCGATGAAGGGGACAGCAGCCAACCTGATTTTTTTATTTAAAAAATTCATGTTAAACCTCTTTTCTATAAATAATTTCACTTTAAAACATAATATCCTTAAATTGTCATTCTTTCTTTTCATTGATGTCGTAAACCACTTCTCCATCCAACAAGGTTTGACAAACACGAACATTGTGGATGTCTTCCGGCGGGATATGAAATAGATCTCTATCTATTACGATGAGGTCTGCCGCTTTGCCAATTTCTATAGATCCGGTCCTATGCTCCACATTTAATGTTTTAGCAGCATTTATCGTAAAAAGCTCCAGCGCCTCTTCTAAAGTAAGCCTTTCCGCCGCATTCAAGATTTCATCATGATCCATGAATGGATTTTTTCTAGTCACTAACGTTTCAAGCGCCATCCACGGATCAGGAGAAGCAACGGGCCAATCAGAACCTCGTACAACCAAAGCACCTGTCTGGTAAACACTTCTTACGGGAAATGTTCCGGCCACCCTTTCCTGTCCCAGTAAAGTCGCTTTTTGTTCTTGAAATGCCGTTGGATACCAGAACGTTGGAGAAAACTCTGCACACGCGCGCAACTGCCGAAAACGAGGAATATCTGATTCATCAACAAAGCCATTGTGAGCTATTTCATGGACCAGACCGCTGTTTCCATTAGCTGTACGGGCTTCCTCTATGGCATCCAGGCCAGCTCTCACCGCGGCATCACCTGTCGCATGCATCTTGACAGTCACTCCTGCCTGATCCAATGCGATAAGATCCTGTTTTAAAACTTCCGGGTCTACTAACAACATCTCTAAAGGATCATGGTTTTCTGCTTCTTCTCCTGGATAAGGTTCAAGGAAAGCAGCTGTTTTATAAGCCGGAACACCATCAAGAAACATTTTGGCATAATTGGTATCCAGGTTATCCCGTTCATAGTCCCACCGTCTGTATACCAAGTTCTTCTGCTCTTCGTATGGAATATTATTTCCGTAGTCACATTTCCACATTAAGTGGGTTCCTGTTCTCACATTCCACTTTTTATCATCCGTCAGTGCTGCATAAACTTCTAACAACTCTTCATCCACTGCTGGATCTTTGATGCCTGTAATGCCCTTTGAATTCAAGTAATCTGATACCCATACTCCCGCTTTATATAGTTCTTCTCTTTTTCTATACGGGAGAAATGGCTCAATTAAATTACATGCATTCTCAACAAGCAGCCCAGTTAGTTCCCCATTCTCATTCTTTGGTAAGTGACCTCCTTCCGGCTCTTGTGTCTTATTATCAATCCCTGCTCTTTCCAGCGCTTTACTGTTCACCCATGCATTGTGTGTGCTGAAGTCAAAGAATACCATCGGTCGTGTGGAATCAATGTTATCCAGCAATTCTTTGGAGAGTTGAGAATGAATCCCAAATGCCCAGTTTCCTCCAACAACCCACTCATTATCCGGATTTTGTTTCACATATATTGAAATCGCTTCCAAAATATCGTCGAGTTTTACCTCATCACCCTCCGGGAGATTACACTCAAATAGTTTTTTATATCCACCATGAAGTGCATGAATATGAGGATCCATAAAACCCGGCAGCACCATCTTCCCTTCTAAATTCACCACTTCTGTTGCAGCGCCGATTAACTTTTTTGCTTCAAATGTTCCTAATAATTCCAATTTTCCGTCTTTTATTGCTACAGCATCTGTGAACTTTTGCTCCTTTCCCCCGCAATAAAATTTTCCATTTATTAATACTTTATCTGCAGATACATTCACCAGAATATCCTCCCCCTTCATTACAATGATCTAAAGTTTTTAGAATTTATCTATTTATCTGAAATTATAATACTTTATATCAATTCAGTCAAAAGTTTTTTATAAATCAATATATATATCAATAAAAAAGCACTTATAAACAGGTTGTTCAAACCCTTGATTCCATTTTGGATGCTTCTTATGGAGACAACAAGTAGTCCAAAACGAGACTTCCGGCTCCGATTCCTGCTGCATTTTCACCAAGCTCCCCTTGGCTGAAAGCTACTTCCAGCTGAGGAAATAACTTTTTATACCGTTTTTCAGCATTTTCTATCACTGTTCGGTAATATAAATCTAAATATCTATACATTGGTCCGCTTAATATAATTTTATCCGGATGAAAAATGATAATAATATTTGCCAAGCCCGCCGCAGAATAATAGGCTGCATGTTTCACCGCTTCTTCACATAAATTATCACCTTTTTCTACAGCTTCCAATACTTCCGGGAATGTGACGTCTGACGCATTATCTGGTTTTAGAAGGGATGGGCGCCCTTCTTTCAAACGGTCCTGCACATCTTCCACTAACGCTGGAATCGTGGAGTAAGCATTCATACAGCCGTAATTGCCGCAGGCACATTTTTTCCCGTGTATATCCACCACCATATGCCCCTGGCCAAAAGCTCCGACTTTATCTCCTCCTGAAGAACGAAGAATTTCTTTATTCAGCATCAGGCCCAGCCGGATACCGACACCTTTGTTGATATACACCACACTTTTGTTTTCCTTCGCAGCACCGTGCCGTCGCTCTGCATCAAGAGCGGTATTTTCACCGTAATCCAGAACCACTTCTGTATTAAATTCTTTTTTTAGTATTTTCGTGATCTGCACATTTTCCCAGCCGGGCGCAGGAAAATGAAGTGGTTTCTTAATAAGCCCCTTTTCAATATCCAATGGACCGATGGCTCCAATCCCTATTCCCAGAATGGAATTAATGGACAATTCGCGTTTCTCCAGCAGAGTATGAATACAAGCAATAAACTTACCGATCATTATCTCAGGACTGCTGGTTTCATCCATATTAAATTTTTCTTCTTCCAGAATCTGCAGATCCAGCTGCATTAATAAAACTTTGGAAAACGTTCTGGATATATCTATTCCAATCAGGTAATTAACAGATGGTTCAATCGAATACTTTTTCGGTTTCCGTCCCCCGCTGGATTCTGCTTCCCCGCTTTCATATATCAACCACATTTCTATCAGTTCTTCAATCAATCGTGCGCAGGTACTAAGTTTCAACCCTGTCCGTTCGGCTATCTCAGCTCTTGTTAATTCGCTTTCGTTTCTAATGCAGTGATAGAGTACTCTCAGATTAAGACCTTTTTGTGTGGTAGTTGATAGTATATTTTTGAGCATAAAACATCCTTCTTTTTAAATTTTGTGAAAATATATTATAAAACTTTTTATCAATTTAGTCAAAAGAGGGTCGTTCTTTCCAATAATAAAGCCCCCATTGCATAAAGCAATGAGAGCTTTTACTAATTACATACTCAATTCCAGTTCATCAAACGGAAGCTGGGCGTGGAACGCATCCATGTCGTAATCGGCAATAAAGTTTTCCCATAACAGCTGCACCGGCGTGTCAACATTAAACGGCAGATCATAAAAGGTATGCAGGGTCAGTTCTCCCGGTTTGTCGCCGGACTTCACTTCACACATGCCTTTCGTAACCACCGTGCCGCTCTTAAGAGTGACCTCATAGGATCCCGGCGACGGAAGAAGATAGTCCGTGTCGATATAGAGACGGTACCGATGCTCTTCCCGGCGGAGAATCCCCTGTATTTCATAACGGCCGCCGAGATAGTTCGGAATATGCTCGACCCGCCCGGTCGTGATCAGCTGGCGGAGAAGGGTGGAGCTGACCTTCTGATGATGCTTCTCCAGTTTTTCCACCGTTGTCACCCCAAAACGGCCGTCTGCATCAAGATTCAGCTGCGCCATGTTGCCTTCGCCCTTGAACCCGTACGTGTAGTCAAAGCCGGCGACTGCATGGCGGCATTTCAGGCCGTACAGGTAATCATCGACAAAGTCTTTATGCGGCACTTTGGCCACGTTCATGTCGAACGCTGTGATGTAGAGAAGGTCGACCCCGAGCTTTTCAAACATTCGTTCCTTCACGGAGAGCGGCGTAATATAGCGGGTTATCTGATTTCCTTTTTTGATAACCGTACTTGGATGAGGAAAAAAGGTCATGACAGCGAGCTTCAGGTTTTTCTGATCTGCGATGGTTTTCGCTGTTTTGATGATTTCCTGATGGCCCAGGTGCACACCGTCAAAAAAGCCTAGTGCCATCACACACGGTTCGCTGTTATCCTGTATGGTTTTCTCTATTGGATGCTGCACATGAATGGTTCTCATGACGGTCCCTCCCGTTTACACTTCAGTGGCTGCTTTATCGCTGATGTCCTTATATTTCCCTTCATAAATCGTCAGCGGCTGGCTGTCCTGCAGCTGAAGATTCTTCACCGCGCCGACAAATAGAGTGTGGTCTCCGGCTAAATGCGTCTGATGCACATCGCAGGCCAGCGTCACCAGGGAGTCTTCGATGACCGGTAATCCTTCAAATCGTTCAAATTCCACTTCCCGGTCCTTCAGCTGTCCGGCAAATATCATGGATTTATCCTGCTGGCTTTCCGATAAAATATTAACAGCAAATTGGCCGGACTGTTTGATCAAATCAAGCATATTGGCTTTGTTGGCAACAGATATCAATACCAGTTTCGGGTCAATCGAAACAGACATAAAGGCGTTTGCTGTCATGCCATGGACCTGACCGTCGACTTCTGTCGTAATGACCGTTACCCCTGTGGCGAATTTCCCCATCGCTGCCTTAAACATACGATCATCCATGTTATCACCTCGTTAAAAATTATTGTTGATGACAGTCAGCTTGAGCTCTGTCATTTCGTCCACCGCGTACTTGATGCCTTCCCGGCCCGTTCCGCTCTCTTTCACACCGCCGTACGGCATATGATCGACGCGGAAGGTTGGAAAGTCATTAATCAATACACCGCCGACTTCAAGCTGTTCGGACGCTTTCATGGCTTTCTGGATGTCCCGTGTATAAATACCGGCCTGCAGCCCGTACCTGGAATCATTGACTTCCCCGATGGCTTCTTCCACCGATGACACGCTGTTGATCAGGACGATCGGCGCGAATACTTCTTCGCAGGATACTTTCTGATCGCTCGGCACCCCTGTCAAAACGGTCGGCAGAACGACGTTTCCTTCGCTTGTATTGCCCGTTTCCACATTGGCTCCGCTGTCCTGTGCTTCTTTGATCCAGGACAATGCACGGTCGGCATCATCCGGTGAAATCATCGCCGATACGTTCGTTCCTTCGTCCAGTGGGTCACCGGTTTTCAGTTTTTTCGTTTCTTCGGTGAATCTATCGACAAACGTCCGGAATATATTATCGTGAACATAAATCCGCTGCAAAGAGATGCAGACCTGCCCCTGGAACGCAAACGCTCCCTGTACGCAGCGCGGCACGATTTGATCGAGGTCCGTATTTTCATCCACGATGAGAGCCGAGTTGGAACCGAGTTCAAGCGTTGTTTTTTTCAGGCCTGCCCGGCCGCGGATCTGCTTTCCGACTTCCGGACTGCCGGTGAACGTAATCATACTGACCCGGTCATCTGTGACAAGCTTATCGCCGATCACGCGGCCGCTTCCGGTCATGACATTCAATGCTCCCGCAGGAAGCCCCGCTTCTTCCAGCAGTTGTGCCAGGAAGAATGCCGACAGCGGTGTCTGGGAGGCCGGCTTCAACACGATCGTGTTGCCGGTCGCAATCGCCGGGCCGACTTTATGGGCCACGAGATTCATTGGAAAGTTAAACGGAGTAATGGCACCGATCACGCCGAGCGGCTCATGTGTGGTATAACCAATTCGGTTTTCCCCGCCGGGAGCCGCGTCCATCGGGAGTGTTTCCCCGTACAGCCCGCTGGCTGCCTGGGAAGCAAACGTGTACGTCTGAATCGTCCGGGCCACTTCACCTCTCGCTGTCGCAATAGGTTTTGCGGCTTCGAGCGCAATCAGTTCCGCTGCCCGCTCCTTATTTTCTTCCAGCAGGCGGGCCAGATTGGAAAGAATCGTGCTGCGCTGGTGCGCAGGCATCTGCTTCATGGCAGGCTTTGCCTTTACTGCTGCCTGCACGGCAGCTTCCGCTTCGTCTTCGCCGGCTGACGGAATCTTTGTCAGTTCCTGCTGATCAAAAGGAGCGTATAACGACTTGTATTCTTTTGGTTCTTTCCATTCTCCATTCAAAAAGAGAGCTTGATAAGCAGGGATTTCATGTTTAAGCATTGTAATCCACCATATCCTTTCTTTCTATCAGGTTACAAAATTCGGCTTTCTTTTCTTCAAAAGTGGGTCCTGCAAATCCTGCTTGCTTCCTGAATGAATATCAAGGACTTCGGTTGCTTCTTCAAACCAGCTGTCCGGTGCTTCATGTCCCCAGAAGGTCTGGCGCATCGGGTCGTTCAGATCCCAGCGGATCGGTTTGAAGTCCGGATCGCTTGTCAGGTAGTCGCCGTTGTAGAGCTCAATGCGGTGCCCGTCAGGATCACGGAGGTAAAGGAAAAAGGCGTTCGACAAACCGTGGCGTCCCGGACCGCGCTCAATACTCGGGGCGAACCCTTTAGCGGCCAGGTAGTCGCAGCCGTCAATCAGGCTCATCGGATCTTTCAGCCAGAAACCGACATGGTGAAGCCGCGGCCCAGGTCCATTCATAAACGCCACATCATGGACGCTCGGCTTCCGGTGCAGCCACGCCGCCCAGATCCGTTCCTCTTCACCGGCCGTATACTCCGAGCAGGCAAAGCCAAGTTCATCGATATAATAATTGTGCGCTCCTTCAACATCCGGCACCATACAGTTAAAATGATCAATCCGCTGGACTTTGGCGCCTTTGTACACATCGTAGCGCTGGAGCATCCGCTCTGCGGTATCCATCTGGGCATAGTACTCTACCGGCAGGCCGCTTGGATCCATCACCCGGAGAGAACGTCCCAGTGCTTTCTGGGATCCGGCTTCCATCCAGATGACGTCCCGCTGCTGCGATTCAAAGAAGCGTGCCAAAGCATCCAGATCATCTTCCGAGCGAACTTTGTAGCTGATAACTTCAAGCGCCGGCTCGGCTTTCTTTTTCAGCCATAGACTGTGGTGATTGTGTTCCTCCAGCCCCCGGAAAAAAATATTTTCGCTATCGGAATCGGTTTCAATAAAGCCGAGCGCGTCATAAAACGCTCTCGACTTTTCCAGATCAGTGACGTGCAGGACCGCCCGCCCGCACCGGATAATATCAAAGTACATGATGATTCCCCCCTTAAATGTTGGAGAAGTCCGGTTTGGACGATTTCACGCTGTCCAAAAAGTCTTCCACGTATTGTTTGTACGGCTCTTTGTCATATTGTTCAAAATAGGACATGCCCATTTTGACTGGATCGCCGAAGAAGTAATATTCATAATGCATCTGCCGGCTGCCGAATGCACTCATTGTCATATCCCAGGCCAGACGGAACAGTTTCACTCTTTCATAACCTTCGAGATTCTTCGCCTGCAGGCCGCGGTTGACGAGGTGTCCGATTTCTTCGTTGTGGAAGTCTTCTTCCGTCGGAATACCCATCAAACCGGATGCGCCGAGAATACGGAGAATTTCCACAAGACGCGGATAAACTCTCGGATACCAGTTTCTTGCCGCGTTCAGCGCTTCAAAATCCGGTGTCATCGTTCCCCATTTATCAAGCGTTGCGTTTTGTTCGGCGCGGAACAGATGGGATTTCATCGTTTCGAGTACGAGCATGATTTCGGTTCCTTTATCCTGGACGTGCTGGAACTGGTCAATACCAATGGATTCCATCACCTTCAGCACGACACCGAGCAGGAATTCCGTTTTTACGACGTTTTTGGCTACAACCTGATGAGACATGTGCACCACCGCATTCGTTTCCATAAACGTGCGGTTACAGATCGAGGAGTTGCCGCATACAAAGACGTTTTCCCATGGAACAAAGACGTGGTCAAAGTAAACAATGGCGTCTCCTTCTTCAAAACGGCTGCTGAGCGGATGGTCCCATTCGCTTTTTCCATAGTCGAAGGATTCACGGCTGATGTATTTCAGGCCGGGCGTGTTGTTTTTCACGACAAATGCGAGGGAATACGGATCGTCGTGCTCTCCGGATTTTTTCACCGTCGACGGGAACACGAGAATTTCATCGGTAATACCGCCCTGGGTCGCAAGCAGCCGGGCGCCGTCTACAATAATGCCGTCGGAACGTTTTTCCACCAGATGCAGGGCCACGTTGGCGTCTTTCTGTTCATGCTGCGCTTTCTGCCGGTTCACCTGTGGATGAATCAGCGTGTGGGTGAGGCTGATGTCATTTTCTCTTGCATACTCATAGTAGTTTTTCGCGTTCTCGGCAAACATCGGATCATCTTCGGCGAACAGGTCGTTGGCAATACCCATCGCCATTACTTCAGCGTTCAGGTAATCCGGGGAACGGCCGAGCATGCCGCCGGATGTCCTGGCCCATTCCTGAATCGCTTCGCGGCGTTTCACGAGGTCATCGATCGTCTGCGGCTGGAAAAAGGTCATTCCCACCTTTTCGCCGGTGGTCGGCGACGTGTAAAGCATTTTCTCGGGTTTTTCGTATTGAAGGTCATACAGCCGGGCCATCGAATCAATCACGTTCTTAAAGCCCGGGTGCGTGGTTGGATCTTCGACGCGCTCTCCGTGGATATACACATTGTTGCCCGCCTGTCTGAGTCTTTCTTTGTATTCGGCTCCTGTTTTTGCTGGCATTGGTGTTTCCTCCTTTATACTGGAATCTATTATTTTCCGAACTGCGGAATGTGATGGTCGCCTAACGCGACGTGAATAATCTGGACTTCGGTGTAGAATTCAAACGCATAATGGCCGCCTTCCCGGCCGATGCCGCTGTGCTTTGACCCGCCGAATGGTGTGCGGAGGTCGCGGACGTTCTGGGAATTGACCCAGAGCATGCCGGAATCGACTTTCTGGGCGACACGGTGGCCGCGCTGGATATCTTTCGTCCAGACGTAACCGGCGAGGCCGTAGCGGACATCGTTCGCTTTTTCGATCACTTCTTCTTCATCTTTGAATGTCATCACGGCTATGACCGGACCGAACACTTCCTCCTGCACAACGCGCATACTGTTGTCGGCGTTCAAAAGTACAGTAGGTGCGATAAAGTTCCCGCTTTTCATCTCTTCTGGTACCGTGCCGCTGACGACTTCACAGCCTTCCTGTTCCGCCAGTTCAAGATATTGTTTCACATTTTCATAGTGGTTTGTATGAATGAGCGGTCCGACCTGGGTCTCGGTTTTCATCGGATCACCGACGATGATGTTGTGCACCCGTTCCTTCAGCCGTTCCTTGAATGACTCAGCGATGTTTTCATGAACGTACAGCCGCGAGTTGGCGGTACAGCGTTCTCCGTTGAAGGAGAAGATGCCCCATGTACAAGCGTCCAGCGCCCGTTCGACATCAGCGTCATCGAAAACAATGATTGGTGACTTGCCGCCAAGCTCCATCGAGAACTGCTTCAGCGAGTCGGCACCGTTCTTCATAATTTCCGCACCGGTGGTCGTTTCGCCGGTAAAGGAGATCAGCTCAACATCCGGGTGGGCAACGAGCGACGCACCTGCTGTTTCCCCGAAACCGTGCACGACGTTGAACACTCCGTCCGGCAGCTCCGCCTTATCAATGATTTCAGCAAGCCGGTTGGCTGTGAGCGGCGACCATTCCGCCGGCTTCAGCACGACTGTGTTACCGGTTGCAAGAGCGGGTGCAATCTTCCATGTTTCAAGCATAAACGGTGCGTTCCACGGCGTGATCAGGCCTGCAATGCCGACCGGTTTATGAATCGTGTAGTTGATGAAGTCATCGTCAACCTGATAAACCTCCCCAACCAGCCGGCTCGATACCATTTCCGCATAAAAACGGAAGTTCTGGGCGGCGCGGGCCACCATTTTTTTCGTCTGGCTGAGCGGAAGCCCGGTGTCGTAAGACTCAAGAGGTGCGATCTCATCAATATGCTCATCAATCAGATCCGCGATTTTGTAAATGTAGTTCAGCCGTTCTTTCAGTTTCAGGTTTCCCCATTCGCCCTTAAAGGCTTTCCGCGCAGCTTTTACGGCTTTTTCAATATCCGCTTCACCGCCGGAAGCCACACTGTTGATTTTTGTGTTCGTAAAAGGAGAAATATTGTCAAACGTTTCGTTGGACGCAGCACTTGCAAATGTGCCGTCGATATACAATGGAATATCAGAAATCGATTCAATTACCTGTTTTCCTGCTTCACTGACATCCTGGAGACGTGAATCAGCCATGATGAAGGATACCTCCTTGTTGTTAACGCTTTCAAATAACCTGCACCTTCAAGATAGCATGCCTTTGTATATATGAAAAATATTAATAATATTGATAATCCATACGTTATTCGTATATGATGGACTTACAGGAAAGCGTTATCATTTTAAAAGGGAGGGACAGGTATGGATATCAGACAGCTCCGTTACTTCTGTGCCGTGGCAGAAGAAGGGCAGGTCACCAGAGCGGCTGCACGCCTTCATATGGCACAACCGCCTCTCAGCCAGCAGCTGAAAAACATGGAAGAGGAACTGAACATTGACCTGTTTCAGAAAAACGGCCGCAACATCGAACTAACCGAAGCCGGAAAGATTCTCTATCATAAAGCGCTGAAGATTATGCATGATCTTGAAGATACGGTTACCGAGGTGCAGGAAATCGATGAAGGCATCCGCGGCACCCTGACGATCGGATCGAATAAGTCCTGCTTTTCTTTTCTGCCGGAACAGATGAATCAGATGCGCGAACGGCATCCCCACATCATTTTTAAACTCCGCGAAGGCGATACGTTCTATCTTGCCGAAAGCATCCGGAACCGCGAGATCGAGCTTGCTGTCGTCCGCCTGCCGGTCGATCCGGAAGAATTCCATATGCTGCCGCTGCCATCGGAACGCTATGTTCTCGTTCTTCCCGGAGAATGGAATACCTTTGCCGCACACCGCAAAAATGTGGATATGAAAGAAATCGGAGAGATGCCGCTGATGCTGCTGCACCGTATCAGCGGGGCCGGGCAGTTTGAGCTGATCGTCAACGAATGCCGGCGCCACGGCAATGAACCGAATGTCATCTGCGAATGTCCGGATGCCTCGATGCTGTTGTCGTTAACCGCTGCGGGACTCGGTGCTACCATTATTCCAAAATCCACCTTGTATGCTTTTTCTTATGAAAACATCCGGGTCATGAACATTAATGACTTTTCGGTCACGGCCGATCCTGCTATTATATGGAATAAGGACCGCTATTTAACGAAGGCGGCACAGCGTTTTATCGATTTGTTTGAATCGTCTTTCTACCCGGACGGAAAAGCAGGCGGACAGCACCTTTAGATTTGATATTATATATAAAAAAATATATAATAAAATTATGGAAAAAAAGATGAACAAGACCAAATATGCGTACACCGTTATAAAAGACAGAATTCTGGATGGCACCTATGCCCCCGGCCAGCGCATTATTCTCGACCAGATCGCCAAAGAGGTCGGATCGAGCCACATTCCAGTTCGGGAAGCAATCCGCCGGCTCGAAGCCGACAATCTGATTGAATACCGGCCGAACGCCGGAGCACTTGTGCTGTCGATCGACGAGAAAGTCTATAAGCAGACGCTTGAAATGCTTGCTGTGCTGGAGGGTTATGCGACCAAACTCAGCATCGGTCACATGAAAGACGAACATATCGAAGAAATTAAAGAGATCAATCGCAATATGAAAGAGTGCCTCCAGCAGTATGACTTAAACAGGTTCAGCGAACTGAACAAGTCGTTTCATTTTGCGATATATTCGCACTGTCCGAATCAGCTTCTCGTCGAAGACATCCGAGCGTCCTGGGAAAAGCTCGATACCGTCCGTACTGCCGGCTTTGCCTATTTTCCGATGCGCGCGCCGCATTCGGTGGAAGAGCATGATCAGCTGATCGATCTCATCGAAGATCCGCCGACAAAAGATGCCGTTGAAGCCTTTGCCCGGCAGCACAAACTCAACACACTGGATGCATACGAAAACAGAGCGTAAACATAGCAAGCATTAAAGTTAAAGAAGCATTCGCTGCAGGTGGACGCTTTCCGCGGGCATGGCCTCAGCCTCCTCAAACGAGCCTGACCGGCTCGTTCTGCGGTGTCTTCGCCTCATGCTCTTCCCGCAGGAGTCGCCGCCTTCCGCTTCTGCCCATTTCATTTCGGCAGGGATATGACTATATAGAAACTGTTCTTTATTTGAACTTTTAATCAAAATCATATATTATTAAATATATTATATAGTGAATGCGTTTTCGTATCACGAATAAAGGAGTGAAGACTATGGTAACTGCCAAGGGGATTTACAACGAGAAAATACATCCTGCAGCGCTGGACGTTCATCCCGAAACCAACGACGTCCGCGGCCTGCCGGACAAAAACGTGACATGGCGCGTTCCGGTGAACGGGACTGTGTACGGCGCAGCTTTGAATTATAAGGAAGAACTGGATGAACTGGGAGATGCTCTTCACGAAAAACCGTACAACAAACCGCCGGAAGCTCCAGTGCTTTACATCAAACCAGTGAACACACTGAACCCGCACCAGCATCCGGTGCCGATGCCCGAAGACGAAAACGAACTCCAGACGGGAGCATCTCTTGGCATTGTGATCGGAAAAACAGCCGTACAGGTAAATCCCGGAAACGCATGGGAGTATATTGACGGATTTACGGCTGCAAATGATATCAGCCTGCCATTCGAGAGTTTCCACCGTCCTCCCATCAAACAGAAAGCACGGGATAAATTCTGCCCGGTCGGACCTTGGATTGTTGATAAAGCTGATGTGCCGGATCCCGATCAGCTTACGATCGAAACGAAGGTGAACGGCGAAACAAAACAAAAAGCTTCCACTGCCGGATTGGTACGCTCCATTCCCCGGCTCTTAGCTGACGTCACGGAATTCATGACCCTGTATGAAGGAGATGTGCTGCTCACCGGCACACCGGCCCGCCCCCCGCGCGTGCAGAAAGGCGATAACGTCCAGGTTACCATTGAACAGATCGGCACACTCGAAAACACGATTCAATAAAGGAGGAGGCACAAATCATGAAACGAGCACGAGTCGCTGCAGGCGGCGTTCTTCACGATGCCGTCGAGGAAAACGGCAGCATCAAACTGGAAGATGGACGCCTTCTGAATGAAGAAGACGTAGAATGGCTGCCTCCGGTGCAGCCGCAGACTACCTTTGCCCTCGGCCTGAACTACGCCGACCACGCCAAAGAGCTTTCCTTTAAAGCTCCTGAGGAACCGCTTGTCTTTCTGAAAGGCCCGAACACATTTATCGGCCACCGCGGCGAAACAAAGCGCCCGCAGAAAGCGGAAAACATGCACTATGAGTGCGAACTGGGTGTCGTCATCGGCCGGACTGCCAAAAATGTAAAAAAAGAAAACGCCTACGACTATGTCGCCGGCTACACCATCGGTAACGATTACGCCATCCGCGATTATCTCGAAAACTATTACCGCCCAAACCTGCGCGTGAAAAACCGGGATACGTGCACCCCGCTCGGCCCCTGGTTTGTCGACCGCGACGATATTGGCGATCCGATGAATCTAACGCTGAAAACCTACATCAACGACCGTTTGACCCAGGAAGGGACGACAGCCGACATGATTTTCAAGATTCCGGATCTGATTGAATACTTGAGCAGCTTTATGACCCTGAATCCTAACGATGTCATTTTGACCGGCACACCGGAAGGGCTCGATCAGGTGCATGCCGGCGATACGGTCGTCACCGAAATCGAAGGAATCGGCGCCCTGACCAACTACATCCGCCACGCGTAAGGAGGAACCCACTCATGCCGCATTTCATCGTCGAATATACCGATAACCTGAAAGCAGACGGCGACATCCGCGCCCTTCTGAAAAAAATCAATGAGGTGCTGACCGCCCACCCCGACCTTTTTCCTGTCGGAGGGGTCCGGTCGCGCGCCATCGAGCTGAACGACTACGTCATCGCCGATGATACCGAAGACGATGCCTTCGTCCACGCCATGCTGAAAATCGGCGGCGGCCGGTCGAAGGAAGACAAGACGATGATTTCTGAGAAATTATTTGAAGTGATGGAGACGCATTTCTCCGATCTATTTGAGAAACGGTACCTGGCTCTCTCCCTCGAACTGCAGGAATTCGGCGAAGGCGGGACCTATAAGAAAAACAACATCCATCCACGGTATAAGAGATAATCCCCCTTCGTCTCCCGTGGGGTTATAACGATGCAGAACATGTATAGCAACTCAAGGCCCAGCTGCTCATTGCAAGCTGGGCCTTGAATGTTTTTATTCATCCGGCTGGAAGGTTTCTTTTATATTTTGTTTACCGTTATTGTCTTTATACTCTTCTTCCCGCTGCAGATTGAAATGCTCCATAATTGGTGTGTCATGCACGGAAAAGAGGTGAGCATTCTTTCCTCCCGTATTAACATGTTCATGCCAGCACCAACTTGGGACAATAAATAAGTCACCCTTTGCCCATTCAAATTTCACCCCATCAATAACAGTGCAGCCTTCTCCCTCATGCACAAAATAAATGGAAGAATTCGTATGACGGTGAGCATTGGAATGATATCCTTCCGGGAGCCGCTGGAGCCAGGCAGCGATATTGGCATTCGCAGGCTCTCCGTTCGACGGATTGATAAACTCTACCGCATGGCCGTCAAAAGAGTCCGGTTCAAACTCCATCATGCCGTCCAAAGCATCTTTTGTCTGCTCCCAAGTATATGCTCCAACCGGAGCTTTTTTCGGTTTCCGGTCGGCTTTCGGCCGTACAAGACCGCCCTGGTAATGCTTGCTTGAATAATTATCGGGGTAAACCGCAGGTTCCATACCTTCAGGGTGCCCCTCAAAAAAGGTGCCGCCGGTGGCATAAATGAACGGAATATCCAGCACATCCATCCAGAACATCGGTTCATCTCCATCATGTCCATGGCCGTGCCACATCCCCTGCGGGGTTACCACAAAGTCTCCTTCATTCATATACATGCGCTCGCCGTTAATAACAGAGTATGCACCTTCTCCATTTATGATAAAACGAAGAGCACTTTGGGTATGGCGGTGGGAAGGGGCTTGTTCCCCTGGCAGAATAAGCTGTACCGCTGCATAAATGTTTTGGGTGGCAGCTCCCCAGCCCCATGGTTCGCGGTCTTTAAGGCCTGGATTCTGCAAGTAGATGGCCCGGCGTTCCCCGCCTCTTTCCGGAGTGAAAATTTCTGTGGCTTCCATTAAATAATTACGGAGCGTTTCCCATTTCCATAAATACGGAACGGCAAGTGGTTTCGGCTCTTTGCTGACCAGCTCTGGAATTGCATTCCAGAGCGGTCCCAGACTTTTCTTTTCAATCTTCTTATTAAAATCTTTTACGACCTGACTCTCCATAAATGCATTCGTCTCCGCCATTATAATCCTCCTCCATTATTGGTTTCTGTCTTCATATTGAGAAACAATTCGATTAAACTGGTTTTGATGTGTATCCAAATGTTCCACCAGAAAATGCTCGACAAGAAATTCCATCGACTTCGTGCCGAATTTTGAAATGTTGTGCGGCTTTTCGATTTGCAAATCTTCCGCACTCATTCTTTCCAAACGGGATACCGTTGTTTTTTTCGTTTCTTCCATCCCTTTCAATACATCGCCGACATTTCTTTGATCAGCCGCATTCACTGCCTGTAGCCTGCCTTCATGTTTCACATTCCGGCCCCATGTTTCGTTCTTTCCATCCACAACGTTTACTAGTTGGTTGGTGAAATATAACGGAAACTCTTCCACGTGGCAAAGCAGTTCCATAATCGACCATTCTTCTTCCGAGGGCTTCCAACGGATTTGCTCCTCTTCCATAGAAGAAGCGTGTTCCGGAAAAAACTCCAGTTTTTCTTTTATAAGGTTGGCATAGGCCTTCCCATCCTTCATGACAATTCCTCCTTACACTTTCTTCACTTTGTTTTTCAGCACACCGACCCCACTGACTTCAATATCCACGACATCTCCGTCCTGTAAAAAGACTTGGGGATCACGAGCCGCTCCTACCCCTCCAGGTGTTCCTGTACAAATAACATCTCCCGGTTCCAGAGTCATGATTTCTGACAAGAAAGCTATCAGCCCGCTCACATTAAACACCAGACTCCCCGTATTTGAACGCTGTCTTTCTTCTCCGTTCACCCGCAGAGAGATGTCCAGGTTATCCGGATCTTTCACCTCATCCTTTGTTACCATCCAAGGGCCCATTGGAGCACTTCCATCCAGAGATTTTCCCTGCAGCCATTGAAGAGTTCTTTTTTGAAGATCCCGCGCGCTGATGTCATTTACGATCGTGTAACCTGCAACGTAATCAAGGGCATCTTTTTCTTTTACATTTTTTGCTTCCTTCCCTACCACAAAGGCGAATTCCGCTTCATAATCCAATTTTTCCGTGATTTCAGGATAAGGAATGTCATCTTCCGGCCCGATTACTGCGTTGGCGAACTTTGCAAAAACAACCGGATGAGTTGGTAGTTCACGGCCCATCTCCAGAATATGCTCCCGGTAATTATGGCCGACACAGATAATTTTGCTCGGGTTCGTTATCGGAGCCTCGACACGGACGTCGGAACGAGCAAATATCCATTCTTCTTTTTCAGATGCAGAGGCATTGGACTGAATATAATCAACGGCTTTTTTTGCAAATTCCAGGCTTTCCTCTCCACCTTGAAGCAGTTCAAGCGTATTGGATGGTACATAGGCTTCTGCCACCGATGCTGCTCGGGGATGTTTGTCATTTTTCAACATCGAAAGGCAGGCCCCGTGTAAATCAATCACCTTATCATCAGTTGTCAGACAGGCTGAACGAACTCGGCTTCCTTGACGATAATTAATTATTTTCATGTATACATCACCTCTTCGTAAAACTATCTTTTTCTTTCTATTCAGCAACGAATGTATGAGCTTTAATTTATAAAAAGAATTTCCTTTCTTTGCAAAAGTCCCAGCAAAACCCCCTTTTTTACAAAGGATCATTTCTGCATCTTTCATTATCATTGTATTGGAGGGCTTCCTTTTTCCTAAAGTTTGTTTTTCTTCTATACGGAACTTATCTTTAAAATTTCGCTTGCCTTATATCTTTTTTGTCCGCTATAATGTAAATCAATTCATGTACTGTTCAGGGGAGAGGACGAATCGTGACAGAGCTTTTTCATAAAAATAACTACACCTCTCTTGAAAACGCACTGCGCGCGTTAAAAAGTTTTTCAGAAGACAACCCTGAATTCGGCGTAAGTGAGCTGGCAGATAAATTAGGGATAGGAATCAGCACCACTCACCGTATATTAACGACGCTCGCTGAAGAAGACTTTGTCGTAAAAAATCCAGAGTCTAACAAATATACCCTTGGCCTGTCGATACTGCAGCTGACTAATACCGTGACGGAGCAATTGCATATTATTCGTGAATCCACCCCCATTCTTCATGAGTTGACAGAAAAAACTGGAGAAAGTTCACACATCGGCATATTGGACGGGGGCGCTGTTATTTATCTACAAAAAGTAGACGGCTTCTATCCTGTTAAACTTGAATCTCATCTTGGCAAGCGCAACCCAATTCACTGTACAAGTTCAGGCCAGGCCATTCTTTCTTTTTTAGAAGGAGATTTAACCGAATGGATCTCTCTGCCTTTATCAACCTTTACAACCCACACCATCACCGATCCTGAAGCCCTGCAAAACAAGCTGGATGAAATACGCCAAAAAGGATACGCCATATGTGATCAAGAGTTTGAATCCAACATCTATTCAATCGGCGCACCTGTTTACAGCAACAGAAAGAATGTCGCTGCATCGATCAATATTGCCGGACCTTCCCAGCGAATCAAGCCCTATGAAAAAGCCTTTTCAGAGCACGTTATAAAAGCCGGCCGGCAATTATCAACTATTATTCAAAAACGCCGGGGAGAGAAGAATCTATGAAGCCCTCCAATACGGATAAATACCAGCTTTCTTCCGTCCGTAATGCTATGAAAATTCTACAGCTGTTCAAAAGCTCCGTGAACAACGATCTCGGGGTCTCCGATATATCTAAAAAAACCGGTCTTCCCAAAAGTACAACCCATCGTCTTATCTCCTATTTAACACAGGAAGGTTTTCTTTCTAAAAATCCCAGAACAGGACAATACCGACTTGGGCTTTCCCTGCTCACCCTCGGTGGTGTTATTTCGGTCCATAAAGAAATTTATAAAGAAGCATTTCCCCTCGTAGAAGCACTCGTAAAAGAGATCAAAGAAACATGCCACATTTGTTTACTCGAAAATAAACAAGTTGTCTATTTTTACAAAGTGAATAGAGAAAATCCGGAAACCCTTGAAACGGAAATCGGGAGAAAAAACCCAATACACTGCACAAGTGAGGGACTGGTACTGCTTGCTTACCAGGATAAAGCTTTTATTGAAGACATTGTGCAGGACGATCTCAAACAATACACCGGCCGGACGATTACGAATCCGCACACCCTGAAAGATACCCTTGAAGTAATAAAACGGGAAGGATACGCCATCACCACAGAGCATTTTTATGAAGGTTACACCGGCATTGCTGTCCCGGTACGTGATTATTCTTCCAATGTCGTTTCTTCCCTCGCCATGGTCGGATCCTCAGACCGGCTTCAGAAAGCTGATTATCCTTACTATATCAAGCAGCTGAAAAAGGCAGCTTCCGATATATCGGAAGCGCTCGGTTTTTACGGGGACGTTTGAAAATCGTGGTTCATTCATATTCACTTAATTTATACTCAGCTTTTTCCCTGCAGAACCAACACGTCTTTTGGCTGTACTCACTTAAGTTAATAACGTGCGGAACAATTAACTGTTTTAACGAATCGAGAACATGGTCCTTACACGATAGCAGCATCACTACATACCCCCCATTATGAAAGATATATGGTATTACCGATTGGGCCAAGTGGGAGATGCCCGTCTTCCAATATGCAGACCGCGTAATGAAATGGATTTGCTTTTGTTCCATCCGGATCGTCCGCCAATTCCCACGCACAAGCCAGTACACTGATATACATCGCATGCCCTGCGAGAAAAGCAACCGTTTTTTCATCTTCAAACATGTGATAAGCTCCTGCAAAAGCTCCGTGATAAACGAGCTCCGGAACATGATAAACAAGCTCACCAAGCTCCGTTTCACGCTCAGCCGTCTCCACCTTTTCTTTTATCTCATCGGGAATATTTTTTAAACGCTCCCATAGAACACTATTTTCTAAAGAAAGACGACTGATCGTTTCCGGAACTTCTTCACGTGGAATCCACTTCATCTGATACGTGTCGGCACCGATCGCTTCCATAAAGTTTTTAAGGTGGTTATTTGTGTTGGGGTCTTCCTGTCCAACATGATGAAACCAATCAATATTTATTAACCGGTCCATCATGCGGGCCACATTTTCTCCGTTTTTTCCATACTTTCCGGCATCAGTTATTGCTGTTGCTGCAGCCATTTGCCTTTCCTCCTTTCTTTTTTTAATTAATACTTCGTTGTTAATTCAGGAGGACCGAATTTCGGCCCATACGGTCCTTCGTCGAGCCAGCGGCCAAGTTTGGGAGCAATCGAGGTAAGTGACGCAGCCACTTCCCGTTTCAGGTTCATTTCCGGTGCGTTTCCCTGCAGATGATGAAGCGCTGTCGTCGAACCATCTCTATTCCATTTTGCTGCAATTCTTCTTTCTATTGCCGCATCATTGATTGCTTTTTCCCGTTCTTCTGGCGATCCACTTTGCAACGCGCTGTTTATCCCGTTTGCCGCAATAATGGCATCCGGCACCCCGGAATTTAACCCTCTGGCACCAAAAGGAGCAAACAGATGCGCCGCTTCACCGGCAAGCAGAACTCTTCTATTTTCATCGGTGAATGAATCCGCTACGACCTGATGAAAACGATAGGAGGAGACCCACGTAATTCTTTCCGTGTATTTTGGATCCATTACTTGCGGGAGCCATTTTTTCACACCTTCTATGTCTGTAAAATCGTCCGGGTCATCCTCTTCAAGTAATTGCAGATCCACTCGCCAACCACCTTTAAATGGCACATGCATCACATTCCGTCCACCCATAGCCGGATGCTGATAATGAAAGATCCTTTCAAGCGGCAGAGGGTTTTCTTCATCTTCCTTAATATCCACCACGAGGAAAGTATCAGCGGTGCGGGGTCCTTCAAACTGGATGCCGGTTGACTTTCGGATCGCCGAACGTCCGCCATCCGCGCCGATCACATAATCAGCCTCCCATATCTCACCCGCTTCTGTGATCACTTGCACGCCTTCTTGGCTGGTCCGGCATTCCTTCACCGGAGTATCCCATACAAATTCAACTCCGGCTTCCACGCAGGCATTATATATATGATCTTCAATCTCATTTTGATGCAGCGCCGTAAATGGTGGAAGCTTTTCAGGGTCATTGGTATTCGTAATGCCATAATCTCTTTTATACACTTCTTTTCCTTTATATAACGTTCTTTTTACCGGCCAGACAATGCCATTTCTCGCCAGGGTGAAACCAAGGTCAGGAGCCGTTTTTTCAAGTAAATCCAGAGAAGCGTTATGGAGAAAAATGGCACGACTTCCCGGACTCGGAGCCCCGTAAGAATTGGCTTCCAGTACAACACAGGAAATCCCTTTTTGTCTTAATGCAAGCGCGGCGGTCAATCCAACCGGGCCGCCCCCGACAACAAAAACTGTTTGTTTGTTTTCAGAATTGCTCATCACAAATCATTCTCCCTTGTTATTAGATTAAGTAATACATGAAAACGTTATCTATTCTCATTATAAATGGACATTTGTGAATGGCTGCAGCTTGAAATTCTTCTATATGGCACACACGCTTAAAAAGCAGCCATCAATATGCTCCTATGTAGTTACACGGGGCCTTGCATCTTTTCCCGCATATAATCTGGAATGGGAACGGCAGTAGGAACCCCCGCTGCCGTTGAGGTCCAGGCCCGGCGCTCATACCCCTCAGCCGCAAGCTTATCTCCTTTAAAAAATTGATGTTCAATTTTGAACGTTTTAGAACGGACTTCTGTCACTGTAGAATACACACTTACACGGTCTTCGTGTACGAGTGGTATTTTGAATTGGCAAAAGGCTTCCAGCAGTGGCACTATAATATTTTCTTCCTGCTGCAGTTTAGTTACAGGACAACCAGCTGCTTCAAACCACTCATGAGCCGCTTCATCCATCCATCTATAAAAATTCGGATAAAACACGATAGCCGCTGGATCTGTATCTCCCCATCTTACTTTTATCTCGTACATGTTTTTCACACCGGATCATCCTTCCCGTCATATCCTTTCTTTACAGGTACCGTGAATTCTCCTACTTCCCCAACACGGATGTGGATTCGATCTCCTTCCACAATGGGCCCTACTCCTTCAGGTGTCCCCGTTGCAATAACATCCCCCGGATACAGCGTCATATTTTGAGAGGCCGCTTCAAAACATTTATAGCAGTCATATATCAAATGTTTCGTGCTTCCATCCTGCCGCAGTTCATCATTAACCCAAAGTTTTAAATCTACATTATTTGGGTCGTCCATTTCATCAGCCGTTACAATCCAGGGCCCTATCGGGGTAAACGTATCAAAGGATTTCCGCCACGTTCGTTCTTCATTGCCCCGAATCGAGATGTCCAGCAAAGCAAAATATCCGAATATATAATGTTTGGCATCTTCTGCCTTCACGTTCCGGGCTTTTTTCCCAACCACAAAGCCAAGCTCGGCTTCATGATCCGTCCGGCGCCCCTCTATTGGGAGCCGGATTGGATCATCCGGCCCTGAAATAGAAGACGGTGCTTTCAAAAAAAGTTTTAATTCTTCAATCGTTCGAGGAGCATTTTGAAATTGTTTGTTCATTTCTTCCTGATGTTTTTTGTAATTTACGGGAGCGGCCCATATTTTCCCCGGAGAAGGAACCGGGGCTCTCAACTGGACATCCTGAATGTCGTGAAATTCCCCGGTTTTTACTGCTGACTCCAGTTCCGTTTTCCTTCCATCAAAATGTTCCATTACATGAACCAGTGATTCAAACGGCCGGGACTGATCCCATGAGACGACGTTCGTTACATCAACTATTTTCTCATTCTCCACCACACCTAATTTATTTTCGTTAAAAATGGCTAACCTCATCTCATTTCCTCCTGCCTCATTCGTTGTTTTCTAAACGTCAAGGTGTTGTAGGATCAAACGTTTTTTCAATGGTCTGGTGACCGTTATTTTCGGTATACGTTTCCCCAAATTCCAGGTCCAGTTTTTCCATCACAGGTTTATCGTTGATGGAAAACAGATAAGCATCGTCGCTTCCTGTATTAACATGTTCGTGCCAGCTCCACGGAGGCAAAATAAAGAAATCTCCCCGTGACCATTCGAATTTCTGACCATCAATGACCGTATAACCTTCCCCTTCCAGCACATGATAAATCGCGCTGTGTACATGGCGGTGGGCCTTAGTATGTTGATCCGGAAGGATTTTCTGCATCATCGTTCCGATTCTGAAATCCGCCGGACCTCCTGTGGTTGGGTTAATATACTCAATGGCATAGGCATCATAGGCATCTTCATTATTGCTGGATTCACTTAACCGCTCCAACTCATACTCGGCGCGCTCCCATGTATAATTAAAAATAGGCGAAGGATAACCAGGCTTTCTTTCTTCTCCTAAAGGTGCAAACGCCCCACCGGATAATTTTTTAGTTGAATAATTCTCCGGTGGTTCTTCCGGATAAAACCCGTCTTCATACGGCTCAAAGAAGGAAGCCGCCAGGGTCCGTACCAGCCCCACGTCAAGGCCGTCCATCCAGAACATCGGCTCTGTGCCTTCATGTTTATGCTCATGCCACGTCCACGCAGGAGTTAATATCATATCCCCCCGCTGCATATAGGACCTCTCTCCGTTCACCGCCGTATAAGCGCCTTCTCCTTCTATGATGAAACGTACCGCGGTCTGGGAATGATGGTGGGACGGGGCCATTTCGCCGGGAAGCAGTAATTGTATGCCGGCATACAGCGTATGCGTCCCATACCCTACGAGCCCACGCTTCAATAAGCTCGGATTTTGTAAATAAACCACTCTTCGTTCCGCGTCTTTTCCCGGTTCAAGAATATCCCCGGCTTTTAACGCGTAGTCGCGGATCGATTCCCACTTCCATAAATACGGCTCCACATCGTGCACAGGTTCTTTGGTCACCATATGTCCGAGGTCGTGCCATAACGGTCCTAACAAATCGTTTTTCATGTTTTCATAGTATTGAGCAATTTCTTCTTGCGTATATTTATTCTGCCCCATGTTTTTTCCTCCTTATTTTTGAAAATGTCTTTTTAAGAATATGCTTTTTGCTCCATTTCTTCTTCTTTTCCTTCATAAATGTCATTGATAAGTGCCGAGGACAACTCACTCGTTTTTCCATCAAAAACAACTTCTCCACTTTTTATTCCGATAATTCTGGTAGCATACTGCTGAGCTATCTCCACCTGATGCAAATTGACTAGGCAGGCAATATTGAACTCTTTACAGTTTGTGTAAATAGAGTTCATTACAATATCGGATGATCTAGGGTCCAATGATGCAATAGGTTCGTCAGCTAATATAAGACTAGGATCTTGGGCCAAAGCACGGCAAACACCTACTCTTTGTTTTTGTCCTCCAGACAATTCGTCCGCTCGTTTATAAATTTCATTTTCCAACCCCAGTTTTTTTAACCAGGAAATCGCATCTTTTTTATCATCTTCTTTATACCTGTTAAATACTCCTGATAGGGAATTCATATAACCTAGTCTCCCATGAAGTACGTTTTCCATCACACTCGCTCGTTCTACCAAATTATAATGTTGAAAAATCATCCCAATGTTGGCCCGAATATGACGCAATGCTTTTTTATCAGATTTTTCTACATTTTCTCCTAAAAAAACAATATGACCCTCTGTTGAATCTACTAATCGATTTATGCACCTTAAAAGTGTAGATTTTCCAGCGCCACTGGGGCCAATAATTGCAATAAATTCACCTTGTTCAACCGTGATGTTAATTCCGTTTAAAGCTAATGTGCCATCATTATATCGTTTGATCAGTTTTTCAATTTCTAAGACTGCGCTCATTGTTTTACCCCCTTCTATTATTTATTCATTTGCAGCCGGAGCTGGTTCAACGTCATTTCCAATAAGAACATGGTCACAAAGACTAGAAATATCCCCAAAACTAAATCTGCAAAATTGTAATATTGAATATACTGCTCCAATAAATAACCGATACCACCGGCGCCTACCATACCAAGTATCACAGATTCATGAACATCCAATTCAAACCGAACACCCAGCGTTGCTATCAAACCTGTTAATAACGCAGGGATAATCCCTTTAAAAATGACATGCCACCAGGTTCCACCTACAGCTTGAATCGCTTCAATAATTTCACCCCCTTCTTCCTCAATTTGAGCAGAGAATGCTTTAACAAGAAAAGCAGTGGTTGGGAATAACAGACCGATAACACCCGCCATTGGGCCAAACCCTATACCTGCTACAGCAATTAAAACCCAGACTGGAGTAGGCACAGAGCGGATAACCATCATGGTATAACGAAAAAATACACCTACAAATTTATTGGGAGTTGTATTATTCGCTACTAAAAATGAAATGAAAAATGAAATACAAAAACTTAACAGCACGGCCAAAAAAGCAATAACCAGCGTAGTAAGCATCTGTGACAGCATTTGAGGGAAATTTTCAAACGAAATCGAGGTTAATTCTGATAATAGGACAGGTAAACGGTTAATTCCTTCCTGTATAGCTTGATAATTGATATCGATTAACAGAAGTGAAGCGACAAACAAGATACCAACTATAGAAAAAAAACGCCTTTGTTGTTTTTGAGTTGCTTTATGAGCAATAAGTATTTTTTTTGAAGCTGCCGGATCATCTTTATCATATTCCATTTAAATAAGACGCCTCCTTATTCTATTAGTGAAATATTCAACAAATAATATCATTATGATCATTATTGAAATAACCATTGATGTTTGCCCATACTGAAATAAATCCATCGTTTCTTTAATTAAAACTCCGATTCCACCTGCTCCTACAACTCCTAATATGGCAGAAGCCCTGATATTGATTTCAAACATGAACAGGGTCCATGAAAAAAAACTTGGAAGAAACTGCGGTATGACCGCATGTTTAATTTTATGAAAGTAAGTCGCGCCTGCAGCGTCCAGTGCTTCCAGAGAATCTGAATTAATTTCTTCAATAGATTCCGCGTATACACGAGCTAAAAAGGCACTGCCGAATAAGATAAGTCCCATTATACCCGGAAGGACTCCGACACCCAGAATGACTACGAGCAGAGAAGCCCATAAAAGGAAAGGTATGCTTCTAAAAAAAGTAACTATCCCTCTGGTTATGACTCGAACTAAAGGATGGGGAGTGGTTTTGTAAGACATCATAAAACCAAAAAACATGGCAATCACTGAAGAAATAGTTGTGGCAACGATTGATATATATAATGTGTCGATGACCGGACCCGTATAACTACCAATATCCGAAAAACTTGGAGGGAAAAAGTCAACAACTATAAACTTAATTATTTGAGGAATACTTTGAATTAATTCAATTAAACTAAATTCAATGTACCCTACGGCCAGTATTACGATAATCAAGAAGAAGACCAACGATAAATATCGCTTTGTCTTCTTATATTTTGATTCCATCTCATTCTTTGTTTCACTCATAGTCAGCACCTGTCTTTCCGTACTTCTTATTCACCCATTAACTCTTCGGGACTCATATTTAACCTTTCAGACATATTCCTATAGAAATCATAGTCACTATCGTCTACTTCCACAAATTCAGCTCCCTGCATGCCAAGAAGATTCTCCAAAAATTCAGGGTTATCATAATTGACCAAATATTCCTGTAATTCTTCTTTTACATCTTCTGGCATATCAGCACTTACAGAAAATGGAGGAGGTGGTGTCGTTTCTGACTGTGCAATAACTCGAAAAGAGTCCTCTTCAATTACTCCTCTTTCAACCAACGCTTCTGGAACTGGAGATGCTACTGCAGTGGCATCATATTGACCATTAACAGCTCCAATTAAAGCACTTTCATGATCTCCTACAAACTGTTCTTCTGCCAAGAAGTCATTTTCCAATTCCTCAACAGTCAAATCGGTTTCTTCAAGGATCATAGTTTTTGGAAGTAGATGTCCAGATGAAGAAGAAGCATCGACAAATCCAAATGTTTTCCCCTCTAAATCACTTAACTCTTCAATATCTGAATCGCTTGGAACAATGACACTTGATTGGACTCCGTCCTGTTCCTTAGCTCCAACAATTGCTTCAATCCCTGCACGTTCAACTCCCAGAACGTAAGCAAATGGCGGCATAATAACCATATCAGCCTGTTCATTTCCCATTGCTTCAATGGCAGCGTTATAACTGTTCGCCTGATAGGACTCCACCGGCACTCCAATTTTTTCTGAGATTCCATCTTCAAATTCCTGATTAGTTTGCTGGACTTCGTCAGCACCTTCAAGTGGCAAATAAGCCATGACCAGTTCATCAATTTCATTATTCTCTCCTCCGGAATCTGAACCAGAAGAAGATTCTTCATTTGAGTTCTCGCCACAAGCAGAAAGTAATAAAAATCCAATGAGTATTATACTTAAACGTTTCAATATTTATCTCCCCTTATTTCTTTCTATTTATAATCCATGACATAATTATTAACCTTTCATGACTGGACATGTAAAGGTACAGAAACAGCTCCCCATTCCGGCCATCTCGTCATCTCAATTTCACCATTCAGCTCTATATGAGTAGTTCTCCCAAGCAGCTCTTTTAATGTTATCTGAAGCATTCTTCTTGCCAAGGGCGCCCCAGGACATCGATGCGGCCCTAATCCAAATGCCACGTGATCCTGTATATTTTCACGATTCAGAATGAATTCATCTCCATTTGGAAATACTTCTTCATCTCTGTTGGCTGACGCAAATACCACGGCAATAGGATCATCTTTTTCAATATAACGTCCGGCAATTTCCACATCCTCTGTCGGCGTTCTCGCAAAACCCCGGTAAGGCGTGAAAAGGCGTAGATATTCCTCAATCGCAGCCGGAACAAGATCCAGATCTTCTCTTAATTCCTGCTGTAATGACGGGTTTCTTGACAAATGAACGGACATACTTCCGATAAACACCACGGGAGCAATCATCCCGACAACAATTAATTGTCTAATCGTTCCAAGTATCATGTTTTCCGGAAGTTTTTCACCGTTATAGGTTCTTTCTAAATAAGCACTGACAACATCATTCTCCGGATCCAACGGTTCTTCCTTACGTTTATCAATAATCGTTTGAGCTATTTCATAAAGCTCTAAGCTGTATTTTTGAATATTTTCTTTATCCATAATGTGCAGTGCTTTAACATATTGCTGCGTAACTTCGCGAATATTCATCGACAGTTCCATGCTCAAATTGAAAAATTCAGCGAAAACATAGCCTGGTAATATATGCGAAAATTCAGAACATATATCACCCCCTCCTTTTTTTATATAGGGATCCAATAATTCAACAACAATGTCTTGTATTTTGGGTTCCAGCTTATCCATTTTTTCTTTTTTGAAAAAAGGATCCAGGGTTCTCCTGTACGGAGAATGCTCTGGTGGATCTAAGTGCAGTGGGGGCCGTCTGCCTGTAGTGGAGACTTTTGGAACTACATTTTGGACAGAAGTTACGAAGGTCTGTGGTTTTTTCAGAATATTTGTAACTTCATTATATTTAAGGACAGCCCAAAATCCATCGTACGAATTACTATGGGCCACCGGGCATTTTCCTCGTAATTCAGAAAACATTTCGTGGGCACTTTCGAAATCCTCCGATATATCAGCTTGAAAATCATGAGTTGTTGATTCGCTGAAATTATCATTACACATATAATTTTCCTCCTTCGCAAACGAAGTTAATTTTTTCATCTGCAATTTTTCTTTTTCGATGCTTATATGATTCCCTGCCTGTTTCCATCTTGTCCATCAGTTTCCGCCCCTTTCTTTTCAACGCTGACCCTGTCTCTCCATCCAGTAGTATCAACCTGTGCACCGATTCAGCAGTTGTTTTGGCGGCAAAAACAGCTGCTGAATTTAAATAGTGCTCTACGCTATATTGGCTCGATTCTTGAAGAAGTAATTTTTCCGTTCGCAGCAATGTACTTTCTAAGGCATAACTGTCTATCGCAAAATCAGCAATGACTTTCAGCCATTCCTGTTCTTTGGATGGATCGTCATAAGCATTTTTGATTTCATCAACAAGAGCAGTAAGTATTTCATTTAAATGGTTCCATAAATCCCATTCTGACGCTAACTGGCCAGACAGCTTTCCCATTTCTTTTTTACTTACAAGCTTTATCTTTAATAAGTTATTTGCAATAACTAGTCGATTAATTTCATTCGTTCCTTCAAAAATTCGATTAATTCTAGTATCCCTATACATGGTTGCTATTTCACACGCTTCCATATAACCGTATCCTCCGTGCAGCTGTAAGGCTTCATCGACAATGTTATCCAGTTTTTCTGAAGCAAACACCTTATTAACAGACGCTTCTAACGCAAATTGTTTTAGTACGTCAGAAAAATGAATACCATGCTCTCGGCAATACTCCGCACCTTTTTCAAAATTACCTGCAGTACGGTACACCATGCTCTCCATGGCAAATATATCTACAGCCATATCTGCAATTTTTTGTTTGATCAAAGGGAATTCCGATAAAGACCTATTAAATTGCTTTCGTGATATGACATGATTCACAGCTAGATCCATGGCTTTTTTGGCCGATCCAAGACAGCTGGCGGAGATTTTATGTCTCCCAATATTTAATATATTGAGCGCAATCCGGTGACCTTGCCCTACCTCCCCAAGCCTATTATTCACCGGTACTTTCACATGGTTTAAATAGACAGAAGCGAGTGACGAACCTTTCAAGCCCATTTTCTGCTCTTCTATACCAACGCTGAGTCCTTGTGTATTTTTATCCACAATGAAGGCAGTGAATAGCTCACCATTCACTTTTGCATATAGAATAAAAAAATCGTTAAATGCTGCGTTGCCTATCCATTGTTTTTCACCATTAATAATGTAATACGTTTCATCTTCTGAGAGAGCCGCATGTGTTTTAATTCCCAGCGCGTCCGTTCCGGCATTTGGCTCCGTTAAGGCATAAGCTCCAATTTTATCTCCATTGACCACATCAGGCAGATAGTCTTGTTTTTGCTGCTCCGTACCGAAATATACGATCGGAAGCGACCCAATTCCTACCTGGCCTCCGAAAGGGACTGTAAAAAAACCGGATGCTCCCATCTGTTCCATAACAATGACCGAGCTGATTTTATCTAAAGAAGATCCTCCATATTTCACAGGTACATCTACCCCTAGAAGATTCACTTCCCCGGCTTTTTGCAGTAATTTCCTGACGTTATCAAAAGGGAGGTTTTCATCTTCCTGCAAGCCATTCATCACATCAGTCCGGACATAGGCCGAAGCTTTTTGTGCAAGAGCCTGATGAGCCACTGAAAAGTCTTCTACCGTAAAAACGTTTTGTAACTCTGGAAGTTCTTTACAAAAGGCATTACTCTTAAAATATGAAGTATCGTTCATGTCACCTCTTCCCTCCTTTCTCCATTATTTTTACTAACCGGCAGATTGCTCTTTTTCTTCTTCTTCCGACTCTTCTTTTTTAAATATATTACTGCGTTGAATAAGGAAATAAAGTACGACACCAGTGATGATTGCGTGAGCAGCACCATATACAGCTAGAACAATTGCCATAACTCCGGCCACACCCATTTCTGCTTCCGTGTTTAGCTGACGGATACCGATTGTTATACAAATATATCCTGTTAAAATGAGCGTGATCGAAAAGGCTATCGGTAAAAACGGTTGAAAGAAAGTAACAAGTGGCAGGATGAAAATAGCAAGAGCTAGTGAGATCAATAACGAATTAACGCCGGAAAATATGGAATCCATTGCTTTTCTTCCAAAAGTGTACCGCTCCGCGACTGATGCCGTTCCCGCGGTAAAAATTGGTCCAGCCATCCCGGGATGTGGAGCAAACAATCCATGCAGAAAGTTCCTAACAAACGTCAAAATATGAACCTGGTTCATGTCATAGGAAATGATCTCATCTTTTCTTATATGATTAGCACGATCAATAACCTTTTCTCCGACAACTATATCTCCATAAGCGATCACGTATGCCAAAACAGCTGTTGGAAAAGCAGCTAGAAATATATCAAAACCCGGAAATCCTACGCCAAATGGAGAAACCTCCATCATTGCGGCAAACGAGGGAACAGTAATCCCCCATTCAATTTCAGGTGTGCCATATTCCCCGACTGACCAGCCGACAATAATGGCCACGATGATAGCCGGCATGATACCGTAGCTTGCAATAAATTTAATTGCTTTGTTTCTGTTGTATAATTTCTTAAACGAGGTAGAAAACATAGTATACAAACAAAGCAGTCCACCCACTGTCAAGGCAATTGGTGTTTCTGCAAGACGCCCTCCTTCTTCGATTTCCGTCATAATAGCTGTTATACCGGCACCTATTAATATACCTGCCTTTAACGAGGTTGGCAGATTTAATACAAAGCTTCTTCCCAGCCCGGTTATCCCCAAAATCAAGAAAATGAGAGCAACACTTAGTTGAACGGCGATAACAGCCCTTATTGCCTCAGGACCAGGCTCAAACCCCCCCAGAAATACTGTTAATATTGGGATTAAAGGAGTTATGAAACCGGAGACAAAAGGTACTCCCATGGTCGAAGGCAGCAGCATTAATAATTGGGTCATAATTGTAATGGTTAGTGCTGCTTCATAAGACATACCTACAAGTCCGGTCATCAACTCCATTAAACTTAAGCCTATCGTAAAAATTACTAATCCCTGAATAAGCTCAGGTGTTTCCAACCGATAATGAACAAACGGTAGCCGAAGTTTATACTTTCCAATCGGCAAGTACGGCTGTTCCCCGCCGCCTTTTCTATTGAAAATAGACATTCTATTTTCTCCCCTCTATTTAAGAAATTGATTGCAATTGTTTTTTGACAGCGCTTTCAAAAAGGGACTTTATGGACCTTTTTTATCTTAAACCAGATTCATTTTTCGCTTGATTCGACACTTGTTCTTTTAGTTTAAGTTTTTGGATTTTCCCACTTGGTGTCATTGGTAATTGATCTGTGATAATAATTTCACTCGGCACTTTAAATTTAGCAATCTTTTCTTCTAGATATTTTTTTATATTTTCCGGGGTTTCAGTGGCTCCCTCCTTTAACACAACCACTGCATAAACAAGTTCTCCAAGCACCGCATCCGGCATCCCAATTACTGCTGCTTCCAATATATTGTTATGTTTTGTTAATAAAGCTTCAATTTCCTGTGGATAAATATTAAATCCTCCGCGTATGATCATTTCTTTCTGCCGACCAACAAATACAAGGTTTCCATCTGCATCAAGTTTTCCTAAATCACCGGTATAAAACCAGCCGTCTTCATCTATAACCTCTTCGGTTTTCTCGGGCAATTTGTAATATCCTTTCATCGTTGCAAAGCTATGGACAGCAATTTCTCCGACTTCGCCAGTGGAAAGTGGTTCTCTGTTATCATTTACGATACTTATCTTGGCACCTTCTATAGGTCTGCCTACCGTTTCCATTATTGTTTTCTCGGAATCGTTTTGACCGGTGATAGTTACGCTCCCTGTTTCTGTAATACCAAAAGACTGACATAAATTGATGCCCATTTTTTCTCTTATTTTTTTCACCTGATCCGGAGATATAGGTGCGGCTCCTACCATTCCAGTTCTCAGAGAAGATAGATCGTAATCATCAAAATCCTCTAATTCCAGTTCTTTTAAAAACATGGTCGGCACACCCTGATGAACCGTTACTTTTTCTTGTTCCACTAATTGAAGAACTTCTTTCGGCTTATATTTTTCTTGAAGTATCATTCTTGCGCCCATGGAAATTGTTGTCATTAAATTGCATATAATTCCGAATATATGAAAAAGTGGGGCAGGTATGATAAACACATCTTTCTCACTGCATTGCATTTCTTTTCCCACAGTAAAGGCGCATTGTACAATACCTTTATGAGTGATCATTACTCCTTTTGGCAATCCTGTTGTACCTGATGTGTATAAGATACAAAAAGGGTCATCAGTAATATCAATAGCAACGGAGGAAGCCCTTTTTCCCTTGTTCTTAATCAACTCTTCGTATGAGATGAATTTGGCGTCTTCAAATCGCACAGAAATTACATTTTCAACTAATTCTTGAGCAAGGGAAAATCCAGCATTATCATCAAAATCTTGTTTTAGAAATAATACTTTCGGTTCCGCATTGTTTAATATAAATTCGATTTCATGTGACTTATAGGCAGCGTTAAAAGGGACAACTGTTGCGCCGATTTTCGCAGTCGCGAAATATATAATAACGGTTTCATTCCAGTTCGGCAGACATACTGCGACTCTGTCTCCCTTTGTGACTCCAAGACTTTGAAGGCCGGCCGCCATTCTCTTCACATGATCTGACAATTGGTCATACGTAAGGCGTTCCCGCAAATCATACGTTGCTTCTTTATCTGGATATTTTCGCGTTGTTTCTTCCAGCAGACCTGCAGCATCCGGATAGTTTTCTGACAAATCAAACAACCTCCCTTTCCCTTAGGTAAAGCCGGACAGAATAGAAAGCCTTCTGCTTAACTGCCTTCCTTTCTTCACGGATGTTTCTATTACAATCTCTCCCAAATCGCCGCAATTCCCTGGCCTCCGCCAATACAAACGGCCGACACTCCGAATTTTTTGTTTCTCCGCTTAAGTTCATAAACAAGGGACAATGTAATTCTTGCTCCGCTTGCTCCTAAAGGATGCCCGAGTGCTATAGCTCCCCCATTGACATTACCTATTTCTGGATCAAAATCCAGTTCGCGTTGGCAGGCAAGGTACTGAGCCGCAAAAGCTTCATTGATTTCAACAAGATCCAGGTCCTTTATTGTCATATCAGCTTTTTGCAGCGCCTTCTGGATAGCAGGCACCGGTCCGATTCCCATAATCGTTGGGTCAACGCCGACAACAGCATAAGAGACAAGCCTCGCGGCAGGTTTTATATTATTACGCTTTGCATAATCGGATGTTGTCATAACGGTCATTGCCGCTCCATCATTGATACCACTGGCGTTACCTGGTGTGACCACCCCATTTTCACGGAATCTCGCAGGAAGTTTAGCCAGCTTCTCCAGTGAAGTTTCACGGGGATGTTCGTCTTTTACAATTTCTTCTTCGGATTTTTTCTTTTTTACCGAAACAGGTACAATTTCTTCATCAAATACTCCATTTTTCATAGACTGAAGAGCTAGATTTTGACTTCTTAACGCAAATTCATCAATTTCTTCGCGGGGGATTCTGTATTTTTCGGCCAGGTTTTCCGCAGTGGTTGCCATCGTGCAGTCTCCATAGGGATCGTACAATGCTTCCCATAAATAGTCTTCCATTGTTCCCTGACCCAGGGCAAAGCCCCAACGAGCTCCACGAATGACATGTGGAATCTGACTCATGTTTTCCGAACCGCCTGCGAGAGCAACTTCAGAATGCCCCAGCTGCATGGATTCAGCTGCCGTGACCATAGCCTGCAGTCCCGATCCGCACAGCCGATTAATCGTCAACCCAGTAGAATCCTGACGCAATCCTGCTTTTAATCCCACATGACGTCCCATTAAAATTGCATCCGGGCTGGATTGAATAACATTTCCGACAATCGTCTGGTCAATTTCCTCCGGATCCACCTTTGAACGTTCAACTGCACCTCTTGCCGCTACTGCACCCAATTCAATAGCAGACGTATCTTTAAAGCTTCCTCCAAACTCTCCGAAAGGAGTGCGCGCTCCATCAATCAGTACGATATCCTTGTTTTCGGGCATGTCTTATTCCTCCTTTTTTACCGCCCTATAAATTGAGGTTCTCTTTTCTCAGAAAATGCTTTCATCCCTTCTTCACGGTCTTCTGTGGTAAAAGCATTGCCAAAGCAAGTGTTCTCAATGGTCAAACCTGATTCCAAATCCACATTGCTTCCTGCATTTACAGCCGTTTTAACCATGTTCAGAGCAACCGGCGCTTTTTCAGTTAACTTATGTGCCCAGTCTTTAGCAGCCTGTAATACTTCTTCCGGCGGAACCACTTTGTTTACGAGTTGGAGCTCTTCAGCCCTGTCCGCTTTAAAGGTTTCTCCAAAATACAGTAATTCCTTCGCCGTACCCTGACCTACAAATTTCTGAAGACGCTGCGTTCCGCCTCCTCCAGGTATGATTCCCAATCCTGTTTCCGGGAAGCCAAATTTTGCTTTTTCAGAGCTGATTCTGAAATCACACACAAGCGCCAGTTCAAGCCCTCCCCCTAAAGCGAGACCATTAATTGCCGCAATAACCGGCTTGTTAACGTTTTCAATTTTTGTAAACACTGAACGGGATTTCTTGTTCATTTTGTTCACACCTACAAGGTCAAGAGATGCCATTTCGTTAATATCAGCACCTGCAACAAAAGTTTTTTCACCGCTCCCTGTCAGGATAATGACTCTTACATCTTCATTGTTCTCCAAATCATCGAACATTTGCCCCAATTCCTGAAAAACCTGCGTGTTTAATGGATTCACCGGCGGTCGGTTTATCGTAACAATAGCCGTTTGATTTTCTATCGTTAGTTCCAGGCATTCAAAATTCATCTAATACAACCTCCTGCTTTTTATTATTCGTCGTAATTATAAAATCCAGCTTTCGTTTTCTTTCCCAGTCGTCCTGCTCTTACAAGTTGTTTCAGCAGCAATGGTGGAGCAAAGTGCGGGTCATCAAACTCTTCTTTGAAATATTCCATAACATGGTAGCCGATATCAACGCCGGCGAAATCCTGCAGTGTAAACGGCCCCATCGGATAATTCAGCCCAAGCGTTACTGCCTTATCTACATCTTCCGGAGTTGCGACTCCTTCTTCCACCAGCTTTATTGCTTCGATGAACTGAGGAATCATGATTCGGTTCACGATAAAGCCGGGACTGTCTTTTTTTACTTCAATCGGCTCTTTGTTCAGCTGCTTGGAGAATTCCTGCAATTCTTCCACTGTTTCTTCTGTCGTTTCGTACCCCCGGACTACTTCTACTAGTTTCATAATCTGGGCCGGGTTGAAAAAGTGCATTCCTGCAACTCGATCCGGTCGATTTGTAGCACTTGCTATCGTTGTAATGGACATCGATGAAGTATTAGTGGCAATAATGACACCCTCCGGAAGAATATCATCCAATTCTTTAAATACATTCTTTTTAATTTCCAGATCCTCAATCACTGCTTCCACAACAACATCCGCTTTATTCAATTCCGATAGATCCGTGGTCGTTGTAATACGATCCAACGCAGCCGATTTTTGTTCTTCGGTCATCTTTCCTTTGGATACACTTTTATCCATAAATTTATTTATGTTTGCTAACCCTTTTTCTAAAAAACTGTCCTCGACATCTCTTAATATTACCTGGCATTCTGACATCGCAGCTAAATTGGCGATACCACCACCCATCGCTCCAGCGCCTACTACTCCTACTGTTTGAATGGTCATGTAAATCCTCCTTTTATGTAAATTAAGTATTTCATTGTCTGCAATGATTAAATATCTGAATTGTCTTTATTTTATATTCATCATTTAAGTAAATATATATATAAAATGTAGGAAAACAAATATTGTTTTCCTACATTTTATTGGTTATTTTGTTTTAGATCATATAACTTATAGGCCAAAAATAAATCAAACCGCTGCTCCGAGTCTCTCAAATCTACATGAAGAGTGGTTTCTATTTTCTCCAAACGGTATAATAACGAGCTTCGATGAATGTAAAGTGAGGATGCGGCATTTTTGATGTGGCCATTTTCATTTAAATACACACGCAGTGTATGAAACAAATCTGCATTTTTTGAATAGTTGAGCAGCGGTTCAAGCCTTTTTTCCATAAATAGGTTAGCCGCTGTTGTATCTTTTAAGTGATGAAGCAGGGTATACGAACCGAGGTTTTCAAAAAATGCAAGGCCATGCTCACTTCCCTGGTGATCGATAACATTCAATGCTTCCACAGCTTGCTGATAACACTGATAATACTGTTCAATATCGTTTGTTCTGCCACCGATACCCAGTCTGGCCCTGCTTTTTATTTTACCTGTGCCCAGCCATTTATTAATGCTTCCAATTAACCGACCCCAGTAATTTTCTGCATCATCCTTTTCTTTTTCCACGGGGGCAATGAGTATATAATCCTCCCCCTTATTCGCAAGAAGAATATCCGGTTCATACATAGAAATCCTTGTCTTCAGCTGATCCAACACCAATGATTTTTTGGCTTCTTTCTCAAGGATATTATCCTTTCTGGTCTCGGATTTATCTAAATAAATGGAAAGAACCGCAACACGATGCGTGTTGAATAAATCCCATTGAAATATATTGGCATACTGAATAATGCTTTGTTTATCATCGATATTCTCTACGAGTAATTTATCGACAAAACTGTCTTTCACTTGTTCTTTTGCATCAAGCACCAGTTTTTGTTTAATAAACTGTATGGCATAAATATTTCTTGCCATATCAATGGTCAGCCTGTCGAAATTGTCCAGCGGGCTTTCATCAAACTGGACTGCTAAATAACCAAGCAGATCAGCTCCTCCATTGACCGGCCAAATTGTAAATGTCCGATCTTGTTTATCTATTACGGGGAAACCTTCTTCCAGTGTAAGATCTTTGTGTATTTCATCGCCTGCCAGTTTGGTGATTTCTTCAAGTTCAAGGTCGTCGTCAATTTTATTATCATATGAAATCGGCCGCATAAAACGATCAAACAATATAACCGGTTTCGCGAATAATTTACTTAAAGCTGATGTTATCCCTTCAAAATTATCCTGGTCCACCGTTTCTTTGATCAACGTCTGCTGATAATCCAAGAGAGACTGCAGCCGCTGTTTATTATCTTTCTCACTATGATAGAGCCTCGCATTCTCCAGCATAGCTGCAACGTGATTGGCAAGCAGCTCTAGAATTTCGAGATCTCCATTGGAAAACACTCCGGAAGTTTTTCCTTCAATGTGGAGCACACCGATCGTTTTTAAATCTATCACCATCGGAACACTCATTTCATCGCCGCCGGGCTTCTCCACATAAGGAAAATACTCTTTCAATTCATAATTTTCTTCAATGTATATTTTCTTTGGTTTGTTGAAATCGCCGTAAGAAGGAGGCTGGAACGTGAAACAATTTTCTGTTTCATTGTACAGATAAATCCCCGCAAGGCTGGCTTCCGTACCTCTTCCTGCCCTGTCTACCAATCGGGCAACCAGGTTTTCCACCGATTCATTCAACGAAAGATTCCGGCTCACCCATTCCATCCCTACGATTTTTTTCCGCTCGTTCTCTTTTTGTTTAGCCATGGACAATGCAACCGCCGCATCCCGTCCGAATTCTTCAAAAATATGATCCATATCAAGAAGCCTTGTATATTTTATAAAGCCTATCGTGCAAAAACCATAATTATTGGACTCATCCTGGAGCGGAACCGTAAACCAAGTCTCTAAAGGAGCTTGTTGAAGAGAATGAAGAAATTTGCAACCTGGATCATTTTGCACATCATTAAAGGTTAAACTTTGCTGGAAGAGATTAGGATAGCACTCACTAATCCTTAAAGGAAAAATGGATTTTAACGTTTCAAAGCCTCCACTCCATACTTTAGGTACAAGATAATCTCCTTCTTTTAAAACAATCCCCACAAAATCACACTTCAACTTAGACTGAAAGGCATTCGTTAAATATTGAAGCGCTTCTTCTTCCGTATCAAATTTAACAAGCTGCCTTGCCGTCATTCGTAAATGCTGCTCCACCCCTTTAATCACTCTATCTCGTTCTGCCATTGTACTTTTCTCCTCTCGAAGAATATATAATCTATCTATGACGATTATCGTATCATATATCATTTTACTGATAACTTCCTCAAAATCCACAGGGAACGTTTCCGATAAATGTGGTGCGATATTAACAGAGGTAGCATCTAAATTAAATTTAAAATATGGTCTAGTTATTGAATTTTCAGCCGCAACATGTATAAGTGATATTTACGAAGATGTGCCAACATTGAAAGAAAAGGGCTATGACATCGTTAAAGAATCATACAATGGAATTATAGCACCTGAGGGTATATCTAAAGAAAAACAAGAAATATTACACGATGCATTTAAACAGGCTTTGGAGGACCCTAAGGTTCAAGAAATGCTTGAGTCCTCAAACCAAGATGTAAGCTACGGGGATGGAGAAGAGTTTCAAGAACAAATTGAACAAGATATGGAAGAAGATAAAGAAACATTACAAGACATGGGGTTAATTGAATAAATATTAAATGTGCCCATTCCTCTCTCATAACTCCTTCTTTATCGTCTGTTCATGCCGATCTTCCGGGTATCGGAAAAAAAGCAACGGAGACTCTGATGGACATGCTTGAAGATAATGAAGCAAAGAATGACAATATTATTTTCCCAATGAAGCATGTAGAACGAGAAACAACAACCGTGCCGAAAGAAACATGAAAAAATGGGAATACCGTTCTATAAAATAACCTGCCGGGCTTTTCCCGGCATAGCAAAAACGCTCCCGATCATCCTGAAGGAAAGTCGGGAGCGTTTTGTTTAGAGATGGCATTGGGTGAAAATTGACAGATACCCAGGCGCTCATTACCTTCGCAGCTTCCATTAGCAGTCCAAAGAGAAGGATTAGTATCCTCGGGACGACATCCTGCAGCTACTACGACGCGTAAACGAAGCCATAGTGGTTTCAAACATCCGCCAGAAGACACTAGTTGCCTGAGACATCGTGATAGTCTTCCCAAGAACAACCCTTGCGGACACTAAAGACTTCACTCGGAGAATTAGTTTCCTCATCTCTTTAACCCAATAAGGAAACGTACTTTTACCAGCTGGTCCCGGACATCGACTGCAGCATCTGCCAGATGGTTCGGCCTGCATCGAGCTGCTGACTGACGCGGCCAAACTCCGGGTGCTGTACTTTCGGTCCACCGGGCCACGTATGGCCTCCCCCTTTTATGATATAGAGTGCCGCCGCGGTCTGTTCGGTATCTGTTTCGTAAAGATGACGCTCCACCCGCGTCGGGTCATGCAGCGAGAGCGGGGAAAGCCGTTCTTCTTTCCGCTCCCACGAAGAAGCCGACTGGTAGGTCCACCATTCCGCTGTCGCACGGGCTCCAAGCAGTCCGGTAATGTCATAGTCCACTTCTCCTTTGGCATCTTCGGCGGCAAACGGGACGACTGGATCTTCGCGGCCCATGATAAACACGAGCGGAGGAAGACCGTTTGTTTCCATCCGCTGCAGTTGTTCCGGAAGCGGACCGGCGACAGCCCCAACGCCGGCAAACGTGCCCGGCAGTTCGATCGCAGCCCGGAGGCTGAAGCTGGCGCCGTTGGAAAATCCGGTCGCATAGATTTGATTGGGATCCACCGTATAGTGTTCCTGCCATCGTTTCAGGAGTTTTTCCGTAAAAAGAATATCCTCGATGCCCGCCTCAGATGCCATGCTCCCTTCACGGCCTTCATTCCATTGTCTTGATAAAGGCCGGCCCGGTCTTACTTCCACTGCCTCCGGAAAAAGAACGATAAACCCTTCCGCTTCCGCTGTTTCGGCAAAGCCTGTTAACCTGCTGTGATAGGCAGCGTCACTGCCGGCGCCGTGAAAACTGATCATCAGCGGCGCCGGTGTATCCGCCGTAACCGTTGAAGGAACATAATAACGGTATGTCCGCTCCGTGTCCTGTACCATAATTGTTTCTTGTGCCAGTGACTTTGTCATTGTCCCACCTCTCAAACCATTTCCGCGAGCATCAAGTCAGGATGTGCGATCAAGGCAGCTGTCTCGCGGAGGAGATTTCCCGCTTCCTGAGGCGGTACCTGACGCGTATCGATCGTCAAGGTAATCTCCATCATCTCACGTACAGATACTTCCCCGTTTTTCACCACTGCTTTTTCCGTGATCGGATGCAGGGCAGCCGTCGGAACTTTCGTGCAGCCCATCGGCACCGGCGTATCCTCTTCCGGATCCGTATTTGTCACCGCCAGCACCGGTGCGATGTCAGACGATGCCTGTTTGCGCCCCGCATCGATACGGGATAACGAAGCATCCTGCACATCTTCAAGCACCGGCACGGCAAAACCGCTGTCCGTCTCTGTCACCAGGCCGATATGGCATCCTTCCGCCTGCTTCAGGGAACTCTTCGACCAGGCTGTCTGCAGCGCTTTGATCACAAACGCCGTTACGGAGATATTCATGCCATGCCCCTGCAGCATCCTGCGGCGCTTTTGCATGTCCGTCACATCCACTTCCCGGCGGTAACTGACGGTTGGCAGGGTGAAAAAGCCGGTTGTATCAGAAAACGCAGCGGTATCCGGCATCATTTCTTCCTGCGGCTCTGCCGGCGCATCCTTAACGATACCATCGTTTCGGACAAAGGCAAAAATGTCTTCATCCAACACCCGGCCATTTTTACCGCTTCCTTCAATCTGCTCGATATCCACCTTCTGTTCCCGGGCGATCCGTCTCGTGTGCGGCGCCGCGATAACCCGTTTCTGCCGGGGCGGTGTCATGACAGCTGCCGCCGTTTCGGTTTTCGTTTTCGACGAGGCCGCCGGTGTGCCTTCAGATGGAACCGGCTGTTCTTCGGCCGGTGCATCCGTCGACGAGGGATCCTCCTGTCCGTCATCCAGCACAAGTATCGTGTTTCCGACTTCTACGACGTCACCAACCGCCGCTTTAAGCTCCCTGATCGTCCCTGCGCGCGGCGACGGAATTTCCGCACTCATTTTATCCGTCTGCACCTCCACGAGCGGTTGATCATTATTTACGATATCCCCCGTCTCGACAAAATAATGCAGCACTTCAGCTTCGTGCATTCCTTCGCCGATATCATGAAGTTTCACTTCAAACATCGTTCCACCTCCTTTCCGTTAAAACGCAACACTGCGTCTGATGGCACGTTTGATTTTTTCCGGGCTCGGAATGTATTCGTTCTCCAGAGAATACACCGGCACCGGCGTGTCAAATCCGCAGACACGTTCCACCGGTGAACGGAGGTACAAAAACGACGTATCATTAATAACAGCCATGACTTCACTGCTTACTCCACCGGTGGCAGGTGCCTCATGAACGATCAGTGCGCGCCCTGTTTTCTGCACGGAGGCCGCGATGGCTTCTTTATCCATCGGATACAGCGTGCGTAGATCGATCACGTCACAGCTGATGTTTTCTTCCTGCTCCACCTGTTCCACCGCTTTCATCGTCTCGATCGTCATGGCTCCCCAGGTGAATACAGAAATGTCTTCTCCTTCCCGGCGCACGGCTGCTTTGCCAAGCTTGACCGTATATTTTTCTTCCGGTACTTCCGTGCGGGAGGAGCGGTAGCACCGCATCGGCTCAAGAAAAATGACCGGGTCCGGATCTTCAATGGCAGAAATGAGAAGGCCTTTGGCATCATAGGCGTTGGAAGGAACCACCACTTTGACTCCCGGCATGTGCGTAAACAACGCTTCAACGCTGTCAGAGTGAATTTCCGGCGCGCGCACTCCTGCTCCAAACGGCGCCCGGATTACCATCGGTGCTGTATAGCGCCCCATCGAGCGCTGCCGGATACGGCTGACGTGCGTCATGATCTGGTTGAAAGCCGGATAAATAAAGCCGAGAAACTGCATTTCCGCCACCGGCCGGAACCCGTTCGCCGCCATGCCGACCGACGTCCCGACGATCCCGGACTCGGCCAGCGGGGTGTCAATGACCCGCTCTCCGCCAAACTGTTCATGAAGTCCTTCCGTGGCACGGAACACACCGCCGTTTACCCCGACGTCCTGCCCAAGCACGAGCACCTGGTCATCTTCTTCCAGTTTGGTCCGGAGCGCTTCATTAATCCCCTGGATCATGGTCAGATTTTTGGTTTCCACCGTTGTTGTCATCAGTCATTCCTCCCTTTCACCGCCAGATGTTCGTCAATCTGCTCCTGCACCGTCCATGTCGGTACATCATACACATGATCAAACAACTGACTAATATCGGCCTCCGGATAATTTTCCATTTCTTCCACTGCCTGCTCGATTTCCGCTGAGATCTCTTCCTCCAGCGAAGCCACCCAGTTATCATTCCAGGCGTCCTGATGTTTCAGATAACGTTCCAGGCGGAGCAGCGGATCCGTGATTTCCCGGCGCCGCTCACTTTCCGACTGATCCCGGTATTTGGTCGGATCATCTGCTGTCGTATGAGCGCCGTACCGCCACGTCACTGCCTCAAGAAGCGTCGGACCTCCACCGCTCCGTGCACGCTGCACCGCTTCTTTCACCGCCGTATAGACAGCGGTGATGTCGTTACCGTCGACACGTTCACACGGAATATCATAGCCAAGGCCTTTCTGAGCAATCGTCTTGGCGTGCATCTGCTTTTCCATCGGCACACTGATCGCAAAGCCGTTATTCTGATTGAAAAAAACAGCCGGCACCTGAAACACACTGGCAAAGTTCAATCCTTCATGAAAATCGCCTTCCGACGTGGCCCCGTCGCCAAAATAGACGAGCGAAACACGATCCGAGCCGCGTTTTTTCTCGGCCCAGGCCGCACCGGCGGCGTGCGGAAGCTGGGAAGCGATCGGAATCGCCGGCGGAAAAATATTCACCCCTTCCGGCGGCAGTCCGCCTTCCAGCCGTCCCCGCCAGTTCAGGAGGAGATTCCGCATCGAATGACCGAATGTGAGAGTCGCCGCATGGTCCCGGTATGTCGGAAACATCCAGTCCCCGTCTTCCAGTGCCGCCGCACTTCCGACCTGGGCCGCCTCCTGTCCTTCATACTGCACGTAGGTGCCTATCCGCCCCTGCCGCTGCAAGTTCACGCTTTTTTTATCAAGCATGCGTGCCCGCAGCATCAGGTAATAAAACCGCTTGATCTCTTCTATCGAAAAAGGCAGCGCCTCTCCTTCCATCACCTGTCCTTCTTCATTCAACATCTGACGCATCGGAAATTGATCCAGCATCATCTGCCGATCACCGTCCTTTCTTCATGTTCGCTCGATATCCGCGAGGTTCTGCAGCGTATAACCGTATGCCGCATCTTCCACACCGTATTGATTGATGACACGTTTTTCTTCCACCGGATCATATTTTTCGTAAAAATATCGGGCTTCGTTTTTCACGGCCAGCCAGACAATCATCGACGTAAAACCGTGTTCCTGCAGCCGGCCGGCCATCGATAAAAACAACTTCCGGCCCAGACCCGTCCCCTGCACTTCCGGAGCCAGGTAAATGGCATACAGTTCCCCGTCATATCCTGACATGGATGTGTCGCGGAGTGGTCCGCCGCTGACCACTCCGACGATCGTTCCGTATTCGGAGACGACGACATCCGTCATCACCTGCGTCTGCTGCAGCATGGATGACCACCACGTTGTCCATTCCGTTACATCCAGTTCTTTCAGTACGTTTTCCGGAAAAATCCCGTCATACGCCCGGCGCCATCCTTCGATATGAAGCTCCGCGATCATTCGGGCATCTTCGGGCTGTGCGCTTCGGATCGTCATGGCAGATCACAACGCTTCCGACCGGGACGAATTCTTTTCGGTTTCCTCTTCTTCTGTATCTACAATGCTTTCTGTATCCTCATCCAGCGGTGTGAGCGTCCAGCCGGTATACGCATAGATCAGCGTGATAAACGGCGTCACCAGACTGAGGAAGCAGAAGAAGATATATCCCATGCCGACATCCAGGGTCGTCATCACAAAGGCACCGATGACTCCCCACGGAATCAGCGGATGCAGAATGGAACCTGCGTCTTCCAGCGTCCGCGAAAGGTTTTTCGGATGAAGATTGGTGTTCCGGTAAGAGTCTTCCAGCATCTGTCCCGGGAGAATGATCGATAAATACTGCTCCCCGATCACAAAGTTCACGCCAAAGCAGGACACAACAGTGGAACTGATGACATTGCCTTTCTTGCGGAGGACGCTTTTCAGGCTGTCGATCAGCGCATGTGCAATACCGATGCCTCGGAACATGCCGCCAAACGCAAGGGCCACGATGATCAGCGATACACCGAAGAGCATACTTTCCAGACCGCCGAGCGACAGCAGGCTGTCAATCGACTCCACCCCGGTGTCAGCCGTATAACCGCCGTGGGCTGCGTTCATGATGTCACCGAAACTCGATCCCGGACTTGTATAAAACGTCGTCAGCACAGCCACAATCAACCCCATCGAAAGCGACGGCACCGGTTTCACCCGGCGCACCGCCAGGCCGATGATCAATAATGGCGAAAGCAGCGTAACCGGCGTAATCATAAATTCCGACTGCATCGTGCTGATCATTTCATCCACCTGGGACGTATCCGCTCCGCCCTGGCTGTTCGTAAAACCGATGACACCGAAAATAATCAGCGCAATGACAAGAGCCGGCACCGTCGTCCACAACATGTGGCGGATATGCTCAAACACATCGACTTTTGCCGTCGCCGCTGTCAAGTTCGTTGTATCCGAAAGCGGAGACAGTTTGTCGCCGAAAATCGCACCGGACACAATCGCACCAGCTGTCATCTCCGGGGATATACCCATGCCGTAGGCGACACCCATCAGTGACACACCAATCGTTCCCATCGCACTCAGCGAACTTCCTGTCATAATGGCCACCACCGCTGTAATGATGACAGCCGATACCAAGAAGAAGCTCGGCGACAGCACCTGCAGGCCGTAGAATGTAATCGTAGGCACCGTTCCGTTCAGTGCCCATACCCCGATCAGCACACCGATCAGACTGAGAATCAGAATGGCCGGGATGCCGTAGGAAATTCCCTTGACCATCGCCTTCTCCATGTCTTTCCACGAAAATTTGAGCATCAGCCCGTACACGGCAGTAATAATCGTCGCCAGTACAATCGGAATGTGCGGCGCCACGCCGTAATGCAGAATACTGACGCCGAGCACCGCAATGATCAGCAGCAGAACGACAAGGGACCCGGTTAACGTTGCTTTTTTCGTCTCCATTTTGTAACCCCCGTTTTTTAAAAATCTGTAAGCGCATTCAAAAACAATATCAAAAAAGATATATTATACGTTCGTCGCTTCGAGTGTTTTTTCCAGCGCGTGAATGAACTGCTCGTTTTCTTCCTCCGTACCAATCGTCACCCGCAGCATTGTTGGATACCCCATCACGTGACCCGGGCGGATAATGACTCCCTGCTTCAACAGGCTCTCGTGCACCGCTGCCGCATCCTGTTTCACATCCACCATAATAAAATTCGTGTGCGTTGGAAAAGAGGAAAGCCCCAGCCGCTTGAAGGCATCTTCCAGATAAATCCGGCCTTCTTTATTCTTTTCGAGCGTATGCTCCAGAAATTCGCTGTCTTCCAGGGCGGCAACCGCACCCGCCTGTGCCAGCCGGTTGACATTAAACGGTTCCTTCCCTTTCAGCAGTTCCTGAACGATCTCGGGCTGAGTGATGCCGTAACCGACCCGGACGGACGCCATGCCGTACACTTTCGAAAACGTGCGGAGAATAACCAGGTTTGGATATTGATCCAGGTACTCCAAGGACTCCAGATAATCATCGGAATGGACGTATTCATAGTACGCTTCATCCAGTACGACCAAAACATCCGACGGAATGCTTTCCAGGAAGCGGAGCAATTCCTGTTCGCCGACAATCGTGCCGGTCGGATTATTCGGATTGCAGACAAATACCATTTTTGTCCGTTCATTCAGCGCTGTTTTCATTCCTTCAAGATCGTGGGTCCCTTTCTCCATTGGAACGCTCACCGGCACCCCGCCTTCAATAAGCACGTTCGTCCGGTAACGCGGAAACGTGACTTCTGCCATCACCACTTCCTCTCCCGGATTTACATACGTCCGGGTGAGCATCCGGATAATTTCGTCGGATCCGTTTCCGAAAATGAACCGGTCGGACGGTACCTCCAGATGTTTACTCAGTGCATCCGCCAGTACCGGGGCGGTCACTTCCGGATAGAAATGAATATGTTTCATTTCCTCGACCATCGCGTCTCTTGCTTTCGGCGACGATCCGTAAGGGTTTTCATTTGATGCCATTTTAATGACCCGGGACAGCCCGAGTTCCCGCTGCAGCTCCTCCACCGGTTTCCCCGGCGAATACATGGCCACCTCTGCCATCTGTTCTCTCGGTTTCACCATTTCTGATAAAACCTCCTTCTGTGAAAAATAAATGAATGATACTGCCTGTAATGGTAGAGGGATTCCGCCGCCTTCACAAGAATGTCATTTAAAGCTGAGATGCTTTGAAGGAGTAAAGGAAAACCCGCACGTCAAGGGACGCTGTTACACATCCCTGCCAGCGCAGTGTTTTTGAAATCGCTTTCTTTCTAATCATATGAAAAACGTAGGCCTTCGATAGGAAATCCATATATAAAAACCAGATGGCAGTCACGAATATAAAAAAATCCGAACGGATCTTTTTCAATCCGCTCGGATTTTTGCCTCATAACGTTTTCTCTGTATCCCCGCCGGCATCCACTATGCTTTCGGTATCCTGATCAAGCGGTGTGAGGGCCCAGCCGGTGTAGGCGTAAAACAGGGTGATAAACGGCGTAACGAGGCTGGTGAAGGTAAAGAAGACATACCCCATGCCGACATCCAGCGTCGTCATCACAAACGCTCCAATTACACCCCACGGAATCAGCGGATGCAGCACCGAACCGGCGTCTTCAAGCGTCCGCGACAGATTTTTCGGATGAAGTCCGGCACTTCGGTAGGAATCCTCGAGCATTTGGCCCGGCAGAATGATGGATAAATACTGCTCCCCGATTACCGCGTTCACGCCGAAACTGGACACAACGGTCGAAGTGATGACGTTGCCTTTTTTACGGAGAATCTGTTTCAAGCTGTCGATCAGCGCGTGGGCGATGCCGATGCCGCGGAACAATCCCCCGAACCCAAGCGCCACGATGATCAGAGATATTCCGGATAACATACTCTGAAGACCACCGAGAGAGAGCAGACTGTCTATTGACTCTACTCCGGTGTCAGCGGTGTAGCCTTCATGAGCGGCCGTCATAATGTCACCAAGGCCCGCCCCCGGGGTGGTGTAAAACGTTGTCAGCACCGCGGCAACAAGACCGATCGCTAGCGATGGAACCGGCTTCACCCGACGTGCAGCCAGACCGATGATGAGAAGCGGGGACAAAAGCGTCACCGGCGTAATCATAAATTCAGACTGCATCGTGCGGGCCATTTCATCCACCTGGGATGTATCGGCGCCTCCCTGACTATTCGTAAATCCAATAAAAACGAAAATAATTAATCCAATAAGAAAAGCCGGAATCGACGTCCAGAGCATGTGGCGGATATGGGCAAACACATCCACTTTGGCCGTGGCCGCCGCAAGATTCGTCGTATCCGACAGCGGAGACAATTTGTCACCGAAGATGGCTCCGGACACAATCGCGCCCGCTGTCATTTCAGGCGAGATTCCCATACCATAGGCAACCCCCATCAGCGAAACACCAATCGTTCCCATCGCGCTCAAGGAACTCCCGGTCATCGTGGCCACCACCGCTGTAATAATAACGGCTGTCACTAGAAAGAAATCCGGCGAAAGCACCTGCAGCCCGTAGAACGTGATCGTCGGCACCGTGCCGTTCAAAGCCCATACCCCGATCAATATACCAATCAGACTTAAAATCAGAACAGCCGGTATCCCGTAGGAAATACCTTTTACCATGGACTGCTCCATGTCCTTCCAGCTGTACCGAAGCATCAGCCCATATACCGCCGTAATAATCGTCGCCAGTACAATCGGAATGTGCGGCAGGACTCCGTAATGCAGAATACTGACACCAAGTACGACGGTAATCAGAAGCAGCACAAGGAGAGAACCGGTTAACGTTGCCTGTTTTGTTTTCATGTCGTCGTTCCCCGTCTTTCTAAAAAATAATAATAGTTCAGCTCTGAGCTGAAATACTTTAAAGTAGTAAAGTTGAGCGCGCAGAACAGCCGCGATTTTTTCTCCTAACCTATGATACGATAAACAAAGGAATCAGAACAATGAAAGGAAGACATTTCATCCGCAGCATCGTACAAAGGGGAATGATCATGGATACTACTATTCTGTTTGCCTTTTTAGGAACCGCGGTTCTACTCACCCTGAGTCCCGGCCCCGACATCTTATTTGTCACCGCGCAAAGCATAGCACAGAACGCGAAAGCCGGCGTAGTGACGGCGTTAGGCCTCTGCACCGGCCTGCTTGTACATATTACGGCGGCGGCAGCCGGGATTTCTGCTGTCATCTATCAGTCCGCGTTCGCGTTTTCGATCGTGAAATACGCCGGCGCCCTGTACCTGTTTTACCTTGCCTGGAAAGCATTCCGCGACCGGGAGAGGCCCGGCCTCGACGTGCCGGAGCAGAGCGGCGCCTCCCACCGCAGCCTGTATAGAAAAGGAATCATCATGAACCTGCTTAACCCAAAAGTAGCGCTCTTTTTTCTCGCGCTTCTACCGCAGTTCATCCACACCGGCGCCGGTCCCGCTTCGCTGCAGGTCTCTGTTCTGGGAGGAATTTTTATTGCGCAGGCCTTTCTCGTGTTCGGCACGGTTAGTATGCTCGCCCATCAAGCCGGACGGCTGCTCACGAATCACCCCGGCGCCGCACGGAAAATGAATCTTGTGCAGGGCCTGTTGTTCACGATCATCGGGGTGCAGCTGGTGCTTGGAGAAAAATAAAACAGCCCCCGGTGCCATGCACCAAAGGCTGCTGTTATCCATGTGAAGGCAGCGGGAATTAATCCTCCTGCATGCCTTCGTCAATTCAACTCATACACCACATCAACACGCTGGGTGATTTCGACCTGGCCGGCTTCAATGGCAGTGCCGCCGCTGGAACTATCCTCAGCTGATTCCTGCTGCGTATAATTGCGGGCCGGGAGATCGATCTGGGTGCCGCTTTCTGAAATCTGCAGCACGGCGCCGCTCGATTTACCGGCGCCGGAAGCCATGGCTTCTGCTTTCGGTGCCGTATTTTCGACGGCCTGCTTCAGGGCCTGCTGTTCCGCTTCGGACTGATCTTCGAGGGTGAACCGGGTCTGCTGGATCTGGTTGGCGCCGGCTGCAGCGGCAGCGTCGAGCAGCTCGCCGACACGGTCGATGTTACCGTATTCGATCGAAAGAATATGGCGGGCGCGGAATTGATCTTCTCCGCCTTCCGGGGCACGGTCGGTGTGAACACCGAAGGAGGCGGTTTCAATGTTTTCCTCCGGAATGTCGAATTCGTTTAATGCTTCGCGCACAGCGTTCATGCGTTTACTCACCGTGCTCTGGGCGGCGTCGGCGGAAGTGTCGGTGGCTTCCACTCCGAGCCGGAGCTGGGCGAGATCAGGTTCGACACTGACATTTCCCTCTCCATTTACGACAAGTGTTCCTTCCTGCATTCCGGTTTGTGCTTCGGCCAGTTCCGAGTTGCCGCTGGACGCACCGCCGAAAGCTGCGGCGTACAAAAATCCTCCCGCCGTAAGCGCTGCCGTCACCCCCAGCGTCTGATATAACCGTTTTTTCCACATGATAGGATTCCTCCTTAAAAATGAATGCTTCGGTGTGTATCCTGCTGTTCCTTTTATGCTTCTACCCTTTATGTCGGCAGGATGACAAAAATGTTACGGAATTTTTCACATTTTAACAGGGAACGGTTTGTTTCCGGTTTATAATCCGGCCGGTTTTCTTTGTTTCTGCTGCAGCCAGGTGAGCCAAGTCCCCGCTCGTAATATGTTCCCCGAGCCCTGTCGGACGGTTCCAATAATACGTGTAAGCCTCGACTTCCTTCCCGCTTTCATCGATAACCGTCACCGTCTCACGGACATATTCGCTGTCTGCTTCATTTCCTTCCTCGTATCCTTCCAGCACATCCAGGGCGGCCAGCACCTCATCATACCGATCACGCCGTATGTACATGATTTCCCCCTGAATTACAGTACGACCTTCCTTCACCAGGCTCATGAGAGGCGGCATACAGCCGTCCTGTCATCACCGCACTCCGCTCCTCTTCTGTCAGTCCCTTTAAAATCCGTTCATAATTGTGAAGACCGGTGCGCAGCGTTCCGTAAACAAATACCGGAAGATTCATAGATATTTATGCCCCTTTCTTCATTCAGGATAAACAAAGCGGGCATCCGCCGGATGAGACGGATGCCCGTTTGCATCATGAGAATAAATCGAGAGTTTCAGAGATTCTTAGACTTCCTGTTCTTCCGGTACGTGCAGGCCTACGCCTTCTGCGACGCGGCGGCCGTAATCCGGATCCGCTTTGTAGAAGTGCTTGATCTGGCGGAGTTTGATTTCGTCTTTCTTGACCTGCTTCAAGTCTCCGACAATCGCATCTACCAGACGCTGCTTTTCATCTTCAGCCATAAGGCGGTAAAGATCGCCGGCCTGTGTATAGTGGTCTTCACTGTCATAATTGACGCTGTCAGCCTGGCCTTCAACTTCAAACGGATCGATTCTGCCGCGGTCGGTTTCGGTCGGGCCGTCGAAGCTGTTCGGCTCATAGTTCACAGAGCCTCCGCCGTTTCCGTCCGTTCTCATGAAGCCGTCACGCTGATAGTTGTCCGCGCCGCTTACTGGACGGTTGACCGGAATCTGTTCGTGGTTGGCTCCGACGCGGTAACGATGGGCATCAGAGTAAGCAAACAGGCGTCCCTGAAGCATTTTGTCCGGAGAAGCTTCGATTCCTGGTACAAAGTGACCCGGGGAGAATGCAGCCTGCTCTACTTCGGCGAAATAGTTTTCAGGGTTCTTGTTCAGCACCATCCGGCCTACTTCAATGCGTGGATACTCATCTTTCGGGACGGTCTTGGTTACATCAAAGATGTCCCACTTATGATGCTTGTAATCTTCATACGGAATGATCTGAACGTAAAGCTTCCAGGACGGGAAGTCGCCGTCTTCAATCGCATTGAAGAGATCTTCTGTATGGTAGTCCGGATTTTCACCGGCAATCTTGTCAAATGTCGCCTGATCCAGGGATTTCACGCCCTGTTCACTGATGAAGTGATATTTTACCCAGAATGCTTCGCCTTCCGCGTTCACCCATTTAAAGGTGTGGCTGCCGTAACCGTTCATGTGACGGTACGTTGCCGGAAGTCCACGGTCGCCGTGCAGATAAGTAACCTGATGGAGTGATTCAGGGGAAAGAGACCAGAAGTCCCATACCATGTTCGGATCCTTCAGGTGTGTTCTCGGATCACGCTTTTGCGTGTGGATGAAGTCCGGGAACTTGATCGCATCACGAATAAAGAAGATCGGTGTATTATTGCCGACAAGGTCATAGTTTCCTTCTTCTGTGTAGAACTTCACGGCGAAACCGCGCGGGTCACGTACCGTATCCGCCGAACCTGCTTCTCCTGCAACCGTGGAGAAACGGATGAACATCGGTGTGGTTTTGCCGGCTTCACTCAGGAAGTCCGCCTTTGTGTATTTGGAGATTTCGTCGTTGGTTACTTCAAAGTAGCCGTGTGCTCCGGCACCTTTTGCGTGAACAACACGTTCCGGAATACGTTCACGGTTAAAGTGGGCCAGTTTTTCCAGCAGATGGACGTCCTGAATGACAGTCGGTCCTCTGGATCCGGCTGTAACGGAATGCTGGTTGTCGCCGACCGGCATGCCTGAGCCTGTGGTAAGATTCTTACGGTTATCTTCGCTCATCCATGATCACCTCATTGTTATATTCTTCATAATATATAATAACACTTATTAAGGAAAAATCAATACTAAATTATAATAATTTTAATTAGTGTGCAGGAACGTCGAGTTCCTCTTTTCTGCCCGCTTCTTTTTTCCTATATTAATTATTTTACCAAATAAACAGGATACTGAAAAAAATGCTGCTTGATAAATAAACCGAAAAAAGGGGGATAATTTCTTCTCTCCTCGAAAAAAACAGCGGAAATTGTCATCAATTACAACTCAGAATTGAAAATGGAGTTTGCGTTTCCCCTATTTATTCCAGCAGATAAAAAAACTGCTCCCCCGAAGGGAAGCAGCTCTTCTTTTACTTGTTGACGGCTTCTTTCAGCCCTTTGCCCGGCTTGAACGCCGGCACTTTGCTTGCTGGTATTTTCATAGTTTCTCCTGTCTGCGGGTTACGTCCTTCACGCTCTGCCCGTTCACGGATTTCAAAGTTTCCAAAGCCGATCAACTGGACTTTATCACCGGATTTCAGCGAACTTTCGATCGCTTCCAGCGTGGCGTTCACCGCCGCTTCACTGTCCTTTTTGCTCAAATCCGCTTTCTCTGCAACATCATTAATAAGATCTGTTTTGTTCATTATGCTGCCTCCTTTTCTTCCTGCTACTATTATTCTTTCAAGATAAAATGGAAATATACCTTCTGACTGTACAAATTTTTTTATTATCTTTTATTCATTTCGCCCGGTACCGGTCCCTGACGATCGCCGCAGTCCAGTTTATTAATCTGCCCCATATCTCCTTCGCTGAGTTCAAAATCAAACACGTTGAAGTTTTCTTCGATCCGGGAAGGTGTCACGGACTTTGGAATAACAATAGACTGGTTCTGCAGATGCCAGCGGATGACAACCTGGGCCGGCGTTTTGCCGTGCTTTTCGGCAAGCTCCTGCACCACATTGTCTTCAAGGACTGCTTTGCCCTGCATGAGCGGGCTCCATGCTTCCACATAAATATCGTGGTCCCGGCAGAACTTTTTCATTTTTGTCTGGGCGAAGTAAGGGTGGCACTCCACCTGGTTGACGGCCGGCGGGATTTCACATTCATCCAACAGCCGCTTTAAGTGTTCCTCTTCAAAGTTGCAGACACCGATCGCTTTAATACGGCCGTCCTTGTAGAGCTTTTCCATTGCTTTATAAGTATCGACATAATTATCGTATGCCGGCGTCGGCCAGTGGATCAGATACAAGTCGAGATACTCAAGGCCGAGCTTCTCCATGCTGGTTTCAAACGCCTCCAGTGTCTTGTTGTAGCCCTGGTCTCCGTTCCAGACTTTTGTCGTAATGAACAGATCTTCGCGCGCGATACCGCTTTCTTTGATAGCCTCGCCAACGCCTTCCTCATTTTGATAGGCAGCAGCTGTATCAATTGAGCGGTAGCCTGTTTCAAGCGCCTTCTTCACTGCAGGTACCACTTCATCTGTGCCGACCTGCCAGACGCCGAAACCGAGCTGCGGCATCGTTACTCCGTTATTCAATGTTACATATTCCATGCTTCTTCCACCCTTTCCGTTATTTGACTTGCTTTAGAAAGTATAGCACACGATCAAAACAGATGCTTTATGCGCGCCTTCTATTACAATGAAAAGTGTTCTTTCAGCCATTCCCGGGCACGCGTTCCTTTCACCTCATGACCCCCGTCAAATGGGTCCCATTCCAATTGTCCGGATGCGTTCCTTTCTTTATACTTCTCTTTCAGCCTTCCGACCGCTTCCTCTGCCCCTTGAAAAGGAAATATCGGATCCTGACGCCCGGATTCAATGAATAAGGGACGTGGAGCAATCAGCCCGATATATGTCGGCAGTTCTCCTATTTTTAACAGGCCCGGTATGTAATTATCAAGGCAGTGGTCGAGCGGCCACAGGCTTTCTTTATAGGTGTTAACAAAACCGGAAAGAACCGCAGCCCGGATTCTTTCATCCAGTGCCGCAGTAAATGCCGCAATCAAACCTCCGCCGGAAAACCCCATGATGCCGATGCGGCTCTTTATCACATCGGAGAAAAAGGAAAGGTCATCGAGGAGCAGTCCTGCTTCCTTCACACGCAGGCCGGCCAGAGTTTTTCCGGCGGAAAGCAGCTGCACTGCCATTCTGTAACAGGAATTGGGACGGGCATGGATGATATCTTCCTTCAGCCTGCGGTCTCCGATGCCAACCATCTCCGGGGCAAATACCTTATAGCCCTCTGCGGCAAGTTCTGCCGCAAAATGACGATGAATGCCGTCCTCCCTTATTTCTTCTTCCCCCTTTTCAGTGAGCCCTGCGATTTCCCTGCTGCCGTACCCATGTCCGTGAAGGGCGAGCACGGCAGGGTGCCGGCGCGCTCCGTTTTTCGGCGTCAGTACATACACCGGTCCCGACCGTTCCTCCGTGTAGTGAAAAACATACCGCTCCCGCCGGTACGCCGGCAGTTCTGTACTTTCCATGAGCTCAGGCGGACAATCTGGCTTCTCTTCCTGGAAACTCCCCAGCATTGAAGATAGAACAGCTTTCGTTACAGGCGGCTTCTCCCTAAGGTTGACGGTTTCATGATAAACGTTCTGAAAATATTGGTCTGTTTTATAATCCATAGCATGTCTTTCGATACCGGCCGCCCATATTCCTGCTTCTCCATTTCTGCTATAAGCAGAAAAAAGAGCCAGGACAAAAGAATACGCTCCGTTCGCCCGTTACGGCAGCGGATGAGGAACGGACAAGGAAGGCTTACCAGCCAAACGCCGGCGGTTACCAGCCAATCCCGCCATTGCCGTCCATTTTTGTTCCAGCCTCTTTTTGCCTTTCCTCATAAAAAAACCTCTCTGCAGCATGTAATGTGCTGAAAGAGGCTTCTTATTTATTCTGCAGTTCCTGCACACTCACGCCGGGATCCCACTGTAAATGGGAGAAATCCTGAAACTGCTGCCAGTCTCCACCCCATTCAAAACCGATCAATTTTGCAATGTCCCCTGCTTCCTGCCAGTCCGATTCTCCGTTTCCATTGCCGTCATAGGCTGTATTCCAGGTAACCTGCCCATCCGGCTTTTGTATCGCAAAATCAACGGCCAGCCCGTAGTTGTGATAGGATTCACCACCCTCGGCATAGGTGACAATGCTCCCTTCTTCCGCCCGTCCCTGCGCATAAAGGTTGTCCTGTTCTGCTTCGGAACGGTACCCTTGCGTAATGACAACATCAATTCCCTGCTCAGCCGTCTGCTCCACAAATTCCTGCTTCATCTCTTCCACTTCGGGATGGAGGCTGGACCGGGCCGCCATCTCCTCGATGCGTTCTTCTCTGTCATGATGCCAGGCAGCAAATAGAATGATAGAAAAAATCCCCAGCAATGTCAGATCCCAACCTGAATTTAATGTCATCTTCCGTTCCTTTCTCTCGATGTTACCAGCTAAGATACGGGATGACACGACCCGTGTCAATCGGAAAAAATGCTGTGGTCAGAATGCTTCTGATATATATGATTTTGTGCCCGGTTCCATCGCCTGGAGTGTTACATGAACCACGTAGCTCATCGTCCGCTCTTCTGCTTCTTCGGTTGTGACATGCCGGCGGTTGTTCACTAATGTGGTCATCATCCCCCGCCAGATCATAAGGGTAACGTCAGCAATCATATCCACATTCTCTGATGAGAGAAGGCCTTCTTCCACGGCCCCCTGAAGATAGAGACTGCTTCTTTTTTCCAGATTATGTTCCATAATGAACGGTACAATTTCTTCAGGAATACCGACCAGTTCACTGCTGAACTGGTTATAGTATTCCTGAAGCAGTTCACTCGGCACGGCACCCAGATTATTAATAAATACCGCTGCAAACGTATGAGGATTGCGAAAGGAATGTTTTGTAAAACAGCGCCACGCATGAAGCCAGGTTTCCACCGTGTTATTCCCCTTTTTCATATAAAAGGGGAGCTCCTGCACATATCCCTGCATGAATTTCATCGATGCAAAAAATATCAAATGGGATAGTTCACCAAAATAGTTATAGGCCGTCGCACTTGTGAAGCCTGCCCGTTCCGCCACTTTCCGTATGGTGACCTGTTCCATTCCTTCTTCTTCTATAAGAGCTGCCGTTGCATCTATAAAATAGTGCCACATCCGGCTGCGTTGAATTTCTTTTCTCGTCCTGGTCATCATTTTCCCTCTTTCTGACTCCCTGTTCCTTCCATTATACCGAAAAGCTTTACTCTTTTACAGGCTTCTCCCGTTCCTTCAACCACTTAACCAACGAAGCAGCCAGCAGAATATACATGATTAATACAGGTACAGAAACAAGGACAGAAGAGGTCTGCACCACGTTCAGCCCGCCTACAATAGTGAGGGAAATCGCCAGGGCGGAAAGGACAATCCCCCATAACAGACGCTGCCAGCGCGCCGGTTCTTCGCCTTCCTGTAAATCGGTGGTGGCAATGCCTGCAATAATATAGGTGGCTGAATCCAGTGACGTAGCCAGAAAGATAAAACCGAGCACGGTAAAAAAGATCATGACAAACGTGGATAAGGGGAGTGATTTCAGTACTTCAACGATAACCTGCGGCTCGCTTTCCGCCAGTACGGAAGTTAATGCCCCATTGTCACCCAATTCAATATCTATCGCATATCCTCCAAATACGGCAAAGTATAAAAAGCTTCCAAGCGACCCCCACAAGAGAATGTTGGTAATCATCTCCCGGATGGTTCGTCCTTTGGAAATCCGTGCCACGAACAAGCCGATAAACGGAGCCGTCGCCGCGAACCACGCCCAGTAAAAAACGGTCCATGCCTGCGGAAATCCGCCCTGATTAATAGGATCGGTGTATAAACTCATCCGCATAAAGTTGTTCAGCATTAAACCAAGACTGTCCGTAAAATAGGTTAATATAAATAACGTCGGACCGGTAATGAGTACAAAAACAGCCAGAGCCAGCGCTATATAAATATTCCAGTCACTCAGTTTGCGGATACCCTTGTACAGACCCAGATAGGCACTCGCGCTGAAAATAATCGTCCAAATGATAATAATGGCAATACTGAGTGGAAGAGAAGGTTCAATGCCAAGCAGTTCCGCACTAACATGCGCCACCATCGGCACACCGAGTCCGAGCGACGTCGAAAGTCCGCCGATCATACTCCAGATAACCAGAATATCAATAACTTTACCGATCCATCCATCGGCGTATTTTCCGAGAATCCCCCGGCAGGCCGCGCTGATCTTCAGGGAAGGATCCTTCCGCACGAAAAAGGAGTACGCAATCACGACAGCCGGCAGCGCGTACAGCGCCCATGCGGATATCCCCCAGTGGAACAAACCGTAGGCCACCGCCCATTCGGCCGCTTTTGTACTTTCTGCTTCGATACCGAACGGTGGTCCAGTGTAATAATAAAGGGGTTCGACAATGGACCAGAACATAATACTGGTCCCCATGCTTGCACAAAACAACATGCCTCCCCAGCTGAATCTCGAAAACTCCGGGCGGTCTTCGGGTCCGCCCATCTTCACCTTGCCGAATCTGCCGAAAATAAGCCATAACAGCAGAATAAATAGTCCGATCGTCAGAAATTCAAATGCCCAGTCGAGGCGGAACGTTAAGTCTGTCAGAATATTGGTCAATACCGGGCCGGCACTTTCCTGAAAAATCACCAGGGTGAAAGTAAGCAGCACCGTGATGATGACGGCCGGCCAGAAAATGGAATGATCTATTTTGCTGTGTTTCATACTACCTCCCTCTTTGTAATTAATTATTCTTTAATCAGCATGTCTTCATACGAGCGTGGATAATGGGTAATGCTGCGGGAGCCGTCTTCTGTGACAATCACCGTATCCGAGTGGCGGAAACCGCCGACACCCGGCACATAGATTCCCGGCTCTATCGTGTATACCATTCCCTCTTTGAGAATCCGTTCATTATCAAACCGCAGGTAAGGTTCTTCATGTTCGGATAAACCAAGACCATGGCCGATACGGTGGTCAATATAATCTTCGTAACCAGCTTCTTTAATCACCTGATATGCAGCCAGGTCTACATCACACGCCCGGACGCCCGGTTTGACAGCTTTCATCCCTGCCTCCTGGGCATCAATGGCCAGCTTTAATAATTTCTTCTGTTCTTCGGTAGCTTTGTCTTTGAATAAAAAGGTCCGTTCATTTTCAGCCCGGTATCCATTTATCCATACCTGGCGGCTGTGGACGACAGGATCACCGCTTTCAAACGTCCGGGTGCTGGAATAAAGATGCGGCATCGCACTTCGTTTCACTCCGGAGCACGTCCAGTTTTCATATCCGACGACTACCTCCGGATATTTTTCCGACACAGCCTGGAGCAGAGCCTGATCCCCATACGAATCAAACTCCAGTTCACTCATGCCGGTACTTAAATGGGTAAAGGAAGCCTCCAGCGCTACATCCGATAATCTTCCTGCTTCATCGAGCCATTGTATTTCTTCTTCATCCTTTACACTGCGGAGTTCAATAATATCTCTGCCGATATCCACCACGTCATGTCCGCGGTCCAGAACCGCCTGATACACATAAGCCGGCAGAATCTCAAATTCAACTCCTATTTTTGTTTCAGACGGAAGTTCCTCCAGCAGGCGCATAAAGGGGTCAAGGAAAGATGTATCATTACTGCCTTTATTATATCTTTCATGGTACACATAAAACTGATTGGTATGGGCATTTTCCTCCGCGTGCAGATCTTCAAGCTCCGGTATAATATAGGTCGTTTTCTCCGGGTAAATCCAGTAAACAATGGGACGGGAATACGATATGGCCTTGAATCCACTGAAATAGTATTGATTGTCCGGATCCCATAATATAACGGTATTCACCTGTTTCTGTTCCATCCGCCGGCGCAGAGCATGCAGCCGATCTTTAACGTTTTCTGCCGGAATACTCATCATCTACCTCCATTAACTTGTTAATTTTATGAACATGTTCATATAAAAAACATGATAACAGTACAGTTGAAGAGCTTCAACTATTTTTCAGAAAATTTAGCGTATTTCAGCGATATAATGACATATTCCGCGTTATCGTATCTTTTTTGCTCCTTATTCCCTTATATCAATAGAAAAAAAGCGTGAAGTCCTCATATAAGACCTCACGATTTATCTTCTATATTACCATTGTCTAAAACAGGAAGCGTAAAATAAAACACACTCCCTTCTCCTTTCCGGCTGTCCACTCCCATTTCTCCACCGTGCGCGTGCACAATTTCCGCGGCAATGGCAAGTCCCAGTCCGACCCCTTCCTGACCTTGAATCTTATTTGTCTTTCCTTTAAAAAAACGTTTGAATACATTCGGGAGTTCATGCTGGTCAATCCCTGCTCCGTTATCCCTGACAGCTATGGTGACGAACGATTTCTCAAGCTCGCTGTCTTCCCGGAGTGCCAGAGAAATATCTCCCTTTGGCGGAGTGAATTTTTTTGCATTCAACAGCAGATTGGAGACCACCTGCTCCACCCGGACCGGGTCCATAAACACGAACACCGGCAGCTTTTCCGGGGAAAGGCCATCCTCCAGTGTGAACGAAATATCCTTTGTTTCTATTTCTTCCTTATACATGAAAAACAGCGTCTGGACATATTCCAGGATGTCTCTCTGTTCGAATTCATAAGTAATTCTGCCTGATTCCAGTTTAGCCAGCTCCCGCAAATCATCGATAATTTTCTGAAGAAATATCGTTTTATTATAGACGAGCTCCAGGTATTTCGGATTGTTTCTGTCAACGACGCCGTCCATCATTCCTTTAATATAGCCCTGGATCGATGTCAAAGGGGTTCCCAGTTCGTGGGAAATGTTGGACATCAGCTCCTGGCGGGCGTGATGCATGCGTTCCAGACTGTGATTGGCATCTTCGAGCTCCTGGTTGGTTTCAGAAAGTTTGCGGGTCCGCTGCTTCACCTGCTCTTCGAGGGTCTGATTCGTTCTTTCCAGCTGTCTCGACAGCTTCCTGGATTGATTCAGAGCTCGTGTGAAGCGGCTTGACAGAATAAAAGATTGGGCAAAAAGATAGAAAAACATTCCAATAGAAACGGTTTCTCCGGTATTGATGAGGTGATTGTAATGCAGGACATCATTTAGAACGAAAGCAAGCAGTATCAGCATGGCCGCCGTGTGCGCGCGTGCTCCCCGGCGTTTCCGGCGCAGCGCCGTCCCGAGGACGAAGATAAGGTATAGTAGCGCAAGGATGGAACCTGCCTGCAGCACGATCATGCCTTCTGTATAAATGTCAGCCGGCGTGACCAGGATAAACAGCGCCAGCAGCGAAAACAGAGTCAGGAATCCGTTGCGTATATAACGATTCATATCATGCCGGTACTGGGTATAAATAAACAGCAGAAAGCAGCTGATGGCGGCGCACGAGCTCCAATATTCCAGTTTCAGGGTCCATTCCCACGGTACACCTGAAAAAAACCGGAGGAACAGCACTTCACCGAGCAGCAGCGTGCGGGCGGCAACAGCCAGACAAACGCCCCCGAAATAGAGTGGAGCAAGGTCCTGCGGCCGCAGGATAAATATACCTAGATGATACAGTCCCATCACCAGAAGACTGACGACAAGAAATACTTCTCCAGCCACATTCTGGTCTCTCATCTGCTGGATCTCTTCCGCTTTTCCAATGTAGAAAGAGTCCCACCAACCTGATTTACGCTGGTAAAACTCTGATACGTGAAGAACGAGATCGATCGTATTCGACTGCGGCTGGAAGTAGGCGATCTGCGGGTGATGCTCCGGTTCCATCGCGGCCTGGTTCGTGCCGGGTTCTCCAATCCCGGCAACGACCTCTCCGTTGATCCATAACGTGTAGGCTGTCGCTATTTCCGGTATGTATAAGCCGGCAGTATCGTTTTGCATGTTTTCAGGAAGGTCTATTTCCAGATGGTACGTCCCGTATCCTTCATCCGGAAGCGGCCCGATTTCCGACTTTATATCAGACCAGGCCCCTGGTGTTTCCACGTATTGCGGCGTCAGCCCGGTTCCGGATAACGAAGCGGGACCGGCGAACTCCTGCCAGTAAAACGCCCACTCTCCGTCCAGCGTATACACCATGTCTTTTGTGCTGTCATCCGGCATAGACAATGTCCCGTCCACTGCCTCCGGGCTCTCTGTCTGCACTTGACTTCCGCAGCCTGCCGACCCTGCCGCCAAAAGGATGAACAGCATATAAATGATCCATCTCATCGCGCACCCGCCCCATATACGTAAAAAGAAGAATGATTCTCTTCCATACTATATGCAAAGTATATCATACAAACGACCTATGCAGTTTCCTTTAAGATTCCATTGGGCATTGGTTTACCGTCCTTCCCCTCTCCCGTTGTCCTGCAGGCAGAACCCTAGACTTGGGAACTTATTTTTTTCTATTATTGTTGATTTTCAATAGATAGTTAACATTTATATTCTTATTTTTTCTATTTATATGTTATACGATATATTTGTAAGCGTTTACTTTATAGAAAGGGGACAGGATGATGAAAAGGTCAGCCGTATTATTATCCGCTGCCATGATATGTTCCATGTCGGTACCACATGGGGCGGGAGCTGCTGCCGGCAGCTCGGACGAATCACAGCCTCAGGTACAGCTGGAGGAACTGGACCGCGGGCTGAAAGCTGTTTCCACCTCCGAAGGGGTCTTTTTAAGCTGGCGCCTTTCGGCTGGAGAAGTCAACGGACACTCCGACACCGGCCTGACCGGTGAAGATTTTTATGTATACCGTAACGGCAGACAGATTGCAGAAGTGAAGGACAGCACCAACTTTCTCGATGAAAATGGAGATGACGATGATGAGTACGCCGTACAGCCAACGGAAGGCAGAGAATTAAGCAAAAAGGTAACCCCATGGGACGACAACTACCATGAACTGCCGCTGAATAAACCCGAGGACGGCGTAACGCCCGCCGGCGAATCCTATACGTATCACGCCAATGATATGAGTGTCGGGGATGTTAACGGAGACGGACAGTATGAATACGTCGTGAAATGGGATCCGGATAATTCCAAAGATGTATCCCAGAACGGCTATACCGGAAACACCTATATCGATACGTATACCTATGAAGGAGAGCTGCTTTACCGGATTGACCTCGGCGTCAATATCCGCTCCGGCGCTCATTACACCCAATTTCTCGTCAGCGATTTTGACAATAACGGCAAAGCGGAACTCATGTTCAAAACCGCTCCCGGAACAAAAATCATAAAATATAATGAGAACGGGGAGAAGGCGTCAGAAGAATACATCACGATGCCCGAAGATGATAAACAGGACGGTTACAGTCATTCGGATGATTACCGGATGAGCAGTGAAGATTACTATCATCATATTGTCGACATGTTTATGGGCTGGCATGAACACGAAGAAGTGAAGAACGGCAGCTGGCCGGAAACACTCGAAGAAAGTTTCGGCATCAAGCCGCGTTACGAATATCCGTTATCCAGAGAAGACGCGGAAAGTCTTGCCGATTATTTCATGGATGAGTATGCCCCGGAGCGCAGCGAACGCAATAATCTTCGGGAACTGGAAGGCTTTATTATAGATGGACCGGAGTATCTCACGGTATTCGATGGGGAATCCGGTGATGAGCTGGAGACGATTGATTATAAACCGGCGCGGCATGATGATGGCTTGATGTGGGGAGATTACGCCATGAGCCGGATTGAGCCCGGGAACCGGGTCGACCGCTTCCTGGCAGGTACGGCCTATCTGGACGGCGAAAAACCATATGCCGTATTTGCCCGCGGCTATTACACAAGGTCAGCGCTTGTCTCCTACAGCTGGGACGGTGAATCACTGGAGGAACATTGGTACGTGGACAGCGGCTGGCCCCCGATGGACAATCCATTTAATGACAGTCCTCACGGTACACCTGGAACCAATGAAGAATTCAGCTCTCTCACAACGCAGGGAAATCATTCCTTCAGTACCGCGGATGTAGATGAAGATGGCAAACATGAAATCATATACGGATCGGCAACGATTGATCATGACGGTTCACTACTCTATAGTTCCTTTGAGACCCTTCCGGAAGAAAGCGCGGATTCCGGGGCAGAAGCACGGCTCGGTCACGGAGATGCCATGCATGTCGCTGATATTGATCCGGACCGCGAAGGTCTGGAGATTTTCACCGTTCATGAAGGCGGCGTTTCCGCTCCATACGGATTTTCACTGCGTGATGCAGAAACCGGAGAAGTTCTCTACGGTGAATATACCGGAGAAGATACAGGCCGCGGCATGATCGGCGATATCGATCCGGACCGTGAAGGACTGGAAACATGGGCGGAAGGCTTATGGACCGCGGACGGGGAACAGATCAGCGATCAAATGCCAGGCACCAACATGAACATTAAATGGTCCGCAGACCTTACAACCCAGATTATTGACGGAGCCATCGACGAAACACCGGTCATTAACGACTGGCAGGATGGCACGGTACTCACCGCAGAAGGAACAAGGACAAATAACTATACGAAAGGAAATCCGGGACTGGTCGCAGATGTATTCGGAGACTGGCGCGAAGAGATGCTCGTTCGGACAGAAGACAGCTCGGCCATCCGCATCTATATGAATACGGAAGTGACCGATCACAAGCTTTATACGCTCATGCATGACCCGCAGTACCGGACCGGCATTTCCTGGCAGAACTCCGGATATAACCAGCCGACTTATCCAAGTTTCTATTTCGCTTCAGACATGGACTGGGAAGACGTGACGGTGCCAGAGATGGAGTCGGAGGATCCACTCCAGCAGCTGCGAAACACCTTTGATACGTATACCGAAAACGGGGAAGTAACCGGCCCGCTCGAGCGGAAACTCAGTAACAGCCTGCGTCAGGCAGAACATCACGCCGGGAAAGGACACACGAAACAGGCCCGGCATTTCATGAACAAATTCACCTCTCAACTGTCGATGCCGGTCCATGAGAGACATATCACTCAGGAAGCAAGACAGGATCTGAAGCAGCATGCGCTCACTGTACAACAGAACTGGAAAAAAGAATAATTTAAAAACCTCTTGCCGGGAAGGGCAAGAGGTTTTTCATGCAGAAGATCAGCTGGATGCTGCATGTTCTTCATCCTGTTGATAGTTGGCTGCTTTCTCGTCTTTTCTCGAACGAAGCAGAAAGGATAACAGCAGCCCAATAAACGCAAGGATGGTACTTCCCATAAAAGCCCACTGGTAGCCGTTCAATTGCGCCATCTGCATCATTTCCGAGCCTGCTTCGCCTTCTGTCAGCCCGGATCCGGAAGCGTCCGCTCCGTACCGCGCCGCACCGAGACCTACCATCGTTACAAGCATGGCGGTACCCAGAGACGCAGAAATCTGCTGCATCGTGTTCATCATCGCCGAGCCGTGCGAATACCATTTTTCCGGCAGCTGGTTTAACGCAGAGGTCGCGACCGGCATCATCGCAAACGACAAACCAAACATACGGATCGCATAAATCGTGGATAAGTAGGCAAACGAAGTGTCCAACGTAATGTTGGTAAACAGGAATGTCGTCACCGTCACAATCGACAGACCAGTGATTGCCAGCCATTTTGCCCCGAACTTATCAAACAGATGACCTGTGATCGGTGACATGATACCAATCACTACAGCTCCTGGCAGCAGCATCAACCCGGATTCAAACGGCGTAAAACCGATGACATTCTGCATATACAGCGGCAGCAGCGTTTCCGCACCGATCATGGAAACCAGAACAGCCATTGTAATCACAATGGATATCGAAAAGATCGGAAACTGAAAAATTCGGAACTCCAGCATCGGCACATGCAGGCGGAGCTGCCGGCGTATAAAGAAGAAAAGCACCACAAGGCCGCCGAAGATGCTGACGAGCACTGACGGACCACTCCACCCGCTTTCGGCGACCGTACTGAATCCATACAGAATCCCTCCGAAACCAAAGGAAGACAGAATAATCGAAGGAACATCTATCTTCGGTTTCGTCAGCTCGGTTACGTTCTGAATGCAGAGATAAGCCAGCGTGATCGTCACGGCGACGATAGGAAGCACGGTATAAAACAACGCTCGCCATTCAAAATGTTCCAGCAGCCACCCTGACAACGTCGGCCCGATCGCGGGGGCAAACGAAATGACCACACCAGCAAGCCCCATCGCGAGACCGCGCCTCTCCAGGGGCACAATCGTGAGCAGCACCGTCATTAAAAGGGGCAGCATAATACCGGATCCCGCTGCCTGGATGATACGTGCAAGAACGAGTACGGAAAAGGACGGAGCCAGTGCGGCAACAAGTGTCCCCAGCCCGAATAACCCGATAGCGCTCAAAAACAGTCCCCGTGTCGTAAAGCGTTCAATCAGAAACGCCGACACCGGAATCATAATACCATTTGTTAACAGAAATACCGTTGTCAGCCACTGGACCGTGCTTTCTTCCAGGGCAAATACATCCATGATCGTAGGAAGAGCTGTCGCCAGCAGCGTTTCATTGATGATTCCCATAAATGCACCAGCCATGAGCGCCGCAATCATCAGCCCTTTCTGCAGCGGCGGCAGGTGCCAGGAATCATTCGTTAATGTATTCATAATCAGATACGTCTCCTTTCCATTCTTTCCAGTGGTGAATGACAGCCTCGGTTCTTGTTGATAAATAAGGGCGTTGATGCAGAGCCCCGAGGAGCGCCTCCATTAAAAATCCGCGCGGAAAATCATGTTCCAGTTCTTCCAGAGCCAGTTCAATGGTCTGCTTATCTTTTCGGATCTTCTCATCCGACAAGCGGCTGTTGACCTCCGCGAGTAGAAGCTGCAGCTGTTTTTTCATACCGTTCCTGCCCGTAAAGGCCGCCAGCGGCTCTTCTGTATCCGCGGGGAGTACAGGCTCCAGCCGCGACAACTGCTGTACAAGCGCATAGAGCGTCTCAAAAATAAACCGTGCCGTCGTCACCAGGGACAACGGCTGGTTGTGCCACATCATAAGCATTAAGTATTCTTTCAGCACGCCTTCCATGACAGCGGTCAGATCCCGGAGAAACGGTTCCGCTTCGCTGCCGAACGCTTCTTTCAGGGACTGCTGGTGCCAGCTTCTCAGTACCGTCTGAAACTCTTTGATTTTTTTGTTCACTTCACTGTTTTCCGTCGGCTTAAATTCGGTGAACAGAATCCGGAAAAACGAACGGTATTCGACGGACTTTTCCAGTTCCAGACGTATTTTTGATATCAGTTGTTCATGAGCTGGAATGTCCCTGTCGGAATGGTAGAACTCTGCTTCGTTAAGCAGGTTAATCTGATGATTTTCAAGGAGGGTCAGCATCATCCCTTCTTTAGAAGCAAAGTGCTTGTAAAACGCACCTTTTGAAATCCCGCAGGCCTCTGTAATCTGCTGTATTGAAGTGAAATGATATCCTTTTTCGGAAAACAGCTGAATCGCTGTATCCATGATTTCCTGCTTCTTATCACTCACCATCCTCCCTCCTTTTGACCAACCAGTCACAAAAAGTAATTATTGAGTCACAAAATACATCATAGACCTTTTCCCCCTCACCGTCAACGGATCTGCCTTCTTTCCTTTTGAATCAATCGTGTTTGTTTTCCTGCCGAATTGTCGTCAAACGTTTTCATCAAAATATGTTCCCCAATCAGGCTGTGTTCCGTTAATATCCGTGAAGCCATATTCCTTGGCCAAATCCCATGATCCTAATACATTTCCTGTTTTTTGGAACACATTCTTATCACTTGCCAGAGCAGCGATCCCTTTTCCAACATAAAAAGGAGATTCCGATGCAATAAAATGCGGTTCAACTTTGGCTCCTTCCTGCCAGTTTTCCTCTGTCACCCCGAAGTGCTGAAGCACCGCTTCAGATCGAAGAAATCCCGGTGTGACAGCGATAGAAGTAATATGATGCTTTTTTAGATCATGTGCCATGGCTTCTGCTAAATGAATCACTGATATTTTTGCAAGACTGTAAAAAAGATTCCCTCTATAGTAGTAATTGATGCCGTCTGTAATTTCTATAACCAGCCCTTGGCCACGTTTTACCATCAATGGTATACCATAGTGACTAGTGATGATATGGGAGTGGACAGCTTGTTCTTGCATTTTTAATCCGTCATGCAGACTATGTTCCCAGAAAGTTTGATCCCAATTGGTTAATGGGTCGCCTCCCCAAACATCATTGACAAGAATATCAAGTTGTCCGTTTTGTTCTTTTTTAATTTGTTCAAAAAGTACTTTAACATCACTTTCAACAGTATGGTCCACTTGAACGGGTATGCCTCTCCCCCCTTTTTGTGTGACCTGTTCAGCCGTGTCTTCAATGGTTTCAGGTCGACCCATCGGGGAAGGATTCCCCCTAACACTGCGACCGGTGACATACACAGTAGCACCGGCTTGGCCAAGCATAGCAGCAATGGCTCTCCCAGCTCCACGAGTAGCACCAGCTACGACCGCGACTTTGCCTTCCAACGGATTCATATGGCTTCCATCTCCTTTCCTTGCCTTCAGGAAGAGTATACAATGGAAACACGACATCTTCTGTCATAATAAATAATATTTACAAATTATATTCAGAAAAAGGAAGCAAACGTGACGTTTGACCAGATGCGGATCCCCCAAATGTCATCATGAACGGCTTTATGTTACGTTTATTTGTAAATTCACCATGAAAAAGGAACTTAAGGACAGGCGATGCGCAGGAGGGACAGACAACTCCGAACATGTTCTGCACAGCTTTTATTTGGCGGCTGGCGTATTCAGGACAACAACACTTGAAAAATGGGTAGCAAAGGAGAATAGGAGACACTTTGCAAGCTTCAGCTTGTTATATTGTTCAATAAATTATGGTTATAGACATTTTGACCTCCTTTTTTCTATCCTGTGTCTCGGAAATAATTATTATGGACATTCCAAGCCGATGAATGTCCATAAAAGAGAGCTTTCTTATGTAAAAAGCAGAAGGAGCTGCCTCCTGAGGACAGCTCCTTCTTATTTACCCCTGCTGGGATGTTGGACGTACCAGTATTTCGTTGATCGCTACTTCTTCCGGCTGTTCGATCGCATACCGGATGGTACTTGCGATATCTTTCGGCTGAATCGGGGTCATGTTCGAGTTTTCGAACCCTTTCAGCACGTCTTCATCGGTAATGGTTTCCGGAAGTTCCGTCTCCACCATCCCCGGTGAAATAATGGTGGTTCGGATATTACTCTCTGCAAGCGCTTCTTCTTGGCGCAGTCCTTCCGTGATGGTACGCACCGCGTGCTTCGTTCCGCTGTATACCGACATGCCGGGGCCGACCGTGTGACCGGCAACAGAAGAAATGTTAATAATATGTCCTGCTTTCTGCTCCCGCATTGTCGGAAGGACGGCTGCAACACCGTAAAGAACGCCTTTTATGTTGACGTCCACCATTTTATCCCATTCATCAACTTTCAGCTTATCCATAAAGGAAAGCGGCATCAATCCGGCGTTATTCACGAGTACATCGATCCTGCCGTACTGATCTAGAGCTGTCTGCGCAAGTTCCTGGAGCTGTTCCCGCGATGTAACGTCGGTTACTTTATATACGGCATCACCGCCGCTTTGCTTGATTTCTTCCGTTAATTCCTGGAGGCGTTCTTCCCGGCGGGCGGCAAGGACAAGCTTTGCGCCGTTGTCTGCCAGTTCTTTTGCTGTGCCTTCTCCGATACCACTCGAAGCACCGGTCATAAGGACGACTTTATCGTTCAGGTTGGACAAAATGGGTTCCTCCTTTATGATATCGTTCCCTTATTATTGTAGTAAAAAGCGTTCCTTATCCAAAAAGAAACGCTTCAACCATTTGTTCACAGCTCAAACCAGCGGTTGTGTACCACTTTCTGATACCAATAATAGCTTTCTTTTTCCGTCCGCACCTGCGTCCGGTAATTCACATGAACCAGTCCGAAACGCATCGTATAGCCTTCCGCCCATTCAAAGTTGTCCATAAGCGACCATACAATATATCCTTTCACATTCACCCCGGATTCGATACTGCGCTGTACTGCCGTTATATGTCTTTTCAAATAATCAATCCGTCCGGTATCCATCACCCGGCCGTTTTCTACTTCGTTATTGAAACAGGCCCCGTTCTCCGTAATGTAAATCGGCACCTGTCCGTACTTCTCTGTAATATGGGTCAACACGTTAAAGAAGCCTTCCGGATAAATGGGCCAGCCTATATCCGTCCGGTTATAGCCCATATCCACATCCTCGGAATCGAGCAGGCCGCTGTCTTTTTTATACCGTGCCACACTGCCATCGTAGTAATTAATCCCAAGAAAATCGACCGGCTCTTTAATCAGCTCAAAATCCCCGTCTTCTGTCCTTAATTCGGCTCCGTTTTCCGCGAACCAATCCACCATAAAGGAAGGGTAGCTTCCTTTAAAGACAGGATCCAGGAACCATTCTATCAGCCACCCCACTTCCCGGCGGCACGCTTCTTTATCTTCCGCATTTGTACTGAACGGCTCTTTCCATGTCGTATTCGGCGCAAAACCAATCTCTCCTTCCACACCGAGCTCCCGAAAACGGCGGACAGCTTTGCCGTGTGCCACCAAAAGATGATGGCTGATATCCACAGCCAGCTGCAGGTCCTGATTACCGGGGGCATGCACGCCGATATAATTGGACAAAAAGGAGATGCACCATGGTTCATTAATCGTAATCCATTTCTTTATTTTTCCGCGGAATTCCTGAAACATCAGCTCCGCATACTCCACAAAACATTCGATATTTTCCCGGTTTCCCCACCCGCCTTTGTCCTGCAGCGATTGGGGGAGATCCCAGTGGTACAACGTACAGACAGGTTCTATGCCTTTTTCGAGCAGCCCATCCACCAGCCTGTGGTAATAATCCAGTCCTTGGCGGTTCACCTTCCCCGTACCATCAGGAAGAATTCTCGGCCAGGAGACAGAGAAACGGTAAATATCCACGCCGAGACGGTCAAGAAGAGCAATATCTTCTTCCACGCGGTGGTAGCTGTCACATGCCGTATCGCCGTTGTCCCCGTTTTTCACGTTTCCCGGCGTATGGGAAAACGTGTCCCAGATCGAGGCTTTTCTTCCTCCTTCAAACGCAGCTCCTTCAATTTGATATGCGGCAGTAGCCGCCCCTAATTTAATATCGTCCGGCAGTTGGATGATCGTCATTTAAAATCTCCTTTGTCTGTATTATTGTGATTGGCAGGATTCCCTTACAATCAACTCCGGGTCAATAAAGAACGGCGGCATTTCTTTTTTACCGTCAATTAAATCATTCAGCATGTGGGCTCCCAGTTTCCCGAGCCTTTCTTTGTCCTGCCTGATCGTTGTGAGCTGCGGGGTGCTGTACCGGCAGGCTTCAATATCATCACAACCGATCAGGCATATATCATCCGGAACGCGCAGGCCGTGTTCCCGCACTGCTTTCATCGCGCCGAAGGCCATTAAATCAGAAGCGGCAAAAACGGCTCCCGGGCGTTCAGGTGCAGCCAGAATACGGCGCATAGCATCATAGCCGCTTTCTTCGAAATAATCTCCGTATTCCATCCATTCCGGCACAGTAGAAAGACTGAAATGATTCATCGCCTGTTCAAAACCCTGTTTCCTGATTTTTGCTACAGCGGACTCCGGAGGACCGCCAATATAGGCAATATCGCGGTAGGAATTGACATATAAATGTTCCACCACTCTGGCTGATAATTTCTCATTATCTGTAATCACATAACTTGACCGGGGTCCTTCGAGTTCAAAATCAACTCCGATACACGGGATGTCGCTTTGGACAAGCTCATATACGGCTTCTTCTATGTCATCCCCGGCTATAATAAGGCATCCATCCACCTGAAAATGGCGGCATCTGGCGAGATAGCTCCCGTTATCCTGTTTAAAATTCTCGTTGGAAAACATGACAATGTCATATCCCATTAAACCTACTGCTTTTTTAAAAGAAGAAACGACTTCATTAAAAAACGGATGCGTAAAATCTACATTTATTTTGCCTGCGTAAATAAGCCCGATTAAATTTGATTTTTTCGTCGCGAGAGATTTTGCCGAGAACGTCGGCTGATACCCGGTGTTTTCAATCACATCAAGTACTTTCTGCCGTGTTTTCTCCCCGACATTGTCATAGTTGTTGATAATCTTTGAGACTGTTCCAGGAGAAACTTCTGCCATTTTTGCGATATCTTTGATTGTTAAATTCATCTATTATCCCATCCGTTTACTTATAAAAATCTGGTAGCTGCTTCTCATATCCAGTATAACTGATTTATCGTCGTTACTTCACAGCTCCTTCCGCAATGCTTGATATGAACAGCCGGTTAAAAAGTAAAAACACAATGATCAACGGCACCGTGGACCAGAACACTCCGGACATCACCATTCCAAAATCAATATTGGTGGTGGAATTGAGCGACGCCAATGCTACCTGTATCGTGTAGGAGTCCGGGCTTCGAAGCACCGTAAACTGCCACAGAAACTCTCCCCATACCATCGTGAAAACAATGATGCCAAGCGTCGCAAAGGCGGGAAGAATAATCGGAAGCACCACTGAACGGTAAATTCTGAAATTGGAACAGCCGTCCAGTTTCGCGGCTTCAATCAATTCATCCGGGACCGATTGGTTAATATACTGTCTCATTAGAAAAATTCCCAATGGATTCAGAAAGAATATAATCATCGCACCAAACAGGGTATCAAGCAGCCCGAATTCTGAAATCAGAAAATACTGCGGTATTAACCCCAATTGCGGTGGAATAACCATGGTCAGCAGAATTGCAACAAAAAGTGCATTCCGCCCCGGAAAACGGAACTTGGAAAAAGCAAAACCGGCAAGGGAGCTGATAAACAGCACCGCGGCCGTTGCAGAGAGACACAGGATCAGTGTATTGAACATCGACTGAAAAAAAGGAATTTTGTCGATCATATTCTGAAAGTTTACGACTAATTTGTCTCCCGGCAGAAGTACCGGTGGAATCGCGTTATAGGCCGCACTGGGCCTGGTCGCCATGACAAACATCCAGTAAAACGGAAATAAGGCCAGCAGAGACGCCAGAATCATCAGCGTATAGACTGCTGCTTTTTTTATCGAAAATTTCTTCTCCCCCGCGTTATTCATGTCCTTTTCCTCCTTTTCCGGCCAATCCCGGAAGAAAGATACGTATTGATGCCGGCCATCACGATGATTAAAATCAACAGAATCACAGCCGTAGCTGAAGCTGTCCCGAACGATTGCAGATTAAAAGCATCTCTGTACAGATACATCACCACGGTCATGGCTTCATCCCTGGAAAAGGCATTGGACCCCAGAAATACTGTAGGCTCTGCGAAAAGCTGAAGGGCACCCACCGTGGAAAAAAACACGGTTAATATAATAAACGGCTTCAGCAAGGGTACGGTAATAAAACGGAGCTGCTGCGGTTTTGACGCACCGTCAATCGTTGCTGCTTCATACAGCTCATTCGGGATACTCTGAAGGCCTGCTAAATAAATAATCGTATTGTACCCGACCCATCTCCAGAAAACCATAAGGGAAATCGCGATCTTCGTCCCCCACTCCGATGTTTTCCAATTGACAGGATCCATTCCAAACAGACCAAGAACATAGTTTGCAAGCGCTGTCTCATTGCTGCTGAAAAACACACTGAAAATCAGGGCAACTGCTACCAGTGACGTGATATACGGCATAAATATGGTCACACGGAAGAAGTGTTTAAAGCGGAGCATTGCCAGATTAAGCAGAAAGGCTAAAATGATTCCGACAATAATCTGCGGCGCTGTCCCCATAACCCCAATAACAATCGTGTTATAAACCGATTTCCAGAACAATGGATCTGTTAAAACAATTTCAAAGTTATGGAGACCGGCAAAGGTCATCGGGCTGAATCCGTCCCAGCTCTGAAAAGCCAGATATAAGCTGAACAAGGCTGGATAAAGGCCAATGATGGCAAATATGATAAAAAAGGGAGAAATGTAGAGATAAGCACTGATTTTATCTTTCGTCTTTTCCGAGAGGCCGCGGGCGTTTCTCCTTGTTTTTTTATATGATGCACGCATGCACTCATCCCCTGCTTCCTGAAATATACTGCATTTGTCTGGAAGAATTTTTAGGATACGGCCGCTGCAGGCAGCCGCTTTATAATCCTATCTTTCGAGCAGTCCTTTAATACGGGTAACAGCGGCGTCCCATTCCTCTTCAGGGTCCGCTCCGTCCTGCACATTCTCCAGCGCCGTAAGAATTTCATTATTCACACTTACATAATCCGGGCCTTTGTAAACAGCCGGAATATCTTCTGCCGCTTTCGCAAAAACCTGAGCTGTGCTCTGCCCGCCGAAGTATTCATCCGTTGTTTCTTTAAATGCTTCTTTCTCATATGTTTCCGGAGTGGAAGGGAATAACCCTGCGTCACTTAAGAACGACTCCAGCTGATTATCAGGAGAAATCAACCATTCTGCGAACGCATAAGCTTCCTCTTTATTTTCCGTTTCACCCGGCATGCCGATATAGGAACCTCCCCAGTTTCCCGCGAATTCTTCAGGCAGCGTCACCACTCTCCATTTGCCTGCAGAGTCCGGGGCATTATCACTCATCCAGCCTTTTAACCAGGCAGCTCCCATCTCAACGGCAAACTCACTGTCGTTCACAGCGTTCGTCCACTCCGGGCTCCACATGGTATAATTACCGACAATCCCTGCATCGTTCATCTTTACTGCGAGGTTATAAGCATCCTTTACTTTATTGTCTTCGTTTTCAATCAATAGATTGCCGTCTTCGTCAAAATAACTCTGTTCCAGACCGTCCATTTTTGCCCGGTAGGCCATCTCCATGCTGTCCACCATCGGCTTCCCTGTGTTTTCTTTAATTTCCCGGCCGACTTCAATAAACTCCTCTTGTGATGTGATCATACTGGAAACTTCTTCGGGGTCCGTCGGAAGTCCGGCTTCTTCAAATACCTCGGTATTGTAATACATTCCTTTAGGACCTATATCCGTCGGCAGTCCGAAAAGAAAGTCTCCTTCCGCGTTTTCCCCTATTTCCCATTTCCAGTCCAAATACTGATCCTGAATATCACCGGCGCCCATGTCATACAGATTTGTAAATCGATTCTGCGCCTGTTTAAAACGATCAATCTGATCCACCTCCAGCATGGCAAGATCCGGTGCACCGTTTCCTGCTGACAATGCTGTGAACAGGGCATCATGGTGATCAGCATTTTCGGAGACTTTCACATTGATGGAAACCCCTGGATTTTCTTCCTCGTATTCTGCCGCCAGATCTTCATAATTGGTAGCCCCAAACACCCAGAAATCAAGTTCAACCTGCTCGGACCCATTGCCGCTGTCGCTCTTGCCGGAATCCTGCCCATTGTCGACCGATGATGCCTCGTCTTCACCGCCGCAAGCCGCAATCAGAGAAACTCCCGCAGCAGCAGCACAAGATAACCACCATTTTTTCATGTTTCTTCCCCCTTCATTTTAGTAAGAAAATCCCTGTTCCAGAGCACTTCACAAGATTTCCGAACCTTAAAGAAACCGGTTTCTTTAAACTCTAAAAAAATAGTCCGGAAATTCACCGGGAAGAGCTGTTCGCTTTATTTGAAAGCGAATACATTTTCATATTATAGAACTTTCTGTATGATTTTTCAAGGGAACATACAAAATAAATAAACCGGTTTCTTCGACACAAAAGACAGAGCCGCCCCAAAACAATGAGCAGCCCTATGTTCATCAATCAGGATTTTTCATGATAATTTTTATAACCGGACTTGCCTTCCCGTTTCGCTTCATACATCGCACGATCGGCCTCAATCAGAAGCTGTTCGCTCGTTCCGGGCGGTTCTCCGCTTTTTGTAATTCCAATGCTGCAGGAAAGCTCCAGATCTGCCGTTTCATACCTGTAAGGTTCCCGCATCTTTTCGATAAACTGCCGGGCGAACATTTCCGGCTGTTTCCCCCCTGGTGTTTCCGGCAGAATGACAGCGAACTCATCGCCGCCCAATCTAGCGGCTGAGGCTTTTTCCGGAAGCACAGAAGAAAGAATAGAGCCTGCGTGACAGATGACTTCATCTCCGACGTGATGGCCAAAGGTATCATTAATCTGTTTAAAATTATCGAGATCCATTAGAATCAGGGACAGATACTGTCCGCCTGCCAGCATGGACTCAAGCTTCTGCTGAAAATAACGCCGGTTGTACAGACCCGTCATACTGTCATGATAGGCGAGATATGTCACTTCCCGCTCATTGTTTTTGGCAGCGGTGATATCCTGAATCATGACATACTGCATTAACTTATTGTCCAGCTGGATAAACTGGGAGTCGAGCACGAGGTGGATTTCGCCGCCGGTCGTTTCCTGAAACAAAGACAATTCATAATTGCGCAGTCCCCGGCTTTCTTCTGTAGCCGAACGCCACCTCTCCCGGAATTCAAAAAACACTTCCCTGGGAAGGTATGTTTTCAATGATTCATGCAGCAGTTCTTGTTTTTCCCTCTGAAACAAATACTCTGCCTGTTTGTTTACATCTTTCAGCTGAAGGTATTCATTGATAAGTATAATCGCAATCGGCGACTCTTCAAATAAAATTTCATATCGTTTCTCAAAAGCCGGCAGAAAATCGTGCTTTCTGATGACAAGAATTAAGGCGGCAATCAAAAAGAGATCAGCATAAATGAACATCAGCGGCAGCTGCTGAAACCAATCCATCATACGGCTGATATATCCGAACAGAATGATCCATACAAAAAACAGTGTAAAACCGGCTTGAAGATAGTGGAGCGAGTAGTTTCCCTTCCTAGGTTTTTCCCGGTATTTTCGAAGAATGACAAAAATATAGCCGCTGTAACTGAGAAAAAAAGCACCAAACACATAGATGAGCGGCCCGAATTCAATATAGTGAACATATGTATAATGATAAACCGATTGAATCAACGCATGATCGAGCGGAAATAACGGAATTAACAATAGAAATGGAACGTAGATCCCCCACCGCTTCCACATGTCCATGAGGGAAAGAGAAGGGTTTGCCAGAATACGAAACCATTCTACCATGATACAGGTTTTCACCACATATAACGGAAATTCCACAAACACGATAATGTCCCGGACAGCATGATCCGGAACAACGCCTTTCAGGCAGTAGATAACGAATAACAGTGAAATGCTTAACAGAAGCAGTGATGTTGCTTTGTGAAATGGACTGTTCTTATTTTTCAGAAATGTTTCCACAGCAAAATAAAAAATGAGGCCGGCCAATAGAAAGTAAAGGATGACTAGTTCCGTCATTATAGTGAAGAGTCCTCCCTGCTAAATACGTACATATTCTTTTTTACAGTTTACCAACTATAGTACCAGATTCCTATCCTCTTTCACGGAAAAGATGCTTCCTTTTCTTTCCTGAAGGCATGTTATAATGATGGGAAGAACTTGTAAAAGGAGAGAATAGAGTGGCTGTAGAGGAACATAAAAAACGTGCACCGGAACAGGTAAGATGCATGGTTATAACCGTTTCGGATACGAGAACGGCGTCAGAGGATAAGAGCGGAAAGCAAATAGAGGAACTGCTCGAGGGAGAAGGACATGTGGTGAATGGACGGGAGATTATCACAGATGACTACCACCGCATCCAGTCGCTGCTTCACAAAGCCTGCCGGGATACTGCCGTGGACGCTGTTCTGATCAACGGGGGCACGGGGATGGCAAAACGGGACACTACCTGCGAAGCAGTACGGGATCGGCTTGATAAAGAAATGCCGGGTTTCGGAGAACTGTTCCGCTATCTAAGTTATACCGAAGATATAGGTACTGCAGCGATGTTAAGCCGCGCGGCTGCAGGCGTCTATCAGGATACCGCCGTTTTTTCCATGCCGGGTTCCTCCGGTGCTGTCCGCCTGGCCATGAACCGGCTGATTCTGCCGGAACTGGCCCACGTCGTCCGCGAAATCCGGAAAGATCTCTGAGTCTGAACAACGGATCTGGACTCTTGTGCACCAAAAATGTCTATAACATAAAGATAGTAGACAAGTTGTTTATCTCTCGGGTTGTTCCTGTCTCTTATTCTATCTTTCTGGACAGAATCCGCTGTCCCCGGTTATTTTTGTCCATAAACTCAGTTTTATGGACACTTTTGGCACAAAGACATTATGCCTTCGGCCAGGCGCGGCGTTCGGCATATTCCATACACATTTTACAGACCGGCACTTTCTTTCCGCTGGAAGGAGCAATATACCTGCGCGGCTTGTATCCGCGGATTTTTTTCTTACAGATGCCGCACGTTTTCCCGAATAACATAGGATCTTCTCCTTTCCTACCTTTTCTTTGATACCTATCATAGTATATTTGTCCACTATTTTTAACTATAACGCTCGCACCCTCTCTTATGACGTAAAGTAAATGTTACCTTCGTAATCAAATTGCAACATTTTATACCTAAGCCCCATTTTATATAGTAAAATGAAGACAGTTATGTTTTACGGGGGTTAGTTGATGTTATTCGTTCAAAAAACGCAAAAGCTTCATTTTATAAAAGGGTTGATTCTCGCGCTCTGCTTCAGCTTTTTTATACAGGCAGCACAGCAGGGAAATGCTGAACAGGCAGAAGAAAGCCCTCCGGCATTAGTTATACATAATATTCCATGGGGACCCCCATCTTTTCATCCGATACTGGAGTCCCGGCCTTCGCTTTCAGGGCAAAGCAGCGGATTGATCTTTTACATCTCTTCCTCCGGCGGGATTCACACAGCGGAAAATCCGGGAAAAAAGGATCCGCTTCCGTTCATTCACGTCATCTTTGAACAGCAGGAAATGTCTCTGGACGAGCAGACAATCTGGCTGCAGCACATTGTCCGGGTGCTCCGGGACGACTATCATATCCACCGCGTAAACCTGGCCGGAACCTCTCCGGGCAACACTCCATAATCGTAAAAGCCTGAAGGCATTTCTATAGCCTTCAGGCTTTTTTATATCAAATTGCAAATTTTCGCCGTACAAATATTAAACATCGAAACCCCTTACATTAATGAACAGATCGTTATAATATAAAAGCACGCCAAAGACAATGTTCAAAATTGCAAATTTCAAGTTTGCAGAAAAAGGAGGGCTGACGGTGGTACTGGATAAAAGAAGAATATCTCTGCTGCATTATCTCTATCATCAAAATAAGCATATAGAGATGGAACAACTCAAGAAACAGTTCGGGGTATCACAGCGGACGATCTATTATGATATCGATCAGATCAATGGCTGGCTCGAACAAGAGCAGCTGGATCCGGTTCAGAAACCTTACGGAAAAGGATTCTTTCTGACCAGGCAGACCGTGAACGCCCTTCCTGAAAAATTGACTCTCCAGAATGAGTGGGATTACCGGTTTTCTCCGGAAGAACGTATCCGGCTGACAACCCTGGTCTTATTAACACAACGAAAACCGGCTTCCCTGCAGGTTTTAAAAGACAATGTCCAGGTCAGCCGCGGGACCATTTTCCGCGACCTGCAAAAAATAAACGAAAATATGGAGTCACAGGGGTTAACCCTGGTTCATGAAAAGGCGGGCTATACCGTACAGGGAAAAGAAAAGGAAAAAAGACAAATGATCAGCGATACCATAAGTTCCCTGCTTGCCGAAAATAATAATGACCAAATGAAAAAGAAACTGAACAGCCTGCTCCAGCCTGCTTCCTATACCGAGGAAACAAACCTGCTTTCCATGATACAGGATGAAATTGCAGCAATGGAGGAATCATTGGATGTCTCTTTTACAGAAGATGTGTTTCAGCTTCTGGCCCTTCAGATAATGATTGCGATCCAGAGAAAATCCGATGACCTGTCCCTTGCCATGGATGAGGAAGAAAAAAAGATCCTGCATAACACCCATGCCTTTGCAGCAGCCCGGCAGTTAAACAATAACCTCCACCGGCACGGATATCATTATCTTCCCGAACAGGAGGTTTACCAGTTAACCATCCAGATACTCGGGTCCAGGGTTCATTACGATCCCAGAACCGGCTCAAACTTACAGGCGATGGAACAATTAAAGATGGTTATCAAAAAAATTGTAGATGATTTCCAGGTAACAGCCTGCATCATTTTTGAAGAAAGACAGCAGCTCGAAGATAACTTGTTTGTTCACTTGAAACCGACTTATTTCCGGCTGAAATACGACCTCCCTTTAAACCATCATTACTATAAAGATATTCAAGCTCACTATCCCGACATCTATGATTTGACAAGACGTTCTCTTTCGCACCTGGAATCTTTTGTCGGAAAGACCATCCCCAACGAGGAAATTGCCTACATTGCCATGCATTTCGGCGGGTGGCTGCGAAGGGAAAATCAGACGTCGGTAAAAAAATACCGCGGCATCGTTGTCTGTGAAAACGGGATAGCTGCTTCCGGAATGGTACGGGCACAGATAGAATCTCTTCTTCCGGAAATCATGATTACGGATACGCTGTCCATACGGGAATACAATAACCAGCCTGAGGAAGTGGATATTGTATTTTCCACGTCGTTTATTAAACAGAAGCAGACACCCATCATCTATCTGCCGACCATCTTGAATGATAAAGATAGAGAATCCGTCGTATACCGCACACAGAAGTTTCTCAAACCGGGTGTCTCCGGCTCTCATCATATCGAAAGTCTAATGAACCTCATTGATCATCATGCCGAGATTCAAGATAAAGAAACACTGCAGAAAAAACTTGAGGAGTTTTTATCTAGTAACCATTCAATCAAGAAGGAGACATACAAACCTATGTTAGATGAATTATTAACCAGGCAGACCATTCGGTTTGAGCAGGAGGCACGGGACTGGGAGCATGCAGTAAGACTTGCTTCAGCACCGCTGCTGGAGATGGGGGACATTCAGCAGGACTATGTAGAAGCGATGGTGCAGAATATCCGCGAACACGGTCCTTATGTTGTTATAGCTCCCAATATCGCACTGCCTCACGCCAGACCGGAAGAGGGGGTGGATAAACTCGGCATGAGCCTGCTCCATTTGCGAAAACCGGTTCCTTTTTCCGACCAGGAAAAGCATCAGGCCTTTCTGATTATTGTGCTAGCCGCCGTCGACAATGAAACGCATTTACAGGCATTATCGCAGCTGACGGAAATGCTTTCTGAGGCCGGTAATACAGAGCAGCTCCTACAGGCAGAGAAAGCGGACGACATACTGGAACTCGTACAGCAGTATTCACTACAAGGAGGAGAATAGTATGAAAAAGATTTTAGTAGTTTGTGGTAACGGGCTGGGAAGTTCAATGATGGTGGAAATGAATGTGAACAGTCTGCTCAAAGACATGAATGTGGAAGCCGATGTCTCCCATACCGATTTAACAACCGCAAAAACAGAACACGCCGACCTTTTTATCGGGTCGGAGGATATCCTCGGAACACTTGATGATGGCAGCCGAAATATTGCCCTTTTGAACAACCTGCTCGATAAAGAGGAGCTCCGTCGTGCACTGGAAGAGAAGCTGTAACTTTTGCCGTAAAAGTATAAAGGGGGATGCAATATGGTAGATTTATTAATGAATGACATACTGGGTACACCCGCAATTTTAGTAGGATTATTCGCTTTAATCGGTCTTCTCGTGCAGAGAAAGATGTTTTCCGATATCATATCCGGCTCCTTAAAAACCATCCTCGGCTTCGTTATTTTGGGTGCGGGCGCCGGAGTGATCCAGGATTCACTCGGTCAATTCAGCAGTATGTTCAATCATGCCTTTAACGTAGACGGCGTTATTCCGAACAATGAAGCGATTGTGGCCGTTGCTCAGGATTCATTTGGAACGGAAACAGCAATGATTATGTTGTTCGGCATGATCGTAAACATTATATTAGCCCGGGTAACACCTTTTAAATTTATCTTTTTAACTGGTCATCATATTATGTTTATGGCTTGTTTAATTGCCGTAATCCTGACAACAGCCGATATGTCCGGTATTCCTATGATATTACTCGGAGCTGTCATTCTTGGATCATTGATGGTTCTATTCCCGGCACTGCTGCAGCCTTATACACGGGAAATTACACAGTCTGATGATTTTGCCGTTGGCCATTTTGGCTCGATAGGTTATTTTACAGCAGGATTTATCGGAAAACGGGTAGGAAATAAATCCAATTCCACAGAGGAAATCAATGTACCGAAATCACTCGGATTTCTTCGCGATACATCTGTTTCCGTTTCGTTAACCATGGTGATTTTGTTCGTTGTGGTCGGAGGGTTTGCCGGAGGTTCTTTTATTGAAAACGAGTTGAGCGGAGGTCAGAATTTTCTGGTTTTTTCCTTCATGCAGGGTATCACTTTCGCTGCCGGCGTTTACATCATTCTCGCAGGTGTGCGCATGATTCTTGGCGAAATTGTGCCTGCCTTTAAAGGCATTGCCGATAAAATCGTACCTAACGCAAAACCAGCTCTGGACGCTCCCACTGTCTTTCCATTTGCCAACAATGCTGTCATTCTCGGCTTTATCGTCAGTTTCATTGCCGGCCTGATCAGCATGTTCCTGCTTCCGATTTTCAGTTTAGCTGTCATTGTTCCGGGTCTTGTGCCCCATTTCTTCACAGGAGCTGCTGCCGGGGTATTCGGCAACGCAACCGGCGGAAGGCTGGGAGCCATCACAGGCGCAGCAGCCAACGGGGTCATGATCAGTTTCCTGCCGGCCTTGCTGCTTCCTGTGCTTGGCACCCTCGGCTTTGAAAGTACAACCTTTGGTGATGCTGATTTCGGAGTCGTTGGAATTATCCTTGGGAATATAAGTAATATCATATCCTCGAACCTCTTATTTTCGATCATTGTCCTGCTGCTTCTTGCCATCTGCTTTGCTGTCGGATGGAAATCCTACAAAAATCAAGAGTCAGAAGCTTCTTGACTGCAGTAGAGGACACTATTCTGCTTCGCAGGCGCTGTAATGGTGCCTGAAACGGCTGTAGAGACCATTGCCATCAGCCTATGAAGAGCTGGAGGGTGTAAAACAGGATATAGAGGACAGTACCCAGGATATTTTCTTTCCTGCTGGTATCAACGTAACATTTTTCATCCATTCAGAATCCCCCGTCCCAACGAGCAGGACGGGGGATTCTATGGATAGCGTCATTATCTTGTCTGCAGTGCTTCTCCGGAAAAATCCGGGACGAGTCCTTCGTCGGCGGCGCGCTCCAGAAAGGAACGGACGGCAGCCCAGCCGTCCCGGCCGAGGTCTCTTGTGAACTCATTGACATAGAGATCGATATGCTGCTGCGCGACATCGGGGACCATTTCCTGGGAATGCTGCATTACGTATTCCCTTGAGTCCTCCGGATGTGCCCAGGCATGGTCAATCGATTCCCGGATCCACTGCTCCACTTTCTCGTAGTCAACGGAGCGGCGGGCGATAATCGCGCCGAGCGGAATCGGCAGACCGGTGTCGGCTTCCCACCATTCACCGAGATCCTGAAGCATGGAAAGACCGTAGGTATGATACGTAAAACGGGCTTCATGGATGACCAGTCCGGCATCTACTTCCCCGCGCTGAACGGCCGGCATGATGTCATCAAACGGCATGATACGGATGCTCCCAACTTCGCCATCGAGATTCTGTGCCGTCCAGAGACGGAAAAGCAGATAGGCGGTTGATCGGTCGCTCGGCACCGCTACGGTCCGTCCTTCCAGAAACCCCGGTTCTTTTTCGTCTTCTTTCGTTAAAACGAGCGGACCGCATCCTCTGCCAAGGGCTCCGCCGCACGACAACAGGCGGTAGTCATCAAGTACCCATGGGAGTGCCGCGTAGGAAATTTTCATGATTTCCGGCCCTTCCTTATTCGCTGCCCAGTAGTTGGTCCGATCGATATCCGCATACGTCACTTCCACCGGCGGTGCGTCGGGAATTTTTCCGTGAACAAGCGCGTGGAATGTAAATGTATCATTCGGACATGATGAAAATGCGATCTTCATTTTAAAAAACCTCCCGTAAAATTGGACTAAATTGTTCGAGCGCCGTCAGCGCTCCGGCAATATCCCAGTTTTCGCGGTCTCTTGGACCGACGGCATTAGATACAGCGCGGACTTCAAAAGCGGGGATGTTTTTTTTACGTGCAGCGGCTGCCACTCCGTATCCTTCCATCGCTTCCGCTTTTGCACCTGGAAAGCGGCTGAGAAGCGCTTGCGCCGTTGAATTGGTGCCGGTAGCGGTCATCGTTGTCAAAATACCACCGGTGCAGGCATTTATACCGGCATCCTCCGCTTTTTTTTGCAGCTGTTCCACTTTGTCACTCTCACAGATGTACCGGGATACACCAATGTCGAGATCTTCCATAGAAAGGTACCCAGTCTGTGATTCCGCCCCGGCTTCCGCTGCAATCATTTCATCTGCGATGATAATGGAACCGGTAACCTCAGAGGTATGAAACGCTCCGGCTATTCCTGTATTGATAACAGCCTTATAGCTTTCAGCAGTCAGCGCATACGCGGTACTGACTGCTGTTTCCACCATTCCGGCTCCGCCCACCTTCACTTCAAAGCGGGGGTCGTTTCCCAGTCCTTTATGTATGGCTTCCTTTTCTTTTTCCACCGCTGTGACAATCAGAATTTTTTTTTCTTCCACGATGTGAACTCCTTTGCTGCTGTTGGACTATCCTCTATCCTATCACGGAATTCTCCTGCCTGTCCTGCCGTATAAAAAGAGCGCAGGCTGAAGAGAACTTTTTCCCGGAGTCCTTCTGAAAAAACAGACGTAAAAATAGAAGACCCTCACATTCGTGAGAGCCTTCTTTACTTTTCCGGTATGGAAATGGTGTTTCCTGGTTTTGTCCATGCTGCCTCTTCTTTTTCACTTGGCAGCTGCCAGTCTGCGTAGCACTGTTTCAGCAATTCCTCCAGACCTTCCACATAGCGGAGCCGTGTTTCCGGATTATACTTCACCTTTTCTTCCGCAAAGAACAATGCTTCCGGAACGGATTCGTGCAGAGCCTGAATGGCATGAAGATGGCTCATGGCCGCTTCCGGACCGCACAGAGTTTCAGTTTTCTGCTGCTGGACCGCTTCCATACAATGGTGAAGCTTAACATTCCGCTCCTTCTCGGGATCACCATACTGCACCTGGGTTCCGTCGGAAAATGCAGCGGTAAGCTGTTCCCCTTTAACGTAGGTGAGCACGGCATGTTCAAACTCATACTGGTAGACCGGGCCGAGCTCTTCTGTGACCGCATGCGAAGCGAAAAAGTAAACCTCTGTACCGGCTTCCGTTCTGCCTTTCAGGGCGCACGTATCAAACGTCTCGATATCATTGGCCCGGTACAGCTCCGCTGTCAGTTCTTTTAACGGAGCACTCCGTTCCGGGCGGGAACCGAGAATATAAAACATGTTATGCAGAAAATGCGACGCTGCATTATTGGCAACACTGTCGAAAATCGGCGTCTTGTCGGACGCGTATTTTTTTCCGGCCCAGGACGCCCGTTCGTAGTAATTTTCAGTGCGGGGCCACAAGACGAGCGTTTTCATGCGGAGTGCCTTCCCGAACACACCCGCTGCCGCGTCCTGTTTTACTCTTTGAATGACGCTGCTGAAGGACCAGTCAAACCCGACGGCTACGAATCGGTTTTTTTCCCGCTTCAGCTCCATAATCTTTTCTGTGTCTTCCAGCGAAGGGGTCATCGGCTTTTCGCACAACACATTACTCCCATTCTCCAGGGCACAGATCGTCTGCGCGGTATGAAAATGAATCGGTGTGGATATAACCGCGAGATCCGCTTCAAGATTGTCATAAAAAGCTTCCATCGAAGAAAATACCGGAATGCCCGCTTCCTTAATTTGTGTATAATAATCGCTGTTCTCCGGAGATACATCCACCACTCCCCGTATCCGGTCAAACTTGGAATGCTCCCACAGTTCCTTCAGATAAGTATTACCGTAACCGCCGATGCCGACGAGCACGATCGAAACGGATTGTTCCATAAGCTCCTCCTCTTTCTTATTCCACCCGGACCGCCTTTTCCTGGGCGGTCAGACATAACTCCGCCGCCTTAAAGGCATGAGCCTGCGTCATCGCTCGTTCGGTATGTTCCAGACAATCAAGAATCAGATCATGATAGAAGGGACAGCCGACCTTTCCTCTGAGGGAATAATGCCGTTCCCCCTGCTGATTGACGAGAAACAGATGATCTCCTTCTTCTTCTTTTGTCACATTGAGATTTTTACGCAGTTCAATATATCCTTCCGTACCGAGAATAATCGTACGGCCGTCCCCCCAGGAACGAAGTCCGTCCGGCGTCAGCCAGTCGACCCGGAAGTAATTCCCCGCACCGTTATCGGCTGTGAGGGTGGCATCCCCGAAGTCTTCCAGTTCCGGATAGGCTTTGTTGGCGTAATTTGCAACCTTGCCTGCCTGCACCTCGGCATCACGCGCCCCTGCAAATGTCAGAAACTGTTCGATCTGATGGCTTCCGATATCACACAGAATCCCGCCGTACTGTTCTTTTTTGAAAAACCATTCCGGTCGGGACGGTGCATTCAGGCGGTGAGGTCCGGTGCCGATCACCTGCACCACCCTGCCGATGGCGCCTTTATCAATGATCTGCCCGGCAAAAACAGCGCTTTCCACGGCGACACGCTCACTGTAATTCACCGCCCATTTCAGACCGGTTTCTTCTGTTTTTCTTCTGGCCCGCTCCAGCTGCTCCATCGTTGTAAACGGGGCCTTGGCTGTAAAGAAGTGCTTCCCGGCGTCCTGCACCTCCAGTCCCAGATCTCCGCGTTCTGATGTGACCGGCGCTGCCGCTACAAGCTGCACGTCCTCATCCTCCAAAATCTCTTTTCTGGAGGAGGCAGCCCTCGCGTGCGGGAATTTTTCCTGAAACGCTTTCACTTTATCCGGATCCGGGTCATATACCCATTTCACTTCTGCGCCGGCTTCTTCAAGTTTTCTGCACATATTGTTAATATGACCGTGTTCCAGGCCCACCGCTGCTATCCGGAATTCCCCGGGGCCGACTGCCGGTTCCGGTTTCGGGGCGGGCTCAAAATCAAGCGTGTTGGAATTGTTCATACCCGATCTCTCCTTCTTTCCTGCGAAGGTTATACAGAGTTCATGTTACTTCCTGATTCTTTTCCTGTCTTATTAAAGAAGCAGTTGTTTCTCAATTTCGGAACCAATTTTCAGCCTTCGTTTTTATATTCAGAAGGGGTATGACCGGTATGTTTTTTGAACACCTGGCTGAAGTAACGGGGGTTGTTGCCGAATCCGACCTTCTCCGCGACCTCAAACATTTTTACTTCCCCGGTTTGATCGATCAAGGTTTTCGCCTTCTCCATCCGTTCTTTCATCAGGTAAGTGGAGAACTTCTCCCCTGTTTCTTTTTTAAATAATTTCCCGAGATAATCCGAGTTCATATAAAACACGTCGGAGGCAATTCCCGAGATGGAAAGGGACTCATCATCAAGATGCTGCTGTGCATAATTCATGACTTCCTGGACAAGGTGATTCTGGGTATTTCGTTGATTTGTGTAATTCGTTTCGGCGATGCTCATGGCTGTCTCTTTCATAAAGGACTCGATCTCCGGAAGCGAGGTGAAAGTATGAAAGACCGGAACACGATCAAACAACTGCTCCATGGAAGCGCTGTCGGTCTGTCGGATTAAAGACATGAACAATTCCAGGCAGTGGGAACGCACCACCTGCACATCGAACTTTGCCTTTTTCAGTGCGGTGAAAAAATAATCCAGATACTCCGACGCCTCTTCTTGATTACCGCTTCGTATCGCAACAAGGAGGGATTCATGGTCCATCGTCAACCCTTTAAATGCATGGTTTTCATCTCTAATGTCTTCCGAGGTTACAATACCTCCCCGTCCCAGATAAAAGCGGTGGGAGATACCTTCCAGAATTTCCTGATAAAGCAGATGCAGGTCGGTGATGCTTCCTGTGCTGCTGATGGAAGTCGTAAATGTACCCTGATGCAGGTTTTGCCATTCCTTTTTCACCGCTTTAATATGATCAATAAGCGTCCCTGTATCGCTTTCTTCCACAAGCAGTACGATTCGTTCGGAAATAATCGTGGACAGCAGGATGTCCTGGCAGCCGGATATCTCATTATTCAGCATTTCTTTGAGCATAAACAGATGTTCATATTCAAACTCATCATCAATAACAAAGCCGACAAGGCGGAAAGGCCCGGCCTGCGTATCCAGCCCGAACAACTCCTGATAGTAACTCCATTCCTTGATATCATATTTTTTATTGATGATAAATTCACGGAGAAACTGCTCTTTTGCTTTTGGGATCACCTTGTTCAAATGGCTTCGTATATTTTCAATAAATGCTTCTCTTTCCCGGGACTGCTCCAGCTCCTGTACGACTTCCTGCACCGCTTCTTCTATCTTCTGCTCGTTGCTCGGCTTCAACAGATAATGTTTCACACCGCATTTCATCGCTGTTTTTGCAAATTCAAATTCATCGTAGCCCGAAAGTACGATAAAACGGATGGACGGGAACGCGTCATAAGCTTTTTCAATCAGTTCAATACCGTTCAAACCCGGCATTTTTATATCGGTCAGGACAATATCCGGAGGATTATTCTGAATGATATCAAAAGCCATCTGCCCGTTGAATGCTTTCACCGGCGGACGGGTTCCGCATTTTTCCCAGTCCACCATGGCTGCGATGCCTTCCAGGATGGTGGCTTCGTCATCGACAACCATTATGTCATACATCCTGTTCCCCCCTCATATAAGGCAGCGTAATCGTGACAACCGTACCGCCTTCTCTGCCGCTTTCAATACTCACACCACCATCTTCGCCAAACATAAGATGAATCCTTTCGTTAATGTTATACAAACCGATTCCGGATCCTTTCGGTTTCACGATACCCTCATGAATCTGCTGAATCGTCCGGTCATCGATGCCTGGCCCATTGTCACGGACTGCGATTTTCAGGACATCCTTTTCCCGGACTATATCCACCGAGATGGTGCAAGGGTCCATCATTTCTTCCAGGCCGTGCTGGATGGCGTTCTCCACTATCGGCTGGATGGTGAGTTTGGGGATGCTTAACCCGCCGGTGTCGTCTTCCTGGTTCAGTTCAAACTGCAGACGCTCCCCGTAACGGAATTTCTGGATGGTTATATAGTTTTCTACTATCTCAAGCTCTTCGGAAATTTTAATTAACGGCTTCTTTTTGCTGATGATGTTTCTCATCATACTGCCCAACGCTTCCGCCATCGTGGAAATCTGTTCCTGGCGGTTCATTTTTGCCATCCAATGGATCGAATCCAGTGTGTTATACAGAAAATGAGGATTAATCTGGGACTGCAGTGCTTTATATTCCGTTTCCTTAATCACGAGCTGCTTTGTATAATTTTCTTTGATCAAGTCGTTAATTTTGTTCAGCATAATATGAAAGTTCCGCTGCAAATCCCCTATTTCATCACGGAGGTAAGACGGTTCCTCCTCTTCGATCTGTTCAAAGCTTCCCTGCTGGACCTTTTTCATCCGCCGGGTCAGCTCTTCAATCGGTCTTGAAATAGCTTTGGCCGACTGCCGGCTTATAAACAGTGTAATAAGCACCACAACCACCATGTAGCCTGCCATCAGTTGATAGATCAAGCTTTTCTGGCTGTCCACGTCTTCAAACGGAAGTGTATTATAATACGTCAAATCATAGTATCGGGAAGGTTCGTGCGTAACGAAAAAATCTTCTCCCTGCACATCTGTAATCGCATAGTCTTCCGTACCTGAAATAGTAAGAAACGTATCCACTGTACCTGGTGCAAACGTATCTGAATAAATGATTTCATTCTCTTTGGTTATTACGAAACTTTTATCAGACGTGATGTTCAGCGTACGGTTAATCATATCTTCCAGATCAATCATGGTAATCAGGTAACCGAGGTGATCAAGAGCCAGATTTTCCTGTTTCCTGATTTCTCTGGCGGAGACGAGCACCTCCTCATCCGGAAACCCCTCCCAGATGTTTCCTCCTCCCTCTTCTTCAATCCTTTCGGTCAATTCTTCCACATCCATTTCGATATCCGGGGAAAACCCAGCGTTCACAATGTTGCCTTCCCCGTCCACCGCCAGCATGGAGGAAATATAGGATTCCTGATTCACATATAAATTCAGCCGATTTAACAAATCCATCCTCAGGCGGTAAGACGTGTATCCGTTATTACTGCCTTTCAATTCTTCCATATAAAGCTGGATCGTAGGATTAGTTACGATCTGAAACGAATAATCTTCCACGTTTTTCAATTCATTATCCAGGACATTGGAAGCCAGGTGAAGATTACTCGCTGCTTCATCATAAATTTTATTTTCATAAATTTCGGATAATAAATAGAAAATGAAAAGTCCGATCACCCCAAACATCGCCATCAATAAAAAGGTGAGGGAAAACAGTTTGTTCCGGATTTTCGTAAATTGATTAAAAATATGGGTGGGATGAAGGATGTTCAGGAAAGCTTTCCACCGATAGAATCTTTGCTTGGCGTTCAACAGGCACCCCTCCAGTCTTCCTTACAATCCGCGGGACAATTTTTCTTTTCTGCTGCTGCTTTTTCCGCGGTAGACGAGGAATACAACGGTGATCAGGCCTGCCATTTCCCCGATGGAGGCTGCCACTGCGCCGTTTGTGCCGTTCCAGTGAGGGAAAACGTTTACAAGGAATCCCAGAACAATACAGACAACGATCAGATTGACTGTCTGGCTTACCATCATCCTCGGTGTTCTTCGTTCCAGCATAATGAAACCGTTAAAAAAATCCACCCACGGAAACACAATCACTTTTAATATAAAAAACTGCAGCACGAGCAGCGTCGGACCGGCAAGATCCGGATCGGCCCCCATCACAACGTTCATGAACCACTCCCCTGCCGGAGTAAATGTCACTACAAGAAGCAGCAGAGCCGGGATCACACTGAGAAACATCATAAATCTCCATACTTTGGAATGATCCCTTTGATAGAATTGTAGCACAATTTGATGCGTATACATAAAAAAACTCAGCATGAACTGGGAAATGGTAAAGCCAAGCGCAAACGAAGCGATACTGAGTTCCATATCCCGGCTTTGTGCCAGAAAAATATAGACGAGCGGCTGCAGCATCGTCTGAAACAGGAAATAAACCACCATAGGGAGATAAAACGGCATAATTTCTTTTTTATATAACGTTTCCCCGCTGTCCGGAGCATCTTTTAACATGCTGTGGCCCTTCCACACACTGATCGTGCATTCGATAAACATCCCCGTTAAAAAAATGGCAGCACCGGCCATGCTGGTAATGCTGTCGGCGGCAACAAACCACCAGGCCACCAGAAACATCCCGGCCACCCTGGTAATCACTCCGATGGTCAGCCATTTCGTCTGCAGCTGCCGGATGATGACCCCCTGGTAAATACCACGGATCCCGGAAAAAATAATGACAAACGTAATCACAAAAAACGTCAGTGAAATCGTCCTCACCATGTCTTCATCGGCATTGAACAGATAGATAAACATCCATCTCCCCAGCGGCGTGAAACTTATGATGAAGCTGACCGTCATCATAACACCCGTAACATAAAGGAAGACAACAAACAGTGGTTGAAACGTCTTTTTATCACGCACCAGTGCGGAACTCGTCTGCCTGAATACGATCATCGGTTTTTCTACAATCCCGAACATGGAAAAAGCAACGGCGTAACAGGCTACGATGAACGCGGCATTGTCTCCTCTGCTCAGCGTTCCGTTAATAATAATATGGGTGAGAGAAGTCAGACTCGAGGATATACCCAGCGGAATAAAAAAAGCGGCAAGTGTCTTATACGTCAAGTTGGAGTATTCATTCTTCACAAAGCATCCCTTCTTCTATGATTCTGCTTGTGCCCGAGCGATATGTTTCCCCTTCTTTTTTTCCGCCCCGCGGCGTACCACCCTGCCGGCGAAGGCAGCAAGAAACTGCTGAAAAATGATGGACAATACAACAGGAAGTGCAGCTGCCGGTGGAAAATAGGTGACGGCGATAGCCGCCCCGACACCGGTGTTGCGCATGCCGGTGTTATACATCAAACTGACTCCGGTCGCGTAATCCCACCCAAAGACTTTCGCTGACAGAAAACCGAGCACGTAAGCAGCACAGGCGATGAGAAAAACAAGCAGAAACAAAAAAATCAAACGCATCGAAATCGTTTGAAAATAAGGAGAAACGACTGCGCTGTTAATAAGGATAACGAATAGGACACCGATTTTGGAAAAAGGAGCGGCCGTCTTTCCCACTTTGTGCGCCTGCTTTTCATAAAACCGGTTGAATACCACTGCAGCTAAAGAGGGGATGACCACCATCCAAAGAAGTCCGATCATAATGCCGGGTACATCCATTGCAACCTGTGTTCCGACCAGAATGCTCAATATAGATGGAACAAGCAGCGGGGAAATCATCGTATTAATGATAACAACGGCCACAGTCAATCCGGTATTCCCACCGATAATATCGCTCCACATAATAGTGATCACACCTGTCGGGATAGAAAAAGCAAGGACGAGTCCCGTGATCAGAAGGATATCGTCAGGAAAAAATAAAAGCCCCGCCCCGTAAGCTCCGGCAGGGATTATCACCTGAAGCAGAATCATCGCCGTGATAACCGGAAAAGGGCGCAGAAACGCCTGTTTCATCTGCAGCAGATTCAGACGAAGACAGCTGGAAAAGCTGATAAAAGCAAAGATCCATTTGACCCATCCTGAAAACACCTGCATGCCGGACCATACCGTAATACCGAACAGTACAATAACAGGAATCAGAAACGGCAGAGCTTTCTCCAGGTATTTGTTCAGATTCTGAATCACAACATCCCTTCTCTCTGCAGTATTTGTAAAATGTCTTCCGCTCCGCCTTTGACCGTGTTTTCCATATGTGGCACACGGTCAGGCAGGTACGTTCTCATACCCTTCCGGTTCTTCAATCCGCATTTTCTTCAACGACTGGTAGACAAGCCACATATTAATCTGGGCAAGAAGGCTGACTCCGCAGATCGGAATAAACCCGGGGAATGAGATGAAAAAGTAATAAGCGGCCAAGAGTGAAATCACCATCAGGATAACATTCGCGATATTGATAAAACTGAGCGCGATCGAATACTTTATATACTGAAAGAATTTCATCTTATAATGTACATACGTCGGAAATATATAAAGCAGCATAAAGATAAACACGATACCTATAACCATCATCAATACATTCAGTCCTGTAAATACAGCCCCGTCAAAAGCGCGGAAGAAATTCAGGTTGAAATACCATACCAGTCCGAACCCGATTAACGACAAGCCCAGGGCATTGGCCTTAAGAAATTCTTTTCGGTAACTTTTCCAAAACGTACGGAAGACCGGTACTTCTTCTTCACCAAGACAGGTTCTGCGCGCCACGGCAAATAATGCTACAGTGCTCGGGGCAATGCCGAAAATGATGCCCCCAAGCAGCGTACAGGCCGTCCACATGACATTCAGATAGAAAAAATAGCATATCCAGCGGCAGGAGGAAATCACAAACGTAAACAATAGACCGCCTTTCTGCATGAAAATCTCTCCTTTAGTTTATCGTTCTCTCTGCTGATAAAAGTTCGTCAACCCTTACCGGCGTCCGCTCCTGCACCGACTTCCAGACCGCCTCCCCTGCTGCTACGGCAAGAGCGCCGTCTCTGCTCCCGGAAAGTACGGTATAGGGACGCTTCGGATCTTCTCCAAGAAAGATATCTTCCTGAAGGACAGGGTCACCGCCGCCATGGCCGCCTTCCCGTTTAACAACATGGATGGTTTCCCTGGAACCAAAGAGCGGAAAGTAATCAATGACCTGTTCCGGCGTCGGAAACGGAACCCGGGACGGGGCGTGGTATTCTGTGGTTTCAATTCTGCCTTCCGTGCCGTTTACTGCAAGCCGGTATCCTTCATACGGAAGAGAAAAGTTCACCGAGTAATTCAGCAGCGCCCCCTCACTATACTTCACAACGGCCGTGTACGTATCCTCAATCGCAATGTCTGAATCAAACACACATTTGTCCGGACGGTAATTCGTATAGCCTTCCCGCCGTTTCATGTCGGAATCAATATGATCGTCCTGCACCGAAGCGGTATTACTCCGCGTATTCCAGCGCATATAATAAGGACAGTCCAGCTGCACATCACAGGTGGAACAGTGTCTGCCATCCTCTTTCCGGGGATTATGGACACTTTCGCTGCCGTAATAATTCAGTGCTCCATAGGCAAAGACTTCCTCAGGCTGCTGATTGATCCACCAGTTTACCAGGTCAAAATGGTGTGAACTTTTATGGATCGACAACCCTCCGGAATGCTCGCGGTAGCGGTTCCAGCGCTGAAAATACGTGGAGCCGTGATACGTGTCAATATACCAGTTCAGATCAACCGATGTGACACGGCCGATTTTTCCTGCGTCGATCAATTCTTTGATTTTCATATGATAAGGATTATAGCGGTAATTGAAGGTGACGTTGACATGACCGCTGCTGTTTTCTTCGGCTTCCATGATACGCCGGCATTCATCCGCTGTTACTGCCATAGGCTTTTCTGAAATGACTTCCAGATTATGCTCGAGCCCCTTCACGATAAAGTCTACATGGGTATCATCCCGGCTTGTTACAATGACAGCATCCGGCCGGACTTCCTCCACCATCCGGTGAAATTCATCCGGACCGAACTCGGGAAGGCCTTTCGTTTCCGGATACTCTTCTTTACAGATTTCGAATCTTCTTGCATCCACATCGAGCATGCCCGCCAGTTGGCAGGTATCTGAAAATGTCTCCAGCATCGGCTTGATAAACATTCCCAGCGCCCTTTTGCTCATGCCGCAGACGACATAACGTTTCACATCGCACACCTCATTCTGCCTTTGGTATTGGTTACTGCCTTTATCCTTTCAGTCCGCTCGTGCTGATTCCATCCACAATGTAACGCTGGAAGAAAAAGAAGATAATCATGATTGGAAGCAGACTTAAGGTGGTCATCGCAAACAGGGCACCCCAGTTGGTGACCGCTTCCGGATCGGAGAAGAGCTTCAACGCGAGCGATACCGGATATTTTTCCGGGCTCTGCAGATAGATCAGCGGTGCCATGAAGTCATCCCAGCGCCAATAGAAAGAGAAAATCGTAGACGTCATCATAGCTGGAACAATCAATGGAACAATGATACGCAGAAAAATGGAAATCGTGTTACAACCGTCAATCCGGGCCGCCTGATCCAGCTCCTGCGGAATGGTCCGGATAAACTGAATCATAAGAAAGATAAAGAACGGATATCCGAAAAAGGTCGGCAGAATAAGCGGAAGATACGTATCGATCAACTCAAACCAGTTAAACATGATATACTGTGGGATCATAACCATTTCAAACGGCAGCATCATCGTCATAAGCATGAGGCCGAACCACATTTTCCGCCCGGTAAAGTTAATCCTCGCAAAACCGTAGGCTGCCACCGCCGAAAATATAATACTTCCGATCGTGGTAATCCCGACAATGATAAACGTGTTTTTGTAGAACGTCGTGAAAGAAATGCCGGCAAAGCCTCTCCACCCGTCGACATAGTTCGAGAATTCCCAGGCTGTTGGTATCAGGCTGTGGGCATCCACAAACACGTTGGAACTCTCTTTCAGGGAACTGGCCAGCATCCAAATGAGAGGATAGAGCATAACCAGCGTGAACAGTCCGAGCAGCGTATGCTGCATAATTTTTTTCAGCCGATTTTTTGTTTTGTATGTCATGCTTTATACCTCCCTGTATTACCCATCATAATGCACCCAGTGGTCGGAGCTTTTGAATATAATCGCTGTAAAGATACCAATGATCAAGAGCATCACCCAGGCCAGTGCCGAAGCATACCCCATATCAAAGAACTGGAATGCCTGACGGTACATGTAAAGGACATAAAGCAGGGTGCTGTTGATCGGCCCGCCTTCGGTGATAATGAAGGCCGGTGTGAACGCCATAAACCCGTGGATAACCTGCATAATGACATTAAACAGGATGACCGGTGTCAACATTGGTATCGTAATTTTGAAAAACTTCTGCAGCGGTCTCGCTCCGTCCACTTCTGCGGCCTCATAATAAATGCTCGGGATATTGCGAAGTCCTGCCAGAAAGATGATCATCGAGGAACCGAACTGCCACCCGTACAAAATGACCAGGGTCCATATCGCTGTATCTGGATCGCCGAGCCAGGAATGCCCCGAGAGCCCGATGCTTTCCAGAAAGGAGTTGATGGCGCCGTCGTTTCCAAACAGCTGTCTCCACATGATGGAAACCCCGATGCTTCCGCCCACAATGGAAGGCAGGTACAGAAGTGTTCGGTAGATACCCACCATTTCAACCACTCTGTTTAAGGCCAGGGCAATCAATAAAGCAAAAACGAGCCTGAATGGTACCGCTGTTCCCGCATAGAAAAACGTAACTCTCAACGCTTCCCAGAATACAGGATCGTTGGTGAACATTTCCTTGTAGTTAGCCAGCCCCGCCCACTGCGGCGTACCGACCAGATTGTAATCCGTAAAAGATAAATACAACGAATACGCCATCGGAAACAGCATAAATGCTACCGTTCCGAAGATGAAGGGACTTAGAAACAAGTACCCCATTTTATTATCTATATCTTTCACCGGCTTCTTTTTCTTTTTAGGGGAAGAAGACTCCGGCTGCGGGGTGTTGTTGTACTGGGTTTCTTCTGTCTGTGCCTGCTGCATCTATGCCACTCCTTTCACTCAATAAATGAAAAGGGTCCTGAACAACTTTTCGCGTACAGGACCTCTTTTCTTCATCCTATTGCTGTGACAATATGGATTCTGCTTCCTGTCTGAAGTGTTCAGCTCCTTCTTCCGGTGTCATTTCGCCGTACATGACCATTTCGTCTGCGTCCATCAGTGCCTGAAGCACTTCAGAAGCTGCCGGCGGGAAGTTGGTGTCAGGTGCCGAGCTGTTCTCTGCTACAGTCTCGAGGTAATCAAAAATCTTCTGTTCTGCGTCACTAAGTCCGTCTTCTTCCAGCGCTTCGCGGACGTCCGGGCTGATTGGTACACCTCGGTCGCCGCCGATAACTTCAAAGACTTCCTTCGTATTGGTAAAGTAGTTGATAAAATCAGCAGCCTGTTCTTTATGCTCCGAGTTTTCCCCGATCGACCACAGCATGGAAGGTTTCTGGAACATACCCTGATCGTTGTTCTCACCTGGGAGCATTACAATCTCAAGCGGATCGTCCGTTGTATTTGCCAGAGTCTGGAACTGGTTGGACCAGCTCTTGATGTGAACAGCTGTCTCACCACGGGTGATCAGTTCGTCCTCAAGACCCTGAATCTGATCGACGACACTGTAGTCCGGGCTCACGCCGCTGTCAATCTGCTGTTTCATCATCGAAAAGTAGTCAGCCAGCAGCTGGTCATCTTCATAACCAAGAGCTGTGCCGTCTTCGTTAAACAACGCTTTGCCGTTTTCACGCAGGTAGTACTCAAACCAGTTGTCCGGTTCGGTATAGCTTGCGCCGTAACCTCCGGTTGCTTCCGAGATACTCGCGGTGATGTCCATGTACTCATCCCATGTCCAGTCGTTGGAAGGCGTATCTACACCTGCCTCTTCAAACATGGCAGAGTTATAGGTGACCATCAGGGCGTTTGTTCCTGTCGGAATGCCGACCTGTGTGCCGTTTACCTGACCACTTTCAATAACGGTTTCATCGACACCTTCAAGGTCAATCGTTCCGTCTTCAATGAACGGCCCCAGGTCAGCGAGGAGTCCTTCGGCTGCATACTGGTTGACGTATTCTCCGAAGTTCTGCTGCATGATATCCGGCAGGTTTCCTCCGGATGCCTGTGCCGCCATTCTTTCAAAGTAACCGTCAAAACCGGAGAATTCTGTATTAATTGTTACGTTGGGATTCTCTTCTTCATACATTTGAATAATTTCTTCTGTCATGTCGTGTCTGCTTTGGGATCCCCACCAGGACATCCGCAGTTCAATTTCTCCGTCGGAACTTCCTTCATCTGAACTTCCGCTGTCTCCGCCGCTGTCCGCACTTTCTCCGGAATCACCGCCGCTGTCACTGCCGGCGTCCTGGCCTCCCCCGGTGCCGCCGCCTGCACATGCGGCAATAAAAAGAATCATAAGAGCAGCACACAACAATAACCATACTTTTTTCAAATGTTTCACTCTCCCCTTTTCATATTTGAAAGCGCTTTCTATTTATACATTTATCATACGGGATCTTTTCTCATTCCATAATAAAAAATTCAGACATTTATGTTTAAAAAACAGACTATTGTGGATTTAAACCTTAACGCCTTCCCATAAAGACATCTTCAACACGAAGATGTCTGGAAAACAGAAATAGAAACCATATTTTACGCCTGGGTTGTGAAAATGTCCAATAAACTTTTGTTACAATCACTTTGACTTCTTTTTTTCAATATTATGTCTGCTATTTCTATATTACAGACACGGCTGGGCAGGGAATGTCCATATTTCAGCCATGCAAGCCATGCACGCCGGACTCTATTACTTCCTATTAAAAAGATGAGCCTGATATCAGGCTCATCCGGCTAATATCAGCTTTTATTCCGCGATGGATTTCAGCAGCTGATACAGATTGGACTTGGCTTCAAAACCGATTCCAGGCACATCCGGCAAGGTGACATAACCGTTTTCCACCGGATGGTTATCCGCAAAGCCGCCGAACGGCTCAAACACACCAGGATACGATTCGTTGCCCCCAAGTCCGAGACCGGCCGCAATGTTTAAAGACATCTGATGGCCGCCATGGGGTATACAGTTCCGCGGGGACCACCCGTATTCTTCAAGCATGGCCAGAATTCTCCGGTATTCTACCAGTCCGTAGCTCAGTGCACAGTCAAATTGAAGGTAATCTTTTTCCGGACGCATCCCGCCGTAACGGATCAGGTTTCTCGCATCCTGCATCGAAAACAGGTTTTCCCCTGTAGCCATCGGAGGCGTGTAGTGTTTTCCAAGTTCCTTCTGGAGTTCAAAATCAAGAGGATCCCCCGCTTCTTCGTACCAGAACAGATGATACGGTTCCAGCGCTTCCGCGTATCGCAGCGCTGTGTCGAGATCAAAGCGGCCGTTGGCATCCACGGCTAGAGACTGCCCGTCCGGCACGACTTCCAGCACCGCTTCAATCCGGCGCAGGTCTTCTTCCAGAGAAGCTCCCCCAATTTTCATCTTCACGACCGAATAGCCGAAATCCAGATACTGTTTCATCTCATCCTGCAGGGCATCGTATCCTTTCCCCGGCTTGTAGTAGCCGCCGGCTGCATAAACAAATACGCTTTCATCCGCTTTCCCATCGCGGTACCTTTCTGCAAGCAGCTGGTAAAGCGGCTTCTCCTCTATTTTTGCCACGGCATCCCAGACCGCCATATCGATCGTTCCTACTGCCACCGAACGTTCGCCGTGCCCGCCCGGTTTTTCATCGGTCATAAGAATGTCCCAGATTTTATACGGATCCAGGTTTTCCCCCGTCTCATCCACTACACTATCCGAGGGGGCTTCGAGCAGTCGGGGGATGAATCGCTCGTGAAGCAGACCGCTGGGGGCGTATCTGCCATTGGAATTAAATCCATATCCGACGACTCTTTTCCCATCCCGCACGACATCCGTTACAACCGCAACCACGGAAGCGGTCATTTTGCTGAAATCAATGAACGCATTACGAATATCGGATTTAATCGGAACGGCCTGCTCTTTCACATCAATGATTTTCAATGCATCCGACTCCTTTTCCAGAATCTTTTCTTCTTCTTTTAAACATAACAGCCCGAAGCTTCTTTTGCCAGAACGATTATACAAATCGGTGGTTTTCATCCATGAAAGCATTTTTGCCTTCCACTTAATTGATATATCAAAATCATATCATGCTTATTGGAATATTCAATTATTTCTTTCCATTGCTGAAGTAAAAAAGCCGGATCGGCAGTGGTTTTTGCGATCCGGCCTTTTCTCTTCTATTTTTTTACCCTGATAACGGTGCTGCCCTCCCATTGTTCTCCGGAAGACAGTTCACCTCTGACCGTGACTTCTGTTTCCTTTCCTTCTTCCAGGACATCCGCCAGCTCCTGACGGTTGAACTGTACTTTGTAGCTGCGGCTGCTTCCTGGCTGCTTCACCGGTTCCACTTCACCATTGAGCCGGATCGAATCAAACTGTATTTCTTCAGCGTCATGTTCTTCCGGCAGTTCAATATGAACGGTGGCTACGCCGCCGCCTTTCACATTCAGGACAGGCGGGGTGAACCGAATGTCAGCTTCCACTGTATCCGTATCTCCGTTTTCGTCAGGCGCAATGAATTCCAGGAAGTCTCCCCGGATGATATTTCCTTCTTCATCACGCTCGTAAGGAATCTCCGGTTCAAGACTTGCAAAATTCTCATCCGACAGTTCCGTTCCGGAAGCATTGTCCGACACTTCCCCGTCATATAGATAGTTCGTATCCGACTCCAGATAGTCCGGATAGCTGTCTGCCGCTTCATAATCCTTCTGATAGGACACAAAGTGGTCCAGCTCAAATTCTTCTTCAATGTCATCATACGTTGAGAAATCAAGGTTTCCGCCCGCGTTATTAAATGAAATATTGTCCTCGGCAATAATCGCCGGGTTGCTGTTGCTCGTAAATCCGGCCGCGCCATTATGGAAGGCGATGCTGTCCCGGATCACATGCGGAACGTTTACTCCTTCCCCGCCGAGCTTAAAGCCGTTCTTATCCCCGGTTCCTTCGGTGCCGTCCGTTAAAAAGCCATTGTTGTAGGCGATGCTGTCTTCAATTGTTACGGGGCCGATCGCTCCCGTCCCGACTTTTGTGTACAGATCCCAGCCGTCATCGATATTGTTATGGGCGATCGTGCCGCGGAACACATTGCCTTCCCCGGATGTCAGTTTGGCCGCAAATCCGTCCGCGTTGTTTTCCGAGGGATCCCGGTTATCAAATGACGTGCTGTTCAGCACCAGATTATGGGACGGCCATTCAGATTTATCGTCTTCTTCCGGATCCGTCCGGCTGATCTGCATCCCTGTGTCACCGTGTTCATAAAACCGGCTGTTTTCTACAATGTTATGGTCGCCGCCTATGACAAAACCTTTCGTGTTGCCGGCGGAGCGGGCAAAGTCCAGGCCTTCCACGTGCCAGTAATTACCGCTCAGCTCCACGCCTTTGGACTGCTTGTCAAAATCAATGACCGGATCTGCGCCGGGAGCTGCTTTCAGCGCCTTCCGAGTACCTTCCGTACCGTCATGATACTGCTCGATCATCAGCATTTCATCCCGTACATACTCCCCGTCTGTAACAAGAATCGTCTGTCCGGGGCTGACAAAATCAACGGCCGTGTCGAGATCCACAGGATCCGATTCCGTTCCTTCACCAGAAGCATCAGCATCCGGAGCTACGTAAATATCTCCTTCGAACGTCCGATTGGTAACGGAAAAATTCGTTACGATCTCGTCATAGGATGTCAGCAACTGCGTATCATCCGGCAGAAACACAGAGGTGAAATTCGTATCCGTATTTTCCGGAAGTGTCGTTTCCATCACTTTCATTTCCCCGGCTGTCATTTCTTCCTGCTCCGCAATCGTTTCGAGTCCCTGCTTCAATGTGACGGTGCCGTCCACGTTTGATTGAAGTCTGACATTATACTGGTCGGTTTCCGACGTTTCCTCCAGTGATATGACTTCCACGTCCGGTTCCACCGGTTCAGCAGGCGGTTCTACTTTCGGAGGGTCCGTTGCTGCTGCACTGACTTTCATATCAATATTTTCGACTACAATATCCGCTTTCCGCGCGGTGTAAAATCCGACATACACTTTATCATCCTGGACATTCAGAATATCCGGCTCATAAAGAATTTCTTCTTCGCCGTTATTCAGTGTTCCGGTATACCCGCTGTTCGTCTTGGACAATGTCAGGTGATAATCTTCTTCCGGATGCGTATTGGATGGTCCCGGCTTTTCATTTTCAAGCATGATTTTCTGAATGCCTTCACTGCCGGCACCATCTGAAGACTCCACGCCGGTCCGTACAAACAGCTGCGTGCCGTTCTCCTCCATCGTGCCGCCGCTGAAGCCGCCGACTGCGGCTATGTTAGATGCAAACACGCTCGTGCTGCCATCTTCTCCGATCGCATCGCGCGCCATAATGCCGAACGATTCCTGACCGTCATGCGGATCTTTGGCGTAATCGTTCACCTGAATATCAGCCGATAGTTCAAAGTTGTCTTCTTCTTCATCAATGACCGTATAATAATAGGAAATCCCATCATGGTCGCCGGTAATCTTTCCTCCGCTCGGCCCCTCGGCTGTCAAAGCCACAGAAGCTCCGTCTTCCAGCACTTCCACTTCATTCGAATCATCGCCGGCAGACTGGCCGAAAATGATGGAGTGCCATTCCGGAACCGACGCTTCGCGTACCGTTACATCATAAGAAATGGATTCCAGGTTTTCCGGTACAATCGTTATCTCATACGTTCCGGGTGTGGAGTGATCAAATCCGGACTCTTCCACCGTGTACGTTCCTTCATTCAGGACTTCTTCATCGCCGTTGTCATAAAGCCTCGATACTTCCAGTCCTTCGGCTGAAAAAGACTCTCCGGTTTCAAAGGTTGTCTGTGGATAGGAAGTGATACCAAGTCCAGTCACTTTTTTTTCCTTTACATTCACGTCAAAGGAAGCCGTTTCTCCTTTATGAGTGACCGTTACCTGCCGTTCTCCCGGAGTCGATGTGTCCAGTTCCGAAGCCTCCAGGTCTTCCCGCATTAACCGGACATCGCTGCCGTCATCGTACTGGGCATAAACCGTCATACCATCCAGATCCAGTTGTTCCCCGAGAAAGTACGTTGTTTTTTCAGGAAGCTGCCGGATATCCAGACCGGTCAGCGCGGCATCCGATACGGTAATGTCAAAAGAGGTAGACACGTCCGACTGGTCTGCCGCTTCCACGGTGACTGATTTTGTTCCTGCATCTTCGAACGTATAATCTTCTCCCGCCTGTTCCCCATCGATCAGCAGGTTGTAATCTTCCGGCGTCAGTTCCACCGACTGATATCCATCGTTGTATTCCCCGGTTACAGTTAATCCTTCCGGATCAAAGGTATCTCCAAGGTAATAGGAGGTTTCTGCCGGGTGATACTTGATCTCCATTCCTGTCAGAGAAAGTTCCTCAATGGTAAGATCAAGTGTTTTCGTCACACCGTTATAACTTACAGCAATGGTATTTGTCCCAGCTTCGCTGCTGTCAAAATCGGACACGATGTAATCGTCAGCCGACAGTTCTTCTGTGGTACCGTCAGCCAGAACGGCAGTTACCTGCAGCCCTTCTGTGTTCAGTTCTTCCCCAACTAAATAGTCTTTCTGCATACTGCCGGCATCCAGTTTCAGTTCTGAAACGTCGCTGTCATTCACTTCCAATTGAAAATCACTGAAGTTGACAACTGCTTCCCGCGCTGCGTAGAAGCCGGCGGTCATCTCTCCTGAAAACATATCTTCTTCAGTCAGCGCCTGCGTGCTGCCGTTGGATTCGAGCAGGTACGTATCTCCTGATTTCTGAATCCGGAGGTCGAACGTTTCTCCCGGTGCAGGTGACTTATTATCAAAGGAGGCTAAATCTTCATAATCGTTGTCTCCTTTTTTATAGAATCCCTGCATTTCTCCTCCGAGTCCCCCGGCTGCCACATAGTTCGCGGTCTGTGTGCTCGTATCACCGTTTTCACCAGCTTCATCGCGGAGAATCACACCGAAGGAGACCTGACCGTCCCCGCTGTTATAGCTTTCCAGCGCAGCGGTTGCTTCGATCTTAAAGTTTGCTTCGGAGGGGAGCTGCTTGAAATAATACGACAATCCTTCCGAACCACTTTCTATTTTCCCACCTTCTGCCGTAATCGTCACCGATCCATCGTCTTCTATCACCGGATCGGGATTGGAAGTCTCCCCGGTATTGGATCCAAACGTGCTGAACATCCATTCACCGGTGTCTGTTTCATCCGCCAGGGCAGACAACGGCGAAAACGCAAGCAGCAGTGACATCGATAGTGCCGTCCCTTTTTTCACACCCTTCATGTTTCACCTCTCCTTTTTTCGTACGTAGTGAAGAACTCGCCCCTCCTTTTGGCAATATCATTAAAAAATTGTAAGCGCATTCATGATAATTGTCAATTTTGTGACAAGCCTTGATATTCCATAATCAGTAATTATTTAGAGCTTTGGTACTATGTGAAAGTGCCCGCCAGATGATCACGATGTTTACATATCAGATATAATATTTTAATTTTCCGACATTTTTAATAAGATGGAATCATTTTGCGAAGAAATGCCTGCGAACATTCTTTCATTCATAATTTCAACAAACGACTTTTACATAAAAAAAGCATGGAAAAGGAGACTTTCTCCCTCCTTCCCATGCTTTTCTCTGCTTCACCCTTCGTCCACGAGCAGCGGGACATGGTGAAATCCTTCGTCTGTATGCTGAACCAATCCGATATCAGAAAGCCGGAGTTCCGGTATGACGACAAGCGCCAATAGCGACAGGGTCATGAACGCATAGTTCATGGTACAGCCGGCTGCTGCTAGTGCGCTGCTGACAGCGCGTGACTGTTCCGCCACCTGCTCAAACGGCTCCGGCGACATAAGCCCGGCGACTGGAAGCGGCAGCGCAGTCGTGTTATTTTTGGTCACTACGGCTACCCCGCCCTGCATGTCGATCACTTTGTTGGCGGCCTCCGCCATTAAAGTCTCATCATTGCCGATGACAAGCAGGTTATGGGAATCATGTGCGGTCGTGGAAGCCATGGCGGCTGGAACGGTAAAACCTGCATTGGAAAGGAGCCCCGTTGCCTGTGTGCCTTTGCGGCCGTGGCGCTCGATCACCGAGACCCAGCATATATCCTCTTTCTCCGGAAGTTGTATTCTTCCTTCTTTTACTGGTACCCTCACGTGCTCTTCTTTCGTATCGACATGGTTTTCGCGGACCTGAATAGCTCTTGCTGTATAGGTGCCTTCCGGTTTTCCAGGCGGTGCCTCTACATGAAAACGTTCTGCTTTCATGTCCGGCTCCAGATGAACAGAATGGAGCGCTTCATCCGGCATGCTCCTGCTTTCCCAATCGACAACCATTTCCCCTTGTTCTGAGACAACGACACCGGCGGCAATCGTTGTATGGACATTCACGTCGGAAAGCGGCCCGTCCAACAGTAAAATGTCCGCATATCGGCCGGGGGAGAGCGATCCGAGATCCTGTGACAGCCCAAAGCGTTCGGCCGTGTTCAGCGTGGCCATCTGGAAAGCAGTGACCGGAGGAACACCCTGCTCGATGGCATGGCGGACAACAAAATCCATACTCCCTTCATCGACCAGGGATTCCGGACTGCGGTCATCGGTGACCAGCATAAGACGACGCGGGTCAATTCCCTGTTCGGTATAGGCTGTAATCGTGGGCACCACATCGTGCCATGCCGAACCGCGGCGGAGTTTGGCATACATGCCGAGACGTACACGATCGATGACTTCCCGGGCATTCGTCACTTCATGATCGCCGGAAATTCCGCTCGCGGCATACGCCGACATTCTCCAGTCCCCGCTCGGCCACGTATAATGACCGTCCGCCACCCGGCCTGCTTTCAGCGTTTCCTTGATCTCGCCGAGCATTTTCTCATCACTGAACACAACACCGGGGAAGTTCATCACTTCGCCAAGCGCAGCCATATCGCTTCCCCAGGTGAACGCTTCCGCCACCTCATCAGGCCCGAGTTCCGCCCCGCTCGTTTCAAACTCGCTGCTTGTTGAAGGGACACAGGAAGCCGCCTGCATGAAACCCGCCATCGGCGTTTCGCGAAGCTCATCGAGCATCAGGCGAAGTCCTTTCATGCCGAGCACGTTTGCAATCTCATGCGCGTCAAAAAAACCGCCGGTTGTACCCTTGGGGAGAACGGCACGGGCGAACTGTCCCGGCGTAATCTGGCTGCTTTCAATATGGCAGTGACCGTCGATCAGACCGGGAGTCGCGTACCGGCCGCCGGCGTCAATAACCCGGGTCCGCCGGCCGATCGTGTGTGAGGCGTTCTGCCCGACATAGGCAATCCGCTCTCCCTGGACGGCGATCGACATTCCCGGCTGAATCTCCCCGCTTATCACATTAACCAACTTCGCATTTTCAACCACCAGCGAGGCGGCCTCATCCCCGCGCGCTGTTTTCACAAGCGTTTCCATATCTTCTGCCAGTGTTCTTCTCGAATCGGCAAACGTCTTTGTATCCATCGTCTCAGCTCCTTTATCCTTTTTTTATTATACAAATGGTTACGGAAGCTGAACACCGATCCGTCATCCTTTTTTCCAAAAAAGTTACTCTGCGTGGTAGAGATGGATTTTCCAGGCTGCCGATTCGTTTTCAAACACTTTCTCCAGTTCCAGGTTGTTTTCTTCGGCATTTTGAATTTCCACCGCAGACAGGACATATTCGCCGCCCATTTTCTTGAATGCTTCCGTTCCGAAATCCAGGTTCTCAATCGTCTCCTGATTGTCTTTGGTAAACAGGTAATTCTTGCCCAGTTCATCAGAAAATACATAAGCACGGCCGCCCCATGTATTGTAATAATTATCGAGTGTATCGTTTTTCGCCAATTCTCCCTCGATAATGTTTTCAAACTGATGTTTATATTTGAGCGGATACATGGTCACATAAAAATCGAGCGTGTAGAAATTATTGTACTGAGCGACCGCCGGATGCATTCCGATGCTTACCACCCGGTAGTCCTCCGGGTCTTTACCGATATAATTCCGGATATCGGAAAACAGGTCCTCCGCGTAGAATTCCTCATAGGACGGATAATCGATACTTCTGTATTTGAATTCATGATGCCTGCTTGTCTCCCCTGCAATCTGACCGATTAACAGAAGGACAACGAGCACCATGCCGAATTTAATCCTGCGCTGGATCATCATGAGCGAGAGACCGAAGACGACATACCAGGTTACCACATTCAGAAGATGGAACCGTCCGAAGTTGAATTCATTAATCAAATCAACAGCGTCTTTCAGTACGCGCATGCCTTCCCAGTTCCAGATCGAAATCCAGAAGGAAAATACAACAATCAGAAGCAGCAGCCAGGGAATTGCTTTTTCCCCGGACGTTAACGGGGCCGGGGACCGCCTCAGTTTCAGCCGTCTGACGGCAAAAATCCCGGCAGTGAATAAAAGAGCAGACACCGCGGTGAAAAAGGCAAACGGATAATGGTACACATAAGAGTGAGAGTGCGCATGAAGCAGATTGTTGCCAAAAAAGTTAATAACAGTGTCCCAGTCCCGGTACCCCCTGTCAAATTCCACCCGGTGTGGAGTAAATCCTTTTCCGAGAAGCTCCCCGTACACGAGCCGGTACTGCTTGATTAAGTAAAGAGCTGTCATGAAGACAATGCCTGCGAAAAACTTCCAGTTCGGTTTTTTATATCGGATCGCATCGACGAGCCAGAAAACACCCATGATAGCCAGGAAAAAGATGAACGACACAATAAAACTGGAGTAAAACGGAACAATAGCTAGTATGAGCCAGTTTGTCCAGTGGTTTTTCCGCTTCCGTATATTCATGAACGCATAAAGCACAAGCGGAACGCCGGCAAAGCTCAATCCCCCGAACGGCCAGAACGCCGGAAGGGAAAACGCAAGCGCCGTTCCCACGCTGATAAAGGAACCGGCCTTCGTCTGCGGCAGGATGTGCTTTTTCAAAAGAAGAAGCATGCCGAAAAAGGCTGTGAAACGCATAAGAAATAAATTCACCGCGTAGGCCGGGAATGGGTCAAACAACGTAAAAAGCAGAGCGAACATGCTTAATTCAGCACCTAAGGCTTCCCGCGGCAGTCCGTTCATAATAGATGGAATTTCTTTGTCATTTGGTGCAAACAGCACATTGTTCTCCACTAACGTCTTATACCATATTAAATTGGAATCCAGGTTGTCATGAATCCGAAGATGAGCACCTTCCCCCAAAATCACGAGCGGAGAAAGATATGCCAGGATCAGGCCCACACTGATCAGGATCCATGTCCTTTCTCTCATCACTTGTAAAAACTCCTAACCTGTTCTGTGATTTCTTCTATCTGCTCCTGCTGCAGACCGTAGAACATGGGCAGGCGCAGCAATCGTTCGCTTTCTCTCGTCGTCCAGCGGTCCGTGCCGTGAAAACGGCTGAAACGCCGGCCGGCAGCAGATGAATGCAGCGGTACATAATGAAAAGCCGTGGCAATACCGGCTTCTTTCAACTCTTCCACCAGGGCCGTCCGCTCCTCGATACCCGCTGTTTTGATAAAAAACATGTGGGCGTTATGTTCACATGCTGCCGGGATCTTCGGCAGTTCGAGTAGGCCGTCTTCCTCCAGCGGACGCAACTCTTCGGCATACATTTCCCAGGAGGCAAGACGGTCGTTATTAATAGCTTCGGCATGCTGGAACTGGGCATATAAATAAGCCGCATTCAGCTCTGCCGGAAGATAGGAGGAACCGGCGTCCACCCACGAGTATTTATCCACCTGTCCGCGGAGAAACTTGGAACGGTTTGTACCTTTTTCCCGGATGATTTCAGCCTGCTCCTGTTTATCGGGTCTGTTCAGCAGCAGCGCACCGCCTTCTCCACTCGTGTAATTTTTCGTATCGTGAAAGCTGAAACAACCGTAATCGCCGATCGTTCCGAGCGCCCTTCCTTTATATGTACTCATCACACCCTGCGCGGCGTCTTCTATCACATGCAGATCATACCGCCGGGCAATATCCATTATCGTGTCCATCTCACAAGCTGTGCCGGCGTAATGCACCGGTACAATGGCTTTTGTTTTTTCTGTCACGGCCGTTTCGATTTTTGTTTCATCGATATTCATGGTATCCGGCCGGATATCGACAAAAACAATCCGCGCTCCCCGCAGCACAAAGGCATTGGCTGTAGAGACGAACGTATAGGAGGGCATAATGACTTCATCCCCCGGTTCGATTTCCACGAGCATTGCCGCCATTTCCAGCGCATGCGTGCAGGATGGCGTCAAGTAGGCTTTTGCCGTTTTAAAAGCATCCTCCAGCCACGTCTGGCAGGCTTGGGTGAACGGACCGTCCCCGGACAGTTTCCCGTTCTCGAGCGCCTCTTGTATATAATACGTTTCATCTCCAGTGACTGGGGGCGTATTAAACGGAATCATAGTCAGTCGTCCTTTCTGTTACGCGGATTGACTCATTACAACAATACCGGTTACAACAAGCAGCATTCCTACTACTTTGAATGACGTCACCGGTTCGTTGAACAAAAAAATCGACAGTATGAACACGAGCATAAACGACAGACTCATGAACGGGTACGCATAGCTGATATCAAACTTGGTCATCGCTGCCATCCAGCACATCGCTGCCAAAAAGGCAGAAAGAAAACCCGACAGCACAAGCGGGTCCAACAACAGTTTGAGCAAAAAAATAATTTTGTCCCATACCTCATCCGGGAGACTGCCGTATTTACCGATACGCCACTTCAGCATGAGCTGGCCGTATACCGTAAATATAACGGTGCCGAAAATGTACAAATACCCCATGCCTTAAAATCCTTTCCACCGTTATTCGTTCAATTTGTGATAGACATCAACCGCGTCTTTAAACTTAAAACCAAGCGATGCAGTCAGGTTTACCATCGCCAGGTTGGCCGCTGAGATAGAGGTTTTCACTTCTTCATAGCCCTCATCGAATAAACTCTGGACAGCTTTACTCCAGAAGTACTTCGACAGCCCGCGGCCCTGATATTTTGGCCAAAAGGCCTGAAGCAGGACCTGATTGCCGGAATACGCGAAAAATCCGGCCAGTTCGCCGTCATAGGCGAGGCCCCATACCCCGCCTTCATCATATAACTGACCGAGCCAGTTATCGTAGCGCTGGTCGGCACCGCTTCGGTCCAGCATGAAATCACGGTGGAACCTCCCGTGTTCATAGGCACCCTGTGAGATGGCAATAATATCTTCGCGGGGAACCTTTTTCATTAATGTTAATTTATCGTCTTGATACGTGGTGAACTGCTCTTTGGTACACGTGGGGATAAGAAGTGTATCCGTGTAGTAAAAGCCATGGGCATGCAGCAGGTGCTTGGAATCCAGCGGATCCACCTTAATGGTGAAATGACCCTTCAATGCCTCGCTTTTTTGAAGAGCTTCTTCCGAGTGTTCCAGCAGTTCATACGTTTCCATGCCCAGTGCCCGTTTGTCCCAGGGTGTTTCTCTCAGTATATTTTCTGTCACAGCCGCGTCCTCCTATTTCTGCTTGGATGCCGGCATCGGCACCGTTTTTTCTACATTTTTTTCATTAAATCCAACCGATTCCTGAACGATATAAAGAGGTCGGTTTTTGACTTCGTTAAACACTTTCCCCATATAAAGACCGAGAATACCGAGGTTCGCAAACAACAGGCCTCCTACAAAATAAATCGAGACCATGATACTGGTCCATCCCGGCACCGGCTCAAACATAAAGAAGTATTGGTACATCAAATATAAACCGTAAAGAAGTGCGCCGGTGGAAAGCAGAAATCCGAATTTAATCGATAACCGCAGCGGTTTGTTGGACTGCGATACGATGCCGTCAATGGCAAGATTCATCAGCTTGGATAAATTGTAGGACGATGTCCCGGAAATCCGCTGCTGGTGCTCCACATCAACGGTGGCTGTCTCAAATCCCATCCACTGGATAAATAGTGGAAAGTTCCGATTTTGTTCACGAAAATGCCGGTAATTTTCAATCACTTTCCGGGATGAGATGCTGAAATTGGCAATCGCAGGGTCGGATGTATTCTCTGTAAAGTAATCATACACTTTATAAAACAGCTTGGATTCCCACTTTTTCAGCAGGGTGTCCTCCCGTTCATGTCTGCGGGCGAAGACGACGTCATATCCTTCAACAGCTTTATCATAGAGTTTGCGGATCTCTTCCGGCTGGTCCTGAAGGTCGCAGTCCATCACAACCATCCAATCGCCGAGAGCTTCATCCAAGCCTGCGGTGATTGCGGTGTGCTGTCCGAAATTCTTGGCAAACTTAATGCCTTTCACCCGTTTGTCTCTGGATGCGAGCTGTTGAATGACACTCCATGACTGATCGGGACTGCAGTCTTCCACCATAATGATCTCATACTGCCACGTGATGGCATCGAGTGCTTCAGTCAGCCGGTTATACAGCTGCATGATGCAGTCTCCGCAGCCGTATACCGGTGTCACAACGGAAAGATGAGGATTATTCGTATTCATCAATATACCACTCCACCGTTTTTAATAGTCCGGATTCAAAATTTTCTTCGGGATGCCACCCGAGTTCTTCTTTTATTTTGCCGGCGTCCACGGCATACCTGCGGTCGTGGCCGGGCCGGTCCCTGACATAAGTGATCAATTCCGTGAAGCTGTTCAGTCCGGCCTGTTCCAGCTTTTCGGCTTTGCGCTCATCCAGCATGCTGCATATCGTTTCAGCGATATACAGGTTGGTTCGTTCGTTTTCACCGCCGATGTTATACGTTTCTCCCGGCTCCCCGTTCCAAAACGCAAGCTCCACTCCGCGGCAGTGGTCGGTGACATAAAGCCAGTCCCGAATATTCTGACCGTCCCCGTAAATCGGCACGGTTTCCAGCTGCAACGCTTTGCGGATGATTGTCGGGATCAATTTTTCATCGTGCTGGTTCGGGCCGTAATTGTTCGAACAGTTTGTGATCACCGTGTTCAGCCCGTACGTCCGGAAGTAGCTCTGCACGACCATATCCGAACCGGCCTTGCTGGCACTGTAGGGACTGCTGGGCGCGTATGGGGATATTTCGGAAAAAAGCCCCTCCGCCCCGAGGGTCCCGTATACTTCATCTGTGGAAATATGATGGAACCGCGCGGATTCATATCCGGGGCGGTATTGATGCGGTCCTTCCATCCAATACTTTTTGGCCGTATCGAGCAGGGTGAACGTTCCATGCACATTCGTGCGGATGAAGGCATCCGGGTCATCGATGGAGCGGTCGACGTGGGATTCCGCCGCAAAATGAATCACACCACAGATGTCATGACGTTCAAACAGCTCCTCCAGCATGGTACGATCGGTAATATCTCCTTCCACAAAATAGTGGTTGGGAAGCCGGTTTAACTGCATCACGCCTTCCGGATCCGCAGCATACGTTAGTTTATCAACATTCACTATCGTTATATCCGGATGGTTCCGGGCAAAATGAGATACAAAATGCTGTCCGATAAAGCCGGCCCCTCCGGTTACCATGATCGTTTGTTCCTGTGTCATTATTTCATCAATTCCGTTCGATGGGCTTCGTTCCGGTCATTCGTGCCGGCAGAAACCGGTGTTTTTTCGACCGTACGGAGCAGATATTTTTTATACTCGCTGTTTTTCATTTCGTAAATCTTCTTCAGCAGCGCATCCCGGTCCAGATAATTCATATAGAAGGCAATTTCCTCCAGACAGGCCACTTTGAAACCCTGCCTTTTTTCAACCGTTTCAATAAACTGGGACGCATCAAACAGAGATTCCGGCGTGCCGGTATCCAGCCACGCAAAACCGCGTCCGAGCAGTTCCACATTCAGCTTGCCCGCTTCGAGATACGCTTTATTGATATCGGTAATTTCGAGCTCGCCGCGGTCGGACGGGCGCGTCTGTTTCGCGAGATCGAGCACATCGTTGTCGTAGAAATAAAGTCCCGTCACAGCAAATTCGGACTTCGGCTGTTTCGGCTTTTCTTCAATTGATTTGACCCGCTGTTCTTCATCAAACTCCACAACACCGAATCGTTCCGGCTCACTAACCCGGTATCCGAATACGGTCGCACCTTCAGACCGGCCGGCCGCTTTCTGCAGCAGCGGCGTAAAACCCTGGCCGTAAAAGATGTTATCGCCGAGAATCAGGGCGACATGATCATTCCCGACAAAGGATTCGCCGATGGTGAAAGCCTGCGCCAGTCCGTCCGGCGACGTCTGCACCTCATAGGATAAGGAGATGCCGAATTGACTGCCGTCTCCGAGCAGCTCTTTATACCTCGGGGTGTCCTTCGGCGTGGAGATAATAAGGATATCGCGGATGCCGGAAAGCATCAGCACAGACAACGGATAATAAATCATCGGTTTATCGTACACCGGCAGCAGCTGCTTGGACATGCTTTTTGTCATCGGATAAAGCCTCGAACCGCTTCCTCCTGCCAGAATAATTCCTTTCATGATGTTTCAACCTCCTTGTTCCGGATCGTAATGGTCAGTGCATATCTATTTCCTTTCAACAGACATGAAAAACATCCACAGTTTCTTAGCACACACTCTGCTTTTTAGTTTCTGCAAAGGAGTGGACTTTCATGAATGAAACTTGTGAATCATGCTCAGTGACGGGCGTTTTCACTTCCGTGATTTCGGATTTTTTCTCTTCCCATCATGAAAAAACAATGTGTCAGCTGTGCGTCATCCCATTCTTTTTTACATTTTTTTAAAATCATCCACACATCCGGACGGAGCATCCAGCTCCGTCCTCTGCTCATACTTACGTTTGGGTCCTTCCTGTGAATAAAAACGTCGTTATGACCTGTTCTATGTTACGTTTGACCGGCACCCGGCCGTTCAAAACAGTCTTATAAACAGTTTATACTGACGTTTTTGATGTCCTTCCGCCGCTTTCCGTCCGTATTATGAAATGAAAAAACCAAAAAGAGGACGTCCCTGGATGCAAAAAAGATGCCCCGTTTCTCCAGGGGCACCTTCAGGCTTGGTACTAAATGATGTTTAAATAATGTCCAGCGGTTGTTTGCGATCCGGGGCGGGAAAAGCCTGGTTGAGTTTCTGAAGCTCTTCTGCGCTCAGCTGCACCGAGGCTGCTTCGGCATTGTCATACACGTGCTGTTCCTGGACCGCTTTGGGAATGGCAAGCACATCTCCTGCCTGAATGACCCAGGCAAGCAGGATCTGCATAGGGGATGCCTGATGATTGTCCGCTATGTCCGACAAGACCGGATGCTTCAGCATCTTCCGGCGCAGAGATCCTCCCTGTGCGAGCGGGCAGTACGCCATCGCCGGAATCCCGTGCGTGCGCTGCCATGGCAGAAGATCATACTCAATGCCTCTCGAACCCAGGTGGTACAGCACCTGGTTCGTCTGGCAGTGAGACGCGGCATCTGTTTCCCACAATTCTTTCATGTCTGATGTGTCTAAATTGGAAACGCCCCAGCGCAGTATTTTGCCGTCTTTTTTCAGCTGTTTCATGCCTTCCACGGTTTCCTCCAAAGGAACACGCCCGCGCCAGTGCAGCAGGTACAGATCCACATACTCCGTTCCCAGCCGCTTCAGGCTGTCGTCACAGGCTTGGATCAGTCTGCTTCCGCCCGCATTGGACGGCAGCGCCTTGGAGACGATAAAAGCTTCATCCCGGCGCCCCTGAACGGCTTCGTTTACGATTTTTTCTGCGCCGCCGCTCCCATACATCTCGGCTGTGTCGATGACCGTCATGCCAAGATCAAGACCAAGCTGCAGCGCACGGACTTCTTCCGCTTTCTTTGCGGGGTTTTCCCCCATATGCCAGGTTCCCTGCCCTACTGCCGGAAGTTCTGTTCCATCCGGGAGCTGTACCGTCCGCTCCCTTACCCCCTTCTGGATTTTCGATGCATCACGTTTCACAGCTATCCCGCCTTTCTTTCATGAGAAACAGGACTGTCTTTTATCATGTAGACAGTCCTGTTTTTGTTTATCCCATCTGTGTTCCGCTTTCACCGAGTGTCAGCTCTGTTGTCTGCTGCTCTCCATCGCGGTAGAACGTGATTTCCACCGTTTCGTCAATGGAGGCTTCATTGTAAAGGAAACTCCGCAGATCCTGACCGTTCGCTATTTCATTACCGTTGATCGAGGTAATGACATCATACTGCTTCAACCCGGCCGCTTCGGCAGCGGAACCCTGCTGGACACTGTTGATAAAGACGCCCTGCTCCACATCCTCAGGCAGATTCAGCGTTTCCTGCCAGTGATAGCTTGGAATCTGGGATAGTGACCCTATCGTCACGCCAAGCTGCGGGCGTTCTACTGTGCCGTTATCTTCCAGATCCTCAAGAATAGGAACGACCGTGTTGGACGGGATCGCAAAACCAATGCCTTCCACCTGTGTCTGTGCTATTTTCATCGAATTGATACCGATAACCTGTCCTTCAACGTTGACCAAAGCACCGCCGCTGTTCCCGGGGTTAATCGCTGCATCGGTCTGCAGGACATCTGATGTCCAGTCAGTCTGACCGTCCCCGTTCGTATCTACCGGAATGCTGCGGTCAACCGAGCTGATGATTCCTTTTGTCACCGTTCCATTCAGATTACCGAGCGGATTGCCGATCGCAATGGCAGGTTCACCGGTGGAAAGGGCATCAGAATCGCCGAATTCAGCCACTGTATTTACATTCTCAGCGCTGATCCGCAGCACTGCCAGATCCGTCAGTGCATCCGTTCCGACAACTTCGGCTTCCACGCGGTTTTCATCGGTCAACCCTACTTCGATCTGATCAGCACCTTCAATGACATGATTATTTGTTACGACAAAAGCCGAGTCTCCTTCGGTTTTATAGATCACGCCGGATCCGGCACCCTGCGTCTCTGTGCTTCCTTCCTGCATGAGTCCGCCCTGCTGGTTCCGGAAAATACCGACGACCGCATCGGAAACATTGTTGACCGCATCGGTTACTTCACTGGAAACATCTACACTCTGCACGGACATATCCGTCGTTTCCGGTTCGGAGGACGTTATGCTTTCTTCTGCGGCACTTGAATTATTCTCATTGGCTGCATCAGTGGAAGACATGTTATTTCCGTAGACGAAAGGCATCGCCGCGGCCACAATCAACGCACCGATCAACGCGCCGATAAACCCGGTAAAACCAGCCTTTCTACGGTCTTTTTTAAATCGTCTGTTTTCCTCTTCCAGCTGTTGATGCGTATCCGTCTGCTGTTCCTGTTCCTGATTTTCAGAATGGTTTTGGTTTTCAAAACGATCCATGATGATTCCCTCCCGTTTAGACATTAGTATGTGAAAAGTAGCAGATATCTTTATTTTCTATCTCATACATTATAGGACTTATGTGTCAGCCAAATGTCTATAGGAAAAAATTTTTGTTTCCTCCCTGTCGGGAATTGTCATTCCACGTCCCCATCCTTTTCAAACCAGTCTATCGCAGGATACGTCGGATAACCGCGCGTTCGAGAAGGCGGGAGGGAATCAACGGCTTTACGTAATAATAAAGAAAAGCAGACGCCCCTAAAGGATAGCGGAGTTTAGGCTTTCGCGCTGTGATGATTTTTTCCAGAACCGCTTCTGCCGCTTCCGGTCCGGCACTTTCAGAAGCTGCCCGGGAGGCTTCACTCTCCAGGTTCTGCACCAGCCTCCCGTATTCTTCATCCGCGTCCGCCCTGCCACGCAGTGCTTTCTCCCAGATTCCGGTCCGGTAACTCCCCGGTTCCATCAGCGATACGTAAACATGAAACGGCAGCATTTCATACCGCAGCGATTCACTGAATCCTTCAAGGGCGAATTTCCCGGCAGCATAGGCGCCCATGCCCGGGAGGCCGATACGGCCGCTGATACTGCTGATATTGATGATACGTCCGGACCGCTGTCTTCGAAAAAGAGGAAGAAGCGCTTTCGTCAGACGGACAGCGCCGAATACGTTCACATCAAACTGCTTCTGCCACTGCTCTTCGGTCAATCCTTCCACTACTCCACCCTGGCAGTATCCGGCATTGTTCAGTAATAGTTCCACAGGAAGGGAACTTTTTTCGAGATAGTCCTGAAGCCGTTCGATGTCATGAGGGTTTGTCACGTCCAGCTGCCATACATGAAGATGTTCCTGTCTGCCGAGCCGCTTTGCCTCCTGCACCAGAAACTCCCCTTTTGACGTATCCCGGACCCCGGCAATGACGTCATATCCTTTTTCGAGCAGCGTTCGCACAAACACTCTGCCAAAGCCGCCGCTGCTTCCTGTCACCACCGCATAGGCTCCCATAAACGTCTCCTTTCCGTTGTGCTCCTCACCGCTGGGAATTCTTGATGTACTGCTTGACGAAACGGATAAACCAGTACAGGAAAACCCACGGAACAATAATCAATGTTGCCCACATGACAACTGGAATAATAGTCGGCTGCCCCCGGAATGCCAGGATGAAAAGGAAAATAACGAAGACGATGGTGGTGCCGTATAGAGAATATTTCATGCTGCACCCCCGGTTTCACTTTCTTTTTTCAGCGTATTTATTATATAACATAAAATACCAATTATGATACCGGTCAAGATGACGAAGAAGATGTACACCGGTTCCGGCAGGGCTGTTCCGCCTTCCCGCTGCGCGGTCCGTATGGGAAAAAAAGTGGAACTTGCTGTCGAACAGGCCAAAAGAGCTGTCGATAGCAAAAACGGGCAGGAACAGGATGAAGACCCGGAAGACCGGTTTTTTGCTGATTTGTCAAGCAGTTTGGGGGACTTCGGATAAAACGGTCGTTCTCCAGGAAGGGGAAGAACAGTTCACGCTGGCCCATAACAGTCCAACGCAAAACGGCAGTGAGATCAGTGTGGCATATGAGATGACACCTTCGCTGAATGGAGGAACAGTGGAAGAAGAAATGCTCGAGGATACCGTAACAGTCCATGTTTCAGAAGAATAATCACGTTTCATCCTTTTCAATATACCGTTTCACTTCAGGGGCATGCCAGGTGCGGAACTTCTCGAGAAGGCGGGAAGGGTTCTCTTCCACAAAAGCCATCGAACGATACGTTTTATCAAGAAACTGCTGATCCGTCATGTGATCAAACAAGGCGGCAAGCGGGTCATAATAATGATGGGTATTCAGCAGACCGAACGGCTTTTTATGAAGGCCGAGCTGCCCCCATGTAAAGATTTCTACGAATTCTTCCAGCGTTCCGGGTCCGCCCGGAAGCGCAATAAATCCATCCGCCAGATCAGCCATTTTTGCTTTGCGTTCATGCATGGAGTCCACAACAATCAGTTCATTGAGGCCGGAATGAGCGATTTCTTTATCGGCGAGCATTTTGGGGATAACCCCGGTTACCCTGCCGCCTTCGTCCAGCACAGCATCTGCCAGCACCCCCATCAACCCGACGGAAGCTCCTCCATACACAAGTTCAATTCCTCTCTGTGCAAGATCTTTTCCAAGCGCAGAGGCCCCTTCTTCATATACTTCTGAAGCTCCTTTGCTCGATCCACAGAACACAGCAATTCGTTCCATGTCAAAAACACTCCTCTCTTCTTTATTATTATATCGTATCGTACAGGCCTCTGTATTATGTCTTATTTTCTCCTGCTGTTTCACTGTATCAAATGATTTCCCCGGCAGCCACTATCAAGGGAAGCTGCTGCAAAAAAAGAGAAGCCGTTCCTGCTGATGGCAGGGCGGCTTCTTTTTTTCTGCTATATTTCTGCTTTCTGATAAAACTGCGGCAGCCATTCTCTATGGGCTTCCATCATATCATCGACGATTTGTTTTGCAACGGTATCCGACGGCGTAAGTGGATTGATCGCCAGTGCAAGGACAGCCTTGTCGTAGTCTCCGGTTACCGCGGCTTCGGCGGCAATCCGTTCAAACGATTTAATCTGCTGGACAAGACCCTGCACCTGTACAGGAAGCTCTCCCACATTCAACGGCTTCGGCCCTTCTTTTGTAATCACGCAGCTCACTTCCACAGCCGATTCGTCCGGAATACCGGCTACCGCTCCATTATTCACCGTGTTCACCGGCTGGATATCCCCGCGGTCGGTATAAATGGATGTAATCAGACGCACAGCGGCATCGGAATAATACGCTCCCCCGCGTTCTTCGAGCTGAGGCGGCTTCACCGACAGATCCGGCTCCTTATAAAGGTCGAACAGTTCCTCTTCCAGCCGCTGCACGACTTCTGCCCGGGTTCCTTCTTCTTCAGCGCTTTTCACATTTTTATCCACCATGTCTCTCGATTTGTAGTAATACATGTGATACGGACACGTCAGTACCTGCAGAGAACGCAGAAACTCCGGCTCCCATCCCATTCCTTCCACATTTTTTACCACGCTGCTGTTTTCAGGCCGGCTTAATAAATCAATCACCTGATCTTTCACACTTCTGCCGTCGACGTAGACATCCAGCCCGTATACCATATGGTTAAGACCGGCGAAAGCAATCCGCACCCTGGAATGATCGACATCGAGAAGTTCTGCGATTCCCATTTCCATGCTGATCGGCACATTGCAGAGACCAACCACTTTTGTAAGGGATGAATACCGCAGAACGGCTTCGGTAACCATTCCCGCCGGATTTGTGAAGTTTATCAGCCAGGCATCCGGGCAGAGTTCCTCCATGTCCCGGCATATATCCAGAATCACCGGAATCGTGCGGAGTCCTTTAAACAACCCTCCGGGCCCGTTCGTTTCCTGTCCGAGCACTCCGTATTTCATGGGAATCCGTTCATCTTTGGCGCGCGCATCGAGCAGGCCGACACGAAACTGTGTCGTCACAAAATCCGCATCCCGCAGCGCTTCGGTTCTATCCAGTGTTAAATGGACGTCAATTGGCAGACCCGCTTTCTCAATCATCCGTTTCGCAAGGCTGCCGACGATCTCCAGTTTTTCTTTTCCTTCTTCCACATCGACGAGCCACAATTCACGTACCGGCAGCTCTTCATAATGGTTTATAAATCCTTCCACCAGCTCCGGGGTATAGCTTGATCCCCCGCCGATCGTTGCAATTTTTATTCCATTCTTCATGACGTGTCACCTCCACTATTATTGAATCACGGAGGCGTCACACAGCATAGATGAATGCCATATCCTGTGCTGTATTACGCAGATTGTGATTTGTTTTACACAAATAACAGTCTGGTTTATCTAATTTCCGGAAGAACCATTCCCTGATACATCTTTACCGTCAGAACATAATACAGGAAATACAGCACTGCAAACACAAGTATCGAAACCCAGATCCGGTAATACGGCTCCAGCAGAATGAAAGAAAACATATTCATCCCGATAAGCACATGCGTCAGCCCAAGAAGAGCCGGAATCAAAAAGATGAAAAACAGTTCACCCGCCACGGAGCGTTTCAACAGGGTGCGTGAAACACCGATATTATGCAGCATCCGGTACCTGGGAATATCAGCGGCCGCCCCGGACAACACTTTAAACATCAAGCAGCTTGCCATCATGGCCAAAAACGCCGCACCTAGAAAAAAGCCCATAAATACAGTGCCGGTGGCAATCGTCTCGTAACTTTCAAACATCGCGTATTTACTCCGGACAACCACTTCATCTGCCGTCTCCATCTTTTGCTCATGGATCCGGTCGAGCACTGCCCACTCGTCCAGGTAATTCATAAAGTCATCTGATTTTCCAGCAAATACGGTCTCTTCTTCTGCATCGATGTCTTCGTATAACGCTTGAGATACAACGAGCGGCTGTTTCGTGAAATCATAGGCAATTGTATTCCGCAGAATCTGCCGCCATTCCGGAGCAAGACCGCCGGCTTCCTCTTTTACTTCATCCAGTGACGTTCTATCTTCCGGAAGTTCAGCCTTCACGGTTTTCACCTGATTGGCAGAAGTCTGATTTTTCGGGGGATAACTTTTCAAATCCTCTTTCAGATAAAAATGATAACCATTCTGCTGCTTATACCGATACGTTAGGGTATCGGTAAACGTAATGTCTTCCAGAATTTCGTTTTCTTCTGTGTTGGCATTATGTACAATGCTGTCATAGAATCCGGCCTGTTCGGCAGTGACCGAGGCGTTGTTTTTAAAAGCAAGCCCTCCCGAGATCGCGCCTGCGCCGAGAGCAATAAACATAGCTGCAGTGGCAAGAAATTTCTTCAGATGATGAACCCGGAACGTCAACTGCGACATTGTAAACGCCCGTATTCCTTTTTCCTGCCACCCCTGCTTCTTTTTCATTGCTTTCAGAAGAACCGGAAGCATAGAGGAGAATAATAGATACGTTCCAGCCGTTGTGAAAATGGCAGCGGTAAAAATCCCAATTTCCCGGAGCTGTTCCATAAAAAGGAGGGAGAGCCATCCGGCTGCTAAAGTGATCATACCCGCCGCCGTCATTATGACGGTATTCTTCGGACGCGCCGGTATCCGGTCAGATGTTGTATCTGCATGAACAAGGTCCAGCACCTGAACCTTTGAAAGTTTGATATGATTCCATATGGCTGTCACCAGGAACAATAGAAGAAAAAACAACAACGTAACAATAAGCGACGGAATATAAAACGAGTGATACCCTTCCAGGCTGGCTTGCAGCTGTCCCATCACCGCTCTTGCTGTTCCTTCCGCCAGCATGATGCCGGCTGTGAGGCCGATCACAAGCGCGATTCCGCCGATCATCAGGTTCTCCATAAACATGAGCCGTTTCAGATGTGCTTTATTGGCACCCAACAGAAGAAACATTCCATATTCGCGCTGTCGCAGGGAGAGCAGGAATGTGTTGGTATACAAAATATAGAAAAACGTCATCGCAGCCAGCAGAAACGAACCGACATGAAATACAAGCTGCATCGAACGAATCATAGCATTGTCACTGGTGAAATCCCTGTTCAAGGCAAGCGTCTGAAACATATAAAAAATGGCAATGGACATCACCAACCCTGCCAGCAGAACGACATAGTCCTTCCATCTCGTTTTCATTCCATTCCACGCTAATTTAGCCAGCATCTTATTTTCTCCCTCCTTTTCCTACAGTTTTTTCTTACCGGATTCTGCTTGTTCATCAAGTATTCTTTTGAAAAATGTTTCTCTCGATCCGGTTTTCTGCATCTCTTTATACAGCCTTCCGTCCTCCAGAAACAAAATGCGTTTACAGTAACTGGCGCTGAACGCATCATGGGTTACCATCATTATTGTGACACCGTAGCTCTCGTTTAATTGCTGAAGCGTTTCAAGGAGACTTGCGGCATTGCCGGAATCCAGTGCTCCGGTCGGCTCGTCGGCGAGAATCATACTCGGATGATGAACCAGAGCCCTTGCCGCTGCGGTACGCTGCTTCTGACCTCCTGAAATCATAGCTGGATACTTTGGAAAGATGTCCTCGATGCCGACCATTTCTGCTGCCCGGTAGACATTCTCCTGCACGTTTCTGCCTTTTTTGTTCTGCAGAAACAGCGGTAGTGCAATATTTTCATACACCGTCATATTTTCCAGCAGATTAAAATCCTGAAAGATAAACCCAAGCCGGCGGGCTCGAAAATCGGCGAGCTCCTTTTCCTTCATCTCTGTCACATCCGTCCCGGCAATCGAGATCTGTCCTCCTGATATCCGATCCAGCGCAGCAATCGTCTGAAGAAGCGTTGTTTTTCCGGAACCGGAAGCTCCCATAATACCGGCAAACTCTCCTTCCTGTATGGAAAAAGAAACATCTTCCAGGGCCTGATACGGCGCTTCTCCCTTCCTGCCGTAAACTTTGTGCACACGGTTTGCTTCCACTACAGATCCTGTCATTGGTATCCTCCTATTTTGTATTATATGTATTATTTTATATGATACAGATTGATTCGTAAAGCTTTCTCTTGTTTTATTTACGTAACGATATGTTACTTAAATGTGTTATGATACGTGTACAGAAACAAGAAGGGGGCCAGGCATGTTTACCAATGAAGAAATTGCTTCTTTCAATGAACTGGAAATGTCGGTGTATCAATATATCACCAAAAATATGGAAAAAGCCGCCTATATGCGTATAAGGGAATTGGCAGACGCTGTCCACGTTTCCACAACCACCATTCTGCGCTTCTGCAGAAAATGCGGATGTGATGGTTTCTCGGAATTTAAAGTGAAACTGAAAATGCATCTGGAACACCGGGAGACAACGGTGGTGAAAAGTTCCAGGCACGCCGTCGGCGAATTTTTTGAACGAACCCTGGCCGGAAACCTGGATGACAAAATTCTTGAAGCGGCGGAAATGATCCGCCACGCTGAGCATGTGATGTTTATCGGGATCGGCAGTTCCGGTATCCTTGCCGAATACGGCGCCCGCTATTTTTCCAGCCTTGGCACCTTTTCGATGTATATCAAAGACCCCTATTATCCAATACACACCCGCATGCTGAGAAGCAGTGTCACGATCGCTCTGTCCGTGTCCGGAGAAAATCGTTACACCACCACCCATATCCATCAGTTAAAAGAAAAGGGCAGCACCACCATCAGCATTACCAATACCAAATATTCCACCATCGCCTCGGCTGCCGATCTCACGATTCCCTACTACGTAACCGAAGAGACTTATCAGGGAGCCAATATCACGACCCAGATCCCGGTTGTCTATATTCTGGAGACGATAGCCCGCGAAGTGTATAATAAAAATCACGGGCAGGAGCTTTAGCCAGTGGCAATAGCCCGGACAAGTAGAGGCGGTGTATAAGCTGCCCGACCATACTTAAAATCAGGCCCGCTTCGGCATATCCAGCCGGAGCGGGTTATTTTTTGCTGTCTGTTGAATAGGATGAAGAGAGAATAAGCTTGCGAAAGGGGGTTCGTTCTATGCAGATTCATGTCGTCCGTCCGGGGGAATCGTTATGGGGCATCAGCCGGATGTATAATGTGGCGTTTGAGACGGTACAAGAAGCCAACCAGCTGCCGGAAGCTTCCCGCCTCGTTGTCGGGCAGACACTCGTTATTCCCTTTGAAGGGCGGCTGCACTGGGTCATGCCCGGCGAAAGTGTATGGGAGATCAGTCAGCGGTACGGCGTTCCTTTTGACTATATTCTTCGCCTCAATAACCTTCCGTTGTCTGCGGTGCTTCCAATCGGTTTTCCCCTCTACATTGACAGGCCGGATCCCGTGAAGCCGGCTGTCGATATCGGAGCGTACCTGGACCCTGGCATTACAGGAGAGGAATCAACCGCTGTCGTTAATGAAATCGGGGAGTATCTCACCTACCTGCAGCTTTTCAGCTATCACTTGAACCGGGACGGCACCCTGACTTCTCTGGATGATGATCAATCCATTATTAATACCGCCTATGACAACAATGTTGTTCCGTTAATGGTGATCACTAACATTGAAGACGGGGAATTCAGCACGGAATTGGCTTCCGCCGTGCTGCAGGATGAACAGAGGCGGAACCGGCTCCTTGATGAATCCATTGCCATCATGCAGGAAAAAGGATTTCTCGGGATTGATTTTGACCTTGAATACGTTGGCGCACAGAATCGGGAGGCTTATAACGAATTGATGCGGGAAGCCCGGCTGCGGCTGGACGAATACGGATACCTGCTTTCGAGCGCGCTTGCTCCGCAGGTGGAAGCAGGCATGACCGGTGATTTGTACGAAGGACATGATTATGCGGTGCATGGAGAACTCGCCGACTTTGTATTTCTGATGACATACGAATGGGGATACACCAGAAGTCCTCCGCAGGCCGTCGCACCGGTCGATCAGGTGCGACGTGTGATTGAATACGCGTTAACCCTTATGCCGGCTGACAAAATCATGCTCGGTATGCCGCTGTACGGCTATGATTGGGCACTTCCGTTTGTAGAAGGCGAGACCCGGGCCGACCCGCTCGATCATCAGCAGGCGGTCGCGTTGGCCCTTCAATATAATGCCGCCATCGAATTTGACGAAACCGCCCAGTCCCCGTACTTTACTTACTACGATGAGGAAGGCGTGGAACATGAAGTCTGGTTTGAAGATGCTCGTACCGTACAGGCAAAGTTTAATATGATTAAAGAATACGGGCTCCGGGGCATGTTCTACTGGGTGCTCGGCTGGGAGTTCCCGCAGAACTGGCTGTTGATCGAGGAAAATTTCACCGTGAATAAGCGGGTGTGAGAATCGCAGCTGCGGATGCTGCCGATCATGGACAATTGGGGACAGAAAGTGGCTCTAAAATATGGATTACAGCCATTTTCATGTTTCCGGTTCAGCTTTTTGACTATAATCTTTTTTTAACAGACACTTCCGGAATCTTCCTGTCGGAAGTGTCTGTTATCTTTATATACTGGACACTTTCCTCCGGCGGGCGGCCCTTCTGCAATAAAAAATACCCCGGCTGCTGCGCGTCAGGCAGCCCGGGGCATGATTCTCTCTTTTATTCCGCTTCGGCAAAAACCTGCTCCACTTTCGGAATCAGCTCATCCCAATCGGCATCCATCGTTTTATTCACCGTTACAAAGTCGTTAACGCCAAAAATATTATCGACACCGTCGAGCTGCAGCAGCTCTTTCGCCACAGGATGATCGGTGTCATCCCCCTTCTTCAGCGAGGTGCTTTTCTCAAAAAGATTCCGGTCCGCGGTGAATTTCATCGCATTCGGATTCGGTGTTGGTTCCGCCTGTACGTTAATAGCCATAGTAGTCTCCTTTCGATTACACGCTTAAAATCATGATAATCTTTTTCTTATAATAACACTTTTTATAATGAATATTAAATGAGAATTATCGTTTTCTCTCGTCCTGATTTCAAGCACACGGGATTCCGGCTATGCGTTTAAAATACTCGCGGATTTCAGTATGCCTGCCTCCCGCCTGCTCAATGACCAAACATCCTCCTTTGTTTGCTTGATACATTCCATTTCCATGTCCTCATAAGCTGAAACCGTCGTCTGACTGCGGTACCTCCTCTATACATATGATAGAATAGGTTCACTTCCATATAAATCAGGTGGTCTTCTCATGACTAATACAATAAAAAGGCCCTGGCTTCTTGTTGTTACCATCGGCCTGGGGACGCTCTTAAATCCATTAAACTCTTCCATGATTTCCGTGGCATTGACCCGGCTCCAGGACGAATTTTCACTTACCTTTGCTGCCGCTTCCTGGCTTGTCTCCATTTTTTATTTAACGAGCGCCGCCGCACAGCCGGTGATGGGAAAGCTCGGAGACATGTTCGGGCCGAAACGGTTATTTTTAAGCGGGTTAAGTGTTTCCGCCCTGGCTTCGCTCCTTGCTGTTTTTTCACCGAATCTGATATTTCTGCTTCTATGCCGTGCCCTCCAGGCCCTGGGGAGTTCCACCCTGTACCCCAGTGCGATGTCGATGATCCGGGGACATGTGACAGAAGGGCAAGGGAAAGCACTCGCAGGACTGTCTCTGTTTGCGACAACGTCTGCGGCATTCGGACCCTCCATCGGAGGATTTCTGATCTCATGGTGGGACTGGCACGCGATCTTTTTGATTAACTTCCCTTTTATTATTGTCTCTTTCACCTTATCGCTGTTTATTCTGCCGGATACCGGAGGCGGGCGCCTGTATTTCCGCCGTATCGATTTTTCAGGCATCGGACTTTTCGTTGTGTCCATCGTTACGCTCATCCTCGGCCTGCTTTCGCTTGAAAACGACGCCGACTGGTTTATGTTTGTCATCAGTGCCGCCGCCTCGATTGCCTTTTATCTGTACGAAAAAACAAAGCAGGAGCCTTTTATTGATGTTGTCCATCTAAAGAAAAATTATAATATCACGCTGATCTATGCGCAGTTCATCAGCATCAGCCTTGTCTATTATACGTATTTCTTCGGGCTTCCTGCCTACATGCAGCAGGTCCGTGGATTTGACGAACAAAAGACGGGACTCGTTATGCTCTCGCTCGCCGGAATGGGAATTATGATTGCCCCGCTTACCGGAAAACTCGTCGACCGTTTCGGTGCCAAGGTTCCTCTCCTGCTGGGGGCAGGTGCACTTACGACGGGAACAGCCCTGATGCTGACGTTCAACAATGAATCTCCGCTCGGATGGCTGATTGCGATTATGATTGTACTCGGCATGAGCAGCGGCTTTAACAACATCTCCATGCAGCGGGCGCTGTTTGAACAGGTCCGCGCCGAAGATACCGGCTCCGCTTCCGGTCTTCTCCAGACAAGCCGCTATCTCGGCGCCATTCTGTCTTCGAGCGTTCTCGGCATCTTTTTCACCGGGGCTATGACGATCGGTCAGCTCCATCATGTCGCAATGGTTTCCCTTTTCTTCTGTGCGGTGGTGGCCGGTCTCTCGATAAGACTCCCGGGGAGAAAACGAAACAGCTCTTCCTACTGATTTTTCTATAAATGAATACCGGTTTTTTTCATCCCTCTTCAGGGTACGATACCAGTATTGTAAAAAACCAGTCAGAATACCTTCTGTAAAGGAGCCGGACCATGATTCTTCGATTTGGTTATGTATCTCACGCGCTCTCCCTTTGGAACGCTTCACCCGCTGGAACGATGACGTATAAAAACTGGGCCTCCCTTGAGGAGCCGGACCGAACCGAAAAGCTGCAGCGCATCACCCGCAGCAACCTGGAGAACACGATCAGGGCGCTGCATTTCAATATTGCACACCGTATTCCGCTGTACCGGTTTTCTTCCTCTCTAGTGCCGCTGGCGACCCATCCCGAGGTGGAATGGGATTACATTTCACCGTTTCAGGATCTATATGAAGAAATCGGCCGACTGGTAAAAAAACATAAGCTCCGCACCAGTTTTCACCCTGGTCAGTTCACCCTTTTCACAAGTGATAAAGCACATGTCACCACCAATGCCGTGACGGATATGACCTATCACTGCCGGCTGCTGGAGGCCATGGGACTTGCTGAACAAGCATACATCAATATTCATGTCGGAGGCGCATACGGCGATAAGAAGAGCGCTATCGAGCGTTTCCATAAAAATGTTGAGAAACTCCCTTCCGCTGTAAAAGACCGGATGACGCTGGAAAACGATGATAAAACCTACACCGCCACAGAAGTACTTGATATCTGTGAAAAACAGAACATCCCGTTTATGTTTGATTATCATCATTATCAGGCCAACAAAACGACAGAAGAATCCCTGGACGAGATCCTCCCCCGCTTCTTTGCATCGTGGGAGAACCGATCCTTTCCCCCGAAAGTCCATGTTTCCTCTCCAAGATCGGATGAGGAATTCCGAAGCCACGCGGATTTCGTGGACCCTTCCTTTATTCATCCATTTCTACAGTCCCTGAAACGGTGCAACCGGGATGTAGACATCATGATCGAGGCGAAGAAAAAAGACCAGGCCATGCTGCAGCTGGTTGATGATTTAACGGCTGTCCACGGCGTCAAGCGGATCGATGAGGGGATTCTGGAATGGTAACTTCCGCTTTTACTCCCCTCTTCTCCACTCTTCCTGCAGCATGCTGTAGACGATGATATTAAGATACGTGCCATTTACCCGTTCCGCTCCCCGGAGGCGCCCTTCCTGATTAATACCAGGTCCAAACGTGATCTCTCTCGGAAAGAATTAGCCGGTGTCATTGATAAAGAACATCACGGCATCTATGCTTATCCTCATCAATCAGAAGCCGAGCGCGAAGAAACCCACCGGCTTGTTCGAAACTATAAAGAGCAAAAGAAAAAAGCAAAGCAATAGTCCTGATAACCCCAATATCGGTGCGCCTTAAAAGGCGTATCGGTTTTTTTTATAAAACCAGAACCGCCCCATGTCTTTCCAAAAACCAGAAACAGACCAGGGAGGTTTACCCGTGAACAAACCAGATGTCGCCAGGCACTTGAATGACAGAGAATATCACATACTGCTGACCACCTACCAAAAACACAACGCATCGATAGGTTTGAAAAACGCCGGAAATATAACTTCTCGAACATCGTGAAAATCGAAAGTCATCCTGAACAAAACTGTCTCCATGTTCACTACAAAGACGGCGAGTGGTGGCATTACACACCCCAGGGGACCTGGTATTAGTCTTATCATGCTGGACCGTTGCTAAACGCTTATATGCCTACCCTCATCAACCAAAAGAAGATCGCGAAAAAACCCGCCGACTTGTTCGAAACTATAAAACGCGAAAGAAGAAAGCAAAAATTCACTTAAATAAAAAAGCGGCTCTTCCCTGTTAATTGTGTAAAAATAACAAATGTTTGGTTAGTGTTTTGCAAAATGTAGGGGGTTTACTATAATACATGTGTATGCTGATTAGAATCAAAAATGGTTTTTACTTATTACCTATTGGATTTTGATTATCATTAGATTAGCTTCCTATTATTACGCTTTTATTGAATATGGTTTTGGGGTTACTGTAATGATAACGTTTGCTAGTGGTCTAGGAGCTATTCTCATTGCAAATGCTATTAAAAATCGCTTTTTAATCATACTGGGTGTTTTTCTGTTCGTAAGTTCATTTATTTTTATAGGAATTATAACTTTGATAGAAATAATTTAACGGCGTGTTAAAGAACTTGGAAGATACATTCCCAGGACCTACTATACATTAGCGTTACCGTATCTCGAGCAACTGTAGTTTTTTTTTCGTATCATCTCCAAGTAGAGATGATGCAAAGTACGAATTCCTCTCCGTTTCCGTTTTCATAACCTTTATTAGAGATATAAGAGATTCTGTATTTTTCATAAAACAAGAGCGCATGTTTCGCGCACTACATCCAAAAAATACCAGTGGAGATATAAGTGCTACCTATATCACCTGTGTTTGCCACACAAAAATGTGAGATCTGTGTTACACATCATTAGTTCTTGGAGGAATATATGATATGATGTTTGGTAAAGATTTATTTAGTTTATTGTTCAGGTTTTACAAAGTCGTCTCGTTTATTTTATTACTATTAAATATTATTTTTTTAAGTTCCCCTTTCAAAATAGAAATTTTTGACTCAGAATTCATACCTATGTATGGTGGTTATATTTTGGGGCTTATTTTTGGCATATTGGGAATTTTAAAGAAAGAAAACGCTAAGTACATTTTAGCGGTAGGAAAAATAGGTTTATACGGCAACCTGATAATGGTCATATTATTTTTCCCCCCTTTTTTTTACTACTGGGGTACAGCTGTTGAGTCTTTGTTTAATTAATCTACCCTTGAATGACAATAATTAATGCAACACCCCCTGAAATTCCATTATTTACCATTATATAATACTGGTCGATTTACGTTCATACCGGTCATTGGGAGATTGATACCCCCAGGATTTTGTGGGGAAGGGTGTTGCACCAGTTCTTCGCCTAAGCAATGCTTGTATCATCCAGGTCATCGATGGTCTTTCCTTTTGGTATAAACCATCGGATTAACCCGTTGTATGACGTTCAATCGCGTCTCTTTCGTTAGAATTATAAGGAGAGGGAGATGACAGTTACCCCCAAAAGTTAGTTTTCGCTACAACTTTTGGGGGTAACAACTTGGAGAGATATTTTCTAGAATTTCAATAAATGAATTGTTTTTAACCCATTTTTATATTAACAGTTAATGTCATACTGTTCGAGAAAATAATTAGTAATGAGGATAGCCCATTCACTACCTTGGTAATAGTATGGTGCAAGGCATTGAAGAATATCTTCATCACAACCACAGTCGAAATAACCTTCTTCTGCATAACAGTTATCATGTTCCATACAACAAGTATCAACCTCACTGATTGGAGCTTCTGGACCGCTGCAACCTGGCCCACACCAGTTGCCATAAAGACATGGAACAGCTGAAATAGTAACCTTTCCATCTTGACTTTGGTTTGCAATACTCACATTATCTGCTGAATTTTTTTGAATTTCATCATATTGTTCTTTTGCGTATTGTTGATTATACACCTTTGTTAATTCCCCATTTTCAATTTCATAAGCTTCAATAAAAACATTAGTATCCTTTTGGTAAATGTTTTTTACAAAACTATGATTTCCTCTATCTGATTTGACAAAGTATAAATCAAAATTTTGATCCAAATTCATTTTTAACATTTCAATGGAATAATGTCCCTTATTGATTTCGGAAGTTTCAATAGATTTATTGTTTAGTTTAAGCTGCTTTTCTTGAGAAATTAATTGTAGTAGAAGTTTAAACTCAACATTTTGATTCGCTTGTTTAGTTAACTGCGTCTTTTCTTGACCTGTTAAAATATTTTTCATACTTTACTTTCACCCCTAATTTTTCATATAGAATATTTACAATATTATTATTTTTATAATTATTAGTCTCTCTCTATTTCATGGACCTTCTCCTTCCCCGTTTTTTGGAGGCGATGCCCGGATTCGAACCGGGGTTCAAGGTTTTGCAGACCTCCGCCTTGCCTCTTGGCTACATCGCCCTGTTCTTTCAAGGTTCACCCGGTAAAGAAAGAACAGGGCGGAAAATAACAACCCTCGTTAAAAAAGAATGAGGTTTTCTAATTGTTCACGTTGAAATCCTTGAATCTTCTCCTGGTTTCCATTTTGATCTGTCACGATCGTATAAGGTGTTCCTCGGCCACCCAGGTCGATGAATTCTTCTTTGTTCTTTTCCAGGGACACATCTTTCTTCTCAAACTCAATGTTGTTTTGATTCATCCATTCCAGCTGCCGGTGACAATGAATACACGTCTCCTGAATGTAAACCGTCACTTCTTTATTTCCACTCATTTCCTACCTCCTTTCATCGTTTCTATTTAGCAAAGAAGAAAGAACAAACCAAAATACAACCAGAAAAATAAATTTTAAGGGTTGTTATTGAAATAATCTTTTTGTCTTTACTTCATAGATTGCTATTTGAAAAATTTAGGTAATTGTGGTAATTTGCTTTAGAACACACGTTCGCTAAAAGGAGAGATTCTATGAAAATCTATTGTTCTTATCGTTCAAAACTTCCTTTTGAATCTCACTGGACAGCATTTATTAAGAAAGAGGAGTACGAGCATCTATTTCGGGAGTATATTCTTCATCCTACAACGTTTAAAAAAGCCCTCTTACAGTCAAAATTTTATCAATTCGTGCAGGAACAAAGACTTGTTGCTTATATGTCAAAATCGATTCATTACACGGCTGTTAACTTTGATAAAAAAACACGTCTTTTTTCTGAAAGAAACCAGGTATGGTTGGATCAACCTATGGAAGAGGGCGGCACACCTAAAGACTTGCTTTCTTCAGATGAAGAAAGCAATGGTTTATCACTAGAGAACCACTTATCTTCTAAAAATCTTTATAAAGCCTGGATAACTTTGACGCCGAAACAACAAGATGTCTTATCGTTATCATTTGTTTACGGCTATACGGACGGAGAAATTGGCCAACTATTTGAACAGTCTCAACAGTCTATCTCCAGGATCAAAAAAAGAGCATTTGTTCAGTTAAGGAGGTATTATGATGAGTGATATTAAATCTATAACAACGATGGTTGAGAATATTCAGAATTACGAACCTGAGCAAAGTGCAAGCGATATGGCATTAATGATCCAGCGTTTTGAACCTAAAATCAAAAAAGCCATCCTTCAAACCAACCCAGAAGAACGGCCGGACTTGGAACAGGAACTAAAAATTAAAGTCATTATACTTGCTCTGCAATATAAATGGGCGGAAATCCCTGATATATCAAACTATCTGCGTACGGAATAATAGAATCCGGAGCACAATACGTGAGGAGTGTGATTATTTGAATCAAGAAGTGTTTGACTGTCTGTGCGGTTGTCGATGTTTAAGTTCTACGATTTCGACTATGTTGAAGAATGACCAATTAACCACAGAAGAAAAAGCACTGCTTTATGATACGCTATTACATGTACAACGAGCAGCGAATACGATTCAAGATTTTTGCACAACTCATCATGGAGACGATGAATGATGGACTATCTTGAGATCGTAAATAGAGTAGGCTTTCCCATTGCTGTTACAGTATATGTGTTATTTCGATTGGAACGAAAAATTAATATGCTTATTTGTGTCATTCATGAAGAAACCCGAAATACAACGAATCATTGTGAAATGCACGTTTATGGGAAACAAAAACGCAAATAAAATATTCAAGTGAAAATCCTAAACCGATCGGCTTTTCTAAAGCTGTCGGTTCTTTTTTTTATACAACCAGACCTGCCCCGGGCCTCTCAAAAACCAGAAACAGAATAAGGAGGTTTAATCGTGACTGCAATGATGCCCCGTCGCTACGCTCCGGGGCCGGTACATAGCATAAAGACGATACTAAAACGACGTAAAACAAAAAAGGAGCGTGCAGGCATGCAGCGTACAGTCCCCGCACCAGGAACAAAACCGAATGTAGACGCCGCCGACATCAGCCGTTTGATTCAAAAAGAAAGACAGGAAGCAAAAGAAAAAGTGCAGCAGCTTACCGATGCCGAAGAAAACAGCGAAGCTCTGACCTACTGGCAGGGGCGCGTCGACACCGCAGAAAACATTTCCCAGCGCATCAGATTGGAGCGATACAACCGCAGCTGATGCATCGCTATGATCAAAAAAACATCTCGCATGGCTGCATCGCCGACCCGATAAAAGCTTTCGTGTCGGCAGGCTTTGTCGTATCCTCCACCCAGGGCAGCCATGTTTTCAGCTCTCCGGCACCGGCATACTCACGGGTAAGAGAAAATAGTGCCTCTGTATCCTGCATATCGAGCATTTTCAACGTTGTGCATTCATCCATCTGATACAAAAACATCCACTGACCCTCTTCCGTTTTTTATTTTTACGATCATACCACAGCGGACTGGTTTCTTACACCGGCTCCGGTACATATGTTACATTTAATAAACACAGGACGTGGAAGGTTGTGACAAAGCAATGAATGATATGGCAAGAGAAGTGATTGTCCGCGATGTTGTTGGCGAAATCTACGATGCATTTCCTGACTTGGTGGAAGATCTCGAAGACAGCGAAGGTGAACTGGAAAGGCTGAAACAGGAAAACATCTCCCATCTTGATCATCTGGAAACGACATACGAAATGGATAATATTGATTTTTTCCTGGATTACACGGATTGGCTTGATAATGTACTGACAAACAGAAATACAGATCGTTACATGATTATCGATAATTTTGAACGGCTTCAGCGCATCATTCCAGGCAATGTGGAAGAGGAAGAAGAAGGAGCCTACGTGATGTACCTGGAATCAGCCATTGACCTGTTAAAAGCACGCCAGGAAGGAAGTGGATGAGTTGTGAGACAGCCGGAGCATCAAACCGGCTGTCTCACCATGCATTAGAAATAATTGTTCATGGTTCTCTTCTTTTTCGTCCATACTAACCAAAAAAGGAGAGATACGATTGACACAGAAAAACAGGTGGCTGATCGCCCTGTCCGCGATCGCCATCCATTTATCGATTGGTTCCATCTATGCTTACAGCGTGTACCAGAACCCACTGAACAATGCCCTCGGCTGGGAAAAAACGGATGTGTCGCTGGCGTTCACCATTGCTATTTTCATTCTCGGTCTTTCCGCAGCGTTTTTCGGAAAGTTTGTGGAAAAAAGGGGGCCAAGCATCTCCGCACTCATTGCCGCGGTATTGTTCGGCATCGGTACGGCCGGTGCGGGCCTCGGGGTCTATATGGAAAGTTACCTTACGTTTTTAGCGTTTTTCGGTGTTATCGGCGGATTAGGGCTCGGTTTCGGCTACATTGCCCCCGTCTCCACACTCGTCAAATGGTTCCCGGACCGCCGCGGCCTTGCTACAGGAATGGCGGTGATGGGATTTGGAGCCGGCGCCCTGATTACAAGTCCGGTTGCAAACCAGCTCATGAATACGCTGAGCATCCCGGCCACCTTTTATATTCTCGGAAGCGCCTATTTTCTTCTCATGCTGTGCGGCGGGCTTTACATCGCAAAGCCCCCTGAAGGGTGGACGCCGGACGGGGCAGCTGCTGAAGAGGAAGATAAAGGAGAAGACGATCTGGCCTCGCTGAAAGCCAATGATGCCGTAAAAACCCTCCGTTTCTGGCTGCTGTGGGGGATGATGTTTATCAATATTTCCGCCGGCATTATGCTGTTGTCGGTGGCCGCTCCCATGACCCAGGAAATCACCGGGGCTACCGCTGCGACGGCGGCTACTATCGTTGGTATCATGGGACTGTTTAACGGAGGCGGGAGGATTGTATGGGCCTCTGCTTCTGATTATACCGGGCGCGCAAACACGTTTCTGCTGTTTTTCATTATCCAGACAGCCGCCTTTTTTCTGCTTCCCTATATAAGCAGTGTGCTCCTGTTTTCGATTCTTCTATATCTCATTGTGTCCTGCTATGGGGGAGGATTTGCCTGTCTTCCTGCTTTTATCGGTGACCTTTTTGGAACAAAACAGCTCGGAGCGATTCACGGATACCTGTTAACATCGTGGTCGATCGCAGGTGTTGTCGGACCTATGATTGTATCCACTGTATATGAATGGACCGGGACGTACTCGACAACGTTTTTCGTTTTTATCGGCTTTCTGTTGTCCGCCCTCGTTCTTTCCTTCATCATGAAGTGGAACATTTCCAAAGTGCGGGAGGAAAAACAGGAGCCCGCCAATCCGGAACCGTCCCCGCAGTGAGCTCTTACATCAGAAAGAGACTGGGACAAAAGGGAATAACATTGGTGAAAACCGAACATTTAAAAATCCAGGTTAAGAAGCGCTCCTATAGCGTAGTCAAAACACGTAGACTCCTATGGGAACAGCACGAGTCTCGATACCCCGCAGGAAGGGTTTTTCTTCCGAGGAGGATCGAGCAGTGCCCACGGAAAGCGAAGTGTTTTGACGAAGCGGTGCGTAATGCAAAACAAAAATTCCGAACGATTTCCTTAAGGAAATCGTTCGGAATTTTTCATTCATTTTAGAGTTTTGTCTCAGACTCTTTCTTGATTTTACCTTGTTTCATGATCAGAAGGGCTGCGGTATCCTTTTACCTCCAAACCGCTGTCCCGGACGGCCTGTTCCACATCTATCCAGGACCCGGCATCTTCATCAAGTGACACCAGTACCTCTCCCTGCGCCGGGTGAATGTCTGCTTTTCTCACCCCCCACACGTCATACAGTGTTTCAGCCAGACGTGCTTTATCGTCATCTGATATAGCCGCAATCGATATCGTTCGTGTGACCATCCTCTCACCTCGATTCCTCTTTGCGTTCCATTCCCTCTCCAAACCCATGCAGAAAAGCCCCCATCGCAGAAAGGGCCGTCATCACGTGCGGGTCCCGCATCATTTTCAGCAGTCCCCATACGCCGACCGGTTCCCCCTTTTCTGTTTCCTTCGAGAGATGGTCCAGTCCCTGCACGGTACCTTCCATGATTTGTTCGATATCTTTTGGATCCAGCTTTTCGATGAACGCAATGGCATGGAATCCATTTTTGATCAAGTGATGCATACCGGGCTCATTGACTTTATCGATGCTGATCGATCCGATCTCCTCCCGCATCCGCAGCAGCCCTTTTGCCATATCAAGGACACCGGCCTGCTGCAGTTCCTCTATAATGTCGAGAGTGGTCCGGATCGACTCCTGATTGTCCGCTATCTGATCGAGCATATCCTGATGAATCTGTTTTTTGCGTTCTTCTTCTGTTTTTTCCTGAACGTTAATTTGCGTGATCGCTTTCGCCATCGATGATACCCTCCTTCTCCACCACTTCCGGAACCGAAGTGAAATCGTCGCGTTTCCATTTTTCTTCTACCTCTACCCCCATCTGGGGCTGAGGATTCCCGAAACGGAAATTAACCGACGGAAGCGGGGATTCCCCATCGGCTTCCAATACCACCATTTTCACCTGCATCTCTTTGTAATTCGGGGTATGGGTATCTTTATCGTGATAGCTGCTCGTCAGTTTGTTGACCGCTTTGATTTCTTCCACCGTATTCATCGGCAGATACAACTCTCTGCCCTGCACACGATCCGTGACAAGTACCCTCACTTTCACTTTGCCGTAAGGGGATTCCAGCCGCACAAGCGCACCGGTTTGTATGCCCCGATCTTTGGCAAGTTCATGAGAAACCTCCAGCCACGGATTCGGCGCTTTATGCTTAATCCCTTCTGCCTTGTTGGTCATGTTGCCTTCATGAAACTGTTCGAGAATCCGGCCGTTGTTCAAATGAAGATCATACTCTTCTCCTGCTTCATACGGTTCGCTCCATTCCACCGGATGCAGTCTGGCCTTACCGTCCGGAAACCCAAAGGAATCTTTATACAGCAGCGGATAATCTTTGCCGTCCTGATCCACCGGCCAGACGAGGCTTTCCCAGTCTTCCAGCCTTTCATAACTCACACCGGCAAAAACGGGAGCAAGCGAAGCTGCTTCGTCCATGATATCCGCAGGGCTGTCATAGGTCCATGACGCGCCGCACACCTCCGCCAGATCCTGAAATATCTGCCAGTCCGGCCTGCTGCTGCCGAGCGGTTCCATCACTTTGTGAAAACGTTGAATCCTACGCTCGGTGTTTGTGAATGTCCCTTCCTTTTCCAGACTCGGTGCCGCCGGCAGAACCACATCTGCATATTGGGCTGTTTTTGAGAAAAAGATATCCTGCACGACGAAAAACTCCAGCTTCTCAAAGGCGTCATGCACATAATTAATATTGGAGTCGACCAACCCCATTTCTTCGCCAAAAAGGTACATGCCTTTGACGTCGCTGTCATAGATGGCCTCCACGATTTCATGGTTATTCAGCCCCGGAGTTTCCGGCAGTTTGGTCCCCCATGCTTTTTCATAACGGCTGCGGATGTCCTCGCTCTCTACGCTTTCATAACCGGGGAAGAAATTCGGCATTGTACCGAAATCACTCGCTCCCTGCACGTTATTATGGCCGCGCAGCGGATAAGCCCCCGTTCCTGTTTTACCGAAATTCCCTGTTACCAGCAGCAGATTCGCAATCGCGGTGCTCGTATCCGTGCCCCCGATGTGCTGGGTCACGCCCATCGCCCACAGGATGCAGGTGCCACTGGAGCTGTGAATCATTTCCGCAAGCTGAATAAGACACTCCTGGGAAATACCGGTTATCTGCTCCGCGTACTCCAGCGTGAAGTCCTTCAGCGATGCTTTATATTCATCAACATCATTCACCCGTTCCTGTAAAAATGTTTCGTCTTCCCATCCCTCGTCGATGATATATTTGGTAACCGCTGATAACCAGACAAGGTCCGTTCCCGGCTCCGGATGGAGATGAACATCGGCCCGGTCCGCCAGTTCATTTTTGCGCAGATCCGCCACCACTAATTTCTGATCGTCCAGCTTATGGGCCCGCTTGATCCGGGTGGCAAGGACAGGGTGGGATTCGGCTGGATTGGCTCCGACAACAATAACCAGCTCCGCTTTCTCAATATCTTTGATCGTTCCGGAATCGCCGCCGATTCCAACCGTACGCATCAGTCCGGCCGAAGCGGGGGTCTGGCAGTACCTGGAACAGTTATCGACGTTGTTGGTCTGAAAAACCGACCGTGCCAGCTTCTGAAACAGGAAATTTTCCTCGTTCGAGCATTTCGAGGAGGAAATAAAACCAAGTGCATCGGATCCTTCTTTTTCTTTGATGGATAAAAAGGTGTCCGCGATCAGCGACAGCGCTTCCTCCCACGTGGCTTCCTCAAAGGATTCTCCTTTTCGTATCAGCGGAGTTGTCAGTCTTTCGTCACTGTTCACAAAATCCCAGCCGAATTTTCCCTTCACGCAGGTGGAAATACCATTCGCCGGGGCATCCGGCTGCGGCTGGATTTTCAGAATGTCCCGGTCTTTCGTCCAGACCTCAAAACTGCACCCCACCCCACAGTAGGTGCAAACCGTTTTCGTCCGGTCTATCCGGTCTTTACGCATCGACGCTTCCACGTTGGAAATCGTGAAAATCCCCTGATAGCCCGGCTCCACCTCTTTTGTCACATCGATCATCGGCTCCAGTACGTTTTGTGGTATGTTCGTCATATAGCCCGCTTCGCCGAGCATTGATTTTTCCATCAACGCATTGCACGGGCAGACCGTGACGCAGTGCCCGCACGACACGCACGATGATTCATCAATCGGCACATCGTTATCCCAGATCACCCTGGGTTCCTGACGTTCCCAGTCAATCGTCAGTACCTCGCTCACCTGCAGATCCTGGCAGGCTTCCACACACAGCCCGCATAGAATGCATTGATCCGGTTCATATCGATAATTGGGGTGGGAATTGTCCGGAGGATACGGCTTCGGGGTAAAGTCATATTTCTGATGGTCCACCTGTAAGTATTCCGCTGTATTGTGTATTTCACAGTTGCCATTGTTATTATCGCACACCGTACAGTACAGTTCGTGGTTCTTGAGAATCTGCGACATCCCTTCCAGCTGCGCCGCCTTTGCTTTCTCCGATTCAGACTTCACTTTCATACCGGACGCCGCTTCGGTTGTACAGGACCGCTGCAATTCTCCGTCCACTTCGACATAACACGTATCACATGTCTGAATAACACCAACACCGAGATCCGGCTGGCCCGAACAGATTCCAGGCATATACAAACCACTGTCCCGGCACGCTTCAAATATCGTCTTCCCGGATCCTGCTGTTATTTCTCCTCCATTAAAATGAAAGGTCACCTGTTCTTCTTTCATATCCACCACCTATAACTATTGACATCTACTATAGTTATGCACAGATGGAAGTGTTTGTATAACTATGTACAGAAGATTAAAAATTACCGTTAGGTGGTATCCTTTTTTATAGAATAATAAAGAAAAGAGGGTGTCTGAATGACCCATAACCGTATTCCGAAAGAACCTGGAATAGACCATACAATTAACTTGTTGGCGGAAGGATTTCACTTCATCTCAAACCGGCGTGAACAATTTCAGTCAAACATCTTTCAGACACGGATAATGGGACAGAAAGCCATCTGCCTGAGCGGAAAAGAGGCGGCAGGCGTGTTTTATGACAACAACTTCTTTCAGCGGAAGGAAGCCGCGCCGAAGCGGGTGAAGAAAACATTATTCGGACAGAACGGCGTACAAGGCATGGATGGTGAGGATCATAAACACAGAAAAAGGATGTTTCTGTCCCTTATGACACCGGACCGGCTGCAGGAACTGGATGACATAGCTCTCGCTCATTGGAAAAGAAAAGCTAAGGCATGGGAAGGCATGGCTGCCATCGTCCTGTTTGATGAAGCAGAGGAAATCATGTGCCGGGCAGCCTGCGAGTGGACAGGTGTTCCACTGCCGGAAAACGAAGTAAAACAGCGCACAAGGGAATTCAGTGAAATGATCGATGCATTCGGTGGTATAGGAACCCGCTATAAACGCGGTAAAAAAGCGAGGAAAAGTTGTGAGAAGTGGGTACAGCAGATTATAAAAGAGATACGTTCCGGGAAGCTGACACCACCGGCTTATACGGCAGCTTATGTTATCGCGATGCACACGGAACGAAATGGCAGGAAATTGGATACCTCTACTGCCGCGGTCGAACTGATCAATGTGCTGCGGCCGATTGTTGCCATCGGGCGCTTCATCATGTTTGGAGCCCTGGCTCTTCACGAATATCCGGCCGTCGAAGAAAAACTGCGCAGCACGGGCAATGAGGAGTACACCCGGATGTTTGTCCAGGAACTCCGGCGTTATTACCCATTCGCCCCATTTACCGGCGCCGTCGTGCGCAAAGATTTTCTCTGGAATGAATGCCGCTTAAAAAAAGGAACGCTTGTTATCATGGATATTTACGGAACGAATCACCACCCGGAGCTCTGGGAAGAGCCTGAAGTGTTTCGTCCGGAACGGTTCCGGGGCTGGGAAGGACATCCATTTTCTTTTATCCCGCAGGGCGGCGGCGATCATTATACCGGCCACCGCTGTGCAGGAGAGTGGATTACGGTCATGCTTATGAAGACAAGCATGGAGTTCTTAACCAAGCGCTTGACATACGATGTACCGCCGCAGGATGTGAGTTATGATATGGCAAGAATACCGACGCTTCCAAAAAGCCGTTTCGTCATTAAAAATGTCAAGGTTCTTTAATCAACGATATCTTCAGTGACCATCAGCACCGTGTCTCTCCTTTTGGTTCATCTAAACCAAAAAGGGGAGATGACATAGCTGACTATTCTCTAACATGCGGGATATAAGAAGGGGCATACATTCAGCGGGCCTTTGCTTTTATATTCTTTTCTTCTTCCACACTCCCTGCATTTTTCTTGTCGGTGACGCTGATATATGTGGTGACAATAATACAAGCTAACAGTGTAGAATGAAAAAGCACATGGAGGGTATTAGGCACAATCCCGTTAATAACGGGTAGAAAGGAATGGGTATTACCAAACATATTATCGTATCTCTCCATCCTTTGTTCTGCCCCATACCCCGAGAAATATGGAATCCACCAATCTATTAAAGCTCCACTGAAAATAAAACTTTGGTGAATAATCAACCATAGTTTAACCAAGAGAGGGTAATGTTTTCCGATGAAAAACAAAGCCATTCCCATTAATAGTAATATTTGCCCTGCCCCAACGAGCGTAACAGTAATTATTTCTCCTGTAGAACGATCCGCAGAAATGGCCTGAACATCATTTAATGCCCCTAAAGGAACCAGGTCTTGTGTTATCATAAATAAAAATATAAAACTCAATCCGGTGATCAACAGCTTCTCCGATTTACGTACGTTTCTTTTCATTATATCCCTCACAGCAGCTTCCTGTTTCATAAAAATGGGGGTGCTCAAGTCTTACCTTTGACCAACCAGGTGCCGACGCTGCCTAACAGCCGCTTTTTCATCGAAAACTTCAACGTTCTTTAACCACGAATGTCTTCGGTAACGACCATAACGGCCATGCCGTCATGTCCCTTTTCGCCGACGGTCTGGAAAGCGGTCGCGTTCACACGAGGATCTTCTGCTGCCAGCTCAAAAAAGCGCCGTATGCCGGTATTGCCGGCACTTTCCCGCTTCGCATCCGCTACTGCGCCGCGGCGGACGACGTTATCGCAGACGATCACCGTGCCTTTCCGGGATAAGCGGAGCGCCCACTCGAAATACGACGGCGTGTTCTCCTTATCCGCATCGATGAAAATAAAATCAAACGTGTCGTTCTCAAGCTCCGGCAGTGTATCCAGTGCTGGTCCCTCCCTCAGTTCAATCAGGTGGTCGAACCCGGCTCGTTGAAAATGGGCGCGGGCGGTGGCGGCATGATGGGCATCCGCCTCCAGAGTAACCAGTCTTCCGTCCGCCGAGAGCGCACCAGCCATCCACAACGTGCTATAGCCGCCCAGCGTGCCGATTTCAAGAATGTTTTCCGCTCCACACATCTGGGCATAGAGCTGCAGCAGTTTTCCCTGGTTCGGGGCAACTTCAATGGAAGGCAGTCCCTCCTCTGCACTTCGCCGTCGGACCGCTTCCATTTCTGCATCTCCAATGCCTAGTGCTTCCGTCAGATAGCGGTCAATGGCTTTCCACTCTTCCCGTGATGACATGATACACGTGCCCCTTCCTGTTCATAACATAAAAACACCCTGTATTTCTTCGATCAGCCAGCTGCAATCTCCTTCCACCTGGTATAGCAAAAATGAACGGACCGGCACGCCAAATTTACAAAATATGATTAATTCACCATTTATCTTATGGAATGTATAATAGTAAAAGAATCTATAGTAAGAAATGGAGTGTTTAAATGAAAGGGAAACATGTTTACCTTTTCTTTTATTGGTTCATCCTCATATGCGGGGCGGCTTCCTATTATTACGCTTTTATTGATTACGGTTTTATGGTTACCGTCATGATAACGTTCGTTAGTGGTCTGAGCGCTGTGCTCATTGCCAATGCAATACATAATCGTTTTTTAATGATCCCAGGTGTATTTATGATTTTGAGTCCACTTCTTTTTGTGGGGATAACAGCATTAATAGAAATTAGTTGATAACAACATGCATGTCAGAGAACGATCCCTCTCAGACAAACTGAAAAGAGAGATAGATCGCATACATGACAACATAAACAACAAATAATCCTGTTAACCATTTCGCACACCGGCGTATTCCAGTCATACCATCGTTTAAGATACTACCGATAAACAGTACCAGCGCACTGCCCAATGAAATCATTGCAATGATAAAAACGATTTGTTCCATGTTTTTTTACACTCTCCCTTCGATTTACTGCCATTGTAGCTGGCGAAGGTTAAATCGAAGGAGTACGTGAGGTTAAAATCAGGTTAAAAATGACTGCCGGCTCATGTAAAAAACTGACTTCCTAATGAAAGAAAGTCAGTTCTCTTTCGGGAAAATGGTGATTGTAGTACCACTGCTGCCGGTGGATACTCTTTTTTCGAGCTCCATCTGCTCCAGCATCATGTCGACAATAGATAAACCGATGCCGGCGCCGCTTTTCCCGGAGGGGTTGTGCATTCCTTTTCCCCGGTCCTGGATTTTCAGCATCGATGTTTCTTTTTCCGTCCTTACGGAGACATATTTTCCTTCCGCCGCATGACGCAGGACATTCTGGAGGAGGTTATCCAAAATTCTTCGAAACCATATTTCATCCACATTCCAGTGAATAGGCTCCTGTAACTCTACATCCATCTCGAAATCCTGCTCTTCAAGGACTGGATACCACGCGATCAAAGAAGAGCGGACGAGTGCTGCGATATCCTTCCACTGCCTGTTCATCGGCAGTTTTCCCTCACTTAATACTGTGAACGAGGAAAGGTTATCGATCAGTTCCGAAAGAAAAACGATCTTTTCATTGATAACGTGCACCGATTCTGCCATATCTTCCTTTAAGTCATACTGATTCAGTTTGTGTACATGGCCGTTCATGATAGACAGCGGTGTCCGTAAATCATGCGATAAGCTCGAAATGAGACGCTTCCGAATCAGCGCTTCCTGTTTTTCTTTCTCATGGCTTTCGTTTAACTGTTCGACCATTTGGTTAAACGAATGTTCCAACTGCCCTATTTCGTCCTCTTTTTCTATTTTCATTCTGGACGGGATAAGCTGGTTTTCATTGATTTCCATTTTTTCCTGCATTCTTACCAGGCGTTTTCTCGTTCGATTAAAAAACAGCCAGGAAATATAAATAAACAAAAACCAGAAAGACCCTATGGCAATGAACCAAATTGTAGAATATTGATACTGCCCCACTCCAATATTCGTTTCTAAATAGGAAGAAGGAACCTGCAAAAACGCATAACCGCTGTCCTCTGCTCCCTCCAAATAGGCCGAAGTCGTGAAGTACTCTCCGCCACTGTCCTCCTCCATATACTGAATAAGGCTGGATACATTCCACTCCCCGCTCCCATTCTCCGAGGGGTCGTTTGACATCAGTAATTGGCCGTTATCCTCCACCCAAAAGATAACCGAATCCGGATAATTTTCCATATTACGTAATGATGATGTGACGTCCTGCGTAGTCCCTCCTTCCAGAGCATCGACCTCCCGGGCCCATGTTTCCTCTATTTCTTCCGGATCATAATATTCTTCCGGTGAAAAATCAGCCAGCTGCATAATGACAAGATAGTACACAAAATTAACACCTAAAAACGAGACGGGAAAGATTAAAACAGCCAACAGAATGATCAGTATGTATTTCGTTGATAACTTCACCGTCTCACCCTGTATCCCAACCCGCGGATCGTTTCAATAATTTCAGGGTTCTGTGGATCTTTTTCGAGTTTCTGCCGCAAATAGCGGATATGAACGGTTAACGTTTTATCCCCTTCGATGTATGGTTCCTGCCATACATTCGAATAAATCTGTTCTTTCGTTAAAATGTGATTCGCGTTTTTCAGGAGGTAGTGAAAGATTTTAAATTGTTTCTCCGTCAGGATGATTTCTCTTCCCGTCTCTGTATTGACAATGTGATGAGCGCTTAAATCAATGCTCAGGTGCTGTAGTGTCAGGGTATCCAACGTGACTTTGTCATACCGCTTCAACAGAATATCAATGCGCACCAGCAATTCTTCCGGATGGAACGGTTTCGTCAGATAATCATCAGCAAATCGAAAACCGGTCAACTTATCTTCAATAGTGGTCCGGGCGGTTAAACAAAGAATCGGAAGACTGCTGTATTGTCCGCGTATCCGCTTCCCTAACGTGAAGCCGTCCAGACCCGGAAGCATAATATCCAGCAGTAAAAGGTCCGTTTTATGCAGGTGAGCATCGAGCTGCTGCCCTGACCGTAACCACGTGCATTCATACCCTTTGTCATGAAGATCTTGTATGACCAAATCGGCTATTTCCTTGTCATCTTCCACATATAAAATATGATTTCCCACCAGTGCCTCCCCCTTCTGTCGAAATGCTATTCTTCTTCCTTTTAACACAAATCGGAAATAATTGGAATAGGTCTTCCCGCCATTATTTTAAGGGGGAGGCGGATTCTACCTTAAATGATGATTCAAGACGTCTCTCGTTTTCTCCATCGCCTGTTCAAGTTCGCGCGGGACATGCTCCATAGGGTGGGCGGCATTGAAGGTATGGGTACCGCCTTCGATGATAGTGAGGGAATGTTCGGATGCGGCATCGCGCATTTTTTCAGCGCCTTCCTGCAGCCAGCTGCCGTCAGCATCTCCCTGAATGATATGCAGGGATGCGTGCATCTCGTTTATTCTGCGCGGAATGTCAAACTGTTCTCTGTTCGCTTCGATATCCTCCAGCAGGTTGGCTTTGATCGGCATATCCTGGCTGGTACGTTTATTCGCAATGTACCCGACACCTTTTTCACGGATTTCCTGTTTCAGTTCCTCCCCGAGAAAATCCACATCAGCGACACCGTTCCAGGTGACGACTGCTTTGACTTCCGGGTGTCCGGAAGCAAAAATAATGCTCGTCGCACCGCCCCGGCTGTGCCCGACAATGCCTGTGCGGTCCGTATCGAACATATCCGAATACGGAAGGTCCCCGTCTTTTGCTGCCTGAAGCAGCGCTTCCAGATCTTTCAGCTCCCGCGTATACGTATTTACCGCGAATTTGTCGAGTTCATCAAAATCTTCCTGATCCACGCCATTGCAGGAAAAGTTGAAACGTACGGCGTAATATCCGTTTGCTGCCAGCTCTTCTGCCATATAGGGGAAAAAGTTCCAATCCTTATGGCCCTTAAACCCGTGACAGATCATAACCACCGGCTGTTTCGTCCGTTCTGCCGGGGCATGCACATTCCCTCGGATAAACAAATCACGGCCAAGGTCTATCGTAAACGGCTGCTGCTTGGTTGCTGCCATTTTCGCATCTCCTCCTTTCTTGTATCGTATCACATATTTTTTTCACCTTCTGCCTACCCTAAGGGAAAAAGAAAGGAAGATGCCGCATGAGGCCTCCAAGAAAAACACCGCAGGACAGCGCAGACTTTCCGACCCCGCAGGAACAGGTCGCGGATCCTTTTACTGAAGGAACGGAAGATGGGGAGATCGAAGAAGAGCACGGAAATGACCTCCCGCTTGAAGAAGAGATTGTGGAAACCGATGAAGACGGAAATCGATTATAAAAAGGGCACCCGGCAGGATGCATTGCATCTGTCGGTTTTCAATCTGTTTGTCCCGGCAAATGTCCAGTAAATGACGGTTATAGCCATTTTGCAGATGTCTGCCGGTGAAACTGTCTATTATATCTTGATTAAAGACACTTTGCCTGCATGTCTTCTTCATTGTGTCTCCTTTTAAATGATAAAGGACATTCCCAATAAGAGAATGTCCATAAAACGAAAGAGACGATGCTTCTTTCTACCCTTTCACAAACACCGTTTTAACAGCGGTGAAGAATTCTTTAGCGGCTTCACCCTGCTCGCGGGAATGAGAGCTCGATTTCTTCATGCCGCCGAACGGCGCCTGCAGCTCAACACCGGCGCTTTCTGCGTTTACACGCACAAGACCGGCTTCGATGTCGTCCATAAAATCAAGCATGTTCTGGATGTTGGTCGTAAAAATCGAGGCACTGAGACCAAACTCTACATCATTGGCAAGGTCGATCGCTTCTTCCATCGAATCCACTTTCATCAACGCCAGCACCGGTCCGAAAATTTCTTCCTGCGCGATCGTCATATCGGTCGTCACTCCGTCAAAGACCGTAGGTTCCACGAAAAAGCCTTTATCAAGACCGTTCTCTTGCAGGCGGTTCCCCCCGTGAATGAGATCAGCTCCTTCCGCTTTGCCTTTTTCAATATAGGAAAGTACGTTATCGAGCTGGCCTTCACTAGAGCACGGTCCCATCCAGGTTCCCTGCTCCATGCCGTCGCCGACGGTAATCTTTTTCACTTTTTCGATCAGGATATTTTTAAATTCTTCATAGACGTCTGCTTCCACAATTACCCGGCTGGTGGCCGTGCATTTCTGCCCGGTGGATTTCAGACCGCCGCTGATGGTGGCCTCCGCTGCCAGCTCCAGATCGGCATCTTTCCCGACAATAACAGGGTTTTTCCCGCCCATTTCGAGCTGGTATTTCGCGCCGCGGGCAAGCGCACTCTGGCCGACCTGTTTACCGATTGTGTCCGAACCGGTGAACGTAATCCCGGCTACATCCGGGTGCTCCGCAAGACCCTGGCCGATCACCGATCCGGATCCAGGTACAAAGTTCAGGACACCGTCAGGAAATCCTGCTTCCGCGAGACATTCCACCACTTTCGCTGCTGTCACTGCCGCTTCACTTGCCGGCTTCAGAACTACCGTGTTGCCATAGATGAGCGCCGGAGCCGTTTTCCATACCGGAATCGCCACCGGGAAGTTCCACGGGGTGATGACGCCGACCACCCCGAGCGGGGCACGGGTGGTAAACATCAGGGCGTCTTTATCCGTGGAAGGAATCACATCGCCGACTTCGCGCATCCCTTCACCTGCGTAATACCGCAGAATCGCTACGCCGCGCATCGTTTCCCCTTTTGCCTCCGGAAACGTTTTCCCCATTTCTTTCGTCATCGTCTCTGCTACTTCAGCCGCACGGGCTTCAAGCGCGTCCGCCGCTTTGTAGAGATAATTGCCGCGGGCGGGGGCGCCGATCTTTTTCCATGCTGTTTTTGCCTTATCGGCTGCGGCAACAGCTGCATCCAGATCTTCTTTGGCTGATTTCTGTACCTTTCCTACCGTTTCTTCTGCATCTGCCGGATTCATACTTGCGATCGTCTCCTGTGACGTTGATGCTTTCCATTCTCCGTTAATGAAATTTTTAAAAGTTGTCATATGATATCCTTCCTTTCTAATGGATAAAGCTCTTATAATGCTTCCACCGGATTTCGGAGTACACCGATTCCGGGAATTTCAATTTCGATCACGTCTTTGTCTTTCAGGGTAAATTCATTCGGCGGCACCACGCATGTGCCTGTCAAGAGGACGGTGCCATCAAACATGTCGTTGTCCTTCTTTAAGTAATCGACCAGTTCTTCGAGCTTCCGCTTCAACTGATTCACACCGGCTTCTCCTTCAAACACTTTCTCCGGCCCGCGGTAAATCCGGCAGATGATCTGAAACGCATAAGGATCGGCAGCCGTTTCGGCCAGCCGGATCGACGGCCCGATCGAACAGGATCTTTTCCACACTTTTGCCTGCGGCAGATATAACGGGTTCTCTCCTTCAATATCCCGGGAACTCAGATCATTTCCGACCGTGAAGCCTAGAATCTCCGCCTGATCGTTCAACACCAGCCCCAGTTCCGGCTCCGGTATCTGCCAGTCCGAGTCCGAGCGGAGATACATCGTCTGATCCGGTGCTGCCACCCTCCGGCCGGATGATTTGAAAAATAATTCAGGCCGCGGTGCGTCATATACTTTATCATAAAAGGTCTCCGCACTCGGCTTTCCATCCGATGCTTCGTAATTTCTCGCTTCCCGGCTTTTCTGGTAAGTAACCCCTGCCGCCCACACCTCTGATATCTCGAGCGGTACGCCCAGATCAAGAGAGTCCACGTTCTCTGCAAGCGGGACAGTGTCTGCTGTCATTTCCTTTATTAAATCAGGCAGCTTCCGCCCTTCAGCGGCCGCCTTTTCTACCAGTTCAATCCATGTTTCCGCTCCTAGATCGTAAACAGTCTGGTCTTCCATCACCGCCGCCATCATAGTCTCATTCTTGTTTACCTTTCTCTTCACAATGTTCACCCGGTTCCCCCTTAATTATTTTATAATATAAAACTTTGTTTTGTTTAATGGTGATTTTATTTTTAGTTTTATATTATAAAACCATGTTTTATATAATTGACAAAAAATAAAAACCCTTTTATGATTAACTTACATTTTATATGATAACGGTTGCAAAATCAACCTGTTCCTTTTTCACGTATGCGTCAAGTTTTCTCGGTGGGTCTGAAAGACGGCGGTTTCCAGCCCTCGACATATGTACACCGGGAATCTCCTACCGCGCTCCGCTTGTTGGCCTCGCTGGATACCGGTTTTCTGGCGAAAACAGGCCATCCCGTGGTGCTGGGCACCAAACGAACGCAAATGAACCCCCCTCTCCGGTTAGTGGAGTTTTCCGATGACGAAGGTCGTTTCTACCGTGTGGTAACCAATCGTTGGGATCTTGAGGCAGAAGTGATTGCTGAATTATACAAATGCCGTTGGCTGAGAGAGCTGTTTTTAGATCCCTCTCACATTTTTGCTTTTCCTTCCAAAAAAGGTGATGGAAAATTAATATATAAATAGGTATATAAAGATAAATAGCGTATCGTATCTTTTCTATTGCTCTTTGGCCATGTTAACTATTTTGCAACGCTAGTGACATTTGTTCCGCTTATCCGGGCTCTAAAGCGCTTCTTTTACTCTGAAAAAAAAAAAAGGGGAAAAGCAGAACAAATGTCCGCCCGCTCCAGTAATAGCGAAACAGAACCCTCACCCATCTCCATAACTGGTTTTATGCCCTGAAATAAAATCTCAATCGGTGCAATCGGTGGCCATTTTCCCTCGGTACCCATTGAGATTTCACCCTATTACTTCAGCCTAATTTGTTTTATAAAAAAACAATATTATTATACTATGAATCTGTCGGCACCCATTTTGCTTAATTTCAAGGGGGAGGTTAACCCAGTGGTAGAATTGGAATCAATGTATAAAACATATCAGCAGCATGTTTTTTCGACTGCCTACCGAATGCTTGGTTCCATAACGGAGGCGGAGGATATTGTTCAAGATGTATTTCTTCATATGCATCACTTTGATAAGGATAATATTCATGATTTAAAGGCTTACCTTACTAGAATGACAGCTAACCGCTGCCTTAATTATTTAAAATCTGCAAAAAAACGACGGGAGGTATACCCGGGACCGTGGCTGCCTGAGCCGCAGATTATGCAGGCGGAACAACCGTTGGAAAAGATTCTGACGGAAGAAACGGTCTCCTATGCCTTTCTCGTTTTGTTGGAACAATTGGCTCCTGTAGAAAGAATGGTGTTCGTTCTGCGGGAAGTTCTCCACTATAACTACACCGAAACGGCGGAGATATTGAATAAATCGAAAGTGAACTGCCGGAAAATTTACAGTCGCGCGAAACGAAAACTGCAAAGCGAATCCGTTTATCCGGAACATATCGAAGAAACAGAGCAGCTTGCCCAAACTTTTATGAAGGCAGCGGCAACGGGAGATTTTGATGATTTTATTGATATGCTGGGTGATGATATTGTTCTTTATTCCGATGGCGGCGGTAAGGCTCGCTCGGCCATTTATCCGATTATATCCAAACAGCGGGTGGCTGCTTTTCTCCGGGGTATATCAGCCAAAGGTAGTTTCATAGGAGAATTCCACTCCATTATTATCAATGGCCAAAGAGGAATCCTGCAGGTACAAGAAGGCCGTCCTGTTAAAGTAATCTGCTTTAAATTGGATCAACAACAGAAAAACATTCAGAACCTCTATATAATAGTAAATCCTGATAAGCTGCCTTCTTTTTATTAAAGAAAAATTCGATCAGCTGTCACAAATTCACTCTCTGTTTTGTCTTTATTGAGGAACGCCTATTATATGAAGGAGGAGTTATGCGTGGAACCACGGATAAACTATGCAAAGACAAACCCGGAGATTTTCAAGGTCATGAGACAGGTCGAGGAATACAAAAAAACCACTGAATTTGATAAGAAGTTGATCGAATTGATAAAAATACGCGCTTCTCAGATCAATGGATGCGCCTATTGCCTCGATATGCACACCAAAGATGCAAGAGCCATCGGTGAGACTGAACAAAGAATTTACTGCTTGAATGCCTGGCGGGAATCCCCTTTCTACAGCGAACCGGAAAAAGCAGTGTTAGCGTTAACGGAAGCCGTCACGTTCATATCAGAAGACGGGGTGCCGGATAATCTCTATGAGCAGTTGCTTCAGCATTACAATGAAAAACAATATATGGATCTTGTATTCCTTATTATAACGATCAACAGCTGGAATCGATTGGCTATTTCCAACAACAACGTACCAGGTGATTATCAACCGCAGACAGCAGAAAAATAAAAAAGGCGTCCCCTTCAACCTGCCAGCAGGGGGCACATTAAAGGTTCTCATCGAGGGACTTAGTCCAATGATACCCACTATTATTTATTCAAGATTGGGGGAAGTAAAAGTGAATCAATTTATTGAGGATATGTTCAAACGAATTCAATATCAAGGGAATAATCATGTCCAATTTGAAGATATACCCCGGATCATGTTTCAGTTCGCAAAGAATGTACCTTTTGAAAATATCGATGTTATAACGAATGAGGGCATTGAAGTTAATGTTGACAATGTAACGAAAAAAATCATCGATCAACAGCGGGGCGGACTTTGCTATGAACTGAATCCAATGTTTTATTATTTCTTACAGGAACTAGGTTTTGATGTTCAAATGGTTCCTGCAACGGTATCAGGAAACGACCCTGGGCTCATTGAAACACACGTTGCCATTGTGTTAACGAAAAATCGTCAAAAGTATGTAGTAGACGTTGGTTTTGGTGCCCATCACGCATTACAGCCTATTCCTTTCACCGGTGAAATTATAATCTCTTTAACAGGTGAATACCGAGTTAAAAATGAGACGACTGATGTCGGTGACTACACTCTTGAAAAGTACCGTGGTGATAAATTGGAAGCGAGCTACTCCTTTTTTTTAAAGCCGGCGGATGAGACGCAATTAAACCGTATGAGGGAGGTAGTAACGGAGCACCCTTACTCCCCTTTTAATAAGTCTATGTTGTTAACAAAAATAACGGATGACGGCCATACAACGTTAACAGAAAAAACGTATACAACGGTGAAGAATGGAACGAAAAATAAACAGGATATCGATTTAAGTAGTTTCAGACAATTAAGTGATAGCCAGTTTGGGATCATTGTGAAGTAAATGTTGATCTAATCCATTCATTGATCCGGTGTTAAGCGTTCAGTCTTTTGGACATCTGAACACTATTAAATAATGAAAAGAGACATTAGAAAAATAAAAGACACAATGAAAAGGGGGATGAAATAGTATGCTTGATCCACAAGTAAAAAAGCTGCTTGAACAAATAGAAGCTTCCGGCGCTCCACGAATGGAAACCCTGTCACCGGAGCAGGCACGAATCGCATTTCAGGATATGAACCAGACGGTTGAAAAGCAGGAGCCGGTAGGTGAAGTCAAAAACCGGACTGTTCCAGGACCTAATGGCAATATCCCCATTAGAGTGTACATTCCTGAAAATACAGGGCCGTTTCCTGGACTTATTTTCTTCCATGGCGGGGGCTGGGTGACTGGAGATTTGGATACTCATGACAACATGTGCCGCGCCTTCACAAATTTGGCGGAGTGCGTTGTTATATCGGTTGACTACCGCCTTGCCCCGGAACATAAATTTCCCACTGCAGTAGAGGATTGCTACAAAACCGCACAGTGGGTATATGAACATCCTTCTGAATTCAATGTTTCCCCATCTCATTTAGCTGTAGGCGGAGACAGTGCCGGTGGAAATCTGGCCGCAGTCGTATCGTGTCTGGCGAAAAAACGAGGAACCCTTAAACTTGTTTGTCAAATGCTTCTTTATCCGGCGACTGACTTTTCCTTTGATACCATCTCCTACCGTGAAAACGCGGAAGGGTACGGCCTTACAAAAGACAATATGAAATATTTTCGTTACCACTATTTAAGAACACTTGAAGATAGCAAGGATCCTTTGGCGTCTCCGAATCTTATCCGAGAACTTAAAAACCTCCCGCCTGCAGTAATTATTACTGCAGAATATGATCCGCTCCGGGATGAGGGAGAAGCCTATGCTAATCAACTAAAAGATGCCGGCGTTCCGGTTATTCTTCAAAGATATGATGGTATGATTCACGGATTCATTGGCATGGCCGAGCAGTTAGACCAAGGACAAAAGGCCTTGGAACAGGCTGCAAATTTATTGCGTTCAGCATTTAATGACCAGTTCGTGTAATTTAACCCGAGTCAGAGGGGAAAAACTCTCTTACACCATACGTGCGAACCCGTATACGAAAGTGACTCTTCCATGTTTTCAGGTAAAAGGAACCACTTTTTCTATTGTTTCTCGGACGGTATGTGTAAAATAGTTGTTCTCGGTAGTGATGAAAGCTGATCGGTGGCAAAGAAAAAGAGAAGATCCTCTATCATCCAAGTATGCCTGGGAAGCAAATACAAAGTGAAAAGAGACCTTCTCATGAAAACCATTATACCAGACTTTTATCGTATATTGAAAGACACAAGCAGCGGGATTGATAAAGGGAGGATATATGAGTGATGTATGATTCACTTGAGAAGTTCATGATGCCCGGAAGAGAAAATATATACGAGGTGAAAACAAAAGCAAAAGGTCCTGAGGGGGCCCTTCCCCTTAATGCCGAAATGCTGAAGCATTCCCCGAGCGGAAATTTGTTCGGATTAAGCCAGAATGTCGGGATGGGCTGGGAACCCGGCAAATTAAACGGCAAACAGGTGCTGCTCCTAAGCACGCAGGGCGGCATCCGAAACGAGGACGGAACGCCGACCGCACTCGGCTATCACACCGGGCACTGGGAGGTAGGACTGTTAATGGAAGAAGCTGCAAATGAAATCAGTCACTATGGAGGCATTCCCTTCGCGGGCTATGTCAGCGATCCGTGTGACGGCCGCTCTCAGGGTACAACCGGCATGTTTGATTCGTTTCCGTACCGAAATGATGCGGCCGTTGTCTACCGGCGCCTGATCCGATCGCTTCCGACCCGGAAAGCGGTAATAGGTGTCGCAACCTGTGACAAAGGCCTGCCGGCGATGATGATTGCCCTTGCTTCCATGCATGATCTGCCGACGGTAATTGTTCCTGGAGGTGTCACCCTCCCGCCGGACCGGGGCGAAGATGCCGGTAAAGTACAAACCATCGGCGCCCGTTTCTCTAATGATGAATTATCCCTTCAGGAAGCTGCCGAGCTTGGCTGCGCGGCTTGTGCCACACCCGGCGGCGGCTGTCAGTTTCTCGGCACCGCAGCCACTTCCCAGGTGGTAGGCGAAGCGATGGGCTTTTCCGTGCCGCATTCCGCACTTGCCCCATCCGGCCAGGATATCTGGAGAGAAATGGCGGCACAGTCCGCTCGTGCCGCAATGAAAATGGAGCAGGACCAGGTAACGACAAAAGATATTCTCACCGACAGCTCCATCCACAACGCAATGGTCATGCATGCCGCGTTTGGCGGATCCACCAACCTCCTTCTCCATATACCGGCGATTGCCCATGCCGCCGGCCTGAAGGTGCCGGATGTAAAAGACTGGAATCGGATCAACCGCGCCGTTCCCCGTCTTGTCAGTGTGCTGCCAAACGGCCCTGTTCACCATCCAACCGTCCAGGTGTATCTTGCAGGCGGGCTTCCGGAAGTCATGCTGCGCATCCGCCACTTGAATCTGCTCGATGAAAACGCCCGGACCGTTACCGGTTATACCATCGGTGAGATGCTGGACTGGTGGGAAACATCCGATCGGCGACGGCTCCTGAAACAGCAGCTGTGGGAAAAAGACGGCATAGACGCCGATGATATTATTATGACGCCTGAACTAGCGGAAGAACGCGGGCTCACCTCCACCGTTACGTTCCCATCCGGCAATCTGGCACCAGAAGGCGCGGTCATTAAATCCACATCCATCGATCCATCTGTTCTGGATGAAAAAGGTATTTATCATAAACGTGGGAAAGTAAAAGTGTACACGAGCGAACCATCCGCCATTGCTGCGATTAAGGAAGGAAGCATTGTAAAAGGGGATATTATGATTGTCGCCGGTTCCGGGCCGATGGGCACCGGCATGGAGGAAACGTACCAGCTCACCTCCGCCTTGAAACATTTATCCTATGGAAAACACGTCACCCTTCTCACCGATGCCCGCTTTTCCGGCGTGTCGACCGGTGCCTGCTTCGGCCATATCGGACCGGAGGGGCTCGCAGGCGGCCCGATCGGAAAGCTGCGTGACGGTGACGTCGTGGATATCTACGTAGATACACGAAAGCTCGAGGGTCATCTCCATTTTGTCGGCACTGAGGATCATGAGCTCTCTGTCGAACAAGGGGAAGCAGAATTAAAGCAGCGCACGGCGCACCCCGGGCTGAAACCACACGACGATCTACCAGATGACACAAGATTATGGGCGGCGCTGCAGGAAGTAAGCGGCGGCATCTGGGGCGGCAGCGTGTACGACACCGACCGGATTGTCGAAGTCCTCGAAGCTGGCAAGAAAGCACTAGCCTCCAACTAGAGGTTAGGTGCGAAGGTTCTGTCTTTTTAAAAATATGGAGGGAAATTTTCTATAGATTATGCAACTTCAGAGAAATTAATAAAATATAAACGAATTTTTACCAGTTGTTTTTGCTTTATACAGTGCTTTGTCGGACTCTCTTATCCATTGCTCCACGCTGTTTTCCTTTTTATAGAAAGCAGCGCCTATGCTGGCTGTCAAGTTTAATAGGTCGTCGTCTATAGGTAAAGGTTCTTCCAAGGCTTGAAGTATGCGCCTGGCAATCATGGTGACATCCGCTTTCTTTTCGGCATTAGGCAGAAGTATATGGAACTCATCGCCGCCGACACGTGAAAATAAATCGTCGTCCCGGAGACACTGCTGCACTCTTCCAGCAAAACTTTTGATGACTTTGTCACCGATAACATGGCCGTGCTTATCATTAATGGCTTTAAAATTGTCACAATCAAGGGTCAGCAGCGCGGGACGGTTTTTATAACGTTCCGCTACTTTGACAGCTTGTTCGAGTTCCTGATAAAAAAAGCGGCGGTTGGGGAGTCTGGTTAATTCATCATACATTGCCATGGACCGCAACTTTTCTTCTCTGCCCTTGCGATTGGACACGTCTCTGGCGACAAGGACAATTTGTTGGACGATGCGGTTGTGGTTCAAGACGGGCGTGCACCGGGCTTCAATCCATATGACAGCGCCGTCCTTATGGTAGCGGCGGTACTCTATGTCAGCCGAGCGCCCGGTTTCGAGGATTTCATTAATTGTGTTCTGGAGTTTGTCCATATCATCAGGATGGGTGAAGGACAATATAGATTTTCCTACAAAAAAATCCGATGGGAGACCGAGCACGTCTTTGTGGGAAGGAGAAGCATACTGCACAAATCCTTCAGCATCCAAAACGCGTATTAAATCGTTCGTATGATTGACGATGGCCCTGTACTTTTCTTCACTTTCCCGGAGGCGGTCTTCGACCTGTTTTAATTCCGTAATATCCTTGTACATCGCAACCCCGCCCACCATTTTCCCATCATCCATTACCGGTGAATACGATGCCAGAACATTGATGACGCATCCGCTTTTGGCAATTCTTCTATCATAATGGTTCTCGACGACATGTCCCTCTTGCAGTTGATGCCAGATGCTCTTAAAACCAGGATATTCTTCCGGAAGAATGCTGATCGATGAATCCCGAAGCAGTTCTTCTTCTGTCCAGCCGAAAATGTTTGTAAAGCCTTGATTCACTTTGGTGTAGCGAGCGTCTTTGTCAAACATAAATACGGCATCCGCAGCGTGATTGAACATCAGTTCCATCTTCTGTAATGCCTGTTTAAATTGTTTGTTCTGTTCCACCCAGGATGTGACATCTCTTGTGACCGCGATCAAGTAGTCACAACGCCCGCACTCATTGATGATAGGTGTTACTTTGGATTCCACATCTAAGGCGCACGGAGATTCTCCGCTACCCCCAGAGGAGACCTCTATCCTGGATTGATAAGTAATGGTCTGCTGCCGTTCCACCGCTTCCTGGTATTTTTTCTGTATAATGCGGGTAGAGGAATCTGGCATAATCTCGGAAATCTCTTTGCCCTGGAAGTTATCGGGAAAATAAAGCATCTCCACCGCTGTATGGTTGGCTGTACTGTATCGGAACCGACCATTTTCATCCCTGTGTATCAAAAAAACCATATCCGAGATATGATGTAATGCCAGCTGTAAATAGTTGTGGTGCGCATTAATGTCTGAATAATAAAACATGAAATTTAGAAACTCCCTCGCATGTTATAAAATATTATTTGATCAATTATACCTTAAAAATCCGTAGTGTGTCCTTGTAATTACTGTAAAGGACGGTATACGATTTACAGATGGAGTAACTTCGAATAAGATTTTTATAGAGATTAATACTCATATAGATTTTCCAGCAAGACGCTGAGAAAAGGTGGATACAAACAGGAATCTTTCAAAAATATTATCACAGCGTATTGCTGAAACAGATATCCAAAGCATGCAGGCACGCGGAAGTGATAAAGAAATCTGAAAAACTCAAATGCTTGAGGTGAACTCGTGGTAGGATTTGAAGCATTGTATAAGACATAAGACATATCGACCGCATGTGTTCTCGATCGCTTACCAAATGTTTTGGCTCCATTACCGAAGCGGGGGATATAGTTCAGGAATTATTCCTGTACCTACATGAAACAGATACAGATAACATTCGTGAAATGAAGGCCTATCTTACTAAAATGACAACAAACCGCTGCCTCAATTTTCTAAAGTCAGCAAGAAAGCGTAGAGAAGTTTATCTCTAGAATAACGGCGTGTGCACCCGTTGAAAATAACTTCCGCATCTTTCGGTTTTCGACATCATTTCCCGGGAAATACAATAATCTGTCGTATCTCCATCTTTAATAAAAAAATTTCCGAACCATTCATAAAACCGAATCGTTCGGAAATTTTTGTGCGTCACGAAATGCCATATTTCTTTATATTGGCCCGGCCAATGCTGTCGCTGAATTATACCGAAATGCTATTATTTCATAGCTGCTTGATGTTGGTGGTATAGCTGGTAGAACGAAAGGTTTCTGATGCTCCATTGTTTACCTTGATTGCTTTTTCCGTGTCATCAGGAAAATAAACGGTTACATCCTCATAAGGCAGGGAATAAGTGCCGTTTATCGTTACATCCAATTCGATGTGGTTATAGTTTGTCCTCATTTTTAAATCAAGGATGGTATATTCACCCTGCCGGTAATTATTTGAGGCACCATCATCTTCATAGTGGCTGAACTGAATTCCTCCTTCATTCTGCAGGGGAAAACAGAGATAGCCGCGCCGCTCGCCCTTCTGCATTTTATCTTCTTTTGCATCAATCGGAATAATGGAACCGGCCTGGGCGAACAGTGGCACGCGGTCCATCGGGGCTTCCACGGTAATCGTCTGACCACCTTTGTAATAACCACCTGTATGCCAGTCGTACCAGCCTTTCTCATTATCCGGAAGATAAACAGCCGTCTCGCGGACTCCTTTGTCCACGACGGGAGCAGCCAGCACGTGTTCGCCGATCATGAACTGACAGGACTCTTCAAACGTCTTTTCGTCATGGCTGAAGGAATAGAACATTGGCCGGATCATCGGTTTATAATCGTCATGAGCATCTTTCATGAGTTGATATAAATAAGGCGTGATCGTTTCCCGGAAATCCATGAGACGTTTGACCGGCTCGATATGGTCCGGATACATCCACGGAACATTGACGGAGCCGTCGTCATTCCAGGAATGGATCGTAAATCTTGGATGCAGAATGCCATTCTGGATCCAGCGGATGAACAGTTCCGGTTCCGGAGCTCCTCCTGCGAATCCGCCGACGTCATGGCCGAAGTTATAGATGCCGGACAGGCTCAGCCCGATGCCGGTGAGCACATTATATTTCAACGTGTTCCAGCTCGTATAGTTGTCGCCGGACCAGGTCTGCGCGTAACGCTGGAGACCGGGAGCGCCGGATCTTGTGATCGCGTACGGACGCTCTGAAGCAGCGAATTCCCGCTGGGCATCGAGGGATGTTTTCGTCATCAGAAGCGAAAGTACCGGGCGGGCATCCTTCATTCTCAATCCCTTGCCGAAACCGTGAAGCTGTGCCTCTCCGTCCCATATTTCAAATTCATTATTATCGTTCCACGTGGATGAAATACCATAGGACAGCAGCTGTTCTTTCACTTTTTCTTTCCACCAGTCCACTGCATCCGGATTTGTGAAATCGATGTAAGCGCCGAGATCGTCCCAGAACTGAACGAGCTCTTCTTCTTCTCCACTTCTGTTTTTCACAAAAAATTCTTTTTCCTTCAGTTCTTCATACATCGGGTGATCCTGCAGGAGGCACGGTTTAATATTGGCACACAGATTCACCCCGTGTTCTTTATAGTGAGCGGTGAATGCTGCAGGATCGGGAAACTTGGATGTATTCCAGTTAAAGACGTAGCGTTTGCCTTCGATGGATGTATAACCGGATGAGAGCTGAAAGGAATGGCAGGGAATCTCGTAAGCTTCAGCATCCCGGATAAACTGATTCATCTGTACCTGCGCATCAGGGGCATCCGTATAGGTCATCGTCGAGCCGGAATAACCGAGGCTCCACTTCGGGAAAAATGCGGTTTTACCCGTCAACCAGGAATACGTCTCCACGACCTCCGCAGCATCCTTGCCGCTGATCATGTAATAATCAAGCGGTCCGGACTCGGCATGATAGTAACGGTAAAAGCCATGATAATTATCCAGTTCTTTCCCCATATCAAAGACACTGGTGGATAAATTATCGTAAAACATTCCGTACCACTGCCTGTCCTTTGTTCTGGTCATGAAAAAGGGAATATGTTTGTAAAGAGGATCGGTCCAATAAGGATCATACCCCATCGGATCCATGTTCTGCATACGGTACCGCAGGCCGTGCCGGTTTAACGGCCCGGCTTTTTCTCCGAGACCGAAAAACATGTCGTCCGACGTACGTTTCATGTAATGAAACTGCCCTCTGCCGAGCGTTCCGTCCAAATTATAGCTTTGTGTGTCCCGGTCACGCGCGATTTCCTTCCATTCTTCGTTCTGCATTTCATGCCAGATGAACTGAAGAGGTTCCAATGTGATATGCAGCTTCAGCCTGGAGGTGGACACCTCATACTCTCTGCTGTTCACTTGATGAATGGAATAAGAAGGGCATGTAAAAGGAGAAACATCCGTACGATCCCGTCCTTCATAAGGAACATCTTCCATGCCCGGGGCAACCGTCCATGTCGGAAGAGGTTCTTCGTTGATGCCTTTTACGTATATTCGAAACACGTTATCTTCCAGAATCCAGATCCGGACTTCCGTATCTTCTGCTGCATTGATCAGGCTGAGAAAGGAAGACTCCCCCAGCCTCCAGCGGAAACGATATGCCTTTTTATCCATGCTTTCCTACTCCTTTACAATAAATTCAGCAATTCCGGCAGAAACAAGCTGATCTGCGGGATATAAACGACGAGGAATAATGCGATGATCAGCGCTGCGAAAAACTTCACCAGCGTCGGTATGACTTCCTCTATCGACACTTTCCCCACGCTGCTTCCTATAAATAAGGCGCTTCCTACAGGAGGAGTCATAATTCCGATCGCCAGGTTAAAGATAAGAATGATGCCGAAATGAACAGGGTCTACTCCCATCTGGGTGGCAATAGGCAGAAAGATCGGCGTGAAAATCAGCACTGCCGGCGTAATGTCCATAAACGTCCCTATAATTAATAGAATGACCATCATCATAAACAATACAATAATTTTACTATCAGAAATACTCAGTATGGCATTACTGATTTCAGACGGGATACCGGTAATTGTCATGGCCCAGGACATCACGGAGGAAGCACCTACGAGAAACAGGACAATGCCTGTCATCGTGACCGATTCCGTCAGGATTTTCGGGATATCCTTCAAGCTGATGGATCGGTATATCACGGCAAGCAGAGCGGCATAAATAACAGCTACAGCCGCACCTTCTGTGGCGGTGAACACTCCGGCCACAATACCGCCGATCACAATGACGACCAAGAGAAGACTCGGAATCGCGTCCAGTATGATTTTGATTTTATCCTTAAACGGAATCGGATCCGCTACCGGGTACTGCTCTTTTTTCGCAATAATATAAGCGACAATCATGATGGACAGCCCCATCAGAATACCCGGCAGGTAACCTGCAATGAACAGGGCGGAAATCGATGTCCCGCCGCTTACAAGGGAATAGATAATCAGCGCACCGCTTGGAGGGATCAGAAAACCGGTAGGTGAAGAAGCAATATTAACCGCTGCGGAATAACTTCGTTTGTATCCTTCCTTTTCCTGAAGCGGTGACATGACACTTCCTATTGCGGCTGCAGCTGCCACCGCCGACCCTGAAATCGAACCGAACAGCATATTCCCGACTACATTCGTGTGCGCCAGCGAACCCGGCATACGTCCGGCAACAAGTTTCGCCAGGTTGATCAGCCGGATCGCTATGCCGCCGTTGTTCATGATACTGCCTGCCAGTATAAAGAAAATGACAGCCAAAAGGGCGAAACTATTGATGCCGCCGACTAAGTTTTGAGCCGCCGTAAATAATAGAATATCTACCGGTACAGCAATTATTGCTGCTGCAAGCGAGGCAATACCGATACTGACGGAAATCGGCACGCCAACTCCCAATAAAACAAAAAAGGTTGCAAATAATACTATCGCAGCTTGAAACGCCATGCTTCTTTCACCTACTCTCTCATAACTTCTCCGTTTGTTCCGCTTGCTGCCTGCTGTTCTGCCATTTCTTTTTTCCGCTCACTCATATTGATGAGTTGGAAAAAGACAATAAGAACACCTGATATCGGCAGAATCATATACACCCATCCCATTGGAATACCCAAAATCGGTGTCGTTTGTCCCATCGTAGATGTGGCCAGATCCCATCCGCCGACGATGAGAACTGCAATACAGAATGCAATAACCAGTCCATCAATCAACCATTGCAGACTAAGTGCTTTTTTATCTTTCAATTTATTTTTCAGAAAAACAATAGCCAGGTGTTCATTCTTACTGAATGCATAGGCTGCGCCGAGAAGGGCCACCCACATCAACAGAAATTTCAGAAGCTCTGTGGTATAGACACTGGGATCACCGATTACATAACGGGTGAACACCTGCCAAAAGGCACCGGCGACCATAATGACCGTAATGACGGAAGCCACAGCCATGACAATACGGGCCACAGAGGTTTTGATTGTTGTCAGCATAAATATCCTCCTTCATTCTGCCTTTTCCAACGCTGTTGTAAATAAAATGCGGCACTTTTTGGTTCGCGTTCCCGCGTAAAAATACCTTTTTTATTCCCATCGATTCTTACAATGCCTTCTTTCGTCATGAAATCGGCAAAATTCCAAACATGTTCTCCTATCAGCCACCCCAGTTCATCGAATGTTTGGTGATAAGCTTTCAGAAAATCCACCTGAAATTCTTCAGAGAACATGACAGGAGGGTATTTATGCAGACCGGGGATCGTATCCACCCCGTACTCTGTCATCATCACCGGTTTATGATGATGCTGCTTCCAGGCATTTAAATGGTCCTTAAGCACCGCTTTCCCTTTTTCGAGATTTCCAGGGTCGGAATACCAGCCGAAATACAAATTCAGCCCGATTACATCCACGAGAGGAGAAACAACACATTGCCCGGGATCAATAAGCATGAGATTTACATTCATAATCGGCCGGTCATCCAAGCTTCTGGTTTCCGCAGTCAATTCTTTAAAATAGTCATAAGCGTTCGCTTCCATTGTTGATGCTTCATTTGCCACACACCACATCACCACACTCGGGTGGTTTTTATCACGGGTAATTAATTGTTTCATTATGTCCTTGTGATGGCTGAGTGTCTGCTGATTCACTTTATCTTCCGTGAAAACGCCGTCCAGTTCACCAACCGCCGGTACCGCCTGCCCGAGCATCCCTACAGCCGGTGCTTCGTCAATGACGAGAAAACCGTGACGGTCCGCCAGCTGCAGCCATTCCTCGGCATATGGATAATGGGACGTACGGAAAGAGTTCGCTCCCGTCCACTTCATACGCTTGATATCTTTAAGCGCCAGAGCTTCGTCGAAGGCTTTGCCTTTAACCGGAAAATCTTCATGTTTTCCGAATCCTCTTAAATAATAAGGAGCACCATTCAGATAAAAGGTATCATCATCTATATGAACTGTACGGATCCCGATTTCAAGCTCATACACATCGCTCGGTCCGCCATCAACGATCAGGTGTGCTTCCAATGTATACAAAAAAGGGTGTTCCGGCGTCCAGAACGAAGCGTTTTCCACTTCCAGCGTCTCCCCGTTTTTCATCGTCCAGGAAGACTGACTGCTTTCATTTTTGATATAAAGACGTACTTCTCCATTCTCCGATGTGTGAAATACCTCGGCCTGAACAAACCCTGAAGTATCCTGAATATCTGTCCGGACGGTGATGTCTTCTATTCTCTGTTCCGGTGTCCGGTAAAGAAAAACTTCCCGGTGAATCCCGGTATAATGAAAAAAATCATGCTGCTGCGTGAGTTTTTTCTGTCCATCTTCTTCCTTGACTTCCCCAGGGGGAAGCGACGTCCAATCCAACTCATTATTCACTTTAATTATCAGCATATTTTCTGAATCATGTTTCAAAAGAGTTGTCACGTCAAATTCAAACGGAAGAAAACCACCTTTATGGACTCCCAGCTTCGTTTCGTTTAACCAGACATCTGCATAATAGGCAGCAGCTCCAATACGAAGAAAGACGGAATGGTCTGCTGCCGTCCATCCTGATGGAGCAAAAAATTCGGTTTGATACCATACATCACCGACAAAGTCCTGCGGCACATCTTCCGGCAGAAATTCATTAATGCTGGCGGGAACGGGGGCTTCAAAAAAGGCAGGAAGACCGGTTCGGTACCATTGTTCAGCCATTCCCTTTCCGCTTAAATCAATCGAAGCTTTCCAGTACCCCGACAAACGGGTTTTGTCCCTCGTGGCTGTTGTTATTGGATAAAGCATACGTCATCCCTTTTCTGTTAGAGAATGGAGAATTCATTGCCTCCATATGGAAGCAATGAATCCGCCAAACATTCTATTCTTCACGCAGTGCTTCAAACTCATCCAGCAGATCAGCGATCGCTTCATCTTCACGGTACTCTTCAATCATCGGCTGTACAGCTTCACGGAAAGGCTCTTTATCTACTTCGTAGAATTCAACGCCCATCTCTTCCTTGGCTTGTGTTTTTGCTTCTTCAACAGCTTCAGCCCATAGTTCTTTCTGCGTTTCGGTGGATTCCTGAGCTGCTGTTTTTACTACCTCCTGCTGATCGGAGGAAAGGCTGCTCCACGTATCCGAGCTCATCACAAGAATGTCGGGGATACGAGTATGCTGGTCATAAGAGAATGCTTTTGCCACTTCACCGTGGTTCCCGTTGGTAAGGGCTGTCGGGTTACTTTCCGCACCGTCAATCACGCCCTGCTGCAGGCCGGTGTAAATATCTCCGTAAGGCATCGGTGTCGGCGCACCGCCCATCGCTTCAACCATTTCAATCTGCGTTTGACTGTCCATAACGCGGATTTTCTTGCCTTCCAGATCACTCGGCTTTTTAATAGGTGTATCTTTCGTATAGAAACTGCGCGCGCCGGAGTCATAATACGTCAGACCGACAAAACCTTCTTCTTCCGTGCTTTGATACAGTTCCTGCACAGCTTCGGACTCCATGCTTCTGAAGAAATGATCTGCATCTTCAAAGACGTAAGGAAGGCTGAACACATCATATTCGGAAGCAAAGTTGCCCAGTGCACCAGCCGACACCTTCGTCATATCAATACCGCCGTTCTGAACCTGCTCCAGCACTTCATTTTCCGAACCGAGCGTTCCGTTAGGGAAAATTTCGACCGTGATATTATCCGAATTTTCCTCTACACGCTCTTTGAAATCCACCAGGCCTTTGTGTACCGGGTGATCTTCACCAAGGTTGTGGGCCAGTCTCAGATCCTGTGCTTCCCCACCTGATGCTTCACTTTCTTCGCTGGAATTGTCTGAAGAATTCCCGGAATCACCGGATGTGCCGTCTCCTTCGGACGATCCTTCTTCACCGTTTCCACACGCCGCTCCGAACAAGAGCAGGCTCCCGATTCCTATTGCTTTTAGATACTTTTTCATGTTTACTCTCCCCTTTTCATTTGAAATCCTTTTCAAAAGAATGATTTGTGTTTCTTACACCCCGGAGTAGGCAGAAAACCCGCCGTCCACCGGTACGACAATGCCGTTGACAAAACCTGATGCCCGGTTATCCACCAGCCAGAGCAGGGTACCGATAAGTTCTTCCGGTTTCCCGAACCGCTCCATCGGAGTCTGGGACAGAATTTTACCAGCCCGTTCGCTCAACTGCCCGTTTTCATCAAACAACAGGTCTCGGTTCTGCTCAGTCTGGAAAAATCCCGGAGCCATCGCGTTCACTCTTACACCGGTTTGAGAAAAATGAACCGCCAGCCACTGGGTAAAATTACTGATTGCTGCCTTCGCTCCGCTGTAGGCCGGTATTTTGGTTAACGGCTGCACCGCGTTCATGGAGGAAATATTAATAATGGAAGCTCCTTCATCCCCTGCGGCCATATCGCGGGAAAACACCTGCGTCGGTACCAGAGTGCCGAGATAGTTTAGCTGAAACAGTTCTTCGACCGCTTCCGGTTCCAGATCGAAAAAGGTCTGATTCGCGTCATCTTTCAGATCTTCCAATGAAAACCGCTCACTTGTCGTCGTTGCTTTTGGATGATTGCCGCCGGCCCCGTTGATTAAAATGCGGCAGGGACCGTATGTGTCTTTGACCTCCCTGTACACTTCTTCTAACGCCTGTTTATCCAGTACATCAACACTGTATCCGAGACACTCCCCCCCTTGCTTCGTAATACGGGCTGTTACGTTGTCTACTTTTTCTTTGTTTCTGGCGAGAACGACCACTTTGGCTCCTGCGGCCGCCAGAGCTTCGCTGAACACGGAACCAAGCACGCCGCTCCCGCCGGTGACGACTGCTGTCTTATCTTTTAAATCCACTTGAAAAGGTAACTGCATAGGTCATACTCCTGTCTTTTCTTCGAGTGTGTCAATGATGCCGTTCAGGTACGCGGCACCGAGTGCTCTGTCATACAATCCGTAACCGGGACGACCGGTTTCTCCCCAGATCATCCTGCCGTGATCCGGACGGATCGGCCCGGAAAACCCGGCGTCGTGCAGTTTCTGCAGGATGGCCGTCATATCGAGGGACCCTTCTTTGATGGAATGGGACGTTTCCTGGAACGACCGGGGGCCGGTCCATTTCACATTACGGGCATGAACGAAATGAATCCGTCCTTGTGCCGCCTCAATAATTCCGAAAAGATCATTATCCGGATCGGCCCCGTAGGAACCGGTGCAGAATGTAATCCCGTTATTCGGACTGTCGACCCGGCGGAGCATATACTCTACGTTTTCCTTATTCGTCACAACCCGGGGCAGTCCGAAAATCGGCCAAGGCGGATCGTCCGGATGGATCGCAAGCAGGACACCTTCTTCTTCCGCCGTCGGTACGACCTGTTCCAGAAAGTAAATGAGATTTTCCATAAGCTGTTCTTCAGAAATAGACTGATAGGCGTCCATGATCCTGCGAAGATCCTCTGTCTGATAGGATAAGTCCCATCCCGGCAGGGTCAATTCCCCGCTAAGCGGATCAAGCTGCTGCACCGTGTCTTCATCATATTTCAGGGAATTTGATCCATCGGAGAGCGGTGCATCCAGTTCGGAGCGGGTCCAGTCAAATACCGGCATGAAGTTGTAGCAGACGGTCCGGACCCCTGCTTTGGCAAGATTCCGAAGGGTCTGCTTATAATTTTCAATCCACTTGTCCCGGGAAGGCGCCCCCATTTTAATGTCCTCATGAACCGGAACGCTTTCAATGACGTTCAGCTTGAGCCCGTGGTCTTCAATGGTCTGTTTCAGCTTCTCGATTTTATCGAGGGGCCAGACTTCCCCCGCCGGAATATCATAGACGGCGGAGACAACCCCGCCCGTATCCGGAATCTGCCGGATACGGTCCAGTGTCACCGGATCATCTTCGCCGTACCAGCGGAAACTCATTTCCATATCGCTTTCCCTCCTTTGCCTTTAAAGCTTGAAGTAACGTTCTGCGTTGTAATAACAGATGTTCTGTACATAGGATTGCAGCAGGTCCATATCTTTCGGCGCTCTGCCGTGGTCCACCCAGCTTCCGATTAGATTACAAAGAATCCGGCGGAAGTACTCATGGCGGGAAAAGGATAAAAAGCTTCTTGAATCCGTCAGCATACCGATAAAGTTGCTGATCAGACCGGTGTTGGCGAGAATTTTCATCTGGTTTTCCATCCCGTCGATATGGTCATTAAACCACCAGGCTGTGCCGAACTGGACTTTTCCGGGAATTTCAGCATTCTGATAGTTTCCCGCGGCGGTTGCCAGAATGTAATTGTCACGGGAATCCAAACTGTACAGCACTGTTTTCGGCAGGGCATCCTTTGCCTCCAGCGCATCCAGAAAGAGGGAAAGCGGTCTGGCGAGAAGGTCATCGCCGATCGAGTCAAAACCGCTGTCCGGCCCGAGCTTTTCAAACATTTTCGAATTGTTGTTGCGCTGGGCCCCGATATGAAGCTGCATCACCCACCCCTTTGCCGCATACATCTCCGCCAGACTTAACAGGGTGTATGTTTTGTATTGTGCAATTTCTTTTGCATCAAGCGCTTTTCCGTCCTGCTTCTTTTGAAACACGGCTTCTGCATCCGATTTCAAAGCCGGCTCATAAAACATCGCGGTGATGCCGTGGTCCGAACTGCGGCAGCCAATGGAATCGAAATAATCCACCCGCTCTGAGAAAGCTTGCAGCAGATCGTCATAGCTCTGAATGGAAAATCCGGCCGCGGCTTCCATCGATGTCAGCCACTCTCCAAAACCGTCCTTTTCAATCTGCAGCCCTTTATCCGGACGGAACGACGGCGAGACCGTGACATCGAAGTTCTCTTCGTGCAGCTGCTTATGCGCTGCCAGGTCATCAGCCGGGTCATCGGTCGTACCGACGAATGCCACGTTGTCCCGTTTCAGCAGGGAACGTACGGAAAATTCCGGCTGCTGGAGTTTTTCATTGGCTTCTTTCCAGATCTTTGGGGCGGTTGTTTCATCGAGGAGCTCATCAATCCCGAAATACCGCTGCAATTCCAGATGTGTCCAATGATAAAGCGGGTTGCCGAGCAGCTTCGGTACCGTGGCCGCCCATGCCTCGAATTTCTGATAATTGCTTGTATTTCCCGTAATCAATGCTTCGTCGATACCGTTTGCCCGCATCGCCCGCCACTTGTAATGGTCGCCGGCGAGCCATATTTCAGCGATGTCATTGTAGTTTTTATCTTCCAGAATCTCTTCCGGGACAAGATGGTTATGGTAGTCAATGATCGGCATCTGTTTGGCGTAGTTGTGATACAGTTCTTTCGCTGTTTCTCCTTCCAGCAGGAAGTCCTCCGAAATAAACGTTTTCATAAATCCTGATACCCCCGTTCGTGGGTTCGAAAATTTATTTGTTTACTAAACAAATTATTAATTATATACTATATGTAAGCGGTACATTTTGCAAGGCATTTTTATAAATTTTTGGTTCAAAGTCTTTCATCCATTTTTTGTTATAATGAGATCGAGAGGGATTGATAAGGAGGAACGACTGTGGATACAGGGGATGCAACGTACATTAAACAGCTGAACCGACGGATTCTGATCGAAGAGATCATTAAAAATATATCGTTATCGAGAAGCGATTTATCCCGGAACACAGGATTGAACAAAGCCACGATTTCGGTACAGGTGAATGAATTAATTAATGAGAATATTGTGGTGGAAAAAACGGAAGGAGAATCGGTGACGCGCGGACGCAAACCGATCCTTCTGGAGATTAACGGCAGCGCCGGTTACAGCGTAGGAATAGACATCGATGAACAGAACCTTCATCTGGTGTTCTGCGATTTAAAAGGGGAATTGTTCCATAAAGAAAGCATTCTGCTGGAAACAACGGATTTTGATGAAGTGATGGAACATTTATTGGAGAAACTGTCTACGATGGTCAGCCGTTTTAATGAACAGTATGAACCAATCGGCCTGATCGGTATCGGTGTGGGCATTCACGGTATCGTCAGCAATGAAAATGAAATCGTCTACACGCCGAAACAGCAGTGGTCCCATCATCACGTGGAACACCTGCTGCACGAAGCGTTTGAAACGCCTGTCTATGTCGACAACAACGCAAATTTATGCGTGTTTGCCGAGCAGGTGTATTACGAGCATATTCCGGATCTTTTTTGTATCACCTTTTATTCCGGCATCGGGCTGGGTATCATTAACAATCATGACATTTACCGCGGCTATCAAGGATTTGCCGGGGAGATCGGACACATGATTGTGGAACCGGGCGGGCTCGAATGCCCTTGCGGCAATAAGGGATGCTGGGAATTATATGCTTCCGAGATAGCTTTAAAAAATCATCTGAAGGAACACTTCCCCGGTCATGCTCCGCTGGATACGATCCAGCAGCTGCTCCAGACCAATGCAGAACATGAAGTGATTGAACAGTACCTGGATTATTTTTCGATCGGCCTCAACAATATCATCAACATTTTCAACCCGGAGAAAATCATTCTAAATGGCACGATCATTAATGGAAATACTGATTTTATTAAAACCCTGGAGCAAAAACTGACTTCCAAATTCAATAATTATCTTGAAATCCGCGCGTCTTTTCTCGGTGAAGATGCCTGTGCTCTCGGCGGAGCTGCTGTGGCACTCAAAAATTTCTTCGGGGTCAACATGCTGAATCACGTGAACTACCACTACTTCAAATCGGATCTACTGGAAATTTAAAGCGGTGAAGCGGGAACAGGAAAGAATGGATTCTGGCAAAACAGAAATGTCTGCCGTTTCTCCCCCTCCCGTCTTCTCATTCGATCACAAGCATATCATTTTACCCGAACATCTTCTAAAATATTTCCGTACTCTTCCCCCTACTTACGTTTTGATTGCTTCTGTGTACCATAAACGTCACTATAACCTGCTCTATATTACGTTTGACGGAACTCAGCCGTCCAAAACTGTCTTATGGATGGTTTATACTTACGTTTTCCCTTGTCTTCCGTCTCTTTTTGTCCCCATGACGAAAAGGCGCCCTCCACACCGCGCTTGGCCTATGCGGATGCCGAATAGACATGCGCCCGACAAGCCCTCGAACCGATGACATGCAGCGCGGCGCCCGCGTACGACAACCAACTATCAAAAAAGCCTGCTGCGAAAAGTTTTCACAGCAGGCTTCCATTGGTTTCTATTCACGCCATTCCCACTGGTCTTTGAGAATTTCCGCACGCGGGCCGATGCCTTCTTCCAGCTCCACTGGATATTCACGGTGCCATTCCATAAAGGTGCCGTCCTGTTCTAAAATCGTAATCCAATATGTCTGGCCCTCTTCATTTTCAAAACGTATCTCGTATTCCCCGAAGTCTGGATTGTCGTTTTCATTTACCACATCCAGGTTCACTTCTTCCAGCTCGGCGTAATCACGGACTTCCTGGACCATCTTATCCAGTGTCACCCCGTCTTCTTTGCCGTAGGAAGGATTAATAAACTTCCACACCGGCTCTTCCGTCGGCTCCGTGTCTTCAGTGAAAGCTGCGGAAACGAGTACACCGTCTGCTGCGCCGGAAGATGTGTTTTCCGTCTCAAAATGTTCAGGGATGTAGGTGGTAAACGGCATGCCGGCTTCATCCATCAGCTTGAACGTATCTTCTTCTTCCATTCCCTCTATTTCAACGGTGAAGTTCCGGGTTTCCGGCCGGTCCCCTTCATTTCCCTGTTCTGTATCAAATGCATCCCAGGACACCGTATACGAAGGTATGCCGGCAGCATAAGGACCGATTTCATAAGGCTGGAAATAAACAGCCGGTCCTTCTTCATTTACGTAAAACTGATCGGTATCCGGATCGACACCTTCGAAATCAACAACCATTTCAAACGTTTCTCCACTATCCGGCGCCCCGGATCTTATTTTCTCATTGAAAATAGATTCATAGTCTGTCTCTTCAGCAAACAGATCCTGCAGCTCAAGTTCCTGCCCTTTTTCCGGATGGAAGGTATAAGCCGTATCATGACTCATCCCGTGGGCTCCGCCTGTAAACTCATAGGATTCGAATACAACACTCAAGTAATCTTCACTATCCTGCTCCACCCGGTAGGTCTCCTGAAATTCATAAGCGTCTGCTATCTCTTCATTTGGCTCCTGCTCCGAAAGCTCCATCACTTCCTGCCGGTGTTCCGCCGCTTTTTCAGCCTGTTGTTCAAACGTTTGATTGATTGACTGGGCAGCCTCATCATCCAGTCCGGTTACTTCCGGGTAATACACATTTTCCGTCTCTTTCTGCGGAAGAACCGCATACGGCGCTCGGAACGATTCATCTTCCGCTCTGGAAAGGAACACACCGAACTGAGCCCTTGTTACATTGTCGGACGGATGAAAGGTTAAATCTTCATATCCTGTCGTTAAACGATGAGCGCCAAGCATACTGATTTCCTGATAAGCCCAGTAATCCCGGGGCACATCTCTGTAATCCGCCGACTGTTCTCCTTCCAGGTCGTAAGCCCGTGTTAATATGGCAGCCATCTGCGCCCGGGTAAGGGAATCATTCGGATGGAAAGCTTCCGCATCTGCGAAAAATCCGGCTTCCACCGCAGCTGCAATGGCCGGATATGCACTACCTGTCTCGTCCACGTCGTTGAATGAAACGTCGGGATCCGCCGTGTCCAGGTCGTGGATACGGGTCAGCGTGCGCGCGGCTTGAGAACGGGTAATCTCATCGTTCACTCCGAATGCTCCGTTTTCATATCCGTTCATTACATGTTTATCTGCCAGATAATTGATTTCATCCTCTGCCCAGAATCCTTCAGATACATCAGAAAAAGAAGCAGCATCACCAACAGACGGGATCGAAAAAACAGCCGCAGCAAATATTACTGCGCCAAACATTCTGTTCTTCTTCATGTCCTATCCTTCTTTCTTTTCAGATTTTACACCATTTCTTCCACCGTCAGCCGGAAAGACCGTCTCCGTTCCTCCGGCGATGGAATGGAGGAAAACAACATGATTTCATCCACTTTGTACTTCTTCTGACACGCAGTCAGCTGATCGTGGACTTCCTGCGGATTTCCGACGATCATTTTTGCTCTCATCTTCTCTATTTCCTTCTCTTCTTCTTTCGTCACCGGGGCGTCGATGTCCTTCTTTACATTCCAGCGGCATGTATCCCGGGAGATCCGATCCGCCTCAGCGGCCGTTGGCGCACACACGACAGATACCGCAGCAGCAGCCTGCGCCTTGTCAGGAGAAACGTTGTCCCGGTATTGCTGTATAACCGCAGCTCCGTCGTTGTCGCTCATAAAAGCAGCGTAGGCATAGGCTGTTTCCACTTCAGCTGCAAGTACGGCACTTTTTGCACTCGTTCCGAGCATCCACGGCTCCGGCGCTGTATCCGGGACCGGGGAAGCCGAGAGTGGCGCGTAGGGATTTGGAGATGGATAGTCATCCTCCAGAAACTGTAACAGTTCCCTCGTCAGCTCCCGCATTCTGCCCGCGTTTTTTAAAAAATTATCGGAAAGAGCATTGGAGGCTTCCGCTGATCCACCGGGAGCCCGTCCCATCCCGATATCGATCCGCTCCGGGAATAATGTCGCCAGCATGTTATGTATTTCGGCAACTTTAAATGGCTTATAATGCGGCAGAAGCACTGCTCCGGCACCGATACGAATCGACGTTGTGCGCGCTCCGATCAGGGGAAGCAGTACTTCCGGAACAGACCCTGCCGTTCCGGCAAGATCGTGATGTTCTGTTACCCAGAAACGGGTGCAGCCCCATTCTTCAGCCAGCACGGCCAGTTCCACCGTGTCTTCAAGTGCCTCTTTCGACGTTTGACCAGAGACACGGGGAGATTGATCAAGAATACTTATACGCATGGAGTTCCTTCTTTCTTTCCCTATACCTCTTCCCATTATTATACAATAATTGCTGTTCGGCTGCATATATCATGCCGTCATCTCGTCTCGGTACGCCATAAATGATATCATACGTTTATAAGAGAAATGAGTGCTCTCATTCTACAGAAAAACGGAGGAATGAAACAGTGAAACATAGAAAACCGGAAAAAGTACTTGTGATCTGCGGCATTGTATTATTCTTCATCGGAGCAGGCTTTGTCTTTCTATTCGGCAGCGTAATTACCAATACCGACTTCGAAACATTTCTCAATCAATCCATGCAGCAGGAAACAGGAGAGGACATTCCGGTCGAAGAATTTGAAGGTTTTTTTGAACAGGCGCAGTCCGTCAACTACGGCCTCCATACCGGTTTAATGCTTTTGCTTGGCGTTGTCGGTATTCTGGCTCTTATCTCCCGTACCGGTGATATTCTTTCCGGCATTTTTCTTCTGGCCGGCACCGGCATCACCGTATTCATTTTCTGGTGGCTGCTGCTTCCGTTTCTGCCTGCCCTGCTTTATTTTATTGCGGGACTGATGTTTTTACTGCGGAAACCAAAGACAGCTTAACTTGTATTCGAGCCGCCTTTTGTCCTAGATATGTCCAGCCGCTCGGCAGGCATAGGACAGTTGCAATATGTTGACAGGGGATAGAGGAACCTCTATAATGAAATACGGTTCTCTATCCTCACACTACTGTAAACGTAGAATCCCCCAGTACACACCCTCTCCTCATTCATTTCAACATGCTGGATAACCCAAAAGATGAATGAAAACAAAACAGAAAATATTGTTGTAGACCAATTCACACTGGAGCGGTTTAAGGACCGCAAGGACGAAAGAGCAGGAAGGGCTTTTGTTGTTTTTTGAATCACTCTGTATTTGATGTTATGCCGGCATACCTTTATCTGCCGGCTTTTTTACATAAGAAATTCTGCTACAGATTTTCAAAGAACAGCCGCAGCACATCCGCGCCGCCGATCATCGTACCAAGAACACTTCCGACGTTAGCCAGAACAACGATCAACAGGATACGTGTCACCTTATTGTTCCAGAATCCTTTGGCGTGGTGTACATCTTCATAAAGGCGTTCAAAATCTTCCACGTTCGGGCGGCGGAAGTAAGCCTGCACAAGACCGGCAAACCAACCGGCGGCAATCAGCGGGTTCAGCGAAGTTAACGGCGCTGCAATAAATGCGGTGAGAACGGCAAGAGGATGGCCCAACGCGGCGGCCGCTCCCAGTGCCGAAAATGATCCGTTCCACAGCAGCCAGCTGACGGTCTGCTGCATTCCTGCCGACGGATTGGCATAAAACGTGTAGGCGATTACAGCGATAACAAGGAGCGGGATGGTCCAGGCGATGATTTTCGGCGCCTTACTGACCGGCCGGTGCATCAGTTCCCCGAGATCCTGCTGTTGATAGATCTCCTTTTTAATACCCGGTACATGGGCGGCGCCGAGTACTGCAACCACTTTCTGCCCCGGCGCTTCCTTGATTTTGTGGGACAGATACTGATCCCGTTCATCAATCAACGGCTTTTTCAGCCTTGGGAAATTTCTTGTCAGCTCATCCAGCATAGAATGCAGCATATCCTGGGATTTCATTTTTTCCAGTTCTTCTTCTGTGATGCTTTCGTTATTGAAAATACTGAAGATGATCATCATCAACAGCTTCGCTTTTCCCCAGAAACCGACCTTCTGCCAGATCCGCGAAAAGGTAACCTGGATGTCGCGGTCGGCAAGCACCAGCTCCGCACCGTTCTCCCGTGCCGACTCGATGCCCTGTTTCATTTCCTGACCAGCCTGGATGCCGAACTGTTCCGCCGTTCGTTTCTGAAAGGAGGAAATAGCCAGATTCATTAAAAGAAGAGACGCTTTCTTCTCTTTAATAACGTTGAAAATGTCCATGTTTTTCCATTTATCACGGTCTGTCATCGATTGGTACCGCTGCTCGTCCAGTTCCACACAGACCGCATCCGGATTTTCTTCTTCAATGACTTCTTTCACCTGTTCCGCACTTTGTCTCGAAACGTGGGCTGTTCCAATCAGCACGATTTCTTTATCATTGACTTGAAGCCTTGTTATGTTTTCTTTTTCTGACGTCATATTGTCCCTGCCTTCTGCAAAATGGATACTTAAAGTTTATCATATTTGAGGGCCGGCGAGCCTGTCCTATTTTTTTCACGACCCTTTTCCATTAAAATGATAACAGATAGTCATAATAATGGAGGCAGGCGGCGTATGTATCGGAATTTAAAAGAATGTGTGGAGGATCTGGAAGCGGGAGGCCACTTGATCCGCATCACAGAAGAAGTGGACCCGTACCTGGAAATGGCAGCGGTTCACCTTCGCGTGCACGAAGCCGGAGGTCCGGCCTTATTGTTTGAAAATGTGAAGGGATCACGGTATCAGGCCCTGTCCAACCTATTTGGCACGGTGGAGCGGAGCCGTTTCATTTTCCGGAAGACGTGGGACAAAGTACAGGACGTCGTGTCTCTCCGGAATGATCCAATGAAGGCATTGAAGCACCCTTTTCAGAACGCGCGCAGCGGCATAGCCGCAGCGAACGCCCTGCCTTCCAGAAAGAAACAGGCTCCTGGGTTTCAGGAAATAGAGCTGACCGATCTCCCTTTTATCCAGCACTGGCCGGGGGACGGCGGCGCATTCATTACGCTTCCGCAGGTCTACACGGAAGACCCGGACCAGCCGGGGATCATGAACTCCAACCTCGGAATGTACCGGATTCAGCTTGACGGCAACGATTATCACGTCAATGAAGAAGCCGGACTGCACTATCAGATCCACCGCGGCATCGGCATTCATCAGGCAAAAGCGGTCCAGCGCGGTGAGCCGCTGAAAGTAAGTATTTTTATCGGCGGACCCCCGGCGCATACCCTTGCCGCGGTGATGCCGCTCCCGGAAGGTCTTCCTGAGATGACATTCGCCGGTCTTCTTGCCGGCAGGCGTTTCCAATACAGCTATATCGACGGGTACTGCATCAGTCATGACGCCGACTTTGTGATTACCGGATACGTCTATCCCGGTGAAACCAAGCCGGAAGGTCCGTTTGGGGATCACCTCGGGTATTACAGTCTCACGCATGAGTTTCCGGTGCTTCATATTCATAAAGTCTATGCGAAACAGGATGCCATTCTGCCGTTCACCGTGGTCGGCCGGCCGCCGCAGGAAGACACCTCCTTCGGCGAAATTATCCATCAAATCACCGGCGACGCGGTGAAACAGGAGATTCCCGGTGTGAAGGAAGTGCATGCCGTCGATGCCGCCGGTGTGCATCCTCTCCTGTTCGCTGTTGGAAGCGAGCGGTACACACCGTTTGAAGAAGTAAAGCAGCCGGCGGAACTGCTCACCATCGCAAACCGCATACTAGGCACCGGCCAGTTAAGTCTTGCGAAGTATTTGTTTATTACAGCCGAACAGGAACGAGAGCTGGATACTCATAAGGAAGTGGATTTTTTAACGCATATGCTGGAACGCGTGGACCTGCACCGGGACCTTCACTTTCAGACGAAAACGACGATCGATACGCTTGATTATTCGGGAGAAGCGCTGAACCGTGGCAGCAAAGTCGTCATCGCGGCTTACGGGGATAAAAAGCGGGATCTCTGCAGCGAGGTGCCCTCCGTGCTCGGAGACGCGGACGGTTTTACCCGCCCGGCGCTAGTTATGCCGGGAGCCGCCGCTGTGGAAGGACCGTCCTACACCGATGAATCGACTGCCGCTGCCGAATGTGAAACACTTGCCGGCGTGATCCAGGCAGGCGGCGGTCTGCCGTCGTGTCCGATGATTATCATCTGTGATGACAGTGAATTTCTCACAGCATCCCTGCAGAATTTTCTCTGGGCCGCCTTCACCCGCAGCAACCCGTCCCACGACATTCACGGGGTGAACAGCTTTTATGAAAACAAACACTGGGGCTGCGACACGATGATCATCGACGCCCGCATCAAGCCGCATCACGCCCCGCCGCTCCTTCCAGATCCGGAAGTGGAGAAAAACATCGAGCGCCTCTTTGATAAGGGAGGAAGCCTGGAAACCTTATACGGAACAAGACAGTAATACCGATGATAAGAAAAAGCCCATATAATTGTGTAAAAAGAGGTGGGATATCTCCATTTCGTCTACAATGTTTACCACCAATTAAAAACAAAAAGGAGAAATGGAAAATGTCCCACTTACAGCTTAGCCTAAATTTAGACGACCTAAAAGATAAGGTGATGAATTCCGATTTGGAATTCTTGATCAAGGCCTCCATCGTTTTGATCTTACGATGCATTCCTGTATCAAAAGATACAGCTTTTCCCTATGCAAAGAGTATTCAATCCAGGGCAGGAGCGGAAGGCGGCGACTCCAGCGGGAAGAGCAGCAGCCGAAGATCACCTCAAAGGGGGATTCACCCCCTTTGAGGAAGCTGAGGCGCTGCCCGCGGAAAGCGTCCGCCTGCAGCGTATGCCCCCAATCGCAGCGTAAAACGTTTTGGCTGTCTCTGATAAAACGGTAGATGGTATTTTACACAAGATTAAGGACTTGACCACGATGATAAGAAAAATAGTGTCCCCTATTTCCAGATAGAGGACACTATTTTTTTCATTTTGTTTGCTGCTGTCTTTTAACCGCGTTGTTAAGGACAGCAGCAAGAATTTCTCCCTATGTAATGGTTCATACATCCGGTTCCGGTTAACCCTCCGCTTCCCGGGCGAGCAGAAGGCAGCCTGTGACCGCAGCATTATCGCCAAGAACCGGGGCTGTAACCGCCGTTTCGAGATTGGGCGTTTCAACGTAGCCGTTCAACAGACGTGCAAACTGTTCACGAATGAGAGGAAACAGCTGCGTCTGCTTCATGACGCCGCCTCCGAGAATAAAAACTTCCGGGCGTAATATCAGGGTGTAATTCACAAGGGCCTGGGCGATATAATACGCCTCGATCTCCCAGACCTTCTCATCCGCAGTGAGATCCTGCGCTTTTTTGTTGTATCTCTTCTCCACCGCCGGACCGGCTGCCATTCCTTCCAGACAGTTGTTGTGATACGGGCAGGCGCCTTCGTAGTCATCCTCCGGGTGCTGCCGTACAAGGATATGCCCCATCTCCGGGTGTCCATATCCTTCCAGTACCTTTCCATCCACAACAGCACCGCCTCCGATGCCGGTACCGACTGTCAGGTACACACAGCTCCCCGCCTGCTGAGCTCCGCCTCTTCTGAATTCCCCGTAAGCCGCCGCATTCACATCAGTCGTCCATACGCAGGGAACCTTGTATCTTTCCTTAACAGCACCGAGAAAATCAAAAAATCCCCAGTCCGGTTTCGGCGTGCTGGTGATGTACCCATAGGTATCCGACTGCCGGTTCACATCGATAGGGCCGAATGACCCGATCCCTATCGAGCGCAGGTCAAAGCGGTCAAAAAAAGCAAACACCTGCTTCAGCGTCTCCTTCGGTGTCGTCGTTGGAATGCTGGTGCGTTCCTCCATATCCACCCCGTCCCGGCTGACGGCGCACACAAATTTCGTCCCGCCTGCTTCAATGGCTCCGTAATACATACATGCTCCTCCTTATGTTCTGCCCGAACGGTTCTAGTCTTTCCGTTCCCTGTCGATATCAGCTGCTTCATGGATGAAGGCTGCAATCAGTACACAGTACAATGCGACCGTGATCACTTTCCACGCTACTCCTCCGATCTGCTGCGCGCGCAGCGCATTCAGCTCGCCGACTCCCGGAGACATCGAGTACGCCGCGTACAGTACTTCTCCTCCGAAAATGATATAAATCCCAAGTGGCGTTAGGAACACTCCGATTCCGACGATATATATAATCTTCAGAAAGGGCTGCAGCGTGTTCATGCCTGTATCCGGAGCTGTGACCGGCCACCACATCGCAAACGCCAGCACAAACAGCAGAAACATTACCGGGATACTGGTAAGCGGCCCGGCCATAACGACATCAAACACTCTCGGCACGTATACTGTACAGAAAGCAGCATTGAATAACACGAGAGCAGGCACCGGTTTCGTCAAAAAGCGTACCAGCCCGCCCTTACGCTGGACCGGCTCCAGCCATTTTTCCGTCATACCAAGCAGAATAAAAATCGGAACGAAAAAGAAAAGCGCTGTCTGCTGCAGCATATGTACGAGAAAGAAAGACTCCCCCCACGTCAGTACCGGCTCGACCAAGGCCGCTGCAAACAGAACCATGCCGAGAATAAACGAGACTTTTTTCCGGACGGGCACGCCCCGGGCTTTTGCCACGGTCCAATACCTCCGGATCATCCATACGGTAAAAACAACAAGCACCGTGCTCCAAACATACGTCATATTATAACTCCTGTTTTTATGTTTAAACTATCACCTTATTTCATCATAAGCTTATCACGGCAGAGCAGAAAGGGTAAAATGAGTACCGCGTTGAAATCAATGAGACTACGACTCGGGCATCAATGTAACCTGTTCCTCTTCCCCGCTGTTCAAATCGTACCGGAACAGATGAAATACTTCCGTCTGATCGGATTTCCTGCTCTTTTTCACATAGTACAGCTTCGTGTTTCCTCTGCTCAGCTGTGTTCCCTGTATGGATTCGTTAATGTGGAGACGTTCTCCTTCTTCTTTGGAATCAGGATCAAACCACATCATGTCATAGTCATACATGCCGCCTTCGCCGTAATTCATGATCGTCTGATAAAGTAATTTATTTTGATCCTCCAGCCGCACAACCTCACTGATTGGGACCTCACTTTTCTTATTGGAGATGACCGTCATGTCCTCCGGATTTTCGATGTTCATTTCATAAATCCGCTCGACGGACTCAAACATCGAATCCCGCGTGACGTTTTCAAAATCATCGGGTAGTATCATCAACATCTTTTCTCCATCTTCTGACAGACTGAGCGAGCTCGGCGAATAGGCGTCAAACGAACGTATTTCTTCAAAGGATCCGTCCGGTTTCAAGGTATATAAACCGGACTGTAAAGGTTTGAATCCCGTTTCAGGCTCTCCCTGTGTGCTGAGGTGAATGCCGTTTACTATCCAGCGTTCATGTGCCGGATCTTTCACGAGACCTGTGATAAGGCCGCGCGCCTGGAGAACCGTTTCCACCTTTCCGCCTTCTGCGGATACGGTAACAATATCGCTGTGTGCAAGTTGAAATTCCTGTTCACCCGGACCTCCTTCCGGATAGCCACTCGTTTGGACAACGGACACATCACCGTTTTCATTGAAGGCCGGACTCCACAGCTTCTTTGATTTCTCCGCCGTGTAAATGCCTGAACGCTCAGCTCCGCGTTCTTGTACATAGAGAGTCTGTGTGCCGCTTGATTCCATCACATAAGCGATGCGTCCGTCCGGTGCGACGCTGTATTCGCCGGTGAAAGAGGGTTTTGCGTTTTCTTCGGACTCCACCATTCCTCCCGCCGCGGCCAGCCCGGCCGTTACAACAGCGATCAGACCAAATACAACTGCCATTCCTTTTTTATTCATTAGACTGCCTCCTTATTCAAATAATCCCGCAGCAGACGGAAGGATAATCGGCCAGAACATGTACGTCAGAATAAGAATAGTCAGAACCAAACTTCCCATAATCAGTTTCGGATACCGGGGGAGCAGCAGGACCTGAGCCGCATAAAGCACCGCCCATAAGAGCATTGGTATCAATACATGCAGTAAAATGGCAGCGGAGACACCGAAACCCATGGCAATAAGCGAAATATACGATACGGAAAGCCCGCATCCGAGACCTAGTGTAATATTAACGATATGGATAATACGCCGCGATTTTTTATGTTCTTTTTTTCGTTCATACGTGAGTACTGTACAATACAGAAGATACAGGTTGAGCAGTAAAATCAAAGGAAGAACCGGACCTAAGGAACCGGAACCGAAAAATCCCAAGCCACTCCATTGAGGAACAAGAAACAGAAGATTCAAAACCAAAGCAAGAGCCAGCCACAGCTTGCGTTTTACAGCAAATGTGCGGTTCAATGCAAAAAACAGTACTGCCGAGTGACCGACTGTTCCCAGGAGAACAAACCAAAGAGCTTCCCGGGTCTGAACAAGCGACGAGATGTATTTCCCGAAGGTAAACATAAAACAAAGCACCGCAAGTGCCAGCAGCAGCTCGCGCCGGAACGGAAACATCGCCTGCTGCAGGCCGTCGCCGATACGCGCTTCCTGTCCGAACATGGTCATCGCCTCTTCCTCTGCTTCTTCTTCTGTTTTCCCCGCTGCCATTTCCTCATCACGGCGCATGAGAACGTGCGATAACAGCTCCTCATACAAATCATCACGCTCCGCGCGGCTGCAGTCGGTCTGAGCGGCGATCCGCTTCACATAATCTTCCAGCTTACGTGTCATAGGCTCTCCCCGCCTTATGCAGCAGATCATGAAGCGACGCCCAGTTTTTGCGCTTGCGTTCGAGTTCGGACCCGCCTTCTTCGGTGATGGCATAATACTTCTTCCGTCTCTCTCCTTCCGGCGCGCTCCAGTATGATGTCACCCAGCCTTTCTTCTCCATCCGCTTTAACGCCGGATACAACGTACCTTCACTCATGTTGTACGCCTCATCACTCAGGCTCTTCAGCTTCTTTGTCATTTCATAGCCGTACAAATCCCGTTCCGCAATCAACGACAACAGAATCAGATCAATGTTTCCCTTCATCATTTCTTTATCCATACTATCTTCTACCCCTTTTCTGGAATACAGTTCCAGTATAGGTTTTTATACATCGTATTACAAGGGTTCAAATTATAATACCACCCTCTGTAACATAAAGGGTGGTGTCAGACCAGGTATGCATCACTGTTTTATGGCGGTGGGAGAAAGGGGCGGGCTGTAGTAATATCCCTGGTATTCCTCGCAGTGGTTCCGGGAAAGCATCTCGAGCTGGACGCCGTTTTCAATGCCCTCGGCAATGACATTGAATTCAAGCTGGTGGGCCATGTGAATAATAGCGTCCACGATTGCCTTTTCTCTCGGGCTTTCCACATGGTCGATAAACGTTTTATCGATTTTCAGGGTGTTGAGCGGAAAATCTTTCAGATAGCTCAGAGAGGAATAGCCTGTACCAAAATCATCAAGGGAAATGTTGACGTCCATGTCCCGTATGTCATTCATAAGCGGTACGGAATACTCCGGATCCTGGACGGTACTTTCGGTTATTTCCAGTTCGAGATAGTTCGGTGGAAGTCCGGTTTCCTCCAGGATTTCGTTTATCATGGAAATAAAATCGGGCTGACGGAACTGAAGCGGGGAGATATTGACGGATATTCTCGACACCATCCTGCCCTCCTGCCGCCACTGCTCCGCCTGCCGGCATGCTTCCCGCAGAATCCAGCGGCCCAGGGGAATGATGAGGCCGGTCTCTTCGGCGAGTGGAATAAACTCCGCCGGGGATACCATGCCAAGCTCAGGATGGTGCCAGCGGATCAGCGCTTCGTAGCCTTTCACTTCATTCGTTGCAACACTCACCTGCGGCTGATAATAGAGGACAAATTCTTCCTGCTCCATCCCTTTTCGGAGGTCGGATTCAAGCACCATTTTTTTCGACACTTCTTCGTTCATGTCCGATGTGAAAAAGCGGTACTGGCTGGCACCTATACGTTTGGACTTGTACATGGCCGTATCTGCATGTTTCATTAACTCCTCGGCACCCATCCCATCATCCGGATACATACTGATCCCGATCGATGCGGAAACAAACATTTCCTTTTCGTCTATGAAAAACGCGGTGTTTAAATCCTTCAACAGCATTTCGGCTGTTTGACCGGCCTGGTACTCGGAGGCATCCGGCATCACCAGAACGAATTCGTCGCCGCTCTGCCGGGATAGAAGGTCCGCATTATGCAGATGTTCCGTCATACGTTCAGCGGCTGTGACAAGCAGCTTGTCCCCCGTCCGGTGGCCGAATACATCATTCACCTGTTTGAACCGGTCCAGATCAATAAATAGAACAGCCAGCTGCTCCGAAGACTTCTGATCCAGTATTTTCTGGAGATGCTCATTTAACATGCGCCGGTTGGGAAGCTGAGTTAGATCGTCCCTATAGATCAGTTCCTGGATGCGCTCCTGCTGCTTCACCCGTTCTGAAATATCCCGGATGATACCGGTATAGTATATACTGCCTCCTCTGTGCTGACAGGAAAGCGACAGCTCGACCGGGAAGGTATGCCCGTCTTTATGCAGCCCTTCAAGCTCCACCACGGAACCGATCACTCGCTGCTTCCCTGTGTTTTTATGGCGTTCAAATCCGGCGCAGTGTTCTTTCAGATAAGATTCCGGAATAATAACGGTCAGGTCCCGGCCGATCACCTCTTCTTTCTTGTATCCAAAAATACCTGCCGCTGCCTCGTTCCATGATATAATGGTTCCATCTTGATCCGAGGTAACAACAGCATCATTAGCTGATTGAATAATAGACTGATATAAACCTTCAAGCATATCATACTGGTCCCGGCTCGTTTCTATTTTCCGGTCGAATACCGCTGCCATAATAGTAATAGCCAAAATGGCCAAAATCGCGGTTCCGATAAATAACGACAGCTGCCCGGATCCTATAAATGAACTCCCGGCCGGATCTGCACCGGCCCCGTCAAAATAGTAGGAAGTCCCGGCCATGCCGGTATAATGCATGCCTGCAATCGCCGTCCCCATTAAAACCGAGCTGCCGAGATAACCTATCTCCTGCTTCATGCGAAGCGGTACAGCAGGGACAGCAGAGAGTAGCTGAAGAGCGGTAAACGAAGCAATAAACGCGATAAAGATCGACAAGGCAACGATTAATGGATTATAGACCAACTCATCCCCCATCCGCATCGACTCCATCCCAATGTAATGCATGGATACGATACCTGCGCCGATCACGACCGCCCCGATCAGATGCGTCACCGTCCGGGGTGTAAAGAATTTTAATATAAGAAAGGCAAGCCAGCTTGCCGTTACGGCACATACGATACTGACGATGAACAGCACAGGATCATACGTCACCGTCATATCCATGTCATAGGCAAGCATGCCTATAAAGTGCATGGACCAAATGCCTGATCCCAGACAAAACCCGCCGCTTAGCGCCCAGCCATTCTTCGTTTTAGCAAGGGACCCTTTCAGCCTTCCTGCTGCATGAAAAGCGGCATACGAGGCAAGCACCGCAATCACAACCGACAGCAGAACCAGTTCCGGTATATAAGATCCCTGCATCGTCATGGGTATCACTCCTAAGCCTCCGTATCGTACTATCCCCTCATTATTCGTGTACTTCTTCAGAAAATCAATCCAGGAAAAGTAAAAGGGGCATTTTTTAGAAAACAAAATTTTCAAAATAGTACATATCCCGGAAGCGGAAAATCAGCCGGACTCATCAGCAGCCCGGCTTCATCTATTTTAACGTACATCAAAGTTGAAACAGGATTCCGGTAAGAGAGTAAATAATAACGGTGGAGAAGAAAATCGTCATATGAACGAGAGAGAAAATAAACATCGCTTTCGCCCATTTCTCCGGATCCATTTTCTTCGAGCCGTACATGCTTAACACAAGCCAGGTGATACTTAGAAGCAGAGACACGAGCATCAATCCAAGGCTGAGGGTGCCGAGCAGAAAGCTGATTGCGATCAGGATGACAAGGTACGCATTCGTCTGCACGTACGTGCGCTGCACACCTTTCACCACCGGAAGCATCGGTACACCTGCGGCACGGTATTCTTCATGTTTGCGGATCGCTATGGCATAGAAATGCGGCATCTGCCAGATGACCGTAATCACAAACAGACCGAGCACGGCGGGATGGGAAATGTCCGGGTACATTGCGGCCCATCCGATCAGCGGCGGCATCGCCCCGGAAATGCTGCCGATCTCCGTATTGTATACGGTTCTTCGTTTACTCCACATCGTATAAGGCACGACATAAAAAAAGATGCCCAATAACCCCAATAAAGCTGCCAGGGGCGTCGCCAGAGCCAGAATACCTACCCCGGCGGCGCTCATAAGCAGCGCCAGCCACAGCACGGTGCCGGGTTTAATATCACCGGTGACGGTCGGCCGGGTTTTCGTTCGTTCCATCATGGAATCAATGTCCCGGTCGTACAGGTTATTAAAAGCTCCTGCCGCCCCCATCACCAGAATGGACCCGGCAAACGCACTCAGAATCGCCGGAAGTTTCTCTATAATGCCTAGTTGATAGGTATACAATGCCAACGTAAGCCCCGCAGCCATCGGAAACAGATTCGACTTAATAATCCCCGTTTTTACCGTTTTCGCCAGTATGTCCACCAGCGGCGGACTGCCGGAAGCGGAAGACCCGCTCATCTGATGATTTTTCTTCTGATCTTTACGCATGATTATCCTCTTCATTTCTATAATAAATATCATTTTTCATTATATCAGACATGTCCCCCGCCTTATACGAAACGGTTTTGACCATTCAGCAACATATTAGGAGAAAGGAGGGAATTTCAAATTTGTGACATTAATTTGTTCATGGAAGGGTATACACCTGCAAGGCGGACAAAACGATGGGAGATGACAGCCATAGAAAAGCAGCTGCTGCCGTATCCACCCATGTCATTGATTGATTTATTTACTTTTTTTCTTATCATCATACTACTATTTTTTCTAAAGGGGATTTCAACGTGGACGACAAAAAGAAGAAATTTCAATTCATGAACAGCATCTTCTGGGTTTCTTTTTCGATCATCTTCGTTTTTGCAGTATGGGGAGCTGCTGCCCCCGGAGTGCTCTCTGATGTCGCCGACGTCGTATATGGCTGGATCGCCGGGACATTCGGATGGTTTTACCTCGTGTTTGTACTGTTTCTTATTTTATTCAATTTCTACCTCGCCTTTAGTAAGTACGGTAAAATCCGGCTCGGCGGGGTGGATGCGAAACCAAAATACCCGCTTTTCACCTGGATTGCCATGTTATTCAGCTGCGGCTTCGGTGTCAGTATTGTTTTCTGGGGTGTCGCGGAGCCGATGACCCATTTTGGCAGCCCGCCCCCTTTTGAACCCGGGCTTGAAGCAGAAACCGCCGCTGCAGCCAGAGAAGCAATGTGGAATGCATTTTTCAACAATGGCATTCATCAATGGGCGTCCTTTACCTTTGTTGGCCTGGCCATTTCCTATTTTCTCTATCGGCAGGATGAACGCAGCCTGATCAGCGATACGATGAATTCGGTGATCGGCCACACCGGGAAGAAGCCTCTGCTTCATTCCATTGATATCATTGCCGTTATCGCAACCGTGATGGGCGTTGCTACCACCCTTGGGTTGAGTGTTCTCCAGATCAGCAGCGGTCTGGGCAGTGTTTTTGATCTGAGCTCCGGCCGGGTTCTCCAGTTTGTCATTGTGGCAGCCATGTTTATCTTTTTCATGCTTTCCACGCTGTCGGGGCTCGACCGCGGGATCAAGTACCTCAGTAATGTGAACCTGGGGCTTGCGCTGTTCTTGATGGTTGCGATGCTGTTCATCGGGCCGACCGGATTTATTCTAAACGCGATCACGACAGGTATCGGTGACTACCTGCAGAACTTTTTCCAGGCGAGTCTCCGGCTGGATCAGTACACAGACAGTACATGGGTCCAGGACTGGCCGGTCTATTACTGGGCCTGGACGATTGCGTGGGCTCCATTTGTCGGGATGTTCGTCGCCCGGATTTCCAAGGGACGGACCCTGCGTGAATTCGTGCTCGGTGTGATGGTCGCTCCTCCGACAATCGGGATTATCTGGATCGGTATTTTCGGCGGTACCGCCGTCCACCTTGATCTGTTTCAGGGAACCGATATTACCGGAGCTGTGGAGGAGAATACGGCAACCGCCCTTTTTGCGATGCTGGAGCATGTGCCGCTGGGGACCGTTCTCTCTATCCTGGCGATCTGCCTGCTGTTCACCTTCCTGGTGACATCCGCCGATTCCGCCACGTTTGTACTTGGGATGATGACCTCCAACGGCGATCAGAACCCTTCTGTTATTGTAAAAATTATCTGGGGCACCCTCATTGCCTCGCTGGCTCTGGTCTTGATCATCAGCGCCGGGCTGAACGGTCTGCAGACGGCATCTCTCGTCGGGGCCCTCCCGTTCTCTGTCGTCCTGTTCGTCGGAGCAGTGTCGCTGCTTAAATCTATCAGAGAGGATTACCGGGAGACCCGCGAGCGGGAAGAAGAGGAACGGCAGCGCCAGATCCGCGAACAGATTGAAAATCACAGGGAATATTAAAAAAGGAGCTGCCTGTTGGATGCGCAGCTCTTTCTTTTATTTTGGTCTCGCGAGGCGTTCATTGTTACGTTTAAGCACTCATTTTTCGTCCAAACGTCGTTATGACGGATTTATAGTTACGTTTTTAACGTGGTGCAGCGTGCCAAACGTTACGTAGAACCTTTCATGATTACGTTTACGATACTTCCGTCTGCCCCAATCGTCGTTTAGACGCCGGGTCTTGCTTTTTCTTCCACCTTTCCCTATGATAGAAGAAATCGAAAGGGAGTGACCTATGATAAAAAAGAAGCGCCGCCCCTCCCCCGAACTTCTGCTGTTTCGAAGTCTGAACATCCGCTCTTCTCTCCCACCAAAAGAAAAGCAGTATTACCACCATCTTGAAAAAGGATTTCAGGGAGAACGACAATTCGACGACTGGGCATCCACGCTCGACCCGCAGCCGGTTATGATTCATGATATTTCTTTTGAAATAAATCACACCTACTGCCAGCTCGACTCGTTATGGATCACTCCTCAAGGAATCTACCTATTTGAAGTGAAACATTACGAAGGTGATTTTTATGTAGAAGACGATAGATGGTATACCGTATATGGAAAAGAAATAAAAAGCCCCCTGCTGCAGTTAAGAAAAAACGAATCCCTGCTCCGCCAACTGATGCACCAGCTTAACTGGAACACCCCGATACACGCTTCCCTTATTTTCATGCATCCTTGCTTCACTCTTTACCACGCTTCTCCTGATATGCCGCTTCTTTTCCCTTCCCAGACCGACCGATTTGTTCAGAAATGGAAACAGGAATCCCTGCCTTCCGGAGAGAGGGAGGAGTTAAAGGCCGAACATCTCCTTGAACGCGGGACGACCATTCCCTTTCCTCCGCGGACGCCGCCCTATACTTTCACCGACCTGCAAAAAGGTATCGTCTGCGCAGCATGCTTTTCTTTTATGAAAAAAGAGAAGAGAATGCTGATCTGCCCGGAGTGTCGAACCACTGTAAGCAGGGATCAGGGAGTGCTGCAGAGCATAGAAGAATTCAGGCTCCTGTTTCCGGATGCCAGACTCACCACCAACACCGTCATCGAATGGTGCGGGGGCGGCCTGCCTCCGCGGTCGATAAGGAGAATCCTGTCCACCAACTTCCAAATAACAGGGAAAGGAAAGTATGCCTATTACCAGTAACGGGCATTTTTGTTGGAACGTCTCTTCAAACAACACCGCCATCTTCCCATAGTTACGTTTGCACCGCTTCCGCGCACCCTAAACGTCGTTATGAAACTCGCCGGGTTACGTTTGACCGGCTCCCGGCAGCCGCAAACTGTCTTCTAAACCATTCATGATTACGTTTATGCACGATTTCCGACACGTTTTGGCCGCATGACGCTAAAAATCCGGATGACACGGCGTCATCCGGATCGTTCATCAGCCCTGCTTCCACTTGGCAAGCAGCGACAACAGGATAGTGATAAGCAGAAAGCCCAGCAAGGCAAGAAAGGGAATGGTGATAAATCCAAACATATTGATATACTGCCCCTGGCACGGCACTCCTTCGGCGCACGGTTCCACAGGCGCAAATCCTGGTATTTTCTGCATCAGATAATGATACGCCGAAATCAAAACGCCTATCACAGAAAGAGGAAGCACGTACCGGATGATGCGGGTATTATGATCATAAGCCGCAATACCCAGCACAATGACAAGCGGGTACATCAGAATACGCTGATACCAGCAGAGTTCGCACGGTTCAAATCCAAGTCCTTCGCTGAAATACAAACTTCCGAGAACAGCTGCTGCCGACACCAGCCAGGCAGCATATAGTCCATAAGAGGTGACTATTTTTCTCATGCCCCCTGCTCCAGTTCCTCTTCAATCGCGGCCTGAATGGCCTCCCAGTCAAACGGATCTTCCATGAGGGTTCCATTCACCAAAATACTCGGGGTCAATTCAATATTATTCTCATCCACCAGCGCCTGGTCGGTATTCACCCGCTCTTCATAAGCAGCTTGCTCCACGTCTTCTACAAGCTGTGCCGGCTCCGGCCCCTCGTCCAGCTGCGACGCAATTTCTCCAAGGGCATCCGGGGTGATCCATACGTCATCATGCGACTGATTGTCCGGCTGGTTTTCAAACAAGGTGTCATGAAACGACCAGAATGCATCAGGATGGCGGTCCCATACGGATTCGGAAGCCAAGGCTGCAAGCCTCGATTCCTCACCGTGAAACAGGGTATTCACATAGGAAAAAGATACATCGCCGTTGTTAATATAGCTTTGTTCCAGCATCGGAAACACCGTCTGATTCCACGATTTGCAGGCCGGACACTTATAGTCACCGAATTCCACCACCTGCACCGGTGCATCGTTTTCTCCCATCACCGGCTGATCATCCAGCTCCAGCTTCGACCCTGCCTGACTTCCGGCCGGATTGTCCGGTCTCGTAAACAGAAAAACACCCATTGCAGCAAATACTACAGCCGTCACAACGACAAGAATTTTTGACTTCATACGCTTTGCCTCTCTTTCGTTCTGTTACAGATGCTTCTTTCATTTTACACAAAATCAAGCATCATAGCTGTGACAGAACACTAAAAAAAGGAAAAAACGTTCTTTTTACAACATAGTGCAGCCAAAACGCATGTTAATCGGGAGACTGTCCGTCCGTTTTCATATCCTGCTCCGTCTCCTGCCCCATTCCTTTCAGGAAGGTGAGAAGCAGCGTGACCGCCCGATTGACTTCCGGGTCCTTTAATGATTTTACGAGATCCATGTACCCCGTCTTTTCTTCGGTGTCCCCGGCTTCGCCGACACGCCGCAGGCCTTCGTTGACTTTCAGCAGCAGCGGCTCTATTTTTTCCACATCAAGTTTACCGGCAACCCCCATCAGGAGCAGAAGATGACGGATTGCTTTCGTATTTTCCTCATTGTTCATGGTATCGGCGAGTACTTTCAGCACTTTATCGCCGTCGGCAAACAGACCGTGCAGAAGCGAAATCACGCCGCGGTCATCCGCATGCTTCAGTGTGGAGAGGGATTTCAGGATCACTTCTTTATTCTCAATCAAGGCATCTTCGATTTCACGGAGGTCCTGCTCCCGCTTTTCTTCTTCCGATGGCTCCTGTCTCTTTATATGCTGGATTTTTTCCGCCATGTCAACGGTATCCTCCTTTCACTACGTCCCCGGGAAAGGTGTAGTCGTTCCGCTGCCATTTTTTCTCCACCTGCACACCAATCTGAGGCTGTGGATTCCCAAAACGATGATTGATTTTCGGAAGCGGTGAAGACCCTTCCTCCTCCAGAACTTCCATTTTCACCCGCACTTCTTTGTACGCCGGGGTATCCGTGTCTTTATCCGCATAGCTGCTCGTGAGGCGGTTGACCGCCCCGTCTCCGTCATCATTCAGCGGGATATAGATTTCTTTTTTCTGTACCCGCTCCGTCACCAGACATGGGAGTTTGACCGCGCCGTACGGAGAAATCAGCCGTACGAGTGTGCCGTTGCTCAACGACCGTTCTTCCGCCAGTTGCGGCGATACTTCGACAAAGGCACGCGGCGTGCCGCGTGTAATTCCTTCCGACTGATAGGTCATGTTTCCTTCATGGAAATGCTCCAGCAGTCGTCCATTGTTCACCTGCAGGTCATACTCTTCCTCATACTGCACCGGTTTTGTCCATTCGACCGGATAGAGGCGGGCCCTCCCGTCTTCAAACGGAAACCGTTCGGCAAACAACATCGGTTCATCGGTACCGTCAGCGTGCACCGGCCACTGCAGACTTTGGTATCCTTTCAGTTTTTCATAAGACACCCCTGCAAACAGCGGAGTTAACGAGGCGGCTTCATCCATTATTTCAGATGGATGCTCATACTCCCAGCCTGCATCGAGCAGGTTTGCAATGTCCATGATAATCTTCCAGTCCGGACGGGAATCACCGAGCGGTTCCAGTGCCTGGTACAACCGCTGAATCCGGCGTTCTGTATTCGTAAAGGTCCCGTCTTTCTCCAGACTCGGGCTTGCCGGAAGTACGACGTCCGCGAACTGGGCGGTAGTGGTGAGAAACAGATCCTGCACAACAAAGAAATCCAGTTTTTCAAAAGCGCCGTGGACATAGTTGATATTGGAATCGACAATGCCCATATCCTCGCCTTTGAGATACATTGACTTCAGTTTGCCGTCATGAATGGCATCCACCATTTCATGGTTATTCAGCCCTTTTTCTTTCGGAATATCCGCCTGCCAGGCCTCTTCAAAACGACTTCTCACCTCATCATCACTGACATACTGATAGCCTGGAAAGCGGTCCGGCATACTGCCGAAATCGCTGGCTCCCTGCACGTTATTGTGTCCGCGGAGCGGATAGGCGCCGGTGCCGGGCCGGCCGTAGTTGCCGGTGATAAGAAGCAGGTTGGATATCGCTGTGCTCGTATCGCTTCCACCCTGGTGCTGGGTGACACCCATCGCCCAGAGAATACAGACACTGCCGGCCTCATGAATCATTTGGGCGGTACGGATTAAATCGTCCTGAGACACTCCGGTCATTTGGGAAGCATATTCCATCGTGTAAGGGGCGAGCGTTTCTTTAAAATGTTCTACTCCGTTCACGTTCTTCTCCAGAAAGGAATCATCCGCCCAACCCTGATCCACGATGTATTTGGTCACCGCAGATAGCCAGATCAAGTCAGTTCCGGATTCCGGGCGGATAAACAAGTCCGACCGCTGCGCCATTTCATGTTTCCGCAGATCGGATACGATCAGCTTCTGGCCGTGGAGCTTGTGGGAACTTTTCACTCTGGTTGAGAGCACCGGATGGGACTCCGATGTGTTCGACCCTATGGTAATGATAAGTTCACTCTGCTGAATGTCCGTGATGGATCCGGAGTCCCCTCCGTAACCGACGGTGCGGAACAGTCCCATCGTCGCCGGGCTCTGACAGTAACGGGAGCAGTTGTCGACATTATTGGTGCCGATGACACCCCGGGCCAGCTTCTGCATTAAGTACGATTCTTCATTGGTACACTTGGATGAACTGATAAAACTGAGCGCGTCCGCTCCGTGTTCCTCCTTGATACCGGTGAACTTCCGTTTGATCAAATCCAGCGCTTCGGTCCATTCCGCTTCACGGAACATCTGTCCTTCACGGATCAACGGCTTTGTGAGGCGCTCTTCACTGTTCACAAAATCCCACCCGAATTTCCCTTTCACACAGGTGGAAATGCCGTTAGCAGGTGCCTCCTGCTGCGGTTCGATCTTTAATATGTCACGACCCTTTGTCCAGACATCAAAGCTGCAGCCGACCCCGCAGTACGTACACACCGTCTTCGTCTTTTCGATCCGGCTTTCCCGCATCGAGGCTTCCATATCCGATATGGCAAGGATCGAACTGTAGCCTGTTTCCACCCCTTTTGTAATATCAATGAGCGGGCGCAGGGTATCTTCTTCCATTCCGGTCATGTAGCCGGCTTCTCCTTCCATGCCGGTTTCCATCATCGCATTGCATGGACATACCGTCGAGCAGTGCCCGCAGGATACACAGGACGATTCTTCAATCGGAACGTCATTATCCCAGATTACCCGCGGCTGTTCACGTTCCCAGTCAATCGTCAGTGTTTCGGTGACCTGCACGTCCTGACAGGCTTCCACACAGCGCCCGCACAGAATGCACTGATCCGGATCATAACGGTAAAAACTGTTCGAATCTTTTTGATACGGCTTTGGTTCAAACGGCACACTCTGATGTTCGATTTTCATTTCCTTCACCGTATTATGAATCTCACAGCCGCCGTTGTTATAGTCGCAGACCGTACAGTAAAGCTCGTGGTTAAAAAGAATCCGGTCGATCGCAACCTTCTGCGCGTCTTTGACTTCCCTGGAGACCGTATTGAACTCATCTCCCGGGTGAACCTCGGAGGAGCAGGCCCGTACTAATTCCCCGTTTTTTTCCACAATACAGGTGTCACACGTCTCAATTGCCCCGAGACTGGGATGATAGCAGACAGAAGGCACCTCTTCCTCCTGTTCCGTCAGGACGTTAAGGGCTGAAAGATCACCGTTTACTGTTTTCTCTGTTCCGTTTACTTTCACTTCTACTTTGCCACCCAACATGCCCGCTCCTTTCTACCGATGATGTTATGATTTGCTGCTGAACTTTTGCTCCAGGTTATCTTCAAAAACAAAGATGGACATCCCGACATCTTTTTCGATATCAATATCAACAAATAATTCCACAAAATTACTTCCCAGCATTTCTTCCATTTCATACGGACGATGCTTCCGGTACATTTCTTTCACCATCTGTGTTCTGGCTTCACGAAGCATCTGCCGCCCGTCTTTTTCACTTGCGATAAACTTCTCTACAGGGGAAAGGTTCCCCTCCATCTCACATATGGCCCAGTTTTTACAGAATGTCGTCGTGATATGGCTGGGCCCCTTTCCCATGTGTTTTTTGCGGAACGACCGCACTAAATTACTGAATTCAGCTTCATATCTGTTCATACCTCTTCAACCTTTTTGAACGTTTTATCCTGCTTCCTCCTGTTGCTGCTGTCTTCGGAGTGCATTAATATCCTTGCGGATCCAGAATGAAAGGACCAGTGCCACTGCAATCATGCCGGCAAAAATATACAACGTTGCGATATAGCTTTGTGTCATCTGACGAACAGTGGAGGAAATACTGGGACCGACAAGTCCGGCTGCCGCCCATGCGGTTAAAATATAACCGTGGATAGCGCCCAGTTCCTTCGTCCCAAACAGATCGCCGATATAAGCCGGAATAGAAGCAAAACCGCCTCCGTAACAGGAAATAATGATAAACAGTAGAATCTGGAATACGATGGCCTGACCAATCACCGGCAGAAAAAAGTAAGCAGCCACCTGGATGACGAAAAAGGTGGTGTATACATTGGCACGGCCGATATAGTCAGAGACCGAAGCCCAGGCGATACGCCCCAGTCCGTTGAAAAATCCCATAATACCGACCATCGTTGCTGCAGCTGCGGCAGACAACCCTGCCACTTCCTGACCCATAGGAGCCGCCACAGCTAGTATTGCAATACCGCAGGTCACGTTAATGAATAACATCAGCCACAAAAACCAGAATCGTCTTGTTTTCACCGCTTCATTCGCCGTAAGCTGGGACAGGTCCGCTTTTCTCTTCGTGTCGGCCTTTACTTTATCCTGCATATATCCTTCCGGCGGCCGTTCCAGGTACAAGGCCGAAGCCGTCATACAGCATAGAAAGATAGCCCCGATGATAAAAAAAGTATTGGCTATACCGACCGATCCAATTAATGCTTCCTGCAGCGGACTGAAGATGACAGCAGAAAATCCAAATCCCATAATAGCAAGACCCGTTGCCATCCCTCTCCGGTCAGGGAACCATTTCACCAGTGATGAGACCGGTGTAATATAACCTATACCCAAACCGATACCGCCGAAAACGCCGTAAGAAATAAGCAGAAGAATAAGTGATTCTATCGTAACAGCCACACCTGCCCCCAACACACCCGCTCCAAAAAAACCGGCTGCTGTAAGGCCTGCCACCCTCGGTCCGTATCTTTCTACAAAATGACCGAGAAACGCGGCAGCCAGCCCGAGAAATAAAATAGCAAGACTGAAGGTGAAGTTGACCCAGAACAATGACCAGCCCATCTCATCCTGAAGCGGATTGGTAAACACACTCCACGCATACACCGAACCAATGGAAATATGTATTCCAACCGCCGACAATGCAATCAACCATCTGTTTTTCAGCTTTGTTCCCATACCATTCACTCCTTCTTTTACATTTCCTGTTTCATTAAAAAACGCCGCTTTCTCAAAACAAACGTCACCATTGTTCTGAAAAAACGACGTATACAGCAGAAACAGGAACGCTGTTTTACCATGCAGTAATCGCTTACATTTTTGAGAAAGCAGACAATCATAACAGGAACGCTGTTACATCCTTCTCCTTTCACAAAATATTCATATTTCATTCATTCTATAACGAATTCCTGACTTTTTCAATAAATGAGATAATTTAGATTCTTTTGACTAGGATTTGAATGCTTATCACAGGGTTGATATGATAAACATAATAAAGGCAACAGAAAGGGGAGCAGGCTTGTGGCAGATAACATAAGTGAACCCCGTCCGATTACGTCTTACCGGGCTGGGGATATTCATCAAACAACAGACCTCATTGTGAATGAAATGCCGCTCACCATATATGTTAACGGAGAAGAATTTGCCACGATGGTCTGTTCTCCGGAGCATCTCCGTGATATGGTCATCGGATTTCTCGCTTCGGAAGGAATTATTCTCTTTTATGACGATATTTACAGTCTGTACCTGGATAAGGAGGCCGGTTTTGCCTATATCACCCTTCATAAAAACCCCGACCTTTCCCCGGCCGGACACTCCAGGCGCTTCATCGGTTCCTGCTGCGGCAAAAGCCGGCAGTTTTATTTCCACAATGATATGAAAATGGCCAAAACCGCCGGTTCGTCGGTAAAGCTTTCTCCCTCCCGCTGTATTATGCTGATGGAAGCGATGCAGAGGGAAAGCAGAGCGTTCCACCAAACCGGCGGCGTACACAATGCCGGACTCTGTTCCACAGAAGAGCTGCTGCTGACACGGATGGATATCGGCCGCCACAATGCACTCGATAAGTTGTACGGACACTGCCTCGTAAACCGGTGGAACGTCAGGGATAAAGTCCTTGTTTTCAGCGGCCGGCTGTCATCGGAAGTATTAACAAAAGCGGCCAAGATAGGGGTCGGGATTGTCCTCTCCAAATCCGCCCCGACCAGCCTCGCCATCGACCTTGCTGATGACCTGAATATCACCGCCGTCGGTTTTATCCGGGGAGACAAACTGAATGTGTACACCCATGATGAACGAATCACCGAAAAAGGAGTGGGGACCCTGTGAGTTCATGCCCGATCGATCATAGCCTGGAAGACGTTAAAACGAAGCTCGAAAGCCAGAAACCGTTCCTGCCGGAGTCTTTGTACCACCATACAGAACAGGCTCTTCACAAGGAACAGACACAGGAAACCTTAAATGAGGTCTTTCATCTTCTCAAAAAATACGACCTGGCAGCACCGGAAGAACAGGAAAACAGGAATACCCAGCTGGAGCAGCTTTTACGGAATGAATGGTAATGTATCCACCCGGAGCATGTACCAGCCAAACATCTCCGTTTAGCTGCCGAATGCCGGCATTTACCTGCCAAATGAACCGCCATACAAGCCGAATTAAGAGATTTACCCGCCATATAGGCATCAATACCAGCCAACGCAGCATAAGACTCTCCCCCGGCGATAGTCTACCCATAGCGTCGTCTTAGGGATACTACGTCGTAAAAACCAGACCATAGTGGTTTCAAGCGGATGGCATGCAGCCATTAAGCGCCCGTGAAAGAGTCACAGTGTCTCCCGGAACGGATTATGTGGACACTAAATTCATTACGGAAACATCCAATGTCCCCATCCCTTTAATCTCCCTAAAAAAACCCGGACGATGTCGGCTTCTTTCAACACAGCAGACGATCGTCCGGATTTTTATATCCCATTATCTATACATTTTAATGATCATGTCCTTCGTGGCTGCCACTCTCCGTTTCCGGCTCTTCCGAATGCTGGAGCGCGGTTTTCAAATTTTCTATATTGGTCCGCATCAGGCTGAAGTAGCCCTCACCTGCTTCCCGTTCTTCTTCTGTCAGCGAAGCCAGGTTATGCAGGTAAAGCGCTTCTGCCCCTGCTTCCTCCTGCACCACTTCTGTGACTTTTGACGACACATTCTTCTCCAGCAGCACGTGATTAATGCCGGTCGTTTCGATCGTATCAATGATGGACTGCAGTTCTTTCTGGGATGGTTCGTCGGAAGGGGAAATCCCTGTCACTGCGGTCTGTTCCAGCCCGTAGCGGTCTTCCCAATATCCATAAGCAGCATGCGAAACAATAAAGGTATCGTTGGCCGCTTCCTCTGCCATACTGCTGAACTCCTCATCGAGAGTGTTCAGTTCCTCTGTGAGCGCCTCATAATTTTCCTGAAACGTTTCTTCCTTGGCCGGACGAAGCTCGACCAGCATGTCTTTTATATTTTCCGCCGCTTCGCCGGCAAGAACCGGATCAAGCCAGATATGTGGATCTACGGTGCTTTCATGGTTATGGTCCTCTCCACTGTGATCATGCCCGGAGGCTGTTTCCTGCAGATCCAGGCCTTCCGTTACCGCGAGAGACTCCACGCCTTCGGCAGCAGCCGTTTCATTGACCGCATCCGCAAATCCTTCCATGCCTGCCCCGTTGTACATAAACGCATCCGACTCAGCAATATCAACCATCGTCTGCGACGTGGGCTCAAAGCTGTGCGGATCCGCACCGGACGGTACGAGGTTCTCCACCTCTACGTCATCTCCTCCGATTCGTTCCGCAAAATCCTTCCATGCCGCTAACGTCGTATAAATATGTAACGTTTCCCCTTCTCCTGCCGCCTGTGATCCGCTGTTATTTTCACCCGGCTCCTCCGATGCGCACGCCGCTGTCAATCCGGCTGTAAGCAGAATGACAGCCGCAGTCACTACACAATTTCTCACTACTCCATTCCCCTTTCGTAACGATTACGATTAAACTTATGTCAGTGTATCGTAACCCTTACGATTTGTAAACAATAATGATTATTATTTATTGTTTTTTCGGGTCAGTTGAGTTCTATCCAGAGTTTCCGGGGGCTGTTCCATCCAGTTATGCTTAATCATAATATCTATCCCGCTCTTTGCAAACTTCGCCACCTCCATTGACAACCGCTCATAATCAAGAATCAGATCCGTCCGCAGACTCGCAGACATCGCCAGCGCATAGTTTCCGACTCCTGCTGCGGTGAGCAGGGACATGTGAAACATCATTAATTTGTCGGAAAACGTGCGGGTGGTCGAATCACTGACACCAAGATCCGGCAGCCTCGGTGTGACAATATCATTTTCATCGAGAATGGAGGTGAAAACCTTAATATGTTTATTCGATATTTCCTTCCCCCGTAACATATAATTCTGAACTTCTTTGGACATAGAGGTCTGCGCGAATGCAATAGCCAGTTTCACCCCGACGGCATTCGTGAAGATATTCAAATATAGGTATGCAATTTCCACTGCATTCAATGCGCGTTTGTCACGGAAAGGATGGAGACCGCTCATATAATGTTTACTTTCAATATACTCCCGCTCTTTCGGCACATTCAGATAAGGAGGGGTGGCATGAATGCCCTTGGACACTGCTGTCTCGGTCGTCATGTTGTAAAGGGAGGACGTATCAGACAGGAGCTTTGTATAGAAAGCACGTACATCTTCCCGTCGGCTCATGCCGAGAAACCCGCTGTAGGTCATCATGCCGACTTTAGACATGTGATTTACATAGGTTAAACAAAAAATATCAGAAAACAGCCAAGGGGCATCCATGTGAACATCCTGGTCGGAAAAGCCATCCGGCTTCACATAATCCTCCTTTTCAAAAAGGGCACTCATCTCTTTCAGATCGCGCTCTGTAATATCATATGCATACTGCACGGCATTCCTGATTTCTGTATCCTGTAGATGCTGCAGCATAAACGACAGTATCACATTTGACATGCTGTCATTCATATACGTGGTCCATAAGCTTCCGATTTCAGAAGATGTAAGGTGAGTGTCCTGTCTATCCACTGCCATGCCTCCTTCAAGCATTCTGTTTATTATTGACAAGTATTTTTCTGATCAACGTACCAACACCAAGTCCGATGGGAAGAAACAGCATTGGAAGCCACATCGGCCCGATTTTATATCCATAAAATGTAAATACCGGAGAAAAAATTAAGCCTATCGTGACAAAATAGGCTGAAAACGCCATGGGCAGATACGAAAAGGGCTTTTCCCCACCGCCTGCTTCCCGGTAAGCATCCCATATCGCGAAAAAATAGAGACACGGGTAAAACATCAGCCATTGATAATTGGTTTGTTCAATCGCTTCCTGAATATTTCCATGAAAGCTCAATACGATAATATGATTGAACCGGCCAAAAACGTTTACTATTACTTCCAGCAAAACGAGCAGTATTCCTTTCACATATTTTCCGAGTATTAAATGACCAAACCCGGGCAGGGCAATGCTCCATAGCACAATTTCCAGTTTTCTGCTCTGTTTTTCCTGATTGTTATTCATATATCATTACCTATTCTCCTGAGTTTTCAGCCTCCTGCCGGCTTGTCTAATTAACCGGTTCTTGTCTTAGTTTTTCAGAAATCTTTCTGTTTATGCACGTCCCCGGCGTTTTTTTAGAGCGGCCGCTGCTAGCAGCAGCGCAGGCAAAATCACATGAAAAGGCAGATGCATGGATAACGGCACAATTTGAAGTCCTTCCTGGATATGCTCTGCATATCCGCTTGCAGTCGCAATAGAAAGAAAGAGGACGATAAGACCAAGCGGAAAAATCAGAATGGAGATTTCTTTCATTCGGAATAAATCAGATACACCAAGCACAGCAGCATAAAAATAAACACTTATCTTAATAAATCCTCCAATAATTAAGGCGATCATAAAAAAGACGTCCAGCCTCTCCAGAAAATCAGCTACCTGGATGGCCTGGATGGTATTTAAAAGCGGAAACTGCGAACGATCTGTCAAATCCACCCCAAGCACCGAAATATTTACCGCCGTTGTAATCGCCAGATTAATACCGCTTAGGACAAGCGCTGAAAACGCAGCCGGTTTTATTTTATCCGGGCGGTTTACGTACGGTAGGATCATGAAAAAGACAACTGCTTCCCCAAACGGTACATACAACGTTTCCATGCCGGCTGTTTTCAAGACCCGGCTGATACCGCCTTCCAGCACCGGCTTCAAATTATCAATATCAATCAGACCAGAAATAACAATTAATATGAACCCCAGCACAGCCAGTACATAAAGAACGACAAACAACAGCTCCCCTGTCCTGGCAACGACTTCAATACCTTTATGGACCGTGTAAATAACAATAAGGATAAGAAGCGCGTTAATGATAAAAAGGGGGGTTTCGTTATAAGCGAAGGTCACAAGCATTTCCCCGAAGTCGCGCAGCACCCGCGCGGCACTATACAAAAAAAGGATGATATAAAGGTAAGCTGCGATTTTGCCAAAAACCGGCCCGATAATACGCTGCATATACGTGGTCGGAAGAATATCCGGATAATACAGATACAAACGGTAATACATCCAGAACAGGAAAAGGCCCCCGGCCATTCCCACCAGAACAGCCAGCCAGGCATCCTGTTCCGCCTCGGTGCCCAAAGACAGCAGCAGCGCACTGCCCATTTCAAACAAAAAGATCAGCACAAACAGCTGTCCGGCATTTATTTTTGCCTTTTCCATCCGCTCCACCCCCCTGTATCGGTTCAGTCTGAAAGATTTCTGTGAAAGGGTTCATTACGAAGGCCGGTTCGTCGAATAAATACATCCACGGAAACATCCACTTCTACCTCGGGGAAGTATTTTTCATCCCAATCCTTTTCCCATTTTTTCCATTGATCCGGATCAGCACGATGGACGGCTTCGCCGAATCCCAGTATATCGGTTTGCAGCTCCTGTGCTTTTTCGGCTGCCTTGCGGATGCTTTGTTTGATCTTTTCTTCCACCTTCTTTTCCATATCGTTCAATGTATGGGGATCGGACAGATCAACCGCTGTTTTCACTTCACTTGCGCTCCCTTCTGCAGAAATGTTGACATTCACACGGACAGCCCCGTTCTTCTGCACATCGGCCGATACTTTTGTCTGATGGCGCACCATATCAAACACCGCTCCATGCTTTTTTTCTTTTACGTCAACAGAAACGGCCGTGGCCTTTATTTTATCCAACATCCACAAGATTCCTTTGGATATTTCCCCCGTCGTCATATCCACCATTTTTCCGTTTTTGAATAGGGCCAGGCCCGCGGCAGCGAGACGGCCTTCCGGATTGGTCTGTTGAATGCTTTTAATCGTCTCTCCCTGATTTTTAATGGTATGAAACGACGTAATGACCGGGGCTTCACCAGTTGTAACGAGCCTTTCCACCACTTCTCTCGTACTGATGCTGAATTGCTCCCCCCACACTTTTTCTGTCGTTCTCAACGTATTAATAATTTTATTTGCCGGAATTTTATCAATGCTGCTCAGTGTTTTCATGATATCTTCTGCATCAGCCTGATGGGAGATTACTACTTTAGCGCTTGTGCGGAATTCATGGTCCCGTTCCAGCACATCGAAAACTGGCACAATTCCTTCCTCTCGGGCTAGTTTTTCACTGATCACGACAAGGTTTGTGTGGGCGTAATACAGCTTCCGGGACACTTTTTTTGACATTTTGCGGTTAATGGACGTCAGATTCCAGCCTGATTCCGTGTAGGTTGATACAGGCGGACTTTCGGATCCTCCGGTACCCTGCATGCCCTCTCCGGCCACATTCCCCGGGTTGATCACCTGGACAGTAACGGTATAGCGGCCGTCCTCTTCCAGATCCATCCCAATCCCTGAAACAAGGGCCAGATCAGGAAGCTCCTGATTGCTCCAGCATCCGGAAAGAAACAAGAGACTGAACAAAACGGAAGTCAAGCCAAATAATTTAGTCTTCATCCAGGTCACCTTTATTTATCTGTTGTTTTAACACGCTTCGTGTCTCGGGGGGTTGTGGCTTCAAGTCCCTTCCTTCCCTTACATTATCCTTCCCGCTGATCAGCCGCGGACGTTCTTTGGATCCCCACCACGGCAGGCGGATAACAGAGTCTCCGAAGTCAGCGGGAATAAACGGGGCCAAAGGAGCCATATACGGCACACCAAACGAACGCAGGCTGCATAAGTGAGCCGTTATCATAATAAAAGACAGAATCAAGCCGTAAAATCCGAAAGAAGCTGCGATTACCATAAATACAAATCGGATTAGACGCGCAGCGATCGCCATGGAGTAGGAGGGTGTCGTAAAACTTGCTATCGCTGTAATCGCCACAATAATGACCATCGCCGGTGATACAATCCCGGCCTGCACCGCTGCCTGGCCGATCACAAGGGCGCCGACGATTGATACGGTCTGCCCTACCGCTTTCGGCATGCGGATCCCGGCTTCCCGTAATATTTCAAACGTCGTTTCCATAATGAACGCCTCGATGACCGCTGGAAAAGGAACCGCTTCCCGCTGCGCCGAAAGGACGATCAACAGCTGGGTCGGAATCATTTCCTGGTGAAAGGTTGTAGCAGCCACATACGTGGCAGGAGCATATAGGGATATTAAAAAAACCATAATTCTGAGCATACGCAGCGAAGAAGCAATATAGGAACGGCTGTAGTAATCATCCACCGATTGAAAAAACTGAATAAACACCGACGGCAGATGCAGGACAAACGGGCTTCCGTCAACAAAGACCGCCACCCTGCCTTCAAGAATATTGCCGGCGGCAGAGTCCGGGCGTTCCGTAAAATGAATCGTCGGAAACGGAGAGGACGGTTGATCCTCAATCAGTTCTTCGATATAACCGGACTCGAGAATGCTGTCCATCTCAATTCGTTTTAAACGACGGTGGACTTCCTGAACAACATCATCATCGGCTACGCCCTCCAGGTACATGATTTCCACTCTTGTTTTTGTCTTGCGGCCGATCTTCATCGGTTTCACCCGCAGATCCGGATTTCTGATGCGGCGGCGGACCATCGCGGTGTTGGTCCGGATCGATTCCGTAAATCCTTCACGAGGCCCGCGAATCGATATTTCCGTCGGCGGCTCTTCCACCGACCGCTGTTCCCCACCTATGGTACTCGTACTTAACGCTTCTTTCGAACCGTCAATTAAAAGGACCGCCCTTCCTGCCATCACCGACTCATAGAGTGCTTCCCAGTCCAATACCGGGTCAATTCCTCCCAGGGCAATGACCTGTTCGGCAATAAACGACGGAACCGCCTGATTTGGAACAGTCTCTGCAGGAGCCTGCAGCTGCAGCAGCGGCTCCAGCAGGAATTCGTCAATCCGTTTATTGTCTACGATGCCGTCAATATAAACAACGGCGGTATTCCATTGAACCCCACCCGTCGTTAAGGTACGGATCACCAAATCAGAACTGTTCCCGTTCTTCTTTTTTATTTCTTTCAGATTATCCTGCAGGGAAGAATACAACGGGGTTGATTTTTCTCTGTCTGAATCAGAGCCGGGCTGTTGTGTATGAGATCTGAACAAACGTCGTAATCGATACGGCATAGCAACCTTGCTTTCTTTGTATTTGCCGTTAGTGTGTTTCCATTGGAGACACAATATACATATCAGCGGACCGGAACGTGCAGGCTAGGTAATGGAGATGATACAAGTGAAAACGGCCGGAATTTCAGTTTTGCTGTTTACTACATTAATCGGAGTATCTCTGCTCCTTGATATGGCTATGGGATTTAACATGAAAGACGCTGTCCGGAATACCTTCAACCCTTTCCGGGTCATGAACATCGTCGAAGTACTTGTTCTAATTTTGTTTCTGCTTATCTTCCTGGCGGATATCGTCATGGCGTTGCTTCGAAAAAGAAAAGATTCAAAAAAAGAGAAGAAAAAAAGGTAGAAGGGGAGAGAGGAAAGGGCCCCGTCATTCAGGCGACCGGGCAGCCGTTGGGAAGGGTTGTGTCAGGTTGTAGAAGCACGACGTCTTCGTCCTCCGGAGTACCCCCAAGGACAAGGACTTCCGAGGTGAAACCGGCGATCCGCATCGGCGGAAAGTTCACAACAGCGGCAACCTGCCGCCCGATCAGGTTTTCCGGTTCATATCGTTTCGTGATCTGGGCGGAGGATTGGCGGATGCCAAGCTCTCCGAAGTCGATCTTCATCTGATAGGCCGGTTTCCGTGCTTCCAGGAATGTTTCAGCATGAATGATCGTGCCGATACGTATGTCTAATTTTTTAAAATCCTGCAGTTCTGCCACTTTAAATTTCTCCTTTTAGATTCTGAAGTCTGATTCGCGAACCCATCTATACTACGAAACGAGGGATGTTTTATGTTGAAGACACTGGAAGCCATAGCTTCCCTTATCCACGATTATACCGATAAAGAACCAAAGCCGCCACTTCATGTCGGGGAAGTGATGGATCTCTGGACCGCTTACACTGCCTTTCATGAAGCGCAGGTGCTGTACCAGGTCGGTTTGAATTCAACCACCGACCCTGAGTTACAGCATGCCCTGCAGAAAGCTCTGAAAAGCAGCAAAGCCGATACAAAAAAACTGGAAACATTTCTTCTTCAGGAAGGCGTCCCTCTTCCCGCCGTCAGTTCCCCCAAGCCAATCTCCGAGACGGAAGCTATTCCTAAGGGAGTACAATTTACAAATGAAGAAATCGCTAGTATGGTTTCCGTGAAAATTGCAACATCGACCTCCTTCTGCGCGGAAGCATTATCAAAGGCCACCCGCAGTGACGTCGCTATGATATTTTTAAACCTGCAGATTCACTTAATGCAGTTTGCCCAGCCTTTTAGAAATGTCATGGAATACCGCGGATGGCTGCACACACCACCTGCTTATACCCCGCCCGGCTCCACGGGGACACCGTGAACACACGGAATGTGGACAAAAAAGACTTCGGAATCCCCGAAGCCGTTTCTTTTTCTATATCACCGGATAATACGGATCGTGTCTTGGATAGCAGAAATAGGGTGGCCGCGGGCCTGTCTTGGGCAGGGAAAATGGGCGGGGATTGTTGTTATAGCAGACGTTTACCTTTTCCTCCGACTGATGAAGCAGCAGTGCATTTTCCTGATAATAAAGCATCGTTTATAACCTCCAGTCTTTTTCACGTTATTCCATCACGCCTCGTAATGAGCCCGTCCTTTGCCAAAAGGATTCGGAACGGCTGACGCCCAACAAACATAAGGTGGAAGAAATAAGATTTTGGAGGTTTTTTCATGGCATCCCATGATTATCCGATGCACCCCAATTACGGGAAAGTTACTCAATATGAAGAAGTTCCTATGACAGTACCGGAACAGCGTCAATACCGCCAGCCGGGAGTAGAAAAGCTTATGAACCCCCGGCCGATCGTCGAAAATCCCCACTATCAGGGAAGCAGCAAGTTAACAGAAAAGACGGCGCTGATCAACGGAGGAGACAGCGGTATCGGCGCTGCCGCAGCCATCGCTTTCGCCAAAGAAGGGGCAGACGTAGCGATTTCCTATTTAGATGAGCATGAGGATGCCCATCGGACGAAACAACGAATCGAAGAACAGGGACAACGCTGTCTTTTACTGCCGGGAGACGTGAGAGAAAAACAGCAGTGTATTCATATTGTAGAAGAAACAGCGGCTGTATTCGGTAAGCTCGATATTCTCTGCAACCACGTCGGCATTCAATTTCAGCAGTTAAGCCTGCTTGATATTACCGATGAACAATTTGATGACACATTCAAAGTAAACATATACTCCCATTTTTACACGACCAGAGCTGCTCTTCCCCATTTACGCGCCGGCAGTTCGATTATTAATACCGCTTCGGTCGTCGCCTATGACGGCTACAAACAGTTAATGGATTATACGGCATCAAAAGGTGCGAATGTCGGGTTTACACGGGCTTTGGCAAATAACTTGGCAGACCAGGGAATACGGGTCAACGCTGTGGCACCGGGGCGTATTTGGACGCCGTTGATTCCGGCTAGTTTTTCAGCGGATGAAGTGACACTGGCAGGGAATCCCATGAACCGCCAGGGGCAGCCTTTCGAACTCGCCCCCACCTACGTTTATCTGGCTTCGGACGACTCCCGTTTTGTGACCGGTCAGACCCTCCACGTCAACGGCGGACAATGGACATCTTCGTAGCTCGTAACCAGCGTGAAACGAAAATGAATCCATCTCAGCCATTCTCTACATCAGGGGTAATAAATCGTTTAATCCCTGTTATAAACCAATACGAAATATATGCGATGACAATATCAATAAGAAAAATGTAAAACTGATTCATGCCATGTTCCAATTCCACCATACCCATCCCTTTTTCTATAGACATAAAGACAAAGACAAAGACAGCACTTAAAAGGACCGTATAGATATAAAAGTTTTTCTTATGATTCGTGCAATACTGGTACAACAGCAGAAACCCTACTGGAAGCAAAGATGTTGTCACAGTTAATGCAAACGGAAGCTGTGGCGTTATAAAACGGGTGTGAATGAGTAAATTATAATTTTCCAGTATCAAATCAATATAAGTCCAAAGCAAATGAACGGTGTATCCAAAACAAAACAGTTCAAATATCCTTCTCCTGTCTATAAAATAAAGCAGACATAGAGGGAGTACCAACAATGAAACAACAACCCAGAACTCCCAGGTTCCCACATTCGAATAATCACTCCAGTAGGAAGAAATAAGCGCATTTAACTCATCCCTTTTTTCCTGTATCTGATTCCAGTACTCCCTGTAACGCATATAATACCCTCCTGGAAAGTTCCTCTTTCTAATGTTTCCATAACAAAGGCATTCATACAAAAAAGTTTCATTTTTATTAACATAAAACCAAAGAGAAACACCATTCACCATGTGAAAGGACCCGTTTCTCCTATAAAATACAGTCAGGGGTAACGCTCCATAAACAGGAAGGGGATTAAAATGGAAAAAGTAATTGATCATGTCGGTATAGCTGTACGGGATATAGAAGGAAGCAAAGTCTTTTATACAAAGGTGCTGGGAGGGGAGGTTATTGATCATTACATCAGCGAAGCTCCCGGAGTGGAAAGTGAGGTTGTCGTCCTTCACGTCAACGGTCTTCAGACGGAGCTGCTTACACCGACCAATAATACAACCTCCCCTATCGCACGGTTTATTAAACAGAAAGGAAAAGGTGTGCATCATATCGCTTACCGTGTGGATGATCTCGATGAAGCACTGGAGGAATTGGAGGAACAGGGAATCCGGGTCCTCGATCACACCCGCCGGACAAATAAACACGGCAGACGCCTTATCTACTTAAACCCGGCGGATACGGAAGGCACCATTATCGAATACTGTGATTATCCTGAATAAAAGAGGCCCCGGGCGTTGAGATGCAGCACCTTCCACCCGGGGCCCGATTTTTCGGCATACACGTGGTAAAAACGTGACTATACCATGCCCTGGAACACAGCAGACAATACAAACGTTTTTACCTTGCTTTCACTCCGCTGGGGCCAGCTGTACAGCTATACGAAGAGCTTCATTCAACGATTGTTCATCGGCAATATTCTGCCCGGCTATATCAAAGGCAGTACCGTGGTCTACACTTGTCCGTATAATCGGAAGGCCGACGGTAATATTCACACCTGCTTCCAGACCCAGCACCTTCACCGGACCATGACCCTGATCGTGGTACTGAGCCACCACAATATCAAAGTCTCCCCGCTTCGCGCGGAAAAATAATGTGTCCGCCGGCAGCGGACCTTCTACATTGATCCCTTCCTTCTGCGCTTTTTCCACCGCGGGAATGATTTTTTCTTCTTCCTCTCCATTTCCAAACAGGCCGTTTTCACCCGCGTGGGGATTAATACCGCATACACCGATGGCAGGCGTTTCAAACCCGGCCGTCCGCAAGGTTTCATCGGCCAGTTTAATCACATCATATTCCCGTTTCACGTTAATTTTTTCAACGGCTTCCAACAATCCGACATGAGTGGTCGCATGAATCACTTTTAATCCTGGAGCCGAAAGCATCATGGCGAATGTTTTTGTATTCGTTAATTGTGCGAGGATTTCCGTGTGTCCCGGATACATATGTCCGGCTTTATGGAGGGCTTCCTTGTTTAACGGTGCGGTACAAATTCCCTGAATCTCTCCGTTGTTCGCTAATGTAACAGCTTGCTCAAGATAACAGAAGGCAGCGTGACCGGCTGGTTTGGATATTTCTCCCCAAACAAGGTCTTCGGACACAAGGTCCATATCCACAATATCAATTACCCCATGCTTGAAAGCAGCTTCCTCCGGATGCGCGATGGTATTCACATGTACCTCGGCTTTCGTAACCTTCACGGCTCTTTTCATCATAACCGCATCCCCTATTACAAACGGCCTGCAGTCTGAAAAAATCTGTTCTGTGCTGAGGGATTTCGCTATGATTTCCGGGCCTACCCCGGAAGGGTCACCCATTGTTACTGCAATGGCAGGACGTTTATCAGTCATTGCCCTCCTCCTTTCTTCATAAAATGTCCTTACTCAATGAAAAGGTCCGGCAGGAATGTAACCAGATCCTGAAAGAAAATAATGATGATAATGGATAACATATACACAAACACAAACAACAGGATATGTTTGAGCATTTTGATGACATTGGTCTCTGCTATCTTGGAAGCCATCAGCGTGGACAAGCCGTACGGCGGCGTAACTGTACCGAGACGGATCGCCATCACGGTGACAATACCAGCAACAACCGGGTCGATCTGGAGCGATTCCATGATCGGCAGTAAAAGCGGCACAAAAATCAACATGGCTGATGTCGGTTCCATAAAGGTTCCCAAAATAACATAGAGCAGCATCAACAAGAGAAGAAATGCACTTGGAGACACGTTACTATTGATAAGAAAATTGACAATCGGGTCCATCACTTCATAATAGGTGAGTACCCAGGATAAAAATCCTGCGGCAGCGATTAGTATATATATAATGGAAGACTCCATCGCCGCCTTTTTGGTTGCTGCAGCGTATTGTCTGCCGCTGGCACCCTTCTTGATAAATAGCGCCACAATGACAACATAAACAACAGCAATACTGGCAGCTTCCGTTGCTGTAAAGACCCCGCTCATAATCCCTACAATCACGACAAGAAACAGCGACAGCGGGAAAATACTTTTTCTGACTGCCACAAGTTTAGAAAGATTCTCGTTTTCCCCAAGGTTGATGTCTTTGTTGTCGACATTGCCTACTTCGTTTCTGGAAGCGTAATAGTAAGCATATCCCATCTGCATCAGCCCGATTAAGATGCCAGGGATGATGCCTCCCATAAACAAGGCAGCGACAGAGGTCTGCGCCAGGGCTCCATAAACAATCAGCAGAATGCTCGGCGGAATGATAGAACCAATTGTCGACGATGCTGCCGTAATGGTTGCGGCAAATTCTCTGCTGTAGCCCGCTTTGATCATGGCCGGAATCAGAACCCGGCCGAGAGAAGCCACATCAGCAACTGATGATCCTGAGATAGCGGCAAAAAAGATGCTCGTTACAATATTAATGTGAGCGAGGCTTCCTTTCGCTTTGCCAACCAATGCTTTGGAAATATAGATTAAATCTTCGGTTACCCCTGTCAGATTCATAATTCTTCCGGTAAAAATAAATAACGGAATCGCCAGAAGAGTGAAGCTTTGAATTGATTCCAGCATGATCGTACTCATCTGCGTCAAACTGACAAGGGGATCCAATAAAACAGGGATAGCAGACGCCAGCACAAGACTAAAGACAACAGGCACTCCCAAGAGCAGACATGTAAAAAATACAGCTACAATCCCTAACAAAATCATGAATGGTCACCTCACTGCCCTTTCCTGCTGCTAAAAAATTTCTTTATGTTGAGAAGATGGAAGATCAGCATCAATACGGCACCGACCAGCACCGCCGAATAGTAGTAAGCTAACGAAGGGGGAGAAGACAAAAACCGTATCTGCACCAGCTCTGTCCGTCCTAGGCCTGCTTCCAGTGCTTTCCATCCAACGATAACCAAAATACACACCGCAGCAAGCGTCAATATATATACCAATATATTTTTGGCATATACCAATTTGGGAGGCAGAAAATCAGAAAATATATCAATCTGCAAATGTTCATTTTCTTTTACCGCCACTGCCGCACCCAAAAATACGAGCCAGGCAATAGATAGTTTCTGAAATATCTCCGTTTCCGGTATCGATGCTTCAAATACATAACGAGCCAGAACTCCTGTAAATAGAGTGAGGGACAGTAAAACCAGAAAGAATCCATTAATCATTTCAATCCAGTTCTGAAATCCATCAAGCAGCTTTTTCAACGTGCCGGGAACCTCCCTTCTTGAGCCATCCCCCATACGTTTACACGTATGGGGGATACTGCATTATTCCTCTGTGCCAAAAATTTCATTCATTTGATCCTGAATACCATGTTCTTCTGCAATAGCTTCCATCTGTTTTCTGGACGCTTCAATCATTTCATCACGTTCAGGATCTGTAAATTCTACGCCGAATTCATCTTTCAGTGTCTGCACATCTTCCTCTGCTTTTTCAAAGGCTTTATCGATATATTCTGTTTGCACATCTTCAGCGGCGCTCATGACAACATCCTGCAGTTCAGGATCGAGAGACTCGAACTGTTCGTTGTTCATGACGACAAAACCAAGAGTAAGGTTGTGCTGGGTCCGTGCCACATAGTCAGCCACTTCACCAAAACGCTGTTCAATCATGGCGTCCATGCTGTTCTGCGATCCTTCCACCACGCCGGTCTGCAATGCGGTATACACTTCATCGAAGGCTACAGCGGTCGGGTTGGCTCCCAAGTTTCTCCACCATTCCAGTTCGGTGGATTCATTCTTACTGCGCATCGTTTTGCCTTCCAGATCATCAATGGACTCGATTGGGAAGGTACTGATAATGTTTCTTTCCAGTCCTCCTGCATACATAACCGTTTTCAGACCAGGTTCCTCAAGAAGAAGGTCTTCAAAGTATTTCAGATCGTCCTCGGAGTTCACTACTTCTTTATAATGCTCTTCCCCTTCAAATAGATAGTTGGTTCCAAGGACATCAAATTGAGGGTGATGCTCGGAAAACCAGCCGGAATCGGAATAGATCATATCAATATCTCCTGAAATAACCGATTGATAAAGACTGGATGCATTACCAAGCTGCCCGCCTGTCGATACCTGAAATTCAATCGCACCGTCACTCTGCGCTTCAATTTCATCTGCCAGTGCCTGCAGCGAATCTGCCAACAGGGAACCTTCCGGGTTGATCGTCGCCGCAACAAGCTCTGTCGTTTCCTGGGAAGATCCACCGCTGTCCCCGCTGGACTGTCCCTCCGTATTTCCTGTGTCTCCGTCACCCGAAGAGTTTTCAGCACCATCACTTCCGCAGCCCGCTGCCAGAACCATTCCTGTTCCGAGTACTGCTGCAACCATAGTCTTTTTAAGGTTTAAAGGATATCTTCTCATTGTTGTTCCTCCTTTTAATAAAAACGTTATCTTTACCGTTTCACCCATTCCTCTGTTACGACGCTATGCTTGATACATTCACGCAGATAGGTATACGTAATGTGTATCTTTTGGTCTTCTGTCTGGTGGATGGATGGATACGAAAATTCAGGCGATTCCTGATCCTTCTGCTGCACTGCAATATCTTTACAATACGGCCAGGTACGGCCTCCGTCTTCTGAAACAGCGATGGTTAAAGGGGCTCGAATCACGCCCCAGATCGATTCCTGTTTCCCGCTTTGCCCGGCATCAATCGTTTTCCGGTCCTTCTCATCGAACCACGGCGGACTGTTAACTTCCGGAGGTGCCAATTCGGCGTTTATATTATTAAATACAATAGCAAGATTGCCGCTCTGCAGTTTTTGACATTGGATCGAAGCATTGTTGTTCATTAAAGGTGTTCTTTCCGGAGTCGTCCAGGTTCTTCCGTTATCGTCTGATTTAGTCATATAGATATGATCTGCTTTACGGCTTCTGAAGAATCCAATTAAATCATTATCGTCCCCCTCCACGATACTCATGTGCACCAACGCTTCACTGTTTTTCACCGGATGTTCTTCCCACATCTTCCCTGCATCACCTGAAATTTTTACCACGCTGTAGTCTTTTCCTAAAAAGCCGTTCTCGGATTTAATACTGTAATAAGCAGGAAGGATGATTTCTCCATTTTCCCGGATCACCGGAGGGTTCCGTACGAAAGATCCGGGTGTGTCAAATAATGTTTTTTCTTCCTGCCATGTCCTGCCGTTATCCCTTGAAATCCTGTACCGCACAACGGCAGAATCCTGATGGATAGAGTTCTGTGCGGTATAAAGCAGCCACAAGTCACCATTGGGATGTTCGAATAAAATCGGATTCTGTTCTGATCTCGTCGAATCGTTGGATAACACTTCCGGTTCGCTCCAATCGGCACTTCCTTTGTCCAGCCGGGAACAAAGAATCGAAATATCCGATTTTCCTTCTCTGGAGCCGCCGAACCAGACACAAAGCAGGTCGCCGTTGCTCAGGGAGAGTAGGTTCGATGCATGGTTGTGCGGAAATAAACTTGGTATTTTCGTTTCTTTCAGCGTTTCACTCATTTCACAATCACAGCTCCTTTTATCTGGTAAGCGCTTTAACAAAATGTATTAATTCATATATGTTCCCCCGTTTATATTAATCGTCTCCCCTGTAATAAAGTCCGACATGCCTGATGAGAGAAAAAGGATGGCATCTGCTACATTTTCAGGCGTTCCGATCCGGTTCAGCGGAATTTTTGACAATACCTGCTTCCGGTAGTCATCAGACCACTGCTTACTCATGTCGGTCTCCACAGGGCCCGGGTTCACTCCGTTTACGTTAATATTGTATTCTGCCATTTCCAGAGCCAGATGCCTTGTAAGGTAATCCACGCCAGCTTTCGATGCTCCGTAGGCGGGAGCTGCATTTCTGTGGGCGCTTTTTGCCGCTGTCGAACTGACATTAACAATCTTTCCACCATTGTTTTTGATCATATAAGGCAGAATCGTTTTGCAGAAGTACAGTGTTCCGTTCAAATTGACATCCAGAACGTTCTGCCATTCTTCCATCTCCATGTCGAGCGTTGCACTTCTGCTGTTTATACCGGCATTATTCACAAGGATATCGATTTTCCCGAAGTGCTGCAGTGCCGATTCCGTGACATTGCCTGCCGTTTCAGGATCCGCCACATTACCGGTTTCCATATAACACCGCTGCCCAAAATGTTCCACTTCGTCCACCAACTGCTTCAGTAATTCTTCATTCGTTCCATTCACGATCAGAGATGCTCCGTTTTCCGCCAGTTTTAATGCTGCGGCTCTGCCGATGCCCCTTGTGGCACCCGACACTACAGCTGTTTGATTTTCGAGTACCATCATACCGCCCCCCCCTTACTTTCCTGAAAAATCTGACACCCCCTGTTATTCATTCCTTACTTTTTTTGTATCCATCGTGTTCAGCCTTGATAATGCTGTTTTCATCACGGTTTCTCTTCCGAAGTTCCCTGCCTTCGTAACCGCATACATATTGCTTCGGTCCGGCAGCTTTCCTATCGGTACACCCGGCTCCACTTCGTCCAGCAGCTCGAACATTTCTGCTCCCAGATTCTTCATGACCTGAAGGGCCGTATCTCCTCCTGTTAAAAAGAGACGTTCCAGGTGCAGTTCATTCATTACAGCTGCTGCTGTTTCACCTAAAAACCGGGAGATAAGATCACTCACTTCAATCGAGGTGAGACCGGCTTCCTTTCCTTTTTGGACAGCATCTGCAGCATCGTCGGATGAGTATAATGCAAGATGGAAACCTTTCGCCGCCGCCATTTCGGACTCCTTGCATATCCGGATAAATTCCCGTTCTCTTCGTTCTGCGGAGGCAGCAACTTCGATGGACTGTATTTCCAGTCCCGTTACGTTATCATCCTGCAGCAGAAAGCGAAGTTGATTTCTTCCACTGGCACTCATGCTTCCTACCACAAACAAAGCTGCTTTACTGCTTTCCGGTATCCCCGGTGCATGAAATATCTTCTCTTCATATCCGTATACCGCCGGCAGGTGATAAATTAATCCTGCAGATCCTCCCCATACAACAGAGTAAGGCGCCCTTTCCACATATTCCGCAAGCTTTGCAAGATCCGATTCTTCCACAGCATCGGCAGTAATATGATGGATATGGTTATCTTTGCACGTCCTGAGAATATCCAGTATGGCTGTTTCTCCGGCGTGCAGATCATCCAGATAGATGTGACCCGTCTCTCTGCGGGACTGTTCCTGAATGATTTGGTTGATGTCTGAATGAACTACCGGTGTTTTCGGATCCCGTGCCACTTCTGATTCATGCAGCAGGGTATCATGAAGATACATCAGCCGGTTTTTCACCGTTCTTCCGTTGGAAGGATGAGCCGGTGCCGTGATAACGAAATCAGGAGTGAAATAATCGTATAATGCATTGATTTCCCGGCCGATATTCCCGCGCATGGTTGAATCTATTTTCTTGTAGATGATGGTTTCATCCGGTTGATCAATCTTTCTGCAGTAGTTCTTTATGGTCTGATAAGAGTCTTCCGCTGTCATCGTTCTACTGTCGGTATTATAAATGTAGATACTATCTTTTGCTTTTTGTCCCTGGTCCTGAATCACTACGGCAGGAGTCATGCCGTATTTGATGATCTGAACCCCGCTGTCGCCTGCTCCGGTTAAATCATCAGCTAAAATAGATAGTTTCATGTGCTGTCTTTCCTATCCCAGCAGTCTGCGGTAGATATTTTTCATATCTTCAAGCGACAATTCTTTCGGGTTGTTGTTCAGCAGTCTGGTAACTTTAGAAGCTGCCACAGCAAGGTCCTCAATATCTGCTTCCGTGACTCCATATTCACTCAGATCCTGTGGAATTTCCAGGGTTTTTGTCCACTCTTTGATTTGTTCTATCATTTTTTCCGCCGCCTGCTGATCGGGTTCGTTATCTTCGGCAAGCCTGATTTCTTTGGCAACGTTGGATAGTTTTGCTGTGATGGCATCCATATTAAATTCCATCACGTGCGGCAGGAGCATCGCGTTCGCAACGCCGTGCGCCACTTTAAATTTTCCTCCCAATGGATAGGCAAGCGCATGGACTGCAGCCGTTCCGGCACTGGTTAAAGCCATCCCACCGTACATCGATCCTACAATCATTTGTTCCCTGGCTTCCGCATTTTCTCCATTGTTGTACGCCTCTACGATGCTGCTGCTGATCAAACGGATTGAATCCATTGCAAATGTATCACTTAAATAATTCGCTTTGTTGGAAATATACGATTCAAGCGAATGGGTGAACGCATCCATTCCTGTCGCAGCTGTGATTGGCTTCGGCAGTCCAAGTGTCAGCATAGGATCCAGCATGACCAGATTAGGAAGAAGATAAGGACTGACAATGCCAATTTTCAGTTCTTCCTCCGGGAACGTGACAATGGCGTTCGGGGTCACTTCCGAGCCCGTTCCGGAAGTTGTCGGAATCAAGACGGTGGGAATCCCCGGTTTTTCGATCAGATTGGTTCCCAGCATATCATTCACCGACTGATCATTTGTCTTCAATACAGATAATACTTTTACTGCATCCAGAACGCTTCCACCGCCAACTCCGATGATGACATCATAACTCTCATTTTTAATGTCTTCATACATTTCTTCGATATTGCCGACTGTAGGTTCCAGCATGACATCCGTGATCGTTTTAACGTGGACCTCTTCGAGCTGTTCATAAATGCTGTCCACAAGCCCGAGATCCTTAATGCCCGGCTGTGTTAATACAAGCACCGAACGTATCTGCTGATTTATCCTCGGCAGATAATCTTTTAGCTGTTTCACCGCATGCTGTCCGGAAACAATCTGGTCCGCGGTTTGAAATTGATACAGTTGCTGCATGGTGTTGATAGCTCCTTTCATAGGCCTAACCGTTAATAATGGCTCTGATTTGATTTTCAAGATCTTCCGTTGCTTCGTGTACAGGCGGGCGCGGCGGACCGGCCGGAATTCCCTTCATTTCAACGGCTTTTTTATACACTGCCGGTACCGTTGCGGCCTGGGATACATGCCTGATCGGCCGGAGCTGTTCCTGAAATTTTTGTGCCTGCTTCAGGTCATTTTGTTTCCACGCTCTATAAATCGATACGGCCGTTTCCGGAAATACATTGGCGGTAGCTGCCACCGCTCCATCTCCCCCTGCGATCAAGGTCCATAGAATAAGAGAATCCGTGCCGGAAACAACAGCAAAATCGTCATCTGTTTCTTCGATATATCGTACGATATTATCAAAATTCCCGCTGCTGTCTTTAATACCTGTGATATTTTCGATGGCTGACAGCGTCTTCACCGTGTCGGGGTGAAGCGATACCCCGGTTTTTGCCGGCATGTTATATAAAATAACCGGCAGCGTGACCGCTTCTGCAATGCTTGTATAATGAGTAATTAATTCTTCCTGGGATATCGGGTCAAAATACGGCGTAATGATAGAAAGTGCATCAACTCCTATGTTCTCCATTTCCCGGGACAGTTCTATCACTTCCTGTGTACTGTTGCCCCCTGCCCCGACCGCCAGCGGTACCCGTCCGTTTATTTCGTCTTTTACCACAGAAGCGAAACGAACCTTTTCCTCTTTTGTTAATGTATGAAATTCACCATTCGTTCCAAGAGCGAAAATGCCGTCCACCCCGTTGTCCAGCAAATGTTGCACGAGCTGGCGCGCAGCCTGTTCATTGATCTCGTTATCCGCAGTCATCGGAGTAAGCATCGCGGGTACAATTCCTTTAAGCATCCATCCCCCTCCTCCCTGTCAATATGTTTCTAATTTAAACATTGTTTCCGTTTTCAAAAATCAATGTAGCTTTAATATAAAATATATAGTTTTATATTGCAACCCATTTAATAAAAATATTTTGATTTCACTTTATATTTATTAAATTATGTTTATTTTTGCAACAAAAAGGAGCTGGTCCATGCGCTGGACAGCTCCTTTTCCCTATGATCCCTGCTTTTCCTGTTTTAACTTTCTCCAAAGAGTCGTTCTATTAATCCCCAGACGCTTGGCTGTACGGGAATAATTATTGTTTTCCTGTTCCAGTACCTGCTTAATGACCCGTGTTTCGATTTCACTCAATGTTCCGGTAACATCAATATTCGGGTGTTCCCATTTTTCCGGCATGGCCTGCCGGATATCCTCTATTTCAAGATAGGATTGTTCTGCAATGAGTACCGCTTCTTCAATGACCCGGTACAATGCAGACACGTTGCCCGGCCAATCCAGCTCCCTCAGCAGATCAAGACTTTCATCTCTTATGCCGGATATCTGTTTTCCGTACCGCACATTACTTTCATTGATAAAGAGGCTGGTTAAACTTTCTATATCTTCTTTACGTTCTCTCAAAGGGGGAATATACAGCTTCAGCTCAGCTGCCTGCTCATAAAGCGTGCCCAGAAACCCATGTTGAACGAGAGGGCTCAGTTCCCGCGAAGCAGAAGACATAAGCTGAGTATTGGCCCCTGCCGTCACGGCACGGCTCACTATCCGCTGTCCACCGGTGGATAATGCATCGATGTTTTTCAGAAAAACAGTGCCTCCTTCCACCAACGAAAACAAAGAATGACCCGTGTGCGGAGCACCGCTGATCCATTCAAGCTCATTCTCTTCAATCTGTTCACAATCAATGGTTACAAAAGGGGATCGATGCCTGTCACTGCTTAGATGAATCAGTTCTGCCGTCCGGCCTTTTCCCGTGCCGCGCTCCCCTTCAATTAATATATTTCTGCCGGTCCCTGCGAACGCCAGAGCTTTCTCATACATTCTGTTCATTTCAGGGTTTTCGGAAAGACGCCCTTCCAATACAGTCGAAGGTCCGGTTGTCCGGTGCTGATTGGAGTTAATATCCAACCCTCGGACAGCTTTTATTTTGTCGATGCTTGATAGGAAGAATACACTAAATGTTTCTGTTTCTTCCCGGATAACCTCTGATTGAATGTGCCACATCCGCGCGCCCTGCTCATACAGGAAAGCATAGGGGGCATTATTTTCTATTTGTTGGACCGCCTGGCGCATATCGCCGAAGTAATCCATCACGATGTTTTGAACAAATGCAGGATCGCCGGCACCAGCATACTTTACCTTTCCTTCCCGATCCAATACGAGAACATCCCGCTGCATGTTCCGTAACACAACATCGCCAATCCCATACCGCTCCCTCATGTTTTCCATAATATTATACGATTTGCGTGCCTCATAGAAGGCTTTGCTGACACTTTCCTTCCCGGAGGTCAATAGAATTCCGTTCAGTCCAAGTTCTTCCGCAATTTTAACCGTAATGACATCTCCGATAATGACCTGATATCCGTTTTTCTGCAGGGTTTCAAGTCTCGTCTGTACTTCATCAGCTTCTGTGATGGTGATCGTTTTTACATCAATATCCACCAGGGAACATACAGCGGACGCCCCTTCTGCGATGGCAGCAAATCCGACGATAGCTGCTTTTCCCGGGAAGTCTTTAATCAGGGTGATGACTCTCAGCATGTCATAGCCCGACACTTCTATTTCGATCACCGGAATAGAGACTTCCTCCTGAATGAGCTCGGCAGTACCGCCGCGGCTGATAATAATATCCGTTCCGTTATTCTCTGCTTCCTTCGCATATTGTAAACCAGCATTTAAGTCCCCGGTTTCCACGACCAGTTCAAACGGCTGGTTCGCCCCTAAACTTAAAAGCAATTCTTTCAAACCCGGATACGGAGCTATAGCAAGAACTATCATGCCATCCTCCTTCGTTGCAATATTAAACATAACTACACTATACCAGAAAATGAATGCGCTTGTAAAAAATAATTGATAAATTATTCAACATGTTGGAATAGTGCTTCATCACAAGTATTGACTGTATAAACTTTTTCTTTAAGATAATGGTGAAAGGAGTGGATGCTGAGTGGGAAGTGGCTTTTTTGAACAGGTATACAGGATCGTAGAAGATATTCCCAAGGGAAGGGTGGCAAGCTACTCCCAGATTGCCCGGATGCTGGAGCAGCCCCACAATGCCCGGGTGGTAGGATGGGCCATGCGTCAATCACCGCCGGAAAGAGAGCTTCCCGCCCACCGCGTGGTGAAACAGACTGGTGATACCGCCCCCGGATTTTTGGAACAGCGGACCCTTCTGGAAAACGAAGGGGTCGCATTCGACCACAAAGGCAGAGTCCGCATGGAGGATTATCAGTGGGAACGATAAATGAGATCAACGCCGCCCTGTTCTTTTCCGTTTTCTAACACCCTACCTCAATAGTAAAATTGTGTCATTATGGAAACAAGCTATGGATGGAAAGAAGTGTCTCTATGAATCTACAGCCTCCCTTAACAGAACGGGGGATCGCAGCTGCCGGTTACGGGATTCCGCTTATTGCCGGAGCAAATTCGCTTTTCTCTGTGAAGGGCTTTATAGCCCTTTCTATTATTCTCGGACTATATTTCTTTTTCCGAACACGCTCCCGTTACGCGTTTCATCATTTACGACAAAGCGCCAATGTTCTTCTCAGTTATTACCTTATCATGGGGCTGATGCGTCTCGTTCTTTTTCTTATGAACCGGACCCTCAGCCCGGAATCTGTCCAGCAGTGGTTATCGGAGCAGCCGATCATGCAATTCCTGCTTTTTTTAGGCGGCGGTATGTCTTCTCTTTTTTTTCTGCTGCTCGTGCAGACCGTGTTCTATGTGACCCTTGTCCTTCTTGTCCTTTTCGTCTTATTCGGGAAGTGGACCCGGGTACCGTTTGCGATCCGGTTTTTACGAAAAGATATGCATGAACTGGGATAAGACCATAAAGGAAGCCGGATCGTTATTGACCTGACATTCTGTAAAAAAAGGAGCATTCCATGTCATCATCCATACCGACACAGGACCGGTTGACTGCCGCGGCCATTTACGCCGTAACCCTGCTGCTTCCGCTTCCGCTTCTGACCATTCTCATCGCTTACATTCTTTACCGAATGCTGAGACATACCTCTTCTTTTGTAGAAAAACATGCCGCCCAAAACGTAAACCTTACGGCGAGTATACATATCTATGTAATTGGGCTGGCGCTCCTTCAGTTTGCCGCCTCCTCCATAGGAGAATGGCCCGGCTGGCTGCCGGACCAATTGGCTGTTCTGCAGGTTCTTTTTGCTTTGGGCGGTATGCTTTCCGTCTTTTTCATCGGGATGGCACTGCTTCTCCTTACAGCTCTCCTCATTGTGCTGATAGTGTTTGCGCTGACCGGTCAGTGGCACCGTGTCCCGCTGTTGATCCGGTTTATTAAATAGCCGGGTCTTCCTGTTACCAGCTCGATTTTTTCACGCCGGGAAGCTGTCCTTTATGGGCAAGATCCCTGAACGCAATGCGGGACAGACCGAATTTGCGTATATATCCATGTGGACGCCCGGTGACTTCACAGCGGTTGTGGAGCCGTGTCGGCGACGCATCACGCGGGAGCTTTTTCAGCGCCTCGTAGTCGCCTTTTTCTTTCAGTTCTTTGCGTAGTGCCGCATATTTTTCAACCGTCTTCTGTCTCTGTTTTTCTCTGGCTATCTTTGATTTTTTAGCCATCGTTTCGTCTCCTCCTTTTTTAGATACCTGGAATTTTCTGCTTTTCTTCTTCAAAGGATTCGCGCCATTCTTCCATTTCACTTGGTTGAATGAGGCACTCATCCAGTGTCCGTTCGATATAGTCCGCGTCCAGATCGACGCCTATAAACACTAGTTCTGTTTTACGGTCTCCATAAGGGTGGACGTCCAGTTCTTCCTTCACTTCCGGCTGTTCCTTCAGGATTTCGCCTTTTTCCGCCAACGGCAGTGCTGCCACCCAATATGTGACGGATTCCAGCGTAATAGAGGAAGCGGCCTGGGAGAGCATAAAAGCCTTTGAATGGTACGTGGACAGCCATGCAATCCCTTTTGCCCGCGCGATTTCTTTCGGGTACTGTTCGAACCACTGCTTCAGCCGCTCGGTATGAAAAGGGATCCGGCGCCGGTAGACAAAAGAGCTGATGCCGTACTCTTCGGTTTCCGGAGTGTGTTCCTCCTGCTCCAGTTCCTGCAGCCATCCCGCCGATTCACTGGCTTTCTCAAATTCAAACAGACCGGTGCCGAGAATGTCATGCAGCTCAACGTTTCCGTAACTGGTTTCAATGAGATTTGCTTCCGGCTGCAGCTTGCGGAGAAACGCAATCAGCTGGTCCCTTTTTTCCGCAGGGACCATATCGATTTTGTTTACCACCATGACGTCACAGAACTCAACCTGATCGATTAAGAGATCGACGACTTGTCTTTCGTCCTCTTCGACCGCTTCCTGTTTCCGATCCAGGAGTGATTCTCCTGAAGAGAAATCCTCCCAGAAACGATTCGCGTCCACGACCGTTACCATCGTGTCCAGTTCACAGTACTGGGTAAGGTCGATTCCCATTTCTTCATCGATATAGCTGAATGTCTGCGCCACCGGTATAGGCTCACTGATACCCGAAGATTCGATGATGATATAGTCGATATCCCCTTGCTCGGCCAGCCGCTGTACTTCTACGAGCAGATCTTCGCGGAGAGTGCAGCAGATGCAGCCGTTGGACATCTCCACCATTTTTTCCTCGGTCCTCTTGAAACCTCCGTTTTCAATGATGCCGGCATCCACATTGACTTCACTCATGTCGTTGACGATGACTGCCGTTTTCAGACCCTTCCGGTTGTTTAACACATGGTTCAACATCGTCGTTTTTCCCGCACCGAGGTACCCGCTCAGTACGGTAACAGGAACTTTTCTCATTCCTGCACCTCCCTGCATTTCAGAATTTCTTTAATGGTTATGGTCATGACTGTGATCGTGGCTGTGGTCATGACTGTCTTCACCGGAACCGTGCTCTTCTGTACTGCCTGCCTGATTTGCCGCTGCAGCTTCCAGAGCCGTTCTGAGATTGTCTATATTCTGCTGCATCAAATCAAAATAACCTTCATTATTCTGAATTTCTTCCTCTGTACGCACAGAAAGGTTATGAAGGTGTAATGCTTTTGCTCCTGCTTCTTCCTGTATCACTTCCGTCACTTTTGAGGTGACGTTCTGTTCAAACATGACATGTTCAATGCCTTCAGATTCAATAGTACGAATGATATTCTGCAGTGCTTTCTGGGATGGTTCCGATGATGGAGCAAGTCCTGATACGCTGATCTGCTCCAGCCCGTACCGGTCTTCCCAGTATCCGTATGCTGCATGGGAGACAATGAAGCGGTTATGTCCTGCTGATTCGGCAAGCTGTGAAAACTCCTCATCCAGATCGGATAACCTGTTTTTCAGTTCTGAAGCATTTTCTTCGAAATAATCTTCCTGTTCCGGACGCAGCTCGATCAGCTGGTTTTTAATACTGTCTGCAGCTTCCTGTGCCCGCACAGGATCCAGCCACGCATGAGGATCAACACTGCCGTGGGAATGGGAAGGTCCACTGTCCTCTCCGGCATGGTCGTGTCCTCCACTGTCACCGGAATGTTCGTGGGAATGTTGATGTCCTTCATCGAATTCAAGAAGCTCCATATCATTCGTGACCTCAAGCGACGGAATCCCTTCTTCGTCCATCGTTTCATTCACTGCCTCAGCAAAACCTTCCATTCCCGCACCATTCATGATGAATAAATCCGACTCCGCTATATCGATCATCGTTTGACTGGTAGGTTCAAAACTATGCAGATCCGCGCCGGCAGGAACAATATTGGTTACTTCCACCTGCCCCCCGCCTATTTTTTCAGTAAAATCCTCCCAGGCGAACAACGTGGTGTAAATCTGCAAAGGTTCCTGCGTGCTGCTTTCATCTGCTTCATTGCCGGTATCATTTTGTGGCGCGTTTTGCTCTTCCTGACCTCCGCCGCACGCGGCCATCATCATAATGGCCGAGACGATCAGAAAACGAAGGATAAACCGGTATTTCATTGTATGTACCCCTTCCAATTCGTAATAATTACGATTTACATTGATTCATTATATCGGAAAGGTTACGATTTGTAAATAATAATTATTCTTATTTATTAAATAAAAAAAGAGCCCTCTTCCCATGCTGGAAAAAGGAACTCCTTCTACGTTATTTAATCCGCTTTCTTTGATGCTTCCGCCTTATCCAGCCGGTTGTTTTTCAGGAACATGTAAAAAGACGCTCCGAAAATCACGACATAACCAATAACGCTGAAGAGCGTGGGAACCTGATCGAACAATATAATACTCAGCAGGGCCGAGTACACAACCGTCGAATAAAAGAAAATGGATATTTCACTCGCCGGTGCGAATTTATACGCAAGGGTAATACCGAACTGCCCGATCGTCGCGCAGGCTCCGGCCAGCAGCAGCAGCGTCCATTGCTTCCCGTTCATCGGCTCATAATTCACAATCAAATACGGCAGCAGGATAATCGTTGTAAAAAAGGAAAAATAAAAAACCACGGTATAATGCTTTTCCCGGCTGCCAAGCACACGAAGCAGGGTATAGGCTCCTGCTGCAAACACAGCACCTAGCACCCCGGCAATATAAGGCAGCACTTCCACGGAAAATTCCGGCTGAATAATAAACAGAGCGCCGGCAAATGCGATCAGAACCGCAATCATCTGATATCGTCGGGCACTTTCTTTCAGAAAAACCGCAGAGAAGATAATCAGAATAAACGGGCTTAGTTTGTTCAGCATCTCCGCATCCGATAACACCAGATGGTCAATTGCATAAAAGTTAAGAACGATCCCGGCTGCACCGAGTGCGGAACGCCATAACAGCACCTTCTGGTTTTCCTTTTTTCCGAAAATCCGTTCTTTATGGTGCAGAACAAAGCCAAGCGTGATAGCGGCCGCTACAATATTGCGGAAAAACGCCTTCTGCATGGTCGGCAGATCTCCGGAGAGTTTCACAAAAGCCCCCATAAGGGAAAAGCCCAATGCAGAAACGAGTAATAATATAATTCCTTTATTGCGGTCAGACATTTATTGTTCCTCTCCTTTTTTCAGCAAACCATCATTCCTCAAAGCAGGTTTCCATTCATAAGAAATTTCCACACCTGCCGATAGACAATGTTAATACAAAGACGCTGAAATGGAAAGGAATCTGTTTTGGATACGCTTTATTCTTAAAAGAAACAAAAAGTAAGCGTATTCAATATATTTCAGACTACAGTACACCCCCATAATCATGATATAGTATATATGTGCGAGTATCCGTATCAGCTATTTTACTATTATAAAGGAGTGTTACGTACATGAACGAGAAACACTTGGAACAGATGAAAAATGGAAAAGGTTTCATTGCCGCACTTGACCAAAGCGGCGGCAGCACCCCTAAAGCACTGGCTCTCTACGGCGTGACCGAAGATCAGTATTCAGGCGAAGACGAAATGTTTGATCTGGTCCATGAGATGCGGACCCGCATTATTACCGCCCCTCCTTTTGACTCCGAGCAGATTATCGGCGCCATCCTTTTCGAACAAACAATGGACCGCGAAATCGAAGGGCTGTATACAGCAGATTACCTCTGGGATAAAAAAGGCGTTGTTCCGTTCCTGAAAGTCGATAACGGACTTGATGCTGAAGAAAACGGCGTTCAGAAGATGAAGCCGATCAATGACCTGGAGGACAAGCTCAAGCGGGCTAACGAGCGTAATGTTTTCGGTACGAAAATGCGCTCGGTCATTAAAGAGCCGAACCCGGAAGCCATCAAAGAAGTGGTGGACCAGCAGTTTGAAATCGGTCAGAAGATTGTCAATGCCGACCTCGTGCCGATCATTGAACCAGAAGTAGACATTAACAGTACAGATAAAGTCAAATGCGAAGAACTGCTTAAAGAAGAAATTCTTAAGCACCTCAACCAGCTCGGCGAAGATGAACTCGTCATGCTGAAGCTTACTATTCCAACCGTGGCTAACACCTATAAAGAGCTCATCGAGCATCCGAATGTTGTGCGTGTGGTCGCCCTTTCCGGCGGGTACGAAATTGAAGAAGCCAACCGCAAACTCGCGGAAAACAACGGTCTGATTGCAAGCTTCTCCCGTGCGCTGACACAGGATCTGAACGTAAACCAGTCCGAGGAAGAATTCAACAACCAGCTTGGAAATGCCGTTAATTCCATCTATGACGCTTCCATTACGTAAGTGGATCGTACAGTAAAATGAAAAAGCTCCCGATGATTAGAAAGATTATCGGGAGCTTTTTTATTTTTTAAAAAAGGTGCTTCGCTCCTCCCGACCGTTCCCACTAACAGCCTGAAATGAAGAATTAGTATCCGCCAAATGATACTTCGCGGACACTACGGCGCCCATGGGAGGCAATAATGGCTGTTAGCGGACATTCGAAGCCGGTAACCGCCCGTGTGAGCAACTTAGTGTCCACAAACACAGCCTCCGTGGACACTAAATGCACCGCTCAAGCAGCTAGTGGGTGCCGGGTGCCGGGTGCCGGTGCCTCGGTTTTATCTCTTACCACTTCTTATAAGAGCACTTGTGTCCTGCAAAATATCAGTGCTTTCCCAACTGCCGTTTTAGATCGTTTTTCCGCTGCAGAAGCTGTTGAAGTTCCTTGTCCAAAGCTTCGGATGGGGTGATACTTAAACGTCCTAATACATCGGAAATTCTTGTTTCCACCATTAACAGCTCATCCTGAAGCGGGTTATAGTCCGCCTCTGGTTCGGCACGTAGATACTCCTGATACGATCCATCAAATACAGTGATACGCTGGTCGTGAATCGCAAAAATTTTCGTTGCCGTCTTTTCAAGAAAACGTCTGTCATGGGAAACAAACAGTACAGTACCTGAATAATCCTGAAGCAGAGATTCCAGCGCTTCAAGCGCTCTGATATCGAGGTAATTTGTCGGCTCATCCAGAATCAGGACATTTGCTCCGCTGACAAACAGCTTGGCAAAAGCTGCTTTCACCCGTTCTCCTCCGCTTAAATCCCTCACAAATTTAAAAGCATCATCCTGAAAGAAACCGAGCCGGCCGAGCACCGTTCGGATCATCGTCTGATCTTGAAAAGATGTTTGGCGCACATTGTCGAAGATAGACTGCTCTTCCTCCAGAACTTCAAGCATCTGACTGAAATAACCGAAAGTTACAGCTGGTACAGCCTGAACCCCTCCCTCCGATCTTAAAATCATACGCAGAAATGTTGTTTTCCCACTTCCGTTGGGGCCGATAAGAGCGACTTTGTCACCCCCTCTGATGGAAAAATCAAAAGCGTCCCATAAGAGTTTTTCTCCGGCGCGCCCTTCCACGTTCCAACCTCGTATGATCGACCGATGATAAAGAGATTTTTCCTCAATCACCTGCATGTTAATCGGCGGAAGTTCTTTTATCTTTTTTACTTCTTCCAATTGATTCAGACGGGTTTGAATAGTGTTAGCTTGCTGGTTAATTTTCTTCTGCTTTTTAGCAAAATGGGGCTTCGCCATCCTTGCTTCGGATGCTGAAATACTCTTCGGTTTTTTTACCGCTTTCTGCGCCTTTTGTTCTTTTTGACGGAGCGCTTCTTCCAGTTGTTTTTTTGTATCGATGTATTTTTCATATTCTTTTTCGTGATGTCTTCTCTCTGCTTCTTTTTGTTCTTCATAATCGGTATAACCACCGGTAAAAACCCTAATCTTTCCATCCTCTATTTCCCAGATCTGCGTGCAGAGAGCATCAAGAAACGTACGGTCATGAGAAACAAGAATGAATGCTTTCCTCCGCTGCTTCAGTTTCTGCTCCAGCTTTTCTACATTACCAGTATCAAGATGGGTGGTCGGCTCATCCGCAAGCAGAATTTCCGGTTCTTCAGCAAATACCTCCTGAAAAACCGTCTGCGATATTTCCCCTCCGCTTTTATATAAAAGCCGGGGTTTTAACTGCGGTACCATCGAAACAGAAGCCTTCCTGATCACTGTACCGGATGAAGGTTCTATACCGCCCGCAATAAGTGCAAGAAGGGAAGACTTTCCGGAACCGTTCTGCCCTACCAGTCCAATTTTATCCCCCTGGTGAATACTTAACTGATGGATGGTAAATAACGTGCGTTCTTTGACTTCCATGCGGAGATCCTGCAAATGAATCAATGACATGAACTCATCTCCCTGTTCAGAATGATGAAGACCGTCATTTAGGCATTCCGCCCATAAAAACAGCCCCCTGTTTCCGTGTACAAACGTTCGGAACAGGGGGTATACCTGTATTGGGATAACTGCAGCATACATGTATCCACCAACCCTATTCCGAACGGTGATGAATATCCATGCAAAACACACCTTCCCGGCGGAAGGTTGATGCCTGCACGTCATTCATCTGCTCCGTAAAAGTGAAATAGGATTAGTACTTCATGAGCCTACAGTTCATCTCCTTTTTCGTTTAAGTATAGGTTTATCTTATATTTTCTCCTGCACCAAGTCAACGACTATTCAAAAATGAGAGAACGAGACCGGAGAGAGTACCAAATACTTTTTCGTTCGAAACTGTGCCCTAAATGTAAGCAGGGGGCTCGTTCAGCCGGTGCGTGCCCTTCCCGGGTCATTAGAGTATCATGAAAACTTTAAATGAAAGGCGAGGACACATGCTCCAACAGAGGTAGGATTTACGTTATCTTCTGCCGGCTGAAAAGAAGGGCGCTGCTGATCTGCCTGGAAAATGAATGCCTCCGCTGTTTGTACCACTTTCGTATAATAAGCGGGATAATGTTTCATCAGGTCACTGTTCAACACCACGACTTCCGGGTGGAGAACGTTTACCATATTGGCCAGGCCGATTCCGTAATAATAGGCAGACGCCAGTACTATGTTTTCCACCTCTGGATTGCCTTTTTTCAGCTCATTCAGGACATGCTCCATGATGTCATTTTTATTTCCAATCTGCTCAGGCAGCGGCATCTCCCCTGCCTGGATCAGCCGCCGTGCTTCTTCTGCTAGATGGTGATAGGACATGCAGGACGACAGGGTTCTGCCGGTTGAAGCATCAATGATCATTTCTCCAAACGAGCTGGCATCTCCTTTCCGGCTCTGCATGATAGTGCCGTTTACCAGCACCCCGCAGCGGAGCCCCCAGCCGCTGATGCAATAAAGAATGGTCTTATGGTTATCCTGTGCACGCGTCGATTCATACAACGCTGCGGTGTTTGCCCCGTTTTCGAGAAAAATCTCCGTTGGGAATGCTTCTTTCATTTTTTCCACAATCGCAACTTCATCCCAGCCCGAGGCCGTAAACCCTTCCGGATACATGACCCCTCTTTCGCGGTCCAGCGGTCCGACGGTTCCGATACCGATCCCTAATATATGTTTCATATCTATATGATAATCGTTTAACAGCGAAGAGATAGTTTCTTTCAGTAAGGAAATCGTGTAAGCGGGAGTATGCTTTTCTGTCATGGAAAAAGTTCTGCCCGAGACAGGCTGAAACGACATATTTACAATAGTAACAGTCGTCTCTACACGGGAAAGGGCGATGCCGATGATGAAGGCCGCATCCGGCTCGATGGCATAAAGGGCGGGCGGCCGTCCTCCGGAAGATTCCTCATAGGAGGCAATACGGATCAGGCCGTATTCCTTCAACTCCTCCAGATGACGAACGGCGGTCGTCTGCTTCATATTAGTCCGCTCCAGCAGCTCAGCTTTGGTAATGAGCGGTTCCTGGTGAATGACACGGTATATTTCCTTCATTCCTTGAAATTTAGCGGAATGCCGGCGCAGCAATGCTTCGATCACGTGAACTGGCTCCTTTATCGGGGTTATATCATAAAATCGTCCGGACCCTGTTTTTTCTTCAAAAACTCATCGAGCGGCAGATAGCTCATGACGTCGGGGAAACGCTCATCCCAGCCGGCCCGCTGCAGTAAATCCCGAACAGGTCCCTTTAACTGGACAAACCAGACGTTTAGGTTTCCACGCGACTTATATTTGCGTATAAGCCTTTCCAGGGCCTCTATTCCAGCCGTATCTATGTCATTCACCCCGCCCATGTCAACGACCACATCATGCAGACGATCCATGGTCTCTTCTGCTTCGATAATGGCCGATTCCACCACTTTCTCGATATGACTGACATTGGAGAAATGAATTCTGGCATCGATACGAAGCAGAACTTTTCCCGGAACACGTTCTGCCTGCGGGAAGCGCTTCATGTCACGATAGCTTTTACTTTTTTCATCCCATCCTTCTTCTACAATATGGGGATGGGAGATGCGGTTAATAAGAATACAGAGGGACACGCCTACACCGATTAACAATCCCCATTGAATGCCGGCCAGTAACGTAGCTGCAAAGGTAACGACCCATACCCATCCGTCCGCCGGTTTAATACGGAATGCATATCTTAAGGACGGAACATTGATCAGTCCGGCCACGGCAGAAAGAATGATCGCGGCCAATACGGTCTGCGGCAGGTAATAAAACAATGGCGTGAAAAAAAACAAGGTCAACCCCACGCCGAGCGCCGTAATGATCATCGCCACCTGCGTTACAGCTCCTGCCCCGTGGTTCACCGCGCTGCGGGAGAAACTGCCCGAAACCGCATAAGCCGAGAAAAGAGATCCTGCTATATTAGAGAGACCTAGCGCACGCAGCTCCTTATTTACATTCAACGGTGGGCTGTCTCTGCCGGCAAGTGTCTTTGTAATCGAGAGGGATTCCATCATCGACATTAAAGCAATTGTTAAAGCAGTGGGAAACAGTACCTGCATGGCAGATACATCCAAAGACGGCAGCGTAAGTCCGGGAAAACCCTGCGGCACTTCCCCGACGATCCGCACCCCTTCCTCGTCCAACCGAAAAAAGAAAACGATCACAATGCTCAAGGTAACGACAAATAACGGAAGCGGCAGTTTCGTCCGTTTCCTGAAAACGGTTAAGACAAAGAGGCTCACCACTCCTATTACAGCCGTCGGCAGGTGAACATGGGGAATGTTTTGAACGAGCCCCGATAATAAAGGCAGAATCCGGCTTTGGTTCGGCATCTCAATGCCGAGAAAACTACCAAGCTGACTGAACCCGATTGTGAACGCTACAGCCGATGTAAAACCGTTGATAACATTCTGGGAAATAAATTTAACGAACGCCCCTGCATTCACCAACCCCAATACAAATTGCATGACGCCGGTCATCAATGTCAGCAAAAGAACCAGACTAATATACTCTGCACTCTGCGGCTCAGCTTGCAGGGATACACCGGAAAAAATGAGAATCGATGCCAGCGCAACCGGTCCGACAGCGAACTTCCTGGACGAACCTAACAAGGCGAATAGGACAACGGGAATCGTGGAAGCATATAACCCCATAACCGGCGGCACACCGGCCAGCATCGCATAGGCCATTGCCTGCGGCACCAGCATGATAAAAACGGTCAGCCCGGCTGTCATATCCTGTTTTAATGCATACCGGTCATAGTTCTGCGGCAGATTCAATACAGGCAGCTTAGACATGTTATCCCCCTCTCCTCTAATACTTAACATTCGTTTTTATCCATTTTGGATAAAAGTGTTGTAACACCACTATACTTAATTTTTCGTGAAAGAGCAAGAGTTGCTGCAGCTCCCGAATTTTCAACGTATCCGCTTACAGATGTTTACAATCATGCAGAAACGGTTACTACAAAACAGGAACTTCTTTTAAGCAGTTCGTTTGTAGGGAAAGGGTTCTTCCGTACATGATGGAACAAGTCTTTAATCTAGAAGGAGGCAGACGTATGATAGATTTGAAACAGGAAGGAAAACTTGGATTCGGCACCGCTCCGTTAGGTAACATGTACAGAGACATTCCGGAAAAGGAAGCGAAAGCGGTCGTGGAAGCAGCCTGGGACAATGGTATCCGCTACTTTGATACGGCCCCGTTTTACGGCGCAGGTCTTGCTGAATTACGGCTCGGCGAAGTGCTCGCCAAACACAATCGTGACGATTACGTGCTGAGCACCAAAGTCGGACGATATATTACAGACGAAACAGAGGAAAAAGAAGGTTTGTTCAAAGACGGCCGTAAAAATAAAGTCATTGACGATTACAGCGCGGAAGGAACACGGCGCTCGATCGAACAGAGTCTGGAACGTCTGCAGACCGACCGGATTGACTTCATCTACGTTCATGACATTTCTCCGGATTTTCACGGGGACGAGTGGATCAGCCGGTTTGATGAAGCTAGAAACGGCGCGTTCCCGGAACTGGAGCGGCTCCGCAGGGAAGGGGTTATCAAGTCCTGGGGCATCGGCGTGAACCGGACCGAGCCGATTGAACTGGCCCTCGACCTGGAGAATGCCAATCCGGATATCAGCCTGCAGGCCACCCGCTACACACTCCTGGATCACGAACATGCTCTGCAGCGTCTCATGCCGGCCGCCGAACAGCAAGGGATGAGTATCGTGGTCGGAGCTCCGTATGGTTCCGGCATTATCGCCGGCGGTTCTCACTATGAATACGGCAAAGCCCCGTCAGAAGTAACATCCAGGGTGGACCGCATGAATAAGATTGCCGAACATCACGACGTGGATCTCATTGCAGCCGCTCTGCAGTTCTCCGCCGCCCATCCAGCCGTTGCCGCGGTTATCCCGGGAACCACACGTCCTGAACGGATTCAGGAAAACAAAGCGGCGTTACACGCCGACATTCCCGATGCCTTCTGGCACGAGCTGAGGGAGCAGGAAATCGTCTCCCCGGAGGCACCGCTTCCTATCAGCACCTGAACAGTGAAAACCGCGTTCTGACCGAACGCGGTTTTTTTATCAAATCAAAGGTACACAATGAAAATTTCTCCAATTTTTTAGTTCGCGAGGCATTTACCCTATATGAATTTTATGATCTTTCCAGGCCAAAGGGTACTGTTGACACATAAAACATAACCCTAAACAATGTTGCTCCATAACCTCATCCTCATGTACTCCCCAAAATGCAGAAACCTTTGTTAATTCCTCGAATCCAAAATGCAAATCTATATTTGTAGTGCAAACACTTAAAGTCATAACCTTCATCCTTTCTGAGAACCTTTAGTTTCCCTATTTGATAAACCGACAATCACTATAGCTGCGACTGTAAACAGAAGGAAAAATAAACTAATGGGACGTGTAATAAATACAGTAGGATCGCCTTCTGATATTGTCATAGCACGAATTAGATTACTTTCAAGAATCGGGCCTAATACAAGTCCAAGCAACACTGGAATTGGGGAGAAGCCAAATTTGATCAAAAGATAGGCAAGCAGACCAAAGGCTAACGCGATATTCACATGAAAAATGCTATTTGATTCGGCAAAAACACCAGCAGTGCATGTCAATACCAACAGTGGTGCCAAAAAACTATCATCCAATTGTGAAATTCTTGAAAATTGAGTAATAAGAAGCCTGCCTTGCAGAAACATAAAAAGATTCACTAATAAAAGCCCAAACATGACTGTATAAATAATTGTCCCTTCTTCTTCAAATAAGGCAGGACCAGGAGTTAATCCATTCATCATAAAAGCACCAAGCAAAACCGCTGTTGCCCCATCTCCGGGTATTCCTAAAGTTAACAGTGGTATTAACGTGGCCCCTGTTACTCCATTATTTCCAGCTTCAGCAGCTGCTACCCCATCGATTTCCCCCTGCCCATAACCCTCAGGATTTTTGGAACTTCGTTTTGCTTCGTTATGACTGATAAACGCTCCGGTTGTACCACCAGTTCCTGGAATGATGCCAATTATTGTTCCGATCAAAGAAGACTTTACTATCGTTTTTGAACTTTTTTTTAATTCCCTTCGACTTAATTTGCTTTCCCTTAATTTTGAACTTCTGCTATTCGTTGTTTCGAAAGACGATTTATTCACCTTATTCAATACTTCCGAAAAAGCAAATAAGCCTATTAACGCCGGAATAAGAGCAATGCCGCCGACAAGTTGAGTTTGGTCAAACGTAAAACGCGGTACAGCAGTAGCTGGATCCAAACCTATTGTTGAAATTAGTAAGCCTAAGCATCCACCAATTAACCCTTTTAATATATCCTTTCCTGCCACACTTGCAATAATCGACAATCCGAAAACTGCCAGTGAAAAATACTCTGGAGCACCGAACATCATCGTTACCTTAGCTAACTGCGGAGCTGCACCGATCAATATCATTGCACTAATAACACCTGCGGCTACAGAAGCTATCAAGGACATCAATAAAGCTTTTTTTGCTTCTCCTCGTTGAAAAAGGGAATAACCATCCAACAATGTAGCTGCAGCAGCAGGGGTTCCTGGGGCATTTAATAAAATAGCAGAGATTGAACCACCGTAAGTTCCAGCACAATAAATTCCCAGTAACATAACAATACCTGGAACTGCATCCAGATTAAACGTAACCGGAAGCAATACAGCAATTGCCAACATCACACCCAGGCCGGGAATGGCTCCAATAATTATTCCTAGGAACACACCTATGTTTAAAAAGATCAGCACATTCCAGGTAAACAATTCCTGAAGGCCTGCTGTCATTTCCATTATCATTTAAGGGCCCCTTTCTTATATGAAGATCCTTAATTAAGGGAGTTGAATATTAAGAAGCACAGTAAAAACGTAATAAATTACAACGACTAGTGCGATGGCTGCTGCATAATACCACTTGTTCTTCGCTTTTAAGTACCACAGGACAATCACGCTCATCAAAAACGAAGCGGGCAAATATCCAATAAAAGGGAGACTGGAAATATACAGACCAATAAGTGCAAATAAGCCCAGTACTTTCAGTTCTTTTCTCCAATAAATTGTTAGTTCCACATCCGCAGACGTATCCTGCTTATTTTTAGTTATACTTTTAATTAAAAATAGTAGACTGAAAACAAGCATCAAACCCAATGCAGCCGATGGCAGTGTACGTGCTGATAATCCCTGTGTACCTTTGTTTTCAATCTGAAAAGGTAGTAGAATCAATAAACCAATTGATAACATGACAAAAAAAACGCCGCTCACAATATTTTTATTAATAACCATTTACTCACCTCTTTCCATATCTGTATGGTGTTCTACCGAAAGCAGGCATTTTGCTCGTCAGCATAAACGCTAAATTCAAGAGAGCTACCAGATACTGGCAGCTCCACATCTTATTCATTCTCTTTTATTTTGGATTGGAGGTCTTCTGCTACACTCTGCTGTTCTTCAATCAATTCATCAATTTCCTCCGGTCCCATTGGATCTAGATTCAATTCCGTCTCGTTAACGAAATCCTTAAAAGACTCTGTTTCATATATATCACTAATAGCGCCATTCATTTTATCGATGACTTCTTTATCGGTTCCTTCCGGGAGTGCGAAAAAGTTAAACCCTGGGAAAGTGATATCGTATCCCTCTTCTTTCAAGGTAGGCACAGGGTCTCCTTCAAAACGTTCAAAAGGTTCGTCCATAGCCACAGCAATTGCTTTTAGATCTCCTTCCTCTACATACTGTTTTCCAACTGCAGGAGGACCTGCCGCAACATCAATTTCACCTGATGCTACGTTTTGCACAGATTCCCCGCCTCCTCCATATACAACAGCTTCCGCATTTACATCAGCCATAGAGAATAGACCGGACTGTATCAAATCCGGATCACTTCCCGGACCTTCGGTACCAAAGTTGATTGTATTATTTTTCCCGTATTCTATTAAATCGTCAACTGATTCAATTCCTGTTTCATCAGGATTGGTATACAATATAAATTCTACTGTATCTATTCCTATGACTGGTTCTACATCATCGTATGAGTACTCAACATTCTGTTCTTGAGGAATGGTGACAAAAATACTTTTACTTCCAAGTAACATATTAGTCGAATTCGCCTGTTCCTGCATATATTCAGTAGTGGCTGTTGTTCCGCCCCCACCTGTTTCATTAGTAACAGCAGCAGAAGTATCGATGTGGTCTTCACTTAAATCTGCTACCTGTCTTGCTACAAGATCGTTAAGCCCACCTGCAGCATAAGGTACCGTAATTGTTAAGTCTTCATTAGGATAATTCGCTGCTACATCTTCTTCACTCTCCCCACACCCTGTTAATAAAAGGATGCTGAACGCACTGGTACCGACCATCATACCTGCTTTTTTTAATGACATTAAAATGAACCCCCTATTTTGGATATAATCCTAATCTTTCATACTGTTCTTCCGGCACACCAATTTTTTTCATTTCCTTTACCATCTCATTCATTAATTCCTGTGCTTTTTTTTCTTCTCCCTCAATCAAGTTAAATTCCTGTAAGTGGTCTTCCTGAATTTGATACAACTCATCCTTGTGAACCTGCACTTTTGTCTTTTCTTCCCCAGGCTTAATAAAAAGCGGAGCTGCGTGATTGGGTTGAGCGTTTTCATACTGTACTGGGAAACGCGCTCCATCCCAGTACTTCAACCGTTCGGCACTTTGTTCCGGGTAATTATTCTGACCAAAACCCCAACTTTGATAATGCGATTTGGTGTACCAATACAATGGATAATTACCGTCTACAGGATGCTTCACTAAAACATACATACCATCTGTTACATAAACTGGTCCCCCAAACACTCCAAACATCATTGTTTTTCGATCATGAATCCCTCCTTTGGCATTGTGAAATACTGGAGTTAAATCATATCCTTGCATATTTTCTGGTTTAGGCAGTTGAAAAGCTTCCAATATAGTCGGTGTTAGATCGGCGATTTGTGTAAGTTGTGAAACATGTTCCTTTTTACCATTGTTAGGTTCCCTAACTAACAATGGTATTCTAGCAATGTCCTGATAAATAATACGGGCGTGTTTCCCCAGCCATGAATGTTCGCCAAACAAAAATCCGTGGTCGCTTGTTACAATAACCATCGTATCTTCCATATCATGAAGCGATTTCAACTTCTCATAAAACTTACCAAAACATTCATCCACATAAGTAACTTGCGCTTTATAAAGATCATGTACGTGATGCAACTCTTCTGTTGATAGACTATCTGGCCTTCCATAACGCGGCCACTTAGGGGACTCTCCATCATAATCAGGTGCGTATTTTTCAAGAAATTCTTCCGGCGGATCAAACGGTTCATGTGGATCAAAACAATCAATCATTAGAAAATAATCATCCTGATCTTTATTTTCTTCCACCCATTCCATACTTTTCTGAAATACCTGTCCTGCGAAATAATCCTCTTTAGTTTCAAAATGGGCAGTGTTCTTCGCATATTTTTCCCAATTTTTATTCAGCTTGTGTTTTTGAGCAGGATAACGAACAGGGATATTTGACCCTATTTTCCAATTATCCATTTCTTGTCCTCTTATCAGCTCCATCCCGGAGAAATTAGTGTGATAATTTCCTGATCCGTTCTGCCATAAATGATAGTGATCGGTGATCAGCATCGTTGGAATATCTGCTTGATTGAGCATGGTTACCAAATCAAATTGATGATGTTCCAATGGAGACCATCCCCGCCAGAAAAAATTATTAATCCCTGTCCAAAAATCCTGTCTGGCCGGCATACAAGGATAGGATCCTAAGTAAGCGTTATCAAATTGGTAACTTTCTTCAGCAAATTTATCTAAATTCGGCGTTTCCACCGTTGAGGCCCCGTAGCAACCTAGATGATCTCTTCTTAAAGTATCTAGCAAGACACAAATGACTTTCATATTTTCAACCTTCCCAATCTAATTTTATCTTTAAAAAATACGATACTGATTCCCAAGGTTCCAATACTGGCATTTTCCCTTCACGAACCAATGTTTCCCGGCCTTTCGTTGAAACATTCCCAGGCTCCACTCCCATCACATATTTCCCTTTTTCAAGGTGCTTCCATTGCGTCCATTGTGGCATGACCTCAGTGTTCCACTTGATATTCATATGTAATCTGTTTTTGATGGAGTCTATAAAATTTGAAATATATATTGAATTTTGATCTTTAACGTTTTTTAAGTGATGGAGGTCTACCGAAGGTTCAGCACCTTCCCTTGGGGCGCCAAACTGAGCAGTATCTTCATTAGCAGCGATACCCTTAATATTTTCAATCTCAGAAGAAGGCAGGTTCATCTCAGTTGTTTCACTTAATAACGGATAACCCAGGTTCATGTGATACATCATTGCATGATATTGCGGGTGATAGGAATAATTTGTTACTTTATCGTAGATATAAATTTCGTTGGATGCAGAAGTAGTGATGATCGTCCTTTTTAGTTCGAACACTTCACCTAAATCCAATACCTCTATCATTCTGCCTTTTATTCTCTGAATGTAAGTTTTTTCATTCCAATATCCATTTTTCTCCAATAATTCTCCAGGGCAATGACTTATCCTGCCATGCAAACCATAGTGCTCTCCATTTATATCACTTGGTTTTCCCACGGTACGTAATCCACAAGTCGTAAACAATCCGCCTCCGAAAGTTCTCTCCCACCCACGTCCTATATGATCATAGTAGGAAGGAGAAGCAAAACCGGAAGGTGTGATCCATGCAACAGGCACCCCATTACATTCACATCTCCCTATATCCATGCTCCGGTCCATCTGTACATCAAAAGATAATCCATTTCCATTCCTGACCCGAATCAATTCATTCCCTTTTTCCCGACCTTCAAGTTTCTGTAGTCTTTCCATACCAGCCAATTGATGGATACTTCCAATTTTATCTATATCGCTGTACTTCAACTAGGCTATCCCCCCTCTATTCCAATATAATTATCTTTTCCAAATACTACCGTGATACTCAACGGAGTAGAAATAACTGCAGACTACTTCTGCGGCACTGTGTAACTGTAGATTTTTTTCGACTTCTTCAAAAGCAACTGATGAGCGATTGAAGGCTGGGGAAGATTTAGTATTATATATTTCTTTCACTTTTTCCTGAAAAGGGGAGTGAAAAGCATTTAGTATGCTTAATAAGACAATCTTTTCAGGTTGAAACACTCTGGCAATATTAGCAATACCAACACCAATCCAATAAGCAGTATGGTCATTCACAATATCTCTGATTTTCTCTTCTCCGTTGTTGTAACGTTGAATGATTTTCTGGATTGAAAGATTCTGCTCCTTCGTGACTTTTTCCACTTTATTAATCAGAGCACTTGTTGAAGCCAATGATTCCCAGCACCCATAGTTACCACAGCTGCATAACGGCCCTTTGTCATGGACCGTGGTATGAGCGAAATTTACCGCTCCTTCAAACGCTCCACGGTAAAGTTTATTATCTAACGCAACACCGGTTCCGATTCCTGTATCAACTTTCACGCTGACAAAAGTGTTGTACTGGGTAGACTCCTGTTTTAATAATTCAAGCGTCTGTGCCCTTGCATCGTTTTCAATGAACACCGGAATCTGCAGATATTTTTCCAGGACACCTCCAATAGGAACATCCTCCCACTTTGGTAAAGCAACAGAATACTGCAACGTTGAAGTGATTGTGTTAACAATGCCTTTTAACACAAATCCGCAGGCTATAACTCTCGTTTTTGATTCCGTTTTCATAAATTCTTTTAAGTACTGGCCTATACTATCAAGTACCGAATCTTTATCCCATGTTGCCGGGATTTCAACCTTATTCTGAACAATAATTTCTGCTTTCAGACTACAAATAGCCATTTGTAGCACAGCTCCATCATAATATACCGATAAAATGTTTCCAGATTGTCCATCAATGTCAAGCAATATCGGACGTTTTCCTCCGACTTCAGATGTTTCCCCACGGCCGATTTCTTTTACTAGGCCTTCATCCATCAATTCCTTAATGATCGCAGAGACAGCAGGCCGGCTCATACCTACAACACTTGCAATCTCAGCACGCGACATCACTTTTTCTCTGATTAACGATAAAATCGTTATCGAATTCTGTTCTTTTAAATTTGTTGACTGTAAAGATTTATATCTTTTCATTACAATAGATCACCATTTTCTGTTATGTTAGTTATAATAACTAACAAACTTAAAATTGTCAATTACTTTTTGATCTTTCCTGAGGTTACAGCGTACTTGTTATTACAAAAAGATTTACACACTAACACTATCAGCCCAAAAAAGCAGTATCGCACTTCCATCAAAAAACCTTTGATCTAAAATACAGACCAAAGGTTTTATTTTTGCTCATTTTAGAAAATCATTAACTAAAAGTCGGCTCTTTCCCTTTTAGTTCAAGATCTTTAGCTGTTGATAAATGAATGTCTTCTATTAGTTCCGGATTCTCCGAAAGAGACAGGCCGTAGGAAGGGATCATATCCTGAATCTTTGGTTTCCAATCATCGAGCTGCTGTGGGAAACATTTTTCCATCACTTCAAGCATGACCTGGACCGCGGTGGAAGCCCCGGGGGATGCGCCTAGCAGGGCCGCGATGGATCCGTCTGAGGCAGTGACCACTTCCGTACCGAACTGAAGCGTCCCTTTTCCACCTTCTTCTGTATCTTTAATGACCTGGACACGCTGTCCGGATACGACCAACTCCCAGTCTTCACTCTTCGCGTCCGGGATGAATTCCCGCAGTGCTTCCATGCGCTGTTCTTTCGATTGCATGACCTGACCGATCAAATATTTGGTCAATCCCATTTCTTTCGCGCCGGCCGATAACATCGTAAGCACATTGTTCGGGCGGATAGAGGTAAACAAATCCATCAGGGAGCCGGTTTTCAGGAACTTCGGTGAAAATCCGGCAAACGGGCCGAACAACAGCGACTTCTGATTATCGATATATCTCGTATCCAGGTGCGGCACCGACATCGGCGGCGCTCCAACCGGTGCTTTTCCGTAAACTTTGGCATGATGCTCTGCTGCAACGTCCGGATTTTTACATACCATAAACTGGCCGCTTACCGGGAATCCTCCGATACCTTTTCCTTCCGGAATACCTGATTTCTGCAGCAGATGCAGGCTCCCGCCGCCGGCTCCGATAAAGACAAACCGGGCGCTGTGCCGCTCTGTCTCTCCGCTGTTATGGTTCCGTACTTTCAGTTCCCAGACCCCGCCGGCATCCTGCTTCATATCCTCTACTTCATGGTTGTAACGGACATGAATATCTTCGTTCTCCAGATGACCGAACAGTTTACGTGTCAACGCGCCGAAGTTAACGTCTGTGCCGGTGTCCATCTTTGTTGCCGCCACGGGCTCGTCTGCCGTCCGGTCCTTCATCATAAGCGGCATCCATTCTTTCAATTGTTCGGGGTCGTCGGAATACTCCATTCCCTGAAAAAGCGGATGGGCGGTCATCTTGTCGAAGCGCTTTTTGAGAAATTCCACATGGTCCTTTCCATGGACAAAACTCATGTGCGGCAGCGGCATGATAAAATCCTGCGGCTGCGTGATCCGCCGGCTCTTCACGAGATAGGACCAGAACTGCTTGGACACCTGAAACTGTTCGTTAACGTGGACCGCTTTACTGATATCAATCGACCCATCCGGCTGTTCTTTCGTATAGTTCAGTTCACAGAGTGCGGCATGGCCTGTTCCGGCGTTATTCCATTCGTTCGAACTTTCTTCACCGGAATGCTTCAGTTTCTCAAACACTGTAATATTCCAATCCGGTGCCAGCTCCTTCAAAAGAGATCCGAGCGTCGCGCTCATAATGCCGGCACCGATCAGAATCACATCTGTTGTCTCATTCTTACTCATGATTACCATCCTTACAACCTAAATTCACAGAATAGAGCCGTTTCATTCAAGCTGTACTATTCTGTTTACCTTTTATGTACTTTTGTCCTGTAACACTATCGCACCGACTAGTTGGTTTCTTCTTTTCTTATTATAGACTATTTCGTGTCTATAAAAAAGAAATGACCCTTTTGTGAAAAAAAGAACATTCACAGAATATCTACAGTCAGCCGTGCAGACGTTCATTAAAACGATCTATTCATTCGTTTGTCTTCTATTTTGTTCCTTTAAGCCCTTTCATGAGCAGTTCAGATATTGGACGCCACAATTCATATGTGTATACTAGGGTATGTGCGTAAAAACGAAAAAAGGGGGAGGCATCGGTTTCTTTCAAACTGATCCTGAATGGAACCGAAGCACCCGCAGACGAGTAGATAATAAAGGACTGGATGAAAAGCGGGAAACAGTCCTCTTTCATCCAGTCTTTTTTGTTCATTATACGTACACATTTTGTGCCCCATGGAGTTTTGCGTAATGGCCTTCCTGCTGCAGTAATTCTTCGTGGGTTCCCTGTTCTTCAATTCCTTCAGGCGTCACGACAATAATCCGGTCGGCATGGCGGATCGTCGCCAGCCGGTGGGCAATGATCAGCGTGGTTCTTCCTTCCGCCAATTCATTCAGAGAACGTTGAATGGAAGCTTCCGTCTCCGTATCGAGTGCGGACGTCGCTTCGTCCAGGATTAGAATGGGCGGGTTTTTCAGAAACATGCGCGCAATCGAAAGACGCTGCTTCTGGCCTCCGGACAATTTCACCCCGCGTTCGCCCACAATCGTATCCAGTCCTTCCGGCAGATCATCAATAAAGGCTTCCAGTTCCGCGCGCCGGGCCGCTTCCCACACTTTTTCATCATCTGCATCCAATTTGCCGTATCGGATATTGTCACGAAGGGTCCCGGAAAACATGAAAACATCCTGCTGGACGATGCCGGTATGGCTGCGCAGCGAGGAAAGCTCGATATCACGGATGTCCACCCCGTCTACGGTAATCGCCCCATCCTGAATATCATAAAAACGGGGAAGAAGACTGCACAACGTCGTTTTACCAGCACCGGACGGACCGACAAACGCAGCCGTTTCTCCGGGTCTGATAAATAGATCGATCCCGTCCAGCACTGGGCGTTCATCATCGTAACCGAAACGCACACCGCTGTACATGATGTTTCCTTCCACATGATCCAGAGGTTTTGCATCGGGGCGGTCCACAATATCCGGTTGTGTATCCAGCAGTGCGATATAACGTTTAAAGCCGGCATATCCTTTTGGATAACTTTCAATGATGGCATTTATTTTTTCAATCGGGCGGAAAAAGATATTCGTCAATAAAATAAAAGCCATGAAATCTCCAATTGACAATTCCCCCTGCACGATAAAATAAGCACCGCATAACAGGACGAACAGCGTCATGAACCGCATCATCATATAACTGAGAGAATTATTCAACCCCATGACACGGTAGGACCAGATTTTAGCGTCTTTAAAATTCCGGTTGTCGATGTGAAACAGCCGGCGCTCATGTTTTTCATTCGCGAAAGCCTGCACGAGGCGGATTCCTCCCACCGTGTCTTCCACCCGGGCGTTAAAATCGGCCATCCGCTTCAGCATATACTTCATGGCCTTGGTCATACGGCGGTGGCAGAAGATGATGATCAAAATCAGCAGCGGAACAACCAGAAAGGTGAGCAGGGCCAGTTTCACATGAATATACAACATGACACCGAACGAGCCGAATAAGGTCATGGCTGCGATAAATACGTCTTCCGGACCATGGTGGGCCACTTCACCGATTTCAAACAAATCATTCGTTAAATTGGAAAGCAGGTGCCCGGTTTTATTATTGTCATAATACGTAAAGGAAAGCCGCTGCACATGATCGAACAACTCATCGCGCATATCGGTTTCGATGTTGATCCCGAGCCGGTGGCCCCAGTAGGTCACGACAAAATGGGCGCCGGTATTCAATATGTAAATAACAAAAAGACCCATACACGCCCAGATAATAACCGATATATTCCCCTGCGGCAGCAGCGTATCGACGACTTGATTCACCACAAGCGGAAATACCAGATCCAAAAGTGCCACAAACACCGCACAGGTAAAGGTCAGCGTAAATAATTTTTTATATGGTTTATAGTAGCCAATAAAGCGGCGCAGCATCGGTCTCTCCCCTTATCTTCAATATTGGTGCGTTGCAAATGATTATCATTCCCCTATCATAGCATAATCTTGAGCTTTTTCTATATATATATTCTGAACGGCCAGGTTCAATTGACAAATCATAGGATGCGATATAGAATTAGTGATAATGATTATCATTATTGAAGAAGGCTGGGGGACTACATATCATGACAAAACGATGGATTCCATTATGCATGGTGCTGATGTTAACAGGATTATTAACCGTACTGGCCGGCTGCTCCAGTGCTTCCTCCGACACAGAATCTGCATCCACTTCAGAGGAAAATGAGTCTGAAAGCAGCGGCGCTTCCGGCTCGGAAACATCTGAAGAGCAGAAAACAGGCCTGGAAGAGCCCATTGTGATCGAGCATGCTTTCGGTGAAACGGTCATCGAAGAAAAACCTGAAAGAGTTGCGACTATACAATGGGGAAACCAGGATACGGCTCTTGCTCTTGGCGTCGTGCCTGTCGGATTTTCGGCGGCAAACTATGGTGTAACAGATGAGAACGGGCTTTTACCGTGGACAGCTGAAAAAGTCGAAGAACTGGGCGAAGACAATCCCAATGTATTTCAGGATACAGATGGTCTTGATTTTGAAGCCATTTCCGACAGCAAGCCGGATGTTATCCTCGCCGCTTATTCCGGCATAACCCAGGAGGATTACGACATTCTGAGCGAAATCGCTCCGGTTGTGGCCTACCCTGAAACACCATGGACAACTTCCTGGCGCGAACAGATCAAAATGAATGCAAAAGGAATGGCTATGGAAGCAGAAGGGGAACAGCTCATTGAGGACATTGAGAACTTAATTAACGAAAAAACCTCCGAATACCCTGAGATGGAAGGAAAGAAAGTAGTGTGGGCCAACTTCTCGGCGGATGACTTGTCGGAATTTCATATTTATACTCCTGCGGATGCCCGCGGCGCTTTTCTGACGGAGGAACTCGGCATGGAATACCCGGATAGCGTGAAAGAACTGATCGAAGATGAGAGCAGCTTCTCCTTGAGTGTAAGCGCTGAAAATGCGGACGTACTTAACGATGCGGATATCATCATTGGATACGGGGACGAAAGCCTGTATGAAGCGGTGAAAGCAGATTCCCGGCTCGGACAGATCCCGGCCGTTGAGAGAGGTTCTGTTGCGTTTATCGGAGATGGGACAGCATTGGCAGCTGCCAGCACACCGACCGCACTATCCATCCCGTATACGATGGATGACCAGCTGGAATTAATTGGAGAAGCCGCCAGCAATATCGATGACTAACGTACCGGAAACGAATAGAAATCCGGGGGCGCACGTTCCCAGGTATTTGACGATGGCGCTGGTCCTGTTTGCTGTACTGCTCAGCATAAGCGTGACGGCTTCTCTCGTATTTGGATCACGTCTGGTCACCATGGATGAGCTGACAGCCGGTTTGTTTCATTCTGAGGTTGACTCCTACGGGGCAACCGTCGTCCGGGAACGCATCCCCCGGACGGTGTTCAGCTTATGCTGCGGGGCGGCTCTCGGCGTTTCCGGCGCATTGATGCAGGCCGTCACACGCAATCCCATTGCCGACCCAAGCATCCTTGGTGTCAATACAGGGGCTTCTCTGTTTGTTGTCAGCGGTATTGCTTTTTGGAACATAAGCACAGCCGGACAATACATATGGTTCGCCATCACAGGTGCAATGATAACCGCCGTTTTTGTTTACGGGGTCGGATCCATGGGCCGGGGCGGAACTTCTCCGCTGAAGCTTGTCCTGGCAGGGGCAGCTACAAGCGCTGCCCTTTCCTCCCTCGTAAGCGCGATCATGATTCCGCGTACCAATGTCATGGACCAATTCAGGTTTTGGCAGGTGGGAAGCGTAGGAGCAGGCGATTGGAGTGCGATAACCACCTTTCTTCCTTTTTTGGTCCTCGGCTTCATCCCGGCGGTCCTGTCTGCTCCGGCACTCAATGCATTAGCACTGGGAGATGAAGTGGCAGCCGGACAAGGTGTGAGGACGGGTATCCTAAGAGTGGCTGCAGCCTTTGCCGGCGTGATTCTATGCGGAGCAGCGACTGCACTGGCAGGGCCTATCGGTTTTATCGGACTATTATCAGCCCATCTGATACGTCTTATCCTGGGGCCTGATCTGCGTTACATTATTCCGATGTCCGCCCTTGCAGGTGCCGTCATATTAACCATATCTGATGTGAGCGGAAGGCTCATCGGCAGTCCCGGTGAACTTGAAGTAGGTGTCGTTACAGCGTTTATAGGGGCTCCGCTGTTGATTTTACTAGCTGCGAGAATGAAGGTTCGTTCATTATGACAAATTCAACCATTACCATCATTACAACGGTCAGACGGCAGAGACAACGCCGTTGGTTGTTGATTACCGGCCTGCTCGTACTTCTCTCTTTCACTCTGTGCTGCGCCATGCTGTTACTGGGCAGCACATACTATCCAGTTCCGGAAGTCATTCAGGCACTGGCAGGGGAAACGACCGGCAGTGTATCTTTTGCGGTGCAGACCATCCGCCTTCCAAGAATGCTTGCCGGTCTTTTTGCCGGATTTGCTTTCGGCATTGCCGGTAATACGTTTCAGACGATGCTCCGCAATCCCCTTGCAAACCCTGATATACTCGGCATCACAGCAGGCTCAAGCGTTGCGGCTCTGTTCTGCATTCTTATCCTGCAGACAAGCGATACAGCTGCTTCCATCGTCTCGGTTATATCAGGTCTTGGTACCGTTGTACTCATTTATATACTGTCCAAGGGGACTTCCTTTTCCATCGGACGGTTAATTATAGTAGGGATTGGAATTCAGGCTATGCTGAATGCGTTGATTTCCTACCTTTTAATGGAGGGGGGACAGGAAGATCTTCCTTCCGCCCTGCAATGGATTAACGGCAGTCTGAACGGCGCTCAGATGGACAGCCTGCTTCCTCTTTTGATTACAGTATTGATTTGTGCCCCTGTTACCGCTGTACTCGGGAAGCATCTAAACATCCTGGAACTTGGAGAACAATCGGCATTGTCGCTCGGATTGAATACCGACAGAACCAGAATACTGCTTATTTTAAGTTCGGTCTGTATGATTGCTGTTGCCACCTCTGTGACCGGCCCTATCTCCTTTGTAGCTTTCCTGTCGGGGCCGATCGCCAAACGATTGACCGGTGCCGGCGGTTCTAACGTCATTCCGGCAGGACTCGTCGGTGTTAATCTGGTCCTCGGCGCTGATCTGCTCGGCCAGTTTGCATTCAGTACCAGGTTTCCGGCCGGCATTATCACCGGTGTACTCGGAGCGCCGTTTCTACTCTACTTACTCATCCGAATGAATCGAAAGGGGCGTTTATAATGAAACCGGCACACACGTTTCAGACTGACGAAATCACGGCAGGATATGAGGACCAAACGATTCTTCACGACATCAGCGTGTCGATTCCGAGCAATCAAATAAACGTTATTATCGGAGCCAACGCCTGCGGAAAGTCCACCCTTCTCAAAACAATGGCGAGGCTGATAAAACCTGGAGCAGGGCAGATCACCCTGGACGGCAAAGCCATCCATAGCATTCCTTCCAAACAATTGGCCCGCACGTTAGGAATCCTTCCTCAGTCTCCTGTCGTTCCGGAGGGTATTTCGGTGGCGGATTTAGTAGGCAGGGGAAGATTTCCGCATCAATCCCTCCTCAAGCGGTGGTCCCAAAAGGACTACGAGGCTGTCGCCGACGCCATGGAAATTATGAATATCACAGAGCTTGCCGATCAGAATATAGACGAACTGTCCGGCGGGCAGAGACAGCGCGTCTGGATTGCCATGGCTCTGACGCAGCAGACCGACATTTTGTTTCTGGATGAACCTACTACATTTCTGGATATCACATATCAGGTCGAGATTCTCGACATGCTTACAGACCTGAACCGAAAATACGGGACGACCATTGTGATGGTTCTTCATGATATAAATCTTGCCGCCCGCTACGCCGATCACGTTTTTGCGCTCCGTGAAGGCCGGCTTATTGCCGAAGGAGAACCATCCGGGGTGGTCACAAGCAGTCTGATTAAAGACTTGTTCGGACTTCACTGCACCATCATTGAAGATCCCGTCTCCCATGCCCCTTTGATTGTCCCCAAAGGACGGTATCATGTTCATGAATGAATCTTTTTAATCCACGTTTTCTCCCTCCATCGATGCGCCGGAGATGAATCCGCCGGAGACGTCTTTAACATTATGAACGACAATAAACGCATCCGGGTCCACCTCTTTAATCACCCGTTTCAGCTGAAGCAGCTTATGCGTGTGGATCACAATGTACAACACACGGCGCTGTTCTTTCATATAGTCCCCTTCCCCGTAAAACACGGTGGCACTCGATGCCAGATCATGCGTAATCCGTTGGGATATCTCTTCGGAGTACGGAGAAACGATATTCAGCGCCTTTTTTGAATCGAAACCGCCGAGCACGAAATCCGTGACAACCTTTCCGACGTACAGCGTGATTAATGTATACATCGTATACACTGGCCCGATAATAAATATCCCGGCAAGTACAACTCCCGCATCAAGGGCAAGCGTGGTTCCCGTCAGATCCCAGCCCAGCTGCCGGTTAAAAACACGGGCGAGAATGGACGTGCCGCCGACAGAGCTCCCCGCCTGATAAATAAAACCGAAACCGGCTCCGGTAATAATCCCGGCAAAAATGGCCGCCAGGAGCGTGTCTTCCATCGGCTGGGTGTACATCCCTTCAAACATCCAGATAAAAAAGGAGAATAATATAACGTTAAAAACCGTTTTGTACACCATATGCCGCGGCAGGTAGCGAACTCCTATACTTAAAAGCAGTATAAAGATAATCGGGGTGGAGATACTGGGGGACAAGCCTGTACCATAATAAACAAGCAGGGAAATACCGACAATGCCGCCTTCTGCAATCGAGTTCGGCATGCCCAGCTGTGTCACAGCAAGAGCAAACATCAGCGTCCCTATGATAATGTAGATCGTATTCTTCATGTCGGGCACTCCTTTCCAGAACGTAAAAAAAGAAATCATCCCCCGATTTGACGATAAGGATGATTTCTTATCTTTTCCTATCATAGCACAGCCCACAGACCTCTTCCAATCACCTTCGCAGTCATAGAAGAAGATGACCATGAGGGTACAAGAATGCCTGGGGTACGTGAATGAACATCATTTCACTTTTGAAAAACAACTCAATACACACTGGGACATGTTCCAGCCTGGGGTTCATAATAACAGTGATTTTTATATTGACCAGAGAAAGGCTGCCCGAACCATGTTGGAGGGCATGGGCCGGACGGGTTAAAATACCAGAGAGAGTATTTTGCTGGATGCCTTCTCCAACGCTGCAAATTCCTTCTTGCTAATCGTTTTTCCATATTTCTCGCTCTCCGATAAAATAAACTGCCTTCTTGGAGAGCTTCGAACGTATAATTCCCTCCCTGTACTTGATAAATAACTTCCGATATTGTTCTTACATCCGTAAAATCTAAACAATCCGCTACACCACGATTAACAACCACATTTCCAACAAACAGCATACCCTGCTTACCTTCACCTACAGCTTCCGCTCTCATCAGTCTTGCCAATAAGTTAACGTCCGAATTATCGTATTTTATTCTTGCCATGTTCTCACCCCTCACACATTGTATGAAAAAATCTTATTTTGATTTCAATTTTTTAAATGCATGAAGAGATGAAAAGCGAAATGGTGGAAAAGAAAAAGATTGGATCGAAGAACCCCTGCGTGCTTTGCTCAGGGCCGCTGCGGACACCATAGCTTCGGCATAGTGGATTTTGTTTTGGACATTCGAGTTTCATTTTGGAAAAAGAATCTTCTGTTTTAAGGATTACACGGAGGTTTGTTCATGGACAACAAACATGGTCATAAAAACGATAATATTTGCTGCACCACAAAGAATTCCAATCCATAAAAAATTGCTGCCATAAAGTAAGGAGGCTGCTATAGCTGTGAATAAGCCTGAGCCTGCATACATAGCTGAACTGTTAAGAGACATGACAGTTCCCCGCACAGTTGGACTCAATTCAGAAATCAAAGCTGTAAGTGCAGATTGCCCAATACCGTAAACGGATGCCCAAATTACATTCATTATAACAGCTGTGACAAAACTTCCCGTCATAATGGAAAGAGCGAAAACCGAAACAGCAACCATTATGCTGGCCGGAAGAATGATACCTTTTTTACCGAAACGATCGGCCAATTTACCACCGGCAATACTGCCAACGACACTGCCAAGTCCTGCAGTCATTAGAACCAATCCAATTTGTCCTGATGTTAGATCGTAATTCACATTATAAAAGACCCCTACATTGACAAACATGCCCTGTAGCCCGCCATAGTACAAAAAGGTCGCCAGCAGAGCAAAAAATACCGATGCATTTGAAAAAGCTGTACCAAACTGCTTCATTATACCAATAACTGGATGATCTGTTTCTTTTTCCTTACGTTCATCTTTCTGTATTGATATCCAGATAACGATCCATGCAATGGATGAAAGCAGACCGATGAGCCAAAATGTCCAGCGCCAAGTAAACCATTCGGCGATATAGCCTCCAATCGGTACTCCGATAATAGATGCCGATATAAGAGCAGCCGTGATAATCCCCATGGCTCGCCCGCGTTGTTCATAAGAGTAATGGTCACCGGCAATAGCGTAGACACCCGGCTCAATCATTCCGGCACCGATGCCTGAAAGAATGCGAAAGATCATCAGGACCGTAAAAGTATCGGCAATACCAGTTAAAGCTGTAGCTGCTGCAAAAACAAAGACCCCCAATAACAGCATGTTTTTACGTACCCACCGGTCTGAAATGGCTCCAAAAACGGGGGCTGAAACAGCGTAAGCTACAGCATACGCTGTTACCATCAAACCACCAAGTCCAATGGGCATATTCGTGTCTTTTACCATGTCCGGAATTAAAGGAATGGTGACAATCGAATCGAGCCCCACTAAAAAGGAGCATAAGGCTAAGACAGGTAAAAACAATCGGTTTCTAGATTGATTCGCATTCATGAGTCATCCTCCTTATGTTCATGATCTGCTTTTCTCTCTTTGAAATGTCCGATTTGTTTTTCCAACCGCTGTTTTACGGTGGCCAATGTTTCCATTTGGTGATTAACCTCATCCAGCTTTTGTTCGTATGTTTCCAACAAATCATCACAAAGATTATCCATTTCAGGTTGTTGGTTATTTCTTTGGCAATGTAGGATTTCTTCTATTTGGTCCGTTGTTAAACCTAAACCTAAATACAGTTGGATGGTCTTAATAAGGCTGATGGCAGACTTATCAAAATCCCGGTAACCATTATCAAGACGTTCAGATATAATTAAATTTTTCTTCTCGTAATGCCTTATAGAACGAACACTAGCTCCGGTCTCTTTAGACAATTCACTGATCTTCATTGGAAATGCCCCCTCTTTAAACATGTTCAAACCTTATTCTAAAGTATGACATTAGTGTCATAGTCAATAGAAATATCAAGCTTTTCAACTGAAAGAAAACCGACCTATTTTGATGTGACGCGGAAATAGGACAAGAAGTGACACTGAAAGGCTGGAAACAGTTTGAGGACAGGATGGAGAGAGGATTAGACTGAGGATTGAGCGCAGGGAAGAATACAAAAAAGCGCCCCCTGTGTGCTTCGCCCGGGGCCGCTGCAGATACCATGGTTTCGGCCACAGTGGAGCTGAATGTGGAGATTCAAATTTCATTCTGGAAACCGGGGAGTTCAATGTGGAATCTGAGGTAACATCTTGATGTACATCTCTTTAAAGCATTCATTTATAGATGGATTAAAATATTGACAAGCTTACCAAACGGATCCCTGACGAAAAAACGACGGACATCCCAGGGCTCATCAGCCGGTCCATACTCGATTGGAATTCCAGCTTCTTTTGTGCGGGCTAATGCAGCATCAAGATCATCAACCTCAATTGACAAATCAGGCACCTGTGTGCCGGAACCACCTTCGGAAAGAAAATTAATTTGCGTTTTCATTTTTTCTTGTGATCCGTATGTTGCAATGAAATCCATTTCCATTAGTTGTTCAAGTCCAAGGACTTCCTCGTAAAAGTGCTTCGCTTTTGTAATATTCTGTGTTTCCACATTGGCAACGATTCGTTTAACCTTCATTTTTTATCACCCCAATTACTAATAATGTCTACAATTATTCATTTCTACAATCATTTCAATTATCCCTTTTTAGAATATTCTTACATATGAACTTCACTTTTGGACTGAACCCGATGAGCGGACAATTTTTTTACGTCGTTATTGCTAAAATCCAACAGTGATAACAACTGCCAAAAATATACATTGAAAAATGGTTCTTGGCAGCAGAGCCGACGTCAAGCCCCTCCCCCTTTGGACCTTTTGTTTGGCAGCACGAATATTAGCTGGAAACATAACAATCAGTAGAATGGCCAAACAGATCGATGCCATTCTTGAAGTCATTGGTACAAGTAAACCTAAAGCACCGACAATCTCCAAAACACCTGTAATAGTCACAATGAAACTCGGTCCAGGTAACAAAGGAGGTACCATTTTTACAAGATCCCGGCGTCTTTTTCCCCAATGAGCGATTCCTGTAAATAAAAACATGATAGCAACTGCTATACGTAAAGATGTCTGCCATTCATCCATAGGCAGTTCTAAAAAACCGATGAAATGGAAAAACAAGAATGATACAATCAGCACAATAAATGGAGCCATTCATATCCCCTCCTCTTAATGAAAACCTTTTGTGATCATAAAATATAGAATGACAACAGGTAATAAAACGGCTGTGATTCCAAAGATGGCCCAGTAACGCGAAGCTTTCCAGTACGATTCAGAAATTTCGCCTTCCTCTACCGATTGGTCACTGTGACGAATCATGCTTCGCTGCAAGGGGAGTAGTATTACTAACCATACAACTCCAGTAAACACAAATAAAATCAAGGATAGGGTAAGCCAATTGAAGCCAGACATCGAATAACCGGCTTGAACAGCCATTAGAATACCGGAAAAAATGATTAGAATTAAACCTGGAAGTGTAAAAATAATATCAGCCAACATCACGTTTTTTACGGTGTTGCGAATGATGAAAGGGTCCCCCTTTATGTCAGCTCTAGTTTTCCAAAACGCAGCAGTAATAATATTTCCTAAAAGAATAACGGCACCCAACACATGTAAAAACAACAACATTTCCATGTGATCCCATCCTTTCTTTTATTCCTTATTTGAACGCAGAATATCGGTTATAAATGCTGAGAACTCGTCTGTGTCAAATGCGTTTGAATCAGTCGATATGGCACTCCGCATACGCAACCCATACGATAGCAAAATAAATAATTCAGCTGACTTATCTGCATCCACTGATAAAGGAATAACACCATTCCGCTGTCCGGTTTCAATCCACTGTTTGGACAACTTGACCGCCTGATCGTAAAACTTTGTCACCACATCGCTTACAGAATCCTCATCGTTCCTTCCCAGCAAATAAATAAAAATCCGGTTCGTCGTATCATGGGGATCTTGTAGAGATGGTAAATCTTGAAGAATTTCTTGCAGCGGACCTTTCAGTTCCTTATTTCCTTGTTCTACTTTGGCATAAAAACGATCATTGATATCCTCTATTCTTTCCTGTAATACCAAAGCCAACAGTTCATCCTTGCTTTTCACATAATGATAAATGGCTCCTTTGGAAAGATCCGTCCGTTCCATGATGTTGTTCAATGTCATTTTGCTACAGCCCTTTTCGTGAATTAATTCTTTTGTTGCGGATAAAAGTAGTTGTTTCGTCTGTTGTCGTTTTAATTTCCGATCCAATGTCTTTCCCCCTTCTTTTTATTTTATATTACATACCGACCGGCGGTTTGTAAATAGCAAATACGAGCTAATATTAATTTACCAAGTTCCATCCTATATAGAGATATACATTTCTTCGAGATGATAAAAGCCGTCTTAAGAAACCTTAAGACGGCTAAGGCAGACGATAATGGGGGTTTTAGTGAAACTCCTAACTTGGCTCATGCCCGAACACTATCATCCTGTTCATGTTGTGTTCCACCACTAGGGTTTATATGACGGAGCAGGGTGACTACAACAATAGCAACACCGATCAAGATCAAGGCACTGATCATGGCGACCGTGTTCACTCCGTTGGTGAAAGCCTCTCGGGCAGCGGTGAGCAGCACTGTTCCGAGTGGCCCGGGAAGACTCTGAGCCGCTTCCGTCGCGTCGACAAGGGTGTTACGGGTCGCCTCTGCCGCTTCAGCAGGTACCCCAGCTGGCATGGTGTCAGTGATTTGGTTACGGTATACAACAGTACTGACACTACCCAAAACGGCGAGTCCTAGTGCGAAGCCGAATTCATTGCTGGTCTGCGACAATGCACCCGCCGATCCTGCTTTTTCGGACGGTGCGCTTCCAACAATTAGATCAGGTGACAGGGTCATCAGCGGTCCTGCGCCAAAATTAGTCAGGGCATAACCAGTCACCAAGATTGTCAGTCCAGAAGCTGCATTCACCTGGGCAAGTAATATCAGGCCAGTCACCGAGACAACCAGTCCCATCCCCATCAGGTATGCTGGTCGGATTCGACGCGCGATGAGTGGAGAAATCAGAAAACTGGTGATTTGCGCTGCCACTGAGGGAAGCATCCACAAAGCAGCTTTCAACGGCGTTAATCCCTCGATCAGTTGGAGGTACTGTGTGACTAACAGCATGATCACACCCATCAGCATGGTGCCAAAAAACTGACCACCCATTGCGGTGCTTAAAGCACGGTTGGCAAACAGACGCAAATCCAGTAAAGGATCAGTCAGTGCGCGTTGACGTTGCACGAATATCAGACCGATTACGATCCCGACCACGATAGCCGCAATGTTCAGCGGTTGTAAGCCATTCTTGGACAATTCCTTGAAACTGTAGATGACCGGCAGGATCGCGGCAAGAGACAGTCCAACACTGACAAGGTCCAGCCGGCCAGCGTTGGCGTCGCGATATTCGGGCAGTAACACCGGACCAAACACGAGTAACAGCAACATTGCAGGTACGCCAATCAGGAACACCGAACCCCACCAAAAATTCTCTAACATTACGCCACCAACCACCGGGCCGATAGCAGCACCGCCCATGAACCCTGCCATCCATATGCTGATGGCGAAACCTCGCTGCTTTGGGTCGTGAAACATGTTGCTGATCAACGCCAAAGTGGAGGGTGCCAATGTGGCCCCTGCTATACCAAGCAAAGCGCGGGACACAATCAACATCTCAGGGCTGACGGAGAACGCGGAAAGTATGGAAGCGATTCCGAATGATGCAGCTCCCATCAGTAGCAGTTTACGGCGGCCAATGCGGTCTCCCAAGGTCCCCATCGTTATTAGAAATCCGGCGAGCATGAATCCGTAGATGTCCATAATCCACAACTGTTGAATGCTGCTTGCTCCCAGGTCCGCGCTTAGATAAGGTAATGCCAGGACCAGCACGAAGATATCGATGGAAACGAGCAGACTAGCCAAGACAAGAACAGCCAATCCAAGCCACTCCCGTGCGCCAGCCTGCTTGTCAATTCCAATCCCAGCACTTGTCATTGCTTTTCCTTATTCGTGGATTCGTTTTGAAGCACCTCGCCGAGTTTGTCCAGCATGATCCCCGTTCCGTGTTCACGCTCGGCTGCCGTATCATGGCCGTCGAGGAAAGCGCCTTGCTCGGTGTAGATAAGCTGCGTGCCAGCTTCTGCTTGCTTGAACTCCACTGTTGTGACGGATACCGATATCCGTGTTTCATCGAGGTCCATGGTATAGGAATAGATGATCCGTTGATCAGGAACGATCTCCTGATAGCAGGCATCAAAAGTGAAAGTCGGTCCATCGGGTGGTCCACCTTGATTGCTCTCTCGCCCGCCAACTCGAAAGTCGAACTCATCAGCTTTCGGGAACCACTTGGCCTTGGCTTCGGGGTTCGCCCAAGCTGCGAACACCTGTGCAGGTGAAACGCCATAAGTCTTTTCAATGACAAAAGTATCGTGTGTTGCAAATCGTTTATTCATCATTTACTCCTCCTTGAATGGTCCATTTTGATGCTTGTCGAGGAAGTCACCAAGCTTGTCAAAGTGGTTCTCCATGCTTGTTCGGCGTTCCTTAAAATATTTTTCATGACTTTGTTTCATAGCGCCAAATAACTCTGTGAAATCCTCAACCGTCAATGGCTCTTCCGTTTCCATCAGACTTGATACATTTTGTAATTCTTTTAAAAGCTTCTGTTGAATTCTAATATTTTCTTTCAGTCGATCGATTTGAAGCGATATGACTTCGAATGGATTGTAATTGTTATCAGCTAAAGAAAATTTAACTTCCTCGAGTGATAAACCAAGATCCTTTAACGCCAGAATTTGTTGTAGGCGCGAAATGTCAGATTCGTTATACAACCTGTATCCTGAATTAGAATATCCGGATGGTGAATACAAGCCAATTTGATCATAATATCGTAAGGTGCGGACGGTTAATCCGGTTAACCTGGCAAGCTCCCCAACTTTCCAATACTTCTTATCTGCAATGATCATCCCCTCATTTCGCGCGACTATCATTTACCGGTGACTTTACTATATACCATTACGTTACGTAAGGGTCAATGCTAAAAATAAAATTTTTTTAAAACACTAAATGGCGGGATAAGGATCTTATCAAACACTTACTGAAAATATCTTATCGATTGCTCAATATATAATGAAGGGCTCTGCAACCTTGAATTATAAACTCGTCTATAATGCAAAGGAAGGGGTTGACCCTGAGCACATTTTCGAAGAAAAAGTCATTGGAGTAAAAACAGAATGTCCTAAACTGACTGAACTTACTTGCTTATGCAAGAACCAGTACTCACGCTCAATTTCAAACTTTTCTATGATTCGATTATCGTTAAGCTTTTTACTAGGCTTAATCGTCCTAGGCAAGTATGATATATTCTTTCCCTTTATCAAAGTAATTAAAAAATCCGTCGTTAATACGATCGGAGTCTGAGATGTTGTATCTAAAGGATGTTTGATCTGTTTCGTTTCAGAAATTTGTAGTGTTTTTTCTCGATTTAAAGCGATGAATACGTTTTATCTTCCATTATCCGTTGTCCAGTGAGCACGACCAGATGAAGGTACATCCTGATTAGTGAACCAAGGTTTATAATTAGAGAGTTAACCTCGCCCTTGACCTTCTTTCTGATATCGAGCTATTTTAGATTTCGTCCATTGGTCTTTTTACCTTAATACACCTCTCATTTAGATAAAAATAAAACGCACGTTCGAAGTCACTTTAAGCATACTCCAACGTGCGTTTTTAAACAACTTTTTTATGAATTAAACGACTTTAAAATATTTTTTTGTGTAATGACAATAAAGTTGTATAATTTTTGGTGCAATTGCTGAATAACACTCCATAGATGTAAAAATAAAGTCGTTTAAATTTTTGGTCTACCCCCAATCGCGCCCATTAATTGAACAATGGGAGGATTACTTTAACCTTGAAAAATGTAAGGAACGAAAGATTCAAGTAATCCTTCTATGCCACTGGGATTATAAGGCATTAACTTGTTTGCTGTTTGATAATCCATCCATTTTATCTCCTCAATTTCATCCTCATATTGAATTGAAGGACTTCCGTTAATTATTTTTGCTTTGAATGTTATATACAAAGCATGGTGACCTTTTTCCTTGAAAAAAACCTCGTTAGTCGAAACAATATGTTCAATCTCCACTGTTAACCCTGTTTCTTCTCTAACTTCACGAATCACTGCCTGTTCAAGCGTTTCACCCTTTTCAACTGCTCCACCAGGTAGAGACCAACCTCCGCCCTTATTATTAACCATCAAAACCTTTCCCTGTTCGCAAATCAGTCCGTATGCCACATCTACCTTTATCACACTCTCACCACCCTACTATCTTTTAACATTACTGTCATCTAATAAGATTATAGCAAAACCTTTATTCAGCAATCTGGCCCGACTAATGAATAGAGGAGGATTTTTTAAACAATTATTTTACCTTTTAAATGACTTTAATGTTTTTTAAACAACTTTATTATTCGTGTTCAGCAATGGCTGAATGACAGCCCATAGATGTTACAATAAAGTTGTTTAAAATAATGGGGGGTTGGTTATTCCACAATTGCGCCCGATTGATGAAGATCGTTGTTTGTATTTTCATGTAATAATCTAACTCGTCTAACGACACTTAACCCTTTTCCCATTCCATTAAAAATTCTTCCTCGGAAGTCTGTTCATCTAGTGTTTCTTCTTTTATTACAAAGCCATTTTTCAAATAGAAATCAACGGCTTTTTTATTTCTCTTGTACACTTTTAATTGTATATTTTCCCTTTGTCTTTTTATAAAATCTAGCAATTCCTTTCCATATCCCCCACCTTGATGCTTAACATCAATAAATAATGCTGCCAAATAATTATCCATCATCGATACGAAGCCGACAACATCTTTTTCATTACTCACAACATAGGTTTCAGACATTGGAATATACTTTTCTTTCATCTCCGTTTGCTGTGATTTCCAATAATTCTTATCAATAAAGTTGTGCGCTATTAAAGAACCTTCATACCATATCTCTACTAATTTATTGACTTCTGTATTTTTGTTTGATCTAATATTCACCTCATCACCCCTATAAATCTCAATGCTTTATTCAATTAAATGACCCGATTGTTGAATACCATGACTGGCGTTTTAAACAAATTTATTGTTACTTAACATTATATCCAGGATTCCGAGGAAGACATCCGCTTCCATCTCCCCGATCTTTCCCATCTGTCATGGCAGATTATCCTTGTATTACCACCGAACGCATTAATCTACCCTGCGTATTTGGTGCATGGTCACGCCCCAAGACGCTGTATCACTATATTGATGAAGAGCTTCTCCCTGTTAAAAATATCGATCTTCTTCAGAAAGTCCGTAGAAAAACAAAAACAAAGCGGAAAAGAACGAACAAGAGAATATATGGAACGAGCATCGAAGAACGCCCTGCCCCTATTGAAAAACGGGAAGCATTCGGTCATTGGGAAATCGACGCGCTCCTGAGCCAACGACAGAAAGGAGCAGCCCTTTTAACGCTGACCGATCAACAGACACGCAAAGAACTTATCACGAAAATCGGGCAAAAGACAGCGGAAGCTGTGAATCAAACTGTACAACAGCTCAAAACCAGGTATGATGACGCCTTTTCGACCGTCTTTCAATCCATCACTTCGGACAACGGCTCCGAATTCAGTGAGCTCACGCAAGCCATTGACTGTGACCAGGTAAACGTCTATTACACCCATCCCTACACTTCTAGCGAAAGAGGCACGAATGAACGTCACAATGGGTTAATCCGGCGGTTCATACCAAAAGGGAAATCCATCGACGGTCTGGACGATACCGTCATTGCTTATGTGGAGTCTGGTGTAATAAGCTCCCCCGTAAAAACCTGGGGTACCAATCTCCCAATGACCGGTACGAACAGATGTTGGCTGCAATTATATGATTACAATTAATGGCATTTTAATGGTTGTTCTCTGAAGTTGCATAATTCATAGAAAAAAATTCCATACATGTTCATAAAAAGACAGAACCTCCAAATCTGCTCATGCGATGGATGCGCTGACAAACACGTACACAGAGGGGTTCTGCCATATGTCTACTGTAGCACAGTAATCATCTATCGACAATTTCTTAAATCATATGAATGTGTCTCTCCATGTACCAAAACCGGCATACCGGCATCTTTCCCACCTCCTGCAGGGGATGATTCAAGAGCGGCGGAATGGAAGCATGACCGTACTACGGAACAGCAGTTTCTGGCAGCGCCATCTCCCATCCGTAACGCGATTTTTTCAATACGATCAGTGGAACGAGCAGGGCGTTCAGCAGACGTCCACTACCGAGGATCCTTTCATGCTTATTACCGATGACAGCATCTGTCCAAAAACAAAGTCTTCGTCACAGGCTCTGGAACCCCCTGATGAAGGATTTCCTTCCTTCAGTTTTCAAAATAATGGACAATAAAATCCCGAAACTCTTGCGCTGCCTTCGATAAGTAGCGTTTTTCATGCCATACCAATCGAAAGGTACGTTGACAGATGGGTTTTTCAATCTGTAGCCGCACTAGTGATGATTCTTTATCCCCTTTACACACTCCTACAAAACCAATGCCAACCCCAGCGAGTACAAGGCTTTCTATGTCGTTACCCTCCTCAACCTCACAGATAACATTTGGGGTAAACCCTGGCTTTCGACAAAAATCATTATTCATTTTTTGAAAAAGATAATCCTGTTTATAGCCAACGAAAGGTTCATTGGCCACTTCACTCAGACTAATGCTATGTCGTTTCGCGAATCGATGTCCGGGGGGGGGCAGCAAGAAAGACCTCAACATTTAGGACAGGTAATTCGCGAATTCCCGTACGATGGATAGGCATCGCTGTAAAACCAAAATCAATCTCCCCCGACTCAATCAATAGAGCCATTTCCTCCATTGAAGCCTGATTGAGGCGAAATTGGATTTGATCGAGATTAGCCTCTCCTAAAGTTTTCTGTATCTCGTTCTGATTCATATTTTTTCCATCTCTCTTAGGTGAACTATACAGAGCTTCTTTACTTAGGCTGTTATTATGAGATAATCATGGTAACAGACTTTTCTATATTTTTCTTATGGAGGAATACTATGCCGAATACCAACGTGCAAGCATTCGAAGCCCACGCAACCGACACTGACCTCGACGACCTACGCGCGCGACTAGCCGCAGCACGGTTACCGGAAGCTGAGACAGTTTACCGCGCCACGCCCGACCTTCATCGATGGGAACAGGGCGTTCCTCTTGCCGACCTCTTGGAGATCGTGAACTACTGGCGCACCGGGTACAACTGGCGGTTGTTTGAAGCGCGCCTCAACCAGATCGGCCAGTTCCGCACGACCATTGATAATCTGGGAATCCACTTCCTGCACCGCCAATCCGCCCGCGCAGACGCCACGCCTCTGATCTTGACACACGGCTGGCCAGGCAGCATTGCTGAGTTCACCCATGTAATAGATGAACTAGCAGATCCGAAAGATCCAGACGCGCCAGCGTTCCACGTCGTGGTCCCGTCGCTGCCTGGCTTTGGCTACAGCGACAAGCCGGCCACCACCGGGTGGGGAACCGAAAAGATCGCGGCCACATGGGTGGAACTGATGGGAAGGCTCGGCTACAGCAAGTTCGCAGCCCACGGTGGCGACTGGGGAGGTGTAATCACCACGGTTCTCGGCGGCAGGTTCCCGGAACACGTTCTCGGCATCCACACAACGTTGGCGCAGGCACCACCCGGGTTGACAACGGATGGGCTGACGGCGACCGAGCGTAAATGGGCTGAGGAAACCCGTGATTTCTGGAGCCACCGCGCGGCGTACGCGAAGCAGCAGGCGACCCGACCGCAGACCATCGGCTACTCGCTTGTTGACTCACCAGTCGGGCTTCTCGCCTGGATCCTTGACAAATTCGCTGAGTGGACAGATACCGAAGACAACCCGTTCGAGACGATTTCCAGAGACCGCGTTCTTGACGACGTCACCCTGTATTGGCTGACGCGGACCGGTGCATCGTCGGCCCGCATTTACTACGAAAGCCACGGCGGTGTCAACTCGATCGACCCCGAACTTCGGGTCGATGTCCCATCAGCAATCAGTATGTATCCCCGCGACATCGAGAAATGTCCCCGTACCTGGGCACAGGAGCGGTACCGACAGATCGTCCGATGGAGGTCGCCTGATACCGGGGGACATTTCCCGTCGCTGGAGGTTCCCCAATATTTCGTCAAGGATCTACAAGATGGCCTCGCGGCAGTACTGGCCGCTCGCGGTAGCTAACATTCTTCCGTGAACGGGCGCGTTTCTGGAGTAACGAAAAAAGTCCAAGCTCTCAATTTGACCGTTGGGATAACCGTGTTTCTGTACTTTCACGTCACAAGGTTCATAAAAATAAATATCTCCCATTGGGAATCCTCCTCTCTTTTTTCCTTATTACCGCTCCATTCGTGTACATCATATCTTCACCATAAGTATCCCTCCCCTGCTAAAATAGGCCATAAAAAAACGGCCTTTTGCACTGACAGGAAGGCATATACATGCGTTCAATTCCTGTCGGTCCAAAAGACCGTTTCTCTATTCGTATGACCAGCTGGCTTGACATCTACTCTTACATTTTGCTGTTTTATCGCACCGTCACGTCCAACGTTTGATATGTATTCATCCCCCTGATTCACTGACTTTTTGTCATGTGAAACTTTTCTGACAGCTGGAGAAGTTTTAAAACCGAATGGTGTAGGATCGTTGTTAACAAAAGGCTGGTTGGTATCTCCATCTTCCACTCGTCTTGATTGTTTAACCAAGGCTTATAATTAGAAAGAGCTCCATTACCTCGACCCTCTTTGATGTATTTTTTTATCTTAGCTTCCATCCAGGTGTTCTTTCTTTTCGCCACACTAACCCTCTATAATTTTCCAATAATAAAACTGCCAACATGAAAATTTAAGTGTAGTCTTTCCATGCTGGCAGTTTTTAAACGACTTTATTTTAACTAAACATATTTTGTTTTAACAGACTATAAGGCTATTCGACCGTCACGCTTTTCGCAAGGTTTCTCGGTTTGTCGACGTCGCAGCCTCTGTGCAGCGCGGCGTAATAGGAAATCAGCTGCAGCGGCACAACAGATACGAGCGGTGTGAGCAGTTCGTTGATGTTCGGCAGCACGATCGTATCGCCTTCTTCTTTCGTCGCCTCGGTGCTGACGATACAGGCGTTGGCGCCTCTGGCGATGACTTCCTGGATATTGCCGCGGATGTTGGCGTTCACGTGTTCCTGGGTGGTTACCCCGACGACCGGCGTACCGTCTTCGATCAAAGCAATTGTGCCGTGCTTCAGTTCACCGCCGGCAAAGCCTTCTGCCTGGATATAGGAAATTTCCTTCAGCTTAAGCGCACCTTCCTGCACGACATGGTAGTCCATCGCACGTCCAATGAAAAAGCAGTTCCGTGTATTAAACATATAGTCACGGGCCACCTGCTCCATGCGGTCTTTCTGGTCGCACAGGGTTTCCATGGCATTCGCAATCAAGCCGAGTTCATTGATTGCATTGAAGTCCGTGTTGATTCCCTGGGCACGGGCACCGTCCATGGCAAGGATCGAGAATACAGCCATCTGGGCGGTATAGGCTTTTGTCGATGCTACCGCGATTTCCGGGCCGGCATACGTGTGCAGCGTGAAATCTGATTCCCGCGTCAGCGTGGAGCCGGGTACGTTCGTGATGGTTAAGGATCTACAGCCTTTTTCTTTTACGTTCACAAGCACGCCGCGGCAGTCGGCGGTTTCACCGCTTTGTGAAATAAAGATAAAGAGCGGGTTTTCGGAAAGCAGCGGTTCATTATATAGAAACTCACTTGCAATATGGACTTCTGTCGGTTTGTCCGCGACTTTTTCCATCAGCTCTTTGCCGACAAGGCCGGCATGATAGCTCGTTCCAGCCGCGATGACATAAAGACGGTCCGCATTGTTCAGGGCGGCACGAATATTCTGGTCGAGTTTGATGTCACCGTCTTCGTCCTGATACTTCTGGATAATATTACGTATCACAAACGGCTGTTCATCGATCTCTTTCAGCATGAAATGGCTGTACGTGCCTTTTTCGGTGTCGCTCTCGTCGATGTCCGTTGTGAATGTATCACGCTTCACATCAGTGCCGTCGAGCTTTTTCACCTGAATGCTGTTCTGCTTCACAATGACAATTTCCTGATCCATGATTTCCATGAATTCTTTTGTCACATGCAGCATGGCCATCGCATCCGATGCGACAACACTTGCATCTTCTCCAACGCCGACCAGCAGCGGACTTTTATTTTTGCCGACATAAATCGTATCGTTATCTTCATTGTCGATCAGGGCAATCGCATAGGATCCGTGCAGCAGGGAGAGTGCCTGGCGGAACGCCTCGTCAATCTCTTCCCCCTGTTCGGCGAACGATTCGATAAGCTGGACGATGATCTCCGTATCCGTCTCGCTCGCCATTTCCACATCGCTCAGGTATTCACGCTTGAGCTGTTGATAGTTCTCAATCACACCGTTATGCACAAGCGTAAAGCGGCCGCTGATGCTCTGGTGGGGGTGGGCGTTTTCCCGGCTCGGCGCGCCGTGTGTGGCCCAGCGGGTATGACCGATACCGGTCGTCCCTTTCCCTTCGCTTCCGATCGCTTCTTCCAGCGCAGCAATACGGCCCTTTTCTTTATGCATCTCGATGCCGTCATCATTCACAAGCGCGATTCCTGCGGAGTCGTAACCGCGGTATTCGAGCTTCTGCAGACCTTTGATGAGAATATCCCTCGCCTGATCGCTTCCAATATATCCTACTATTCCACACATACTGTCATGACCTCCTGATGTCGGGGCCATGGCATGCACGGGGCACACCAAAGGCCCCGCTCTTTTCTTTTATTATTAGGCCGTCATCACCCAGGCTGTTGAACACAGAGTCGCCTCTGTGGTTTGAACCTGAATTCTCGGTTGTGACAGGCAACCGGGAGGCATCCGCCGATCGTTCGATGAACCTCCTCCTCGTCAACTGTTCCTCTTCGCCGTCCGGGAACAGTCCGGGCGCTTGAATTATGAATTTGTGCCGATCCTCCTTTTCTTTCCGCTTCAATTCTGGATACATCATACAATACGTTTCTGTTTCCGGCAATGCCTGTTTTATTACGGGGAAATCAGGAAGAAATGCATCTGAAATTCCTGTTTCCCCCAGCTTTTTCTTATGAAACTCTTTTTCAGTCTATGCATTGTGTTTTCACACCGTGACAGCAGAAATGCCTTTTACTCCGATTCTGTACGCCCCATGTACTGCTTCACTACGTCTGCCACTTCCTGCACGTATTTGTCACATAGTTCCTTTGTTTCAGCTTCAGCCATGACGCGGACGAGTGATTCCGTGCCGGAAGGCCGCACAAGAATACGTCCGCTGCCGTCCATTTCCTCTTCTACCCGTTCGATGGCTTCATTGACATGGGGGTTGGTGTGAATCTCGTCTTTGTTGACGACCGGTACATTCACAAGCGTCTGCGGAAACTTTTCCATTTCTCCCGCCAGCTCTGACAACGGTTTGCCGGAAGCTTTCATGATGTCAACGAGCTGCAGCGCTGTCAGCATTCCGTCCCCGGTCGTCACATGATCGAGGAAGATGATATGACCGGACTGCTCGCCGCCGAGACTGTAACCTCCCTGCCGCATCTCTTCCATGACATAGCGGTCGCCGACAGCCGTCTTCTTTGTTTCGATACCGAGCTTTTCCAGTGCTTTATAAAGCCCGAGGTTACTCATCACCGTCGTTACAACGGTGTGATCAGCCAGGAGCATCTCCTGTTTCAAGTACTTCGCGCAGATGTAGATGATTTTGTCGCCGTCTACAATCTGTCCCTTTTCATCCACCGCAATCAGGCGGTCGGCATCTCCGTCAAAAGCAAGACCGACATCCGCTCCTTTTTCTTTTACAAAGGAGACGAGTGTTTCCGGATTGGTGGAGCCTACGTCGACATTAATGTTTACCCCGTTTGGATTGTTTCCGATCGTGGATATATCTGCATCCAGATCAGCGAACAGATGCGGCCCAAGAGAGGAAGCGGAACCATTCGCACAATCAAGAGCAATATGCAGTCCCGAAAAGTCTTCCGTTACTGTCTGCTTTAAAAACTGCAGGTATTTCTGTCCGCCTTCAAAATAATCATTCACCACACCGACGTTTTCTGCAGTCGGACGGGGCAGTTCCTCATCCGATTCGAGCAGCGCTTCAATATCCTGTTCCTGTGCTTCCGAAAGCTTGAAGCCATCCGGCCCGAAAAACTTGATGCCGTTATCTGCTACAGGATTGTGAGAGGCAGAAATCATGACCCCGGCATGAGCGCTGACCGCCTTTGTTAAATAGGCGACTCCGGGGGTGGAGATCACTCCAAGCCGCATGACTTCCACTCCTACAGACAAAAGTCCGGCAACCAGAGCCCCTTCCAGCATTTCACCGGAGATCCTTGTATCCCGGCCGATCAAAACTTTTGGATGGTCCATGTCTTTCGTTAAGTAATAGCCGCCGCTGCGTCCGAGACGAAATGCCAGCTCGGGGGTAAGCTCCGTGTTTGCAATACCGCGGACACCATCCGTGCCAAATATCTTACTCATTACATGATCTCTCCTTCATATCCGTCTCTTCCCTTAGTTGTCTGCATTCGCATCCTGATTGTCCGGAGACGAGTCTTCCGACCACTCCAGCGCAATCTCCCCTACTTCCGGTTCCACCTGCACATTGGGAGGACTTTCCGGCTCGACAGGGATAACAGAAGGACTGGATGGATCCTCTACATTTTCCCAGTCAGCCGTGAGTGTCAAATCACCTTCATTCAATTCATCCAGTACTGCTGCCGATCCGTATACCGTGACGTCTGAAACGAGCTCGTCCGGTTCTGTCACCGTATAAGAGTAGGAATCGGGCATGTTAACTATGGTGATCGGAACATCCTCTATGGTGCGTTGTTCTTCCTCCCCGACTTCCACATCGACTTCGATGGTCTCGGGATTAACCTCCTGCACCCCTTCCGGAACGTTCAGTGGAAGTTCCATCGTCCCGTTTTCCTGAACCTCGCTTAAATCAAGGACGGCTTCCACCGTATTGACTTCTCCAATTACATCGGGTGGACCGTAAATGGCTGCCCTCGTCGGTTCAATATTCAGGGATACAATACTTAAATCATCCGGCAGGTTCCCTTTCCGCGATAAGCTCACAGGAACTTCCGCTTCCGGATTCTCCACCGGTATGGAGACATTTACTGTTTCCGGCGACGGAGTAACGTCCACTTCATTACCTTCTTCATCATATGCCGTAACCGGTGCCTCTGTTTCCAGAGTTTCCTCCGCCCCGGAAACATCCACGGAAACCGCCGTCCGGTCTATTTCTTCATGCACCGCCTGAGGAGCCTGAATCTCCACTTCTCCCGGAGATACTTCTGCCTCGCCAAGCGAATATCCTTCTTCCAGTTCCGTTTCGTTTTCGACATCGACGTCCACGGGATAGGACACTGTCTCCTGCTCCTGCAGTTCTATACTGACCACCCGGGGAGTGATCGATACCTCCAGATCAGCGGGGAAATCCCGCTGCTGCAGTCTGACATTATGGACACCCGCTCCTTCATTCTCTAAATCAGCATACACTTCAAATGTAGGATTCGACAATTGAAAAAGCATAATCGACGTCTGGGGGCCTGTCAGCTCCACGCTTACTGTTCCGGGGGCTTCCACGACTTCATACTGTTCATCGTCATAATAAACTTCCACGTCGGCATCATGAATCGTATAGGAACTTTCCTCGTTATCCGGCAGTACACTCGGAGAATTATTGACACTGTCCATATTGACCATCGCATACAGCATGACGGCTATAAGCAGGGAAATGAAACGCACAAACCATTTGTTGTTAAACAGTTTATCCATCTTTCTTCCCTCCCCACTGCCATAAACTGGAGGACTGCTTGACATCGGCTATTAATTCTCTCTCCAGCATCGCACGAAGCGTCTCTTCATCCAGGTCTCTGTGGAGATCACCGTTTTTGGTAACGGAAATACCGCCGGTCTCTTCCGAAACGGCGATGGTAAGACTGTCCGTCACTTCACTGATCCCAAGCGCTGCCCGGTGCCTTGTCCCAAGTTCCTTGGAAATGAATGGATTCTCCGACAGCGGGAGGTAACAGGCTGCTGCTGATATTTCATTTCTTCTCATGACGACCGCTCCGTCGTGCAGAGGGGTGTTCGGAATAAATGTATTAATTAATAGTTCCGAGGTCACGGTGGCATTCATCGGGATTCCTGTTTCTACGTAATCGTTCATACCTGTCTCTTTCTCTATTGCAATCAGTGCGCCGATCCGGCGTTTTGCCATGTATTTGACAGATTTCATAATCGCTTCCACAGTTTTTACATCGTTTTCTTCCTCAGGGGTCGCTGTTCTGCCGAAAATTCGTCCGCGGCCCAACTGCTCCAGCGCACGCCGGAGTTCAGGCTGGAAAATAATAATGATGGCTAAAAGCCCGTATGTAACGGCCTGGGACATGATCCACTGAAGGGTACGAAGCCCGAAGAAACTGCTCAGAAACCATACCACGAGAATCACGGTGATCCCTTTCAAAAGCTGAACAGCACGGGTGCCGCGGATCACAGTGATCAATTTATATACAACATATGCTACAAGCGCAATATCCACTACGGCCCGCAACAGGCCTACAAACTGAAAATCTCCTCCTGCAAACATCTCTCTTCCTCCAATTAGGTCTGGCCAGAAAAAGAAAACAACGCCATTATTATATCATATTTTCTGTTGGTGTTCGTTGATGAATCCCCATCGATTTTTTCCTGATAAAAGGACACCCGGTATGTTAGACGCCGGCGTGCCCTTCCCGTTTCACATATAAATTTGTAAAAATGTAAAAGCTCCAGTCTAGTCTTTTTCTTTTTCTTCTAATGAAAGAATGTCCTGTGTTATTCGTTTGGTATGATACCATATCCATTCCAGCACCTGGTCGACTTCTTCAATATCACCAGCCACCTCACCGGCGGAAGCCAGATACTGCTCCCCGTTAATAACAGTCAGATTACCAGTGATTTCCCCTTCTACTTCTACTTTAGCATTGCGTACCATCAGATCCCCTTCCACCGTTTCTCCTTCGGGGATGGTTACTGTTCCGGCCTCTTCATCTATGGTTACTTTCTGGCTGCCCTGGACGGCGATGTCCTCCCCTGCCTGTTCATTCCATACGGAAAAGAGGCTGGACGCCATCAATATAATAAATAACGATGCTGCCACAACGAACGGATGCTGTCTCGACCATTTCTTCCAGGTCACGCGCCTTTTCTGGTCCGGAAGATTCTTCATCACACCCTCCGTAAACCCGGCCGGAGCTTCAATATGGGAGGAACTCTGTACGAGCATGACTGCTTTTTTCAGCTCCCGGCAACGTACAGCACAATGCTCACACGTTTCCAGATGTTCAAACAGCTCCACACGTTCTTCCTTATTTGTTTCACCATCCAAGTATTTATTCAGTAATGTTTCCCAGCGTTTTTCGCAGGCCATCTTCATTCCTCCCTCCTCACGCATTGCCCAGCCTCTTGCGCAAGGCTTCCCGGCCCCTGTGAATATGAGTTTTCACCGTGTTTTCCGGCAGATCCAGGACGTCGCTGATTTCTGTAATGGATAAGTCCTCTATGTAACGCAGTATCACGGCCGCCCTGTACTTCTCCGGAAGGTGGGATATCTCACGCTGCACCCATTCCTGCAGCTCCAGCGTCACTACCTGGTCTTCCGGCAGATGCTCGGATGCTGCCACCTGTGAATACCCGGTCAGACCGTCGGTTCCCTTTATTTCAGCATCCAGGGAATAGTCCGGCTTCTTTTTCCGCAGCCGGTCAATACACAAGTTGGTCGTTATCCGGAACAGCCAGGTCGAGAATTTCCTGTTTTCATCATAGCTTTCGATGTTGGTGTACGCCCGCAGAAAAGCCTCCTGAGCCATATCCTGTGCCTCATATCCATTCCCGGTCATCCGGTAGGCGATTTGATACACTTTATCCTTATATAAGTCTACCAGTTCAGCAAATGCTTCCTGATCTCCTTCTTTTTTTATTTCTTTTATGAGTCGTTTTACTACCGCATCCATGTTCTCGACCTCCACCCATTTACAGGGTACCTCCATTTACGGAGCACAACGTATTTCGTTTCAGTATGCGGATCATGCTTGTTCCTTTCAGCCGGTACAATTATATCACGATTTCGGGAGCAAGGATAAAAAAGGATAAAAAATGACGATATTGTGAAAAGATTTCTTTCCTTGTTTTCAATACAATGGAAATGGGTAATAATATAAAAGATACACTGCGCAAGGGGTGACCATCTTGTCAGAACAACTTCTTCTGCGGGAGATCGAAATAAAGAGAGAAAAGCTGAACAGAGAGGCCTGTACCCAACCGCTGTTTTCAGAGGAAGTCGTCCGCCTCAGCAGGGAACTCGATTACCTGTTAAACATATATGACGGCAGCCGCGGCAGCAGTAAGCCTGTCACTCCCGCCTATTAACATGTATAAATACCCGGTCCGGCTAAGCCGGACTTTTTTTATTAAAAAAGCTCAGCCCGCCGGCTGAACTTTGGCATATTTTATTAAATGGTGGAGCCTAGCGGGATCGAACCGCTGACCTCCTGCGTGCAAAGCAGGCGCTCTCCCGGCTGAGCTAAGGCCCCGGCTATGTAAATGGAGCGGGTGATGGGAATCGAACCCACGACATCAGCTTGGAAGGCTGAGGTTTTACCACTAAACTACACCCGCATCATGGAGCGGAAGACGGGATTCGAACCCGCGACCCTCACCTTGGCAAGGTGGTGTTCTACCACTGAACTACTTCCGCGTTCCTTTGAAAAATGGTGAGCCATGGAGGATTCGAACCTCCGACCCTCTGATTAAAAGTCAGATGCTCTGCCAACTGAGCTAATGGCTCCTTTGGGTTAATACTTCTTTCGTTAACAGGCGCTACTCCAGCGTATGTACAAAGTACTGTTTTCTATTGTACTCCATTATAACCGAAAAAACAACGATGTAAACAAATGGTGGAGGGGGACGGATTCGAACCGCCGAACCCGAAGGAGCGGATTTACAGTCCGCCGCGTTTGGCCAACTTCGCTACCCCTCCCGCTTCCAAAGACACCTTTCTATTTAAACAAAAAAAGTATCTGTTGTCAATATAAAAATGGAAGTGGTGACCCGTACGGGATTCGAACCCGTGTTACCGCCGTGAAAGGGCGGTGTCTTAACCACTTGACCAACGGGCCATACTGCCGGCAGGAAAGTTCCCTCTCCTGCTGACATACGACATTATATCTCAAACGCCGGAAATGGTGCAAGTCCTTTTTTTATATTCATGATGAACGCCCGTTTCCATTTTTTGACCCTTTTCCGCTGCCGGCATTCTGCATGGAGAACAAATTGGAATCGATGGAAAATACGAGCTTCTCCCGTTCCCGTTTGCGTTTCAGAGCAAGTTGAATGAGTTGATCCGTTAATGTCCTGTAATCTTTTCCTGCCGGTTCCCATAGATAGAACGAAAGAGAGCCGGGGATGGTATTGATTTCGTTAACGTAGACGCGGTCCCGAGCCTGGTCAATTAGAAAGTCGATACGGGATACTCCGCTGCAGCCGAGGATCTGGAATGTATCTTTCGCTAATTCCCGGACTTCTCTGGACCTATCCTCTTCAAGTTCCGCCGGGATAATGCGGTCCGTACTTTCCATTCCTTTGGCAGCATCGCCGTCTTTCCCGCTTCCACACTGATATTTATCTTCATAACTCAGAATTTCCTCGGATTTCAGGACTTCTTCTATCTCAGACGCTTCGACTTCTTCATAGTCTCCAAGGACAGAACAATTTACTTCTTTCATGTCTTCGACCATAGTTTCGACGAGCAACTTCGCGGAAAATTCCATAGCCTCTTCCACGGCTTCCTCCAGTTCCTGTTCATTTTCTGCTTTATTGATGCCGACACTGGATCCGAGGTTGGCCGGTTTAACAATGACGGGAAATCCTAACTTTTCACCGATCATCTTTATCATTTCCGCGCTGTCTTCCACCCAGTGGCTGCTGTAAAACCAAACGTAATCCAGTACGGGGAGCCCGGAATCTCTCAGGATCTGCTTCATCACTACTTTATCCATGCCCCCCGCTGACGAGAGGACATCACAGCCGACATACGGAAGGTTCAGCAGTTCAAAATACCCCTGCAGCACCCCGTCCTCTCCAAACGTGCCGTGTATAATCGGAAAAGCTAGGTCTATCTCCGCAGCAATTTTCTTTCCAAAACGAGGGACCGGATCTTTCTGGAGTACGACGCTCCCGTCATCCGACCTCGTCACCATGACTTTCTGCGCCGTCTCAAGAAGATTGTCCAAATCCTTATAGTTCTCTATATCAAGCAGTTCTTCCCCGGTGTAAAAAGAGCGGTCTTTGCTGATATAGACGGGGACCGCTTCATATTTTGAATCATCCATTGCCTGCACGGCCTGCAGGGCGGAAATGACGGACACTTCATGTTCAACCGAGACACCGCCGAAAAACACGCCAACTCTTGTTTTCATGTACAGCTCTCCTTCACCTGATTACTCGTTAAACGTATCCGGCAGATCATTTTCCAGCAGTACCACCGATTTCTGTACGGCTTTCTCATGCATTTTATTCAATGCATCCTGCAGGTTCTCTGCCACGTAGTACTGTTCCTCCGGGTATCCTTTGTCCTGCAGTCCCTGCTGCAGCGGCTCCGTCTGTTTTCTGCCGACCAGTATGACAAAATCGCAGACGTCTGCAGCATATTCTGCAAATGCCTTATTCAGTTCGTATTCTTTTTCTCCAAGTTCAATCATGCCGGGAGTCACAAGCATCTTGTACTCCGGCATCTGCCCCAGCACCTCAAGCGCCATTCTGGAACCTACCGGATTCGAATTAAAACTGTCGTCCACAATCGTAATGTTTCCGGACGGTTTTTTCAGTTCCAGCCGATGTTCCACAGGGGCAACCTGTTTGACAGCCCGCGCGATTTTGTCAAAAGCAATTCCTTTTTCCGATGCCATCGCAATCGCAGCAAGAATGTTGTAGATATTATGACGCCCAAGCAGTTTGGTCTGAATCTTCACCGAAGTCCCGTCGTATTTATAGACCGTAAACTGAGATCCTTTTGAAGAATAGGAAATGTCAGCAGCTCTGTAATGAAGATCGACAGCATCAATGCCGTAATACATCGTCCGGCACTGATTGCGCTGCTGGTACGACATAATATTCTGGTCGTCTTTGTTCAGAAAGGCAGTCCCTTCATGCGGCAGCGTCTCGATTAATTCGAATTTGGTCTTTTTAATATTATCAAGCGTCTTAAACGTTTCCAGGTGCTGCTCTCCGACGGCTGTCAGAATGCCGTACTTCTGATGTACCAGCTCACAGATATCCTGGATGTCATGTTCCTGCTTTGCCCCCATTTCCGCAATAAAGATCTCGTGATAGGGCTTGAGCATCGTCCGGATTGTCTTGGTAACCCCCATTTTCGTGTTGTAGCTTTCGGGGGTCATCAATACATTGAATTCAGAGGACAGGACGGTTTCGAGTATATGTTTCGTACTCGTTTTCCCGTAACTGCCTGTTACTCCGATCACTTCCAGGTTGTTCATCTGCTTAACGATCTTTTCTGCATCGTGGTAATAATACTGGCTGATCTGCTTTTCAATCGGCCAGTTGATGACATTGGCAGCCAGCGTATAGAAATAAGCAAGAATCGACGAAGCCGTCACAAACAGAAGAAACCACCCAATGCTGCTTTCTTCCCCTGTTCCTGTAATAATGCCTGCCAGTGCGGTTAAAGCAAAAAGCACCCCGCTCGTGACCAGAAGACGTTTTACTCTGGCGGTAAACACCAGTTTCTTTTTTTCCTGCTCTTCCGGCATGAAATACGCTGCAAGCGCAAAAATAAGAGTCCCCGCCGTCAAAGCTGCCGTTTCATTTCCGAAAATCAAAGGAAGAAAGGCAAGAACCGGCAGGAAGCTCTGTATCGGAAAGGCTCTGGAAGTGTGAGACATGGTCCAGTTCCAGTACCGTTCCGTCCGGTAGGCATTCAGCTGCAGCATATGTGTGCTTGTGTTTACGATCCGTGCTGTATACCAGCCCCAGGCTGCGAGAAATAATAGAATGAATACGCCTGTCATGAATTCCTCTCCCCCTTGTCTTGTTGAAGGAAAGAATCGATTACCAACAAAAACTGCTGTCGCTTATCAAGATATGAATAATGACCTGCGTTTTCCAAAACTGCCAGACCTGCATCCGGAATCATGCCTTCCATCAGGCGGGCATCTTCCACCGGAGTGGCTTCATCCTTCTCTCCCCATACAAGCAGTGTCGGCGCCTGTATATTGGGAAGATGATGGCGCAGATCTTCATTGACGACTTTGACCATCGTCTGCTGCATCGTTCCGGAAACATTTTTATAGTCTGTGGAACCGAGCTTTCCTTTTACTTTTGTGAGAATATTTTCTTTATACCGGTTGAGAACCGGCAGATCCAGTATTTTTTTGAATGCCTTGTACGTGTAGACTTTAACATAATACTGCCATTTCCTCTTAGGCTTAATACCGGCGCTGTCTACAAGAATAACTTTATGCACCGGGTTGGCGGATGCATACTTGATCGACACCCTTCCGCCGAAGGAATGTCCGATTAAGGTCGGCCGGTCAATATGTGCCTTCTCCAGAAAGGCCCCGAGCATCCTGGTGTAATCGCCGACGTCCCAGGGTTCCGGGGGCTCCTCACTGTCTCCGAACCCTGGAAAATCAAGGGACCACACTCTGAAATGCTTTTCCAGGGATTGATGAACCGGCGCGAAAGCGTTCCTGTCAGCTCCCCAGCCATGCAGAAGAACAACGTCCGCTCCTTCGCCGGAAACGTGGTACCCCACTTTCACTCCCTCTATATCTATGTTCACAGCTATAACGCTCCTATTCTTATGATAACTTCCGTCCGTATTGTATATATAATCAGTTGTTCTACAGTTTATGTTCTTTTCCCATATAACACATAACCACCACTATATCTTATCATATCAAACAGTAAACGAGAATCGTCTCTTTTCTTTGGATTGTCACTTCTTCTATCTTTCTTTCGCATTTCATTTGTGATATATTTCACATAATAAAACAGGTGAACAGCAAAAGGAAATAAAGATTTTAGTGTCCCTTTTTAAAGGGAAGGATATAGACAGGCTTAGAGAGGAGAATGCCTCATGTTTATGGAATATGATGCAGCCACGTTCAGCCGCATGCTGACAGGTCTGACCCTCGGCTTTCATATTATTTTTGCCACGATCGGCGTCGGCGTGCCGTTAATGATAGCTTTCGCCGAATGGATGGGCATACGCAGGAACGATGAACATTACAGACTGCTCGCCAGGCGTTGGGCCCGCGGTTTTGTGGTAACGGTAGCTGTCGGAGTGGTGACCGGTACCGCCATCGGGCTTCAGCTGAATCTGTTGTGGCCGAATTTCATGCAGCTTGCCGGTCAGACGATTTCGCTCCCGCTTTTCATGGAAGTATTTGCTTTTTTCTTTGAAGCCATTTTTCTTGGCATCTACCTGTACACGTGGGATCGGTTCAAAAGCAGGATGCGCCACTTTCTTCTCATGATCCCGGTCGTTCTCGGCGCTTCCTTTTCCGCTTTTTTCATCACGACCGTCAATGCTTTCATGAATGCGCCGCAAGGGTTTGAGCTGGTGGACGGCGTTATTACCGACATCAATCCGATTGCCGCGATGTTTAATCCAGCAACGCCGACCAAGACCGCCCATGTGATCGTCACCTGTTATCTCACATCCGCGTTTGTCCTCGGTATGATCGGCGCGGTGAAAATGCTGAAAGGCGATCATCACGTCTATCATAAAAAAGCGCTCCGCTTAACGATGATGGCAGCCTTCATTTTCTCCATCGGGACCGTCATCATTGGAGATTTGTCCGGCAAATATCTGGCTGAATATCAGCCGGAAAAACTCGCTGCTGCGGAATGGCACTTTGAGACCGAAGAAGAGGCACCGCTTGTTGTGGGCGGTATGCTGAACGAAAACGGAGAGGTGAGCTATGCACTTGAAATTCCATACGCTCTCAGCATTCTGGCACACGGAAATCCGTCGGCAGAAGTAACGGGGCTGGAGGAGTTTCCGGAAGAAGACACCGCTCCGCTTATTGTGCATTACTTTTTTGACAGCATGGTCTTTATCGGTATGTATCTTGCTTTTATTTCGCTTTTATATCTGCTGCTCAGCTGGAAAAAACCGGACTGGATGCATCATAAAGTGGTGTTGTGGGGGATTGCCGCCGGCGGCCCGTTATCGATTCTTGCGATAGAATTCGGCTGGGTGTTTGCTGAAATCGGACGGCAGCCGTGGATTCTGTACGACATTATGCGGACACCGGAAGGGGCCACCACTTCCGAACACGTCGATGCCATGCTCTACCTGTTCATCGGCCTGTATGCGGTACTCGGTACCTCCAGTGCGATCGTCCTCCGCAAAATGTTCAAAAACAATCCGGTCGCTCATGAGCTTGAGCACCGCGGTATTGAAGAACGGGGGGACTCGTCATGACTTATGAAATTCTCGGTATTACCGTGCTCTGGTTTTTCCTTTACGGCTACTTAATCGTAGCCTCGGTTGATTTTGGAGCCGGCTTCTTCCATTTTTACAACAAGGTGTCCCACCAGAACTACCAGGTGAACAAACTGATTCAGCGCTATCTGTCCCCGGTATGGGAAGTGACAAACGTCTTTCTCGTTTTCTTTTTCGTCGGGATTATCGGTTTTTTTCCAGATACGGCGTATTATTACGGCACAGCACTTCTTGTTCCGGGAAGTATCTCGATTATTCTGATCGCCATCCGCGGCTCCTATTATGCCTTTAATACGTACGGGTCCAAAGACAGCCGGGTGTACTCGTTTCTATACGGAATGAGCGGCCTCTTGATTCCCGCTTCGTTTACCATCGTATTGACCATCTCGGAAGGAGGGTATCTCGATGTGTCGGAAGGCAGCGTCACCCTGCTTCTCGGTGAATTATTGACGAGTACGTATTCCTGGAGTGTGGTCGTCCTGGCTGTCGTGAGCGTGCTGTATATTTCGGCGGCGTTTTTGACGTACTACGCCTATAAGGCGGGGGACACAGCATCTTACGGCCTGTTCCGGCGTTACACGCTGTTCTGGTCGGCACCGACGATTCTTGCCAGCCTGCTGATCTTTTTTGCGATCAGCCGCCACAACCCGGAACACTTCAGCAGCATGCTTGATATAAGCTGGATGTTTGTGCTGTCGCTGCTTTTCTTCCTCGGCGCCGTGTTTCTGATTTATCGAAGACAGCGGCTCGGTCTGGCCTTTGTGCTTGTGATGCTCCAGTTTTTCAGTGCGTGGTTCGGCTACGGGGCTTCTCACCTGCCGTACCTGCTGTACCCGCATCTCACGATTTATGGTGGGTTTGTAAATGAGACGATGGCCATTGCCTTGATTCTGGCCTTTATCGCCGGGCTGCTGCTGCTCATTCCATCGCTTGTGCTGTTAATGAGACTGTTTCTGTTTGACGCGGATTATATACGCGGCAATCGCTAGGAAAGGAGCGTTGTATGATGGACGTTTTTGTGATCATGATTGCCCCCCATCTTGTACTCGGAGCCTGTGTGCTGGCTGTTTTTCTATGGGGCGGGCGCCGGAAAGATTATTTTGACTATAAATAAGGGATTCCCTCAGCAGCAGGATGTCGTCTTGAGGACACTACAGTGAAAAAACCACGCCTTAGTGGTTTCCGGCGGATGGCATGAAGCCGCTGACTGCCCGTGACAGAGTCGTAGTGTCCTCAAGAAGTCTCCTTATGGACACTAAACACTCCCCCGTGTACATCCAGAGTCCTCATCCCTGTCATCCTCCAAAAAAAGTTTGTGAACGCAGCGCTTCTCTGCACGCTGCTACAAAACCCGGACGATGGGGTTTTGAAAGCCCATCGTCCGGGTTTTAATATAACTTATATTTTTTTCATTCAGCCGTACCATAGTATTCTTCCAGCGTTTCGTCTTCTTCATGAAGGGTTTCTGCAAGGTCTTCGCCTACGTAGCGCAAATGCCATGGTTCATACTGATAACCGGTAATATCCGTTTTATCTTCCGGATAACGGATGACAAAGCCGTATTCATGCGCGTGTTCTTTCAGCCATGTGCCTTCCGGTGTTTCTCCGAATTCATCCGTCAACGCGAAATCCGCCGATTGGGAGCTGACATCCATAGCCAGGCCGCTTTGGTGCTCACTTTCACCCGCCTGGGCGCTGTACTGGTTGGCCTGTTCCACCCCGTCTTCTTCCGCATTCGCCGCAAAAATGGATTCCTGTCGGTCATAGGAACGGTAGCCCGATACGGCAAACAGATGCAGTCCTTCCTCTTCCGCTCCGGCAAATAGCGATTCCAGTGCTTCGGCTGCCGGTTCGCGCAGCTGTTTTTTCGGCACGTCTTCTTCATATGGGAATCTCACATCCGGAACCGTCAAATCCTCCGGGACGTATTCAGACGGCAGATGATATTCCCGGTTTACCAGGGCATCCAACGCCGCCGGATTCTGCAGTACGCCCTCCTCATTCACCGATGGAGCGGCTGCCGACTGATCCTGTTCTTCATCCGCCGTATCTTTTGTTTCCTCCTGTTCCTCTTCATCCTCAAAAACAGGTTCGGATTCTTCTTCAGGCTGAGGCTCCGTTTCCTGTTCCGTCTGGTCTTCCTGCGGGGATGCATCCCCGCTGCTGTTCTGTTCTTCTCCTTCCGACTGCCCGGAATCCGAACAGCCGCCAAGAGCAAGCAGCACCGCAGCACTGCAGGCGATGATCGTTTTATTCATGATAGATCCTGTCCTTTATCTTGAAATTCTTACTCATCAATCCATGTTTCCGCGATTTTTGAATCATTCCATACGCGACTCCCATCGCGCTGATTCCTCCTGCCAGTTTTCCTGCAAGCAGCGGCACAATCATTCCTTCATCCACTGCAGCAGTGTAACCAAGATGGCCGCCGAGAAGGAACGCACCGCTCACGGCGAAGGCATAATTCATCAATTTTCCGTCATCGTCCTATCCCTGCTGAGCGTAAACATCGGGATAACGTGAGCCAGAGAAGCACACCAGCCCGACCAGGCCGTCGGATTCATGAAAAACCGCTGCCCACTGCCTTTCCCGGAAATCAGCTGCTGAAAAAAATGAACGAGCGGAAAGGCTCCCGCAAGTGTAAACGCGAGCATTCCCACCGTCACCAGGCCTTCCCGGGACGGGGTCATTCCTTCAATAACGGTCCAGCCGGTCAAAGACTCCCATACGACAACGGCTGTAGCCAGGGTCGTTATGATCGTTACGAGCCTGCCGAAAATACGGAAGCCTCTTATCATATATTCCATCTTCCACCATAACCCGAAGAGAATCAGACCGGACACGAGAAAAATCGGCACCAGATTGAAAAACATCATATGTATTGAAAATCCTGCTGCCGCTCCACCCACGAGCATACCAACAGGGATGGTAATAATACCAGCCAGCATTCCCTTGGCAAACAGGGCATGGTCTTCTTTTTTCAGGATACCGAGAGCGATCGGCACAGTAAATGTTAATGCCGGCCCCAGCATACTTCCGAGAAGAATACCGGCGAACCGGGCGGATTCCTGCGTTTCCGCCAGCTCTCCGGCCAGTGCCCATCCTCCCATATCCAGTGCCAGAAGTGTCGTGGCAAACATGGCTGGATCGGCTCCAAGCCATTGGTAGACCGGTGCAATGACGGGACGCAGGATGTCGGCCAGAACAGGGGCCAGCGAAATCATTCCCACGATCACGACAGCAACCGGACCCATGGCGGCAAATCCCCGGTCAAATGCTTCCCCGTAACCAAACCGGCTGCCAAACGCCTTGTCCAGCGCGCCGATGGCCATAAACACCGCCAGGATCCAAATGACAATATCCTGGAGTACTCCCATGACGTAACCTACTCTCTATGAACTGTGTTCTTTTTGTATCTGAGCTTTGTTGTTCTCATGTTCTTCTCCAAGATAACGCGAAAACAGATAACTGTCCACAAAGGCATCCAGCACGTCAAAGTGTTCCTTCTGCCTCACTTCATCCCGCAGCGCCTGAATATACCAGCGCGAATCGCCGACACGGTCCCTCATTTCGGCAGCCTCCGTCGTACTTTTGCCGTGGCCTGGAATGAGCAGCCGGATATCTTTTTCATTCAACACCTGTTCCAGTTTATCAATCGTACGCTCATACGCTTCACTGTTATGATGAATAAAAGGAAACTCGACATCGCTTAAATAATCGCCGGCAATAAGAATGCCCGGTTCATGCACCACCGCAAAAACGCCGTCCGCCTGATGACCCGGCGCCAAGTAAAAGGATACCGTTGTATCCCCGGTTTCAACCGTCTGTTCATCATAATCAATGATAATATCGATACGAGGGTAATCAACGATATAGGGGCGCTCGATATAATAGTGATCGTCAAAGTCTTTGATCTCCTGCAGGATATCTTTTTTTCCGGACTTGGCCGTAAATCCACGGGAAGCGATGGTTACGGCTTCCGGAAACGCATTCCAGCCCAGAATATGGTCAAAATCCGAATGCGTGAAAAGTAGATACTTCCGCTGTCCGGCATCCCGCGCTGCCACATGCTGCCGGATGGCTTCTATTTCGTCAGGCAGCCAGGTCGGGTCAACGATCAATATCATGTCTTTTGTTACAACGACCGTAGACGTCGTCTGGTGCAGTGCACTCTGAAAAACGGTCACCTTGTCGCTTTCATACTGTACCGGCATTGTATCACCCTTTCTCTCTGAACATTTGTCACCGCTCCTGTTTTCCTCTTGTAAACAGGGGTTAACCAGTATATACCCGATTTATCGCAACACCAAAAGTCCTAAAAGGAGCGATCCATATGCGGCACTGTTTATTTTTCATCGTCATTCTGCTCGGGGCATGCGGCAGTACAACATATGAAGAGGGGGAAAAAGTAGATGCCGAAGTCATAGACGTCGTGGACGGAGACACGGTTACCGTTGACATGGAAAAAGGAGGGGAAGAAACGCTCCGGCTGCTTTTAATCGACACGCCGGAGACGGTACATCCTGATGAGCCCGTGCAGCCTTACGGCCCGGAAGCAAGTGAGTATGCCAAAGAACTGCTCCCCGAAGGAAAAGAGGTCACTGTGGAAATAGACACGACCATCCGCGATGATTATGACCGTTTTCTTGCATATCTCTGGGCAGACGGAGAAATGATCAATACATCGATGGTGGAAGAAGGCCTGGCCCGGGTCGCCTACATTATCGAGCCGAATACCCGTTACGTGGAGCGGCTGAAGGAGGCAGAACAAACAGCCCGGAAACAGAACCTGGGAATTTGGAGCGAGGACGGCTACGCTGCCGAGGAGGGATTCCGTCCGGAGGCGGTAGAGAGCGCATCATGTGAAAATCCAGAGGTTAAAGGAAATCATAGTTCAAGTGGAGATTTTATTTATCACACGCCCGACAGTCCACATTATGAACAGACCGAGGCAGAAGAAATGTTCTGCAGCACGGAAGCAGCGGAAGAAGCCGGTTACCGCCCGGTGAAGCAGCAATAAAGGTAATTCTACTGATCGGCAGACGGCGCAGGATCTAAGAAACATCCGGTTCCGCTCGGACATCTGTTCCGTTATTTCTTTGATTGAGAGGCTTTTGAAAGGGGAAGCGGACGTTTGTGCCGTTAAATGTTCCGCCGGACCCTTTTTTGAAGAAGAAATAACAAAATAGCGGAACAGAAGTCCTCCATTCCCTTTAAAACAGGTGATTTGAGCGATATAAAGGACTGTATGTCCGCCGACTTCGATCTGCAGGAAAAAACAAACCGGCTGAACGCACAGTTTCAGCCGGTCCTCCCCCCCTTATTTTAAATCCAGTTCCTGCGGAGGTTCTCCCGATTTATTCATCAATCTCATCCCGTCCGGCTGGATTTCAAGCACCACAAATTCAGGGTCATCGATACCATCAAACCACCGGTCCATACTTTCTTTCCAGACTTTCTCTTTTGTTTGACGGTCCTCCCGGATCACAGCTTTTCCCGATGCCTCTACATAAAGATCGTCCAGGCCTTCTCCTTCATATCCGAGTAAGATATGCACGTAAGGATTTGTTTCAATTTCTTCCGCTTTATGGGTGTCTTTGCTTGTCGGTGTATAGAGCGTCAAGTCGTCATGATAAAATGTCATGTACCTCGAATGCGGCCGGCCCTGTTCCACCGTTGCCAATACTCCTGTCTTGTATTGATCAATAATGTCCTCGATTTTCTTTTTCATTTCACTCTGTTCCATGGAAGAAACTCCTTTCTGGTGTCTACAAAAGATGATTCCCCTGCGCGTTGCTGTATAAACCCTGCCGATTTCTTTCCTGAATAAAATGTTACAGTTTTTTACTTACATTTTATAAAAAGGATGCCGATATTATCATTGGTAGTTCAAAAGAAGGAGGAAATAATATGACTGCACACACCAGGACGGAAACAGACATAAACATTCTGGATGCCTTTGTAAAAGTGGCTCCGTTTTTAAATCAGTTGTCCCAGGACGACGTAACTGTCGGGATATACAATACAGAAGAACTCGTACTGAACATCCCCGGCGAAACGTTCAAACTTCCCGTAAACGTTGGAGATCCTTTACAGGAAGGCGACATCATCTCAAAAGCCATTTTTGAAAACAAAACCCAGAGCATGATTGTCCCAAAAGAAGTATTCGGTGTCCCGGTGGCGGCCAATGCCATTCCACTCCGTGATGAGAACCGAAATGTGATCGGCGGCGTGGGCCTTGGAACAAGCATCGAAAAAAACCAGCTCCTCGCAGATGTCAGCCGCGGCCTGACAGATATGTTTGAAAATATGAGTGCTTCCATTGAAGAGATTACCTCGTCCATAGATGAACTGTCCGGGAATCTGAATCAAACGACAGAAGCCTTTGAAGAAATGGGAAACAGAGTCAGCAAGATTGAATCGTTTTCCGCCGAGGTAACAAGCATCTCAGAAAAAAGTCATATTCTCGGCTTGAATGCTTCCATTGAAGCGGCACGAGCCGGGGAATACGGCAAAGGATTCGCCGTGGTTTCCAAAGAAGTTCAGAACATGGGGAGCCAGACGAAACAGTTTGCTGCCGACATCCAGAGAACAACGAATGAATTAAGTGAAAAAATAGCATCGTTGCAGCACATGGTGAAAAACGTCAATGAACAATCGACGGAGCAGGCCAAAGCCATGGACGATATGTCGGAAACGGTGCAGCACGTGTACCACGAAGCACAGAAATTAAAAGATATGGCATCCAGCCATATTCATGAAGGAAAAGGGGATTAAACGATGTCGTACACATTTAATGACTTACATACCCAGGCATTTGCCGGAGACTGGGGGGATGGAAACGGCAGCCGCAGGTTGGAGAACTACAATCCATACTCCGGTCAGTTGCTTGGAACAGCTGCATCCGCTTCTTCCGATGATCTTCATGCCGCCTATGAAAGCGCCGATCAGATTCAGAAAGAATGGAACGGGTTTAATCCTTACAAACGAAGAGACATGCTGCTGGAACTGGCGGCAGTACTTGAAAAAAGAGAAGAGGAAATCACCGAATTAATCATAGATGAGCTCGGCGGCACCCGGTTAAAAGCCGGATTTGAAATCGGCCTCGTGAAAGATATGATTAAAGAAGCGGCCACCTACCCGCTGCGAATGGATGGGCAGATCCTCCCCTCGCCGGTGGACGGAAAAGAAAACCGGGTATACCGGATGCCTGTAGGAGTGGTCGGGGTGATCAGCCCGTTCAATTTCCCCTTCTATTTATCCATGAAGTCTGTGGTTACGGCTGTCGGGGCAGGAAACGGCGTTGTAATCAAGCCTCATGAAGATACTCCGGTAACCGGAGGGACTATGATTGTCCGCCTGTTTGAAGAAGCCGGATTTCCTAAAGGACTGGTGAATGCCGTTCTGCTCGACATCAGTGAGGTCGGTGACTTATTTGTCTCCCACCCTTTAAATAAAGTGATCTCATTTACGGGGTCAACGGCTGTTGGAAAGAAAATCGGGGAGCTCGCCGGCCGTTATCTAAAAAAAGCCTCCCTTGAATTAGGAGGAAACAGTGCGCTGATTGTCCTCGATGACGCCGATATCGATTATGCCGTCAGTGCCGCTGTGTTCAGCCGCTTCACCCATCAGGGCCAGATCTGCATGTCCGCCAATCGGATTCTCGTTCACGAATCCATCAAGGATACCTTTCTGGCAAAGTACAAAGAAACTGTTGCTTCCCTGAAAGTCGGCGACCCCCGTGAGGAGGACACCATCATCGGACCGCTGATCAATAACAAACAGGCGGAAACCCTGATGAAGATTATTGACGAGGGGATCGAAGAAGGAGCCGTCCCTCTCCTGAAAGGAGAAGCTGATGGTAATCTCGTTACCCCGACTATCCTGACAGACGTGACTCCGGATATGAAGGCGGCCCGCGAAGAATTATTCGGACCGGCTGTCAGTGTGCTTACCTTCCGGACGGATGAAGAAGCGCTCGCTATTGCCAATGCGTCAGACTACGGCCTGAGCGGTGCCATTCATACCGAAGACATTGAACGCGGCGCAGAACTGGCCAAGCGGATGGAAACAGGCATGATTCATATCAATGACGGCACTATTAACGACGAACCGATTGTCGCATTCGGCGGTGAAAAAATGTCCGGTATCGGCCGGTTGAACGGAGACGAAAGCCTGGACGCGTTTACTACGAAAAAATGGATTTCCGTTCAGCATACAAAACGAGCGTTTCCTTACTCTTGACCAATGCAGCTTTTTAAACAAACGTTTGATGAAATATTATCTTAAAATCTCCGTCCCGGTACGGAGATTTTATTTTTTGTATGATATCAAGCGATAACGTCGGATAAATAGAGATAAAACAATTTCTTCAAATATGATAGTTATGGTTCGATTTTCCTGCTGTTTTACTATTGTTAAAAATTTATTTAAAATTTTTATCGTTAAAAATAAATTTAACTCTTAGTTACAGGGGGAGATGAAACATGATACCAAAGTGGGGAAAAACAGCAGCCTGCTTTATGTTCGTATTGTTTATGGCAGCTTGTGGCAATGAAGAAGAAGCCGGTACTCCTGAAAATTCCGGTGGAAATGAATCAGAGACGAGTGGCGAAGGCAGTTCAGAAGACTCCGAAAGCTCTGCTTCCGAGGAAATAAATCCTTCAGACATTCAGGATCAGGAAGTTATGAACATTGCGCACCGTGGAGCAAGCGGCAGTGCGCCGGAAGCAACAACCTTCGCCTTTGATCAGGCAGCTGATGTGGAAAATGCCTGGCTGGAAATGGATGTTCAAAAAACCAAAGACGGTGAACTCGTCGTTATCCATGACAATGATATTAAACGTACAACAAACGGCGAAGGAGAAGTTGGGGAGCATACTCTGGAAGAGCTCCAAAACCTCGATGCCGGATCCTGGTTTAATGAAGAAAATCCAGATAAGGCAGATGATTCTTATGAAAATGCTTCTATCATGACACTCGAAGAGGTATTTGAACGCTATGGCACCGAAGAAAACTATTACATAGAAACCAAATCGCCGGAATTGAACGAAGATATGGAGGAACCGCTGGTTGAGTTAGTCGAAGAATATGATTTGGTTGAAAATAACAGCATTATCATCCAATCTTTTAATCAGGAGAGCCTGAAGACCATTCATGAGTTAAATGAAGATATTCCTTTAATCCAGCTGCTTTGGTGGGAAGTCGATGAAGAAACCGGCGAACGTAAAGAATGGCTTGATGTTACACCTGCGCCCGAAGACATGTCAGCGGAAGACTACGAAGAGATAAGAAGTTATGCTGCAGGCATAGGTCCGCATCTTGCGTATGGAGATACGGAAGTGATTGATAAAGAGTTCGTGCAGAAAACATTGGATCATAATCTATTGTTCCATGTTTATACAATTAATAGGGAAGAGAATATGGAGCGTCTGATAGATTGGGGCGTTACAGGTATGTTTACAAATTATCCCAAACGTCTGCAGCGTGTCATAGAAGAAACAGGAAATAATTCATAACGTCTATTTCATTTGTCTAAAGGGAGACCATCGGCTTTCCGGAGGTCTCCTTTCTCTGTTTACGTATCATCAAGGGAGGCGTTCCAGTGCCTTTCTCATCATGTCCCAGAATTTATCATGATTCAGTTCCCGGCCAACGTGGACATTCGGCGCTTTTCCTGTAGTCTGCAGGGAATCAATTACCGTCATCCCTGTCGTGTAGGTGCCGCTCGTTTCCACCGTTACCGGCTGATATTCTGTTGAAAAAACATCTTTATCAATACAGTAAGCTGCCGCACAGGCGTCATGAATCGGCGCGCCGGAAAAACCGAAAAGGTCCTGATACGTACCGGCGAAATAATCCAGCAGTTCTGCTGTGAGCGTTGCAGCTTTCGTACCGGCAAGGCGTAGAAATTCTTTTTCTTCACTGCCTGCCATCGCCTGATGGGTCAGGTCCAGGCCCGCCATCGTTACAGGGAGTCCGCTTTCGAAAACAATATGAGCAGCTTCGGGATCTGCGTAGATATTAAATTCGGCCGCAGGCGTCCAGTTCCCGTACGAGCCGCCCCCCATGAGTATGATCTCTGCAATGTTTTGTTTTACAGAAGGATACCGTTTGAAGAGCCATGCAATATTCGTGAGAGGTCCCGTCGGAACCAGTGTGACCGGCTCTTCGGCGTTTAACAGCAGATCCGCGGTAAGGTCCACGGCATGCTCCTTTACCGGTGTCTTCATCGGTTCCGGAAGGTCAGGGCCTTCCAGTCCGGTTTCCCCGTGGATATGAGGAGCCGTGGTGGGTGTACGGACCAACGGTTCCCCCGCTCCCTCTGCTACCGGCACATCGTGCAACCCTGCCATCTCAGCGGCAATCAGCGCGTTTCTTGTGGTATGTTCGATCAATGCGTTACCGGACACCGTGGTAATGGCTTTTATCGTCACGGAAGGATGACCGGCTGCAAGAAAAATGGCCATCGCATCATCATGGCCGGGATCGCAGTCCATTATAATCGGTTTGGGCATATGTAGTCTCCTTTTCTTCCAGGTTGTTTCTCATTATACCATGAGAAACAGGGAAGAAGGGCTCCGCATTGGAGCGGCGGGGAGTCCTTTGGCGGCACACCCGCTTGTTGGCTGGTAAATCTGCTGATTTGGCTTGTAAATGGCGGGATTCAGCTGGTAAGCGCGGACGTTTGGCTGGTAAGCCTCCTTGTCCGTTTCCCATCCGCTGCCGTTCCGGACCTCCAGTTAGAAAGAAGGTGGACACTACATCCCGCAGACGTCTCGGATAAACAAAAAAATCCGAAAGACGGAACAAAATGCTTCACAGAGCATTCCATTCCATCATTCGGATTATCGACGGACCTGTACTCTTTAGACCCTGGCCCGCTCAAGCTGCATTATTCATGGGACAGCGCAATTTTGCCGAAGAATTTCTGGCTTTCCAGGTAGTTGTAAGCCTCGGCGGCCTGTTCCATAGGAAACACGCTGTCGATGACTGGTTCCATTTTTTTATCTGCAATCAGCCGGTTCATATCTTCAAAGTCCCGTCGGCTGCCGACACCGATGGTCCGGGTGGAGGCTGTGCCGAACAAGTCGAAATAGTCGATTTTATCGCCGGTCCGGCTGAGCACCCCGATTAATGCCAATTCATCGCCCTGGGCCACGGCTTTCAGGGATTGCTGGATGGTGGCTGGTCCGACAACTTCTACGACGCGGTTCACCCCGGCACCACCGGTCAGCTCCTTGGCCTTTTCTCCCCAGTTCGGTGTTTCGTTGTAGTTGATAACCTCATCAGCACCGAGCTCCTTCAGTTTCTGCGCCTTTTCGTTGCTGGAGGTTGTGGCGATGACGTTGATGCCCAGTTCTTTTGCCAGCTGCAGCGCATACACCGACACGCCTCCGCTTCCAAGTGTCAGGACGGTGTCTCCTGCCTGCAGCGGACTCGGACCGTGCAGGGCATTCCATGCGGTGACGCCGGCACACGGCAGCGTAGCAGCCTGTTCAAAGGTTAAATGATCTGGAACTTCGACGAGAAGTTCAGGATTGATAACCTTATACTCGGTCAGCCAGCCGTCACTATGGGAGCCGTATGGTTCAATGTAGGACGGGCGGCGGCCGCTGAACCACTCTTTCATGAAGTTACCGGCAACCCGGTCGCCGACCTGAAAACGCCGCACCCCTTCACCCACTTCGACAATTTCACCAGCACCGTCGGAAAGCGGGACCAGTTCCGGATGCATCCCGCCCGGGTACTGCGCCTTCAGCATCGCCAGATCCCGGTAATTCAGCGATGATGCTTTTACTCTGACCAGTACTTCCCCGCGCCGGGCTTTTGGAATGTCTTCGGTGACCATGTGAAGATGATCCACGCTTCCCTCTTTCTCCAGCCGGATCGAACGCTTCGTTCCTTCCTGTGCAGTCATGTTCAGCTCCTCCTTTTATTTCCAGTTAAAGTTCCATCTATTATGCTAAACAACACTACACCGGGACGTCTAACTATCTGCTCGGATACTTCTTCTTTCTGTTGCAGCGGCGGGATGGTTATTCACCGGGATGGGACGGCATGGCGTTTCCTTCCATTTCCTGAGCATTATCCACAACGTCGGACAGGACCTCGACCGACTCCGTTTCGTTGAAGTTGGAAATGACCGCGTTGGTTGTCTGGCTCACTTCCATCGACGGCCCTTCCTCTTCAATACGGAGTTCATCTTCATTTCTTCCTGATAAAAGGTCTCTTTATCTATACATAAGGTGTATTGAAAAGACTGGATATCCATCGCATTCATAATCGTTTCCATTTGATCTTCCATCTGCGGATCTGAGAGCACAGACTGACTTAAAGCCGCCTCTCTTTGAAAGAAAAATGGAAATGTGAGAATAAATGTCCGTACAAACTGGTTCCTCCCGCCGTCTCCTGCGACACAAAAACCGGCTGAATGCGATCATCCAGCCGGTTTTTTATCATTTACTGCACAATCCGCCCTTCTACTTCGGGATCCACCGTTTCGAGTTCTGCCACATGGTCACGCAGGTTCTCCCAGTCGGCGAGGCCTAAATCCGTAACCCGCCCTTCGTCATAAGCCTCCGCGAACACTTCATAACCGTCGCCGCCTTTTGCCGTAAAGGCATTTGTGGCAATAACATACTCCTCATTTTCATCAAGAGGTGTATAGCTGCCGTCCTGTTCTATTTCAACGGTCTGCACCCGGCTGCCAGGCTCATTGGAGCTGTCATACGTGAATTGCATCCCGCTTACATGCAGAAATCCGCCATGTTCTTCGGGTGCCTGGCTCACACTGTGTTCCAATGCTTCTTTCAGTTCAGCTCCTGTTAATTCCATGGTTGCGAGTGTATTGCCGAACGGAAGAACCGTTATAATTTCTCCGACGGTGATAGGGCCTTCATCGATAGATGCACGGATGCCTCCGCCGTTTTGGAGCGCAGCTGTCGTTTCTTCATTGTACTCTTTCGCTTTCGAGAGCATACCGTCTGTAATCAGGTTGCCAAGCGCCGTTTCGCTGTTTCTCACACTGGTATCATCTCCGTCGCCGAGACGCGGGTTAGGAAGTGCATCTGCTGCGGTACCGCCGCTTTTTTCATTTTTCACTTCCTCCACCTGGGAAGCATAATCATCAAGAATGGCCGCCGCTTCTTCATCCGCTTCCTGTTCACCGATTTCAATTAATTGTCCCTCGTGTTCTGTTACAACCCCTTGTTCATCAAAGGTTACATTCAGGGTCCCGAGGAACTGTCCATATTGGGAGGCCTGCACAATCACGGTCGGCGCGCCGCTTTCCGCCCCGACAACGTCCGGTTCCGAAAGTTCCGTATGAGTGTGACTGCCAACAATCACATCAATGCCTTCCACCTGTTCGGCCAGCTGAAGGTCGTTATCGACTTCCGGATTATCATCATATCCAATATGGGTCAAAGCTACAATTTTGTCGATGCCCTGTTCTTCAAACTGATCGACTGCCTCCCGGGAGGATTCGATATAATCTTCAAACTCTACATCAGCGGGGCTGGAAATCTCAGCGGTTTCAGCAGTGGTGAGACCGAAAACACCAATCTTCTCCCCGTTCACTTCTTTCACGATGCTGTTGTAAATCTGTCCATTCTCCGGCTGTTCTGCCATGTCATCATGAAACAGACCGCCGAGATTGTCATCGTTTGTAACGTCTACGTTGGAGCTTACAAAAGGAAATTCCGCTCCGGTAATGAAATCTGCCAGAGCCTGATGGCCTTCTTCTCTAGAACCGAGGTCAAATTCATGGTTGCCGAATGTCATCATGTCATAGTCCATGAGATTCATAAATTCCAGGTCAGCCTGCCCTTCGAATTCATTGAAATAAAGTGTTCCGGAAAACACATCTCCTGCGCTCAGTAATAAGGAATCCGGGTGATCCGCCCGGAAGTTTTTCACTGCTGTTGTCAGTTGAGCGGTGTTGTCCAGGTGGGCATGGGTATCATTTGTGTGCATAATCGATAATTCAACGTCTTCCGTATCCTTCTCCCGTTCGTCCAGCTGCTGGGAACGATGCAGGAAAGTCGAAAACGCTCCTCGTGACAACGATTCCTTCGGACGGAAGTCGTCCAGCTGTGTAGTCAATTCAAGATTGGCCAGCGTCTGCACGTTATCCTGATGAGAGACATGTACATTGCTCAGCCGGATATTTGCGTCTTCTCCCCATGTATCATAGTCTTCCAGATTTAATGCAGATACAAGAACGGAAGCGGTCTGCTCCCGAGTGATAGACTTTCCTGGTTGAAATTCCCCATTTTTTCCTTTAAAGATTTCAGCCTCTGTCACCGCTGCGATTTCGTCTGCATACATATGATCCGGGTCGAGATCTTCATACCGTTCGAGTACTTGATCTGCATTTTCCGGTGTCTCCAGCTCCACTGCTTCTGCCAGCATCACCGCGGCATGCTGACGCTTCACATCCTCCCACGGGCGGAATGTTCCATCTTCATACCCCTGGATAAGTCCCTGATCCGTCAGTGAAAGAATAGATTCGTAGTGAGTGTCCCCTTCTTCCACGTCACTGTAACCGGTCTCTGCTGCGTTCCCCGTTCCGGGGATGGCCATCAATAAGGCTGCAGTCAGAGAGAAAAAGGTACACCCTTTTCTGTGAGATCGTCGGGGGTGGTACATGAATATAAAACCTCCTTCAGCTATCCACTATTTGTAATGGATAAAATAGTTTTGAAAGGAAATACTTTTCTACCTTCATTGTAAGAAGATTCATATAAACAAACAAGAAATTTTTAAAAATTTAGATTGGGAAGTGTTCGGCTTAAGGTTCACCGGTACAACATAGAAAAAAATCCCGCTCCATTTCTATGGATGACGGGATTTGTGGGAGAGACACCTAGCTATTCACTCACGGCGGTCAGGCACTTCCATGATGTTTAAAAACTCCGCCAATACAACGACCCATGCCGTATGGAATGCAAAGCGGAGTACCAAACAGCGGATCGGCGGAGATCTGACATTCCATACCAAAAACCTGGCGGACCATATCACAGGAAATGATTTCTTCCGGCCTGCCCTGTGCAAAAAGCTGCTTATTCTCAACAGCTGCCAGATTATGGGCATACCGGCACGCCATATTCAAATCGTGAAGAACCATCACAATGGTTCGATTCTCTTTTTGATTAAGATTAAACAATAAATCCAGAATTTCAACCTGGTGTGCCATATCCAAGTACGTCGTTGGCTCATCAAGAAGAATCGTGTCCGTGTCCTGGGCCAGGGTCATTGCAATCCATGCCCGCTGCCGCTGACCGCCGGACAGAGCATCCACCGTACGTTCAGCCAGTTCGTGCATATTGGTTTCTTCCAGAGCTTTCTGCACACAGCGTTCGTCTTCTTCCGACCACTGCTTTAACCAGTTTTGATGAGGGTAGCGGCCTTGTTTCACCAGCTGCAGTACCGTCAAGCCTTCAGGTGCGGAAGGCCCCTGCGGCAGAATAGCCATTTCTTTAGCAACTTGACGTGTCGATAACTTAGATATCTTTTTTCCATCCAAAAGCACAGATCCTTCATCCGGCTTCATCAGACGGGCCATCGAACGAAGAAGCGTCGATTTGCCGCAGCCATTTGCACCTATTAAAACGGTAATCTCGCCTTTTGGAATATGAATGGAAAGATCTTCAATAACGCTGTTCTGTCCGTAGGATAACGTTAAACTGTCCGTTTGCAGCCTGCTCATCGCGTACCGCTCCAATCTTTCATAGTTTCTCCCTGCCCACGGTTATAGGTTACGATTTTTATAAAGTAGATAGATAAAATACGGCGCGCCGATCAATGCAGTAAACACCCCAGCCGGTACTTCCAATGGCGAAAAAACAGTTCGCCCTGTCAAATCAGCAGCTAAAACAAGCAGAGCACCAATAAAGGAGGAAACCGGAATAAGCGCGCCAAATGCAGAACCCACCAGATTTCTGGCGATATGTGGTGCCATCAGCCCGACAAAACCAATTCCACCGGCAAAGGCAACTGCGCCGCCAACCAGGGCAGTGCTGATCAGAAGCAGTCCCATACGCTGCTTCTGCACCCGGCTTCCCATCCCTTTTGCAAGCTCATCGCCAAGCTCCTGAATATTCAATTTCCTGGCTGCTAGTAATGTTCCCGTTAATAGAACCAGTGTCCACGGGGCTAAAATCGTGACATCATTCCACGTCGCACCGTATACCGTCCCTGTCAGCCATATGTTCGCCTGACTTGCCCGGTAAATCGGACCAACAAGCATCAGTAACGTTGTAATGGCCTGAGCGAGAGAAGATATGCCGATTCCAATCAACACCAGGCGGATCGGTGATACACCGTTTTTCCAGGAAAGGCTGTACACTAGAAAAGCCGTGAATGCTGCTCCTATGAATGCAGCCAGAGGCATCCAGTGAATACTGACAAGAAGCGAGTTATTTTCATCACTGAAAACAGCGAGAAACGTTACAACAGCCACTCCAGCCCCGCCGGTAATGCCGATAATCTCGGGCGAGGCCAGAGGGTTTCGGACAATACCCTGGAGAATGGCACCCGCTGCAGCCAGACACATACCAACCAGTACTCCCACAATAATTCTGGGAAGGCGGAACGAGAAGATAACCAGTTCTTCCTGTTCCCCGCCATTACCCAAAAGGGTGCGTATGACATTCAGCGGGGATATGCGCATATCTCCAAGGCCGATACTGGCAATAATAAGTGCAAACGTCAGCAGTATAAGGACCACGGTCGTAAGGAAAGCCTTCCGATCCAGCAGAAAAGAAAACCAGTTTCTGAATCGGATAGGGATGTATTTTTTCATGTCATCCTCATCCCCCTTCTGGCAATGTATATAAAGAAGGGGGTTCCAATCGCCGCTGTCATCACACCGACCGGTACTTCCTGCGGCATGATCACGTACCGTGCCGATACGTCAGCGGTCATTAAAAGAATACCACCTAACACCGCACAATACGGGAAAATCCAGCGGTGATCAAGGCCCACGAGGGGACGGACAATGTTCGGGATGACAATACCGATAAACCCGATGGGGCCAGCCACCGCTACCGATCCACCTGCAAGTACAATCACCAGTAAAGCGCATGATAATTTGGTCAGTCCTGTTTTCTGACCGAGACCTGCCGCCACGTCCTCGCCTATGGCCAATGTATTAATTGGGCGTGCTAAAAGTATAGTCAACAACCAGGCTGCACCAATATACGGAAGGACGAATAATAAATATTCCAGTTCACGGCCTTGTACCGAACCGGCAAGCCAGAACAGCACTTCATCCAACGCTCGTTCATCAAGAACCAGCAACCCCTGTGTAAAAGAGGAAAACAAAGCAGCCATGGCAGAACCGGCAAGAACCAGTTTCATCGGACTAAGTCCTTCTTTTCCGAGTGAACCAAGCATATATACCGTAAAAGCTGCTGCGCCAGCCCCTAAAAAAGCAATCCATATATAATGCTGCATACTTGAAACAGAGAACAACGAGACAGCTGCCACTACAAAAAAACCAGCCCCGGCATTGACACCTAAAATCCCGGGCGAAGCAAGGGGGTTTTTTGTCAAAGCCTGCATAATTGCTCCCGCCATCGCCAGGCTGGCTCCCAATACCGCTGCTGTTAATGCTCTTGGCATTCGTTGATTTCGTATAACCAAGTGTTCATTAGATTTATCAAATTGTGTATAAGCATCAATGACCATGGAAAACGTAACCGATGTATAACCAAGTATGACGCTTCCCAATATACATGCAAAAAAAACGATAATACCAATGACCAGCCCCGTGACTTTTCCTTTCCGCGATTTCAGCAGCATAACGGCTGAACTCCAATCTACATCTTTTACCGACAACTCTGTTTATACCCCTAAGTTTAAGGAATATACAACGTTATTGTCAATGATTTTGAAATTCATTTTCATTTATTTATTGACAGTGAGAATCATTCTCTATAGGGTTTTAGTAGAACTATTTTATTGCACATATACTTTTGTGATGGGAGGCACATATTTATGACGGTTAAACATTCGTTATCCCTTTCCCGGATAAGCTTCATCCTGCTTCCTGTTATGTTTGCTCTTCTTTTAACAGCTTGCGGTGCTGAAGGAAATGGGGAAGGAGACAGTTCAGAAGAAGAGAATACCAACCAGGAAACGGATGAGAACACGGCGGAGGAAAGTCAGAATACCTACACTATAGAGCATGCCATGGGAACAACAGAATTAGAAGGAACCCCGGAAGATATTGTAATTCTTACCAATCATGGTACCGAAGCCTTGCTTTCTCTCGGGATCACTCCGGTTGGAGCAGTAAAGTCATGGACAGGTGATCCGTGGTATGACCACATCGAAGACGACATGGAAGGCGTTCAGGTAGTAGGAACAGAAAGCCAGGTAAACCTTGAACAAATTGCCTCACTTGATCCTGATCTCATTATCGGCAACAAAATGCGTCAGGAAGACATATATGAACAGTTGAATGATATTGCTCCTACCATCTTTGAAGAACGGCTCCGCGGAGATTGGAAAGTAAACTATGAACTGATTGCAGAAGCCGTCGGCAAAGAGGAAAAAGGACAGGAAGTGCTGGATGATTATAACCAACGTATTTCAGACATCCAGGAACAAGCCGGTGACCGCGTAGATCAGGAAGTTTCCGTGGTCCGTTTTACAGCTGGTGATGTCCGTATTTATCAGAAAGATTCGTTCTCCGGAATTATACTCGATGAAATCGGATTTAACCGCCCCGAACCACAGGATGTTGATGAACTAGCCATTATGGAAGCAACGAAAGAGCAGATTCCTTTGATGGAAGGAGACGTCCTTTTCCACTTCACGTATGAAACAGGAGATGGAGAAGCATCTGACCTTAAAGAAGAATGGCTGCAGGATCCATTATTCAAAAATCTTGAAGTAGCTCAGGAAGGCAACGTGCACGAAGTCAGTGATGCGATTTGGAACACCGCCGGCGGTGTCCGTGCTGCCAATTTAATGCTTGATGACATCGAAGCATATCTTGAGGAAAACGAATAAACACGCAAAGGGGGCTGTAAAAACAGCCTCCTTTTTGCTATGTAATGAATACAAACGAGGACAGTGTAACACGAATCTTCCGAAAACAGGTGCTTACCTCGAGTAACGGATGCGCTATGTTATCATAAGGGGTATAGTATAAAGTGAAGGGGTTTTAACAGCCATGACCGTTCCTGTTCTTTATGAGGATAATCATTTACTTTTTGTAGAAAAGCCGGTGAACATGCCTGTCCAGGAAGACAGCTCCGGCGATAAGGATCTGTTGACGCTGCTGAAGGAAGACCTGAAAATCCGGCATCAGAAGCCGGGCAATGTGTATCTCGCGCTTGTACACCGTCTGGATCGCCCTGTAGGCGGTGTGATGGTGTTCGCCAAGACATCCAAAGCCGCTTCACGGGTATCGGACGCCATCCGCAGAAACGCCATGCAGAAACGTTATCTGGCAGTGGTAAGGGGGAAGCCTCCGAAATTTCAAGACAGGCTCGAAGATTATCTGCTGAAGGACCGTCAAAGCAATCAAGTAAGCATATCCAGCCCTCATCATAAAAAAGCACAAAAAGCGGTGTTGGAATATAAAACCATTGGCAGCGGGAACAATCTGAGTCTCCTTTCCATCGACCTACATACAGGAAGACCCCACCAGATACGCGTTCAGTCTGCTTCGCGCGGCTGTCCGCTGTACGGTGACCAGAAATACGGCAGTGGCGTGAATAAGCCGGGGCAGCAGATCGCTTTATGGTCTCACACCCTCGCAATAGAGCATCCAACAACAAAAGAAGAAATAAAAATAACTTCCGAACCGCCTGACGCGTATCCGTGGAATCTTTGGGAGGCAAATGACATGAAATAAGCCGGGATAACACCCGGCAACGTACTGGAACGAAACGTTTTAGTCATCTGTCATCACCTTACGGAAACAAACATAGGTAAACAATCCTGCAAGGATAACCCACACCATAATGACAACCAGCGGCATCCATGTGCCGGCATCGTGCATCTCAGCTGCCTGCATGACCGGAAAATTCCCAAGGTAATAAAGACCTTCTAGTCTCTATCGTAAAAATCGATAACGGACATGGCTGACGATACGATTTCATCTGTCAGACTTTTTGGTGAAACAACGTTGATTTTGTTTGCGAATCCCAGTAGATACTCTACAGCCTCCTGTTCATTATGAAACCTTAAAGTGGCTGCTATCCATTCATCCTCGTGTGGTTTTTCGGTATTTATAACTTGGACAAACTTCGCTGTAAACTTCATTCTGTTCCATATTTCCGGATGTATTTCCACCTCTACATCATAAGTTGGGAGATTCCGTACAAACTCTGCTTTTGATTGTTCCCAGTATACGGCGAGATTGAAATGGGGAGGTCTTCTAAACGTTTCGCTTTCAACCTTTGCATGATGTATGCGTGACACCCTGTAATTACGCATCATATCGTTTCTTGATGCAACAAGGTACCATGTATTCCCTTTTGCGACCAATCCTAATGGTTCAACCAGCCTTTCTTTTTGCTCTCCGTCGGCCTGTTCGTAGTGAATGTTCAGCCGTTTACTATCCCAAACTGCCTGCAGCACGGTATGAAGAGCATCCGCATGTTCTCTGGATTGCTTCCATGTGCCCGAATCTATATGTATTCTTTCCCACATGGCTTGGGCTTCGTCCCGGTAAGCAGCCGGGACAGCTTCAAGTAATTTGTGCCTCGTATCCAGCGGAGTATTATTCAATCCTAAATCTTCGAGTAATTCATTGGACGGGAAAAGAAATAAGGATTTCATATCAGCCAGGCTTAATCCGCTTAATCTGCTCCGAAAATTATCTAATAAACGCCATCCTCCCTCTTTTCCCCTTTCCGAAACAACGGGGATACCAGCATTCGTTAATGCATCCATATCTCTGAGAATCGTTCTATCTGACACCTCTAATTCACTGGACAATTCCTTTGCGGTCATTTTCCCTTTATTTTGTAAAAGTATCATGATATTCATTAATCTATCTGCTCTCATCATACCCCGCCTTTCCGTAAGAAAAATTTGTAACTAACACGACAAAAGGTGTCATGTTTTTATTATATACTTGGGGTAACAGTAAAGAAAGGAGCATTATCATGAATCAAAGACGACATACAGTATTATTTATTGCGTCGAGTTTGGATGGGTATATTGCCGCGAAAAATGAATCCCTTGAATGGCTGTTCAAGGTTGAAGGGGAAGGAGATAACGGCTTTGCAGCGTTTTACGAAACAGTGGATACGGTTTTGATGGGAAAAAGAACGTATGACTGGATAATGAATCAAGATTTTAAAGAATTCCCATATAAAGATAAGGAATGCTACGTGTTTACCAGCTCTTCTTATGAAAATACCGGGAATGTGCAGTTTGTTCATGATGATATAAAAAGTTTTGTAAACAAGCTTAAAAACAAAAATGGTAAGAACATCTGGCTAGCCGGCGGAGGCGAACTGTTACATTCTTTTATTCAGGAGGGCTTAGTGGACGAATTCATTATAACCATTGCACCAACTATCATTGGCAGCGGGATCCCTCTATTTAAGGAAGGAAATCATCAATTAGACCTTGTGCTGAAAGAATCAAAGACATTTAATCAATTTATTACATTGCATTATGAAGTAAAAAGCACATGATCCAGTGAACCCCTTTCAGAACCATCTACAAAGGTTCCGGCAGCTTCCGGAACCTTTGCCATAACCCCATCAGAAAATTCTAAATAATGCGTTTCATTGCGCTGATTTGTCCCATATGAATGCCTTCATGCATGCATAGTAAACCCGCTAAATCTTCAAAGGTTTGTACTCCCTCAAATGGGAAACTCAGCGGCTCCTCCAATGTTACATTTAACCGATTCACCGGTATTTGTTGTATACGGTTTGCCTGATCTTTTAAATGCCGGGTGAGCTCTTCAACGGATGGCACTTCCCGCGTCCAGTCGCCGGGCTTAGTTCCCATTTCGAATAATTCACCATAGCCTTCGGGCAGTTGACTTTTTGATATGTCGGGGTAACCCAGTATTGTTTCCGTGCTGGTTAATACATGGCCGATATGCCAACGGATCGTATTATTAAAATGTTCCGGCTGCGTATCTACGATTTCTTCCGGTGTTGATTCTACCGTTTGAATAAAGAACTTTCTCGTCACGTCGAATTGGTTCATGATTAGTTCATGTTTAGACGATAACGCATCCATTAAGAAATTCCCCCTTCATATACTTTTATTTCCTGTAACACTATTCTAACACTCATCTCAGCATAATACATTCGAAGTACGTTTCTTCTTCCAGCCAACCACATCCTCCCTTCAGAATCATTTCCCGTATTATCCGATTTTCGGTTCTTACGTCTGCCGTATAGTCTTTAACGCACCGCTCCAGGCAATCACCTGATCGAACATCTTGTTTACTGCTTTTTCCTGGAAAGATGCCGGTTTCAACTCGCTGAAGTTTTCAAAATCGGTGAATAATGAAAGCCTTACCTGCGTCTGTACATCCGCCACCTTTAATTCAGCCATCATCATCCGAAGGTGTTCAACGGCTGTTGTTGCACCAGCAGCACCGTATCCAACAAAACCAGCAGCCTTATCGTTCCATTCCTTATACAAATAATCGAGTGCGTTCATCAGCGCAGGAGACGTGGCATGGTTATATTCTGGTGTGACGAAAATAAAACCATCAAAGGTGTCTATTTTTTGGGACCAAACCTTAGTATGGGACTTCGTATACTGCCCTGATGCAGCACCCTTGGGTTCGTCAAGCAGGGGTAGGTCGTAATCCGCAATGTCCACGATTTCAAATTCAGCATCACTCCGTTGTTTGGCTATGCCGTGTACCCAGTGGGCTACAGCCTCACCGTTTCGACCCGGACGTGTGCTTCCAATAATAATTGCTATTTTATTCATCTCAAATTCCTCCTATTAAAAGATTATTTAAGCGTCCTTCTGTTAACGCTCCATGACATGATCTTCCACTCTATCAGACATCTTTCTTTATCCAGGTGTAGACGTCGTGTTCAAGCTGGATTTGCTCTGCATTTGCTCTGCCCTTGCCATTTGGAAATAATAAAGGACAATAACGCTCACAAGCGCAATAGCAAGGATGAAAAAAATATTACTGTAAACAAAGCCTTCCGAAAACAAATGCAGCGGGTTCCAGTTCACAGCGGTTCCCTGGTCTACTGCTCTGCCGTAGACAGCACCTGAAACGCTTCCTGCCATAAAGTTCAACATTGAGAAAATCCCCATGCCCACCCCTATCTGTTTTTCAGATAAAGTTTGGGAGGCCGCGTTCTGCAGCGGGATGAGTATGAACGCCATCCCTACATCGCCAAGTATCAAGAAAATCGCAACAAATACCGGTGAACTTCCCATAAAGACCGATAACAATACAAAACTGGTCAACATCAACGCTGAGGACAGATAAAACAAGAAAGGATTTCCGTTAACATCCGCCAACTTCCCTCCTTTTCTACCAAGCACCGCTGAGATAACGGCGGCTGGAACCATAACAAGACCAATAAGCTGTGGTCCCAGTTGATAAATATCGGATAACAACAGCGGCGTTAGAAAAACAAGTGAAAATCCACTGGCACTGACAAGAAAGGTTATGACCAAACCAAGGGAATAACGCTTATTTTGAAACAGGCGCGCTTCAACAAACGGTTCTGCAGCAAAACGAATGCGTACAATGAACAAAACCAACAGAATCAAAAAACCGACAGCCAGCATCCAGCTGCTTTTTGTAATAGAGAGTAAGGAGAACGCCACCGCTCCGGCTAACAGCCCAGTCCCAATCCAATCAATGTTACTGCTTTCCTCTTTCTGTTCATCCTCCAGATATTTTCGATAGAAAGGCAACATAACGAGCGTCAACAGCGGCAGGCAGAACAACCATCTCCAGTCTGCAATGCTGACAATGAAGGCTGGAACAACGGGACCAAGCACTCTGCCAAGCGCCAGCCCGACTGCTGCCATTCCTAAAGCACGACCGCGTTTCTCCGGGGAAAAATAGCGTGCCGGAATGATCATCGCTGCCGCGGGTATAACCGATGCCCCCACTGCTTGAAAGATGCGGCCAAGAAGTACCATCCAAAAAGCGTGAGCGGTCAGACCAATCAGCGAACCCAGCGAAAAAAAGATGAGCCCGAACGTTAATAAGTTCTTGAGTTTGAAGCTGTCTGCCAACTTCCCGTATATAACCGCTCCGATACCATAAAGCAGCATATACGCAGAAGAGACCCAGCTTACCTGTGCAAAAGACAGGTCGAGATCCGCAACAATTTCAGGCAGGACAATGTTAAACATCGTTGCACTCATAACGGAAAGAATCAGCGTGAACATCACAATAAGCATTAATTTTTCGTTTGTTTGATGCTGTATCTCCTTCATTCCGATTTTCATTTCTCCTTTCCAAGCAAGATTTGACTAATCTTAAATTACAGTCACTACTTACTGACATACTGCTTTTAAATTTTTACCAGGGAATTAAAGCCCTGGTAAATATCGAGACACTTTCTTCTATAAAAGCCTCGATGGAAAAGGCATGAAGTATGGGATCATTGTTCATTCTTCCCATGGCTGCTCCATAATTCATATACAGAAAGGTAACTGCCTGGCTTTCCGAGTCCGCTTGTATGATCTTTCCTTTTTGAGCCATTTCATCGAAGTATTCGGTTAAAAAAGCTTTTAACTGCTCAGGATGTTTATGAGTATCCTGCTGAAACCCCGGAAGATTTTTCGCCTCTTTTGTACTAATTTGAATCAGCTTCCGGTTCTGATACATAATCTTGTGATAGTGTCGGGCAATCATAAGCAAATCAGCATGAAGGTCCCAAACGATTTTTTCGGCAAAAAGATCCTTCATTTCTTCCGCATAATGATATCGGTGAAACGCCGATTCTAACAAATTTTGTTTGCTTTGAAAGTGTCTGAACAACGTTTTTTCCGTGAACCCTGCTTTCACTGCAATGTCTTCGGTTGTTACACCGTGGTAGCCATGTTCCGCCATAAGATCGACAGCAGCAGTCATTATCTTATCGGAAGTGGCCTGTTTTCTGTTTCCATCCATTAGAAAAAATCATCCTTGTTTGCTTTTGTCTGTCACCAGTGACTGTCATTAATATACGGCATTTTCTTTTTATTGTCAAGTAGCACATCAAAATTCTTCTTATAACTTTGAAATCTGCCCTGACCGTTTTCTTTTTTCCAAAGTTAACGCCCCATCTTTGCTGCACGGAAAAAAGCAGACATAGATGTTAGGCAGAAGGGGACGGCTTCCGATTGTCTAAAAGAAAGCCGCACCCTTCTTTACTAATATTACTGGTATTGTCACAGACTCCTTTGCTGCTTGCGGTTACTTCTCTTCCTCATCCGAGTCGGATGGTTTGTTTACATTCATCTGTCCCATTTTGTTATCAGCTTTCTCGAGATATTCCGCGGCTTTCTCGCGTCCCCCGAGACCGAATGCCAAACCAAAGGCAAGGGCCAGCGCACCAAGAATCAGCATAAAGGCTGTGTTAATGATGGAATCCGCAACGCCCAGCTGATCAAGTGCCATAAACAGGGCGAAAGCGATAATGGCGTATTTCGCGGCGGATGCCAGGATGTTTGAATCTCCTCCCGGCGTACGGACCGTGCTTTTCACAAAACGATAAGCTGCATCAGCAAGCCACAATCCGAAACCGAGAATGATGACGGCAGCGAAGACTGAAGGCAGGTAGCTTACTATTCCGGAAGCGAGATCCACCAGGAATTCAAGCTGCACAACCTGCAGTGCTTCGACCGTAAACAAGAAGATGACAACAATCTGAACGACATAACCGCCGATTTCCGATAACGTTGGAATGCCGCTTTTCTCTTCGGTTTGTCCAAGTCCCATTCTGCTCATAAGAGCATTGAAGCCGAGACGCTGTAGCAGATTCGTGACCGTCCCTTTCAACCAGCTTCCGACCACGAAACCGGTGATAATCAACAACACAGCGATCGCAATCTGCGGCAGCATGGCGAGAACATCGTTCAGCATGGCGACGGCCGGTTCCGAAATGCCGTTCAGCGCCAGGGTCTCCAACGCGGAAATAACGGCCGGGATCAGAACCAGGATGAACGCAATGGTTCCAATTATCCGAGAAAAGCTTGTTTCTTTCAGGACGGAAGACAAGTTCAGCTTATCGGCAGCTCGATCTGTGCCAACACTTTCAAGAAATTTCGTTAAGATATCGCGTACAACCTTCGCAATCAGCCACCCGATCAACAGCGTAATGGCGGCTGCTACGAGTTTAGGCAGGAACGTCAAGACGCTTTCGATCATCGAGGTGAACGACGTACTGAGGCTTTCAATGTTCAACGCTCCCAGCACAGCCGGCAGTGCAAACAGCAGCACGAGATAGAATACGATTTGGGCAAGGGTATCAACAGCCTTCTTTGCGGACGATTCATCGTCAGCAGCTTTTGCTTTTACCAGGAGGCCGGATAATTTGCCGCCTGCCCCTTCGATAAGTTTTTTCAGCACGATGGCGATGATATACGCACCCAGAAGAATAATACCGGCTGTGATAATATCCGGAATGGCTCCTGTCACTAAGCTCAGCATGTTAGACAACGGGTCAGCCAGCATGTCAATATTCAACATGTTCAAAAACCAGACAAAGGCAGCGATAACAATCAGCCAGTACACCAATCTCCCAATGATTCTTTCGATATGGATAGGTTTTGATTTATCCTGATTTTCCAAATCATCTGAATCATTTGAAGGAAACAGTTTTTCACTGATGTTCATCCGTTCCAGTGCCTTTCTCACTCCACGGGAAACCAGTCCCGCTATGATGAAACCAAGAATAAGTACCACAAATGCTAAAATGAACTGCGGAAGCTGGGCGACAACACTCTCAAAGGTTTGCCCGTAATTATTCATATAATCTCCTCCTTGTGTGATCTCTAATGGTCCTTCGGTTTCCCCCCCTTTATTCAAATGTAGACGTCCGGGATTTTCGAAACTCAACTGGTTATTGATCTCCGGTTGCTTTTTTTACCGGATTCAGGGTGAGTCGTTTCCGGTAATGATTAGGGGAGCACTGGTATTTTTCCTTAAATACTCTGTTAAAGTGGGCCGGGCTCATATGTAACATTGCAGCCACTTCTTGGATCGGCTTCGTGATATCATGCAGCAAATAAACACTTTCTTCGAGCTTTTTCTCACGTATATATTCGATACACGTCGTACCCAAATGCCTTCTCACCAGACGTGCCAAGTGCCCGGAAGAGATATCCAGATGCGCAGCAACGATTTGGGTATTCAGATGGTCGTATATGTAATCATCTACAAACTGAACGAACCGCATGATCTGAGGATGGGACGGATATTCATCCTGATAGCCGTTAATGGTTTGGATGAATGTATTGGTAATGAAATAGATCCCCTCACTGTACTCTTCTTCTGTTTCCCAGGTCTCAATGATTTTCATCAAGGTGACAGCTGCAGCCAGGAACTCCCAGGAAAACGATAAGTGACGGGTGAATTCTTTGGCAGAGGATCCAGCCAGAAACGTAAAGAATCTCCGATAGTCTTTTAATCTCTCTTGTTCGGATTCTTCGACGGATAAGATATGAAAGATATTCTCAATATGCTCATAAGCCTTCTGTTTCCGTCCGTGATAAACAGCTCGGAAAAAGTTCTCTTCTTCTCTGATGATATTCTGAAACACTGCCCCTCCGGCGCGCTGCAACACATACAGTTCCTTCGGAAACATATGGCGGAATTTCTTGTCATTGGACGTCTCCACAGCTGTCACCTACTTTTGACCAATCAAGCCTTTATTGACCATTTCCTTCTTTACAGATTCCCTCCAGGAAAAATACTTCCGGTAGTGATGGCTGGACCGAAACAATGATATCCAGGCTTAGGAAACTATTTCTATTATCGGAATGGGTAGATACCTCCCTTTAGCAGCATCGGAGAAATTACTACCTTTTGCCCATCCCCGTTTCTTCTTCTTTTGCCTTATACCCCTGTTGGTAGCCCGTACGGTATGCGGCTTCAATCATGCATTCCAGTTGCTCCCGTAACGCTTGATCTTCAAACGTTTCTATAAACCTTTGTGCATGTTCTGGTTTCATATGGATCCCTCTGTTCTCTTTTTTATCCAATCCCAAAAGTACTACGTATAATAACTTTTGTTATAAAACCATTATGAAAAACGACTGCCGCTATGGATACAATTTTCAAGAAAGGATGGATGGTTTCGACATTTTTATCCTCCCCCTTCCATATTTCGATTTTACCCCAAAATTAAAAATTCAATCTCTTCATTTGAAACATTTAATATCAAAATCTAACATCGACTAATTTTTTTGATCATTTTCACCTAAATAAAAACGTTTATAATGCAGCACGTTTTAATAATCTCAACAAAAAGAGCAGGAACCTACATCTTTGGAACCGGAAGTAAATGAATATAAAACTAGAGAAAAGGCCCGTTCTTTAATAAGATAATTTCCAAAAATTATGTTATGCTTATTAAACAATATCAAAGTGCCGGGGGTGTTTATTAAGATGGATGTGCCTGCAGATAATAATTGGAATGCTGAGCTGTACGATGGAAAGCATTCGTTTGTTTCAACATACGGGAATGATTTAGTTGACTTATTGAACCCGAAGAAAGGACAACACATACTCGATCTTGGTTGTGGAACCGGAGATTTAGCAAAACAACTAAATGACTTTGGAGCTGATGTTGAGGGTGTTGATAAATCAGAAAATATGATTGAACAAGCCAAGACTAAATATCCGAATATTAAATTCGCGGTGGAAGACGCCACAGCGTTAGAATACAAAGATGAATTTGACGCCGTTTTTTCTAACGCTGCGCTTCACTGGGTGAAACCTCCAAAAAAGGCGCTATATTGCATATATAACAGTTTAAAAGAGAATGGACGTTTTGTTGCCGAGTTTGGAGGAAAAGGGAATGTTCATCGAATTACTACGGAAATTAGAAACCAGCTTAAAGCCTTAGGATTACCCTATTACGAAGATCGATTCCCCTGGTTCTTCCCAAGTGTCGGCGAATATACAACCCTTATGGAGGAAGTAGGTTTTAGAGTGACCTTTGCAAATCACTTTGACAGACCAACACCATTGGAGGGTGAGACCGGATTAAGACATTGGATGGAAATGTTCGGAAAAACAATGTTTGAGGAATTCGATAATGAGTCAGTACATAAAGTCATCACAAATGTTGAAAACAATTTAAAAGAATCTATGTTTAAAGAAAACAAGTGGATTGCAGATTATAAAAGAATCAGGGTGATCGGAAAGAAGAGTAAATAAAGAGATCCCCTATCCGGGACGCAGTTTCAGCTAATATTCCGAGGAGTTAAGCCATTGTGAAACCACAACCAACCCTTACTGAAGAAAAGTGACCAACTCATGACCATGTCGAAAGCTCAAGCATACTAAAAGGTTTCGGAGATTGCCGGAACGGTGGCTTGGTGAAGACTTGGTGAACACAAGTAATGCTAAAATATTCTGAAGTTCGAAAGTGTTCGAGTTTTTCGTTTTTTTACCGAAATTCTGATAAGGAAAATTCTCCATCTAACGAAGTTACTTGTTGGTCAATGCGGATTGAAATGCACCTTTAGCCAGTTTTACGACCATACTCCGGGGCAGTAAACGCGGCAAGTGAGCCATAATATAATTGTTCCGTCCAACGATTATGTGGCTGCGATCTTTATTTACACCCTTAAATGCTGCGTTCACAACATCAATCGGCTCCATGTGCTTACCTTTCAAGCTTTCCGTACCGGATACAGCATGAAATGAGCTTTTTGTTTCTCCTGGGCATAACGCAATGATTTGAACACCGCTATCTCTATATTCGGCCCATAATGCTTCCGTGAAAGAGAGGACATAAGCTTTCGTGGCACCATACACAGCCATGTATGGTGTCGGCTGAAACGCTGTCATTGAAGCAACATTGATAATAATGCCTTCCTTTTTCCCAATCATGGAACCGATGAATTGATAAGTTAATTCAGTTAATGATATGACATTGAGATGAATCTCCTGATGAACACGGGTTGACGAGATTTGATTGAAAACCCCCAGCGTTCCAAACCCGGCATTATTAATAAGTATATTAACTGTTAACCCGAGAATTTCAACTTCCCTGGCCACTTTCTCTGCAGCGCCAACTGAAGATAGATCAACCGGAAGAGGTACCGCTTGGATGAAGTACTTTTTTTGAAGTTCATTTGCAATTTGTTTGAGTTTATTCTCCGATCGGGCAACCAAAATTAAGTTGCATCCTTTTTTGGCAAGTTCTATCGCGAAAACCTTCCCTATTCCGGATGATGCACCTGTTACCAAAGCTGTTTTCTTTGAAAAACTCATTTGAATGACCTCCATCAAAAGATTAAATAATTAAATATTTGAACATTTTATCCAAAAAACATTCTTCACTTTTTGCGAGAAAGTGATGTATGTTCTTCAAACGCCTTAGCAGGGTCATTTGATAAGCTTTCGGCAGCACGAATGACTGCTTTAAGTTGGTCTATAACCGAGTTTTCAAGAGTCAAGCTATAATAAATTTCCGTTTTATCCTTCGAGGAGTCCAAAATGCCTGCTTGTTTAAGTATCTTTAAATGGTGAGATATTGCCGGTCTGGATAAATGCGATTGCTCCACTACTTGTGCGACGTTCATTCGTTTGGCTATCATAAACATCAACAAAATATCCTGCCTTACAGGATCAGCAAGTGCTTTGAAAATATCTGTAGACTGACGAATCTCATGATGGAGAGCCTGCTTCTTTTCCAATAATACGCTTGGCTTTTGTTCCTTCAACCCACTACCCCTAACAATTAAATATTTGAATGTTTAAATGTTTAAATATTCATTTAAAGATAACATATTGCTTTTAAAAAAGCAATGGGGGAAGTGGAGGGGGATGCGTCAAGTTTTTCTCGGTAGTTCTGAAAGACAACCCAGGTGTGTTCCAACGAATAACGATGAGCCGTTACCGCCTGAACTTCCTTCCAGTATACTGCCGCCGGCTGCGTGGTCATCAACACCCGCGGGTGTTGGAGCGATACCCGCCGCCCGTTTGTCTCCCATCCCTCATGGGTTACCGCATGGCAGACTTCGATGCCCTGTCTCTTCTTGGTCCCACGGACAAACACGCCATCGGCTTCCGCATACAGTTGCGAAACCTCCCGGCCGTCCGGAAGGGCGGCCGCCTCATCCAGCGAGGTGAGAGCCTCGCCCACCAAATCGCTGAACCAGCTGACCATCAGCTGCTGCAGCTTTTCTTCCATGGCCATGACATCCGGTGTCTCTTTCAATATCTGACATTTCTGCTATAATGGTTGTCATGAGAAGGCCTCTTTTCACTCTGTATTTGCTCGCTAGGCATACATTGATAGAGGACCTTCTCTTTTTTGCCAACGATCAGCTCCCACAACTACCGAGAACTATTTTACACATACTATTATCGCTTTAGGTATTAATGGTTAACGAAAAGGATAAATAAACGTAAATGTTTACTTTTTCCATAGTTACAGATAGAATATGAGCACGTAGACGTAAGATCGGTTGAGGTGATTCAATTTGTATTGTTCTAAATGTGGCATGGACATCAATCAAGACGATAATTACTGTTCATCATGTGGCACTGGTATAGGGAGATCCCAAGTCTCAGCTTCCGATGATTCAGCAGGAGGATCCTCATTCCCGGAAGAAAATGACCAAGGAAAAAAATACGTTATTTTAGGATGGCTGTTCTTCGCAATTTCATTAATACTTATTCCGATATTATTTGGCACCGGCGCATTTATTATGGGCTTTCTCACTTATAAAAAACGGAATCAGACGCATGGCGTTGTTTTAATGATTTTTGCTGTAGTTGGGACCATTATAGGAACTATGATTGCAATGGCTGTCCGCGGGGATCTACATATTGGATGATAAAAAATATCATTCACTTATAACATTCTATATATTCTGTATAAAGAATGTATACAGAAGCAGTGTTAATGTCTAGAGGATACAAAAGCGATTGATAAAGCCGGCGTTTCAGCTAATATCCCGAGGCGTTAAACCCGTGGTGAAATAAAACTCTTCCCAAAGCTCAACCCATCGAGTAGGAGGGGGTGACTAAACCCCCGTCCTCTCCCACCACCGAGCGTACGGGTCCGTACTCGGCGGTTTCCAAAGTAATGACGGGCAATGATTTCCACTCTCCTTGCCCGTTGTGCTTTTCTGGCTCTTTGTGTGTCACCGCTTCTTAACACTTCTAAGGTATTCAACAGAATTCACCGTCTATCCCTTAGTGAGCTCCTTTCGGACATCTGTTTCATAGAACCTACAAAAATGCCAACAATAATTTGCTGGCATTTTCGCGGTAACATACAACTATTTTATACTTTTAGCAATTTCAATAAGTCTTTTCTGTTTTTCTTCTGTAAATTGGCTTTTATCCCCATTTTTTTCAACCATGGTTATAATAAATTTCCATCCTGACTCTTCAAGATAAATAGAGTATGCAATTCCATCTACTCCAAAAATCTTTGCTTTTGTATCATCCACATTAACTTCTTCTGATGTGGCTGTACCATCATAAGTATCAGCTTTAAAAGTTGGCTCAGCTTTTGGAGCCTTACTTGTATGAATACTAATGCTTTGACTCTCTTCCTCTTTTGCTTGAAAACTAACTTGATATCCATTTATATTGTTACTTTTATCTAGGTAAAGCTTACTAAATGAATCAATTTGTAGATCTGAAAGTTTACTTGGAAATGGAATATTAGTATCAAACTTCTTCTCAGCTTGCTCGATACTCTTAATCTCTTCTGTCTCATAAACATCTTGATTAGAAAAACCATTTCCAAAGGAAGGTGACTCTTGTGCACTATCCTCATCATATTGGGAAACTTCAAATAAACCATTAAAAACAGCTTGAACATTAGGGCTTACCCAAATACCAATACTAAAAATTACTGCTGCTGCGGAAGCCAATAAAGGTTTATTAAATCTTTTATTTTTCTTCTCCTTAAATTTATTTTTTTCAAAAACCACTTGTTACTGCTAGAGAAATTTGACCGTTTATTGCTGAACTGCACGGTCCACAAATTGACAGGCAGTCTGTCCGGTAATAGACGAAAAAAAGCAGGAGAGTCGCTCTCCTCCTGCTATTGAAATTCTCCTATTACGACATCTTTCACCATGTGATCATCAATGATGCGATGACCACTTTGAGAACCATCGTTCCACTATTAGCTTTTAAAAAAAGGAGGTGCTTTTACCCCATTTGGGGGTACCTACATGATACGTGTAAAATATACAGTTAAGGATGGATATTTCATCCATCCCTAACTAGAGATTGTCAGTATATGATTCTATCTAACGGTTCAAGGTTTACCCCACTTTCAATCACCTGATTCCTGACCTACAATGAAGTGTACTCCTGTCCATTGCTCCCTTATTGCATCACAGACTGCCGTCGCAAAATCCTCATAGCTGATACGACTATTTAAAAAGTCACTTTCATCATACGACGGATCCCATTCATGATAATACCCAGTACGAGGGCCTGTGGGATCATAAACCGGCGGTGGCATAAGGTAAGCCCATGTACCTTGCGGGATATCCTCCAGATAGTCTCGCAGTTTGGCTTGCGCCACGGCCCTTGGTAAAGGGCGTTTCGGAAATACAGGATCCTGCCATAATTGCTTACCATTATGCATATGGAAGGTTCCAGCTCCTCCTACAGTAATAATCAAACACCCCTTCATATTCCCAACCGTTTCACGAATTCGTTTGTCCAGTTCAACCAATGCTGTTGGGGGCGTCTCACCTGGAATCCGAATGGCGTTCACTATTATATCAGCTCCAGATGTTGCCTTACGAAGACTGTCTATGTTTTCTATATCTACAACAGTCGTTTGAAAAGATCGTTTGGTCTCGGGGAGCCTGGACGTATCATCCGAATCTCGCAGTGCGGCAGTTACCTGGATGTTGTCCTCATACTCTAACAATTGCCTGAGAATGCGGGTGCCTGTTCGCCCAGTTGCCCCTAAAAGTAGTAAACGTGTCATCGATTATCAACTCCTCAAAGTCATTGTGTTATATTTCTGCTTTCTCCTTTTACCGGTTCAAGATTGTGAATCTTGACCAAAACCTTACTTCAAATCGGTACTTAAGAGGTCATGCAGAAAAACAATAAGGAAATTCCCGACCAGCTTAACAATCGTTGCCGCTCCGACCTCTTCCCTAAAATCAAAAAGACCCTGCCCTCCCATTGCTTTTAGAATGGGTTGGACGCGTTCTTTAGCTTGCCGCGAACCTGTATAGGGAATCCAGAGCCTTTTGTCAGCCACTGCTTCTGGTCTTCCAAAAATGGGAGCTTCAACATAGGCACTACCATGTTGTGCGTGCATGGCCGCAATTTTCTTTGCTGTTTCAGGTAATACAGTGCCCATCGAAATATGAATCCCATCCGGTCCCAGTTGTTCCAAAAAAGGAATAAACTTTTTAGGGACTTCTACGAATCGATATTTCTGCAATATATCAAGTATTATCTTTCATGAAACGAAACAGAAAAGAAAATATTAAACCTATACCGAGAATCGCAGCCAGGATTTCAAACGTTACAAAGTAACCACCGGTCTTTAATAATGCAACCGCAATAATCGGCCCCAGGGTTGCCCCAATAAACAAAGAAAACGAGTAAAGGGCGACGGCCGATGCGCTAGCTTGCCCCGCCATCTGTCCAACCAGTGAGATAACGGATGGATTAGTCAATGCAATCCCGGCGACAAAAACAACACTCATGATGATTGAAAACCATAGACTAGAGCTTACGCCAAGTGCTGCAAGTCCAAGAACCGCCAGTGTGATTCCTCCGCAGAGCACATTGCGCAAACCAAATTTTGCAGCCAGCCTGCCAACAAATGGTGCTAACAACATACCCGCAATGCCAACCGAGCGAACATAGAGAATTTGCCGGTCATTCAGTCCGAAATTTTCACTTAAATAATTTCCTAATGCCGTATACATGCCGACAAAAGCCAGCAAGAGAGTCGCCGTAATGATATACAACAAAATAAGGAACTTGTTTTTGAAAATGCTGCCCATCTGCTTAAAGAGACTAAATAAACCAATATCTTTATTTGGTTTATGACCTGTTGGTAAGGACAACATCACCCATACGACGGTGACACCATAGATGATGCCAAGAGCATAAAAAACAGCCGGCCAATCCATTTGACGACTCACAAAAGCGCTAAAGACCTGCCCCACAATACCCGCCATCAGAAAACCGGTGGTTATAAACCCAACGGCGGTCACACGTTTTGCGGCCGGTAACATTTCAGTAGCATAAGCAATTAAGGTTGGCGCGATAGATGCTGCTGCCACTCCTTGAAGGCTACGAAGTATAATCATTGCTGGCAAACTATCAAAAAGCCCCACAATTGGAGAGACGACCGTTAGGGTGATCAACCCGAACAGGATCATCGGTTTCGTGCCATAACGATCAGACAATGGACCAAAGAACAAAAATCCAACAGCATAGAATAAAGAAAAAGCACTTCCGGTCCAAGCAGCCTTCGCCGTAGAAACCCCGAAATCTTCGGCAAACACGGAAAGAATCGGGATGGTCACATAAACATTCGCGACAGCCACAAGCCCGCACCAAAATAGAATCGCCGTCATTAAAGGATAGTTTCTGGTTTTTAAAGTACTATTGATCACAGTCATATAAATCTCCTCACCTCTTTGATAAATCCCTCTTGACCTCTGTTGTTTTGCTTTAAATTGAAAATTGCCTACCTTTGCCTAAAATCACCCCCCTCTATAAAATCATTTCCCTTTGTTTCATTTTATGCTTATAAACTACATTTATTGTAACCTATTTACGTTTGATGTCAACAAGTTGCTATAAAATTTGTAGTTTATCTCCTTTTATTGTAAAATGGTTACAAAATATCTATTCGGAGGATTACCGTGAATAAAAAGTATGATTACGAAAATCCTTTACTTGATTTTGATTTACTGAAAAGACTTGTTGTAGGGATTGGTGAGGTATCAGAAATTACAGGTATACCGACACGGAAAATTCGCTATTGGGAAGAAAAGGGAATTATTCAGTCAGATAAAGAGGAGGAAGGAACAACAAGGAGATATAATTATTTAACCGTCAAAAAGATCCTTTTGATTCAGGAGATGATCGAAGAAGGTTTTACACTCGATGCAGCAGCAAAAAAGGTCGAGAAACGAATGGAAAACCTTAATGAAGCTTTTCGAAAACTGGCTGACAATGTTCCAGACGATGTAGAGTGATGGTTCGAAATAACCTCCCTACTACCCTAAAAGGGTTGTTGCCTGACATTTTGACAACAACCCTGAATATTAACTCATAAAAAAAGAGCTGGAAAAGCTGGGATGGACTGCCTCTTGCCGTCGTATTGGACGAATCAGTCCAGTTTAGTGTTGACATACCAACATGCTGGAATTGCATGGAGAAGAGCGAAGTCTACGCACCATCTCAAAACAAAGGAAGGAGGAGTTTAAGTGACATTGCAACAATTGAGATATGTGATTGAAGTGGCGAAGCAACGATCGATTAGTAAAGCTGCGCATCGATTGTTTATTAGTCAGCCGAGTCTGTCGAATGCGATTAAGGAATTGGAGAATGAACTGGGGATTGCGATTTTTTCTCGTACAAATAAGGGGATTGTTATTACGTCAGAGGGTTCGGAGTTTTTAGGTTACGCCAGGCAGGTAATGGAACAGACAGAATTGCTTGAAAACCGCTATGCCAATACGGCTCAACCTCCGCAGCAGCACTTCTCTGTCTCCGGCCAGCATTATGCCTTTGCGGTCAGTGCGTTTGTGAAGCTGTTAAAAAATTACGATCGGGACGAATATGAGTTTACGTTACGAGAAACGAGGACCTATGAAATCATTGATGATGTAAAGAACCTTCGTAGTGAAATTGGGATTTTGTATCTAAATGATTTTAACCAACAGGTCATTCGCAAGTTTCTGAGAGAAGGAAATTTAACATTTCATGAGCTGTTTCAGGCCAACCCGCATGTGTTCATCAGTTCAACGAATCCACTCGCGGCCGAGAAGTATGTTACCTTAGCTGATTTGGATCCTTATCCGTATTTGTCATTTGAACAAGGGGACTATAATTCGTTTCATTTCTCCGAGGAGATATTAAGTACCATCTCAAGGCGCAAAAATATTCGTGTCAGTGACCGGGCCACGTTGTTTAACCTGCTGATAGGATTGAATGGATACACGATTTCCACAGGGATAATCAGTTATGACATCAACGACGATGATATTGTGGCGGTGCCGCTGGAGGTGGATGAGAGCATTACAGTCGGGTATATTCAACATAAGAATGTGGCAAACAGCCCGCTGGCAACGATTTATATCAATTTCTTAAAGGAAACGATTGCCGAAGAACTAACTTTGCTATAGGTTGAAATTATGACAAAGCATAGAATTTACGTGTTATGCTATACCATTATTCAATGCTACACTGCCCCTACATTACTAAAGGAGAGGGTTCGCAGTGGGGAAAAGAAGTTTAGAACAAAGATTAAACGAAGGCACAGTCGTTGCAGCCGAAGGATATTTATTTGAAATGGAGCGCAGAGGTTATTTACAGGCTGGATCGTTTGTACCAGAAGTAGCGCTGGAGCACCCGGAGGTTTTAAAGCAGGTATATCGAGATTACATGAATGCCGGTTCAGATGTGGTTTTAGCTTTCACCTATAATGCCCACCGTGAAAAAATGAGAATTATAGGTAAAGAACATTTACATGAGCCGTTAAACCGGAGTGCGATTCGTTTGGCGAAGGAAGTGGCGAAAGAACATCCTACAGAAGAAGCGTTAGTTGCAGGCAACATTTCGAATACGAATATTTTTGATCCGGAAGATGCTGATTCTGCGGAAGAAGTAAGAAGTATATTTGCAGAAATGGCCGAGTGGTGCAAAGAAGAAGGCGTCGATTTTATAAATGGGGAAACTTTTTATTACCATGAAGAGGCCGTTATTGCGCTGGAGGAAATTCAAAAACAAGGTCTGCCGGCAGTCGTTACATTAGGGCTGATGGGCGAAAATATACTGCGGGACGGTTATACCGTTGAAGAATCCTGTAAAATTCTTTCTGAAAAAGGTGCGTTAGTGGTTGGGATGAACTGTTTCCGCGGACCAAATACGATGCAGCCATACCTGAAGGGAATTAGAAAGGAGGTAGAAGGATATGTCGGTGGATTGCCCATTCCATATCGCACCACAGAAGAACACCCGACGTTTTTCAACCTGCCTGATGGAGGATGCAGTTGTTCCCTGCCGACCGAAACCACGTTCCCGACATCCTTAGACCCGCTTTATCACAATCGGTACGAAATAGCGGAATGGGCGAAAGAAGCAAAAGATATTGGTATTCATTATATTGGTCTTTGCTGCGGGGCCTCACCTGCGATGATCAGAGCAATAGCAGAAGCGATAGGATACGAAACCATTAATTCCAAATATTCACCGGATATGGAGAAACACTTCTTATTCGGGAAAGATGAAACGCTGAAGGGTCATAATCTAAACTACAGTAAAAAAGCATAAGTCATAAGGTGATCATTGAAAGAGGGGAAGCAGGAAAGCGATAATAAATATGGCTTTAATCGGGCGCTTCTTATTTGAACAAGATGGATGCATTCTTCATAAACTGAAGCTGCATCCATTTTAAGCATATTGCGGTTTAATATCTTTTGAAGAGTGGAGTCAGCATCCAAACATATCTTTTAATGTATATGGATCATGTCTCCTTCAACATTACTATACTCTGCGTCAATAATCTTCCTCCATTCGGCAAGATCAGCTTATACTATATATATGACACTTTCTCCGCTATCATTACTGGGTTATCGATAAGAGGAGCATACTCATATAGAGAATCGTTAGATTGCCGCAAATGGAACCGATGAACACAGTCCGGGCTATCGTTTTGCGATGTCTGTACTTGTCGATCAACAGCCCGTTCGCATAATCGAATACGGTGGAAAAGATCATAATGACAACCCCATGCATAAAAGACGAGGCTCGCGCCGAACAGAACGGCATTTTTCAGCTTCCCCGGCGACACGTAATAAATGAGCAAAGCCTCAGGTGAAAACTGGAACAGAAAAATCAGGCTGCTGAAAACCAACGCTCATACCCTCCTTCACTGTCACTTTGCGCTTTTCTGCAGATCCGAGGCGTCTTTCACAGAAAAAACACTTCAAGATTGTGTCAAACTACTTTTTAATTTTGGCTTGACATCCAAAAGACTACAAGTGTAGTATAATACTACACTTGTAGTCTTTTGATTCATAAGGAGGTATAAATTGCTTACAAATAAGGCTGGTAAATGAAGAAAAGAAATATGAGCAATTCAATCTAATAGAGAGAAGGTACCAATATGAGAAAAACAAACCCATACAAAATCGGCATGCACCTGTTCACGCTGTCCATAACGTTGCTGTTACTAACAATACTTAGTGCATGCGGAAATGAAGATAATAAGACTGATACATCATCCGACAAGGAGAATGAATCAAAGCAAACGATCAATAGGGATGAAAAGTTTGCACAGCTTGAAAATGAGTTTGATGCCAAACTTGGAATCTATGCATTGGAAACAGGAACGAATCAAATCGTCAAATACCGATCGAATGAACGTTTTGCCTATTCATCCACTTTCAAACCTTTGGCTGCAGCAATTCTGCTTGAGCAAAACAATATAGAAGATCTTGAAAAAGTCGTTACGTACACCTCTGATGATTTGGTTGCTCATTCTCCAGTTACCGAGAAACATGTGAATACCGGAATGACGCTGTTGGAAATAAGTGAAGCGGCCATACGGAAAAGTGACAACACTGCGGGGAATCTTCTACTTGAGGCAATTGGGGGTCCTGTTAAATTAAAGCAAGCCTTACGTGACATTGGCGATGACGTTACCCAACCCAAACGATACGAAATCGAATTGAATAAATTCACACCGGGGAATAAGCGTGATACAAGCACACCGAGAGCGATGGCCGCGAATCTGAAGAAAGTCGCCCTTAGTGACTTTCTTCCAAATGATAAGCGTGAATTGCTTATCGACTGGATGACGGGCAATGAAGCAGGAGATCCATTAATACGTGCAGGTGCACCTGAAAAATGGAAAGTTGTTGATAAAAGCGGGGCCGGAACCTACGGAACAAGGAATGACATTGCTGTTGTATGGCCACCGAACAAAGAACCAATCGTCATTGCAGTTATGTCCCGACACGATACAGAGAACGCCGAATATGATGATGCACTGATTGCAAAGGCTGCAGAAATCACCCTGAACGCTTTAAAATAAGAAAATCCGGGATCACATATGTCAGTCAGGGACGGCATGTGTGACCCTTCTTTATTGTATGTCTTTCCATGGCATTAAAATGATTTGGGTAGTAAAGTAGAGGTACTAGGTACTCTGAGAAAATATCTTCACGGGTAAGGAGATTAAAGTAATGTCTGTCCTCCATCTGGCTGTTAGTATGTTCGTATCTTCTATCATGATCATCGTTATCATGCTGATCCGAAAAATTTTTAAGAACCAATTATTATCCAAATGGAAATACAATCTCTGGTTCCTGTTACTAATCGCTTTACTATTACCTTATATTCCAACCCAATTATTAAACTTCGGAGATAAGTTCACGTGGAACGGGAACCAAAACAGTGACCTGTTACCATCCGTTACCACAACCGAAAACCCTGGATCATGGGAAAATGAAAATTGGATGCATGATTTTTCAACATCCGTTAACCGGTTTGATTTTACATTTTTGAATCACGTTTTAACCATCATATGGATTGCAGGCATGCTCGTGATGATTGCTCTTTCCATTCATGCATGGATGAAACTGCGACAAATTAAAAAGTCCACAACCCTGCTGACGAATAGACAGGTGCTGTCATTGTTCGAACAGTGTAAACAACAGCTTAATGTATCACGACCACTGGTGTTGGGAGAATCACCACTGATCAAATCCCCATTGACGTTCGGGGTATTTAAAACCTATATAGTCCTGCCTAGTCATGCTGAAGCGTGGCTGTCCATGGATGAAATAAAATACACTTTGCTGCATGAATTACATCACTATAAATATAAAGATATTGCCACAAATTATCTGATCGTCCTATTCCAGATTTTATACTGGTTTAATCCATTGATCTGGATGGCGTTCAGGGAAATGCAATTGGACCGGGAAATCGCGTGTGACAGTGCTGTCCTAAATACTTTGGATCAAAACCAGCATACAGCATACGGAAACACCATTATTATGTTTGCGGAGAAATCCTATCTTCCAAGGCAATTCTCAATGGTTAACCAAATCGCTGGTTCAAAAAAACAATTAAAAAAACGGATTGAACGTATTGCAGCCTTTAGATCTGAAACAAAGCTGCTAAAACTGAAAAGCATCCTGATTTTTATACTTCTTGTCGGAGTTGTCGTGAGTCAGATACCAGTTGTTTCTGCAATGCCTTATGGTAGTGACAGGATTAATTTCGACAATAAGCAGACAATGTATGAGGATTTAAGCGTATTTTTCAGTGGATATAAAGGTAGCTTTGTACTGTATGATTTGCAGGAGGAACAATACAATATCTATAATAAAAGCAAAAGCACATTACGGATTTCGCCAAATTCCACGTACAAAATTTACAGTGCACTTATTGCGTTGGAGTCTGAAGTCATCACACGGAATAACAACTCCATGCAGTGGAATGGGACCCCGTATCCTTATCGAAGCTGGAACCAAAATCAAAATTTATTTACTGCAATGGAAAATTCCGTGACCTGGTACTTCCGGAAAATAGATAAAAAGGTGCAAATGAAAAACATTGAATCTTATCTTGATAAATTAGAGTACGGCAATCAGAATCTGTCGGGTGGAATCGAAAACTATTGGCTCGAATCTTCCTTAAAAATTTCACCAATTGAGCAGGTGCAGACACTCAAAGACTTTTATACAAACCAATTTGAATTTGATGGTAAGAACATTCAATTCATAAAAGATGCCATCAAACTGGAGACGAAAGACAGTGCAACACTCTATGGCAAAACCGGTACAGGAACAGTGAATGGGAAAAATGTGAATGGCTGGTTCATTGGCTATATAGAAAAGGAAAACAATACGTATTTTTTCGCAACTAATATCGAAAGCGACCATCATGCCAATGGTAGTACAGCTGCTGAAATTACGAAATCCATTTTATCCGATAAAGGCATCTATTAAAAGGTAAAGGCAGGGAATAACGTGACGAATAAAATACCCACTATTTCAGAGTCGGAATGGGAAGTCTTAAAAGTGCTCTGGGAAAAAGCGCCGCAAACAGCAAATGATATCATTTCATCCTTACAGGCACAAACGAACTGGAAGCCGAAAACCGTACGTACACTGTTGGATCGGCTCACTAAAAAAGAAGTCGTCGGCGTCCATAAAAATCAGAGATTTTACACATTCTACCCGCTTTATTCCCAAAACGAATGCCAACGTGCCAAAGCAGACTCCTTTGTAAAACGATTCTATGACGGCACCTTAAAATCGATGCTCGTTCAATTCATTCAGGATGAAGACCTGTCTGAAGAAGATATTAAAGAACTAAGATCCATATTGGATAAGAAACAGGACAAAAAATGAGACTGTCCCCTTTCAAAATTGAAAACATCCTTTGACTACACTTATTGGATTAGTCCAAACCAGGGCGGGGAATAACGTTTGGCTAAGCATAATCCACAATCACTTTAGAATCAACATCGTTTTTTCTCCGCCATTGATAATGCTTCTCCCATGGCTTTCAGAAGGGGTTATACTCGTTCTTTAGCTTGCTGCGACCCTGTATGAGGAATCCAGAGCTTTTTAAGCGGCTGCTGCTTCAGGCCTCCCAAAAATAGGTGCCTCAACATAGGTACTGCCTCATGGTAACTACACCCCTGAAGTATTCCAAAACTACCACCCGCTTTCCCGGCTCACTTCTTCCATGATTGTTTTAACCCCCTTGTCGATTTGTTCGGGCTGCGCACGTGAAATGCTGATTCGCAAAAATTTCTTCCGGTCCAGGTAACTCGATAAATAAAATCCTTTTCCAGTGACTACGTTGACATTCCTTGCGGCAAGCCGTCGCGTCAAACGTTCCAAATTCACCGTTTGTAATAGTCTGAACTGCATATAGATACCTGATTTGACGTCTGGCACTTTAACTAGCCCTTTCTCGTTATACCTCTGCACTGCCTTATGTAATGCCTGAATCCGTGTTGCGTATTCGTTGTATATGTTGTATCTGTGCCGTTCATACATCCCATTTTTGATGTATATTTCAAGTGCGGCCTGGGACAAAAGCGAGGTGTCAGCATATCTTTTGTAGGTATGGAATGTCTTCAACAGGGCTCTCGGTAATACGACGGCCCCCAATCGCAGACCGGGGAAGATGATTTTCGAGAAACTTTTCAAATATACAACGTGCGAAGATTGGTTATAAGCATAAATCGGATCAAAATATTCTTTTTCCCCAAGGTCGGCCATGTAATCATCCTCCACGATGAATACGTTGTATTTGCTCGCTAGATGAGCGATAGCCTGCCTCTCCCGCTTGTTGTATGAGGTACCCAAAGGGTTGTGATATCTTGACATCGTGTAAAAAAATTTGATGTCATCATTTTTGAACTTCTCTTCTAACCTCTGCAAATCAATCCCTGTCTCCGAACGGGCAATTCCGCATACTGGTATATCCTCCCTCTCAAGAAAATGAAGATAGTTATCGTAACTTGGCTGTTCCACAAGGACGGTTGAATTTCCATTAGGAAACGGCATCTTCGTTAATATTTCCAATGCTTGCTGAACACCAGATGTGATAAAAATCTGTTCAGCTTTTGTGAATACTTGATCATTGGCTAGGTGGGAAGTAAAAGTTTGCCTTAGCTTCTTCATCCCCTGTGAGTAGCCATATGTAAAGAGTTCATATTTGTACGTATCGATCGCCTTATTCAAGCAATGCTGGAAATCCAAATAGGGAAACACGTTTAAATCCGGTGAAGCTGAAGTAAAATCAACCTTTTCATTTCCTTGACGATCACGCTCATCTTCTGGTTTTGCAACCACGTAAAAACCACTTTGTGGTATAGAATAAATCAAGTGACGCTTCTCCAGCTCTGCGTACGCTCGTGTGGCCGTGCTGATGCTGCATCTGTATAACGTTGTGACTTCTCGAACGGAAGGCAGTTTTTGGCCGGGGGTGTATTGGCGTTTCATGATTTTTTGTTCCACATCAGAAAGAATAGATAAATATTTTTTCACATCGATCCCTCCTCGTATATATAGTTATTCCATTCATTGTACAAGATTTTCTAAACTGTATCGATACAGTTTAGAAAAATGAATATTGTTTGGATCGGTATTTTATCTTACTTTTTATGTAACGGATCGGACATTTTCTGGCATCGGTTCGATTATAGAAGAAGGAGGGTCGTCCGTGAAAGAAGAAAACGGGCTGAAACTTGCCTATTTATCTGCTGTGTTGAATGCAGTGATCATCGGGTTTTCATTTTTGTTTGTCAAGGTGGCGCTTGAGCATACCCGCCCATTCGATATGCTGACTTACCGGTTTGCCGCTTCATTTGTAGGTATTTCCATTCCCGTTGTATTCGGTTGGATAAAACTTGATTATCACGGTAAACCATTGTTTAAAGCACTAATGTTGGCTACCATGTTTCCACTCGGTTTTTTCACGTTTCAAACGTTTGGGTTACAGCATGCTACCTCTGCTGCGGGAGGAATTTTATACGCCTTCACACCGGTTGCTACAATGTTACTGGCCTCTATATTTTTAAAGGAAGCAACAACCCTCTTGCAGAAGCTGTCGATTTTCTTGTCTGTATTCGGCGTTGTTTTCATATTTATCATGAAGGGAAGCAGCCTTGATTTGTCAAACTTGACAGGTATTTTCCTTCTGTTTACCACATGCGTAGTTTTTGCTGGATACAGCGTTTTGGCCAGGTCGCTTTTGAAAACTTTCAGCCCAGCGGAAATCAGTTATTTCATGTTGGGAACAGGGTTCATTGTGTTTCTGGTGATTTCAGTCACCAACCATATTATAACCGGAACACTTGACAGCCTTTTTTCACCGCTTGCCAACGGTCCATTCATTTTGTCGATATTTTATCTTGGCGTGCTGTCAACACTTATCACAGCATTGACGGCAAACTATGCTTTGTCAAAAATAGAAGCTTCAAAAATGAGTGTATTCACCAATTTGTCAACTATTATCTCCATAGCAGCCGGAGCGGTTTTTCTTGGAGAAGAAATCAGGATGTACCATATTATCGGTTCGGTACTGATTATAGCAGGGGTTCTGGGCACGAATTTTTGGGGACAAAAAAGATGGGATGAATATTCATCGAAAACCCTACGAGACGGGACATATTCAAAATATAGCTTGATTAACGAAAAAACAGGGAGGAATTAAAATGAAAATAGGAGTCATTGGTGCAAGTGGCAAATTAGGAAACCTTATTCTAAAAGAAGCATTAAAACGGGGGCATGATGTCACCGCGATCGTAAGAAATGGTTCAAAGATAATAAATCCTGAAGTGAATGTGGTAGAAAAAGATATATACGAGCTTTCCCCGGACGATCTCAGACTTTATGAAGTGGTCGTAAATGCATTCGGAGCACCAATCGGAGAAAAAGAACCTCACATTACGGCTGGGCATGCATTGATTGAATCCTTAAAAGGTACAAATACAAGGGTGATTGTCATTGGGGGAGCTGGAAGTCTTTATGTGGATGAAGATCAGACGACCCGGCTTATAGATACTCCGGATTTGCCTGATGACGTGAAACGAACCGCAATAGGGCAAACGAAAAATCTTCAAGAATTTCAGGAATCGCAAGGTATCTCCTGGACTTATGTAAGCCCTCCGGCCTCTTTTGATCCCAAGGGGCCTAAAACCGGTGCTTATCAAACAGGGAAAGATAACCTGCTTGTAAATGACAAAGGTGAAAGCTATATCAGCTACGAAGACCTGACCTTAGCCGTAGTAGATGAAATCGAACATGCAAATCACCTTAATGAACGATTTACGGTGATAACAGGGCAGAGTGAGTAAAAGTTTTGGGGTATATTCCATTTATTTGGAATATACCCCAAAAATCTACGGATGCTACCTTTACTGTATTGTTACAATAAAGTTCCAATGCTCAAATACTGAAGGGACAAATCAAACATATTGTTCATCATCGTGGTCAAATCACCGTACTGATACGTCAAACAGGATTAAAACCTTATGGTGTTTATGGGCCACCTAAAGAAGAGTGGATTCATGTAGCCCCACCGTCTCCGATTTCATAATCTTTAGTTCTTCTAAACCTGGAAGGTCCATGGTAAAATGTTTATACACGCAACTCCTATCCTTTCTTGTTTCTGGGCAATTCAAGTATAAAGGAGCTTGCGTGTTTTTTACGCACGAAATTGTTTCAAAACCCCAACATTTATTGTAGAGCCATTTTAAAAATTAATTCGTCTCCAATCCTTACCCAAAACTCCTGTACTACTAAAAAATGCCTTAAACTGTACCAGTCTAAGACATAATAAAAACCCCTTTATCTCAAGGGGTCATCTCTGTATTATTCATGGAGCTTCCTAGCGGACTCGAACCGCTGACCTCATCCTTACCATGGATGCGCTCTACCGACTGAGCTAAGGAAGCTTATATAAATAAAAAAGTCTGGCAGCGTCCTACTTTCACAAAGGGTTGCCCCTTCATTATCATCGGCGCTGGAGAGCTTAACTTCCGTGTTCGGC
>NZ_JBSVZE010000004.1:0-58495 GCF_054052005.1 Salibacterium sp. K-3
ATCTGTATGGTTCGTTGAACCATTTGAATTGACAGACGCTTGACTTTCATTCAATTTTCAAAGAGCAATCAAACCGCCGCCTCAATCAGCGACTTATTAATAATACCATTTAGCCAAGAGAAAGTCAATAATCGAATGCGAAATTTCGTTGAAATGACCGCCTCTCTCAATGGCGCATTTAATAATTTACCACTCCGTCCGGACTGCGTCAATCCCTTTCCACAAAAAACTGTTTTCTTTATTTTTCCTGCCGGACACGTGTATCCTGCTTCCCCGGCACATCCTATGTTTCAGCTGACACTAATGTGCTCCGTATCTCTTTTTACAATAGCGATCATATCTTGTCCTGCCGGGAATATATTTATCCCAAGAACGATCCGTGGAAAGGAGAACGACATCTTGTCCAGAAAGGTTTGGATTTTCAGCAGCAGGGAAATGCATATCTATATCCCGGCAGTTCTCATTCTGTTAACTATCATAGGAGGATTCTGGGTGAACCGCTCCATCCTTCCCGTGCTTTCTACCGATGAAGGGCCGGCTGCGTTCTACCGGGCCGACATTGACGAGAAAAAAACGGCCCTGACGTTTAATATCAGCTGGGGGGACGAGCGGGCCCTGCCGATCCTGGATACATTAAAAGAAGAAGAAGTGACAGCTGCGTTCTTTGTTTCGGGAGCATGGGCGGAACGTCATCCCGACATTATGGAACGTATCATCGAGGACGGCCATACCATCGGAAACCACGGCTACCGGTATGAACACTATCCACGAATGGAAGATGAGGAAGTTGTACGCGATTTAAATTTAAGCCACAAAAAAATCAAAGATGTGACGGACATGGATGTCCAATATTTCCGACCGCCTCATGGTGATTTCAATCCATCCGTCCTCGAAGCCATTGATCAGTTCGGCTATACCACCGTTCATTGGAGCATAGGCGGAAACGACTGGGAAAATCCCGGAGTGGACCAGATTGTGTCCGGTATCACGGAAGGGATTCAACCGGGAGATGTCATCCTGCTTCATGCTTCTGATTCTGTCCGGCAGACCGGAGAAGCGCTCCCGGTTATCATTGAAACTCTCAAAGAAAAGGGGTATACATTCACAGAGCTTGATGAACTCATGTCCCAGGCGGACACGGAAGTGGAAGAACTGGCCGCTCCCTGACCGTTCTTCCTACCCAGCATTGATCAAACGTTTGTTTACTCAGGAGTTCCGGCTCTGTCCGTCTCCCGTTAAGCGGTGCAGCAGGAGTAGCTGCCAGGTGTTCGCCGCAAGAAGCGGCGCCAAATAAATCCATAACCATTTTGTATCATTTACAATATCCACCGTTAATGCCGGCATCCATTCAATGGTGGTTACTACAAACATAAAAAAGAGGGCGGGCACAAACGTCTTTTTATTGGTCTCCCGCTTTTTCTGAAACGCAACGGCTGCGCTGTAAGCAAGAAGCAGCAGAGGCATCAATGTATATCCGGCCAGGGTTTCCCCTTCCCCGGCAAACGAAATATATCGTAAATAAATCAAATCGAACAGGACAAACAGAATCAGCACAACCTGGATCCGGTTCCAGAGTTTCACGGATTTAAATATCCCCAGTGCAAATCGCTGCAGCGTAAGATAGGCAAAATACCCCATTTGCGCCACGAGACTGATGGCCGCACTCACGCCGAACATCCACAGCACGCCGAAAAGGAAATTGAGAAAGCCGCCGCCGAAGTATGTATCCATATCAAGCAGCACGCCAACCACCGTTCCGCAGGATGCTCCAATCAAAAGGGTGGAAAAAAACAGATTAACGAGCTTTCTTGTATTCAACGCTATCGCGCTCCTCTATATGAATGAATCATTTCCGTACTGATTTTACCAACGAATACAGCAAAAAGCTACACAGCCTCTTGTCTATGCATAATTTTTTCACATCTGAGGCATCGTAATCACAACGGACCTGTCCCCTTGTAACGGAATAACAGCCGAAAGGAGCGTGAATCGATGCCGACGCTGCTGAAAAAAACCACCTTGTTCTTATTTTTCTTTTTATTATTGGCCGGCTGCGCTGCTGCGGCGGAAGATCAAGGAAAAGGAAATTACGAAGAAACCAAAAAAATGCTCGTTGACTTATTAAAATCCGACGAGGGTAAACAGGCGATAAGCGATATCATGAGTGAAGAAAAGATGCGCGAAAAGATTGTCATGGACCAGGAAATTCTCAAAAAAACGGTGGAGGACACCTTAACTGCTGATAAAGGCAAAAAATTCTGGCAGGAGATGCTGAAAGACCCGAAGTTCACGAAAACATTTGCAGAAAGCATGCAGAAAAATAATGAAAAGATGCTGAAAAAATTAATGAAGGATCCGGAATATCAACAGATGATGATGGATGTCATGAAAGATCCGGAGATGGAAAAGGCAACGCTCGAACTGATGAAAGGTAAAGAATACCGGCAACAGGTCATGACGATCATGAGTGAAGCTATGGAAAGTCCGCGGTTCAAGCCGAAGATCACTAAGATTCTGGAAAAAGTATCCGAAAAGCAGATGAGCAAAGAAGGAGGCCAGGGCGGTTCCTCCGGCGGAGGCGGCGGATAAACGGAAAAAACAAAGGAGCTGTACCTTTTATACAGCTCCTTTTCTCATTACTTCCCGATTTTTTCCATAATGCGGTTTGAGATTTCGGTGTATATTTCTCCGATCGGATGCTCCGGTTCATATACGGAAGGAGCAAAGTCCTCTTTCTCCATATCCGGCTGACCGAGCGGGATACGGCCGAGCATTTCCGTTTTCAGCTCTTCGGTCAGGCGGTCGCCTCCGCCCTGTCCGAAAATATACTCCCGTTCCCCGGTCTTTTTGCTTTCGAAATAGGCCATGTTTTCAATCACACCGAGAATCTGATGGTTGGTCTTGATTGCCATCGCGCCGGCCCGTGCCGCTACAAAAGCGGCAGTTGCGTGCGGCGTTGTCACAACCAGCTCTTTACATTCCGGCAGCATGGTGTGCACATCCAGTGCCACGTCTCCGGTTCCCGGCGGAAGGTCAAGAATCAGGTAATCGAGATCTCCCCATTCCACCTCGTTGAAAAAGTTATTCAGCATCTTACCGAGCATCGGACCTCTCCAGACCACCGGAGCATTATCTTCCACGAAAAAGCCCATCGAAATGACTTTGACGCCGAAGCGTTCCACTGGATAAATCGTTTCGCCCTGTACCGTCGGACGCTGTTCAATGCCCATCATATCCGGCACACTGAAGCCGTAAATGTCCGCATCAATAATGCCGACCCTCTTCCCGGCTTTTGCCAGGGATGTTGCAATATTGACGGAAACGGTGGACTTCCCGACTCCGCCTTTTCCGCTTGTTACGGCAATAAACTCAACCGGATTGTTTTCGGAGAGGAGGGAAGGGTTCTCTTCGTCTTCTTCTTCCTGAGGGCCGCCCATTTCTCTGACTTCTTCATCTGTCAATGTATCGAAGCGAAGCCCGACCGACTCGGCGCCTGCTTCCTTCACAGCCTGTACAATATTCTGCTGTACCTGCATCTGTTCGGCCGTTCCGGTTTTGGCAAGCGCAATTTTCAGACTGACGTTGTCTTCCTTTATTTTAATTTCCCGGATTCCTCCGGTTTCCACGATGCTTTTATGAAGATCAGGATCTTCGATATTGGCAAGAGCCTCGCGGATCTGTTCTTCGGTTAACAAATCGGACACCATCCTTTACAACGCTGTATGCTTCCTCCTACAGCATACCTTTTTTCCGGTGTCCTTTTCAAACGTTTGCAACTACATGGCTTCCGGTTCTTCGTCTCCGCAATACCGAAGAATGCCGCGGTAAATCGCGGAAGCTGTTTTGTTCTGATATTCTTTTTCTCCCAGACGCCGCCCTTCCTCCCGGTTTGACAGAAAACCGGCTTCCACGAGTACACCTGGTATGTCCGCCTGGTTCAACAGAAAAATTTCCCGGATTCCTTTCGGTTCACGGATTGTCTGTCCCAGATTATTTCTCATTTCCTCCTGAATCAAACGGGCCATCTTTTCGTTTTCCGGAACACTCGGCTGATAAAATGTCTGTGCTCCGCTCCACCTGGTGGAAGGGACCGCATTTAAATGGAGGCTGATAAATAAATCGCCCCCGCTTTCATTTACGATATCCAGGCGTTTATGCAGATCCTCAGTTTTGCGCCTGCTGTACCCTTCCACGTCCCTGCCGGCCAAATCATAATCGCCCTCCCGGGTCATAAACACAAGTGCTCCGGCTTCCTGCAGATAATCACGCAGCATAAAACTGATGGAAAGTGCCACATCTTTTTCCAGTGTTCCGTCCCGCGTAGATGCCCCGCCGTCCACACCGCCGTGTCCCGGATCCAGGATAATCACTTTCCCCGATAACGGCGTATTCCAGGATGTCACCGCCTGTGGCAGCATCCAGGTGTGTATAAGCCATCCGGATGCTGCTAATACTATGAACAGAATGGCAGTACCAAGCCATTTTTTCATATAACGCCCGCTCCTTTATTGATACCAGCTTGTTTCATCTATATGACGGAGCGGGTGATTTATTACGGCCCGGCGCTGCTAATGAAAATGAAGCAGCTTCCGGCGCACACCGGCTTCCAGGCCGCGCTTCCACCAATACGTAATAAAGGATTCGACCGCTTCTTTCATAACCGGCTGTTCATCATCCGGATCCTCTTCCACCCAGCACACCATAAATTCATACAGTTCGCTGGCAATGAGCCCGATGGCTGCTGCAGCCTGCACCTGAAATTTAAAAGGAAGCGCCCTGTCTTCTACATACCGGCTGTACTTTCCGCCGGACAGGAATGCTTCGAGTGCCAGATCCATACAGGCTTCCTCCAGAAAGGAATACGAAAACTGAAAGTGGTCAAATACCGGAATAAATACTTTTTCCGCGGTCTCTTTTATTTCCTGCACCTGCAGATCCTGCAGCAGGCGCTTTTCTTCCCGCCATTCTTTTTTGATACGGTGTGGTTCGAGTGATATGACAACCCCCATCTCTGACCTCCCCCTTCATCCTGTAGTATATGAGTTCCGGGAGTTGTCATACTGACGGTATATGCCAGTTCTGTATGGGACGTGTCCGGCAGCGTGATGGTGACGTTTCCGTACTGCCGCCGGGCTTAAAACGTAAGCATGAACGACTCATAACGACGAAATGACAGAGACGGATCGCCCAAACGTAACGATGGCTCAGCCATGCTTACGTTTTGCTCTTGGACGAGGTGGAAAACGTAAGCATGAACGTTCTTAGGTGACGTTTTCCCTGTGCTTTCCGTCCAAAAGGGACATATGCGCCTGCTTCTGCTCTGCCACAAGCGCCGCGCTCCGCACCCACCACCAGCGCGTCTCCATTCACAAATACAAAAAACCCTCTCTGCTCCGGCTGGGAGCAAAGAGGGCTGAACCTTTTGTATAAAGGGATTTTTAACGCTTCGAGAACTGTGGAGAACGGCGTGCGGATTTGAGGCCGTACTTTTTCCGTTCTTTCATTCTGGAATCACGGGTCAGGTAGCCGGCATCTTTCAGCGGCTTACGGAAGTCCGGGTCGATTTCCAGCAGGGCGCGGGAAAGACCGTGACGGATAGCTCCGGCCTGACCGGTAAAGCCGCCGCCGTCCACGTTGACTTTCAGGTCATACTGTCCTTCTGTACCGGTTTCCGCGAGCGGCTGCTTTACTACAACCTTCAGCGTTTCCAGGTCAAAATAGTCGTCAATGTTTCTGTCGTTAATGGTGATGTTACCGTCGCCTGGTTCAACAAAGACACGGGCTACGGAATTTTTACGGCGTCCGGTGCCGTAATATTGCACTTGTGCCAAATGAATACCCTCCCTTTTGTATTATCCGCGAAGTTCGTACTTCTCCGGTTGCTGTGCTTCGTGCTTATGCTCCGATCCGGCGTAGACATGCAGCTTTTTCGCCTGCTGACGGCCGAGAGATCCTTTCGGAAGCATTCCTTTAACCGCCAGTTCCAGCATACGCTCCGGCTTGTTCCGGCGCATGTCTTCGGCGCGGGTCTTCTTCAGTCCGCCCGGATACTGGCTGTGGCTGTAATAATACTTGTCTTCCAGCTTGTTGCCGGTGAGTTTAATGTCCGCTGCGTTAATTAAAATAACGTTATCGCCTGTGTCGATGTGCGGCGTGTACTGCGGCTTATGCTTTCCGCGGAGAATGGATGCCACTTCACTGGCAAGACGGCCGAGTGTTTCGCCTTCCGCGTCAATCACGTACCACTTGCGCTCTACTTCACCAGGCTTCGCCATATAAGTTGTACGCATTGTGTTCCCTCCTGATCCTGTATCATGTACGATTCTTTTATTTGGTTGCATTCATCTTCGTCGTTTTCATTTCCGATCCCGGGGCTAGTGGGACTTGAAATGCCAAATAACATCATATAATATCGGCGTGCTTATGTCAATGCCTGCAACGCTCGGATTCGTTGTTTTTATTCGTAGCGGACGTTCCATAAATATAAAGCATGGCCGGGAGCGGTATTTCCGGATGCATGCCGTTTTTGTGCCCTGATGATGCCGGGAATGTCATCGGCCTGCCTGAGTCCTTTTCCGACTTCGAGCAGCGTTCCTGTCATGATCCGCACCATGTTATATAAAAAACCGCTCCCCCGGAACGTGAAGTGCAGCTCATCCCCGTGTTCCTCTACGTTCACTTCATGCACGGTGCGCACCATGTCTGTCACATCTGTACGTGACGAACAGAACGAGGAGAAATCATGGGTTCCGGTAAATAACGGTGCTGCCCGTTTGATCTCTTCTACATTCACGGGATACGGATAAAAATACACGTAATGGCGCCGGAAGATGTCTTTTTCCCCGGTAAGATGCACCCGGTACCGGTACGTTTTTTCCACTGCATCAAAACGGGCGTGAAACGAATCGTCCACATAAACCGCCTGTTTCACCTGAACGTCCGGGGCCAGCAGCTGATTGATGGCTTTCGGCCATTTCGCTTCAGGGACAGCCAGCGGTGTATCAAAGTGAACCACCTGGCCGAGTGCATGGACAGAGGAATCCGTTCTTCCTGAAGAAACAACCGGCACATGCTCCCCTTTATGAATTTTCTGGAGTACACGTTCCATCTCCTGCTGTACCGTACGCTTGCCGGGCTGCACCTGCCATCCTGAAAAATGGGTCCCATCATAGCTTACTACTGCTTTCACTCTCTGCATGACCATCACTCCTTACATTCCGAACACCATGAGGAAAACACTCAGTGATACGACCAGCAGGCAGGCCGTCGTATCGCGCCATCCCCAAACCAGCTGCCTGAACTTTGTCCGGCCGGCACCGCCGTTGTATCCTCTTGCTTCCATTGCCAGTGCCAGATCCTCAGCCCGCTTAAAGGCCCGCATAAACAACGGCACCAGAAGCGCTGTGAAAGCCTGTGCGCGCTTTTTCAACGACCCTTGATGAAAGGATGCCCCGCGGGACATCTGTGCCTTCACGATCTTCTCTGTTTCCTGCAGAAGGGTGGGTATAAATCGTATCGCAATCGACATCATCAAAGCAATATCACGAGCTGGGAGCCCGAAGCGCTCAAACGGGGAGAACAGCTGCTCCAGCGCATCGGTTAAGTCAATCGGGCTGGTGGTGAGTGTCAACAGCGATGTGATAAACACAAGCAGCAGGAGACGAAGAGCAATGAAAAGCCCTTGTTCGATACCGCCTGCATACAGGGTGAATCCCCATGCACTCATCAACGCTTCTCCTTCCCGGGTGAAAAAAGCGTGCAGAAGAAACGTAAAAAACACCAACAGTAACACCGGAAACATGCCTTTGCGCATATAGTGCAGTCCGACACCGGAGATAATAAAAGCCGCTGTGGCTGCTCCCCAGAGCACGCCATATGCCAGCCAGCTGTCCACGATAAAAATCGTACAGACGAAAATAAACGTTGTTACCAATTTGGCGCGTGCATCCATTTGATGTAAAAAAGAACGACCCGGAAGGTACTGACCGATAATGACATGTTCAAACACTTGTTTCCCTCCCCGGCTGATGCCCGCTCATTTCCTGTACCGCCTCTTTCGGCGAGAGGGAAAGAGAAGAAAAAACAATACCTGTCTCAGCCTCAATATGTTTTAACACCTTTGCCCGTTCCGGAAGGTCAAGATCCAGCTGCTCCAATTCGGCTTCTCTTGTGTAAATCTCCTCCGGGGTTCCCTGCATATAGATCATTCCGTTGTCCATCACAATGACGTTGTCTGCCAGCCTGGACACTTCCTCCATCTGATGGGTAATCATGATAATGGTTGTATGATGCCGCTGCTGCCAGTACTTAAATAAATCCATCATATCCTGCTGTCCCTGTGGATCCAATCCAGCGGTGGGCTCATCCAAAATGAGCAGAGACGGTTCCATCGCAAGCACTCCTGCAATAGCTGTCCTTCTCATCTGGCCTCCGCTTAAATCAAACGGTGAACGGGAAAGAAACGACTCATTCAGTCCGACCTGCTCGAGAAGTTCCGGAAGCATGTCCTGCATGTTGTCTCTCGAATACCCGAGATTCCCTGGACCGAACAGAATATCCTTTTCCACGGTCTCTTCAAAAAGCTGGTGCTCAGGGTACTGAAAAACGATGCCGACATGCCGCCGCAGTGCTGCAATGTCTTTCCTTTTTATTTTTGGATGAACCCGGTGGCCGTCGATGACCACCTCTCCGGAAGACGGTTTTAACAGCCCGTTCAAATGCTGGACGAGGGTCGACTTGCCGGATCCCGTCCTGCCTATAACAGCAGTAAAAGATCCTTCCGTCACGTCAAAGCTGACATCCCGCAGCGCATGGGTTTCAAATGAGGTCTTCGGCATATACACATAATTCAACTGCCGGGCCGATACATTCATTCCACCGCCTCCCGAATGATCTGGAGCCATTTCGGATCCAGATCCGGTGTCTGTTCGGCCTGCTTCAGCAGCTCCAGCGGATAAGGAAGCGGCATGTTCAACTCGTCCAGCCATTCCGGACGATCCCGAAGTTCCGAAGCAGGGCGGTCATGAACGAGACGGCCCTGTTCCATATACCATACCCTGTCGGCCTCCATCGCCTCATACAGGCTGTGCGTAATGGACAGAACGGTTAGGTTTTCTGTTTCATGCAGATGCCGCACGGTGTCCAGCACCGCTTCTTTTCCGGCTGGATCAAGCATGGAAGATGCTTCATCAAGTATCATAATATCCGGCTGCAGGGCGAGCACCCCGGCAATGGCCGCCCGCTGTTTCTGCCCGCCGGACAGCCGGTGCGGTTCTGTGTCCAGAAGAGAATCGACTCCTGTCTGTTCCGATGCCTGCTGCATCCGCCGCTTCATTTCGGAGAGCTCTACGCCGGCATTTTCCATCCCGAAGGCGATATCATCGCGTACGGTCGGCGCCACAAATTGATGATCGGGATTTTGAAACACCATCCCGACCTGCTGCCTTATACCGGCCAGAGCCGCGTCGTCCTCTGTAGATGTTCCATAAACCTCCACTCTTCCGCTGGAAGGAAAAAGGAGGCCGTTGCACAAACGAGCCAGGGTGGACTTGCCGGAACCGTTCGAGCCGATCACCGCTGTCCATTCCCCCTCACGGATGGACGCATTAAGACCTGCAACCGCGGGAGCATCTGCCTCTTTATATCGATAGGTTACCTGTTCAAATCGGATAGCTGTCATGTATAACCCCTCACTGCTGTCATTGACGTTTCCTAAAATGTTAACATACATGAGTGGTTTGGTTAACAATAATGAACGTTGACATAAAAAAAGGGCACAGACGTCTCCCTGAACCAGGTAGTCCTGCCCTTGCAAACCTATTTATACACGTTTCAACGAAAAGAAAGCATAAACGCGGACGTTTATACAAATTCAATAATCGCTACTTCAGCCGAATCTCCGCGGCGCGGACCTGCTTTCAGAATCCGCGTGTAGCCGCCCTGGCGCTCTTCATAGCGGGGGCCGAGCTCATCAAACAGTTTCTGAACCGCATCTTGATTATTTTCTTCATCTGCCAGTTCCTTACGAATAACCTGTGCAGCCTGACGGCGTGCGTGCAGATCTCCGCGTTTACCCAGGGTAACCATCTTCTCCACGATAGGGCGCAGTTCTTTCGCCTTCGCTTCCGTCGTTTCGATACGCTCATTGATAATGAGGTCTGTTGCCAGGTCACGGAAGAGTGCTTTACGGGCAGAACTGTCGCGGCCTAATTTTTGATATGCAGACATGTATATTTCCCTCCTTTGTCCGGGACACTATGGATACATCGGATTAATCTTCTTTACGAAGACCGAGTCCAAGCTCTCCCAGCTTTTCCTGTACTTCTTCGAGCGACTTGCGTCCGAGATTCCGAACCTTCATCATATCCTCTTCAGACTTCTGCGTCAGCTCCTGCACGGTATTAATACCGGCGCGTTTCAGGCAGTTATAGGAGCGGACCGACAGATCCAGTTCTTCAATCGTCATTTCCAGAACCTTCTCTTTTTGATCTTCTTCCTTCTCTACCATAATTTCCGCATTTTGAGCCTGATCGGTCAGTCCGATAAAGATATTCAAGTGTTCGTTCATAATTTTAGCGCCGAGCGAAATGGCTTCTTCCGGACGAATACTTCCATCGGTCCATACATCCAGGGTCAATTTGTCATAATTGGTGATCTGGCCGACACGAGTATTTTCTACTTGATAATTGACGCGGTCCACCGGAGTATAGATGGAATCCACCGGCAGCACACCAATCGGCAGGTCGTCACTGTTATTTCCCTCTGCCGGCACATAACCGCGGCCGCGCTGCGCCGTAATACGCATATGAAAGTTCGCACCCTTGGTCAGCGTCGCAATGTGCAGGTCTGTGTTCAGGACGTCAACATCACTGTCGTGGGTGATGTCTTTTGCGGTAACGACACCTTCGCCCTGCGCGTCAATCTCCAGTACTTTCTCTTCATCGGAGTATATCTTCAGGGCCAGTTTTTTTAAGTTCAGGACAATCGTTGTTACGTCTTCTACCACCCCTTCAATGGTGGAGAATTCATGAAGAACGCCGTCGATCTGAACCGTTGTGACAGCAGCCCCTGGAAGGGAGGATAAAAGGATTCGACGCAAGGAATTTCCCAATGTAGTACCATAGCCGCGTTCGAGCGGATCTACGACAAATTTGCCGTATTTGGCATCCTCGCTTAATTCAACCGTTTCGATATTAGGCTTTTCGATTTCGATCATTCTGGTATATACCCTCCTTCAAAACGTCCACACCCAAGAGCTGTATTTCAGCGTCCCGGGATGTTGCAACAGGCAGTTCCCGACTATATGACACACCTTATCAGCCAATAATACGAAAGGGTCCGTTTTCAGAGCCTTACCCATTATTGACATGTAAGGGAAAACTAATACCTCTCTCGGGTTACACTCTACGACGTTTCGGCGGACGGCACCCATTATGAGGAACCGGAGTCACATCACGGATAACGCTGACCTCAAGACCTGTTGCCTGAAGGGAACGAATCGCCGCTTCACGGCCGGCTCCTGGTCCTTTTACCGCAACTTCAACCGATTTGAGACCGTGCTCCATGCCGGTTTTCGCAGCTGTTTCTGCTGCCATTTGAGCCGCAAAGGGGGTGGATTTACGGGAACCTTTGAATCCAAGAGCTCCTGCGCTCGCCCAGGACAGTGCGTTACCCTGGGTATCCGTAATCGTAACGATCGTGTTGTTAAAAGTGGAACGGATATGGGCGACCCCGGACTCTATATTTTTACGCTGGCGGCGTTTACGGGTGTTTGTTTTGGCTTTAGCCATAATACATGTACCTCCTTTGCTCGTTTATTTCTTTTTGTTTGCTACCGTACGACGCGGGCCTTTACGGGTACGGGAATTGTTTTTCGTTTTCTGTCCTCTTGCCGGGAGTCCTCTACGGTGACGGATACCGCGGTAACTACCAATTTCAATCAGACGCTTGATGTTCAGTGAATGCTCCCGGCGGAGATCCCCTTCGACCATGTAGTTATTGTCTACAATCGTGCGGATCCGGGCCAGTTCTTCTTCCGTGAGGTCGCGTACACGGGTACTTTCATCGATACCGGCTTCCTGTACAATCTGCTGTCCGAGGGACTTTCCGATACCGTAAACGTAAGTCAGTGAAATGGGAATTCTTTTATCACGTGGAATATCAACACCTGCAATACGTGCCATTTACGCTTGCACCTCCTTTTTATTTAGCCTTGTTTTTGTTTGTGTTTCGGATTCGAGCAGATCACCATGACCGTTCCTTTACGGCGGATGACCTTGCACTTTTCACATATTGGTTTGACAGATGGTCTCACCTTCATGTCTCTTTACCTCCTTAACTGTGCGGAGTACATGCGAGAGTATACACAACAACGGTTCTGTTTACCAGGCTGCACAGTCTGTCAGCATTTATTTGTAACGGTACGTGATCCGTCCGCGGGACAAATCGTACGGTGAAATCTCAACAGTTACCTTATCTCCGGGAAGGATACGGATGAAGTGCATCCGAATTTTACCGGAAACGTGGGCAAGAATCTTGTGCCCATTCTCCAGTTCCACCCGGAACATTGCGTTTGGAAGCGGTTCGATGACCGTTCCTTCCATTTCGATAACGTCATCTTTGGCCATGCCTTACTCTCCTTCCTTCAGTAATTGCGGCTGCTCCTGCGTAAAACTGCTTAAAGCATACCGTAATTTTGCATTGGTAACACGTCCGGTTTCCTCAATACTTCGTTTGACTTCATTGGAAACATGCGGAAAGACCTCCACATGGCTGATATTTTTCTTTTTAGCCCGGTCAAATTTGCGTTTTTCTCCATCTGCCAGCAGAAGGAAACGCTCATCCACCACTCCAATGACAACCGCATGGTTGCCGGCCTCCCGTCCCTGCTTAATACGGACAATACGGCCGACCCAGGGCGGCGATTCAGCATCATTCATCCTCGCATCACCTTTTACCTCAGGTTTTTGTTAAAATCTCAAAACCTGTACTGGTTATTGCAATGGTATGCTCAAAATGAGCACAGCTTCTGCCATCGGTCGTGACAACCGTCCAATTATCCGAAAGAGTATGAACATAACGCTCTCCGGCATTCACCATTGGTTCCACGGCCAATACCATTCCCGGTTTTAGACGCGGGCCTTTTCCCGGCGGACCGAAATGCGGGATCTGCGGATCTTCATGCAGTTCCTGGCCGACGCCGTGTCCGACATATTCGCGGACAATCGAAAACCCATTCGGCTCCACATAGCTCTGTACCGCGTGGGAAATATTGGACAAACGTTCCTTCGGAGCCGCCTGTTCCAGACCCTCAAACAGGGATGCTTCGGTCACATCAAGCAGCCGCTGCTCTTCTGCCGAAATGGCACCAACCGGATACGTCCAGGCAGAATCCCCGTGATACCCATTGTAATAGGCTCCGATGTCGATGGAAATAATATCGCCGTCTTTCAGCTTACGGCTGCCCGGAATTCCATGTACCAATTCTTCGTTTACTGAAGCGCATATACTGCCGGAGAAACCGCCATAGCCTTTAAATGACGGAGTTGCTCCATGGTCGCGGATGTGTTTATCTGCAATATTATCCAATTCCTGAGTCGTAATGCCCGGTTGGATATGTTTTTGCAGTTCCTGGTGGGTGAGGGCAACAATTTTCCCCGCTTCCCGCATTATATCGAGTTCACGATCGGTTTTACAAATGATCATGCATGAAGTCCTTTCAAAAGTTCTTCAATGTCCTGAAACACTTTGTCTATATCCTGATCCCCATCGATATTGCGGAGATACCCTTTTTCATTATAGAAATCAATCAAAGGCTGCTGCTGTTCAATGTTCACATCAAGGCGTTTGCGGACGGTTTCCGGCTTATCGTCATCTCTCTGGATGAGCTCGCTGCCGTCTTCATCACAGATGCCTTCCTGCTGCGGCGGGTTGAATTCGATGTGATAGGTTTTTCCGGATGTCGGCGACACGCGGCGCCCTGTCAACCTTCTTTCCAGCCTGTCTTTGTCCACTTCAATGTTCAGGACGTAATCCAGGGATTTGTTCAGATCCGAAAGAATGCCTTCCAGAGCTTCCGCCTGCGGCACTGTCCGCGGAAAACCGTCCAGCAGAAATCCCTTATCGCAGTCGGGCTTTGCGAGTCTTTCGCGGACAATGCCAACTGTTACTTCATCCGGCACCAGTTCACCGGCGTCCATGTAAGACTTTGCTTTCTGACCGAGCTCCGATTCCTCTTTGATAGCAGCGCGAAACATATCTCCGGTGGAAATATGAGGGATGCCGTACTTTTCTACAATGTTTTCGGCTTGTGTGCCTTTACCGGCACCAGGCAGCCCCATTAATATCAAATTCATGATATCTCCTCCATAGCTCCGATTTCAGCCGGGGATCAGGCGCTGTGCTGCAGCTCCTTTTCCCTCATCTTATCTTTATTTGATAAACCCTTTGTAACTTCTTTGAATCAACTGGCTTTCGATCTGTTTCATGGTATCCAGAGCCACACCTACAACGATAAGCAGTCCGGTACCGCCAATCTGAATGGTACGCGGCAGATCCAGCTGCGTAATGAAAAATACAGGAATGATCGCAACGACTGCCAGAAACAAAGCTCCGACAAACGTCAACCGGTACAGAATTCTACGAATGTAGGTTTCTGTTGTTTTGCCCGGCCGGATACCTGGAATGTATCCTCCCTGCTTTTTCAGATTATCTGCCATCTGTTCCGGATTAACCTGAACAAACGTGTAAAAGTACGTGAAACCGATGATCAAAGCCGCGTAAACAACCATTCCCACCGGCTGTGTATAATCGAAGTTCTGGATAATCCAGCGTGCCACTGCATTATCTTCTCCGACAAACCCGGCCACGGTTGGAGGGAATATAAATAAAGATAGAGCAAAAATCACCGGAATAACGCCGGCTGAGTTAACTTTTAACGGAAGATGGGTTGACTGCCCGCCGGCCTGACTCCGTCCCACCAGCCGTTTCGCATACTGAATCGGGACTTTGCGGAGTGCCTGCTGGACGTAGATAACGCCGACGATAATGGCAAGAATCCCGACAGCCAGAAACAGCACCGTTACAATCCCGGTGAAGAGCTGTTCGGCATCCTGAATCTGTGTTGCGTAGACCTGGTTGATCCCACCGGGAATACCGGCGGCAATACCCGCAAAAATCAGGATGGATATCCCGTTACCGACGCCTTTGGCTGTAATCTGTTCACCCAGCCACATTAAAAAAGTGGTTCCAGCCGTCATCACGATAGCAATAAAAATATATTTTGGAATGCTCGGATTGGGTATCAACCCCTGAAAGATGTTGTTAAATCCTACCGACATTCCAAGACCCTGCAGAAAAGCAAGCACTACGGTGAAATACCGGGTGAACTGCGCCAGCTTTTTACGTCCGGCTTCTCCCTGTTTTCCCCATTCGGTGAATTTCGGCACCACGTCCATCCGCAAAAGCTGGACAACGATCGATGCTGTAATGTAGGGCATAACACCCATGGCGAAAATGGAGAATTGAGACAGCGCACCGCCTCCGAACGTATTCAGAAAACCAAACGCATTGGCTTGGTCTGCAAAGTTTAATACCTCATTGTTAGATCCCGGTACCGGAATAAAACTTCCGATCCGGAAAATGACTAACATGGTGAGCGTGAAAAAGATTTTATTTCTAAGATCACGCACGCGAAAAATATTAGAGATCGCGCGGAACATTAGATCACCTCTGTTTTTCCGCCGGCCGCTTCAATCGCTTTTGCTGCGGAAGCAGAGAACTTGTTCGCTTTAACAGTCAGTTCTTTATCAAGACTGCCGCTGCCAAGAATTTTGATGCCGCTCCGGGCGTTTTTCACAACGCCTTCTTCAAGAAGAAGTTCCGGAGTGACTTCCGTCCCTGCTTCAAAACGGTTCAGTAATTCTACATTCACGATCGCGAACTCTTTGCGGGTCGGATTTGTGAAACCTCGTTTCGGCAGACGCTTGTAAATCGGGTTTTGACCACCCTCAAAGCCTGGACGGACACCGCCGCCGCTGCGGGAATTCTGGCCGTGTTCACCGCGTCCGGATGTGTTGCCTTTGCCGGAAGCGCGGCCGCGTCCCACGCGGATACGGGATTTATTCGGACCATGTGACGGCTTCAACTCATGCAGTTTCATGATGACACCTCCCTATCACTGAAATGTTACGTTACGCGTTCAATTCTTTTACCGTTAATAAATGTGACACTTTATTAATCATTCCGCGGACAGCAGAATTATCTTCTTTCACGACGGAATGATTGACTTTACGCAAACCAAGCGCCTCGACGGTGTCGCGCTGATCCTGCGGTCTTCCGATTAAACTGCGGCTGAGGGTAATTTCCACTTTGTTGGCCATATTCTTTCCCTCCTTATCCTAACAATTCTTCAACGCTTTTACCACGTAGTCTGGCAACTTCTTCTGCTGATTTCAGTTCAGTCAGACCGGTAATTGTAGCGCGTATCATGTTAATTGGGTTATTGGAGCCGAGGGATTTAGAAAGAATATCCTGAACACCTGCAAGTTCAAGCACAGCCCGGACCGGTCCGCCTGCAATAATTCCGGTACCTTCGGATGCAGGCTTCAACAACACATTCCCTGCGCCGAAATGACCGACAATCTGGTGCGGAATCGTTGTTCCGCTTACCGGAACCTGCACAAGATTCTTTTTGCCGTTTTCAACTGCCTTACGGATAGCCTCCGGTACTTCAAGTGCTTTACCCATGCCGAATCCAACGTGTCCATTGCGGTCACCTACAACCACGATAGCTGCAAAACGGAAACGACGTCCGCCTTTTACAACTTTAGCTACACGATTAATCGCTACAACTCTTTCTTCCACATCAAGCTTACTGGCATCAATCTGCATGTATTTCCCTCCCATCATTTTAGAAATGTAGTCCGTTTTCGCGTGCTGCCTCAGCCAGAGCCTGCACACGTCCGTGATAAACAAAACCGCCGCGGTCAAACACTACTGTCTCATATCCTTTTTCCGATGCGCGTTTTGCTACAACTTCACCGATTTTGCGTGCTGCTTCTTTATTACCGCCGTTTTCAATATCCATGCCATTTTCCATCGTCGAAGCCGATGTCAGGGTCTCCCCTTTTACATCATCAATCACTTGCGCGTAGATATGCTTGGAAGAACGGAAAACGTTTAAACGCGGACGCTCGGAAGTTCCTTTAATTTTCTGCCGGATACTTGTATGGCGTTTTTTCCGATTAGCATACTTTTTGGATTTCGTTGTCATGCTGCGTTCCTCCTTTCGTAACGACTGCCGAAAACGTTACTTACCAGTCTTACCTACTTTTTGACGAACATATTCATTTTCGTAGCGGATGCCTTTTCCTTTATAAGGCTCCGGAAGTCTTACGGAACGGATGTTGGAAGCCGTAGCTCCGACACGTTCTTTATCGATTCCACGGACCACTACTTTTGTGTTGGACGGAACTTCAAGTTCAATTCCTTCTTCCGGTGCCACTTCAACCGGATGGGAATAACCTACGTTCAACACGAGTTTCTCGCCGGATTTGCTCGCACGGTAACCGACACCGACAAGCTCCAGGCTCTTTTCAAATCCGTTTTTGACACCTTCCACCATGTTGTTCACAATGCTGCGTGTTGTGCCATGAAGGGAACGGTGCTCTTTGTTGTTACTCGGACGTTCAAATGTGATTTCCTCTTCGCCGATGTTCACTTTAATAGAAGAATGAAGCTCACGGGAAAGCTCGCCTTTCGGTCCTTTCACCGTAATCGTGTTTTCATTCATGGATACTGTAACATCGCTTGGAAGCTCAATAGGTTTTACACCAATACGGGACATTCATTACACCTCCGTTCTGACTCCATTTTCTTTACCATACGTAAGCAAGTACTTCGCCGCCGACCTGCTTCTTTCTGGCTTCTTTATCAGTCATTACACCGTTGGATGTTGAAATGACGGCAATACCCAATCCGCCGAGTACGCGCGGAAGTTCTTCTGCTTTGGCATACACACGCAGTCCCGGTTTACTGATTCGTTTCAGACCGGTGATGACGCGTTCATTGTCCGCACCATATTTCAAAAAGATACGGATGATTCCCTGTTTGTTATCTTCCACAGATTCTACGTCACGCACAAAACCTTCCTGCTTCAGGATGTTGGCAACCTCATTTTTCAAATTCGATGCCGGCAGTTCCAATTTTTCGTGACGGACCGTGTTCGCATTCCGGATGCGGGTCAGCATATCTGCTATTGGATCAGTCATGACCATATCGTTTTACCTCCTTCCCTGTCTCGGGCTTACCAGCTGGCTTTTTTGACGCCTGGGATTTGTCCTTTATAGGCTAACTCACGGAAACAAATCCGGCAGAGTTTAAATTTACGCATAACGGAGTGAGGACGTCCGCAACGCTCGCAACGGGTGTACTCGCGCACTTTGAACTTTTTAGGACGTTGCTGTTTGGCGACCATTGATTTTTTTGCCAAGGTCCAATTCCCTCCTTTACATGTTTCGATTTATTTTTTGAACGGCATGCCCATCTGATCGAGCAGCTCGTAAGCTTCTTCGTCTGTTTCCGCCGACGTTACAATCACAATATCCATTCCGCGGATTTTGTCTACTTTATCGTATTCAATTTCCGGGAAGATCAGCTGTTCTTTAACACCGAGAGTGTAATTGCCGCGGCCGTCAAAGGCTTTGTTCGAAACACCGCGGAAGTCACGCACACGCGGAAGGGAAACGTTAATCAGCTTTTCAAGAAAATCGTACATCCGTTCACCGCGGAGGGTAACTTTCGCACCGATCGGCATACCTTCGCGGACTTTAAAACCGGCGATCGATTTTCTTGCTTTTGTAATAAGCGGCTTCTGACCAGTGAGCAGCGAGAGCTCTTCGACCGCTTTATCAAGGGCTTTCGGGTTCTGGATTGCGTCACCGACACCCATGTTAATTACGATTTTTTCAACTTTAGGTACTCCCATAACGGAAGAATACTCGTATTTGTTGTGCAGATGGGGCACAATATCGTTTTTAAATTTTTCTTTGAGCGCGTTCATTGAAGGGACCTCCTTTCCTCAACGACTTACTTATCAAGGGGTTCGCCGGATTTTTTGGCGATACGGATCTTTTTGCCGTCTTCTATTTTAAATCCGACTCTTGTCGGTTCGTTCGTGCTTGGATCCAGCGGCATGACATTGGAAACATGAATCGATGCTTCCTGATTGGAAATGCCGCCCTGAGGGTTTTCCTGAGAAGGCTTTTCATGCTTCTTCACTACATTCACGCCTTCCACCAGTACGCGGGACCGGCTTGGATACGCCTGTAGAATGACGCCTTCTTTCCCTTTATCTTTTCCTGTGATTACTTTGACTTTATCGCCTGTTTTCACATGGAGTTTCGGTTGACTCATGATCGCACCTCCTTCATTGGGCCATTCTGGTACTTATTAAAGAACTTCCGGAGCGAGAGAAACAATCTTCATATACTGTGAGCTGCGAAGCTCCCGTGCTACAGGACCGAAAATACGGGTTCCGCGCGGGCTTTTGTCATCCCTTACAACCACGGCTGCATTCTCGTCAAAGCGGATATAGGAACCGTCCGGACGGCGCGCACCACTTTTCGAACGTACAATAACAGCACGAACGACCTCGTTTTTCTTGACAACGCCTCCTGGTGTTGCCTGCTTCACAGAACACACAATCATATCGCCGATGTTGGCCGTTTTACGACCAGAGCCGCCGAGTACTTTGATGGTCTTTACTTCGCGGGCACCGGAGTTATCTGCTACTTTCAGCATGGTTTCTTCTTGAATCATAGACGTTTAACCTCCCTTCCTCTACAAAAGATCGTTTAGATAATAACCGCTTCTTCTACAACTTCTACAAGACGGAAGCGTTTATCTTTAGAAAGCGGGCGGGTTTCCATGATTTTAACAATATCGCCCTGTTTCGCTGTATTATTTTCATCATGTGCCTTGAATTTCTTTGAATCTTTGACACGCTTGCCGTAAAGGGAATCTTTTTTATACGTTTCAACATACACCGAGATCGTTTTATCCATTTTGTCGGATACAACACGGCCGGTGTAGACTTTCCGCTGGTTACGTTCAGCCATTTTATGCTAAACCTCCCCTCTTGTTTTATACTTTGTTCAGACCGAGTTCACGTTCGCGCAGCACCGTTTTGGCGCGGGCGATATCCTTGCGGACATTGCGAATGCGGGCAGGATTGTCAAGTTGACCGGTTGCCAGCTGAAATCGGAGGTTAAAGAGCTCCTCTTTAAGGCTTTTGGTCTGTTCTTCTATTTCAGTTGAGGTCAAGTCTCTGAGTTCATTAGCTTTCATTTGCCTCACCACCCACTTCTTCACGTTTTACAAACTTGGTTTTCACCGGAAGTTTGTGAGACGCAAGTCTAAGTGCTTCCCGGGCAACTTCTTCGGAAACACCTGCGATTTCAAACATAATTTTTCCTGGTTTCACAACGGCCACCCAGCCTTCAGGAGAACCTTTACCGGAACCCATCCGTACTTCAAGCGGCTTCTGAGTGTAAGGCTTATCCGGAAAGATCTTGATCCAGACTTTACCTCCACGCTTCATATAACGGGTCATCGCGATACGGGCTGCTTCAATCTGGCGGTTGGAAATCCATGTCGGTTCCAGGGCCTGAAGGCCGTACTCACCAAAAGAAACTTCTGTTCCGCCTTTTGCGCGGCCTTTTGTTTTCCCACGGTGTTCACGACGGAACTTCACGCGTTTTGGCATTAACATAAATTACTCTCCTCCTTCCTCGTTGTTCGAACCTTTCGATGGAAGGACTTCTCCACGATATATCCAGATCTTCACACCAAGCTTACCGTATGTGGTATCAGCTTCGGCTGTGCCGTAATCGATGTCGGCACGCAGTGTGTGGAGTGGAACAGTACCTTCATTATAACTTTCATTGCGGGCGATATCTGCACCGCCCAGACGACCGGATACTTCGGTTCTGATACCTTGTGCACCGGCACGCAGTGTCCGTTGGATCGACTGTTTCATGGCGCGGCGGAAAGATACACGGTTTTCAAGCTGGCGGGCAATGTTGTCAGCAACCAGTCTTGCATCAAGATCCGGGCTTTTTACTTCGGCGATATTGATATGAACTCTTTTTCCTGTGATATCGTTCAGTGATTTACGGAGTACTTCCACTTCGGAACCGCCTTTACCAATGACCATTCCCGGTTTTGCCGTATGGATGGTGATATTTACGCGGTTGGCTGCCCGTTCAATTTCCACGGTGGAAACAGCAGCATCCTGCAGACGGTTCTCAATATATTCACGGATTTTAATATCTTCGTGCAGTAATGACGCATAATTATTTTCAGCGAACCATTTGGAATCCCAGTCCCGGATAACTCCGATTCTAAGTCCTACTGGATTTACTTTTTGACCCACTCATTATCCCTCCTTCTTTTCTGATACCACAACAGTAATGTGGCTGGTGCGTTTATTGATTCGGGTTGCGCGTCCCATAGCGCGGGGACGGAAACGTTTCAGTGTCATACCTTCGTCTACGAATATTTCACTGACATACAAATCTTCCGGTTCCATCTCATAATTGTGTTCCGCGTTTGCCACAGCAGAATTCAGAACCTTTTCGACAATTGGTGAAGCAGCTTTTGGTGTGTTTTTTAAAATACCGACAGCTTCGCCGATGTCTTTGCCCCGGATGAGGTCAACGACTAACCGTGCTTTGCGGGGGGCAATGCGGATTTGTTTCGCGACTGCTTTAGCTTGCATTTTCAGAACCTCCCCTCTTCTTACCGTCTCGTTTTCTTATCATCGTTTTTGTGGCCTTTAAACGTTCTTGTCGGGGCAAATTCCCCAAGTTTATGGCCTACCATATCTTCGGAAACAAATACAGGTACGTGTTTTCTGCCGTCATAGACAGCAAAAGTGTGTCCTACGAATTGCGGAAATACCGTGGAACGGCGGGACCACGTTTTAATTACCTGCTTATCGTTTTTTTCATTCAAGTTTTCAACCTTTTTCATCAGATGATCATCGACAAAAGGTCCCTTTTTTAAACTGCGACCCATAAGGAAACCTCCTTTCGCGGTTGGTCAGCGGTTAGCCTGAACCGCTGAGGATTTTTATTTCTTCTTCTTCCTGCGTCTGCGGACAATATATTTGTTGGAGTCCTTGTTCCTCTTACGTGTCTTATATCCAACAGCAGGCGTACCCCAAGGCGATACCTGTGTCGTCCGTCCGATTGGTGCGCGGCCTTCCCCGCCGCCGTGCGGGTGATCCGCAGGGTTCATCGCAGAACCACGTACAACCGGGCGTTTGTTGAGCCAGCGGCTTCTTCCTGCTTTTCCGATAACAACGAGTTCATGCTCCAGGTTTCCTACCTGCCCAACTGTGGCACGGCAGGTTGCCAGGATAAGGCGTGTTTCGCCCGAACGAAGACGGACAAGCACATACTTTCCTTCTTTACCAAGAATCTGTGCTTCAGCACCGGCCGAACGTACGAGCTGCGCTCCGCGGCCTGGTTTCAACTCAATATTGTGGATGATAGTACCCACCGGGATATCGGAAAGCTGGAGCGCATTCCCTGTCTTGATGTCCGCTTCCGGTCCGGAGACAATTTCTTGTCCAACGCGGAGACCTTTCGGAGCAAGGATATAACGCTTTTCGCCGTCCTTATAATGAATCAGAGCGATGTTGGCCGAACGGTTTGGATCGTATTCGATCGTAGCTACACGGCCCGGTACACCGTCTTTATCTCGTTTGAAGTCAATAAGCCGGTACTGGCGCTTGTGACCGCCGCCCTGGTGACGGACCGTGATACGTCCATGGTTGTTCCGGCCGCCTTTACGGTGCTTTGGTTCAAGCAGTGTCCGTTCCGGCTGATCTGTCGTTACTTCTGATTTTTTATTGATAGACATAAAACGCTGCCCATTCGTGATGGGTTTCGTTCTTTTAATAGCCATGCTTCTTTCCCTCCTTCACTGTCGGTTTAAGCACCTTCGAAAAATTCGATTTCTTCGCTGTCCGGTGTCAGTGTTACGACTGCTTTTTTACGGCTTGGTTTGTAGCCGGTATAACGGCCGAAACGACGGAATTTACCTTTATAGTTCATCGTGTTGACTTTGGCTACTTTCACGTCAAAGATTTCTTCTACTGCTTTAAGAATCTGCGTTTTGTTGGCCTTTACGTCAACCTCAAACGTATATTTCTTTTCTTCCATTAAATCAGCAGACCGTTCGGTAATAACGGGGCGCTTGATCACATCGCGTGCTTCCATTATGCGAGCACCTCCTCTACCTTCTCTACTGCTCCCTGCGTGATAATCAGTTTGTCGTGCTTAAGCAGTTCAAGCACGTTCACGCTGTCAACAGCAGCAAAGGTGACTCCTTCAATATTACGCGCAGACAATGCTACCTGCTCATTGTAATCAGCGGTTACGACAAGTGCTGTCTCTTCTACAGAAAGACTTGAAAGAATCTTGATCATGTCTTTCGTTTTTGGAGCTTCCAGTTGAAGATCATCCACGACAACAACTTCGCCGTCCTTTACTTTGCTGGAATATGCGGATCTTATCGCAAGTCTGCGGACCTTCTTCGGCAGCTTGTATCCATATTGTCTCGGAGTCGGACCAAATACAATTCCGCCTTTTACCCACAGCGGGGAACGGATCGAACCATGACGTGCACGCCCTGTGCCTTTCTGCCGCCACGGCTTGCTTCCGCCTCCTTTTCTTTCAGAACGATTTTTTGCTTTATGAGTGCCCTGACGCTGGGAAGCCTGCTGCATCACGACAGCATCATGAAGCACATCTACATTCGGTTCAATACCAAAAACGGCATCGGAGAGTTCGATGTCCCCTACCTTCGAGCCGTTCTGGTTCATCAGATCTACTTTCGGCATGATGGAGCCTCCTTTCTATCAAACATTACTTCGCTGCTTTCACAGCGGACTGTACAGTTACAAAGCTTTTTCTCGGGCCTGGAACATTCCCTTTAATTAAAAGAAGATTGCGGTCGGTATCCACTTTGACGATTTCAAGGTTCTGTACCGTTACCGTGTTACCTCCCATACGTCCAGGGAGTTTTGTTCCTTTCAGCACATGATAATGTCCCATAGCTCCCATGGAACCTGGACGACGATGGAAACGGGAACCGTGTGTCATTGGTCCGCGTGCCTGGTTATGGCGTTTAATGGCACCCTGGAAGCCTTTCCCTTTCGATGTTCCTGTTACATCCACAATGTCGCCTGCCTCAAACGTATCTACTTTGACTTCCTGACCAACTTCGTAATCTCCTTCAGCATTGCGGAGCTCACGAGTGTAGCGCTTGGGAGCAGCACCGGCCTTTTCGGCATGGCCTTTTTCCGGCTTGTTTGCTCTGGAGTCTTTTTTGTCATAAGCACCCAGTTGAACAGCCTCGTAACCATCCGATTCCGTTGTTTTCGTCTGAAGAACAACGTTTGGTTCTGCTTCGATTACGGTAACCGGAAGCAGTTCGCCCTGCTCATTAAACAACTGGGTCATTCCAATTTTTTTACCCAAGATTCCTTTGGTCATTCGTCACACCTCCTAAATATTGATTGTTATTTTCTATAATTTTATTTCGATATCGACACCTGACGCCAGATCCAGACGCATCAGCGCGTCGACCGTCTGCGGTGTCGGATTGACAATATCAATCAAACGCTTGTGCGTACGCATTTCGAACTGTTCGCGTGCATCTTTAAACTTATGTGTTGCACGAAGGATCGTGTACACCGATTTTTCCGTCGGAAGCGGGATTGGTCCGGAGACACCCGCGCCGGAACGTTTAGCTGTGTCGACAATCTTTTCTGCAGATTGGTCCAGCACCCGGTGGTCATAAGCTTTCAATCGAATGCGAATCTTTTCATTTGCCATGTTAAGCCCTCCTTTTTCGCCCGATTTTTACAGACATACTCCGTGAAAATTTCCCACACTCCCACCCATGGCAAAGGGGCCGGGTGTGTCGGCAACCTTCCACATCATCGCCTGGATCACAGATGCGCCCTGCCGCCGGGAGGTTAACCCTCCTTGTTCAGCAGAAACCACATTCTGTGGTCACACTTTATCTATTATAATGATTGTTGATACTGAATGCAAGGAGTTTTTAAAAGAATTTCGATGTTCCTGTATATTTTCATTTAGGTACTGGATCTCAAAAAACATCGAAATGATATGTTTTCCTGAATATCAATAAAAAGGAGCCGTACCAAATCGTACGGCTCCTTTTCTTATCCGGTTTACTTTTCAATCGTGGAAACGACACCGGCACCAACGGTACGGCCGCCTTCGCGGATGGAGAACTTCGTACCTTCTTCGATGGCAATCGGCTGAATCAAGTCAACTGTCATTTCTACGTTGTCACCAGGCATAACCATTTCTACGCCTTCCGGCAGTTCAATAATACCGGTTACGTCCGTTGTACGGAAGTAGAACTGCGGGCGGTAGTTCTGGAAGAACGGTGTATGACGTCCGCCTTCTTCTTTGGAAAGTACATAAACTTCCGCCTGGAATTTAGTGTGCGGAGTAATGGAGTTCGGCTTCGCAAGCACCTGGCCGCGCTTGATGTCTTCACGGTTTACACCGCGGAGAAGCGCGCCGATGTTGTCACCTGCTTCTGCATAGTCAAGAAGCTTGCGGAACATTTCCACTCCGGTAACTGTAGTCTTGCGCTTATCTTCATCGATACCGATGATTTCTACTTCGTCGCCGACGTTGAGCATTCCGCGTTCTACACGGCCGGTCGCAACGGTACCGCGGCCGGTGATGGAGAATACGTCCTCTACCGGCATCATGAACGGCTTATCTTTGTCACGGTCCGGTGTCGGAATGTAGTCGTCGACAGCCTGCATGAGGTCAAGGATAGCCTGCTCATGCTCTTCCTGTCCTTCAATCGCCTGAAGAGCCGATCCTTTGATTACAGGTGTTTCATCACCGTCAAAGTCGTACTCAGAAAGAAGATCACGGACTTCCATTTCAACGAGTTCCAGAAGTTCTTCATCGTCTACCATGTCTGTCTTGTTCAGAAATACAACGATGGATGGAACCCCTACCTGACGGGAAAGCAGGATATGTTCACGAGTTTGCGGCATAGGGCCGTCAGCAGCGGACACAACAAGAATGGCTCCGTCCATCTGTGCTGCACCGGTAATCATGTTCTTCACGTAGTCTGCGTGTCCAGGGCAGTCCACGTGTGCATAGTGGCGTGTGTCTGTTTCATACTCCACGTGTGCAGTAGAGATTGTGATTCCACGTTCACGCTCTTCCGGAGCGCCGTCGATGGAGTCATATGCCATCGCTTCACCTGTGCCGGACTGCTTGTGGAGTACGGTGGTGATAGCTGCTGTAAGTGTTGTTTTACCATGGTCTACGTGTCCGATAGTACCAATGTTCGCGTGCGTTTTGGAACGATCAAACTTTTCTTTAGCCATTGTGAGTTTCCTCCCTTTAATACAGGTTAATTATATAGAAGCCGGAAAGGTGTATCACCTCTCGGGAATCACCTTCCTCAGCTTACAATAAAACAAATGTAGAGACAATCATTTACACGAAATTATTCACCGCTGTTCTTCTTGATGATTTCTTCAGCAATGGACTTCGGCACTTCTTCATAGTGGTCGAAGAACATCGTGTAGTTACCCCGGCCCTGCGTGATGGAACGCAGGTTTGTGGCATAGCCGAACATTTCAGATAATGGAACAAATGCCTTGATTGCCTGGGATTTACCGCGTGCTTCCATGCCTTCGACACGTCCGCGCCGGGCAGTGATATCTCCCATAACATCTCCCATGTAATCTTCCGGCATAATCACTTCCACTTTCATCAGTGGTTCAAGAAGAACCGGCTTACAATGGTTTTTCGCTTCTTTCAGGGCCATAGAGCCGGCCACTTTAAAGGCCATTTCGTTGGAGTCTACATCATGGTAGGACCCGTCAAAAAGCGTGGCTTTAACATCGACCATCGGATATCCGGCAAGAAGACCATTATCCAGCGCTTCTTCAATGCCCTGCTGAACAGAGGATACATATTCTTTCGGAACCACACCGCCGACAATCTTGTTCACAAATTCAAACCCGGCGCCTTCTTCGTTCGGTTCGAATGTGACCCAGACGTGGCCGTACTGTCCGCGTCCACCGGACTGGCGTACGAATTTGCCTTCCGCGTTGGCGGATTCACGAATCGTTTCACGGTAGGAAACCTGCGGTGCACCAACGGTGGCATCCACTTTAAATTCACGCTTCAGACGGTCTATGATGATGTCGAGGTGCAGTTCTCCCATTCCTTTAATAATGGTTTGGCCTGTCTCTTCATCTGTCTCTGTCTGGAACGTCGGATCCTCTTCAGCAAGTTTCGCAAGGGCAATACCCATTTTGTCGTGGTCGGCCTTTGATTTAGGTTCCACAGACAAGTTGATAACCGGTGCCGGAAAGTCCATGGATTCCAGAATAACCCTGTCTTTCTCATCACATAGAGTATCCCCGGTACCTGTATCTTTTAATCCGATACCGCCGGCGATATCACCGGAATACACGGTTGAAATTTCTTCACGGGAATTGGCGTGCATCTGAAGGATACGACCGACACGTTCCCGTTTATCTTTCGTTGAGTTCCGGACATAGGAACCTGCATTCAGCTTCCCGGAATACACACGGAAGAATGTAAGCTTCCCGACATAAGGGTCTGTTGCGACTTTAAATGCAAGCGCGGAAAACGGCCCTTCGTCGTCTGCTTCTCTTTCGACTTCTTCTTCGCTGTCCGGAAGGATACCTTTGATCGGCGGTACATCGAGCGGGGACGGAAGATAATCAATGACAGCATCGATCATCAGCTGAACACCTTTGTTTTTAAAAGCGGAACCGCATAGAACAGGATAGAACTCAACATTCAGTGTTCCTTTGCGGACAGCTGATTTAATTTCCTCTGTGCTGATTTCTTCGCCTTCGAGATATTTCATCATCATGTCTTCATCAAATTCAGCAACAGCTTCTACAAGAGATTCGCGGTATTTTTCCGCCTGCTCCCGGTATTCCTGCGGAATCTCACGAGCTTCCGCGCGTGTACCAAGATCATCCATGTAGTAGTATGCTTCCATGTTGATCAAGTCGATGATGCCTTCAAAATTGTCTTCCGCACCAATCGGCAGCTGAATCGGGTGGGCATTCGCGTCAAGACGGTCATTCAGTGTAGAGCAGGAATATAGAAAGTCCGCCCCCACCTTATCCATCTTATTTACGAAGACAATCCGCGGAACATGGTAGGTAGTAGCCTGACGCCATACCGTTTCCGTCTGCGGCTCCACTCCGGACTGTGCGTCCAGAACTGCAACAGAACCGTCCAGCACACGAAGGGAACGTTCCACCTCTACAGTAAAATCGACGTGGCCCGGCGTATCAATAATGTTAATTCTATGACCCTTCCACTGTGCTGTCGTTGCAGCAGAAGTGATCGTGATTCCGCGTTCCTGTTCCTGGGACATCCAGTCCATTTGGGAAGCACCTTCGTGTGTCTCCCCGATTTTATGGATACGTCCCGTATAATACAGAACACGTTCTGTAGCAGTGGTTTTACCGGCATCAATGTGAGCCATGATCCCGATATTACGAGTTTTTTCTAAGGAGAATTCTCGTGCCATGAACTTTCAATTTCTCCTTTCTTCCATAACTAATTAATTAGTAGGGTGTTTGGTACGATACGATTACCAGCGGTAATGAGCGAATGCCTTATTCGCTTCTGCCATACGGTGCGTATCCTCACGCTTTTTCACAGCGGAGCCCGTATTATTGGAAGCGTCCAGAATTTCATTGGCCAGACGCTCTTCCATCGATTTCTCCCCGCGGAGACGGGCATAGCTGACAATCCAGCGGAGTCCGAGTGTCGTGCGGCGGTCCGGTTTTACTTCGATCGGTACCTGGTAGTTCGCTCCGCCGACACGGCGTGCTTTAACTTCCAGAACCGGCATAACATTCTTCAATGCCTGGTCGAATACTTCCATCGGATCATTACCCGATCTTTCCTCAACAAGATTAAAAGCTTTGTAAAGAATGTTCTGGGCCTTCCCTTTCTTGCCGTCCAGCATAATACGGTTGATCAGTCTGGTTACCAGCTTGGAATTGTAAAGCGGATCCGGCAGGACATCTCTGCGTGGTACTGGTCCTTTACGCGGCATGAGTCAACTCCTCCTTTCGTTCTTTTTTAATTTCCTTATTTTTTGGCACGCTTCGTACCATACTTTGAACGGCTCTGCTTACGGTTTTGTACCCCGGCGGTATCAAGTGCGCCGCGGACAATGTGGTAACGCACACCCGGCAGGTCCTTAACACGGCCGCCGCGGATCAGCACAACACTGTGTTCCTGAAGGTTGTGGCCGATTCCAGGGATATAGGCCGTGACTTCAATCTGGTTGGTAAGACGCACACGAGCATATTTACGCAGTGCCGAGTTCGGCTTCTTCGGCGTCATCGTTCCGACACGGGTGCAGACTCCACGCTTCTGCGGGGAATTCTGATCGGTCGGGATTTTTCTGTAACTGTTATACCCTTTATTCAGTGCGGGGGAGTCAGATCCTTTGGTCTTCACCTGACGTCCTTTCCGTACCAATTGGTTAATTGTCGGCATCGTTCTGCCTCCCTTCTATACTGATGTTTTTAAGACCACCGTTCCAGGTGGTTCATTGTAAAGCAAAAGTAAAGTTTTTGCCGGCAGGATAGTGCCTGCCAGCAAAAACATCATTGCTTTTTCAGTGCAACCGCAGCCGCTCCGACATCAATGCCGCAGACTTTGCCCAGCCTGCGCATGGAATCCACCGTGTGCACAGGAACTCCTTTTGATTCGGCTGTCAGGAGGACCTTACTGATAACCCTGTTTTCAGCATCCCCTGCTACGATTACTTCTTTGACGAAGTTTGCTTCCAGCGCTTTGAGCGTTTGCTTCGTTCCAATTAAAACCTCATCCGCCTGTGAAACTTTTTCATAAGACATTCTGCATCCTCCAAAGCACAGGGTGTTAGGCGCACTTTGACAGCATATCACCGCTCCAGGAAGATGTCAACACTATTTTAATTCTGCGGAACCGTCTCTTCATCCGTTTCCACAATTTCGGCTTCCTGTTCCGATGGTTTATCCATTTCCAGTGAGCGGTAACGCTGCATACCGGTGCCCGCCGGAACAAGCTTGCCGATGATGACATTTTCTTTTAGGCCGAGCAGTTCGTCGCGTTTTCCTTTGATGGCAGCATCTGTGAGCACCCGGGTTGTTTCCTGGAAGGAAGCAGCCGAAAGGAATGAATCCGTCTCGAGCGATGCTTTCGTGATTCCGAGAATAATCGGGTGGCCGACTGCCGGACGTCCGCTGTTTTCGAGTACTTTCTCGTTGGCATTGTCAAAGTGGTGGATTTCCACCATGGATCCCGGAAGCACTTCTGTATCACCGGGATCAGCGACTCTGATCTTCTGAAGCATCTGACTGACCATAACTTCAATGTGCTTGTCGCTGATTTCAACCCCCTGCATGGCGTAAACTTTCTGTACCTCTTTCAGGAGATAGCGCTGCACTTCCTGCACGCCGGTGTAACGGAGCAGTTCTTTAGGATCAATAGAACCTTCCGTCAACGCTTCACCAGGTTTTACCGTATCTCCGGTGTCCACTCTCATACGGGCTCCGTAGGCAGTAGTGTAGCTTCTTGTTTCCAGGCTGCCCTGTACGGTTATTTCTTTTTTGCCCTGTTGCTCTTTAATATCCACTACTTCCCCTTCAAGCTCGGAAATAACCGCCTGCCCTTTCGGATTCCGGGCTTCCACGAGCTCCTGGATACGCGGCAGACCCTGCGTGATGTCATCTCCTGCTACGCCGCCGGTATGGAATGTACGCATTGTAAGCTGGGTACCCGGTTCGCCGATGGACTGTGCGGCAATAATGCCGACAGCTTCTCCGACTTCGACGTCGGAACCGGTGGCAAGGTTTTTGCCGTAGCATTTCTTGCAGACGCCGTGGCGGGTGTCGCAGGTGAAGACAGAACGGATCGTTGCTTTTTGCACACCCGCTTCTTCAATTTCTCTTGCTTTCTCTTCATTCATTAACTGACCTTTTTTAACCAGCACCTCATTGGTTTCAGGATGGCGGATGGTCTTGAACGCCATGCGCCCTGTCAGACGGTCCTGAAGCTTTTCAATGACTTCTGTACCTTCGGTCAAGGCCGTTACTTCGAGGCCGCGGTCCGTACCGCAGTCATCTTCACGAACAATGACATCCTGTGCCACATCCACCAGGCGGCGGGTAAGGTAACCGGAGTCCGCTGTCTTAAGCGCCGTATCTGCCAGTCCTTTCCGGGCCCCGTGGGTGGAAATAAAGTATTCAAGCACCGTCAAGCCTTCACGGAAACTTGATTTGATTGGAAGTTCAATGATTCTTCCGGACGGGTTCGCCATCAGACCGCGCATGCCGGCCAGCTGTGTGAAATTGGACGCGTTACCGCGGGCTCCGGAATCACTCATCATAAAGATCGGGTTCAGTGTGTACAGGGAATTCAGCAGTTTTTCCTGGATGGTATCCTTGGCGTCACTCCATACCGAAATGACTTTGTTATAACGTTCTTCGTCGGTAATCAGACCGCGCCGGAACTGCTTCATGACCTGCTCAACCTTACCCTCGGCATCGTCAAGAATGTCCTGTTTGTCTTCCAGTACCACGATGTCTGAAATACCTACAGTAATACCGGCTTTCGTTGAGTAGTAAAAACCGAGGTCTTTCATGCGGTCCAGCATCTTGGATGTTTCGATGATCTGGAACTTTTTGAACACTTCCGCAATGACATCTCCAAGGAAGCCTTTTTTAAACGGCGATACAAGCTCCCGCTGTTTATATTCTTCAGCGACATTCGTTGTTTTATCAACAATATACTGTTCCGGCACTGCCACTTCCAGGTTGGTTCCTGTCGGCTCGTTAACATACGGGAAGGAAGTCGGCAGAATTTCATTAAAGATAATTTTACCAACCGTCGTCAGAAGCAGTTTGTCGTTCTGCTCTTCGGTAAAGTTGGGCTTGCCAAGACTCGATACCGGCAGCGCTATTCTCGTGTGAAGATGGATATAGCCGCTGTGGTAAGCCTGCAGCGCTTCATTCGGATCTTTGAATACAGATCCTTCCCCGGTAGCCGCTTCGCGTTCCAGAGTGAGGTAATAGTTACCCAGTACCATGTCCTGGGACGGCGTAACAACCGGCTTTCCGTCCTTCGGATTCAAGATGTTCTGGGCGGCCAGCATCAGGATCCGTGCCTCTGCCTGTGCTTCAGCGGAAAGCGGAACGTGAACCGCCATCTGGTCCCCGTCAAAGTCCGCGTTATATGCTGTACACACAAGCGGGTGAAGTTTGACCGCGCGGCCTTCCACCAGGGTCGGCTCAAAGGCCTGAATGCCGAGACGGTGGAGGGTTGGTGCCCGGTTCAAGAGTACCGGATGCTCTTTAATTACTTCTTCCAGCACATCCCACACTTCATCGTGGACTCTCTCCACTTTCCGTTTTGCACTCTTGATGTTATGAGCAAGACCCCGGCTTACAAGTTCTTTCATAACAAATGGTTTAAACAGCTCGAGCGCCATTTCTTTCGGCAGTCCGCACTGATACATTTTCAGGCTCGGACCTACGACAATAACGGAACGGCCGGAATAATCAACACGTTTGCCGAGCAGGTTCTGGCGGAAACGCCCCTGTTTTCCTTTCAGCATGTGGGAAAGGGACTTCAACGGACGGTTCCCCGGACCTGTTACCGGACGTCCGCGGCGGCCGTTGTCTATCAGCGCATCAACGGCTTCCTGCAACATCCGTTTTTCGTTCTGCACAATAATATTCGGAGCTCCAAGGTCAAGCAGCCGCTTCAACCGGTTATTACGGTTGATCACGCGGCGGTACAGATCGTTCAGGTCGGAAGTAGCGAATCTGCCTCCGTCCAGCTGCACCATCGGACGGATTTCCGGCGGGATAATCGGCAGTACATCGAGGATCATCCAAGCCGGGTCGTTCCCGGAATGACGGAAGGATTCCAGTACTTCAAGCCTTTTGATAGCCCGCGTGCGGCGCTGGCCCTGAGCAGTCTCCAACTCATCTTTCAACATTTTAACTTCTTTATCAAGGTCGATGTCCTGCAGGATTTTACGGATGGCTTCGGCACCCATTTTAGCAGTGAAGCTCCGACCGTATTTATCGTAATAGGAACGGTATTCCCGTTCAGACAGCAGCTGCTTATATTCCAGCGGTGTGTCGCCGGAATCGGTCACAACATAAGAAGCAAAATAGATAACTTCTTCCAGTGAACGCGGAGACATATCGAGTACAAGACCCATACGGCTCGGGATGCCTTTGAAATACCAGATATGGGAAACCGGCGCCGCCAGTTCAATATGACCCATCCGTTCCCTTCTTACTTTGGAGCGGGTAACTTCTACGCCGCAGCGGTCACATACAACACCCTTATAACGGACACGCTTATATTTTCCGCAGTGGCATTCCCAGTCTTTGGTCGGCCCGAAAATTCTTTCGCAGAACAGGCCGTCTTTTTCCGGTTTCAGCGTACGGTAGTTAATCGTTTCCGGCTTTTTCACTTCTCCGCGGGACCAGGAACGCATCTTATCCGAGGATGCGAGACCGACTTTCATATATTCAAAATTATTCACATCTATCAAGGGGTCAACCTCCCTTTCAAAACTTTGGGATAGCGGTAGGCAGCAGGGGCGGGAGAAGCGGTCCGTTCAGAGCGCTTCTCCAGTGTTTCTCCGGAATCTGCCTCAGGCGTTTTCGCTGGATTCCAGTTTTAGATTCAGCGTGCCGCTGGACTCTTCCTCATCATCCAGTTCTTTCATTTCAATTTCTTCTTCCGTACTGGACAGCATTTTCACGTCCATCCCGAGACTCTGCAGTTCTTTAATCAAGACTTTGAACGATTCGGGTACGCCGGGTTCCGGTACGTTTTCCCCTTTGACGATGGCCTCGTACGTTTTTACACGGCCGACAACATCATCCGATTTGACCGTGAGAATTTCCTGCAGCGTGTAGGCAGCTCCGTACGCTTCCAGGGCCCAGACTTCCATTTCACCAAAACGCTGTCCGCCGAACTGTGCTTTCCCGCCGAGCGGCTGCTGGGTGACGAGGGAATAAGGACCGGTGGAACGGGCGTGAAGTTTATCATCAACCATGTGTGCCAGCTTGATCATGTACATCACGCCGACAGAAACACGGTTGTCAAAAGGTTCCCCGGTGCGTCCGTCATAAAGCACTGTCTTACCGTCCCGGGCAATGCCGGCTTCCTGGATTGTCTCCCACACATCTTCTTCCCTTGCTCCGTCAAAAACAGGAGTTGCCATGTGCAGGTTCAATTCGCGGGCTGCCATTCCAAGGTGAAGTTCCAGCACCTGGCCGATGTTCATACGGGACGGTACCCCGAGCGGGTTCAACATAATTTCAATTGGTGTTCCGTCTGGAAGGAACGGCATATCCTCTTCCGGCAGGATTCTTGAAATAACACCCTTGTTTCCGTGGCGCCCCGCCATTTTGTCGCCTTCATGAATTTTACGCTTCTGCACAAGGTAGACCCGGACGAGCTGATTTACACCCGGAGGCAGTTCATCCCCGTCGTCGCGGTTGAATATCTTCACATCAAGAACGATACCATCCGCGCCGTGAGGCACTCTCAAGGATGTGTCACGGACTTCACGTGCTTTTTCTCCAAAGATGGCGTGCAGCAGGCGTTCTTCGGCGCTTAATTCCGTCATTCCTTTCGGAGTGACCTTTCCGACCAGAATGTCGCCGTCTTTCACTTCTGCGCCAACTCGGATAATGCCGCGGTCATCGAGATCCCTCAAAGCATCTTCACTGACATTTGGAATGTCTCTTGTGATTTCTTCCGGACCGAGCTTTGTATCGCGCGCTTCGGATTCGTACTCTTCAATGTGGACGGACGTATAAACGTCGTCTTTCACAAGACGCTCACTCAGAATAACCGCATCCTCATAGTTATAGCCTTCCCATGTCATAAAACCGACGAGAATATTACGCCCAAGCGCCATTTCCCCGTTTTCCATAGAAGGTCCGTCACCAAGAACTTCACCTTTTTCCACCCGGTCGCCTTCTTTGGCAATCGGGCGCTGGTTGTAGCTGGTTCCCTGGTTGGAACGGATGTGTTTGGACATTTTATATTTATCGAGGTCGGTTTCCACTTCTTTGCCGTCCACCTCTTCAATGCGGCGCACCCAGATCTCGCGGGCTGTCACGCGTTCCACAATTCCTTTGGTCCGTGCAACAACCGCAGCTCCGGAGTCTCTAGCTGAAACGTATTCCATGCCGGTTCCGACAAGCGGTGCTTCCGGCTCAAGCAGCGGTACAGCCTGACGCTGCATGTTCGCGCCCATCAGTGCACGGTTGGAGTCGTCATTTTCAAGGAACGGAATGCAGGCTGTTGCTGCAGAAACGACCTGTTTCGGGGAAACGTCCATATAATCGATTTTTTCTTTCGGAACGTGTGTGTTCTCCCCGCGGAAACGGGCAATAATATTGTCGTCGGCAAATTTCCCGTCTTCGGTAAGGGTCGCGTTTGCCTGTGCAACAACGTAGTTATCTTCTTCATCTGCCGTCAGATAGTCACATTCTTCCGTTACAACACCCGTCTCGTGATCCACTCTCCTGTATGCCGTCTCAATAAATCCAAATTCATTGACTTTGGCGTAGCTGGACAGAGAGTTGATAAGACCAATGTTCGGCCCCTCCGGTGTTTCGATCGGACACATACGGCCGTAGTGGGAGTAATGGACGTCACGGACTTCAAATCCTGCCCTCTCCCTGGTTAAACCACCCGGGCCGAGTGCAGAAAGACGCCGTTTATGGGTCAACTCCGCAAGCGGGTTCGTCTGGTCCATAAACTGCGAAAGCTGGGAGCTTCCGAAGAATTCCTTGATCGAAGCAATAACCGGACGAATATTGATCAGCGCCTGTGGTGTGATGGAACTCGGATCCTGAATGGACATCCGTTCCCGCACCACTCTTTCCATACGGGAAAGGCCGATTCTGAACTGATTCTGCAGCAGTTCCCCGACGGAACGGAGACGGCGGTTTCCGAGGTGGTCAATATCGTCGGTCAACCCGACTCCATGAAGCAGGTTGAAAAAGTAGTTGATGGTGGCAACCATATCTTCCGGCGTAATATTCTTTACATCACGGTCGATATTGCCGTTGCTGATGACCTGGATCGCTTTATCTTCCTCCTGTTCTTCCGGAGGGTAAATTTTGATGGACTGCACATCCAGATCTGCTTCTTCAATAACGCCGCCGGCCACCGAATACCGTTTAAATCCGAGATTGTTCTCCAGATACGGCATCAGGCGGTCAAGCGTACGCCGGTCCAGCAAATCACCGTCAGAAGCCAGAATTTCACCGGTTTCCGGATCAGCCAGCGTCTCTGCAAGACGTTGATTAAAAAGCCGGTTTTTGATGTGAAGCTTCTTGTTCGCTTTATAACGGCCGACATTCGCGAAGTCATAGCGCTTAGGATCGAAGAATCTTGTGTTCAGCAGGCTTTTTGCGCTGTCAACAGTCGGGGGCTCACCGGGGCGCAGACGCTCGTAAATCTCGAGCAGTGCCTTTTCACTGCCTTCCGTATTGTCTTTTTCGAGGGTGTTGCGAAGATACTCATCTTCCCCAAGCAGGTCAATGATCTCTTGATCAGATCCGAATCCAAGTGCGCGGAGCAGCACAGTTACAGGAATTTTTCTGGTGCGGTCGATTCTGACGTGCACAACATCCTTGGCGTCGGTTTCCAGCTCCAGCCACGCTCCACGGTTCGGAATAACGGTGGCAGTATGTCCTTTTTTCCCGTTCTTGTCCACTTTCTCATTAAAATACACACTCGGGGAACGAACCAGCTGGGATACGATGACACGTTCGGCACCATTGATGATAAACGTACCTATATCCGTCATCAGCGGGAAATCACCCATAAATACTTCCTGTTCCTTCACTTCGCCGGTCTCTTTGTTCATTAAACGAACTTTGACGCGCAAAGGCGCAGAAAAGGTTACGTCACGTTCCTTCGATTCGTCCATGGAATACTTTGGTTCACCAAGGTTGTAGTCGATAAACTCCAGAACCAGATTCCCTGTAAAATCTTCGATTGGGGAAATATCCTGAAACATCTCCCGGATACCCTCATCAAGAAACCATTGATACGACGCGGTCTGGATTTCAATAAGATTCGGAAGATCCAGCACCTCGTTAATACGGGCATACGTTCTTCTCTGGCGGTGGCGTCCAAACTGAATAAGTTGACCTGTCAACTAAGTCACCCCTTAAATATCACATAATGTCAACCTGTTTTTACAGGCTAAAAATAACCCCGTGGCGGCGCTATACTTATAGAAACACAAAAGTCCTGAAATACCGAGGGGCACAGGATTTTCATGTTATCATTTCTTTCAGTGGCTGACCTTTTCCCACAAAGAAAAAAATGGTTTCTTCTTCACGAAAGAACCACTATTTCCCATCTGTCAGACTGATTATACTATTTTTCCCTACCCTTGTTTTATTTATACATGGTACAATAAGTAAACATAAATACAAAGATGTCTGCGCACAAATAAACAAGGACACTTATATGCATTAAATAATGTTAACACAACACCGATACATGGTCAATTCTTTTTTGCACAGAAAATATAATACCCTTTTTGTTTTGTTACAACATCGACGCGCGGAAACATCGACATCAATTTTTCTTTTGCTGACGGAGCTCCCTGCTTTTTCTGAACGACCGTCCAGAATGAACCGCCGGAAGCCAGATGGTCATATGCTTTTTCAAACAGTTTGTGCACAGTCTGCTTTCCTGCTCGTATCGGCGGATTCGTTACAATCGACGAAAAGTTTGTTTTTTCAACCGATGAAAAAAGATCGCTCTTCAACACAATGATGTTGTGCAGTCTTTCTGCTTCCGCGTTTCGTTCCGCAAGCCCCAGCGCCCTCTCATTCACATCCGCCATCCATACAGTGCGCGTTGTTTCACGCGCAAGACAGATACCAACCGCGCCGTATCCACACCCCATATCGAGAATATCTCCATCCTGTTCCGGCCAGGTAAATGCGTCAACGAGCAGCCGAGTGCCAAAATCCACCTCATTTCTGGCAAACACACCGTGGTCACTGATAAACGACATGTTGCGTCCCCGCATCACCGCATTTATCGTTTTTTCTTCACTATGCAACCCGGGATTATTCTTAAAATAGTGGTTTGTCATTCCCTGCTCACGTCCTTTTTATGTCCTGCTATCTTCATAAACAGCCGTTCCGCCCCTCAAAACAAAACAGTGTAATAAAAAGAGCTTCCTCTATGAAAAAGAGAAAGCTCTCTGCAGACATATTCTGCCGCTTACTTCAGTTCTACTGTTGCACCTGCTTCTTCAAGCTGACCTTTAAGGTCTTCTGCTTCTTCTTTGTCTACATTTTCTTTCAGTGTTTCCGGAGTGCCGTCAGCAAGTGCCTTTGCTTCTTTCAGGCCGAGACCAGTGATCTCACGGATAATCTTGATCACATTGATCTTCGAGGAACCTGCATCTTCGAGTACGACGGTGAATTCAGTCTGTTCTTCCTCTGCTTCACCAGCGTCGCCTCCGCCGCCGACAGCAACCGGAGCAGCTGCGGTTACACCGAATTCTTCTTCAATAGCTTTTACAAGATCGTTCAGTTCAAGAACGGACATTTCTTTGATTTCTTCAATGATTTGTTCTTTACTCATTGTAGATCCTCCTTTAATAAATATCTTTTATCCGGCACGTGAAACCGTGCCTGTTTTTCGTTTATGCGCCTTCTTCTTCTTTTTGATCGGCAACGGCCTTGGAAGCAAGCGCAAAGTTGCGGATCGGAGCCTGCAGCACGTTAAGCAGCATAGAAACAAGTCCTTCGTGGGAAGGGAGGCTTGCAAGTTCTTTGATCTCTTCGAGGGAAGCCACACGGCCTTGAATAACCCCGGTTTTAATCTCAAGTGCTTCGTGCTCTTTAGCAAAATTATTGATGATTTTGGCAGGAGCTACGACATCTTCTGTGCTGGTTGCAACAGCGGTCGGACCCAGCAGAAACTCATCGAGTTCCGTCAGATTCGTTTTTTCGGTAGCACGGCGGACCATGGTGTTTTTATAAACCTTAAAGTCCACTCCCGCTTCACGCAGCTGTTTACGCAGTTCCGTAGCTTCTTCAACATTCAGGCCGCGGTAATCAACAATAACAGTGGAAACACTGTTCTCCAGTTTATCAGCGATCTCCTGAACAACCTGCTGTTTCTGTTCAATGACTGCACTCATCCTTTACACCTCCTGCTCTCATTGTGCACCGACCACAGACAAAACCATATAAAAAGCCTCCATGTCCACAGACATGAAGGCGGTCCGTCTTTACCCATCCTTCCCTTTCCGGAAAAAGGATGTCCAAAAACGACCTCGGCAGGAAATTAAGCACGGGGTGCACCTGCTGTCTGCGGTACGTTCACGATATCTTCTTGTCAGTACGTTGTATACCGCTCATAAGTCTAACGGTTTTTTTCCTGACAGTCAATCCTTTATTTCAAGTTGAGTGTGGAAGTACTGACTGATACTCCCGGTCCCATGGTGGAGGCAACAGCTGTGTTTTTCACGTACGTACCTTTTGCTGCCGCCGGCTTTGCTTTCACCAGTGCATCCACCAATGCTTTAAAGTTTTCAGCCAGCTTCTCGGTTTCAAAGGAAATTTTTCCGATTGGGGCATGGATGTTTCCGGATTTATCAACCCGGTATTCCACCTTACCGGCTTTTACTTCTTCCACCGCTTTGGTTACATCCATCGTTACCGTGCCGGTCTTAGGGTTCGGCATAAGTCCTTTCGGTCCGAGAATCTTACCAAGCTTACCGACCTGGGCCATCATATCGGGGGTGGCAATCACCACGTCAAAATCAAACCAGCCCTGCTGCACCTGATTGACGAGGTCTTCCTCCCCTACATAGTCAGCCCCGGCCTGCTCGGCTTCCTGTGCTTTATCGCCTTTGGCAAACACAAGGACACGCTGTGTTTTCCCTGTTCCGTGCGGAAGGACCACAGCCCCGCGGAGCTGCTGATCGTTTTTACGCGGATCCAGGCCGAGACGGACAGCAGCTTCCACTGTCTCATCAAAGTTTGCGATAGATGTTTTTTTCACCAGTTCGATGGCTTCTTCGGTATTATATTCCTGTTCTTTATCAATCAGCTTGACAGCGTCTTGATATTTTTTACCTCTATTAGCCAATGTTATTCCTCCTCGATTGTGGTTATAACGGTCAGACCTCCCACTTTTAAAGGTTGCGAACGGGTATCCTTTCCGGACGGGAAAGGAAGTCGCAACCTCAGGCAAGGCAATGTTCTTATTCTACGTTAAGCCCCATGCTGCGGGCTGTTCCTTCAACCATGCGGATCGCCGCATCCAGATCAGCCGCGTTCAGATCAGGCTGTTTTGTTTCCGCGATTTCGCGCACTTGATCACTTGTAACCGATCCTACTTTATTCACATGCGGTTCGCCGGAACCACTTTCAATGCCGGCTGCTTTCTTTAGAAGAACGGCAGCGGGCGGAGTTTTTGTGATGAAAGTAAAAGAACGGTCTTCGTATACAGAAATTTCAACAGGAATGATCATTCCTGCTTCATCTGCCGTGCGAGCATTGAATTCTTTACAGAATCCCATGATATTCACGCCTGCCTGACCGAGCGCCGGACCAACGGGCGGTGCCGGGTTTGCTTTGCCGGCAGGAATCTGAAGCTTTACTACTTTCTCGACTTTTTTAGCCACGCACATACACCTCCTTAGTCCGTGATGTGGTTGAGCGGACGGTGAAACGTCCTCCCACTCATTGAAAGAACGCTGCAGGGCTGTCCCTGCCGTTCTTTATCATTATGAATACCAAACATTAAAATCTTATCACTTCACATCATGTACCGCAAGGGTTTTTTATAAAGGTAAGAAGTTGATACGTTTTGGCATTTTCGCTTTTCTTATATTTTTTCCACCTGGGTGAATTCAAGTTCAACCGGGGTTTCCCGCCCGAACATGTTAACATGTACTTTTATCTTCTGTTTCTCTGCATTGATGTCCTCGATCGTGCCGGTAAAGTCGGCAAACGGACCTTCTGTCACCTTTACCGCTTCTTTCAGTTCAAATTCTGTTTCAGCTTTCGGCTCCTGCTCCCCGGCCTGGCGGAGAATATGTTCCACTTCTTCCGGAAGCAGCGGGGTCGGCTTCGAACCAGCTCCTGTCGATCCGACAAAGCCTGTCACACCCGGTGTGTTGCGTACAACATACCAGGAGTCATCCGTCATGACCATCTCCACAATGACATATCCCGGAAAGACTTTTCGCATGACCTGTTTTGACTTCCCGTTTTTCACTTCTGTTTCTTCTTCCACCGGCACAAGCACCCGGAATATTTTATCCGTCATTTCCATGGATTCGACACGCTTTTCCAGGTTTGTTTTCACTTTATTTTCATAACCGGAATAGGTGTGAACCACATACCAATTCATTTCCATTATTTACTGGACGGTCCGTCCTTCCCTCCTTTTGTTCGGAGCCTTCTACTCATTCCTTATTCCAGGATAATTCGAACCAGCTCTGATAATCCCAGATCCACAACCGCAAAGAAGATAACAAAGAACACCAGCGTCACTAAAACGACAATCGTGTATTTTGTCAGCTCTCTTTTTGTCGGCCAGGTGACGCGCTTCATCTCTTTTCCTACTTCACGCAGGAATTTCACCGGGCTTTTTGTTCCGTCAGCCATACAGCCACCTCCAAACCAGTCACACCGCCGCTTCAGGCGGCCGCCTTTCTCCTCTGTTCACGCTGTCTGTCTATTTTTGTGCACAAATAAAAAAACAACCGCTCTCATTTTGCGTCGTCCGTTCAATGCGGTTTGTTTCTTCCGGTTATTCCATTGTTTCCAAAACCCTGGATACTTCTACTTTCTCTTCCGCATTGAGTCTCTGTCGTTATACGACCACTCTGCATACGCTAAATCACTTTATCATAAAGAGAAAAACGTGTCAATTGAATATGACACGTTCTTCCAGAAGACAGACCGGCTGCCATCATATATGCATTTTTGAAAGCGCTTACTGTTCTTTTTTAAAAATGAAGGTCTCTCTCTGCATTAAGAACCGACACCTTTTACTTCGACACACTTCTCTAATTTACGTTTCACACGCTGCAGCGCATTATCAATAGATTTCACATGGCGTTTCAGTTCTCCCGAAATTTCCTGGTAGGACCTCCCATCCAGATATAACATTAACACTTTCTGTTCCAGTTCACTGAGAACCTCGCTGATCCGGCCTTCAATCGCATGATACTCCTCCTGGTTCACAAGAAGCTCTTCCGGATCACTCCCGCTGGATTCACAGAGCACATCGAGAAGCGTCCGCTCCGACTCTTCTTCATACAAAGGCTTGTCCAGCGATACATAGGAATTCAGCGGCATATGTTTCTGGCGTGTCGCTGTTTTTATAGCAGTAATGATCTGCCGGGTGATACAAAGTTCGGCAAAAGCCCGGAATGATGAAAGCTTGTCCCCCTTATAGTCACGGACCGCCTTGTACAGGCCGATCATTCCCTCCTGCACAATATCCTCCTGATCGCCGCCGATCAAAAAGTAGGATCTGGCTTTTGCCCGGACAAAGTTCTTGTACTTATTAATGAGAAATTCCAGCGCATGGCTGTCTCCGGAATGCACATGCCGGACGAGTAGTTCGTCTTCTGTTCTGCCGGTATATGGATGTCCGGTTTCTTTGAGGTCAAGACCCAATACAATCCCTCCGCCCTCGACTGATTGTATGAAGATATAGCAACATTATATAGCAATGGTTATGAAGGCGTCAACAGCTCAACGGCCGCCTCGACGCCATTTTTCAAAAATTTCAGCTATTTCGCGGGAAAGGGGAAAATTCGACATATTTTCCTGCCTTGCCTGCTTTGTTACTTCCCTGGATATGTTTTGTTCCACCATTTCCATTTCGACCCGCAGCTCACGGGCGGACTTGCGGAGAGCACCACTTCCAAAGGTGAAGGACTGTTCCGCATAATCCGAGGTGGCAACGTGCACTCTTGTTTCTATATTTTTTAACTCTCCGACGAGTTTCTCAATGCGCTCATCTGCCGTTTCGTTCTCTTTTGTATATATGACCTCCACGAGGTGTTCCTGATACACACGCCCTGCTCCCTCGACCATATGAGCGTCAAATATCACTTTTATTTCCCAGCCCTTATATGCCCGGTATTCCGCCATTTTCTGCACAAGGAGGCTTCTCGCTTCTTCCAGGTTTTTGTCGCGTAAATGCTTTAACTCCGGCCAGTCACCGATCATGTTGTATCCATCCACGAGCAGTATGTCTTTCATTCTAGACGCTTCCTAACGGGCGGCGGCGCCTGTACACTTCATACATGAGAAGCGAAGCCGCCACCGAGGCGTTCAGCGAAGAAACCCGGCCGGCCATGGGAATCGACAAAAGAAAATCACACTTATCCTGTACATTGCGCGTCATCCCTTTGTCCTCCCTGCCAATCACCAGACCAACAGGCATTGATGCATCCAGTGTCCTGTAATCATCTGATCCTGCTCCGGCAGCCCCGGCGATCCACAGCCCTTCCTGTTTCAGCTGTTCTATCGTCCGTGCCATATTAGTCACCCTGGCGACGGGGACATGGGCTGCAGCACCGGCGGAGGATTTTGCTACCACATCCGTCAGACCGGCGGACCGGCGTTTTGGTATAATAACCCCGTGTGCACCGGAGGCATCTGCACTGCGAATGATCGAACCCAGATTGTGAGGATCCGAGATCTCATCCAGCAGGATGAAAAACGGGTTTTCCTGTTTCTTTTCGGCAGCAAGAAACAGATCGTCCACTTCTGCGTAAGAGAAAGCCGGCACCGAAGCCAGCACACCTTGATGATTCGTCCCGCCCGAAAGGTCGTTCAGCTTTTGGCGCGGCACCGTCTGTACCACAACGCCTTGATCCTTGGCGAGTTTCTGTACTTCTTTGGTCTGGCCTTTCAGGGAACCTTCGGCGAGCCACAGTTTATGAATCGGCTGGTGCGCCCGGAGCGCTTCCAGAACAGCATTTTTTCCGTATATCCATTCTTCCTTCACCTGTTTTCACTCCCTTCTCGTATCTTCACGGCCTGCGCAATCAGCTCCTCCAGTCTTTCCCGGCGGTCCCGGAAATATAAATAGCCGATCAGGGCCTCAAACGCAGTGCTGTGACGGTACGTATTCTGATCTGTATTTTTCGGAACAGAGCCGGATTTTGCGTTTCGTCCCCTTCTGGCTGCTGCTTTTTCGTCATCGGAAAGCATTTCCTGCTGCAGGAATGCATGCATCACAGCAGCCTGAGCTTCGGCAGACACGTACGTGACAGCGCTCCGGTGAAGCTGGTTCGGCCGGACATTCCCTGATGCAATCAGATAATGCCGGATATGAAGGTCATACACCGCATCCCCCATATAGGCAAGGGCAAGGGCATTTAACTGGACAGCGTCAACGTTCTTTCTATCCAAAGTCATGATTCTCCCCTTTTCCAGCGTGTCCCCTGCGGCGTGTCTTCCAGAATAATCCCCTGCTCTTTAAGATTATCCCTAATCTCATCGGCCCTCGCAAAATTTCTGTTTTTGCGTGCCTCCACCCGTTCTTCAATCAGCGCCTCTATGTCATCGTCCAGGATCTCTTCTTTTGTTTCCACCTTGATATCAAGAGCTGTGCCGATTTCTCTGATAGTCGTTAAAAAAGATTGCAGAACGTCTTTAGACGTTTGGTTTTCCTGCATATAGCGGTTCGCTGTTTTCACCAGATCAAACAGAACACTGATGCCGTCCGCGCTGTTAAAGTCATCATCCATCTCGCTGATAAAGGTTTGCAGATACTCTTCAATTGTCTGCGGCCACGTTCCCGGCTCTCCAAAGTCCGCACTTTCCTCCAGGCGGTGCTTCAGATTATTGACGGTTGTCTGAATCCGTTCCAGACTGTTTTTCGCACTCTGTAACAACTCTTCGTTGAAATTCAGGGGACTGCGGTAGTGCGCCTGCAGCATAAAGAAACGAATAACTTCCGGCGGGTGTTTCTGGATAATGTCATGAACAAGCACGAAGTTGCCGAGCGATTTGGACATTTTTTCATTGTCTATCTGGATATAGCCGTTATGCATCCAGTAGCTGGCCATCTGCTTTTCATTCAGCGCTTCCGACTGCGCTATTTCATTTTCATGGTGGGGAAACGCCAGATCCTGTCCGCCGGCGTGAATGTCAATCGTATCACCAAGGTATTTTTTCACCATCGCGGAACATTCAATATGCCATCCCGGGCGCCCGTGCCCCCAAGGACTTTCCCAGGCAATTTCGCCTTCTTTGGCTGCCTTCCAGAGGGCAAAATCAAGCGCGTTGTGCTTTTTCTCCCCGACTTCAATTCGAGCGCCGAGCTGCAGATCGTGAATGGACTGGGACGACAGTTTTCCGTAATCATCAAAGGAACGCGTGGAAAAATACACATCGCCGTCTGCTTCATAAGCATAGCCCTTTTCAATTAATGCCTCAATGAACGAAATAATTTCAGGCATCGTTTCTGTCACCCGGGGATGCAGATCCGCTTTATCCACCTGAAGGGCTCCCGTGTCTTCAAAATATGCCTTAATAAACCGTTCCGCCACTTCGGGCACTTCTTCGCCCATCTCGTTGGCAGCCTTTATGATTTTATCATCGACATCGGTGAAGTTTGACACATAATAAACGTCATATCCGCGGTATTCGAGGTATTTTCGAACCATATCAAACACAATCGCCGGGCGCGCATTGCCAATGTGTATATAGTTATAAACCGTCGGGCCACACACATACATCTTCACTTTTCCGGGTGACAGCGGCTGAAAATCTTCTTTTCTGCGGGTTATCGTATTATACAGCGTAATCCCCATGTCATCACCGGCCCCTTTCTTCTTCGTTTTTTCCTTTATATGCCGCAAGCTCTTTCTTTAATTCCGCGATCTCCTGATCCAGTTCCCTGAACTTGTCGGAAACCGGATCAGGCAGCTTATGATGGTCCAGTTCATTGCGTTCGACTTTGACCCCGTCCTGGACGACTACTTTACCGGGTATACCGACAACCGTCGAGTTCGGCGGGACTTCTTTAAGAACCACCGATCCGGCACCAATCCTGGAATGCCGGCCGACCGTCATGGAGCCCAGAATCTTGGCCCCGGTGGCGATCAGTACATTATCTTCAATCGTCGGATGACGCTTTCCTTTCTCTTTTCCAGTTCCTCCAAGTGTAACCCCCTGGTAAATGGTCACATTGTCTTTAATTTCGCAGGTTTCTCCAATGACAACTCCCATACCGTGGTCAATAAACAGGCGCTGGCCGATGACGGCCCCCGGATGAATTTCAATACCGGTGAAGAAGCGGCTGATCTGGGAGAGCAGCCGCCCCAGAAAGTACATTTTTTTCTTCCAGAGCCAGTGGGCAATCCGGTGGGACCAGATGGCATGGACACCGGCATACGTAAATACAACTTCCAGCCTGCTTCTGGCAGCCGGGTCCTGGTCAAACACAACATCTATATCATTTTTAAACGTTTTCCACATACGTATTCTCCTCCCCTCCCAAGTTCTAGTAAAAAAAGCGTCTCCGTGCACTTTTCTGCACAGAGACGCTTATCCTTAAACGCGGTTCCACTCTGTTTAAAAGAAACATCTACGCTGGATCTTTCTTTTCTCTTCCTGGATAACGGCGGCTACGCCGCTCCTGCCTACTATGATTTCAGCAGGAGGCTCAGGGATGCATGTTCAGCAGGCTTCTTCCAAAATCACTCTCAGCCTCCGTGATTTTCTCTGTGTAGAAGTGGGGCCGCTTACTTTTTCCCGTCCACGCTTTTACTGTTTTATTGTCTCGCGGCGTCATTCAGACGGGCCTGCACTGTTTCTTCGCCCAGCAGGGCAATAGCCTGTGGAAGCTCCGGTCCGTGGGTCTGGCCGGTCACAGCAGCCCGGATCGGCATAAACAGTTTTTTGCCCTTCTGGCCGGTGGTTTTCTGCACCGCCTTGATGGCCGCTTTTATTTCGTCCGGTTCAAAAGCATCAAGGGCCTTCAGTTCTTCTGAGAACTGTTCCAGTACTTCCGGAACCTGTTCCCCGGATAATACGTCTTTGGCATCTTCATTATAATCGATCTCCCTTTGAAAGAACAACTCTGTAAGGCTCGTGATTTCAGCAGCATAATGCATTTGCTCCTGGTAAATCGATACAAGCCGTTTCGTCCATTCATACTGTTCGCTGTTCAATGAATCAGGCAGCTTATTTTCCTTCTGGAGATGAGGGAGGGCCAGTTTCGTCAACCGGTCCAGATCCGCTTCTTTTACATACTGGTTATTCATCCAGGCTAATTTATCAGTATCAAAGACAGCCGGTGCTTTGGAGACACGTTCCAGCGTGAACTGTTCCTGCAGTTCTTCAAGGGAGAACAATTCTTCCTCCCCGACCGGAGACCAGCCCAGAAGTGCCAGGAAATTAACAAGTGCTTCCGGTAGATAGCCGAGTTCCTGATACTGCTCGACAAACTGCATGATGGACTCATCCCGTTTGCTCATTTTCTGGCGGTCGGGATTAAGAATAAGAGAAGCATGGGCAAACATCGGTTTCTCCCAGCCGAATGCTTCAAAAACAAGCGCCTGTCTCGGTGCGTTGGATAAGTGTTCTTCCCCGCGGATAACATGGGAAATATCCATCAGATGGTCGTCCACTACGACAGCAAAGTTATAGGTCGGAATCCCGTCTTTACGCGCAATGACGAAGTCCCCGATATCTTCGGTTTCAAATGTGACGTCTCCTCTGACTGCGTCCGGTACAAGAACGCTTTTGTTTTCCGGAACACGAAAACGGACAACCGGCTGAATGCCCTGATCCTCATACACTTTCCGCTGTTCCGGTGTCAGATCGCGGTCACGGCCGCTGTACTTCGGAGCTTCCCCGCGGGCCAGCTGCTCCTCCCGTTCTTTCTGCAGCTCTTCTTCCGTCATATAATCATAATATGCTTTTCCTTCTTCGATCAGCTGCTTCAGGTATTTTTCATAAATATCAAGCCGTTCCATACAGCGGTAAGGAGCATGAGGTCCTCCGACATCCATGCTTTCATCCCAGTCGATGCCGAGCCATTTCAGGCTGTCCATCAGTTTATCCGTTGCATCTTCCACATTTCTCGCCTGATCCGTATCCTCAATGCGGATAATAAATTTTCCGCCCTGGCTCCGGGCAAACAGATAGTTAAATAACGCAGACCTCGCTCCGCCTATATGCAGATGTCCTGTCGGGCTTGGCGCAAACCGGACTCGTACTTCCCTCTCCATGATTCTCCACCTTCCATGTTAGTTAGTTCCAATTACTATTATATTGATTTTCCGGCGTTCACTGTCCGTTCCTTCTGCTTTCCAGCAGAACGACGGCATGAGAAGCAATTCCCTCTTCTCTTCCGGTAAATCCGAGTTTCTCGGTTGTCGTCGCTTTCACATTCACATTGGATTTCGGACTCTCCAGTATACGGGCTATATTATCCCGCATGTCATCAATATATGGTGCCATTTTAGGCTTTTCCGCAAGAATTGTACCATCTATGTTGGCCAGTTGGTACCCTTTCTCCTGCACCAGCTGATATACCTGCTGCAATAACAATCCGGAATCCATGTCTTTAAAGGCCGGATCTGTATCCGGAAAATGGGCGCCGATATCACCGCCGCCGACCGCACCAAGCAGTGCATCCGCCGCTGCATGCAGCAGGACATCGGCATCAGAATGGCCGTCAAGCCCTTTTCGGTGCGGGATGGCTACCCCCCCTAAAATAAGAGGCCGGTCTTCTGTCAGCCGGTGCACATCAAATCCATGCCCTATTCTCACAGTCCTCTCCCCCTTCTTTTTTTCAGGATTGCACGGGCTACAACCATATCCTCCGGCGTTGTCAGCTTAATATTATCATAGCCGCCTTCCACAATATGTACCGGTACATCCATCCGTTCCACCAGGCTTGTATCATCTGTACCCCGGAACTGATCCTCGGCTGCTTTTTGGTAGGCATCATAGACAATGGGAAACCGAAAGGCCTGCGGCGTCTGGACGGACCATACACTGGACCGCTCTATCGTTTCGGTCACTACTCCATCCGCCACTTTTTTCACTGTATCTTTCATGCGGAGACCGATTACTGCTGCTCCTGCCTCCGACGCTTTGATGACCAGTTCATGGATATGGTCTTCCGTTACAAACGGCCGTGCTCCGTCATGGACCAGGACAATCGCTTCATTTGAGCCGTCCGCCTGCTTCAGTCCTTCAAACACACTGTCCTGTCTTTCCTGTCCGCCAGTAACAATGCGTTCCACCTTCTGAAAATTCCATTCTGTAAATAATGTGTTCATCGGACCGGTTTCATAATCATTGGCGACGACAATAATCCGTTCACACCACGCGTCTTGCTCAAACACAGAAACGGTATGAACGATTAAAGGACGGTCTTCAAGCATCAAAAACTGCTTGTTGTGCCCGGCTTTCATTCGTTTGCCCTGCCCCGCCGCCGGTATCACGACTGTATATTTCATATTACCTCTCCAATAACTGAGCTCGCTCTAATATCAGGCTCTTTTATCATAACTTGAAAGGCGTCAGGTCGCAATAAGAAAAGCGCAGGCACCCTGCCCTGTATCCGAAACAGCCGGAATCCGCGTAAATCATGAACCCCCCTGCCTTGATCAGACAGAGGGGTTCTGGTTTATAGTGCTTTTTCCATCAACTTCGGTTTAGCAAATATCATCCGGCCTGCACTGGTCTGCAGGACACTTGTTACCACAACTTCGATGGTTTTGCTGATATATTCGCGTCCACCTTCCACTACGATCATGGTGCCGTCATCCAGATAAGCAACGCCCTGGTTCTGTTCCTTTCCGTCTTTGATAACCTGCACGCTCATTTCTTCGCCTGGAAGCACAACCGGCTTTACCGCATTGGCCAGGTCATTGATGTTAAGCACTTCCACGCCCTGAAGATCGCATACTTTATTGAGGTTAAAGTCATTGGTTACAACCATTCCTTCACGGACCTTGGCCAGCTTCACCAGTTTACTGTCGACTTCATGGATATCCTCGAAGTCTCCTTCATAAATCTCCACCTTTACAGGAAGATCTTTTTGAATCCGATTCAGAATATCCAGACCCCGGCGTCCGCGGTTGCGTTTCAGCACATCGGATGAATCTGCAATATGCTGCAGTTCCTCAAGCACAAATTCCGGAATGACCAGCGTTCCTTCTATGAAACCGCTCTGGCAGACATCTGCGATACGTCCGTCTATAATCACGCTCGTATCCAGAATTTTGACTTTCGCACGGTGTTCAGCGGGAACCGTCTCCTCTTTTTTCCTGGCAGCAGCAGCCGCCGCCCGACCAGCGGGAAACAGGCTTTTCAGTTCATCCCGCTTTTTAAACCCGACCTGAAACCCGAAATAGCCGAGGAAAAAAGTGATGAAAATGGGAAGAACGGAATTAACAACCGGCAGATAGAGGGAATTCAGCGGAAGACTGATAAGAAACGCGACAACCAGACCGAATACGAGCCCGAATGTTCCAAACAGAACATCCGTCACCGGCGCCTTCACTATCATTTCTTCGAGCACCCGCATCCCGTGGACAATGTGATCCGCCACCCAGAATGTTGCTGCAAAAACAATTACTGCGCCGAGAAGTGCACTTACATAAGGATTGCCGATCCAGTCGGGCACCGCGCTATAATTAAATAATGATATCAGTTCCGGTATAAAAATAACACCCAACGTTCCCCCGGCAAGGATAAAAAATAGTTGTACTATACTTTTAAGCACACCCTCTCACCTCCTTTTTATCATTATGGACAATATTTCTATTTTCAAACCCGGCCATTGTATTTATTTTCAACAATGCCCACCTAATAAACAGGTTTTAACTTTAATGTAGCAAATTTCTAAGCTGTTGTCACAGTTTTTTAGAATTTTTCATTATATCGTGAGTAAATTGTAACGTCAATGTTATATTCTACACAATGAGACAATTTTCACCATCCTACAGATGGATTGCCAAGGGCAATTTCCAAGGCCTCTTCAAGCGTTGAGACCCCGATGACTTCAATAGTCTCCGGATATGTCCAGCCTTCCAGATTTTTTTTAGGGATAACCGCCCGTTCAAAACCAAGCTTTGCTGCTTCATAAATCCGGTCCTCAATGCGGGATACCCTCCGTATTTCGCCGGTCAGACCGACTTCTCCCACTACCACATCGGCAGGACCGGTTGCATGATTCCGGAAGCTCGAAGCAATGCAGACGGCAAGGCCGAGATCAATAGCCGGTTCATCCAGCTTTACACCGCCGGCCACGTTCATATAGGCATCCTGATTCTGAAGCAGCATTCCGAGTCTTTTCTCCAGCACCGCCATTAACAGGGCAATTCTATTATGATCAACTCCGGTCGCGGTCCTTTTCGGGTTGGCAAAACTGGAAGGGGCGATCAGTGCCTGAATTTCCACGAGTACCGGCCGTGTACCTTCGAGGGAAGCCACGACAATCGAACCTGCACTTCCCTGGGTTCTGTCTTCGAGAAAGATCTCCGATGGATTTTTCACTTCTTCCAGTCCCAGTTCCTTCATCTCGAAAATGCCGATTTCATTTGTAGATCCGAACCGGTTTTTCACCGCGCGGAGTATGCGGTACGTATGGTGTTGTTCTCCTTCAAAATAAAGGACGGAGTCCACCATATGCTCCAGCATTTTCGGTCCGGCAATCGACCCCTGCTTTGTCACATGGCCGACGATGAACACAGCAATCCCTCTGGACTTTGCCAGTTTCATAAAGGTCGACGTGGTTTCGCGTACCTGCGCTACACTGCCGGGCGCAGAAGAAATACTGGATTGATGCACCGTCTGGATGGAGTCAATCACCACCATCGTCGGCTGAATCTGCTGAATGGCATGTTCAATCAGATCCATATCCGTCTCAGCAAAAACAAACAGGGAATCGGCATAAACACCGAGCCGGTCCGCGCGGAGTTTCGTCTGCTGTACTGATTCTTCTCCGGACACATAAAGCACCTTATGGCCCTGAACGGCCAGCACTGATGTCAGCTGCAGCAGCAGCGTCGACTTGCCGATACCCGGATCTCCTCCGACCAGGACGAGTGAACCCGGAACAATGCCCCCGCCAAGCACCCGGTTCAGTTCCGGAAGAGAGGTATCGACTCTGGGCTCTTTTTCCCCGACCACCTTTGTTATCGGTTCCGGCTTCTGTGAAGCCTCGCCGCTTTCCTGAAAAGAGCGCCTGGCACCGGCACCTTTTGCCGGTGCTTCCATCTCTTCAACCATTGTATTCCATTCGCTGCATCCAGGGCAGCGCCCCATCCATTTACTGGTCTCATATCCACATTCCTGACAGACAAATTTTGATTTTTGTTTTGCCACATGCGTCCCCCGCTTTATTTTACCGTTAAGGATTCGATACAAAAGAGCTGTTTGTAAAAGGCATATGCCTTCTACAAACAGCTGGTGCTATTGGTGTATAAATGAATTTACGTTTTGGCTCCGGATTTGGTTTCAACAAAATATTCGCCGTCTTTCACATCAATATAGGCGGTATCTCCCTCCTGGATTGAACCGCGCAGCAGTTCTTCGGAAAGACGGTCTTCCACCTGGCGCTGCAGAGCCCGGCGCAGCGGACGTGCTCCGTATTCGGGATCAAATCCTTCATCAGCGATTTTGTCTTTGGCCGCGTCACTAAGCTCAAAGTTGATGCCCTGCTCGGCGAGCCGTTTTTTCAGCTGATCGGCCATCAGCACTACAATTTCTTTTATATGCTGTTTCTCCAGGCTGTGGAAGACGATAATCTCATCGATTCGGTTTAAAAACTCAGGGCGGAATGTGTTCTTCAGTTCACCCATAACTTTGTCACGCATATCCTTGAAATTTTCCGCTTCATCGGTATTGGTCGTAAAGCCGGCATAGTTATTTTTGCGGAGAAGGTTTGCGCCGACGTTTGACGTCATGATGATGGCGGTATTCCGGAAATCGACACGACGCCCTTTGGAATCGGTCAAAAATCCGTCTTCGAGTACCTGCAGAAGAATGTTAAAGACTTCCGGATGGGCTTTTTCCACTTCATCCAGCAGGATGACGGAATACGGATTGCGGCGTACCTTTTCTGTCAGCTGGCCGCCTTCTTCGAACCCTACATATCCGGGTGGAGAACCTACGAGACGGCTGGTCGCGTGTCGTTCCATGAATTCGGACATGTCGATGCGGATGACGGATTCCTCATCTCCGAACAACGTTTCCGCCACAGCGCGGGCCAGTTCTGTTTTTCCGACACCGGTCGGACCGAGGAATATAAACGATCCGATCGGACGTTTAGGATCCTTCAACCCGGCGCGTGCACGGCGGACAGCCTGAGATACGGATTTAACCGCTTCGTCCTGGCCGATAACCCGGTTATGGAGAATTTCTTCCATACGCAGCAGCCGTTCGGTTTCTTCTTCCGCGATTTTTGAAACCGGGATGCCAGTCCAGCTTGCAACCACCTGGGCAATATCTTCGGCTGTCACTTCTGTATTTTCCTGGCCCTGTTTTTCTTTCCATTCATTCTTCATATCTTCGACTTCTTCACGGAGGCGCTGCTCACTGTCGCGCAGCGAAGCCGCCTTTTCAAATTCCTGACTCTGCACGGAAGCGTCTTTTTCCTTGCGTGTTTCCTCTAATTTCTGTTCCAGCTCCTTCAGATTCGGCGGAGCTGTATACGAACGAAGTCTTACTTTCGAGCCGGCCTCATCAATCAGGTCAATAGCCTTATCCGGCAGAAACCGGTCGGAAATATAACGGTCGGACAGTTTCACCGCTTCTTCGATGGAGGCATCCGGGATGGTAACACGGTGATGGGCTTCGTAGCGGTCACGAAGACCGGCAAGAATCTGGATGGACTCCTCAGTTGTTGGTTCATCCACCTGAATCGGCTGGAAACGGCGCTCCAGTGCTGCGTCTTTTTCAATATATTTCCTGTATTCATCCAGCGTGGTGGCACCAATGCACTGCAGTTCACCTCTGGCGAGCGAAGGCTTCAGAATATTGGAAGCATCTATCGCTCCCTCTGCACCTCCAGCTCCGATCAGCGTATGAAGTTCATCAATAAACAGAATGACGTTGCCGGCCTGGCGGATTTCTTCCATTACTTTTTTCAATCGGTCTTCAAATTCCCCGCGGTATTTCGTGCCTGCGACGACAGTTCCCATATCCAGAGTCATCACCCGTTTACTGCGGAGAATTTCCGGAACTTCATTGGAAATGATGGACTGGGCCAGCCCTTCAGCTACTGCCGTTTTCCCTACACCAGGTTCCCCGATGAGTACCGGATTGTTTTTCGTCCGGCGGCTCAATACCTGAATAACACGTTCAATCTCATTGCTTCGGCCGATGACCGGATCAAGGCCTTCTTCTTTCGCTACAGCGGTTAAATCACGCGCCAAACTGTCCAGTGTCGGCGTGTTGGCGTTGGAAGCTCCGCCTGCCGGGGCTGCCTGCTGCTGGTTTCCGCCGGAAGATTCATTGTTACCGAGCAGCTGAAGCACCTGCTGACGGGCTTTATTCAGGCTCACACCAAGGTTATTCAAAACTCTGGCAGCCACCCCTTCTCCTTCCCGGATCAAACCGAGAAGAATGTGTTCTGTACCGACATAGGAATGACCGAGTTTCCTTGCTTCATCCATGGACAATTCAATGACCTTTTTGGCTCTCGGGGTGTAATGGATCGTTTTTGATCCTTCCTGACCCGTGCCGATCAGCGCCTCCACTTCTTTCTGAATCTGATCTGATCCGAGATTGAGCGCCTGCAGCGCTTTAGCCGCAATGCCCTCTCCTTCCCGAATCAAACCGAGAAGAATGTGTTCCGTGCCTATATTGTTATGGCCCAGTCGGATAGCTTCTTCCTGGGCAAGTGCCAGTACTTTCTGGGCTCTTTCCGTAAAACGTCCAAACATCATCTATGCGCACCTCCACTAGTTAATAGCTTACTCTCCGTTTTCTTCCTCCAGCTCCATTCTCTCACGAATCAGCGCAGCGCGTCTCACATCACGCTCATCCGCGGCCAATTCACGGCCTGCATACTGCTGGAGGAAAGCCGGCTGGGTCAAAATCATCAGTTCATTCAGGATATTACCCGAAATTCCTTCAATTAAATCCAGGTCAATGCCAAGCCTGACATCCGAAAGGCGTTCGGTTGCCTCATTTGATCCTATGATACGGCTGTTTTTCAACAGACCGTAAGAGCGGAACACTTTGTCTTCGATGTAGGTTCTGGATGAACGCATCAGCGCATCTCTTGCCATGCGTTCCTGTCGGATAACCTGGGTGACTACTCCTTTCAGATCCTCTACAATATCTTCTTCCGATTTTCCAAGAGTTATCTGGTTGGATATCTGAAAAAGATTCCCACGGGCTTCGCTTCCTTCCCCGTATATTCCACGGACAACAAGACCGAGCTGATTAATGGCCGGGAGAATCCGGTTCAGCTGCTGAGTCATGACAAGAGCCGGCAGATGCATCATCACCGAGGCTCTCATCCCGGTACCGACGTTGGTGGGACAGCTTGTTAAGTACCCGCGTTTTTCATCAAAGGCATATGTTATTTTCTCTTCGGTCCAGTCGTCGAGCTTATTGGAAAAATCCAGCCCCTCACTCAGTTGAAAGCCCCGGAACAGTGACTGCATGCGGATGTGATCTTCTTCGTTCAGCATGATGCTTACCGATTCATCCGGACTGAGCATCACTGCTCCGAATTGGGACTGCTCCGCCAACTGAGGACTGATCAAATGTTTTTCGACCAGCACTCTTTTTTCGTTGGGAGAACAGTCATCCATGTTCAAGCGCTCCAGAGATCCGCCGGCTTGCAGACGGATGGCCGAAAACTCCCGGGCTGTATGGTTCAGAACAGCTTCTGCCGTCTCCGGTGAAGCAAAAACAGGGAAAGGATAGTTTTCCATGTTCCGGGCTATACGGATTCTTGTACTTAATACAATATCACTGTCCGGTCCCGGTCCGCTTTTCATCCACGGACTTATCGCTTTTGATATAAAACGCTGCAGCGACATCAAGCCTCCTCCTCCCCGTTCTGAATTTTCCCTTCCAATTCCCGGATATGATCGCGCAGACGGGCTGCTTCTTCAAACTCTTCCTCTTCAATGCTGGTACGCAGATCTTCCCTGAGCTTTTCAATTTCGCGCTGCACCTGCATCTTCCCGCCTGTTCTTTTCGGAACTTTCCCGGCATGACGGTAATTTCCGCTGTGCACCCGTTTCAGGATCGGATCCAGTTTCGCATCAAAGGCGTGATAACACCGTGCGCACCCGAATCGGCCTGTTTTTGCAAAACGCTCATATGTCAGGCCGCACTGATCACAAACCAGCTGTTTTTGTTCCGTGGTTCCTGCAGACTTAAATTCATTATTGCCGGATACCTGATCAACATTCAACAAACCCGATAATAATTCATGAATGGAATAACTGTTCGATCCCGGAATCTGTTCTCCTTTATCCCGGGCACAGTCATCACAAACGTGCATCTCTGCTTTTTTACCATTAATGATTTTGGTGAAATGCAGCGTCGCCTGGCGTGTTTGACATTCTTGACAAAGCACTTCCTACATCCTCCCTCCGCAGTCTGTTTTACTGATAACGCAGACTCTGAAGCATGGCTTTCAGCATTTTCGCACGAACCCTGTCCCGCTCTTCTGCATATTTCAGCGATAGAATATTGCGGTCCACGGCAGAAGCCATTACGTTGGCCTCCCGCCTTGATATGGCTTCCTCTTCATACAGGCGCATGATGATGCTCTCCGCTGTTACCTGATCCACTCCTCCGTCTATCAGCATAAGCAGCTGGTCAATCAACTCGGCATGATCATCCACCTTCACTTTTGTAATACGAATATACCCGCCGCCGCCCCTTTTGCTTTCCACAATATATCCTTTTTCATTCGTAAATCTGGTACTGATTACATAATTAATCTGCGACGGCACACATTCAAAACGTTTCGCCAGTTCACTTCGCTTTATTTCAATTAAATCCCTGTCACTTTGAGTAAGAATCTGCTTTAAATATTTTTCAATGCCATCTGAAATATTACGCAAAAGGGCCAGCCTCCTTCCCGGTTACATGTATTTCTCACGCTTCTGACTTTGACTATCTTTGACTTTAAATATAATACAAAGCAGAACAAAAATCAAGTACCAGGGGCTCTATCAGGAGGTCCATGTCATTTCCACTTCCAGAACACCGTTGATTTTTATCAGACGGTCATAAAGTACCGTATGATTCGTTTCAGAGGAATCTTCAATATAAAAAACAAAGGATAATTTCTGTTCCAATTCGGCCGTATTATCTGCACTGCCCGCCACCTTTTTCACAAGTACGTTCTCTTCTTCGAATGCTTTAACTACATCAGATAACGGACTATTATCTTTATCCATAATGATATTAACCTTTTTCTGAGAAGAAGAGGTCTGAAATAGCCGTTCAATGTTATTCAGAAAAAGAAGACTCAACAGCACAATAATCGTCGTCAAAATGGCTGCAAAATACATACCGGCTCCCGCAGCTAATCCGATCGCTGCGACTACCCAGATAGAAGCTGCCGTTGTTAAACCTTTGATGGATACCCCCTGCACAATAATGGTGCCTGCTCCCAAAAATCCAACACCGCTTATGACATAAGAAGCCAGACGGGACGGATCGTACCGGGCCACCTCTTCGTTTGCCTCAAGATAAGGCTGAAAACCAAATAGCGCCATTACCATCGCCAGGCACGCGCCCGTTCCCACCAGCATGTGCGTCCGAAATCCCGCCGGATGCCTTTTATATTCACGCTCCGCGCCAATCAATCCAGCAAGTGCTGCTGCCGATATAATCCGTACCATAATAATATATGACTCCTGCGTAAAAAATGCATCCATAAGACATCTCCTTTCCTTTTATCAAACCTGTACGTTTCCGCCTCGCTTTTAGAAAAAGAAAAACCATTCTAACATCCGAAGCTCTGAGAATAAACACGTTTCAAAAATCGTACCATAAAGACATATAATATTTATATAAATACCGGATACAACGTATCACCTACCGGTTTTGATCTTTACATAACTAAGAAAAGTGCAAGCGTCCCGGAAATAGGATGTTCGGCTGAGAAAGCTGGCATCCTGCAGTCCTTCGTGTGGGATCTGAAGCGGATGGATGCTGCAGCTTGATTTAGGCCTATTTAATAAAAAAAGACCGCCGGATCATCATCCGGCAGTCCTTTGGGGCCTGGCAGCGTCCTACTTTCACAAAGGGTTGCCCCTTCATTATCATCGGCGCTGGAGAGCTTAACTTCCGTGTTCG
>NZ_JBSVZE010000005.1:0-54202 GCF_054052005.1 Salibacterium sp. K-3
CTGTACTGCTTCTTATCTGTATGGTTCGTTGAACCATTTGAATTGACAGACGCTTGACTTTCATTCAATTTTCAAAGGACAATTTTCGTTCCGCCTCGATGGCGACTTTTTTATACTAACACCGTGAAAACGGAATGTCAATATATTTTTTGTCGTTTCTTATGAGGTGCGCTGCCTTTCGCAGCGACAAATAATAATATATCACCTGAATTTATGTTACACAACCCGTTCATTTAAATTTTTTATTTTGATTTTTTCCTGAAAGCAGCATCAAACGAAAAGAGGGCTTCCGATCCTGTCGCAAGCCCCCTTCAGCCTGTTATTCCTGAGATTGGTTCCGCATCTGCGGGAATAATAGAACATCCCGGATTGATGCAGAATTTGTTAACAGCATGACAAGACGGTCTATTCCTATACCAAGGCCGCCGGTTGGCGGAAGACCGTATTCCATAGCTTCAAGATAATCAGTGTCCATCCGGTGTGCTTCCTCGTCTCCGCCTTCCCGTTCCTGAACCTGAGCTTCGAAACGGCGGCGCTGATCGACTGGGTCATTTAATTCTGTAAAGGCGTTGCCGTGCTCCCGTCCCATGATGAACAATTCAAACCGGTCTGTAAAGCGCGGATCATCTTCGTTTTTCTTGGCCAAAGGAGAAATCGCCAGTGGATGGCCGTACACAAAGACCGGCTGGATTAATTTTTCTTCAACGAAGTGTTCGAAAAACTCGTTGACGATGTGGCCAAATGTCATCGTTCCGGTCACGGGCACACCATGTTCTGCCGCTAATGCATGAGCTTTTTCATCGCTCATATCTTCCCGGAAGTCGATACCTGTCTCTTCTTTAATCGCATCCACCATATGAATTCTACGCCACGCCGGGGCCAGATCAATTTCATGACCGCCGTAAACGATGGTTGTGGTACCCAGCACATCTTCCGCAATATGGGCAATCAGGTTTTCGGTCAGTGTCATGATGTCGGTATAATCAGCATAGGCTTCATAAAGTTCAATCATCGTAAATTCCGGATTATGACGGGTGGATATCCCTTCATTCCGGAAGACACGGCCGATTTCATACACCTTTTCCATCCCGCCGACGATGAGCCGTTTTAAATGAAGTTCAATAGCAATCCGGATATAAAGTTCCATGTCAAGGGCGTTATGGTGTGTGATAAACGGACGGGCGGATGCACCTCCCGGGATGGAATGAAGCATCGGCGTTTCGACTTCGAGATAACCCTGCTTGTCCAGATAACGCCGCATCGCCTGCAGAATTTTGCTGCGGACCACAAACGTATCCCGGACCTCAGGGTTTACAATCAGATCCAGATAGCGCTGGCGGTAACGTTGCTCGACATCTTTTAATCCGTGGAATTTATCCGGAAGAGGGCGCAGAGATTTGGATAAGAGATTAAACGTCGATACCTTTACGGATAATTCACCGACTTTTGTTTTAAACGCTGTACCAGTCACTCCGACAAAGTCGCCGATGTCTGTGTTCTGAAATAACTCATATACATCCTCACCGACCTGGTCTTTGCGTACATAGATCTGAATCTGGCCGGAAATGTCCTGGATATGAGCGAAACCCGCTTTCCCTTTGCCGCGCTTGGTCATCACACGTCCGGCCAGGGAAATGGACGTCTCCTTTTCTTCCAGTTCCTCTTTTGAGAATTCATCAAACTGCTCCGCCATGGAAGCTGCCGTATGGGTTCGGTCGAAACGCTTTCCGAACGGGTCTCTCCCCTGTTCCTGCAGGGATTCCATTTTCTCCCGGCGGACCGCCATTTGATCATTTTGTTCCTGTTCCTGACTCAACAACAACAACTCCTCATTTGTAAAAATTTAAACTCCGGCTGTTCTCATACAAAGAGGACTGACCCTTTATGCCGAGGGGCAGCCCCTTTTTTGGTACCGGATTATACCGCCGCCGTTTTTTCCCGTTCTTCCAGTTGTTCGACGAACTCGTATAAAGCATCCGCAACATCATTCCGGGTATCCAGATGGTTGATTTTATCCCGTACTTTGTTATTACCGCGCATGCCTTTCAGGTACCAGGCCGCATGCTTTCTCATTTCCCGGACCGCAACGGTCTCCCCTTTGAGGTCAATGAGACGGTCCATGTGAATCATGCATACATCTATCTTCTCCCGTGGTGCCGGTTCTTCGCTAAGTTCCTCGGTTTCCAGGTAATGTATGGTACGGTACAGCATCCATGGATCACCAAGAGCTGCACGCCCGACCATCACGCCGTCGACTCCGGTCTGTTCAAGCATCGCCTGGGCATCCTGAGGTGTCTTTACATCACCATTGCCGATGACAGGCACCTGTACTGCATTTTTCACTTCTTTCAGGATCTCCCAGTCGGCAACCCCTTCATACATCTGTACACGGGTGCGCCCGTGCAGGGATACAGCTTTACCTCCTGCTTCCTCGATCGCCCTCGCGTTTTCCACGGCAAGAATATGTTCATCATCCCAGCCCATTCTCATTTTGACAGTGACGGGCTTATCGACCGCTTCAACAGCGACTTTGACCATTTCATAGATTTTATCCGGGTCGAGCAGCCATTTCGCTCCTGCATCACATTTTGTGATTTTCGGGACAGGGCAGCCCATATTGATATCAATGATATCGGCATTCGTCTGTTGATCAACGACCTGGGCCGCTTCTGCCATCGTCTCCTTTTCCCCGCCGAAGATCTGAAGACTGAGCGGCTTTTCGCGTTCATCCACATAAAGCATTTTCATGGATTTCTCGTTTTGATTGACAATAGCCTTGTCACTGACCATTTCTGCACAGACGAGACCGGTGCCGAATTCCTTGGCAATCAGACGGAATGCGGGATTGCAGACTCCCGCCATCGGTGCGAGTACCACCGGGTTTTTCATCTCAATATTATCTATTTTCAGCAACTCGCGCGCACCTCCTGTACTTAATCGGATTGAAGTTCCTTTATTGACACTCCCAAGGCATCTGCTGTCTTTTTTAAAAATGTCTCATCCGGGACTCTGGTTCCCCGTTCCACCTGTCCGAGGATGGAAACAGCGATTCCCATCTTCCTGGCAAGACTGATCTGCGTAAATCCTTTCAGCTTTCGAAAGGCCCGGATCCTCCTTGCCCAGAGCAGCTCTTCCATAATTGTACACCCTCTTTTTCCTGACCGGATACTCGAGCTGTAAGCTCACGTATCGTCTGTTCATAATAGGATACGTAATGCGGAGCAGCAATTTCACACAACGGTATCAGTACAAAAGCTCGTTCGTGCATTCTTGGATGAGGAACAGTTAATTCATTCATCTTAATATTTTCATCATTGAACAGTAAAATGTCAAGGTCTATCGTGCGGGGGCCCCAGCGTTTATGACGGACCCGGTCCAATCGCTGCTCTACAAACTGTGTTATTTCCAGCAGTTCTACCGGAGATCGTCCGGTCCGAAGCGACAGAACCATATTTAAAAACGGAGGCTGGTCTGTGACACCAACCGGGGCCGTTTCATAAATGGAAGAGAGCTGCGTGACCTCCAAACTTTCCTTTTGTTCGAGCGTACGTACCGCTTCGCGCAGATAATGTTCCCGGTCACCGACATTTGACCCAAGAGCGATATAACTGACGTTTTTCATCCCCGCGACCTCGCCAGTTCAATGGCCACATACTCGTAATGGCCGTCAATCGGCGGGTTTGGTTTTTTTACTTTGACAGATGCCTCCTGCACAATAGAGAAGGTGTTTAATATTTCTTCGGCAATCCCTTCGGCAATGGTTTCCACCAGATTGTAGCATTTGTCTTCCACGACCGATTTCACGGTTTGATGGGCCTCTGCATAATTGACACTTTTCTCCAGATTGTCTTCGGCGGCAGCTTCCGTGAGGTCCGCGTGCAGAACGAGATCCACCTGAAACGGCTGGCCGAGCTTATTTTCTTCCGGAAAAACCCCGTGATACGCGTAAAACTCCATGCCTTTCAGGAAAATTTTATCCAACGGTTTTCACCTTCCCCTTTCCAAGCATCGCATCCATCATCTTTACCGTCCGGCTCATTTCCAGTACATCATGGACCCGGACAATGTCAGCGCCGCGTTCTATCCCGAGGCTGATCGTGGCACCGGTTCCTTCCACCCGGTCGGATGCGGGAAGATCCAGCGTTTTTGAAATCAAAGACTTGCGCGAGGTGCCGAGAAGGACCGGATAATCGAGCGCGGTAAACTCTTCCAGCCTCCGCATCACTTCGAGATTCTGATCATACGTTTTGGCAAAGCCGATGCCGGGATCCAGCATAATGCGTTCTTTTTTTACGCCTGCGCTGCGGCAGATGTCGATGCTTTCCTGAATATCGCTTATCATATCCTCCATAACATCGTGGTAATCTGTGTTTTCCCGGTTATGCATTAATATAATCGGCACATCGTAACGGGCAGCAACCTCTGCCATCGCTGGATCTGCTTTGGCGCCCCAGACATCATTAATGATGCCTGCTCCCGCTTCCAGGGCCTGGCGGGCGGTTTCAGCCTTATACGTATCAATCGAGATCGGCACTGTCAATCGGGCGGCCAGTTTTTCCAGCACCGGAATCACCCTGCGCCGTTCCTCGTCTCCGTCCACTTTGACGGAACCGGGACGGGTGGACTCCCCGCCGACGTCAATCATATCCGCACCCTGTTCAATCATCTCAAAGGCACGCTCAAGCGCTGCATCTATGCGGTTAAACTGTCCTCCATCCGAAAAGGAGTCAGGAGTAACATTCAGTATGCCCATGACATAGGTTTTGTCTTTAAAATTGATTTCTTCGAATTTCATAGCAGTCTCTCTCCTTCTCCCTCGTCCATTCCAGGCCCTTTTATATCTGCCGCTTTCCACAGGAGTCCGCGGTATGAAGCATATTCCTGCTGCAGCAGACGGGCTGCTGTCCACTGAGCTTCATGGTACCGGTGTGTGCCGATTCGGCGGAGCGGTACAATTTCCTGAATCGAATTGGTCAAAAACGCTTCCTCCGCGCGGCGAATATGATCTGCCGAAAAACGGCCTTCTCTAATATAATACCCGTGTTTTTCTGCCAGCTGCATCACAAACGCACGAGTCACTCCGTGTAATATCCCTGTTTCAGGCGAAGGAGTATACAGTGTATCCCCACGCCTCCAGAAAATATTCGATACGATTCCTTCGGCTACAGCGCCCTGTTCTGTCAAAAACAGACCTTCCACCCCGGGACCGGCACCTGTCTCCCGTTTTCCGGCAATATTGTTCAGGTAATGGTGGGACTTCAATCGTTCCGGCGTCTCCGGTGTATTACGGGGAATACTCAAAAACTCTGCTGTTTTCGATGTTTCCTGTATATCCTCCGGAGCAGGGAGGGGTTTCATATAAATGATCACGACAGGGTTTTCATATACCTCTGTGGAAATACCAAGGGCTGCAGACCCTGCGGAAATGTTGTAACGAACATAGGCATTGTTCCAGCCGTTGGCTTGCAGCAGCTCCTGCAGCTGGGAAAGGACGGTCTCTCTGTCATATGTCCAGGCTATATTCATCCATTGCAGCCCGCTTTCCATTCTCCGGAAATGGTCATCGAGCAGAAAGGGATGTCCGTTGTAAATCCGGAATGTTTCAAACAGACCCAGTCCGTACATAAAACCATGTTCAAAAACAGAAAGACGAGCAGCGCCCGCCTCCTGTACCTCTCCATTTATATACACGTACATCGTTTTAAACTCCCTGCGGACTTTTATGGGCTTCAATAAAATTGCGGAGCAGCTGTCTGCCTTCACCGGTCATAATTGATTCCGGGTGAAACTGGACGCCTTCCACCGCCATCGTTTTATGGCGTATTCCCATAATATCACCCTCACTGGTTTCCGATGTGATCTCAAAGCAGTCCGGCAGGGTTTCCCTCTCTACAATCAAGGAGTGATAACGGGTGGCAGTGAAAGGATCGGGCAGTCCCTTATACACCGACCGGCCGTCGTGATGAATGGCAGACGTTTTGCCGTGCATCAGCTTATCCGCCCGGATAACCGTACCGCCGAAGACCTGGGCGATGGACTGGTGGCCAAGACACACACCAAACACTGGAATGCGGCCGGCAAACCGATTCACCGCTTCCATGCTGATCCCAGCCTCATCCGGGCTGCATGGTCCCGGGGATACCATCAGAAAATCGGGCGCCAGGTCCTCCATTTCTTCGAGTGTTATTTTATCATTACGCCGGACAACCAGCTCTTCGCCCATTTCTCCCAGATACTGCACCAGGTTGTACGTAAACGAATCGTAATTATCAATCATTAAAATCATATACGTTCTCCTCCTCTGCTCTTCTCGTTCTCCCATGCCTCAGCTTCGCTCTTCTCTTTGGCTTTCCACAGCGCCCGGGCTTTCTTCAGAGATTCCTCGTACTCCGCCTCCGGATCCGAATCAATGACGATCCCTGCACCCGCCTGAACATAGGCTTTTCCTTCTGTCACAGCCATTGTCCGGATAGAAATATTCAATTCCATATCATTGTTAAACCCAATCCATCCGAACGATCCGGTATACATGCCGCGCCGGACCGGTTCGAGTTCTTCAATGATCTCCATCGTCCGGATTTTCGGGGCTCCGGTAATCGTTCCGCCGGGAAAAGCTGCTTTTATCATATCATAAACATCCACCTGGTCGGCAAGTTTTCCTTTCACATTGGAAACAATGTGCATGACATGAGAATACCGCTCCACCACCATCAGTTCGTCTACTTCCACACTTCCCGGAGTACATACTTTCCCCAGATCATTGCGCTCCAGATCCACCAGCATCACATGTTCCGCCCGCTCTTTTTCCGTATCCATCATTTCCTGCTCATAAGCTGTATCCGCTTCTAAGGAATGGCCGCGCGGCCGGGTGCCGGCGATCGGCCGGGTGGAGGCTTCCTTTCCCCTCTTTTTGACAAGCAGTTCCGGAGATCCGCCGACGAGCTGCAGATCCGGCGTATGAAAATATCCCATATAGGGGGAAGGGTTCAATTCCCTCAGTTTTTCGTATATATGAAGCGGCGGGGTCAATAGAGGCTCCGACTGCCGTACAGATAAATTGACCTGAAACACATCTCCGCGGCGGATATATTCTTTTACTTGTTCCACCGATTCCGCAAAAGCACCTTTTGAGAAAGACGAGCTTTTCCCTGCTGCAGGCTGCAGCAGCGGTGCATTATATTCCCGGTGCCGGGCAGACGGCTTTTTCCACTGCTCTTTCAGCTCCTGCCAATTCCGCGCTGCCTCGGCTTCATGCCCTTTTTCATGATGAAGAACAATCCATAATGTTTTCTGTTCATGATCGTAAATGAACACCTGCTGGAAAGCCAGAAAATACAGATCGGGGGTTTGCAGGTCATCCGCCGCCTCCACCGGCAGCTTTTCGATATAACGGATATAGTCGTAACTAAGCGAACCGGCCACCCCCGTCTGGAAATCCGGAGCCCCCGGTACCGTTTCCACCTGGAAAGGCGCAAGCCACTGCTTCATCTCCTCGAGCGGCTCGCCCTCTCTCCGGACCGTCTCCTCTTCTGTCTTGATGTGCAGGATTCCGTCCTTTGCAGTAAATACCGCAAACGGATCAAGGGCCGCCATGCTGTACCGCCCTTTCTGCCCGCTCTCCAGGAGAACGTGGTACGGCCTCCCGGCACTGAGCGTACGGTACGCCGCATAAAACTGTTCTTCCGGATACACAAAAGAAGCCGCCATCACCGTATAGGATGCAGCGGGATCTGGAACCGGGGACATTCCTCTATTCATCATCATCACCTTCAATACAGGAAAAGCAGAGCCGCCAGGCCCTGCTTTCCCAACATGCGTTTGATTTTACTCTTCTTCTTCGAACTGGTAGAGAGGAGTACTGAGATAGCGTTCACCATTACTTGGAATAACAGCCACCACTTTTTTACCCTTACCGAGTTTTTTCGCTTCCTCAAGCGCTGCATAAATCGCAGAGCCGGACGAAATACCGCCGAGCACTCCTTCTTCTTTGGCAGCGCGTCTGGCGTAGTCAAATGATTGTTCGGTTGTGACTGTCATCACTTCATCATAGATATCTGTATCAAGAATCTCCGGAACAAAACCGGCACCAATCCCCTGGATTTTATGAGGACCTTTATTACCTCCGCTCAATACAGGGGAATCAGCCGGTTCCAGTGCAATGATCCGCAGATCCGGATAATGCTCTTTCAACAGTTTGCCGGCACCTGTAACTGTTCCTCCGGTACCGATACCGGAAACAAAAGAATCAATCTGACCGTCCACCTGCTTCAGCAGCTCGCGTCCTGTCGTTTCGCGGTGGATTTCCGGGTTGGCCTCGTTTTCAAACTGCTGCGGCATAAAATATCCTTTTTCCTGCGCCAGTTCCTTTGCCTTGCCGATCGCACCTCCCATGCCTTCCGGTCCGGGCGTTAACACAAGTTCTGCGCCGTATGCACGCAGAAGGTTGCGGCGTTCCATACTCATCGTATCCGGCATCACAAGGACAGCACGGTATCCTTTGGCAGCTGCTACCATCGCAAGGCCGATTCCGGTATTACCGCTTGTCGGTTCAATGATGGTGTCGCCTTCTTTCAGTTTGCCGTCCCGTTCCGCGGCTTCAATCATCGCGAGGGCAATCCGGTCTTTAACACTGCTTCCGGGATTCATATATTCCAGCTTCAGATAAACGTCTGCATCGTTTTCACCGGTTAAGCGGTTCAGCTTGACTAGTGGTGTGTCGCCAATGAGTTCAGTAATGTTATTTGCCACTTTCATCTTAACGGTTCCCCCTCAAAATACCAAGTAAATTTATTGGTTTTATTGTCTATATAGTATCAGCCTTTGCATGACGTGTCAAACAATTCAGACTTACTGCTCCTTGTTCTCTATATTCCACGCTTCTTCCTTCAATTCCTGCAAATCTTCGGCAGAAAATTGATAAACCTCATTGCAGAAGTGACACTGCGTTTCCGCGCCGCCGTCTTTTTCGATCATATCCTGCAGTTCGTCCGTGCCGAGTGACATTAACGCATTCGACACCCGTTCCTGGGAGCAATGGCAGGAAAAAGAAACCGCAGACCGTTCGAGCACCTTCACGTCTTCTCCCAGAATCATATGCAGGATATCTTCCGGCGCTTTTTCCTTCTCAATCAGCTTGGAGACCGGCGGCATAGCTTCCAGCTGCTGTTCAATACGCTCGGCCAGTTCATCCTCTGCATCCGGCAGCACTTGAATGATAAATCCGCCGGCCGCCAGAATCGAATTGTCCGGATTGACTAGAACACCCAGACCCACGGAGGAGGGAATCTGTTCAGAAGAGGCAAAGTAATACGTGAAATCATCTCCGATTTCCCCGGAGACGAGGGGGACACTTCCGGTAAAGTGATCTTTCATGCCAAGATCCTTTACGACCGACAGTACTCCTTCCCCGCCGACCGCACGGGATACATCCAGCTTTCCTTTGTCGTTCAGATCAAAGTGTACCTGCATATTGTGGGCGTATCCTCTCGTATCTCCGTTGGAGCTGCTGTCCACAATAATCGGCCCCATCGGACCATTTCCTTCAATCTTAATGGTCAGTTTATCGTCGCCTTTCAGCATCGCTCCCATCATCGACCCGGCCGTCATGGCCCGGCCCAGGGCGGCGGAAGCTGTAGGCCAGGCATGATGGCGCCGGGCTGCCTCGTTGACCATATTCGTCGTCTGAATCGCATAAGCCCGGATCTTGCCGTCATATGCTGTTGATTTCACCAGGTAGTCTTCCATAGAGGAGGACCTCCTTCCTCTTTTTTTATCAGGTTTTGTTTTTCCCGTATATATAACGAAGCCCTTTCAGGGTCAGAAAGGCATCCACCATATCAATGGATGCAGCCGCCTCCCTGATGAAAGGAGCATCACCGCCGGTGGCTATCACAAGGGGATTCTCCTTCACTTCTTCTTTCATCCGGGTGATAATGCCGTCCACCTGGCCGGCATATCCGAAAAACATCCCGGATTGTATCGCATGCACTGTATTTTTTCCAATAATCTGCTCCCTGGGTTCCGCCTCCACTCTCGGCAGCTTGGACCCATGCTCGTACAGCGCTTTTGATGAAATGGAGAGCCCCGGGGCAATCACACCTCCGATATATCGATTCGACGCGTCAATATAGCAGAAAGTGGCCGCTGTGCCAAAATCGGCCGTTATCAGCGGGCCGCCATGTTCCTCCACCGCTGCGACAGCATTGACGATCCGGTCGGCTCCCACTTCCCTGGGGTTTTCATAACGGATGTTGAGTCCTGTTTTTACCCCCGGGCCTATCACGAGAGGAGAAACATGTAAGTATTTTCGACACATTCCCTCAATGACCGGCTGCACCGGCGGAACAACGGAAGAAATGATCGCTCCTTCCACCTTTGCCCCTGTTGTTTCAGCTGTCTGTTCCACTAACGGCTGTATCTGCAGGCCGTATTCATCTTCTGTTTTTCGTTCTTCGGTCGACAGACGCCACTGGCCCGCCAGTTCTTTCCCCTGAAACAGACCGAAGTGAATATGAGTATTTCCAATGTTCAGGACGGCGATCACCGGTTCTTTCCCTCCGATCCACTATTTATGAAAAACATTCCTCTGTTAAAAAGGGATGCCTTGATTTGGCATCCCTTTTCTTCAAACAACCTGTTATCTCCGATCTTCATCGTCAGAAGAAGGAGGGCTGTTATCTCCTAGTTTTTCCGAGTCCGTTTTATCTTCCACCTGGTTTCCTTTTGAAGGGCTTCCGCCGGTCTCTTCTTCCGTGGAATCGGCGTCATCCGCTTCGGATTCCTGCTTGGACTGAATGTTTACTTTCACATCACTGTCGTCCGAACTGGAAGTGTGCTTTGCGCCGACTTCTTCATCATCTTTATTGGTATGATGATCCTCCGGAAGCTTTCCATACTCAACAAGGGACTCAATCTGTTCTGCGTCAAGGGTTTCGAGTTCGAGCAGAGAAGAGGCAACCGCTTCGAGTTTATCCTTGTTTTCCGTAAGAATCTGTCTGCATCGTTCGTAACACTCATTCACGATATTCTGGACTTCTTTATCTATTTCGTGAGCGATGGCATCACTGTAGTTCTGCTCATTCTGAATGTCGCGTCCGAGGAATACCTGGCCGCCGCTGGATCCGAACTGCACCGGTCCGAGTTTTTCACTCATGCCGTATTCGGTTACCATTTTACGGGCAATTTCGGTCGTGCGCTGGAAGTCGTTATGCGCACCCGTACTGACTTCATTGAACATCACTTCTTCTGCGACGCGGCCGCCGAGAAGCCCGGTGATTTTATCAACCAGTTCAGGTCTTGTCATAAAGAAGCGGTCTTCTTTCGGGAGCATGACGGCGTAACCGCCTGCCTGTCCGCGCGGCACAATTGTCACTTTATGCACCATATCGGCATTCTCCAGCTTGACGCCGACCACCGTATGACCCGCCTCGTGGTGAGCCACAATGTTCTTTTCTTTTTCGGAAATAACCCGGCTCTTCTTCGCCGGACCGGCGATAACACGGTCAATGGCTTCTTCAATATGAACCATCCGGATTTTTTCCATGTCCGATCTGGCTGCCACAAGTGCCGCTTCGTTTAACAGGTTCTCCAGGTCCGCCCCGGTAAATCCAGGGGTCCGCTGCGCGATGGCTTTCAGGTTCACATCATCGGCAAGCGGCTTATTGCGGGCATGTACGCCGAGCACTTCTTCCCGGCCTTTTACGTCAGGACGGCCGACCATGATCTGGCGGTCGAAACGGCCCGGACGCAGAAGCGCTGGGTCAAGAACGTCGGAACGGTTGGTAGCGGCAATGATAATGATTCCTTCATTAGCACTGAAACCGTCCATTTCAACAAGCAGCTGGTTCAGCGTCTGCTCGCGCTCGTCGTGGCCGCCGCCCACACCGGCGCCGCGCTGACGGCCGACAGCATCAATCTCGTCAATGAAAATGATACATGGTGCGTTCTTCTTGGCATTTTCGAAAAGGTCACGGACACGGGATGCGCCGACACCGACGAACATTTCCACAAAGTCCGAGCCGCTGATGGAGAAGAACGGCACTCCTGCTTCTCCGGCAACCGCACGGGCAATCAATGTTTTACCCGTTCCAGGAGGGCCTACCAAAAGCACCCCTTTTGGAATCCGGGCACCGATACTGGCGAATTTGCGCGGGTCTTTCAGAAAGTCCACTACTTCTACAAGTTCCTGTTTCTCTTCTTCGGCACCGGCAACATCCTTGAATCGCTCTTTCTTCTTTTCTTCCTGATAGAGCTTCGCTTTGCTTTTGCCGAAGTTCATCATCTTACTTCCGCCGCCCTGAGCCTGGCTCAAGAGGAAGAAAAAGAGGATGAAGATGATAACAAATGGAATAATCGAGGTGAAGAACGTCACCCAGGCGCTGGGTTCTTCAGCAGGTTCTGTATCCAGTTCCAGCGAACCGCCTTCAGGCCCTTCTGCTGTCATCAGCATCTGCGTATTCTCTTCGGAAATCGGCAGATGGGTCTGGAAGCTTTCGTCCTCTGTCTGGCCGGTTTCCTGTCCTTCAACCAGATACACTTCACCTTCCGGCTGCAGTGTGACCGTTGCTATTTCGTTGTTTTCCAGTTTCGTGATAAATTCTTCCGTCGTCATCTCTGTTGTATCCGTCTGGTCATTACTGAGAAAACTGATGATTCCTATAATGACCAGGAACAATAGCAGGTAAAAAACAGTGTTTCGAAAAATTCGGTTCATTCCTGACCTCCTCCCACGGGCATTGACAACTTAGGTAATAGTACCATATTTGTTTTCTTTCTCACAATCATGACCCCTTGTAAATCTCCGGCTTAAGGATACCAATGTAAGGGAGGTTGCGGTACTTTTCTGCATAATCCAGACCATACCCTACGACAAACTCATCCGGCACGGTAAATCCTGCAGTATCCGGAATCAGCTCCACCTGCCTGCCCTCCGGTTTATCCAAAAGGGTGACAACCTTCAGGGAAGCCGCTCCTCTATGTTTGATCAGACTGATGAGATAATTGAGTGTCACGCCGCTGTCAATAATGTCTTCCAGAATAATGACATCTCTTCCCTTCACCGTCGTATCGAGATCCTTGATGATCTTCACTTCTCCGGAAGAAACGGTGCTGCTGCCGTAACTCGAAACATCCATCACGTCTATTTCCAGATGATCATCGATCCGTTTGGTAACATCAGACATAAAAGGGAGTGCTCCTTTCAGCACCCCGATAACGAGCGGAAAGCGCCCTTTATACTCCTCCGTTAAATCACTGCCGATTTCACGGATCTTATTCTGCAGTTGTTCTTCATCAATTAAGATCTTCTGGATATCATTATGCATTTGTTTTTATTTTACCCTCCCGAGTGATATATACGCACATAACGGCTGTTTTTTTCTCACAAAATGTCCGTTCCCCATCATACCATGAATCCCTGTCCGATTTCATCCTAAAAGGATGTGCCAAAGCGCCGCCGGCATATTATAAAGACCGGACGCCGGCATTTCCGTTCGCCGGCGCGGAGATGATACACTGATTTTTTCACAAAAGGAAGCCACAGCACGGTGCTGTCCGCATCCGTCACCACCGGCTGGAACGGCCGTTCATAAAAGGGGGTTTTTTCATCTATAAAGATCCGGTTCACCTTTTTGCTTCCGGTCATTCCGAGTGGGGGGAGGCGGTCCCCGTCCTGCCGCGGACGGATGTGAAGAGGAAACGATACGGCTGCAGGTTCGATCACCAAAAGATCCTCTTCTTCTCCGGTGTGCCGGGGAGAATGAAAAGAAGCTTCAAACACATAATCGCCAAAAGAGGCTTCACCCGGGGTGGAAAGGCTCACAGGCTGCGGTGCACTTCTGGTCTGCTGCAGTGGAACCATGGAAATCGTTATCTGGTCATAATCACGGCGGACTTCCAGATTCCCCGGCCAGTCCAAAACCGCGGATGGACGACCCCCATGCAGCAGCGAAAGAAACTGCTCAATATGTACGATCGACAACTCCGGTACATTATGCATACAAAGATACTTTAATATTAGAGGAATACCTCTTCTTTGTAAAGGGAGAGGAAGCGCTTCCATTCCTTTTATGGAAATCGTCACCGAATGTTCATCTTCCCTTATGATCCTTTGCCGCCATTCCTCTTCCGCCTGCTCTTCAATATAGCGCCTGTCTTCCTCGATCCAGTCTGCATAATGTTGAAAATGGCGGTGGACGAGAGGCTCTTCTTCTTTCAGGACAGGGAGAATGCGTTGTCTGATCCGGTTTCTCGTATATTTACCGGAGGCATTGCTTTCATCCTCCTGAAATGAGATCCAGTGGCTGCGGCAGTAGTCGTAGATCTCCTCTTTCGTTACACCGAGCAGAGGGCGGATCAAGGTGCCTCCGCCAAACGGCCGTTCTGCTTTCATGGCAGTCTCTCCCAGCAGGGCCCGCCCAGTCGTCTGCTTCATGACTATCGTTTCGACCTGGTCATCCGCGTGATGTCCCACAGCCAGAACGGAAATCGATTCCGCTGCCATCAACCCTGCCAGATAATCATAACGAAGCCTGCGCGCCTGTTCCTGAACGCCGCCCCCCTCTTCCCTTATTTTCTTTTCTACGGAGACACGGGCGTTATAAAAAGGGATACAGTTGTTTTCACACCATTCTTTCACAAACCGTTCATCCCTGTCTGCCGTTTCCTGCCGCAGTCCGTGATGGACATGTGCTGCCAGCACAGTAAGATCCCACTCTGTTTCCATCTCTTTCAACAGATGGAGAAGGGCCATGGAATCAGGTCCGCCGGAAACAGCAGCAAGGACCCGCGAACCCGGCTGCAGCAGATGCCGCGCTTTTATCCACTGTTCAACGGTCTGTTTCATAACGCTTACCGGCTCCTTTCCCGATTGAAAAGATGGAGAGGGCAAATCCGACCCCTCCTGCAATCGCACCCGCCTGCAGAAGCGTCTCCACACCTAGACCAAGGCCGTTCACGTAATTCTCTTCAACAAATGCAAGCATACTTGAATACGCACGCCCCCCTGGCACAAGCGGTATTATACCCGGGATCATAAACGTCGTCACTGGCACTTTTTTATATTTGGCAAGGCGGTGGGAAGTAAGAGCAGCAGCAAACGCAGCCACAGCGGCAGCATTGACCTGGGTCAACCCGATTTCGGGAAGAGTGCTGTAAATAAACCAGGTCATGATACCGATTCCTCCGCCCCACCAGACGAGACGAAGCGGAATATTGAAAATAATACCGAACGCCACGGTCGACATAAAACAGAACATCAGCTCAAGCCACATCGTTACCGACACCCCCGCTCATTCATCCACTAAAAATAAAGAATCGATAAAGAAACTACTGTCCCTGCTGCGATCGACAGAGAAGTGACGGCAGCTTCCGTTCCGCGGGCCACCCCGGCTACTAAATCTCCGGACATGAGATCCCGCACCGAGTTGGTAAGCGGAATGCCGGGCACAAGCGGAATAAGCGTCCCGATCACGACCTGGTCCATGTTCTGCACCAGACCTCCCGTCTCCATTCCTACAACCGCAAGAACACCTGAAACGGCTGCGAGAAACTCAGAAAAGAACTTAACGTTCAGGACCTTTTGATACAGGACGAGGGTGAGGGTGGTAATTAATCCGCCGATAAATGCGGGAAAAATATCAATAAACGTGCTGCCGATCAGATAGGAAAAAGCAGCGCCGCCGATGCCGGAGGCCAGATAAATCAGCCAAAGCGGATAGTTCATGGGCGCCTTTTCAATATCGGTCAACTGTGCGGCGGCCTCTTCAATCGAGATAATACCATGGGTGAATTCTCTGGACACCTGATTGACCGCCGTCACTTTGCTTAAGTCCTGGAACCTTTCCCGGACCCGGATCATCTGCATGAAATCCGTCCCGTCTTCGGTACGGAAGGCAAGAAAAATGCCGGTTAACGTAACAAAACTGTTAATATTACGCATTCCGGCTGCTTTTGCCATCCTGTACATCGTTTCCTCCACCCGGTACGTCTCAGCGCCGTACCGCAGCATTAACTTACCTCCTGTAAGACAGAGCGACATCGTCTGTTCCGCTTTCCCCATGAAGGGTCCTCCCCCTCTTTTTTTCCTTTTACATCCATTGTCCCATAAAGTATAGAACAGATGAGAGAAAGAGAAAAGAGGTTGTAAGAATTATTTCTGTCCGGTAGGACGGCTTTTCTTTTGAAGAGGAGGCTGAGGTCCGTCTGGATGGTGCGGGCGTTCCACTTTTTTGTTTCCGGGACGGGGGTTCCGGCGGTTTTCGGCTCGTCTGTTTTTCAATCGTGTAAATCAGATCTTTTTTCATAATCTGAGCATTCGGATAATCTCCCTTCAACGCCCGTAAGAGAACATTCTGATAATCCGCAAGCGCCGGGGAATGTTTGATATAGCGGCGTAACAATGCCATCGTTTTCTCTGCGGAAGCGCCGGGCGGTTTTTTAAAACGGCGCGGATACTCGGTTTCCATAAAAATCATGGCCGCGGCAAATAAATCATAAGAAGGCTCTGCTTTCCGGTCGCCAAGCCCCCAGGAGCCCCGGTCATAAAATTCCGTATACTCTTTTACCGCCCTTCCCTGCCTCGTCGTTCCACCCACGTCAAACCACCTGACTCTGGAAGGCGGTCCTGTAATGATTAAATTGTCAGATTTAAGATCTCCGAAGATCCACCCTTCCTGATGCAGACGGTCCAAATCCCCCAGCAACTGCACCATAAAAACAGGGATCCACTCCGTTCCCCGTTTTCGTGCAAAATCAAGAAGTGTTTCCCCTTTCAGATATTCCATACAGAAAAAAGGATAAACCTCTCCTCTCCAGATCAAATCATCCACATCCAGGAGCTCCGGGCCGAGAACGTTACCCCTCACTTTCGAAAATGCTCTCAGGACGTTGACTTCCGAAGTCAGAGACATTTTATTTTCGCCAATTTTTACGGCTTTCGGTCCGGTTCTTGTATCCGCCAGATAAACCGCTCCGTTTGCTCCTTTTCCCAATTTACGGATGATTTTGTAGGGATTTTGATTCCATTTACCGGTCCACGCCGTTCCCGGCGCCAGATCAAAAGCCTGATTCTTCGATTGGGAATTCATCTTCTCCATAACGTTTCAGACTCCTTTTTGATAACCGCTTGTCAAAATGCTGCAGCGCCGCTTGAAGAGCAGGCCCGGTCGGGGTGATGCCGCCCGCCGTCAGCCGGTGGAACATACCGGTCAGCGAATTCATTTCCGGAGTCCAGTCCAACACCTGTTCCGCGTCTTTTCTTTTCCCGGGAAATAAAAACAGGGAAAAATGATTATTTCCTTTTCTCGAATTCAGACTGATCGACAAATCCATCAAGGCATCCTGTACCATCGGGAGTTTTGGTTTCATACTGGCACTCGTATCAACGAGGATCAGTACATCCAGATCCACCGTTTCACCAAGCTCATCGACAACATCGACCACTTCTCCTCTTTTATCCGGGGGGAGATCCTCCACCTCCTGGTGATCACCAAGTATCTGGCTGAGCTCTTGATGCACAACACCGTGAAGAGTACGTGTCATCGCCTGTTTTGTTACCATCTGAACAGTATGGGCCAGTTGATCGACATTGACGAGCTGGCTGACTCCCCCTCCGGAAGCCGCGATGTTTTCCACTTCCTGCATACCGTGGTCACGAGCAGCTCCGTGATCCAGCACGCCTATCACGTTTACGGTGATTCCTTTTTCTTTGGCAAAGGCCGCTACTGACGCCGGGTCTTCCCCTTGATTGGAACACCCATCGGTTAAAAGCAATATCTGCTTTATTTTTCCATGATTCATCTCATGTCCCCTCCGTTTCTGGTATTATTTTCATCTTTGACGGAGGGGTGAAAATATATACCCGGCTCCTTTCCTCACGCTTTTTTTCTTTTTAAGGGCACGGTACGCCCAGCCGGAATAGCCGCCCATTCCGGAATATTCCGCTGAACAGAGGCCGCCATAACGGTCATATCATCCCTGATGTTCCCCTCTGAGGCTTTGATGACTTCTTCAAGCAGATAATCTGCCATGTCCTGGGGATCCTCAGAATCCATCTGGCCGATCAAACGTTTCATCCATATTTCCTTGTTTTCAATCTGGACGGCCGCGTCAAAAATACCATCACTCATCATGATTACCATATCGCCCTCTTTCATCTGTTCGTTAACAACATCCAGCTCCGCATGCTCCACCATTCCGATCGGAAGGTTTCCTGCTTCAATCTGTTTTACCTTCCTGCCTCGTTTGATAAATCCGGGCAGGGAGCCGATTTTGATAAAGCGCCCCCGTGCCGTCTGCAGATCCATTAAAAACAGATCCAGCGTTGAAAACATTTCTTCCTTCGAACGAAGGCTTAAAACGGAATTAATGGATCTTACGGCCGTCTGCTCATCCATTCCGGAAGCTAGAATAGTTTTTAAAATTTCAAGCGCAGACTGACTGTCCCGGTTGGCTTTCCAGCCGCTGCCCATTCCGTCGCTGATGGCCATGACATATTTGCCCGTTCCGATGTCCATGGCGGCATGACTGTCACCGGACACCCACCTTCCTTCTTTGGCAACAACGGCCGCGCCGGCTTCAACTGTATACGTGCGGGCCGAGGAAAACGTGACGTTGGAATAATCGGTAATATCTTCGTACGGCTCTTCCCGGTCTACTACAATATGCTCATTCAAGATATCCGACAGCATCGGCGCTATGATTTTTTCGGCCTTCTCTTTTCCGGAAGGTTTCGAGACGCTCATTTCCACTTCCACATTACCCTCGTCCAGCCTGTATATATCTACATGGCCGATATCGAGGCCGGCATCCTGCAGCGCTTCATGGATCTCTTCTTCCTGCAGGTGGTGCGCCTCTTTTTCCTGTTGAATTTCCCTGGCGAAGTTGTTCATTACATTCGAAACCCCCTGCAGCTGATCGGCCACAAGCCTGCGGCTTTCATTCATCTGCCTGGCTATAACCTTTTTTGTTTCTTCCCGCTGAAGTTCTTCGGCCATGACCTCTATCATCCGCTTGTCATAATGGCAGTAGTTCTTCCAACGGTTGGCCGTGCGGGGGGTGACTCTGCCGTTTTCCTCCAGTTCCCGGACCAGCCGTGTCATGCCGTCGTATGTCTGTTGAAACTGCCTCACCCAGCACCGCTCTTTAAGAAAACACTGCTGGCAGGTGTTTTCCGTTACTCTGCTCAACACATCGTCTTTTTCACGGCTGTCCTGCTGCTCTGCGCTGTCCGTCTCGGCTCCGGATTCAAAGCTTGTCGATAACGTCTCAAACAGCCGGGAAAACTGTTCCACCTTCATGGCGGTAACATCCCTGATTTTTTTCATATGTTTCTGCTGTTCGCGCGCATATTCAGGCGTGCCTGGAATATATTTTTCTATAAAAGCTGTCATAACGCGGGGAGTAAGCAGAAACACGCCGACAGCCGCTGCTGATTCAGCCAGCGTCAGTGAGACCCCGTTCAACCCGTCCCCGTAAAGAGCGATCAAAGCAGTTCCCAGCAGTACTCCGATACTGACCCCGATTCTGCCTCCTTCTTTCAGGAGGCCGCCCAACAGCCCCGCAAAAGCAAGCAGGCTCATTTGATATAGATTGGCAATCGAAGCAAGACTCAGAACCAGGCCGGCGATGACGCCGACTGACGCTCCAATTGCCGCACCTCCGGTAAAGGAGAACAGGAGTACCAGATAGCGGGCCAGTATATGTTCCGCCCCCATGCCGTAAATTACCCATCCAATCGCCCCGGTCATAATTGAGGCGAGAAGAATAATAAAACAGATAATCTCTTCATGTTTTAACGGCTGTTTTCGTTTGTTTGTGATAAGTAAAGGAAGACTCTGCAAAAATATCATCGTCAGCATGAAACTGAGTCCTGCTTCCACACCTGCCATGACAAAGGCATACGATGTAACCGTTCCTTCCATCAGCCAGATCACCGCTGTCCGTGCGCCGATGGTGGCAGTAAATACGGTCAGCGGCAGCGTCCAGGATGTTTTCCAGCCGAATCGGTTCATCCATTCATAGAGCGCTATAAATAATGGGACAGCTGCGATAACAAAAGCGGCATGCAATACTGCACCGCTGAGCACCCCCGCCATTAAACCGGCTGCCCCGATCACCGCTTTTTCCCGGCGCCATGCATAGACAACCGCAAAAAACGGGATCGCAAACGGGAATAATTCTGCCAGCAGTACCGCCCGTCCCAGCAGCATCCCCGTGATAAACACGAGCGCTCCCCACTGGATGAACAAGCGTTCCAATCCTGCCGCCGTCCTTCTCTTCCACCGCTCCCGTACAACTTTCATTTTTCTTCCTGCCGCCTCAAGCAGCGGTTGTACTTCTTCCGCACGCCGGATCAAATCTTTCTGGGACATTACACGCACCACCTGATCTTGAAATGATGGGACTCATTATACCGGGTGCGGAGTTCAATGTTTGTCAAAATAACCAAGCCGGTCCGAAAAATCCTTCGACGATTTCCTGTCAGCCGTCCAGCCTGTTATGACAGCGTTTTTACGGTATACAAAAAGGAGTATAAGCAAATTGAAACAATTTCTTACAGCAAACAAAGGGGAATAGTGGAAGAGAATGAAATGAAGGGAAGAAGCATGGGAAAAGCATCCTTCGTTTTTCGTCAGAGTAAAAAAAGCCTGCCTCCCGCGCTTTTGCTGCGGAAAACAGGCTGTGGTGTTATGTATGGTAGCGGCGGAGGGAATCGAACCCCCGACCTCACGGGTATGAACCGTACGCTCTAGCCAGCTGAGCTACGCCGCCTTAAGGAAAGCAACACGAATGATTATATAATGAGAGCGGGGAAAGCGTCAACCTCAAAATAAAAAATGCTGCCGGGAACGTTTCTGTTCCGGCAGCAGGCAGAGAGTGTATCTATCAATTCTTCAGCAGCAGGTCTATTTTCTGGAACCACCGCCGCGTTTAGAGTCTGTCTGTTTTCTCAGGGACGACAAGCGTTCCTCGCTGTCCTTCATAAAACGATTCATTTTTTCCTCAAAGGATAACGAACGCTGCTGGCCCTTGTTTCCCTGTCCGCCGCGTCCCCCTTTGGAGCGGTCGTTCTGGGAACGGTCTTCTTTCGGGCGGTCAACGGCTTTGCGGATCGACAGACCGATTTTTCCATCGTCTTCGACCTTCATCACCTTTACAGTCACTTCATCCCCGACACTGACATAGTCGTTGATGTTCTCCACATACTTGTCCGCCACTTCACTGATATGGACCAGTCCTGTTTTACCTCCCGGCAGCTCAACAAATGCTCCAAAATTGGTGATTCCTGTGACCTTCCCCTGTACCTTGCTGCCTTCTTCAATGGACATGTAAAAAATGCTCCTCCTTATCTTCGAGCTTGATTTTAACGCCGTTAAAATCACCATTATTATACTCGACCGCTGAAAAAAGTGTCAATCTGCGTTCTCTGCCTTTTTTTCCGGTAGTTTATACAGTGTTTCTCCGGGCTTGGTTAAATAATAGTCCCGCCTGGCAATTTCAGCTATGTAGTCGAGATCATTGTAGTTTTCAATATCCTGTTTTAATTCTGCTTCCTGCGCTTTTAATTCTTCCATCTTCTGTTCCAGCTCCGCCCGTTCCGTTTTTTTCGCTTCCAGGGTCGACAGCTGCGATGTCAGAAGGACAGTGAACACAACAGCCAGCACAACCCCGACAGCTGCGAGTGCTGTCAGGCGCCGGATTAATCCCCGTCTATGCTTATCAACAGCGTTGCGCTGCCTCTCCTGTTTCTTTTCCTCTTCCTGGACGTAGGAACGGTTCATTTCCGTAACTTTCTCTTTATTTGATACCAATCCATATCCCTCCGGCATATTACTGCTTGGTCAATCTTTTTTGCGGTGTGTTATCACGTCGGTTGTTTTTCTTATAAATGCAAGGACAGGTGCGGGAAGCACTTTTTCCACTACCCGGCGGAACAACCGGGTCGTTCCTGTCAAAGGCACCAGTAGAAGATGCAGAATAAAGAACAGAAAATTTTTAATTATCGTTAGTCCCATCATAACGGAGCCGGCGGCCAGTTGCAATACGAAGTTCAGCGGACGCAGCACAAGCACCTTAAATACAGCGGTAAAGATCCTGCGCACCCGGTTCCCTGTCCGGCATAGCATTTCCAGCCTGCCGAGAAAAGATGAACGTCCGTAATACCGGTAAAGAAAAAAACCTGCCGCCAACCCCGGGAAGATATAGAACCGAAGTTCCCCTTCATTGATGCGGAGAAGCGCATAAAATACAATCAAAGCCTGCAGAATCCAGAATAAAATATCAGCGCCGGCTCTTGTCCACATGCTGCGCCGGACCAGCCCAAGACACAGACGTTCATATACATCCAGGGACACACCGGCAGCCACTCCCATCATAAACATCGCCGCCATTGTCTGAAACTGCACAGCCAGCGTCACTTAAACAACTTCCCCAGAAACCCTTTGGATTTTTCCTTCGAGGAATCCACGTACACAAGGTCGTCCACTCTGCCTTCAATAGCAATCACTCCCTCATGTACATCAAGATTCTTGATATGAAGTTGATCCCCCCGCACGGAAAGAAAACCCATGGATGTTTCCAGTAAAAATTCTTCATTGTCAAAGCTCTCCACTTCTTTCACACCAGTAATCTCCAGGCTTTTCCTCCCTTTCATGACAACCTCGTGAGACGCACCGGGCCGCTGCAGCACCGGTTCTTCAGAAAAGGACATAGCAGATGCTCCCTTCACGGATATAGCTTGTATATCATCTATATGTGCATCCGCCGGTAATTAGTCCTGTATTTTTACGAGAGTGGTTCGTCGCGCAGCAGCGTATACATGGATTCCGAAGCTTCTTTTTTCGTGGTGTCCTGGATGTCGTCGACTCTTACCGTAATGACTTTGGTGCCGAACTGGATCGTTATTTCATCTCCCTGCGCCACTTCCGTCCCCGCTTTTGCCTTATTGCCGTTCACCGTGATTCTCCCCTGTGATGCCACTTCTTTGGCCAGGGTTCTTCTTTTGATTAAACGGGACACTTTTAAAAATTTATCGATTCTCATCCGTGTTTCCTCCTGTTCCTGCGTTTTTGGCCGCTTCCCAGTAACGGTCCATTTCTTCCAGGGTGGCATCTTCCGGCCGCCGCCCCTGCTGATACAGCGATGCTTCAATATGCTCAAAACGCTGCCTGAATTTACGGTTGGTCATGTGAAGCGCTTCTTCCGGATACAGATGGTGATACCTGCCCAGATTCACAAGAACAAACAGCAGATCACCGTATTCTTTTTTCATGGATTCGGCCGAGCCATATTTGACTTCATAGAGCCATTCGGCTAGTTCTTCCTGGAGCTTCTTCCACATCGGTGCGTCATCGTTCCAGTCAAAGCCGGCCTTCCCCGCTTTTTTCTGGAGTTCATACGCCTGCATCAACGCCGGCATGGAAGACGGAATGCCTTCCAGCAGCGATTCGGGCGGAGCACCTCCCTTTTCCTTCTGCTTCACCGCTTCCCAGCCGGCGTTTACCTGATCCTCGGTTTCTGCCGTTTCCCCGCCGAATACATGAGGGTGACGACGGATCATTTTTTCCGTTAATGTCTCTGTCACATCTTCCATCGTGAAATAGCCGTCTTCCTCTCCGATTTGGGCATGGAGAAGCACCTGAAGCAGCACATCGCCGAGCTCTTCCTGCAGATGTTCCTCATCCTGCTCGTCGATGGCATCCAGCACTTCATAAGCTTCTTCGAGCAGATATTTTTTCAGAGACTCGTGGGTCTGTTTTTTATCCCAGGGACAGCCGTCCGGTGCCCGAAGCGCTGCAATGACCCGGCGGAGAGTTGAAAATTCCCGGTACATCAGTGTTTCATCTGTCACCGGAGGCACATACAGCGCGGTCAGATTATCGACAGCAGCCATCCGGTCGAGTTCAAACAGCGGCAGCCGTTGAATCGTTTCCGATGTTGTTCCAGCTGCTGTCACCAACGTTACCTCATAGTCATCCGGGTATTTTTCCATCAACGTTAATTTTACATCGGAGGCACTCATTTGATCATAAATCTGACTGATGATAATATGCTGATTCATCCGTATATCATCGGGATCCAGAGCGGTACCGTCCAACAGCTGAAACCCGTCATTCGGATCCACGTTCAACGCGGTGAACATCGGATCCAGAAAACTCTGTCCGCCCTTGATAATAACATGAAGATGTCCCTTTTTTTCTTCTTCCAGGAGCATTTGAACGGTTGTTTCAGCCGTCATCGGATGGCCTGGGACCGCGTAGTAAATCTCTTTATACCGTCCGGCAGCCCGGAGCAGTTCATCGACAATGGCTTCATAAACTTCTTCGAAGGTATCATGTTGTTCGTACAGGTTATCAAAACCGTGAAATGACACACCTTCCTGTTTCAGTTCTTCAGCGGCAGGATGCTTTTCCGTCCGGACATACAGGCGCTCTGCGCGGGTCAGCATTTTATAGACACCTACAGACAGCCCGGATAAATCCCCGGGGCCAAGGCCGGTAATATGTATAACCGGGGAATTGGCATGTGTATGTTGTTCTGTGGTCACAATTTATCTCCTTTCTGGTGCGGTCGGTGGTCCAGATGATGAAAAACGGGAAGCAGCATCCGTTCCTCCCTCGTAAACAGAGACCATTTTTTCATTAGTATCACCTGCAGAGAGGCCCCAGCCGCCGCTGAAGTCAGCGCCTGCCACGCAGCTGCCGGGCGGGTGCGTTCCGTAAATATCCACTCATACCCATAGTCTAACATAACCAAAAGAACGGCCATTGCCGCAAGTGATGCAGCCAGCCTCCCCATCCATCTTCCTCCAGGGACGTTCACCACACGCAGGCGGACAATACATAGGATACCGCATCCTGCCGTCACCGCCATCCCAAGAACCGTAGATGCTGCTGCTCCCTGGATACCAAATAGAGGAAGCAGCGCAATATTGCCTGCAGCTTTCACCACTGCTCCAATCCCCAAAAAAAGAACCGGCCGGATGAAGTAATGATGTCCCTGCATCACCGCTGACGTTATCATCACTACCCCGCTGAACAACAGCGTCACCGCCAGTACGCGGAGGGCCCCGGTCCCGGAATCATTTTGAAACAGCATGACGTTGACAGGTTCTGCGGTCATTATTAAACCAGCTGCCGCCGCGCTTCCAAGAAATAGAACAAGACGGAGCGTCAGGCCGGCATAGTGCCCGGCAGCCTCTTCTCTGCCTGTCTGTTTCTCTTTCTGAATCAACGGAACCACCGTCATGGCAGCCGATGTTGCGAGAACAGTACCAAATTGCAGCAGCGGCTGGCCCCGGTCAAACATACCTTTCAGGCTTTTTGCGTAACCGGGTTCTGTTCCACTTTCGGTCAGAATTCGTACAACAGTAAACGCATCAATCCATTGGTACAACAGAAAAATCATCGCGCCCGACGCCGCCGGCAGTCCACGGAGCAGAACTGCCGCCCGGATTTCTTTGATACGGCGGAAGACATCGACGACGGACACCGAAAAAGGAGCACCTCGGCGGGTCCAGACAAACACAAGATATCCGGCGCATACTGCAGCCCCCAGCACGGATGCGGCAGCGGCGGCTTTTCCGGCGGCATAGGGACCGAATCCGAACCAAACAACAATGGCAGTACCTCCTATTATCCCGGCAGACCGGATGACCTGTTCAGCCAGATGGGAGACAGCAGCAGGGTGCATATTTCCCAGGCCCTGATAATAGCCACGAACTGTTGATATAAAAGGGACCAGTAACAGCACCCCTCCCGCCAGCCGGAGAATGTCTGCCAGGGCCGGGTCCCCCATCCACCCGGCAATAACCGGCGCCGAAAAAAGAAGCAGCCCAAAAACCAGACCGTGAACCAGCAGTAGCACCATAAAGGCTGCATACGCCGTCGTATCCGCTTCTTTCCACGTTTTATCCGCTCCACGTTCTATCATCAGGCCGGACAGGGCCACCGGAAACCCGTACATGGCCAGGATCATTGCCGTACCAAGCAGCGGATACACCTGCTGATAAACGTACAGCCCCTGATCACCAGCCATATTCTGATACGGCACCCGGTATAAAGCACTCAACACTTTTCCAATAAAGGCAGCCGCCGTCACAAGCATTGCGCCTTTCCACCATCTGCTGTTATTCCTGCCCGTACCAGCCATACTCATCTTCCTTCCTCGATCCCCAAGTGTACCATAAAATAAACAAAAAGAAGGAACCCCTTCCTTCATGGAGGTTCCTTCTTTCAAAAACGAGATACGGTTTTACTGTTCCATCTGCCTGGCCAGGAATCCGGAAGCGGTTTCGAGCAGTTTGGCGGAAATCGCTTCATCTACTTTATCTTCCTTGGCAATCATGACAACAGCGCCGATGGGATCCCCGTTTGCAATAATCGGGGCAACCGCATACCCTTTCATCGTCTCTTCATGATCACTGACGAGATTATAATCGCCTTTACTCGATGTCACCTTCGTTTTTCGTTCCGAGATGGCATCCTCCACCACCCGGCCGATACTCTTATTAGCATAGTCTTTTTTTACGCCGCCTGATACAGCGATATACGTGTCACGGTCGGCGACCAGTACAGGGTGATGGAGGGTATCATATAAGGCCTCTGCGTATTCCCTGGCAAAGTCACCCAGCTCGGAAATGGGCGAGTATTTTTTCAGGATGACTTCTCCGTCCCGGTCGACAAAGATCTCGAGCGGGTCGCCCTCCCGGATGCGGAGGGTACGTCGGATTTCCTTTGGAATAACTACTCTTCCCAAGTCGTCAATACGTCGAACGATTCCAGTTGCTTTCATCAATTGGAGCTGCCTCCCTTTCTGCTGTTGGTTTTCCTGGGATGGATAAGAGACATAATAAAGGCTGTGTCGATTCCGGGTCTTTAGACAAGAGACGGAAAACGTTGTGCCTGATTCCTGTATTGTCTTTATTATCCACCAGCAGAAAAGAACTATTCATCCGATTTTGAAAAAGGAGGGCTTTTCTCCCCCATTTTTAGGAAGAGGCTGTCTCCTCGGCTTCTTTTTTCGTCTCAGAAAGTTTGGCCATCAGGCGCTCCATCACGTCAAGAAACTGCCGGTTCGACATTTTATGCTGATGTACCGCCAGCTTAATCTTTTCGCCTTCCGCTCCGATCCCGACGTTTCGTCCAAATTCGTGTACAGCTTCAAACAGCGCTGCGCCGTCGGTCGACTTACTGGCTTCCTCAGATAGCATAATGTTGGTTTTGCCGGCTTCCTGGGTGATGGAGGCCACTCCGTTATCTTGCGCCAGCAGTTTGACTTTCGATAAGGTAAACAAGTCCGCCGTTTCCTGGGGATACTCACCGAAACGGTCGATCATTTCATCCTGAAGGTCACGCAGATCTTCCAGCGATTCGAGACCCTTGAACCGTTTATACATCTCAATCTTCTGTTTGGAATCATCGATGTAGGACGCCGGAATATAAGCATCCAGTCGTACATCCATTTCCATCTCCGGCTCCGTTTCTTTCGGAGCTTCTCCCTTCTGTTCTTCAATCGCTTCTTTCAGCATTTCGGAATATAGGTCAAAGCCGACCGATTCAATAAATCCGTGCTGTTCGGCACCTAGAAGATTTCCCGTCCCCCGGATGGACAAGTCACGCATGGCTATTTTAAAGCCGGAACCAAGCTCGGTGAATTCTTTGATTGCCTGCAGCCGCTTTTCCGCAATTTCTGTTAGTATTTTATCCCGCTGATAAGTGAAATAAGCGTAGGCGACCCGGTTCGAGCGTCCTACCCTGCCCCGGATCTGATAAAGCTGGGAGAGTCCCATTTTATCCGCATTATAGATAATCAACGTATTCACATTCGGTATGTCGACGCCCGTTTCAATAATGGTTGTAGTTACGAGCACATCCTTATTGCCTTCCAGAAAATCTATCATGACGGATTCCAGTTCCTGTTCATTCATCTGCCCGTGGGCGTAGGCAACCTCCGCCTCGGGAACCAGCATCGAGACCTGGTCAGCCATTCTGCTGATATCATCCACCCGGTTATAGAGAAGATATACCTGTCCGCCCCGGCTCAATTCCCGCTGGACTCCCTCCTTGACGAGAGATGGATTGTAATCCATCACATACGTCTGTACCGGAAAACGGTTTTCAGGCGGGGTCTCAATGACAGAAAGATCGCGGACGCCGAGCATCGACATATGCAGCGTACGAGGTATCGGTGTTGCAGTCAGGGTGAGTACATCAATATTGGCTTTTAACTGTTTGATTTTTTCTTTGTGGGTCACTCCGAAACGCTGTTCTTCATCAACGATGAGCAGCCCCAGGTCTTTAAAGGTAATATCTTTGGACAATACCCGGTGGGTGCCGACAACGATGTCGAGTCCCCCGGTCTTCAGCCCCTTGATCGTATCAGACTGCTGTTTTTTGGTCCGAAAACGGCTGAGCATGCCGATGTTGATCGGGTAGTCGGCAAAACGTTCCGTCAATGTATCGAAATGCTGCTGAGCCAGAATCGTAGTAGGAACAAGCATGGCGACCTGCTTTCCGTCCAGAATCGCCTTAAAAGCCGCACGGATCGCGACTTCTGTTTTTCCGTAGCCGACATCACCACAGAGAAGCCGGTCCATTGGACGTTCGCGTTCCATGTCCGCCTTGATTTCCCGAATCGCTTTCAGCTGATCTTCGGTCTCCTGATAGGAAAAAGTATCCGCAAATTCCTGCTCTTCTTCCTCATAATTGCCGAATGCATGCCCTTTCGAAGCTTCCCTGGCGGAATATACCTTAATCAGGTCATCAGCAATATCCTTGACCGAAGATTCCACTTTGCGCTTCACTTTTTTCCATTCCGTGCCCCCGAGCGCATGGACTTTCGGTTCTTTCTCCTCCGAGGCGACATACTTCTGCACAAGATCGATCTGCTCCACCGGGACATATAATTTATCATTGCCACGGTAGGAAATGTTGAGGTAATCCTGATGCACCCCGTTGACTTCCAGTGTTTCGATGCCGAGATATTTTCCGATACCGTGATTGACATGAACAACGAGATCTCCGGTTTTCAGTTCGGAATAACTTTTAATGCGTTCTGCATTGGAGAGCTTCTGCCGACGCTGCGGCCGGCTTACTTTTTTCGTAAATGTCTCTTCCTCGGTAATAACGGCCGTCTTTTCCATCGGCAGTTCGAAGCCGCTGTTGAGCTGGGCCTGTATGATCGAAGGCCTTTCCGGCGTGAAAGGTCCTTCGGGATCGGCCTTATCCGCTTCCATTCCGTAATCATACAGCACATTCTGGAGTTTCTGGACACGTTCTGCATCCGCTGCGGCAAAAACAACCGTGTACCCGTCTTTCTGCCAGCGCTCCATCTCATTCTTTAAGACATGCATCTGCCCGTGGAACTGCTGCATGGCTTTACACTGAATGTTGGCCACATTCTGGGGATGAATGGAAGGATTATTTCTTAAAAACAAAGAAAAATAAACTTTCGGCTGCGTTCTCCCCTTGAACAGATGCTCAAACGAGATCGACAACGAAAGATTCACAGGTGCCTGTCCCTGTTCCAGCACAGCCGCAGACCATTCGGCTTCTTCCTTGTCCAGGCTTTCCGCCATGTCCTGAACTCTGCTGATCTCATCAAGAAACAACACGGTCTCCTCCGGAAAATAAGATAACAGCGTAACCGGCTCGTCGTAAAAATACTGCATGTACTTATACAGGCCCTGAAAACGGGTCTGTTCCTCGAGCTGTTCTTTTTCATGCCCGAGATAGGTCTGCAGCTTTTCTTTGACCTCTTGATCCTTTACCTGCTGCAATGTTTCCGCAAGCGACTGTTCAAGCCGCTCGGCCGCTTTCTCAAACTGTTCCGTATATAAAATCGTTTCCTCGGCCGGCCCGATCGTAATGCCCTGAAGATGATCCAGAGAGCGTTGATCCTCCGCCTGAAAATAACGGAGGGAATCCACCTCGGTATCAAACAATTCAATCCGCACCGGATGCTCTTCAGTAAGCGGATAAATATCAATGATACCGCCCCGCATGCTGAATTCTCCCGGAGCCGATACCATATCCGTCCGTTGATATCCTAAAGATAACAGCCTCGAAAGCAGATTATCGGGGTCGATATCTTCCCCGGTCTTCACCGAAATCCGGGAATCCCGCCAGATATCGACCGGCGGAAGCAGTCTTCTTACTCCAGCTGTCGGGGCAATCACAATGCCCTGGAAATCATTCATCAGTTCATTCAGCACTTCAATGCGCTGCGCCCTCATTTCCGGACTCGCTGCTGCTATTTCAGAAGCTATCAGCTCATTGACCGGATATAAATAGACAGGGTGGTCCGTCAAATCGATAAGATCCTCGTACAGCTTCTGAGCCTGAAGTAATGTATGGGTAATAATAAGCTGGGGCCGGTCCACTTCCGCCTTCGTCAACGCCATGAACAAGGAGCGGGCGGAGCCGCTCAACCCTGCGGCCAGCTGTTCACTCATCCCATGTTTAATACCGTCTACAACCGCTCTTACGTGGTCATTGGCGGACAGAGCATTCTGCAGTCCCTTCATGACACTCGTTCCTCCTTCATTCCCTGGCCCGGCCGTAAACCAACCGCGCATCGTGTCTCTTTCCGTCCATCATCCCATGAATGGACGGAATGAAAAACATATCTTTTCGTTCAATAAGAAAAAGGGCTGGTCTTTTTCCCCGCATCATAATTACGAAAGACCAGGCCCGTTGTTTTTTGCCTATTTCCGCACGCAGACTTACTGAATCCACCTGTCGAGTTCGTGAAAGTGAGGATTCTGCTGCAATGCTTCTTCACAATGTTCACACGTGACTCTCACGTGAACGTGGCCATCCGACCCGTAATGAATCGTCTGCTGCTGCTCCTCATCCGTCAGCTGGTCCAGTCCCAGCCTCGGTGACACCAGCAGTTCCTCATTCTCCAACGTTCCGACCTCGGTGCCACAGTGCCTGCAGTAATAACATATAGCCATAAGAAAAGCCCCTTTGAAAAAGGTATCTGCTTTATAGTATGGCCGGGACAAAAAAAGCTATACCACTCCGAGCGGCTAAATTTTCCTGTTATACTGATTCATCACTTCGGCAAACGGATGGGATATCCATGCTTTTGCTGCTTTGGCCGCCAGCGGGATCGATTCCTGCATCTGCTTCTTTTCTTCCGGGGTAAACGTGCCGAGAACATGAGAGATCACCGAGGTGCCTGGATCAGGATGGCCGATGCCGATCCGCATCCGCTTAAATTCTTTTGTTCCCAGATCATGAAAAATGGATTTCAGGCCGTTATGTCCACCGTGACCTCCGTTCAGGCGGAGACGCAGCGCCCCCGGCTCCAAATCCAGATCATCATAGATGACTAAAAGGTTTTCCGGCGGGATTTGATAAAAATCCATGAAAGGCTGAAGCGCCTCCCCGGATAGATTCATATACGTAAGCGGTTTTATGAGAGTGATCTTTTCTCCTTCTATCACCGTTTCAGCCGTCCGGCTCTTTTTTTCCTTTTTCCAGGACACATTCAGGCTTTCCGCCAGACGGTCAGCCGCCTGAAAACCGACATTATGCCGCGTTTTTTCATATTTCCGGCCTGGATTGCCAAGACCTGCAATAACCTTCATCGGCCGTCCCTCTTTTCTGCCTCTTTCATATTCACACAGTAAAAAGGCATAACCGCACCACGGCTATACCTTTCACACTGCTTTATCATTATTCGTTCTTCTCGTCTCCGGCAGCCTGGTCATCGTCTTCAGCACCAACAAGCTCCGGCTCCTGTGCCTCTTCTTCCTCCGGCTTCTCCTGGTCTGGAGTCTGGACAGTCACAACCGTTTCTTCGGCTTCGGTAACGAATTCATAGGCTTTACCGGCAGTCAGGTCGCCGATCTGTATCGAATCTCCGATACCCAGTTCTGAAATATCCACCGTGATTTCTTCCGGAATATCTGTCGGCAGGGCACGTACGGTTATGTTGTAGAGGAGCGGGGAAAGCACGCCGCCTTCTTTTTCACCCGGTGCATCTCCGACGAGATTGACGCTTACTTCTGCCTCCATTTCGGATTTCAGGTCGACTTCAAAGAAATCGATATGCACAAGATAATCTTTGATGGGATCCACCTGCATATCATGTACAATAACCTTATGCTTACCGGATTCTCCATCTACGTCCAATTCAATGATACCGTTACGTCCCACTTCACGCATTGTTTTAATAAATGTGATATTTGGAACGGAAACCGGAGTACTTTCCGTATCTTTTCCATACAGGACGGCTGGTACGTATCCAGCTGCACGCAGCTGCTTGGATGCGGATTTTCTAAAATCCGTCCGCGGATTGGCTTCTAATACTGTAGCCATTGTTATTCACCTCGTTCTATTGTCTTGTTAGGGAATCTATTTTCAAACCCACCTGAGAAAGGATTATACCATTTCAGCAGATGAATATCAAGATAGTTTGCGGTATTCAACCGGTTATTCAAACAACGTACTAACCGATGTCTGTTCATGCACGCGGATAATGGCTTCCGCAATCAGGGGCGCTACCGACAACTGCGTGATTTTATCGATCTGCTTCTCTTCCGGGAGAACAATCGTATTGGTCACGGCCAGTTCCTCGATATTGGAATTTTCAATCCGTTCTATCGCCGGGCCTGACAATACAGGATGCGTACTGCAGGCATAAACCGCCTTTGCCCCTTTTTCCAGAAGGGCGTCCGCGGCCAGGGTCACCGTTCCGGCTGTATCGATAATATCATCAACAATAATCGCTGTCCGGCCTTCAACCTCTCCGATAATATTCATCACTTCCGAAACGTTTGGTCTCGGACGGCGTTTATCAATGATGGCAATCGGCGCCTTCATGCGGTCCGCCATTTTTCTTGCCCGGACGACGCCGCCGTGGTCCGGAGAGACAATAACGGTGTCTTCCACGCCTTTATCCTGAAAGTGTTTCGACAAAATCGACTCGCCGAGAAGCTGGTCCACCGGAATATCGAAAAAGCCCTGAATCTGCGAAGCGTGCAGATCTACGCTGAGGACTCTGGTAGCGCCGGCTGTTTCCATCAGGTTGGCAACGAGCTTGGATGTAATGGGTTCTCTTGATCTGGCCTTACGATCCTGACGGGCATAGCCGTAGTATGGAATAACAACGTTGATCGTCGCCGCAGATGCGCGTTTCATCGCATCAATCATGATTAGAAGCTCCATCAGATGTTCATTGGCCGGATCCGACGTAGACTGCACAAGGAAAACATCACAGCCCCGGATGCTTTCTTCGATATTTACCTGTATTTCACCGTCGCTGAACCTTTTGATGGAACTCTTCCCCATCTCAACCCCGATCTGATCGGTTACTTCCTTCGTCAATTCCGGGTTTGAATTCAGGGTGAACACCTTCAGATAAGGATCGTCATAAATTGGCATGAAATATTCCCTCCGTAAATGTAATGATGAAAGCCTTACTTTTTATTTTTTACGTATCCTTCTTTGTTCGTCTGTCTGGACCGCGCAATCGACAGGGATTGTTCCGGCACGTCTTCTGTTATCGTAGATCCGGCAGCAACATAGGATCCTTTTTCCACTTTCACCGGAGCGACCAGATTGGCGTTGCACCCTACAAACACGTCGTCTTCAATCGTCGTTAAAAATTTCGACGTACCGTCATAGTTGACCGTAATAGAGCCGCACCCCAGATTTACCCGTTCGCCGATATCCGCATCTCCTACATAACTTAAGTGGGATGCTTTGCTCCCGTTTCCAAGAGAAGATTTCTTCACTTCGACAAAATTGCCGATTTTCACATCATCGTCCAGCTCTGATTCCGGACGGATATGGGCATACGGGCCGATTTTCACGCTGCGGCCGATGCTGCTGTCCGCCACCACCGACTGACGGATGACAGAGCCGGTACCGATCCGGCTCGAGGTGATCTCCGAAAACGGGCCTATTTCGCATCCGCTTTCGATTTCCACTGCTCCGTTCAGAATGGTTCCCGGGTGCAGTACGGTGTCCGGTCCTATCACAGCGTCCGGAGAGATATAAGTTTGATCGGGGTCAATGATTGTTACCCCTTCTTTCAGCCAGTACGTATTGATCCGTTTTCTCATGGCTTTCTCGGCTTCTGCCAGCGCGGCCCGGTCATTGACCCCGATCGTTTCAGAAAAATCAGCAGTCTGCCAAGCCGATAATACTTCTCCCCGTTTCTTCAATATTTCCAGCACATCAGGAAGATAATATTCTCCCTGAACGTTGTCATTTCCCACTGCATGAAGTGCTTCAAAAAGCAGTTTGTTGTCAAAACAGTACGTGCCGGTATTGATTTCCTGTACTTTCTGCTCCTCACCATCCGCATCTTTATCTTCCACGATGCGCAGCACCTGTCCATCATCGTTTCGGATCACGCGGCCGTAGCCGGAGGGATCATGCGCATGAGCAGTAAGGACGGAAGCCTTAGCTTGTGTCTGTTCATGATGGCTTATTAAAGACTCCATCGTCTCCGCACGAATTAGCGGGGTGTCTCCGCAGAGAACAACCGTCACTCCTTCTTTATCTTTCAACAGATCCTCAGCCTGCATTACAGCGTGCCCGGTTCCCAGCTGCTCTTCCTGCAGCACATAAGAAACACGATCACCGATATGCTCTTTCACCGCTTCGGCACCATGCCCTATAATGGTCACAATATCATCCAGTCCCGCTGCGGCCACTTCGTTGACCACGTGCTCAACCATGGGTTTTCCGCATACAGGATGAAGTACTTTATACAAGTCGGATTTCATTCGTTTCCCCTGGCCGGCGGCAAGAATTACCGCATAACGATTGTTCATTACTCAGCCTCCAACTTACCGTTTTTCCCTTACGAATATATCCTAAAACCCTTCACATTTCAAGGAAAGTCACTACATTCAACCCTGCCTGTTCCAATGGAATATTATTCATGATGCAGCAACACAAAAATCAGGCGGCCGCTGGCTGCGCGGTATCCGCCTGATAACACATAAGTATAATAGCTGTAACGATACAGAAGAATCTGCTGCGCTTGTCAGGAAGCACCGGCTTCTTCATATTCCGGCTTTTCAAACTCTCCCTGGCGCTCATACTCCCCCAGAACAGCTGTCTGAATCTTTTCCCGGGTATGGGAGGAAATCGGATGGGCGATGTCCCGGAATTCCCCGTCCGGCGTACGTTTGCTCGGCATGGCAACGAAAAGTCCGTTATTGCCGTCAATCACCCTTATATCATGCACGACAAATTCGCCGTCCATCGTAATAGAGGCGATCGCACGCATCCGTCCCTCTGTATTCACCCGGCGGAGCCTTACGTCTGTTACCTGCATTCTTTCACCACCTTCTTCCAAATAAAAATAGTTCTGCCATACCTTTCAACATAAAGGAACGGTTTTCCTCCTTTTGAAAGAAAAAAATTATAATCGATATTATAAAGAATAGGGCGGCAGGCTCTTTTTTTCCATCTTCGGCATGAAAAAACCCGCCCTTCGGCGGGAGAAGATAGTTGTTCTTTTATTTTACAAGCGCTGTCACTTCGATTTCAACAAGGGCGCCTTTCGGCAGTGCCGCGACTCCTACACAGGATCGGGCCGGCTGATGATCCTGAAAATATTCCCCGTAGACTTCATTGATCACACCGAAGTCTTCCATCCGGGTCGTAAAGACAGAGGCTTTGATGACGGTGTCCAGAGAAGCTCCGGCCTCCTCAAGAACAGCCTGCACATTCGCAAATATCTGATGCGTCTGTTCGCGCAGGCCGCCTGAGACCATTTCACCGTCCGGTGTCAATGGGATCTGTCCGGATCCGTAAAATATATTATTCGCTGTTATTCCCTGCGAATACGGGCCTACCGCTTCCGGTGCTTTGGCTGTGTAAATAGTCTCCATTACAAATTCACCTCTTTCAGTGTATCAAGATAGCTGCCGGGTACTGCCTTCACCTGCTTTTCTTTTTCATTTACTTTTTCAAGCCTTGCAATCGAAATGTAATCGTCCACGAGCCGTTCTTCTACATCTTCAGCCTCAACCAGCACGCCGATTCCGACAACATTGGCATTGAATTCGGTAAGCAGATCCATCATGCCCCGCGCGGTACCTCCGGCTTTCATGAAATCATCTACAATCAGCACATTGGCGCCTTCCTGAAGGCTTCTTCTGGCCAGAGACATCGTCTGGATGCGTTTCGCCGAGCCGGATACATAATTGATGCTTACCATGGAGCCTTCCGTGACCCGGTGGTCCCGCCGGACAATACTTACAGGTACATCCAGATACGAACCGATCGAATAGGCGAGCGGGATTCCTTTCATGGCGACTGTCATCACCGCATCAATCTGCTGGTCGGCATACACCGATGCAAACATCCGGCCGATGTTATTCATAAGCTGCGGATTTCCGAGTATATCCATCATATACAGATAACCGCCGGGGAGCAGACGTTCTTTATCTTCCAGCTTGGTGCAGAGCGCTTCGACCAGCTCCGTCCCTTCCTCAGGTGAAACCGCCGGCACATACTTCACCCCGCCGCCTGCACCAGGAATGGTAAGTAGAAAACCGAATCCCTGCGACTCAAAAATATCTTTCACAATCGTTAAATCTTCGCTGATGGAGGATTTTGCTGATTGATACCGCTGGGAAAAATAACTGAGGGAAACCAGTTGATGCGGATGCTGGATTAAATAATAGGTCATATCCACCAATCGGCCGCTCCGTTTTAATTTTTTCATCATTACCTCCATAAAATCCGAATAATATAATTGAAATATATCATTTTTATACGGATTTTATCAAGCTTGTTTCCCACCGAGCAGCCGTACAGCATATACCTGATCACAGAAACCCCGGAGAGCATTATAGACCCTGTGCAGTTTGGCTTCTTTTTTGATGAGGCCGAATACCGTAGGACCGCTCCCGCTCATCAATGCAGCATCAACACCTGATGCTCTCATCCGCTCCTTGATCTGCCTGATTTCAGGGTGCATCGGCAGCGTTACCTGCTCCAACGCATTGTGCAGAGAACGGCATATATCGCCGTAACTGAAATCATGGAGGGCAGCGGTCATTGTTTCAGAAGAAGTGCTGCCGAAATCTGCCGTCCGCATTTGTTTATAGATCTCCCCTGTGGAAACGCCGATGGGGGGTTTTGCCAGCACTACCCAGCAGGAAGGGGGATCGGGAATCATTTCAATGCATTCCCCCCGGCCGGTGGCAAGGGCCGTTCCCCCGTATACACAAAACGGCACATCCGAACCCAGTGCTGAGCCAAGAGCCGCCAGTTCTTCCAGAGAAAGACCAAGCCCCCAGATTTCATTCAGCCCCCGCAGTGCCGCTGCTGCATCACTGCTTCCTCCAGCTAAGCCGGCGGCCACCGGAATATTTTTGTATATGTATATAGATACTCCCATCTTTATGTCAAAACGCTCTTTCAGCAGGGCAGCTGCCTGATAGGCAAGGTTACGCGAGTCTGCCGGCAGAAAACCTTCCGACATTTCCACCTTAATAACGCCGTCCTTCCGCCATTCCAGATCAAGCCGGTCGGATAAGTCCACCTGGGTCATGACCATTTTCACTTCATGGTAGCCGTCCTCCCGCTTCCCCAATACATCCAGGCTTAAATTGATTTTGGCAGGAGCTTTAACTGATCGTTTCACCTTTCACTTCCCCTTCTCTTCGGTGCCGCACCACATTCAGGTTTCACGTTCATACCTCTGTACATTTTAGTTTAAAAAACAACATGTGTACAGCTTGAACTCTCGAAGATACATTAAAGATATAAGAAAGCTCCGGGGGTTTTCCCCGGAGCTTTCCCTCGTGCCTGCGGGTTATTGACGGGTTGAATCCTGCATGTTCTTTTCCGCCATCTGTACAGCTTGCTTCACCATATTCCCGGCGTCCCGCGATTTAATACCGCCCCAGCCTTCACGCTGGACTGTATCATAAAACCCAAGTTCCTGTGCAATTTCAGTTTTCAGCTGATCCGACATGATACCGCGTCTCCGGCTCATCTCACCCATCTCCTTCACCGCTGAAATAAAAAGCAACCCTGCAGGCATGGTTTAGTATGTGCAGCATCAAGCATAAATATAGCCTTCCGCCTGTACGCAGAAAGCCACTTTATCCCAATTCTTTAACGTCAAGTTTTTCAGGCTTGCATTTCCTCTTCACCAAGCATCGTCAGCTGGATGCTTTTGGTGAGTACGTCCGTATAACTGTACGAAATCCTCTCCACCGAATGCTTGTCCTTGTCCAGTTTCACAATAAACACCGACGGATATGTTTCTTCCAGCAGACCGGAACGCTCAATCGTTTTTTTTCGGCCGCCATTGGCTGTGATCGTGATCTTTTTCCCTACATTGGCATCCAGTGATTCTTTAATTTCGATCAATGTTTTTCCCATCGTTACAGACCCACCTCACTATTTATTATTGTAACAACTCCTCCCCTTTCTGTCAAGCAAACGTAATATGTTATCAACTCAGATGCTTGTTTGTCAAACGTTTTTGCCTGAAGAAAACATTTCCTGTATAAGTTTATGCCGAAATTTCCATATTATGCATTTGATAAAAGGACCGGAATGGCATCCGGTCACATACTGTTTAGTTTTTCCCTGTTCTGGACACGGCACGGGTTTCTTCTTTCCACGGGGAACCCCGCCGCAGCACTCCTTTCGTTTCCAGTCCTCCCAGACCCTCCTGACCGGTGAGCGTATGCCGGATCAGCTGCAGGGCGCTGATGCGGTCCATAAACGGCGTCAAACTGATTTTGGCAGCAATATACACTGGATCCAGAGCATGAATGTTCACCCTTTCCGGAGCACTCGCAAAATTGGATCCGGCTTTGATCAGCCATTCAAAATACGACTGGCAGGCTCCGGCAAAAATGATCAGCTGATCCAGCTGGGGAACCATTTTCCGTGCCTCCCGTACGGTCCGCCCGAAAACTTTGGAATGTTTGTAGGATTTTATGTCATTTTCTGCCCCCCGGGACGAAACAAACGCATCATGGCCTGTTATGACCAATATATCCGGACGGACCATTTCAATCAGTGAACCAATCTGTTCCGGCATTTCTTTTTCCGGAATATGGACTCCGTAGACCGGGATGCCCAGCCGTTCATACAACGTCGTACATTTCGCAAGGTAGTAGGCATCTCCGTCCAGATGCAGAACACGTCCCCGCATTTCAAAATAAGAGGTGTCTTCCTTATACCCCTCGGATGTCTCATGTTCATTTCGTTCTTTCATCAAACGGGCTTCCTGTCGGAAGAGGCGGTAGCTTCGTTCTTCTTTTTCGCGGAGATTTTTTTCATGGGACCGCCGTTCGTTTTCATCCACTTTTTTCAGGTCTTCCAACGGAGCATCTGCAGCCAGACGCAGTTCTTCACCGGCAAGCTCTGCGCCTTTCTGATCAATGGAAGTAATCCGGAATATAATATCACCGTCATAGGAATACCTGGTCACGAGATCTCCTACATTTAGTTCCACTTCCACTCGCATCTTCCCCCTTCACCCGACAGCCTATTCCATCCACCCTGAAAATGTGCCCAAAAAACTGCCTCCCCCGAAACGAAGAGACAGTCTTATTCATGATGGATGATGCTGTTTGACGCTGCTGCTGAGCCGGGCGAATTCTTCCATCGTCAGCGTCTCCCCCCGTCTGGCGGGGTCGATCTCTGCTTCCTCAAGGGCTGCGGCCAGTTCATCCCGCTGATCTCTGCCGGTGAGATTATGCTGCAGATTGTTCCAGATGGTTTTGCGGCGCTGCGCGAAGGCTGCTTTTACCACCCGGAAAAAATACGCTTCATCTTCGACCTCTACAGGCGGACGTTCCCTGATATCAAAACGGACGACCGCAGAATCTACGTTCGGTTTCGGCATAAATACCGTTTTGGGAACGACCATAGTTTTCACCGGATTGGCAAAATACTGAGCTGCAATGGAGAGCGAACCGTAGTTTTTCGAACCAGGTCCGGCCGCAATCCGTTCGGCTACTTCTTTCTGCATCATAAATACCATCCGGGTAATGGGGAGACGCTGTTCCAAGAGGTTCATGATAATAGGGGTGGTTACGTAATACGGCAGATTACCGGTAACAATAACCTCCTCCACGTTCTGCATGTGTTCCGTAAGGACCTCTCTGATATCTACATTCAGAATGTCTTCATGCCACACCCTCACATTGGGATAGGGAGCCATCGTTTCTTCGAGCACCGGCAGAAGCCGGCCGTCAATTTCAAACGCTTCTACCTGCTTTACGGCTTTAGCGAAATGTTCCGTCAACCCGCCAATGCCGGGACCTATTTCCAGAACCCCGTCCTCCGGGCCTGCTCCGGCGGTCCGGACAATGTTGTCGAGAATATTACGGTCAATTAAAAAGTTCTGCCCCAGGCTCTTTTTGAACGAAAAGCCGTGCTGTTCAAGTATTTCTTTCGTTCGGCCCGGGACGGCGATCTCTCTTGGCAATCGTTTCTTCCTCCTCCAGCACAGCGGCAGCAGCCCGCGCAAACTCCGCCCGCTGAATATTAAAGACATGCAGCCTTTTCAGGAACTGCTTGGCGTTCGCATAGCCGATGGTAAGTCTTTCTCCCATTTTTTCGCGCCTCCGTCTGGCATCCGTCCCTGCCATCATGCCTGCATCCATGAGATCCTGTCTGGTCACAGGTTCTGTATTTTCCGCTGTTTCCGGGACTTCTTCTCTAACCATCTGCAGCGCCCGACGTACTGCTTCCGGCGGGGCATGTTCCACGCCAAGACTGCCGCTGCCGCCGGAATCTGCATCTTTTTTTGTCAAAAAAGCATGTTTGCACCCCGGGACTTCCCTGCTGACAATCCGGCGTATCCTTTCTCCCGGAACATCAGGATCCGTGAATATAATAACACCGCGCCGTTTCTGGGCCAGTGCAATCCGTTTCAATACGTCTTCACCGACAGCGGCACCGTTTGTTTCAATCGTATCAGCTGTTACCGCCCGCTGCACCGCCGTTGTATCAGCCTTTCCTTCCACCACAATACATTCCTGCACGTTCATTCGTATGTCAGCCTCCCAGGCTCCAGCTTGCATTATTATACTATGATCAGTAATGAAAAAAAAGGCGGAAAGAGAAGGGAGCATCCCTTCCTGCTTTCACGCCAGGATATGATATAAAATATTATTCCAGAATGGTCACTTGTACATTACGTCTTCCAAAACTCATCGCCTGCTGATTGGTCGGCACATGCACATCAATTCGTCTGCCGTTGATGGCACCGCCGGTGTCTGCTGCCACCGCTTCTCCGTAACCTTCGACATGGACTCTCGTTCCAAGCGGGATGACAGCCGGATCCACTGCCACTACTTTACGGTTTGGATTGGCGTTCAGATTCACTCCCGTCGCGGTTATTCCGGAACATCCCGTACAGTCAGCTGTGTACGCGGTAGCTTCCATGGAAATGGTGCGTCCTCCGGCACTGCTCTCAGAAGGACTGCTTCCGCGAGAGGCAACAGCCGTCTGATCCGTCGGACCGACCGCCACGACTTTATCTTCGCTTTCTTTCACCTGTGTTTCATCAACCAGTTCGCGGGATACTTCTTCCCCGTTTTCCAGTACAACTTCATACTTTTTCTCTACAACACCCTTGCTGCCGCTTTCCATTACTTCTTCCTGTCCATTTGCCAGGGAATCATCACGGCGAGTGACTGTTGCATAATCCTGTTCTTCTTTGACAACATCCGTAACTTTCTCCACACGGATGACTTCCAGTTTTGTTTCATGTGAAACAGCTGTCTCTTTACCAGGTTCCACCCGGTCATTATCATCCAGCGCTATATCTGCTTCCTTCAGCACCTCAGCGACAGTACTCTCTGTGGTCATCACTTCTTCGGTTTCATCCTGATCCTGAACTGTTACTGGAAAGGCAGGCTCATAAGCCACGGTCATTCCATCCTGAACGGAAGCGGTGATATCTTTATTCAAATCGTCATTCGGTCCGACGTCAATGTTCTGTTCTTTCAGCACTTCTCCCACTGTGGAGGCGGTCGTCCAGATCTCGGATGTTGTTTCATCATCCGATACAGTGATTTGTCTGGCCGGCATCCATTCCAACTCCATGTTGCCGACAATGGGATCGGTGAAAGATGAGCTGAGTTCATCCCTCTCTTTTACATCAAGGTTCTGTTCTTCCAGCAGGCCTTTTACGGTATCCGCATGAGTCGCTACTGTCATTTCTTCTTCTCCTTTAGTAATCGTTACCGTTGCCTTCGTCGTTTCATGCACAGCATAAAACAGACCGGCAGCGGTCAGAAGAAGAAAAGAAAAAACCAGAACCGCGCCTTTTCCCGGCTTCCATCCGGCGAAAAAAGCGTTTCGTTTCAAACTCATCTTCTAACCCTCCTTTACAGCGAAGAAATTATAGACCCTTCCTCCTTTCTTGTCAATTCATTTGATCATCCAACTTCTATTATTGCGTAAAAGAGGAGCAAAGAGAATCATAATCGTTCGACGTTCTGCAGCAGCAAAAAGAGAAGAAAGGGAGAAAGGCCTCGAAATAACAAAGACGGCGCCAATAAGCGCCGCCTTTCAACAGAAAATCCCGTCAGCTGATGCGGAAAAGTTTTTCCGCATTCTCCGTTGTCTGCTCTGCCAGTTCTTTCAGTGTCATACCTTTTAGTTCCGCTATCTTTTCCGCCACCAGTTTCACATAAGCCGGCTCATTCCGCTTGCCGCGGTTGGGATGCGGAGCTAAAAACGGGCAGTCGGTTTCCACCAGAAGCCGCTCCATCGGTATTTCTTTAGCTACATCTTTGGGAAGCTGTGCATTTTTAAACGTAACAGGCCCGCCGAACGATATATGAAAATTCATATCCAAAGCCTGCCGCGCAATATCCAGATCCCCTCCGAAGCAGTGCATAATTCCGCCGGTTTCGGCGGCATTCTCTTCCCTCAGCACGTCCACAATGTCCTGATGGGCTTCGCGGTCATGAATAACGAGGGGCAGGTTTACTTTTTTTGCGAGAGCAATCTGTTTCCGGAATGCCTCTTTCTGTACATCTGCCGGTGATTTATCCCAATGATAATCCAGCCCTGTCTCTCCAATGGCGACGACTTTCGGATGCGCCGAGAGCTCCTCGATCCATTCCAGGTCCCTTTCGGTCATGTCCACAGCATCGACCGGGTGCCAGCCGATAGAAGCATACATGAAGTCATAGGTTTCAATCAGGTCCATCGCTTTTTTGATCGTTTCATGATCAAATCCAACGACATTCATTTTTTCCACCCCGGCATCTTTGGCCCGCTCTATCGTATCCTGAAGATCATCCTGAAAGTCCTCAATATTCAAATGAACATGGGTATCAAACAACATCCTGATCCGCTCCCTTGCTTTTTCCGACAATAAAGGCTGACCCGAAAGGCATAACTTCTTTCAGGTCAGTCTTTTATTCCTCGTATTAATTGACTTCCGATCCATTCGGAAGATGGTCATTCACTGTGGCAAGTGTCAGTTCGTCTCCGCTGGAAGCTGCCAGTATCATACCCTGAGACAGTTCTCCCCGGAGTTTTACCGGCTTCAGGTTCGTTACACAAATTACTTTTTTCCCTTCCAGATCAGCCGGCGTATAGTGTTCGGCAATCCCGGATACGACCTGGCGCTTCTCACTTCCGACATCGAGCTGGATTTTCAGCAGTTTATCTGTCTTTTTCACAGGCTCTGCTGAAAGCACTTCTGCCACTTTCAGATTCACTTTCGAAAAGTCATCGATCGTGATTTCCTGCTCTTCTTCCACCTCTTCTGCTTCTTGCTCATCTTCAGCGGTTTTCACCGTACCGCCCATATCCTGAATAATGTTGGCGACTTCATTTTCGATTTCGAGTCTTGGAAAGATCGGCTCGCCTTTGGAAACTACCTTCGTTCCTTCCGGGAGCTGTGCAAATTCACGCATCGTCTCCCATTTTGTACAGCCCTCCGGAATACCAAGCTGGTGCCAGATTTTCTGAGGAGTTTCCGTCATAAACGGCTGGATCATGATGGAAATATAACGCAGCGATTCAGCCAGGTGGTAAAGAACGGTTCCCAGCTCCTCACGCCGGTCTTCTTCTTTTGCCAGCATCCACGGCTGGGTTTCATCAATATATTTGTTCGTGCGGCTGATCAACTGCCAGATGGCAGTCAGGGCCACCGAAAACTCCATCTCCTCCATCGCGGCCTCTACTTTGTAAACCGTGGCATCCACCAGTTCCACAAGCGATTCATCGTATGGCGTGCCGTCTTTCAGATAAGCCGGGAGATGCCCATCGAAGTACTTGTTAACCATGGCAACGGTCCGGTTCAACAGATTGCCCAAATCATTGGCAAGATCATAATTCAGCCGTTCGACAAAACCTTCCGGTGTGAAGACACCGTCGGAGCCGAAAGGAACTTCCCGCAGCAGATAGTACCGCAGGGCATCAAGTCCGTACCGGTTAATCAGCGGAACCGGATCGACAACGTTTCCTTTGGATTTGGACATTTTCCCGTCTTTCATCAAAAGCCAGCCGTGGCCGAATACTTTTTTCGGGAGCGGCAGATCAAGAGCCATCAGCATAATCGGCCAGTAAATCGTATGGAAACGGACAATTTCCTTGCCGACCAGGTGTACATCCGCCGGCCAGTACTTCTTGAAATCTTCATCGTTTTCCGTGTCATACCCGAGAGCGGTAATGTAGTTGGAGAGCGCATCAATCCATACATACACGACATGTTCCGGATCGCTCGTCACCGGTATTCCCCATTCAAACGCAGTTCTGGAAACGGCCAGATCTTCCAGTCCCGGTTTGATAAAGTTGTTAATCATTTCGTTTTTTCGGGACTCCGGCTGGATAAAGTCCGGATTTTCTTCGTAAAACGCAAGCAGCCGGTCGGCGTATCTGCTCATCCGGAAAAAATACGACTGCTCCCTCACCCATTCCACGGGGTTGCCGCTTTCCGGACTGTATCCTCCGACAATTTCTCCATTTTCATAAATAGGATCTTCCAGCTGGCGTTCTGTATAAAAAGATTCATCCGACACGGAATACCAGCCTTTATATTCATCCAGATAAATATCTCCGTTTGCTTTCAGTTTCTCAAATATCCGCTGTACGACTTTTTTATGCCGCTCTTCCGTCGTACGAATAAAATCGTCATAGGAAATATCCAGTTTATCCCACAGGTTCCGGATTCCCGCCACAATTTCATCGACAAATTCCTGCGGAGATACCTCTTTGTCTTCCGCTTTGCGCTCAATTTTCTGGCCGTGTTCATCGGTACCGGTCAGATAGCGTACATCAAAGCCACGGAGACGTTTGTATCTTGCCATGGCATCTCCGGCAACCGTTGTGTAGGCATGTCCGATATGAAGTTTATCGCTTGGATAATAAATCGGGGTTGTGATATAAAAGGTATTCTTTTCTTCTGCCATTTTCATCCTCCTTGCGTCTATTAAAAAAACTCCCGTCCTTCTACAAGGGACGAGAGTATCACTCACGCGGTACCACCCAGATTTCTCCATCTCCTGCGATGAAGCTTTGTGTACTGTCCGGGCCTGATCGTCAGTAGACAGCACGCTCTCTGTAACGCGAGAGCTGCGTTCCTCCCTTACTGCAGCAGTTCGGGAAGAAAATCCTCCCGGGACCATGTTCAAGAGTGCTCTCTGTACCGGTTCCCAGCATCTCCGGCTCTCTAAGACAGGTTTCCTCTCTACTCATCCCTTCATCGGAATCATCTATAATATTTTCCACTTCTTCTCTTTAAGACTATAACGAAGCGCTTCCTCTCTGTCAAGACCAGCACCACAGAGGGCCTTTTCTCTGTACACTCTATTTTTCTACATATTTCGACAAATATATGCCATATATGTCGAAATTCGTTTTCTATCTATGTTTTCCATGTTACAATGGTTTTATCCAAAAGGTATTTTTTCACAGAGGTTTTAGTCACCTCGTCAAGCGGGTATCCTTTTGTAACAGCATTTTAATTAAATTGAAAAAATTTCAAGGTTTTTCAGTTTTTTTATTCAAAGGAATTGACGTGTTTTGGAAAGATTGGTATTCTTAGTCTATAACAGAGAAAAATGTCGAAATGTGACACATTTTATTTGAATACTTGAGGAGGAACTGAAATGAAATCAACTGGAATTGTGAGAAAAGTCGATGAACTCGGCCGCGTTGTTATCCCGATCGAACTCCGCCGCACTCTCGATATTGCAGAAAAAGATGCGCTGGAAATCTATGTCGACCACGACCGTATCGTACTGAAAAAGTACAAGCCCAACATGACCTGTCAGGTGACGGGTGAAGTGTCCGATGAAAACATTTCCCTCGCCGACGGTAAAATCATCCTTTCCCCGGAAGGTGCCGAAGAAGTCATTAAAGACCTGCAGTCCTATGTAGACAACAATAAATAAATGATCCCGCGACAAAGAATATAGGTCATATAATAACCCGGACGATGGTCGGCAAAGCTTGCTGGAAGAAACCGACATCGTCCGGGTTTTTTGTGGTGCTTTTAGTTTCCATAGGAGATGTTCCTGGAAACACTGTGATTCAAGCACCGGTACTTAGCGTCTTCAAGACATCCGCTCGAAACCATTATGGCCTGATTTTAGCTCCGTAGTGTCCCCGGGACGACCTCCTGTGGACACTATTCCTTCATTTCAGGCTGCTGATGGGGCTGACTCTTTCACCATTTTTTGGGAGTTTTTATAGCTCCCATTTCATGACAGGCGGTGATAAGCTGCATATACATCCTGTTTCGGCAGCCCGCGGTCTTTTGCTGCTGCCTTGATGGCTTCTTTTGCCGTCATTCCCTGTTCCATGTAGGCTTGCACATGCGCTGCCGGATCCATCGTCTCCCACCAGGTATTCCGGAAAACGTCCACTTCATCCGCCCCGTCCACAATAACACAGCACTCGCCCTTCACAGCATGCAGCCTGAGGTACTCCGCCAGTTCCGGGAGTGATCCACGCAGGATCTCTTCGTACTGCTTGGTCATTTCTCTTGCCAGGACAGCTTCCCTACTCCCCCAGCATTCTTCCAGATGCGATACCATTTCTTTCAGGCGGTGCGGGGATTCATAAAAAATAATGGGGACGTCTACAGAAGCGAGCTTTTCAAGCTTGTCCCGCCTGTCCTTTTTCTTTCTCGGGAGAAAACCATAGAAGTAAAAAGCCCCTCCACCAAGTCCCGAAGCGGTTAACGCCGTCACAGCGGCATTGGCTCCGGGGAGGGAAATGACGGCAATATCCTTCTCCACCGCCTGCCGGACAAGCTCTCTGCCTGGGTCGGAAACAAGAGGCGTCCCTGCATCACTGACGAGTGCAGCCGTACCGCCTTCCTCGAGCAGTGCGAGAATTTTCTCCCCTTTTCCTTCCTTATTATGTTCATGATAACTATCCAGTGGTGTCGAAATCTCAAAATAATGGCACAGCTTCCGGGTCTGGCGGGTATCTTCGGCAAAAATTCTGTCCGCCTCCTGCAGCATCCGGACCGCCCGGTATGTCATATCTTCCAGGTTGCCGATCGGGGTGGGTACCAGATACAGGGCAGCCGTTGCTTTTTGCTTGTAGCTCTGCTGATGGTTCATGAGGATCCTCCGTTTCTTTCCCTTAGAAACTTCTCTTTGTCTTTCCGGTTCCATTGTTTGACTTCATATTCCATGCGCATCGCTTCTGTTTTGGAGTCAAACACCTGCTGGTAAACGAGCCGGAACGGACCGCGCCCTCTCGTGTATTTTGCCCCTTTTCCCTGTTCATGCATGCGCAGCCGCTGTACCAGATCCGTCGTATATCCCGTATAGAACGATCCATCCCCGCATTCCAGTATGTAAACGTAATGTTCAACGGCCTTCATAATAGCTTCTGAACTCCTCGGTATAAATTCCCTCTTCATCATAAACCGTTAACGGAGGCAGGCAGGCGAGGCCCGGCTTTCCATCTTTAATCCCTTCAGCCAGCAGCATATCCGCCTCTTTTCCGTATTTCGGAAAAATCATCTTGATTCGTTTTGGTTCAATCCTGTGCTTTCGAAATGTTTCAAACAGTTCAGCCATACGTTCCGGACGGAGAACCATGGACACCTTTCCTCTCTGTTTCACTACACTGGATGCTGCCCGTACGATGTCATCAAGCGTGCCGTATTCTTCATGACGGGCGGCACGGAACAACGCACTGTTGTTTTTTTCCTTTTCCAGCGGTGTTGAAAAGTATGGGGGATTACAGGTGACCAGATCAGCCAGGCCGGTCTGCCCGGAAAGCTCCGGAGCACGAACATCGGCCTCCATCACAGAAATCTGTCCCTGTTTTTGATTCCAGATCACACTTCGTGCAGCCATATCAACGAGAAGCGGCTGTATTTCCACACCGGTAATCGGTACACTGCTGCGTGTCGACAGCACGAGCGGAATTACACCGTTTCCGCTGCATAAATCTATAATACTTCCTTTTGTTTTTGGTACATATGTAAAACGGGCCAGAAGTACGGCATCAATGGAAAACGCAAAAACAGAAGGGCTCTGTACAATGTGCAGCCCTTTCGTAATGTAATCAAGCCTTTCTCCCTCCCGCAAAGGTGGTTGCATCCTGCTCACCTGCCGATCCCGTTCTTATAAAAGAGGCTGCCCCCTGCGGCAGGGACAGCTCTCGTGACGTCATTTATTTCTGATTGAGAAAAGAAAGACAAAACAAGCAGTCTCCATTGGCTCTCAGGCTGCCATAATGCATATTGCAGATATGGAACCCTTCATGATACAGACGCGCTAAATTATCATATCCTTCTCCCACGCTTTTTCTGCCGCCGGAAGAAGCCTCTGTTCCATTTTCCGGCTCCCCGGTCTCTTTTTCTTCAAGGAGCTTGCGTAAATGCTGATTTTCCAGCGCCAGCGCATGGTTCTCTTCGATGAGCATTGCCAACTGTTCTTTTAATTCTCCCAGTTCATCATGAAAGGTGCCGATCCGTTCTTCCATGTGTATGACCTGCGAGAATATTTCTTTCTTCTCCACGTTCCTTCCACCTCAATTAATCCCCTTATCTTCAGCTCACGATATGGCCTTCCTCCATGAGTTCATCGAGACTGTATTCGAGCACGTTCTGTTCTTCCCTCAATTCCACCTGAACGAGACGTTCCAGAATGTTCAAGCCGACCACTCTGCCTTCGCCCTGCGGCGTCGTAATGTGTTCTCCGATATCCGGGAGCTCTTTCTTCGCGGTTTCGTAGTGATCGTTTTCATACTTCAGACAGCACATAAGCCGTCCGCATAATCCGGATATCTTCGCCGGGTTCAGCGACAGATTCTGGTCTTTTGCCATCTTGATCGATACCGGTTCAAAATCGCCGAGGAATGTCGAACAGCAGAGCACGCGGCCGCACGGACCGATCCCGCCGAGCAGCTTTGCTTCGTCGCGTACCCCGATCTGGCGCAGTTCAATCCGTGTACGGAACACGGATGCCAGATCCTTAACGAGGTTCCGGAAGTCAATCCTGCCTTCTGCTGTAAAATAAAAGAGCACCTTGTTCCGGTCAAATGTGTATTCCGCATCCACCAGATTCATATCCAGGTTATGTTCTTCAATTTTGTCCCGGCACACTTCATATGCTCTCGTTGACAGTTCCTTGTTCTCTTCAATGACTGTTTTGTCCTTGTCTGTGGCAATTCGTACAACTTCTTTCAGCGGCAGGACGACATCATCTTCGCCCACCTGCTTTTTCCCAATGACCGCTTTTCCGAATTCCAGTCCTCGGGATGTTTCTACAACAACCCATTCGTCTTTTTCTATTGTTAAGGAACCGGGCGAAAAATAATAAATTTTCCCCGCCTTTTTAAACCTGACTCCTATTACATCATGCAATGCTATGATCCCTCCTGTATATGAAGCAGTAAATGCTCCATAAGAAGCTGGGCATTCACATTGGCCCGAAGCTTCCGCTTCGCATCCAGGATCAGCTGCAATATACGGGCGATATCTGTTTCCGTCATTTGAAGACCCTGCTTTTCCATCGTTTCTCTCTGATCCGGATAGGCAAGGTCCTCCCCGCCGTGTTTTACCGTCAACAGATCACGGTACCAGAAAAGCAGCAGATCGAGACCGATGTCCAGCTCTTCTCTATCCTTAAAATGAGTAAGCCACTTTTCCTGCAGTGTCAACAATACCTGATGAGGTCTGGAGTGAACCTCTTCCACTAATTGTATCACTAGTGCTCTTCCCTGTACAATCCAGTCTGTCCCTTCCTGCTGATAGCCGGCGGCTGTCTCATCCGGTAGTCTGGCAAGGAGCGGCGCTGCTGTTTCCGAAGCCCCTTCCTCACGATAGAGGCGGGACCGCTTATCCGGAGCAGGGGGAGCAAACGACAGTTTCTGGGCACGGGAAAGAATGGTATCGAGCATAAAATGGACATTCTCTGTCAATAAAAGAGCCAGAATCGGGCTTTCCGGTTCTTCCAGAAACTTGAGAAGACTGTTGGCAGCACCTGCTGTCATTCGATCCGCATCATTAATAATATATATTTTAAATGAGGTTTCCATCCCTTTATACGTCAGTTCTTTCTGCAGGGCTTCCACCTGGGCTTTTTTGATCGATGCTCCATCGGGCTCAATAACGATGATATCAGGATGGTTGCCGTTTTCAATCCGCCGGCATTCCCGGCAGGTTCCACAGGGAGCAGCATTCTCCCTGTGAGGACAGAACAGGCTTTGGGCAGTGAGCCAGGCTGTCGATTTTTTTCCGGATCCCCGCATTCCTTCAAAAATATACGCATGCGCCAGCCTGTCCTTTTCCATGCTCTGTTTCAGCATCGTCATAACGGTCGGCTGATCTTCCAGCATCTGGTTCCATTTCATGAGGACCCCTCATTTTTAAAACTGTTCAAACTGTTCCACCTGCATAATAAATACCGTCGCTCCTCCGACCTGTACTTCCACCGGATACGGAACATAGGAATCGGCGTTGCCTCCCATGGGAGAAACAGGGGCAACCAGCTGGTCCCGGGTCTTGCAGTTGTCCTGAATAATATCAAGCACAGATTGCACCTTTTCATCTTCCACCCCTATCAAAAAGGTGGTGTTGCCTGCCCGCAAAAATCCACCTGTACTGGCCAGTTTTGTCGCGCGGAAGTCCTGTTCCACCAGCGCATTGGAGAGCCGGTTGCTGTCTTTGTCCTGCACAACTGCTACCATTAATTTCATCAGAACACCCTCTTTCTGTGCTTGTATGTTCAGCTTTTCTTTTATATTACTGGATATACCTTCAAAAAGAAAACCCCGTCTTTTCCAATCATCGTCCTATTACATCCATAACCTGGTTTACGGCCTGCTGCCGTACGTTTTCCATCGATAATGATGCATCTATTTTATGTATACGCTCCGGAAATCGTGCCGCCAATGTTTCGTACGCCTGGTAGACTTGTTGGTGAAAATCCAGATGTTCCTGATCCAGTCTGTTGTATTCCCGCTTTTTATTTTCAGCAATTCGGGTAAGACCCTCTTCCGGATCAATATCAAGATAAATCGTGGCATCCGGCATATAGTCCCCTACAGCGAATTCGTTGATGGCAAGTACTTCTTCCACCCCTATGCCTCTGGCAGCTCCCTGATAGGCAAGACTGCTGTCAATAAAACGGTCACAGAGCACAATACAGCCTTCCTCCAATGCCGGAATGACTTTTTCGGCAAGATGCTGGCGCCGGGCTGCGGCATACAGCAGTGCCTCCGTACGCCTTTCCATCGCTGTATGGGCGGGATCAAGAATCAACGTGCGGATTTTTTCCGCAATATCAATACCGCCCGGCTCCCGGGTTTTGAGGACGGAATATCCTTCCTGCTCCAGTTGACGATGCACCTGATTCAGCACCGTCGTTTTACCCGCTCCCTCACAACCTTCAAATGTGATAAACAGTCCTCTATCATTCATTGCTTTTCCATCCTTTTTACTGTACTGGTCAACCATTGTCCGTCCTCCCCCTGCCAGACCCCCTGTATGCCTCCGCTTTGCTCCAGTCGTTCCAGCAGATAAGTATACCGCTTTCCGGTGAGCATCTCTCCTTTTAAGAACAACGGGATTCCGGGAGGATAGGGGATAATATCAACGGCAGCTTTTTCATGCTCTGCTTTTCGGACCGCCCGTACTTCTCTCTGTCCTTTTCCTGCCTGGTGCCAGTCTTCAGGCATACGCTGCATGCCAAAAGACGGCAGAGACCGTGCGCTGGAACCGGAGTACACAGCCGGATTTTCATGGTGCAGACGAGCTGTCCCTCGTTCAATCCGCTCCAGGGTTTTAGTGGACAGAGGCTGAAAGGAAAGAAAAAAGACTACATGCGCCTCATCCGCCAGTTCCGTGAACACCTGCTCTTTTTCCAGGTACTGCTGCAGCGCCCAGCCGGTATGTCCCTTCGGCGCCTGAACCACTACTTTCAACGGATCCGTACCCACGTGCGGCGGCGGATGCCGTTCTTCCAGACCCCCGGCGTGAAGAAGCGCCTGTTTTGTCTGCTCAAGCTGCGCATGCAATACAGCATCATCGATCTGTTTCAAATCGTACAGGTATTTTCTCGCCGCGTCCAATGACGCCAGCAGCAGATAGGACGGACTGCTCGACTCGATCATGGAGGCAGTTTCCTGTACCTCTGCTGCGGTGATACGGCTCGACCATCCAACATGAAGGTATCCTGTCATCGTCAGCGCAGGCAGCGTTTTATGGGCTGAATGCACGACAAGATCGGCACCAAGCGACACGGCACTCTTCGGAAAAAAGTCGGCTGCCGGCAGATGTGCTCCGTGTGCCTCATCTGCCAGTACCACCGCTCCGTGCTTTTTGGCTTCTTCAATGATAGAGCGGATCGAAGACGTCCATCCATGGTAACCGGGCCGGTTCACGATTAAACCAGCTGCTTCCGGATAAGAGCGAAAAGCCTGCTGCACCGTATGAAAGCCCAACCCCATCGACAGTCCGGACGTTTCGTCGTATTCCGGTTCCAGAAACACCGGCTGTGCTTTTACAAGCCGGAGACCATTAATAATCGATTTATGAGTGTCCCTCTGAACAAACACCATATCGCCTTCCTGCAGAGCAGCTAGAATCATAATCAGGTTTCCTGCTGTCGATCCTCCGACGAGAAAAAACGCCGCCCGGCTTCCATAAACGTCAGCCGTCAGCTGCTGAGCCCCGGCGATGATGCCATCTGGATCATGCAGGTCATCCAGGCCTGGAAGCTCCGTCTGATCAAAAGAAGCAGCCGCCGACAGGATCTTCTGTGCATACTCAGGCTGCACGGCTCCATTTTTATGACCTGGTACATGAAAGGAATCCGGCAGTGCTTCAGCATGCTGCTGCAGGGCTTCTACGATAGGAAGCGATGATTGATCCATGTGTTGTCCCTCTACTTTTTTATATGAATATCTGTATCTAAAATTATGACGTAATCCCCGTTTTCCTGCAAATATTCCTTATTACATCAACAGCTTGGAAGCTTTGGAAGAACTCAATGTTTTTACCGCGTGATGATAGGCGGGGTCTTCTGCCTCCATCTGGATCAACTCTTTTTCACAATCCAGGCATAAAAAGATATCCAGAATATGAATGCCTCTGCTTTCCTTCCGGCCGCATAGAGTACAGAATTCCGTCTGTGTTTCTTTTTCCATATTGATGTCACCTCCTCTTTTCATCTATGAATCTTATTCTGCCCTTTTCTTTTTGTTATTATTCCGCCAAACAACCGTTACGTACTATATGTTATGTTTTTTATTCAAAAATGTCATGGTGTTGCAGCACGTTCTTCTGCTGTTTCCCTTTGTCACAGGAGAAATAGAGAAGCTCCCCATGAATGTAGGAGAGCTTCTCTTTTTCTATGATGTCTCTTCCCCTTGAAAGAATGAGAGGGTGGCAGTATCGTACAGGGCACAACGTACCCCCGGACGCCGCCAAAAGAATAAAACTTACTGCGAAAACTGGGAAAGGTTATTCCCCTTAAGGGACAGTGGCTGCTTAAAACAGCATAATAGTGGTCGAAAGACAGGCTTCAGAAGACAGTATCGCAGCGGAATGGGAATGTAGTCGTCTCAAGATGGATGTCAGAGGTCACTATCGGCCCTTTTTTAACGAGCAGTCTCCTTTAAAACCACATATTTCCAAAAACCATTAAAAAAAGAACCGCCGGATGAATATCCGACCGTCCTTTTGGTGCCTGGCAGCGTCCTACTTTCACAAAGGGTTGCCCCTTCATTATCATCGGCGCTGGAGAGCTTAACTT
>NZ_JBSVZE010000006.1:0-2874 GCF_054052005.1 Salibacterium sp. K-3
GTGCTCCTGGCGGAACAACTGGTACACCAGCGGTGTGTCCATCCCGGTCCTCTCGTACTAAGGACAGCTCCTCTCAAATTTCCTGCGCCCGCGACGGATAGGGACCGAACTGTCTCACGACGTTCTGAACCCAGCTCGCGTGCCGCTTTAATGGGCGAACAGCCCAACCCTTGGGACCTACTTCAGCCCCAGGATGCGACGAGCCGACATCGAGGTGCCAAACCTCCCCGTCGATGTGGACTCTTGGGGGAGATAAGCCTGTTATCCCCAGGGTAGCTTTTATCCGTTGAGCGACGGCCCTTCCATGCGGGACCGCCGGATCACTAAGCCCGACTTTCGTCCCTGCTCGACTCGTAAGTCTTGCAGTCAAGCTCCCTTCTGCCTTTGCACGCTGCGAATGATTTCCAACCATTCTGAGGGAACCTTTGGGCGCCTCCGTTACTGTTTAGGAGGCGACCGCCCCAGTCAAACTGCCCGCCTGACACTGTCCCTGCACCGGGTCACGGCCCGAGGTTAGAATTTCCGTACAGCCAGGGTAGTATCCCACCAGCGCCTCTTCCGAACCTGGCGGTCCGGATTCCAAGGCTCCTACCTATCCTGTACAAGCTGTACCAAAATCCAATATCAAGCTGCAGTAAAGCTCCATGGGGTCTTTCCGTCCTGTCGCGGGTAACCTGCATCTTCACAGGTATTATAATTTCACCGGGTCTCTCGTTGAGACAGTGCCCAAGTCGTTGCACCTTTCGTGCGGGTCGGAACTTACCCGACAAGGAATTTCGCTACCTTAGGACCGTTATAGTTACGGCCGCCGTTTACTGGGGCTTCGATTCGATGCTTCTCCCCGGAGGGGATAACATCTCCTCTTAACCTTCCAGCACCGGGCAGGTGTCAGCCCCTATACTTCGCCTTGCGGCTTCGCAGAGACCTGTGTTTTTGATAAACAGTCGCTTGGGCCTTTTCACTGCGGCTCTCCCGGGCTTTAACACCCAGAAAAGCACCCCTTCTCCCGAAGTTACGGGGTCATTTTGCCGAGTTCCTTAACGAGAGTTCTCCCGAGCGTCTTAGAATTCTCATCCCACCTACCTGTGTCGGTTTACGGTACGGGCACCTCTCCCCTCGCTAGAGGCTTTTCCTGGCAGTGTAGGGCCGGGAACTTCGGTACTGATATTTCCCTCGCCATCGCCGCTCAGCGTTATCGATGAACGGATTTACCTGTTCATCCGCCTTACGGCTTGGACGCGCTATTCCAGCAGCGCGCTTGCCCTTCCTTCCTGCGTCCCCCCGTCGCTCAAACGGGAAGGAGGTGGTACAGGAATTTCAACCTGTTTGCCATCGCCTACGCCTTTCGGCCTCGGCTTAGGTCCCGACTAACCCTGAGCGGACGAACCTTCCTCAGGAAACCTTAGGTTTTCGACGGAAGGGATTCTCACCCTTCTTTTCGTTACTCATACCGGCATTCTCACTTCCAGGCGCTCCACCGGTCCTCACGGTCCGGCTTCGCTGCGCCTGGAACGCTCCCCTACCACGCCCGTAAGGGCGTCCACAGCTTCGGTGATACGTTTAGCCCCGGTACATTTTCGGCGCAGAGTCACTCGACTAGTGAGCTATTACGCACTCTTTCAATGATGGCTGCTTCTAAGCCAACATCCTAGTTGTCTAAGCAACTCCACATCCTTTTCCACTTAACGTATACTTGGGGACCTTAGCTGGTGGTCCGGGCTGTTTCCCTCTTGACGACGGATCTTAGCACTCGCCGTCTGACTCCCGGAAAACAAGTCGCTGGCATTCGGAGTTTGACTGAATTCGGTAATCCGGTAGGGACCCCTCGTCCAATCAGTGCTCTACCTCCAGGACTCTTTCTTCCGAGGCTAGCCCTAAAGCTATTTCGGGGAGAACCAGCTATGTCCGCGTTCGATTGGCATTTCACCCCTACCCACACCTCATCCCCGCAATTTTCAACTTGCGTGGGTTCGGGCCTTCAGCAGGTATTACCCTGCCTTCACCCTGGACATGGGTAGATCACGCGGTTTCGGGTCTGCGACCCGATACTATATCGCCCTGTTCAGACTCGCTTTCGCTGCGGCTCCGTGTCTGCCACTTAACCTTGCATCAGATCGCAACTCGCCGGTTCATTCTACAAAAGGCACGCCGTCACCCATAAACGGGCTCCGACATCTTGTAGGCACACGGTTTCAGGATCTCTTTCACTCCCCTCCCGGGGTGCTTTTCACCTTTCCCTCACGGTACTGGTTCACTATCGGTCACTGGGTCGTATTTAGCCTTGGGAGATGGTCCTCCCGGATTCCGACGGGATTTCTCGTGTCCCGTCGTACTCAGGATCCACTCCGGAGGAAAGACGGTTTCGACTACCGGGCTCTTACCGTGTCCCGCGGGCCGTTCCAGGCCGCTTCATCTACCGTCTTTCTTGATAACTCCGTAAGGAGTGTCCTTCAACCCCAGGGTGCAAGCACCCTGGTTTGGGCTGTTTCCGTTTCGCTCGCCGCTACTCGGGAAATCGCATATGCTTTCTGTTCCTCCGGGTACTAAGATGTTTCAGTTCCCCGGGTGTGCCGTGCCGCCTCCTATGTGTTCAGAGACGGACGCTGTCCCATTACGGACAGCGGGTTCCCCCATTCGGACATCCCCGGATCCAAGCTTACTTACAGCTCCACGGGGCGTTTCGCCGTTCGTCGCGTCCTTCATCGGCTCCCAGTGCCAAGGCATCCACCGTGCGCCCTTTCCAGCTTAACCTGGTAAGTGGTTGATTCTTTCAACGCACATTCGGTGTCTCCATTGTCCATCTTTCGATGAACGGAAACGCCGGTGTGAATTCTTTTGGCTCTTGCATTCGTTATGTCGTTTTCAAGGAACATC
>NZ_JBSVZE010000007.1:0-1677 GCF_054052005.1 Salibacterium sp. K-3
AGCCGGACGTGGATAAATAAATTAGTAATTTTATCCACAGCTGAAAAATTTTATGATTTCCCACTAGCGTTGCATAAACTTTTTATAAAGTAGTCAAGAAAAAACAACTTGTGTCAATACTAAGAATAATAGGAATTATCAATACAAAAACGCATAAAAAAACCTTATAATAAGGGAATGGTAGTCCTGTCCAAATCCCAAATTATAAGGAGTCTTTCATGGACAATCATACCATAAAAATGGTATTCAAGGAATACATTCATCCATTAGATACAAAAGTTATTCAAAAAATGATTGATATGGAAGAGGTAGACAAGTATGTGAAAAAGCTAGATACCATTGCCTATATTCGCTTATTTATTTACGCACAACTTAAAAAATCAGAAAATCTTGCAGTAATCAGTCAGTCTGTTTCACGCAAAAAAACGGTGCAGCGATTAGTAGGTATAGACAGTATCAGTAAGTCACAACTCTCGCGTAAGAATAGACAAATCCCACATGAAATACCAGAAGCTATTCTTCGTCATCTCATTCAAAAGGTACAGTATACACTAGGACCTGTGAAAGCAGGAAAGGCATTGCTTCAGCTGCATTTGATTGATTCATCGACTATTTCCATGTGTCTTAGTGGCTATGAATGGGCTGATTTTCGAGAAACAAAAGCCGGGATTAAAATGCACACTTCAATTAGGTTGTGCAATGATACGCTCTCGCTAGATAAGATGATTCTAACGCCAGCCCGACCAGCGGATGAGACACAGCTGGATGAATTAATTGTTTATCAGTTAGATGTGCTTCATGTATTCGATCGCGGGTACTTCAACTTTGCGAAGTTCGATACCTATTCGGAAAAAGGAATAAAATTTGCAACGCGTATCAAAGCCAATACAGTGGTACACGTCGTGGAAGAGTTACTCGTGGATCCATCTTCTCCCATCACACGCCATGCCATGGTGACAATCGGAAACATGAAACATCCATTACAATTGATAGAGACAACAGATAGTAATGGCAAGCCTATTCGGATTGTGTGTAACGACGCCAAGCGCAGTGCGCAAGAAATCAGCGATATCTACCGAAACCGCTGGAAAATAGAGTTGTTTTTCAAATGGATCAAGCAACACTTGGTCATTACAACATTATATGGTAAGAGTGAAAATGCCGTTTATAATCAAGTCTATCTTGCAATGATTACCTTTTGCCTGATCATCCTAATGAAAAATAAAATAGGTTTCAAAGGAACCTTGCTGGAAATGTTGCGTTGGATAAAGGATGGTTACGATCAATCCATGGCAACCTTTATTTTGAAAGTACGTAAAGAACCAGAGCGAGAGTCCAGTGGACGACGAAGGTGGGACAATGAGCGAATTTTTGCAGAGACCCTAGCACAATATGAGACAGGAGACGTGTTACACTTAGATGATTTAACATACGATCTATTCGTTTAAAAGTATATACTATTCAAAAAATGGATGAAGGGCTACCTCTCATGCCTGTTGTCTTTTTTTCATTGTGTACAAATAACATATATCAGAAAATTCTGTTACATATGTCTCAAATGGAAAATTAACGCTTGACTTGAAGCATTACTTTTTATGCAACGCTAGTGTAATTTCCTAGACAATTAAAAAACCGACGGAAGGCCTCCGTCGGTAAAAAATAGTTACTTCCTTACGC
>NZ_JBSVZE010000008.1:0-515 GCF_054052005.1 Salibacterium sp. K-3
CCATTAGCTCAGTTGGCAGAGCATCTGACTTTTAATCAGAGGGTCGGAGGTTCGAATCCTCCATGGCTCACCATTTTAAAAAGGAAATGCGGAAGTAGTTCAGTGGTAGAACACCACCTTGCCAAGGTGGGGGTCGCGGGTTCGAATCCCGTCTTCCGCTCCATGATATCAAGCGCCCGTAGCTCAATTGGATAGAGCGTCTGACTACGGATCAGAAGGTTAGGGGTTCGACTCCTCTCGGGCGCACCATTTTCTCTTCATATTAGAATACAGCTGGTACAGCATGAACGTAGTTGACGAAGAGGTTTACAACTTAGTCGACCTTTGAAAGAAGAAGCAAGAAGGTCGAGGAAACAAGAGAGTGGAGGAGGGAACGTACATCGGTACGTGACCTGACGACATGAACGTAGTTGACGAAGAGATTCGCAGCTTATTCGGCCTTTGAAAGAAGAAGCAAGAAGGTCGAGGAAACAAGAGAGTGGAGGAGGGAACGTACATCGGTACGTGACCTGACG
>NZ_JBSVZE010000008.1:615-953 GCF_054052005.1 Salibacterium sp. K-3
ACATGAACGTAGTTGACGAAGAGATTCGCAGCTTATTCTTTCAAAGAACGGGAAGTAGCTCAGCTTGGCAGAGCGCTTCGTTCGGGACGAAGAGGTCGCAGGTTCAAATCCTGTCTTCCCGACCATCTGAATAAGGGGCCTTAGCTCAGCCGGGAGAGCGCCTGCTTTGCACGCAGGAGGTCAGCGGTTCGATCCCGCTAGGCTCCACCAAAAAGAATTTCAAAAAAAGTGTTGACTCTGATTAAATGAGTTGGTACTATGGAAATTGTCGCTTTGAAAGGCGGCATACACATTGCTCTTTGAAAATTGAATGAAAGTCAAGCGTCTGTCAATTCAAA
>NZ_JBSVZE010000009.1:0-489 GCF_054052005.1 Salibacterium sp. K-3
AATGCTGGCAACTAAGGTTAAGGGTTGCGCTCGTTGCGGGACTTAACCCAACATCTCACGACACGAGCTGACGACAACCATGCACCACCTGTCATTCTGTCCCCCGAAGGGGAAAACTCCATCTCTGGAGCGGCCAGAAGATGTCAAGACCTGGTAAGGTTCTTCGCGTTGCGTCGAATTAAACCACATGCTCCACCGCTTGTGCGGGCCCCCGTCAATTCCTTTGAGTTTCAACCTTGCGGTCGTACTCCCCAGGCGGAGTGCTTAATGCGTTTGCTTCGGCACTAAGGGCGTCGAAACCCCTAACACCTAGCACTCAACGTTTACGGCGTGGACTACCAGGGTATCTAATCCTGTTCGCTCCCCACGCTTTCGCGCCTCAGCGTCAGTTACAGGCCAGAGAGCCGCCTTCGCCACTGGTGTTCCTCCACATCTCTACGCATTTCACCGCTACACGTGGAATTCCACTCTCCTCTCCTGTACTCAAGT
>NZ_JBSVZE010000010.1:0-435 GCF_054052005.1 Salibacterium sp. K-3
GTTGGGCACTCTAGGGTGACTGCCGGTGACAAACCGGAGGAAGGCGGGGATGACGTCAAATCATCATGCCCCTTATGACCTGGGCTACACACGTGCTACAATGGATGGTACAGAGGGCCGCGAAGCCGTGAGGCGGAGCGAATCTCAAAAAGCCATTCTCAGTTCGGACTGCAGGCTGCAACTCGCCTGCATGAAGCCGGAATCGCTAGTAATCGCGGATCAGCATGCCGCGGTGAATACGTTCCCGGGCCTTGTACACACCGCCCGTCACACCACGAGAGCTTGCAACACCCGAAGTCGGTGAGGTAACCCTTCTGGGAGCCAGCCGCCGAAGGTGGGGCAGGTGATTGGGGTGAAGTCGTAACAAGGTATCCCTACCGGAAGGTGGGGATGGATCACCTCCTTTCTACGGAGCAATTTCCGAGTCGACCCTTT
>NZ_JBSVZE010000011.1:0-381 GCF_054052005.1 Salibacterium sp. K-3
CCCCAGTTTCCAATGCCATTCCACGGTTGAGCCGTGGCCTTTCACATCAGACTTAGGAAACCGCCTGCGCGCCCTTTACGCCCAATAATTCCGGACAACGCTTGCCCCCTACGTATTACCGCGGCTGCTGGCACGTAGTTAGCCGGGGCTTTCTGATCCGGTACCGTCATGGAACCGGCCTGTTTGACCGATCCTTGTTCTTCTCGGATAACAGAGCTTTACGATCCGAAAACCTTCTTCACTCACGCGGCGTTGCACCGTCAGGCTTTCGCCCATTGCGGATGATTCCCTACTGCTGCCTCCCGTAGGAGTCTGGGCCGTGTCTCAGTCCCAGTGTGGCCGATCACCCTCTCAGGTCGGCTACGCATCGTCGCCTTGGTA
>NZ_JBSVZE010000012.1:0-335 GCF_054052005.1 Salibacterium sp. K-3
GGATATTACAGAGTTTAAATTATTTGGGGAGAAACTCTATCTTTCACCTATACTGGATTTATATAATGGGGAAATCATTGCCTATACAATCGACTCTAGACCTACTTATTCACTTGTATCGGAAATGTTGGAGAAATCATTTAAACGGTTATCAGAGGAAGATGCACTGCTTATTCATTCGGATCAAGGCTGGCATTATCAAATGAAACAATATCAGCACGCCTTGAGAGAAAGATTGATTACGCAAAGTATGTCACGTAAAGGCAACTGTTATGATAATGCCGTTATTGAAAACTTCTTTGGCATTATGAAATCAGAATTTCTTTATTTAAATG
>NZ_JBSVZE010000013.1:0-294 GCF_054052005.1 Salibacterium sp. K-3
AAGTACAGGTGGTTCCTGTCCAAATCCAAAAGTAAAGGATAATCCGTATGGACAAGAATACACTAAAATCATCATTTGGTAAATGGGTTTCACCTATAAATACGAAAAAACTATTTGAACAAGTAGAAGAAAATAAACAAGATTACTACACAAAAAAGCTAACAACTGCAGGGTATATAAAGCTCATGTTACTTGCCCAACTGCAAGGATTCGAGAGCTTGGAAGAAATGAGCGATGCCCTAATAGATGATGGACTTCAGAAAGCACTGGGGTTTGAATCGATTAGTACATCTC
>NZ_JBSVZE010000014.1:0-270 GCF_054052005.1 Salibacterium sp. K-3
GCTCTATTCCCGCTTCAGGAAAACAAATTCTCTCTGGCATCTGTTTTAATTGCTTATGGATAGATTGAAAAGCTTGAATTGTTGGCAAGGCATGTCTTTGTTTTTCTATAGAAAATCGTTCTTCATATTGATCACTAATACTGTGTTTTATATCCCTTAACGATTGCTCTAATTCCTTTATATGCTTTTGTTTTTCTTGGTACGTTAATTCTATCCGTTTCCAATCATTGGCCTTTGTTTGAATTTCTTGAAGCTTCGTCAATTGTTGAT
>NZ_JBSVZE010000015.1:0-252 GCF_054052005.1 Salibacterium sp. K-3
CGGTCTAGCTCAATTGGCAGAGCAACTGACTTGTAATCAGTAGGTTGGGGGTTCAATTCCTCTGGCCGGCACCATTTTTATTTCTACATCGTTTATACAAAGTGGCAGCTAAACACCATCGTTTTGACATGGTTTATTTTTTTGTCTTTCATAGCGCATGTTTTATTGAATGACGGGAGCCATTAGCTCAGTTGGCAGAGCATCTGACTTTTAATCAGAGGGTCGGAGGTTCGAATCCTCCATGGCTCACCA
>NZ_JBSVZE010000016.1:0-248 GCF_054052005.1 Salibacterium sp. K-3
GGCTGTCTTTAAGAAAGAACACTCCGTCATTCGTCAATTTATACTCGTACGTATTTTTTTCACTGACGTCCATTGCTCCGATGGTTTTTAAATCTTCCTTGGTTGGTTCATAGATTGCTGCATCATTTGCTTGAAAGCTAGAGGCTTGAAGCTCTATATTATGATAGAACGAAAGCCCGGCTGTCATTGCACCTAATCCAAGTGCAATTAACATGGCTACTGTTCCTAATACTTTGGTTAAGTTAAGC
>NZ_JBSVZE010000017.1:0-241 GCF_054052005.1 Salibacterium sp. K-3
CTGGAAAAACAACGACCATTCGCATGATGGTTGGGTTGATTAATATATCTGAAGGCGATGTACTCATTCAAGGACATAGTATAAAAAAAGATTTTAAACAGGCTGTACGTGAAGTCGGTGCCATTGTTGAAAATCCGGAAATGTATCCATTTATGACAGGGTGGCAAAATTTAAAACATTATGCGCGTATGATGCCAGGTGTAACGGAAGAGCGTATGCTTGAAGTAGTTAAGTTAATGGG
>NZ_JBSVZE010000018.1:0-223 GCF_054052005.1 Salibacterium sp. K-3
TCGTAACAAGGTATCCCTACCGGAAGGTGGGGATGGATCACCTCCTTTCTACGGAGCAATTTCCGAGTCGACCCTTTCGGACCTTCGGGTCCGAAAAGGGAGGACGCTTTGACTTTCATTCAATTTTGAGAGGGCAATCCTCTCTCGATGTTCCTTGAAAACGACATAACGAATGCAAGAGCCAAAAGAATTCACACCGGCGTTTCCGTTCATCGAAAGATGG
>NZ_JBSVZE010000019.1:0-212 GCF_054052005.1 Salibacterium sp. K-3
CCGGAAGGTGGGGATGGATCACCTCCTTTCTACGGAGCAATTTCCGAGTCGACCCTTTCGGACCTTCGGGTCCGAAAGGGAGGACGCTTTGACTTTCATTCAATTTTGAGAGGACAATGACATTTTCATTGTGATGGGCCTGTAGCTCAGTTGGTCAGAGCGCACGCCTGATAAGCGTGAGGTCGGTGGTTCAAGTCCACTCAGGCCCACCA
>NZ_JBSVZE010000020.1:0-204 GCF_054052005.1 Salibacterium sp. K-3
TATCATCGGCGCTGGAGAGCTTAACTTCCGTGTTCGGCATGGGAACGGGTGGAACCTCTCCGCCGTCGCCACCAGACGGTATCATGGGAACGATGTTCCCTCAAAACGACATAACGAAATCAGAGCCGTGCGAACCAAACCACTTGGTCAGGATAAGCCCTCGACCGATTAGTATCTGTCAGCTGCACGTGTTGCCACGCTTCC